>NZ_JAPNUE010000009.1 GCF_026626305.1 Frigidibacter sp. RF13 | reverse complement strand
CGGCGCGGGGGGCGGCGGCCTGCGGCTGGGCGGGCTGCGACGGCGTGCTCGCGGGGCGCGGGGCGGCGGCGGGCGCTTCGGCTTCCTCCTCCTTGCCCTTGCCTTCGACCCGGTTCGAAAGGCCGAGCCTGTGGACCTTGCCGATCACCGCATTGCGGGTGACCGAGCCCAGTTCCTTGGCGATCTGGCTCGCCGACTGGCCTTCGCCCCACATCTTCTTCAACAGCTCGACGCGTTCGTCGGTCCAGGACATCGCAGATCCTCTGGCTTGATCGGACCCCCATTCTAGCGGGGACGCGCCGAGATACAAGGGATGGGGGCGGAGGGCAAGGCGCGCAAAACCGCTCAACAGAAGGGGCAAGGTTGTCAGGCCCGGCGTCGCGCCCCTAGGATCGCCCGGCCAACCCCGGAGAATCGCCCATGGTCACGACCGTTCCCAATCCCGATCTGACCGTGGCGGCGGGCGGCTATACAAGCTGGAACTCCGCGCCCCGCCGCCGCTCGGGCTTTCACGGGCTGCACCGGATCGCCCGCTACGCTCAAAGCGCCCGCGCGGGCCGGGTGATGGAACTCCGCCTCTCGGCCGATCTTTCGATCGCTGCGCGCGAGGATGTGCGGCGGCTGACCGCTTCACCCTGGTTTTCCGCGATGGCGGTGATCGAGGGCGGGCGGATCCTTCATGAGGCCTATGCCGCCGATTTCGGGCCCGACCGCCCGCATTCGATCATGTCGATCTCGAAGATGGCGATGAACCTTGTGATCGGGCGGCTTTGGGAAGACGGCAGGATCAAGCTTGAGGAGCAGATGGGAAAGATCGTGCCCGGGGTGGGGCCGGGCTATGCGGGGGCCAGCGTCGCCGACATTCTGAACATGAATGTCGAGAATGACTATGACGAGGATTACGCCCAGCCCGGCTGCGCCGCCTTCCGGCAGGAGGCCGCGACCGGCCTGCGCCTGCCCGACGGGCCGGAAGAAACGAATGCCGCCTTCCTCGCCACCGTGGGGCTGACGCCGGGGCGGAGCGATACGGTCAACCGGACCGGCGCCTGCCTTTACAAAAGTGCCAATACCGACCTTCTGGCCCGCGCGGCAGAACTGCGGTCGGGGCGGCCCATGTCGGCCTTCATCACCGATCTCGCCGATGCGGCGGGTATGGAGGGGGCGATGCATGTGGTGACCGACCGGGCGGGCTTTCCGCTGATGAGCGGCGGTATCTGCCTGACGGCGCGCGATCTCTGCCGCTATGGCGCGCTTTTCGCCCGGAGGGGCGCGGGCGTTGATGGCCGCCCCTTCGGATCGGCCGCCTTCATCGAGGAAACGCTGACGGGCGGCGTGCCGATGCCCCCGCCGCGCGCCCATCTGCGCTATTCGAACCAAACCAATACCGACGGCATCTGGCTTGGCCATGGCGGTTATGGCGGCCAGTATCTGGTGGCCAACCCCTCGACCGGGCGCGTCGCCTGCTATTTGTCGGTGATGCAGAACGACAGCGGCTATGACAGCGCCTACTACCCGCCGGTGATCGCGATGCTAGCCGAGATTTGCGCCGCGGCGTGAGCCCGACACGCCAACGCTGTCCGCTGACCGATTTCCAGATGGACAGGGCGCGCGCCCGGCGCTAAGGAAAGCGCATGAGCAACCGGACCGCCATCATTGCCCGTCCCCGACGCCGCCGCACCTGCGCCTGACGTCCGCTCGCCCGTGGCCCCGCGCCACATCCCGCCCCTGAACCAGCCCGCCCCCGAACCTTGCGTTGACTTAAGGTCGCCCCTTTGGCACGCATCGCCCATTCAGCCGGAGACAGCCATGATCCCATCGGTCCTGCCCACCTACAACCGCGCGCCCCTTGCCTTCGACAGAGGCGAGGGAAGCTGGCTGATCGCCACCGACGGCACGCGCTATCTCGATCTGGGGTCAGGGATCGCGGTCAATGCGCTTGGCCATGCCAATCCGGCGCTTATCGCGGCCTTGACCGAACAGGCGGGCAAGGTCTGGCATGTGTCCAATGTCTACGAGATCCCCGAACAGAAGCGGCTCGCCGATCTTCTGACCGCCCACACCTTCGCCGATACCGCCTTCATCACCAATTCCGGGACCGAGACGGCGGAGCTCGCCATCAAGATGGCGCGGAAATACTGGTACGACAAAGGCACCCCACGCGACGAGATCCTCACCTTCGAAGGCGCCTTCCATGGCCGCTCGACCGGCGCGATCGCTGCCGCCGGGTCGGAGAAGATGGTGAAGGGCTTCGGGCCCCTGATGCCCGGTTTCCGGCACTTGCCCTGGGGCGACATGGCGGCGCTCAAGGCCGCGATTTCCGACAAGACCTGCGCGGTGATGCTGGAACCGATCCAGGGCGAGGGCGGCATCCGCCCGATGCCCGACGCCGATCTGAAACTGATCCGCCAGCTCTGCGATCAGACCGGCGCGCTCCTGATCCTCGACGAGGTGCAATCGGGCATGGGCCGCACCGGCCGCCTCTTTGCCCATGAGTGGGCAGGCGTCAGGCCCGATATCATGATGGTGGCCAAAGGCATCGGCGGCGGCTTCCCGCTCGGCGCGGTGCTTGCCACCGAAAGCGCCGCCTCCGGCATGGTGGTGGGCACCCATGGCTCGACCTATGGAGGCAACCCCCTGGCCTGCGCGGTCGGTGCCAGGGTCGTCGAGATCATCGCCGATCCCGCCTTCCTGGCCGAAGTGAACCGCAAGGCCGCGCTCTTCCGCCAGGGGCTGGAGGCGCTCGTCGCCGCTCACCCCGACATTTTCGAGGGCGTTCGCGGACAGGGCCTGATGCTCGGCCTCAAATGCAAGGTCGCACCCGCCGATGTCGTGAAGGCCGGGTACGCCGCCCATGTCCTGACTGTGGCCGCGGCCGACAACACCGTCCGACTGCTGCCACCTCTCACCATCAGTGACACGGACCTAGCCGAGGCCACCCGCCGCCTCGACGCCGCCGCCCAATCGCTCCGACAGGCGGCCTGAGATGCCGTCGCTTTCCGACGTTCTGTCCTGAAATACTCTCGGGGGGTCCGGGGGGCAGACAGCCCCCCGGCCAGCGCCCCCAGAAAGGCCAAGATGACCCATTTCCTCGACCTCCACACCACCCCTGCCGCCGACCTTCATGCAATGATCGCGCAAGCCCGCGCCATGAAGGACGCGCGTGCCGGCAAGCCCAAGGGCGCGCCCGATGCCGACCAGCCGCTCGCCGGCCGGATGATCGCGCTCATCTTCGAAAAACCCTCGACCCGAACCCGCATTTCCTTCGACGTCGGCGCCCGCCAGATGGGCGGCGAGGTGATGGTGCTATCCGGAAAGGACATGCAGCTCGGCCATGGCGAGTCCATCGCCGACACCGCCCGCGTCCTCTCGCGCTATGTTGACCTCATCATGCTCCGCACCTTCGAGGAAGCGACGCTGATCGAGATGGCCGAACATGCGACGGTTCCGGTGATCAACGGCCTTACCGACACCTCGCACCCCTGCCAGATCATGGCCGACATCGTCACCTACGAGGAACATCGCGGCTCGGTCAAAGGCCGCAAGTTCGTCTGGTCGGGCGATGGCAACAATGTCTGCACCTCCTGGCTGCATGCGGCCGGGCAGTTCGGCTTCGATCTCACATTCACCGGCCCCGAAACACTCGACCCGAACCCGCGCGCCGTCGACTTCGCCCGCTCCAAAGGCTCGACCGTCCTGATCGAGCGTGACCCGCTGAAGGCCGCCAGTGGCGCCGATGCGATCGTCACCGATACCTGGGTTTCGATGCACGACCCCGAAAGCGCCCGTGAACGCCGCCACAACCAGCTGCGGCCCTATCAGGTGAACGAAGAAATGATGGGCCGGGGCAAGCCCGACGCCCTCTTCATGCACTGCCTGCCCGCGCATCGGAACGAGGAAGCCTCGAGCGCGGTCATGGACGGCCCGCAATCGGTGATCTTCGACGAAAGCGAAAACCGCCTGCACGCGCAGAAGGCCATCCTACGCTATTGTCTGGGCGTCTGAGCCACCGGTCGGCTGGGCCGCTCCTCGCGCCAGCAGGCTCCGGTGAAGGACCGGCAGGTCAGAAGGGCGGCCGCGCTTCGGTCCTCAGATCGATTTCCGCCGCGACGTCGCGCCGAAGCCTTCGGCAAACCAGCGCAAGAGCGCGGCGCGCAATTTCTGAACGGCCGTGCCGCACGGTGTAACGGGTCCCTGCCATTGACCCGCCACCAGCCTTGCCGAGCCTGAAGTGCGGCCCTGCAGGGGTCTGGGCTAAGGCTGCCCTACTCTGTCGATAGCGGAGACAAGGCGTCTCACAACCTGAGAGAGTATCATCTGTACCGGTTGGATTTCCAAGCTCGTCGGCGGCGGGCCGGCGAGATTGGCAAGCAGGCCCATCTTGCAACCGCCCGCCATGATCTACTTCACCACCCTCGAGACCGATCGGCAGCTGGGGCAGCAGCTTGGATCACCCGAAAGCCTGCCGAAGGGTCGGAGCGTCGCTCAATGCCGACAGGCCTGTATGGCTCGTCAACAACTTGCGAAATATATTTCTCAATAAAAATCAATACATATGTGAAAGTCTGGTGCCCGCGGCCGGACTTGAACCGGCACGACCTTTCGGCCTAGGGATTTTAAGTCCCCTGTGTCTACCATTTCACCACGCGGGCGGCCGGGCGCGACCATACTGAAGGCAGGGGGCGGAGAAAAGGCGCCTTGAGAACCAAGACTGCGACAGGAGCGTGCGTCCCAACGACGCGTCATCCGAAACTGAAGAGATTGTCCATGCACCGCGTCTCTCGCCTAGCCCCCGCCCTCCCCCTGGGCGTCGCGCTCGTCCTTGCGGGCAGCATCCCGTCTGCCAGCGCCCGTTCCGCCGCGCCGTGCGCGAAGATCGCGCCGACGCTTGACTCCGGCGCGTCGATCTCGGTCGGGCGGTTCACGGACCGCGGCTGGGTGCCGGTTGAACTGGCGGGCGCACCCGTGCCTGAGGGAACGGAGATTTCTCTGACCATAGACTTTCATGGCAAGGTCGACGGTCATACAGGCTGTAACCGGATCACCGGCGTGGCGGAGATGGACGCGGGCCTTCTTGTCCTCGGTCCGCTCGCGATCACCAGGATGACTTGTACCGAACCGCGGATGGCGCTCGAAAAGGCCTATCTCGATGCGCTGTCCGAAGTGGTAAGTTTCGCCGTCGGCCTCGACGACAATCTCTATCTTTCGCGGGCCGACGGCAGCGTCGCGCTCTGCCTGAGGCCCTGCCGATAGGGCCGGCCAGTCCGCTCATCACCTCTTGCGGGGCTCTTCGCTGAGCGAGAAGGCCTGCGCGGGCCGCCGAGCGGCCTGCTCAAAGCCCCGCCTCCTTCACCGCCTCCATCGCCACAAAGGTCGAGGTCGAGGCGACATGCGGCAGGGTGGATATCCGCTCGCCGAGGATGCGGCGGTAGTCCTGGATGTCACCGGTCCGCACCTTCAGCAGATAGTCGAAGGAAGAGGCCATCATATGACATTCCTCGATCTCGGGCACCGCGCGCACCGCGCGGTTGAAGGCCTGCAGCGCCGCCTCTCGCGTGTCCGACAGCCGGACCTCGACGAAGGCCACATGGGCAAGGCCCATGCGGATCGGGCTGAGGACGGCGCGGTAACCCGCGATCACCCCCATCTCCTCCAGCCGCTTCACCCGCGCCTGGGTGGGCGTCTTGGTCAGGCCGATCTTGCGGGCAAGGTCGGTCATCGTCATCCGTCCCTCGCCCGAGAGCGCCCGCAGGATCGCCTGATCGAACCGGTCAAGATCGGGAACCTGTGCCGGACTGCTCATTGCGCCTCGAATGGTCGAATTGCCTTTGAATAGTGAAAATATGGGCGAAACGTCTTCGTGACAACCTGTATCATGGGCCAAATCAGGAGATTTCCCCATGCGCGCCGATCAATCCGACCACACTGAGAGCCTCTGGAATGCCATCGAGGCCGGAACCCTACAGAACGAAGCCGCCCTGCTGACGCGGCTGATCGCCGCCGCCGGTCTCGATGCGGGCGACCGGGCGCGGATCGCCGCCGCGGGCGCCGACCTTGTCACCAAGATCCGGGCCGATGTGCGGCCGGGGCTGATGGAGGTCTTCCTCGCCGAATATGGCCTCTCGACCGAGGAAGGCATCGCGCTGATGTGCCTCGCCGAGGCGCTTCTGCGCGTACCGGATGCCGATACGATGGATGCGCTTATTGAAGACAAGATCGCGCCATCGAACTGGGGCAAGCATCTCGGCCAATCCTCCTCGCCGCTCGTCAACGCCTCGACTTGGGCGCTTCTTCTGACCGGCAAGGTGCTGGAGGAGAAGGAACCGGGCGTCGCGGGCCATTTGCGCGCCGCCGTCCGCCGCCTGGGCGAGCCGGTAATCCGCAAGGCGGTGCAGCGCGCCATGAAGGAAATGGGCAAGCAGTTCGTCCTGGGCGAAACGATCAAGTCGGCGATGATCCGGGCGCAGGAGATGGAGACCCAAGGTTACACCTATTCCTACGACATGCTGGGCGAGGCGGCGAAGACCGCCGATGACGCGAAGCGCTATGCGACCGCCTATGGGCTCGCCATCGATGCCATCGCCGCCGCCTGCGACCGCGAGGATATCGGCACCAACCCCGGCATTTCGGTAAAACTTTCCGCCCTTCACCCCCGCTATGAGGTGGCGCAGGACGCCCGGGTGATGGCCGAACTTGTGCCGGTGGTGCGCGACCTCGCCCGCAAGGCCGCGAGTGCGCGCATGGGTTTCAACATCGACGCCGAAGAGGCCGACCGGCTGACCCTGTCGCTCAAGGTGATCGAGGCGGTCCTGTCCGACCCGGCGCTGAAGGGCTGGGACGGGTTCGGCATCGTGGTGCAGGCCTATGGCCGCCGCGCGGGTGCCACGATCGACTGGCTGAATGACCTTGCCCAAAGGCTCGACCGCAAGATCATGATCCGTCTGGTGAAGGGCGCCTATTGGGACGCGGAGGTGAAGCGCGCGCAGGTCATGGGCCTGACCGACTTCCCGGTCTTCACCCGGAAAGAGGCGACGGATGTTTCCTATATCGCCAATGCCAGGAAACTCCTCGGCATGACCGACCGGATCTATCCGCAGTTCGCCACCCACAATGCCCATACGGTCGCGGCGATCCTCGACATGGTGAAACCGGGGCAGGCCTTCGAATTCCAGCGCCTGCATGGTATGGGCGAACGGCTACATGACATCGTCCACCGCGCGAACGGCACCCGCTGCCGCATCTATGCGCCTGTCGGCGCGCACCGCGATCTATTGGCATACCTCGTCCGCAGACTCCTCGAAAACGGAGCCAACTCCTCATTCGTTCACAAGATCGTCGACCTCGAAGTTGCGCCAGAGATCGTGGCGCAATGCCCGATCACCCAGATCGAGACGGCGCTTCCGAACATTTCCAACAAGGCAATCCGCAAGGGGCCGGAGCTTTTCGCGCCCGAACGCCCCAATTCGAAGGGCTTCGATCTGACCGATGCCGGAACGCTCGCCCTGATCGACGAGGCGCGCGAACCGCACGCGACCGAGGAATTCCTTGCCGACCCGATCATCGCGGGCCATGTCATCGGCCTGCCGGTGCGGCGCGTTACCGACCCGGCGACCGGCAAGCATATCGGCAAGGTCACCGATGCGGGCCCGGCCGACGTGCAGACCGCGCTTGGCGCCGCGAAGGTCTGGTCCGCGCCGGTCGCGCAGCGTGCCCAGATCCTGAACCGCGCCGCCGACCTCTATGAAGAAAACTTCGGCCTCCTCTTCACGCTCCTGGCGCGCGAGGCGGGCAAGACGCTTGCCGATGCCGTCAGCGAACTGCGCGAGGCGGTGGATTTCCTGCGCTTCTATGCCGCCCGCTCGCTGACCGAGGCGAAGGACCCGGCGGGTATCTTCACCTGCATCAGCCCCTGGAACTTCCCGCTTGCGATCTTCACCGGCCAGATCGCGGCAGCACTTGCCATGGGCAATGGCGTACTCGCCAAGCCCGCCGAACAGACGCCGCTGATCGCGACCTATGCCGTCTCGCTCCTCCACAAGGCGGGCGTGCCGGTCGCTTCGCTGCAGCTGCTGCCGGGTGATGGAGCGACGGTTGGCGCAGCGCTCACCTCCGACCCGCGCGTCGCGGGTGTTTGCTTCACCGGGTCGACCGAAACCGCGCTTCTGATCCGCAAAGCGATGGCCCGTCACCTCTCCCCCGGTGCGCCGCTCATCGCCGAAACCGGTGGGCTGAATGCGATGATCGTCGATTCGACCGCGCTTCCCGAACAGGCGGTGCGCGATGTCATCGCCTCCTCCTTCCAGTCGGCGGGCCAGCGCTGCTCGGCGCTCCGCTGCCTTTATGTACAGGAAGATATCGCCCCGCATTTCCTCGACATGCTCTACGGCGCGATGGAGGAATTGAAACTCGGCGATCCCTGGGATCTCGCGACCGATGTCGGCCCGGTGATCGACCAGGAGGCCGAGGCGGGCATCCGCGCCCATGTGGAAACCGCGCGTCGCGAGGGTCGGCTGTTGCGCCAGCTCTCCCGCCCCAAGGACGGCCATTTCATTGCCCCCGCGGTGATCAAGGTCAAAGGCATCGCCGACCTGAAGCGCGAGATCTTCGGCCCGGTCCTTCATGTCGCGACCTTCAAGTCAGAGGAACTGCCGAAGATCGTCGACGCGATCAACGCCACCGGCTACGGCCTGACCTTCGGCCTGCACACGCGGATCGACAACCGCGTGCAGGAAGTGTGCGAGGCGCTCAAGGTCGGCAATATCTACGTGAACCGCAACCAGATCGGCGCGGTCGTGGGCTCGCAACCCTTCGGCGGCGAGGGGCTCTCGGGAACCGGACCCAAGGCAGGCGGACCGGACTATCTGGCGCGCTTCGCGGCCAATCCTGCGCAGTCGGTCACCGATGCCGCTGGCGCGGCCACAAACCCCGATGGGCTGCGGAAGTCGCTGCTCGCTGCTCGCTCGCACGCGACCCTCTCCGAGGAGGCCCTGCCGGGCCCGACCGGCGAATCGAACCGCCTGTCGCTTTACCCGCGCGCACCGCTCCTCTGCCTCGGTCCGGGGGCGGAAGCGGCGCGCGATCAGGCCGCGAAGGTCCGTGCGCTCGGCGGCATCGCGGTCGAGGCGCCGGGCCGCCTGCCAGCCGAAGTCCTGACCACGCTCGATGGTTTTTCCGGTGCGCTCTGGTGGGGGCCCGAGGCCGAGGCACGCGCCCTCACACAGGCGCTCGCCGCCCGCAAGGGGCCGATCCTGCCGCTGATCACCGGCCTGCCCGACCGCGGCCATGTGACCGAGGCACGGCACCTCTGCATCGACACCACCGCCTCGGGCGGCAACGCCGCCCTGCTGGCGGAGGCTGGCAACAGCTAAGGCGCACCACTGCCCCGGGGGCGTAATCTTCGCTCCCGGGCTTGCGCCCCTTCAGTCCTGGAAGGTCTAGATTCAAGCCTTCGTGTAGTCCGGTCCTGCGTGGGTCGGCAGGCCGTCGGCAAGTTTCAACCAAGGCAGCCTTTCCTCGTAAGCTACATGAAGCGTCGGAGCGAAGGCCTCCGGCTGATCCATCGCGGCGACATAGAGATGCATGACGCCCGACAGTTTCGCGGACCGAAAGGACAGAGGCGTGCCGCAATTTTCGCAGAAGCCACGCTCGACGCCGGGCGACGAGCGATAGATCCTGGGCGCGCCCTGCGTCCAGCGCCAGCACCCGTCGGCCACCCCGATATAGACCGTCATCGGCGCCGAACATTGCCGCCTGCAGCTGTCGCAATGGCAGGTCACGCAGGTCTCGACCGGCATGTCGACCTCGAACCTGACCGATCCGCACAGGCAGCGTCCCAGCATGCTGACCTCCTCGCCTCGCGCAGACATCCTCCCGGATGCCAGCAACAGGGTCGCACTCGAAAGCGAACGTCATCCAATCGACAACGACTCGCGCACGGGCGTAAGCGGCGCTTGACGAACCCCTTGGGATCGGGAACGGTCGCCGCATGTTCCCGATCCGCGATCACAATCCGTCCGAACGGACGCCCTTCGTCACCTACGCGATCATTCTCGCGAACGTGCTGGTGTATCTCTATCAGCTGTCCTTCGCCGACAACCAGGTCGCCAGCAACCTCTTCCTGCGCAACTGGGCGCTCTTCCCGGCGGCTGTGACCGGCGGCAGCGAGGTGCACGCGCTTTTCTCTCACATGTTCCTGCACGCAGGCTTCATGCATCTGGCAGGCAACATGCTCTTCCTGTGGATCTTCGGCGACAATCTCGAAGACCAGATGGGCCACGTTGGCTTTCTGATCTTCTACCTCGCCTGCGGCATCGCCGCTGCCTTCGGCCAGATCCTGCCCGATCCGGGCTCCACCATACCGATGGTCGGTGCCTCGGGCGCTATCGCGGGGGTGATGGGCGGCTATCTCCTTCTCTTCCCGCGCGCCCGCGTCGACATCCTCATCATCTTCATCATCTTCTTCCGGGTTTTCTCGATCCCGGCCTTCGTGATGCTTGGCCTCTGGTTCGCCTTCCAGATCATGGGCGGCCTCGGCCATTCGACCGAGGCGGGCGGCGTTGCCTATTGGGCGCATGCCGCGGGCTTTGCCGCCGGTATCGTACTGACAATCCCACTTTGGGCACGGCGCGGCGCGGGCGGCTGGTGGCGCGAAACCCACGGGCGCCCGCCGCATGAAGCGCTTCAGTACAATCCCGCCAACATCCCGCTCGTGAGACGCCGCAAATGACTCTGCCCGAGATCACCCGCCCCCATCGCGCCACCTGCCATTGTGGCGCGGTGGAACTTGAAGTCAGCCTTGTCGAAGGTGGCCTCTCAACCGCGCGGCGCTGCGACTGCTCCTACTGCCGCCGTCGCGGTGCCATCGCCGTCAGTGCGCCGCTCGACGGGCTGCGCGTCATCCGGGGCGCCGACAAGCTTTCGCTCTACCAATGGGGCACCAAGACCGCGAAACATTACTTCTGCTCCGTCTGCGGCATCTATACCCACCACCAGCGCCGCTCGAACCCCAACGAATATGGCGTGAACGCCGCTTCCCTCGACGGCCTCAATCCGCGTGATCTAGGCGATGTCAAATGGAGCGACGGCGTCAACCATCCCTCTGACCGGCCCGCGCGCTAGACCGCTGTTCTCACGTTCTGTCCGGAAATACTCCACGGGGGTGCGGGGGTGTGAAACCCCCGCCTTCCCTCAGGCAGGTTCGCGCAGGATGTCGCAAAGCGGCTGGAACAGCTCGCCATTCGCGGCAATCACCGACCCGCTTTCAAAAATCTCGCGCCCCTCGCGCACGGCAGAGGTAAAACCACCGGCCTCGCGCACCAGCAAGAGCCCCGCCGCCATGTCCCAGGCGCCCAGCTCGCGTTCCCAATAGCCGTCGTACCGCCCCGCCGCCACGTAGGCGAGGTCGAGCGCCGCCGACCCCCAGCGCCGCACGCCCGCGCAGGCCGGCATCAACCGGGCCAGGTCGCGCATCGTCGCGGGCAGGGTCTTCTTCGTTCCGAACGGTACGCCGGTCGCGAAAACCGCGTCCGACATCGACCGACGCCCCGAGACGCGGATACGCGCCTCGTTCATCCAGGCACCCGCGCCCTTCTCGGCCCAGTACATCTCGTCCTTCGCCGGATCGAAGACGACGGCCGAGGTGATCTCGCCCTTGTGCTCCAGCGCGATCGACACTGCCCAGTGCGGCAGACCGTGCAGGAAGTTCGTGGTCCCGTCCAAAGGATCGACGATCCAGCGCCGCGTCGGATCCTGGCCGTCGGTCTCGCCCGTCTCCTCGCCCAGCCAGCCATAGGTCGGGCGGGCGCCCATCAACTCTTCCTTGATGATCTTCTCGGCCGCGATATCGGCGCGGCTGACGAAATCTCCCGCGCCCTTCAGCGAGACCTGCAGGTTCTCGACCTCGCGGAAATCCTTCACGAGGCTGCGGCCCGCCTTGCGGGCGGCCTTGATCATCAGGTTGAGGTTGGCGCTGCCTTGCATCTCACGGGCTCCATCGGGTCAAGTGGCCCCTATAGTCAAGCGCGCGCAGGATGTGAAGGGCCGCGGGCCCCGGCTCTTAGCCTGCCATCCGCAGCTGCCGGGCACCGGCGAAGGACAGAAGCCGCCGCCCCTTCTCGTCCCACAGATGCAGCCTTGTGCAGCGGAAGCTTTGCCAGAGCGTCATGCGCTGGCTTTCCGCCAGCACCGGATGATCGCGCAGCACCTCCGGCAACCGGTAGAAGGGGATGCGGCTGTAGAGGTGATGGACATGATGGATGCCGATATTCGCGGTGATCCAGCGCAAGGGCGCGGGCAGCACATAATGCGACGAGCCTTCAAGCGCCGCATCATGCAGTTGCCAGTCGGCACCGGGCCGCCAGTGCGTTTCTTCGAACTGATGCTGGACATAGAAGAGCCAGACACCCAGCGTCGCGGCGATCAGCGCCGTCGGCAGCCACACGAGCAATAGCGGCGCGAACCCACCCCACCAGATCATCAGCCCAAGCCCCAGCGCGATCGCGGCATTGGTGGCCATGGCGCTTGTCCAATAGCTCCAGCCCGCGCGCATGAAACCGATGGGCAGCCGGTTCTGCAGGATGAAGAGATAGGCGGGGCCCAGCCCGAACAACACCAGCGGGTTGCGGTAAAGCCGATAGCCGAGCCGCCCCCATTTCGACAAAGCGTAATACTCATCGACCGTCAGCGTCATCACATCGCCGATCCCGCGCTTGTCGAGATTGCCCGACGAGGCGTGATGGATCGAATGCGACCGCCGCCAGACGTCATAGGGCGTAAGCGTCAGCACCCCGAGCCCGCGCCCGACCCAATCCGACAGGCCGCGGCTGCGGAAGAAAGAGGCATGACCGCAATCATGCTGGATCGCGAAGGCACGCAGAAGAAAGCCCGCGTTCACCACCGCCACCGCCGCCGCCAGCAGATAGCTGATCGACAGAAGCCACCAGGCGAAGGCGAAAAGCGCGACCAGCGGTATCAGCGTCAGCGCCAACTCCACCGCGCTGCGGCCGTGATGCGGCTCGCGGTAGCGCGCAAGTATCTGCACCCAGTCGCGCCCCGACCTCTGGGCAGGCTCCACGCCCGCCGGCGCATCCGCATCGCTCATCGCTGACTGCTTCCCCGTTTCCTCTGCGATGCTCCGGCCACCGGCTCCGGCACCGCTCCCCTTTTTCTTGGCCATAGGCCATGCGCGGCGCCCGCGCAATCGCGCAGACGCTCTGCCGTTGAAAATGCCGCAAGGTTCACCCCGCGGCACGAGCGGTATCGAAGAAGGGTTCGGGGTCGTCCACCTCGATCAGGCGTTTCCGTTCGATCTGCCAGAACCGGGTGCCGACATTCCTCACGAACTGCCGGTCGTGGCTGACCAGCAGACAGGTCGCGCCCTGCGCCAGCAGTTCGGCCTCCAAAGCCTCCTGTCCCTCGATGTCCAGATGGTTCGTGGGCTCGTCCAAGAGGTAGAAGTTCGGACGCGTCAGCCGCAGGACCAGCATGGCGAGCCGCGCCTTCTGGCCGCCCGACAAAGTCGCGACCTTCGCGCCCTGCCGGTCCGGTCGAATGCCCGCCCCCGCCAGAAGCGTCCGCGCCGCCTGATCGCCCACATCAAAGCGGTTGATCAGGTCAAAGGGCGTGGCCGAGTCAGGCAGATGCGCAAGCCCCTGATCGCTGTGGCCAAGCACCAGCGTCGCCGCCGCGCGGATCGGGCTGTCGGCACCCAGACATGCGGCACGCACAGCCTCGATCATCCGCGTCTTGCCCGCGCCATTCGGCCCCAGAAGTACCACGCGGTCGCCGCGTTCGATCCATGTCTCGCCCGTCCGGAACAGGTCGCGCCCGTCGGGGGTACGGACCCACGCATCGTTCAGCGCGATCAGAGCCTTGGCATGGGTGCCCGCGTTCGTCAGACGGATCGCGCCCGCAGACCGCTCATGATGGGCGGGCCGCGCCGCCTCCTCGATCTTTGCGGCGCGTTCCTTCAGCTGCTTGGTCTTCACCACCAGAAGATCGCTGCCGGAGTTGATGCCGATATTCTTCAGCTTCGCCGCCTGCTTTCTGAGCTGCTCCGCCTCCTTCATCCGGTTCTCATAGGTCCGGGCATCGGCCTCATCCGCCTCGGCCAGCGCCGCCCGCGCCGAACCATAGGAGAGTGCAAAGAACCGGCTGCCAGCGGCACGCAGGAACAATGTCCGCCCCGTCGCCTCGTCCAGAAACGCCCGGTCATGGCTGGCCGCGATCACGCCGACCGTGCGGGGCAATCCGGCCAGCCAGTCGGTCAGCCTGCCGATCCGGCCAAGATCCAGATGGTTCGTCGGCTCGTCCAGTAGGTAAAGGTCGGGCTCGCCCACCGCCGCCCGCGCCAGAAGCGCCGTGCGCTGCCAGCCGCCGGACAAACCACTCAGCGGCTGTTCGCGGAACGGCTCCGGCACCGCCAGATCGTCCAGCAGCACATCGGCCCGCCAGCTTTCATAATCGCGCGCCTCGGGGTCCAGCGCCTCCAGCACCGCATCGCGGAAGGTCAGGGGCAACAGCCGCGCCGGCACATCCTGCGCCACATGGCCGATCTTGAGGCCCCGCGCGCGAGTTATGTCACCCGCGCTCGGCTCCAGCGCCCCCGCGATCAGCTTCAGAAGCGAGGATTTGCCGCGCCCGTTCGCGGCGACCAGCCCCAAGCGGTCTCCGGGCTGCAGAGTAAAGGAGAGATCGGTGAAGAGAGGTTCGCCAAGGGTCAGCGACAGGTCTTTGACAGCAAGAAGGCTCATGGGTCAGGTCCGCAAATCTGGGCATAGCGCACGCGGCGCCGGAAAGGGCGGACCTTTGGGAAATGCGCCTCCGGTCAGCCCTGCTTCAACAGCAGGGCAGAAACAGGGCCAGGACGGCGCTCGCGGGTGAAGATGGTTTTCACGTCAGACCCGTTTTCGTTCGGTCCGATCATGCCCGAGTTGCCGCGCCGGTCAACCCCTTTGCAGCTTCACCGGTTCTGACCGGGCGAGCTTCAGGAAATGCGCCATATAGGGCTGGGTCGCATCCTCGCCCCGGGTCGCGGCATACATGCGCTTGGTGATGCCATGTTCGGTGATCGGTCGCGTCACATAGTCGGGCTGGTACTTCACCTCGCGCAGCACCCAGTCGGGCAGGACCGACACGCCGCGGTCGGAGGCCACCAGCATCAGGATCACCGCCGTCAGTTCCACTTGCCGGTGCCCGCGCGGCTCCACCCGCGCGGGGGTCAGGAGCGTGGTGAAAATATCCAGCCGCGACCGGTCGACCGGGTAGGTGATCACCACCTGATCGCGGAAATCCTCAGCCTCGACGAAAGGCTTCGCCGCGATCGGGTTCTGGGCCGCAGCGATCAGTGTCGGCTGATAGTCGAAGAGCGGATGGAAGATCACATCGTCGAGCTTTTCGGGGTCGGATGTGATCACCAGATCCACCTCCTCGCGCCGGAGCGCGGGCATGGCGTCGAAGGCAAGGCCAGGGCGGATATCGACATCGACCTCCGGCCAGGCATGGCGGAACTGTTCCAGCACCGGAAAGAGCCAGTCATAGCAGGCATGGCATTCCAGCGTGATATGCAGCCGCCCGGTGCGGCCCATCCTGAGGGCGCGGAACTCTTCCGAAAGTGCCTCGACCTCGGGCAGGATCCGGTCGGCGGCGCGCAGAAGCCGCTGCCCCGCGGGCGACAGTTTCAGCGGCTTAGACCGCCGCACGAACAATTCCACCCCCGCCTGATCCTCCAGCCCTTTCATCTGATGGCTGAGCGCGGACTGTGTGATGTTCAGCACTTCGGCCGCGCGCGCCATACCGCCCGCCTCATGGATCGCCTTGATCGTGCGCAGGTGCCTGAAGTCGAGGTGCATGGCGAGACTCTACAAAAGGAATTCATGTTGATCTTGAAGATTATGAATTTGTCTCACATCCCGGCGCGTGGGACAAGAGGTGCAAAGGAAAGGCCCGATCATGTCCAAAGCACCCCGCATCTCGTTCGAATTCTTCCCGCCCCAGACGCTGGATGCGTCCTTCCGGCTGTGGGAGACGGTGCAGATGCTGGCGCCGCTCTCGCCCGACTATGTCTCGGTCACCTACGGCGCGGGCGGCACGACGCGGGCCTTGACGCATGAGGCGGTCCGGACCATCGGCCAGAACTACGGCCTCAGGGTCGCGGCGCATCTGACCTGCGTCGACGCGACGCGTGAAGAAACCCTCGCCATCGCCGAAAGCTATGCCGCCGCCGGTGTGACGGATATCGTGGCACTTCGTGGCGACGCGCCGAAGGGCGCGGACCGGTTCGTGCCCCATCCCGAGGGCTTCGCCAACACGGTGGAACTGGTCGAGGCTTTGGCCCGCACCGGCAAATTCAACATCGCCGTCGGCGCCTACCCGGAGCCGCACCCCGAAGCGGCGAGCGCCCAGGCCGATGTCGACTGGCTGAAGCGCAAGATCGACGCAGGCGCGAGCCGCGCCATCACCCAGTTCTTCTTCGAGGCCGAGACCTTTCTCAGATTCCGCGATGCCTGCGCCGCCGCGGGGATTAACGCGCCGATCGTGCCGGGCATCCTGCCGATCATCTCGTGGGAGGGGGCCAAGCGTTTCGCCGCCCGTTGCGGCGCCCATGTGCCGCCGACGCTGGAAGAGGGTTTCGCCCATGCGATCCGCGACGGGCGTGAGGAGCTTCTGGCACTGACCCAATGCACGGTCCTTTGCGACCGGCTGGTGAGCGAAGGGGTGGAAGAGCTGCATTTCTACACGCTGAATCGCCCGCACATGACCCGCGACGTCTGCCACGCGCTTGGCGTCACACCGCAGGTCACGCTGGAAAAGGTCGCCTGATCCAATCTCCCTGCCCGCTCGTCGGGTCAACGCGCCCCCCGGGGCGCGTTTTTTTATGCGGAGGGCTCATCGTCGCACTGCGTGCGCTCTTCGTGGTCGCGACGGTCACGGCAATGCATACCAACGACGATTCCAGACGAGCCCGGTTTCACGACCAAGGCTGAACTTCGCTTTCCGGGGGCGTCCTGCAGCATCAGCGAAGAGCGCACGAAGTGCGACGACGAGCGGCCTCCTGGGCTGCCCCTGAGGCTCTTCAGCGCTCGCTCGCCAGTTGCGGCGCCCGTTTCAGCCAGAATTGCCCGCGGCGGCTCTCGCGGGCGCTGGGATGCAGGCTTTCGGACGGATCGCCACCCACCTGCCGCCGCGCCCGCAGAAGGAACGCCTTACCCCAGCCCCGCGTCGTGCCGACTGAGGGAACCGAGGCATCGCATTTCAACGCTGCCCGCCAGCCTTCGGGCAACGGCAGGCCGCAGCGCTCGATCCGTTCCAGCATCCAGAAAAGCGGGATGTTCGACAGCGGCCGCGCCGCCTCGACCCCCGACAATTGTCCGCCGATATCGCCATGCGCGCCGCGGAACCAGACCTGTTCCACCCGCCCCTGCCAGTCTCCGCCATGTGTCTCCCACAGGATCGGATCGAAGGCCGCCCGCGTCTCGTCAAGCGCCAGCGCATGATAGCCGTGCCGCACAACGGCCGAGAGGTCATGGTTGTGGAACTCATGCTGCGGTTCGGTCCACATCCACAGGAACGGCAGCCTGACGCCCAGCGCCTTGACCGTATCGAAGACCCCGATCATCTCGACCTCGATCGACGGATGGCAATGGATGCGGGAAAAATCCGCCTCCGCCGCGCTTTTATCCTTGGTCTGATAATAGCGGTAGGCCAGCTGAACATTGCGTTCAGTGGCAGCTTCGGCCCGCAAAAGCCCGACCTGATCCAGCACGCCCGCGAGCGACCGCACCGCATAGGCGCCGCGCGAATAGCCGATCAGGAAGATCCGGTCGCCCGGCCGGTAGCGATTGGCGAGCCAGCCATAGGCCCGGCGGATCTGGCGGTTGATGCCGCGCCCCATCGCGACGCCGGGCGTGTCGGACCACATGTGCCATTGTACGCCCGCCTCATAGTAAAGCGACAGCCGCGCCGAGGCGGGCGCGGCACGCAAGTGCCGGTAGATGCGGCCCACGTTCGTTTCCTGCCCCGGGGTCAGATCGCCCAGAGTGCCGTCGAGCAGGATCACATGATCGGTCCGGCGCCGCTCCGGCGGGGCGCTCGCGGGCGCAGGCCTTGGGTTCTGCACCTCGACCCGTCGGCCGATGCGCAGCATCCTCATCAGACGGTCTGTTAGCCACTCCCGCACAGCGCCGGTCCCTCTGCCTTCCCGATAACCATACTATCTGAAGGAATTTTACAGAAGGTTGCGTCATCGCAAAGGCAGGGGCCGATCAACAATCGGTCCCTGCCGTCACATTCGCGCGAAAATCGGCAGGTTCAGGGCGCGGGGTTGAGAACCGTGACCATCACCACCGCGCCGAACCCGTTGAACAGCGTGTTGGTCGCAGTCGAATAGGCTCCCATGCCTTCGATCAGAAGATAATCGCCCTCGGCGATATCGCCCGGCAGCATCACCTCGCCCGGCAGCTGGTCGACGGAATCGCAGGTCGGGCCAAAGACGATGCGGCCTTCCCTAGCGGCGTCCCGTTTCTTGCCCTCCGGCGTCAGCACCGACACCCGGTCGATCATGCCGGTCAGCGGCAACTCGTCCATGCAGCCATAGACGCCGTCGTTCAGGAACACATGCGCCCCGTCGCGCACGCCCTTCACCCGCGCCGCACTGGTGATGCTTTCGGCCACCATGCCGCGCCCCGGTTCACACACCAGCGCCGGGCGATCCGCGCCGAAGACCTCGGCCGTGACCCGGTCGATCGTCTCGAAGATCGCCTCAAGGTCCGGCACCTCGCCCGACACGCGGTAGGAGGGGAAACCACCCCCGGTGTTCAGCCGCCGCGCCTTCACGCCCGCCAGCTGGCAGATCTCGGCCGCCGCGCGCAAGTAAGCATCCCAGGTCATCGGGCGGATGCATTGCGTGCCCGGATGGAAGGTCAGCGAGGGGATGAAGCCCGCCGCCGCGACCCGCTTCAGCAGTTCCGCCGCCACTTCGACCGTCGCGCCGAACTTCGCGCCGAAATTGTAGGCCGCGCCCTTGACCGGCAGCTTGAAGCGTACGGTGATCTCGGTCCCTTCCGCGGGGACGATCTCGATCAGCTTGTCCAGTTCGCTGGCGCTGTCGACCGAGTAGGACACCACGCCCTGTTCGACCGCGAAGGCGATCTCGTGACGCGCGCGGACCGGGTTGTTGTAATGCATCGCAGCACCCGGCGCCAAACGCTTGATCAGCGCGATCTCGGCGGGCGAAGCCACGTCAAAACCCTTCACCCCGGCGGCCACCAGATTCTGGATGACCATCTCGTCGGGGTTCGATTTCACCGCATATGTGACCATCCCCGGAAAGCCGTCGATGAAGCGGCGGGCGGTTGCCTGCAGGACCGCAGGCGCGAAGAACATCACCGGATTGTCCGGCTGTTGCGAACGCAGGAATTCGGACGGATTCGTCCATATCGTTTTCGAGAGCCCCATCGGCGCATCCTCTGCCAACAAGGCGCAGCCACCTTTTTCCCCGGCTTTACGGGTCAGAAGACGCTTACGCGGTCAACCAACCAGGCCAGGTGCGAATGAGGCGCCCTTTCACCTGAACGAATGGCCGCGATATGGGGCACATTTTCACCGATCAAAAGAGTAGATTTGTCTGTGAGAGTCGTTATAACGCCGAAAATTCCGGTTAATCCGACGGAGAACGGCATGGATGACCTCGATCGCTCGCTTCTGGCCCTTCTCGGCGCCGATGCGAGAATATCGGTCGCGACGCTGGCGCGGCGGCTGAAGGTCGCCCGCTCGACGATTCAGGCGCGCCTTGAACGGCTGGAGACCAGTGGAGTGATCGCGGGCTACACCGTCAAGCTCGGCGAGGCCGCGCGCCAGGGCCGCATCCGGGCGACGGTGTTGCTGGCCATCGAGCCACGCGCCCAGGCATCGATCCTCACCCGGCTGAAATCGATCCCTGAGGTCGAGCGCGTCCATACCACCTCGGGCCGTGTCGATTTCCTGCTGCAGGTTTCGGCGACAACGACGGCGGTTCTGGACGGGATTCTCGACCAGATCGGCGAGATGACCGGGGTGAAATCGTCCGAAAGCCTCATCCACCTCTCGACGAAGATCGACCGCGCGGTCTGACGCTAGCTTTCGGGAACCGCAGATGCGTCAGCGCGGCAGGTGGAACCTGTCGACGAACTGCTGCGCCAGCCCAAGGTCGCCCTCGACCCGACCCAGACCCGCCTCGACCGCATCGCTCACACGGGCGCTGCCATAGACCAGCGCCGCAAGCCCGTTCGCTGTGCCCTGAAACTGCAGGTCTCCGCATGGCCCCGCCGCCCGGCGGACCGCATAGGCGCCGCTGCCCAGCCGAACCTCGAACCGCTCCCCTCCCATGGAAAAGCCCGCTGCCATCGGCGCCCCGCCACGGTCCGCAATCGCCCGCATCGACAGCATCAGCGCCGTCGGGCTGATGAAAAGCCGCGGGTCATGACCCGGCTGGCGCACGCCCCAGTCGCACAGCGCCTTGAGAATGGGCCACAGCCCCTCGCCCGCTTCCGTCAGCCCATAGACCACAACAGATGCAGGCGGCGGCAGGGTTTCGCGGGTCAGAAGGCCCGCTGCCACCATCTCTTCCAGCCGCCCCGCCAGCATGTTCGTGGCGATCCCCGGCACTCCTGCCCGGATCGCACCGAACCGCTTCGGCCCCAGCATCAGCTCGCGCGCGACAAGCAGCGTCCAGCGGTCGCCGATCAGATCGAGCGCATGGGCCGCCAGACAGCCTTCCCCGTAGCTTTTCGGCAAATGTCACCTGTCCCTTCGCAATTTCAAAAATAAAGTATCAGTTGTTTTTTGCAAGTGCATCGGCCTACCCTTCCGCAAAACGACTCAATAGGGAGCGACCGATGCCCGACGCCGACATGCCGATCCTCTTCACCTATGAATGGGTCCCCGACTTTCCGCGCGGTTATGTCCGTGACCTGCGCATACGCTGGCTGTTTCACGAAATGGGCCAGCCCTACCGGGTCGAAACGGTCACTTTCGCCCCGAAACGTGCCGACCATCTGGCGATGCAGCCCTTCGGCCAGGTCCCGGCGGTGCGCTGGCGCGGCCGCAGCTGGTTCGAGACCGGCGCGATGCTTCTTGGCCTCGCGTCGGGCCATCCCACGCTTCTGCCCGAAGACCGCCGCGCCGACATCACCGAATGGCTCTTCGCCGCTGCCAATTCGGTCGAAATGTCGACCCAGCCCTGGATCCTCGCAAATGCCTCGCTCGCCGCGCCGCAAATCTTCGGCCCCGCGCCCGCATCAGAGGTGATCGAACGCTTTGCCCAGCGCATGAAATCCAAGCTCGGCGCGATGGAAACCGTCCTGACCAACCGCGACTGGCTCGCCGGTGGTTTCACCATCGCTGACATATTAATGGCCGACGTGCTCAGGATCACCGGCGACAAGGGCGGGCTCGAAGGCTATCCTGTCTTGCAATCGTACGTTGCCCGCGCCACCGCCCGGCCCGCCTTCCTGAAGGCCCATGCCGACCAGATGGCCCACTGGCATGCGGCCGACGCCACCCGCGCCGCCGTCGCCTGACCCGACCGAAAGGACAAGCCATGACAAGACCCGCGCAAGGCACTCCCTGCTGGTACGAACTCACGACCGGCGATCTGAACGCCGCCCAGCGCTTCTATGAAAAGGTCATAGGCTGGACCGTCGGCGACAGCGGGATGGAGGGGATGGACTACCGCATCGCCAAGGCCGGCGAGGCGATGGTCGCGGGGCTCATGCTGCCCCCCGCCCCCGGCATCCCGCCGAACTGGGGCATCTACTTCTCCGTCGACGATTGCGATGCCGCGACCACGGCCGCCAAGGCCGCTGGCGCGCAGGTCTATATGGAACCGACCGACATCCCCGGCGTCGGCCGCTTCGCCGCCCTCGCCGACCCACAGGGTGCGGCCTTCTCGATCCTCGCGATGGACGGGGCGAGCGACGCCTTCGACCAGAAGAAGGACCGCCACGGCAACTGGCACGAACTGATGTCCTCCGACCCCAAGGCCGGGCTTGCCTTCTATGGCAAGCTCTTCGGCTGGAAAGCCTCGACCGCGATGGACATGGGACCGATGGGCACCTACCAGCTGTTCTCCCATCAGGGCCAGGACATCGGCGGCATGATGGCCATCGCCCCTGGCATGCCAGGCCCCGGCGTACCGTTCTGGCTGCCCTATTTCGGCATCGACGGTGTCGAGGCTGCCATCGCCCGCATCACCGCGAACGGCGGCAAGGTGATGAACGGCCCGATGGAAGTGCCGGGCGGCGCCTTCATCGCCGTCGCCAGCGATCCGCAGGGCGCGGCGTTTGCGCTCGTCGGACCGAAATGATCCAGCAGCCGCCGACGTGCCGAAGGGAAAGATGACCATGTCCTACATCGACGGCTTCCTGATCCCGGTCGAAGACGCCCGGAAAGAGGAATACCGCGCCCACGAGGCCAAATGGTGGCCCTGGTTCCGCGACCATGGCGCAACCGGCCTCACCGTCTGCTGGGGCGACGATGTCCCCTCCGGTACCCAGACCGACTTCCGCCGCGCCGTCGACCTGCGGACGGGCGAGACCGTCGTCTTCGCCTGGATGACCTGGCCCGACAAGGCCACCCGCGACCGGGCCTTTGCCGCCATGTTCGAAGGCGACATGGACATGGCCCAGATGCCGTTCGACGGCAAACGGCTCGTCTACGGCAGTTTCGTACCGATCTTCGAAGGCACGGCCTGACCCGCGCTCCGCTATTTCTGGCGGCGCGGTGTGTTTGCTGTCCCTCGGCGCGCGCCTGAATGGCCCGCTTCCCCTTGGCCTTTCGCCCGTCTCCCGCTAGAGGAGGGCAGAGCCAAGGGACGACGAACATGCCGATGGAAAAGACCTTCACCCCCGCCGAGGCCGAGGCCCGCATCTCGGCCGAATGGATCGCGAAAAAGGCCTTCGCGGCCGGCGCCAATGCCAAGCCGGGCGCGGAAGCCTTCTCCATCGTCATCCCGCCGCCGAATGTCACGGGCTCGCTCCACATGGGGCACGCCTTCAACAACACGCTGCAGGACATCCTCATCCGCTGGCACCGGATGCGCGGCCACGACACGCTCTGGCAGCCCGGCACCGACCACGCGGGCATCGCGACCCAGATGGTCGTCGAGCGTGAACTCGCC
The DNA here is from genome assembly GCF_026626305.1 of Frigidibacter sp. RF13. Classification (GTDB taxonomy): domain Bacteria; phylum Pseudomonadota; class Alphaproteobacteria; order Rhodobacterales; family Rhodobacteraceae; genus TMP-24. The sequence goes on along the minus strand of NZ_JAPNUE010000009.1, from coordinate 89,731 downwards.
AAGACCAACCGCCGCCGCACCGACTTCACCCGCGAGGAATTCACCAAACTCGTCTGGGAACAGAAGCGCCTCTCGCGCGGCAATATCCGCGGCCAGCTTGAACGGCTCGGCGCCTCCTGCGACTGGGACCGCGAGGCCTTCACCATGTCGGGCGCCCCCGGCGCGCCAGAAGGCGAGGAAGGCAACTTCCACGACGCCGTCATCAAGGTCTTCGTCGATCTCTACAACAAGGGCTACATCTACCGCGGCAAGCGGCTGGTGAACTGGGACCCGCATTTCGAGACCGCGATCTCCGACCTCGAGGTCGAACAGGTCGAGGTCCAGGGCCACATGTGGCACTTCAAATACCCGCTCGCGGGCGGCGCGACCTATGAATATGTCGAGAAGGACGAAGACGGCAACGTCACGCTCCGCGAGACCCGCGACTATATCTCGATCGCCACCACCCGCCCCGAAACCATGCTCGGCGACGGTGCGGTCGCGGTCCACCCTTCCGACGAACGCTATGCGCCCATCGTCGGCATGCTTTGCGAAATCCCGGTCGGCCCCAAGGAACACCGCCGCCTGATCCCGATCATCACCGACGACTACCCCGACCCGGCCTTCGGCTCGGGCGCGGTGAAGATCACCGGCGCGCATGATTTCAACGACTATGGCGTTGCCAAGCGCGCTGGCATCCCCTGCTACCGGCTGATGGACACCAAGGCCCAGATGCGCGCCGACGGCGCGCCCTACACGCAGGCCGCCACCATCGCCATGGCGGTCGCCAAAGGCGAGCGCACATTGACCGAGGCCGAAGTCGACGCGATCAACCTCGTCCCCGACGACCTGCGCGGATTGGACCGCTACGAGGCGCGGAAACGCGTGATCGACCAGATCACCCGCGAAGGGCTGGCGGTCACGGTTCTGCACAAGAGTATCGACAAGGAAACCGGCGCCGAACATCTGGAACGCCTGCCCCTCGTCGAACAGAACAAGATGATGCAGCCGCACGGCGACCGCTCGAAAGTGGTGATCGAGCCGATGCTGACCGACCAGTGGTTCGTCGATACCGCGAAGATCGTCGAACCGGCGCTCGAGGCGGTGCGTTCCGGCAAGACGAAGATCATGCCGCCCTCGGGCGAAAAGACCTATTTCAACTGGCTCGAAAACATCGAGCCCTGGTGCATCTCCCGCCAGATCTGGTGGGGCCATCAGGTCCCGGTGTGGTATGGGCCGAAAATGGCCTTTGACGAGGATACTGAAGACGACTCACTCCACTATCCGTGGTCGGGAGCCGGGCTTTCCAAGGTCTTCTGCGCCTCGACAGAGGCGGAGGCAATTATTAAGGCAAAACAATACTATAGCCTGGCTGCCGAACACCACTATGGCAAAGAGGTGTTGGCGTTTGATTCGGAGGAGGCCGCCCGGAACTTTTCTCGGGCAGGACCGCGCCCACGCTATGGGGAGCCCATAAGGATCTACCGCGATCCCGACGTGCTCGACACCTGGTTCTCCTCCGGCCTCTGGCCCATCGGCACCCTCGGCTGGCCGGAAGACACGCCCGAACTGAAGAAATATTTCCCCACTTCCGTCCTCGTCACCGGCTTCGACATCATCTTCTTCTGGGTCGCCCGGATGATGATGATGCAACTCGCCGTCGTGGATCAGATCCCCTTCCACACCGTCTACCTGCACGGCCTCGTCCGCGACGCCAAGGGCAAGAAGATGTCGAAGAGCTTGGGCAATGTCATCGACCCGCTCGACATCATCGACGAATACGGCGCCGACGCGCTCCGCTTCGCGAACTGCGCGATGGCCTCTCTGGGCGGCGTCCTCAAGGCCGACACCCAGCGCATCGCGGGCTACCGGAATTTCGGAACGAAGCTCTGGAACGCCACCCGTTTCGCCGAAATGAACGCGGCGCTCTGTCGGGACGTTGTCGGGACGGATGCGGGACGGATGCCCGACGTGAAGCATACGGTCAATCGCTGGATCATCGGCGAGGTCGCCCGCGCCCGGATCGCCGTCGACGAGGCGCTGGAAAGCTTCCGCTTCAACGACGCCGCCGACGCGCTCTACAAGTTCGTCTGGGGCAAGGTCTGCGACTGGTATGTCGAATTCGCCAAACCGCTGATGGACGGTGAATTCGCCAATGAAACAAGGCAAACCATGGCCTGGGTTCTGGACCAGTGCTACATCCTCATGCACCCGATCATGCCCTTCATCACCGAGGAACTGTGGGCGCTGACCGGCCAACGCGACAAGATGCTCGTCCATGCCGACTGGCCGACCTATGGCGCTGAAATCATTGATCAAACGGCCGATGCCGAGATCAACTGGGTCATCCGCCTGATCGAGGAAATCCGCTCCGCCCGCACCCAAATGCGCGTGCCGGTGGGCCTCAAACTGCCGATGATCCTGACCGCGCTCGACGACAAGGGCCGCGCCGCCCTCGGCCGCAACCGCGCCATCATCGACCGCCTCGCCCGTATCGACGGCCTGACCGAGGGCGCCGCCCCCAAAGGCGCGATCACCATCCCGGTCGAAGGCGGCGCCTTCGCCCTCCCCCTCGAAGGGATCATCGACCTTCAGGCCGAAAAATCACGCCTTTCCAAGACGTTGGAGAAGATCGAAAAAGACATGGGCGGCTTGCGCGGTCGTCTCAACAACCCGAAATTTACCGCTTCCGCCCCAGAAGAGGTGATCGAGGAAACCCGCGACAATCTCGCGCTGAACGAGGAAGAGGCGAACAAGCTGAAAGCCGCGCTCGCGCGCCTCGCCGAGGCCGTCTGACCCAATCTTCCGTTGCTAAATATCCCGGGGGCCCGGGGGCAGCGCCCCCGGCCTCCCCCCAAAAGGAGGACCGATGCCCCGCTTCACGCCCCTCGTCGACAGCCTCCCCGCGACCGTCCCCTTCGTCGGCCCGGAAACCCAGGAACGCGCCCGCGGCCGCGCCTTTGCCGCCCGCCTCGGCGCCAATGAAAACATCTTCGGCCCCTCGCCCATGGCCATCGCCGCGATGGAACAGGCCGCCCGCGACATCTGGATGTACGGCGACCCGGAAAACCACGACCTGAAACAGGCGCTCGCCCGGCATCATGGGATCGCTTCGGAAAATATCGTGGTGGGCGAAGGCATCGACGGCCTCCTCGGTTATCTCTGCCGCCTCCTCATCGGCCCGGGCGACCCGGTCGTGACCTCTGACGGCGCCTATCCGACCTTCAACTTCCATGTCGCAGGCTTCGGCGGCATCCTCCACAAGGTCCCCTACAGGGGCGACCGGGAAGACCCCGAGGCCCTCATCGCCAAGGCCCGCGAAACCGGTGCCAAGCTCATCTACTTCGCCAACCCCGACAACCCCATGGGTTCGTGGCACGAGGCGGCAGCCGTCCAGCGGATGATCGACGCGGTGCCCGAGGGCAGCCTCCTCGTTCTCGACGAGGCCTATGTCGAATTCGCCCCCGACGCAACTGCGCCCGCCCTCGACCCTGCGAACCCCAAATCTATAAGAATGCGAACTTTTTCAAAGGCTTACGGCATGGCAGGCGCTCGCGTTGGCTTTGCGATCGGTCACCCGGGCCTCATCCGCGCTTTCGACAAGATCCGCAATCATTTCGGCATGTCGCGCATCGGCCAGGCCGGCGCCCTCGCGGCACTCGCCGACAAGGATCACCTGCCCCGGACCCGCGCCGCCGTCGAAACCGCCCGCGCCGGGATTGCCCGGATCGCCGCAGCCAACGGCCTCACGCCCCTGGCCTCTGCCACCAACTTCGTCACCATCGACGCAGGCCGCGACGGCGCCTTCGCCCGCCGCCTCGTCGCCGAACTCATCGCCCGCGACATCTTCGTCCGCATGCCCTTCGTCGCGCCGCACGACCGCTGCATCCGCGTCAGCTGCGGGCGGCCCGAAGACCTTGCAGCCTTCGCCGCCGCCCTGCCCGAGGCGCTTCAGGCAACGCAGACCTCGTCCTGAGCCTCCGGTGCGTCCTCGGGACTCCGCGACGAGAAACGCAGTGCCCGAGGAGCCTCACGCCCCGGCGATCACCGCCGCCGCCGCATCAAGCGCACCCGGCCCATGCGACACCGACAAGGCCGTCATCCCCGCCTCGATCACCGAGAGGACCCCCAGCACCATATGGGCATTCACATGGCCCATATGGCCGATCCTGAGGTAATCGCCATAGGCGGGCTCGTTCGATTGCGCCATGCCGAGCGGGATGCCCAGCGTCACACCCGCGAGCTCCTGACACCAGCCGCGCAGCCTGCCACCCGCCCCGCCGCCGAAGCGCACCGCCGTCACCGATGTGCCGCGCTGATCGGGCGCCGCCACGTTCAGCGCGATATCGCCGCCGACCCCCCAGGCATCGACCGCCGCCCAGACCGAGCGGGCGAGCCTGTCATGCCGCGCCCAGACATTCGCAAGCCCTTCCTCGTCAAGGATCATCGTCAAGGCTTCACCCAGACCGAACAGATGGTGCGTGGGCGCCGTGCCGCAGAAATGCTGCCAATATTCCTCGGCAAAGGCGCGGGGTTCCCAATCCCAATAGGGCGTCCGGAGGTCCGATCCCTTGCAGGCGGCAAGCGCCTTGTCAGAGAACCAGACAAAGCCTAGGCCCGGTGGCACCATCAGCCCCTTCTGGCTCGCCGCCACCGCGACATCCGCACCCCATTCGTCCATCAGGAACGGATCGCAGCCCAAAGAGGCGATACAGTCCACTGCCAGCAGAGCCGGATGGCCCGCCGCGTCGATCGCCGCCCGGACCTCGGCCACATCATTGCGCACTGTCGAGGCCGTGTCGGTCTGCGTCATGAGAACCGCCTTGATCCGGCCTTCCCTGTCCTGCCGAAGGGCCGCCTCGATCTGCCCGGCATCGGCCTTGACCGACCGGCCGAAATCCAGAACCTCCACCTCAACCCCCATGCGGCGGACGGAATTGGCCCAGCTCAGCCCGAACTGGCCGGTCGAGGCCACAAGTGCCCGGTCGCCGCGCGAGAAGAGGTTGGCATTCGCCGCCTCCCAGGCGCCATGGCCGTTGACGATATAGATCGCCACATGGGCCGAGGTGCGCGCCACCCGGCGCAGATCGGTGAAGATCCGCGCGGTCAGATCATGCAGCGGCCCTTCGTATATATTCGGCGCCGCCCGGTGCATGGCACCCAGCACCCGGTCGGGCATGACGGACGGGCCGGGAATGGCCAGATAGGGACGGCCCTGCGAGAGATTCATGGGAAAGCTCCTTCCTTCGCGGCAGAGCTAATGCGCTGCCGCAAGAAAGGTCAACGTGCGCCGTTTCGCCCTTTCACCGGCGCGGGTCCGCGCTATATCTGGGCCTCGCGACAGGAGAGAGCATGACAGGCGAAGAGGCCCCGGGCCGCACCATCATCCGCGTCAGCGGCACGGACCGCGAAAGCTTCCTGCAGGGGCTCGTCACCAACGACCTGCGCAAGCTTCGGCATGGGGCGGTCTATGCCGCGCTCCTGACACCGCAGGGCAAATATCTGGCGGATTTCTTTCTCTACCCTGAGGAAGACGCCGTGCTTCTGGACGTGGCCGATCCGCTGGCCGACGGGCTCTTGCGCCGCCTGTCGCTTTACCGGCTGCGTGCTGACATTTCGCTGGAACGCACCGGGCTGCACGTCCATCGCGGCCTTGGCCCTGCTCCCGCCGGGGCGTTCGCCGACCCGCGCCATCCGGCGATGGGCTGGCGCTCGGTGGCGGATGCTGCGGGCGCCGATCCCGCGATCGACTGGAACTCGATACGCGTCGCCGAACTGATCCCCGAGACCTTGGTCGAACTGCTCCCTGACGAGAGCTACATCCTTGAAATGGGCTTTGAACGACTGAACGGCGTCGATTTCCGCAAGGGCTGCTATGTTGGACAGGAAGTGACCGCGCGGATGAAACACAAGACCGAGTTGCGCAAGGGCCTCGCGCTGGTCGAGATCACCGGCGAGGCGGCGCCCGGCACGTCGATCCTTGCGGACGGCAAGGAGGCGGGGCAGGTTTGCACCCGCTCTGGCAACAATGCGATCGCCTACCTGCGATTTGACCGTGCAATGGGTGAAATGCGGGCGGGAGAGGCGATAGTTAGGCTCGCGGAGCCTCAACGAGGCTCCTGATCGACCGTTTGGTCAAATTCGGCAAAGAATCGCATGGGCGCCTTGAAGTAACGAGGAGCGGCCCCATATCTGGACGTGTGTTTGCGATAACTTCGGCAATATATTGATGCTGCAGCTGCAAAGCCATGCAGCAGACGCATGACAGGCATTCGAAACCAGAAATACCGAATCACGAATAAATCGTCATATTCACGACACTTCGGGAAACGCAAGAGCAATAACAGGACGGACGGAATGCGCGACTTTGTGGATGGTACGGCTTTCAATTATGAGCAAGGTCAGCGGTCGCGCAAACTCTTTGCAGCGGTGGTGCTGGCTGCGCTCGACGACGCGATTGCCGACGACAAGAAGTATGGCAACGGCCCCGACCAGATCGCCCGCTGGGCGCGGTCGCGCGATGGCCGCGAGGTTCTGTCCTGTGCCGGGATTGACCCGAACGAGCGGGTCGTGAAAGGTCTGATGGAATTCGTGGGCAAGGGCGTGCGCACCTCGGTCGCGCTGTCGCGCGAGGAGAGCGAACGTCGCCACGCCGCGGAAGAAGCCGAAGCGGCCTGATCAGCACCCGGCAGTCCGGTTACACAGCGCGCGCCTCTGGGCGCGCGTTTTCGTATCCGGGTCAAAGCAGATAGTGGAACATCAGGTGCGGTGTGAGCTCGAGCGCGAGCAGCGCGCCGAAGAACGTCCGCGCCTGCCAGCCGGTGAAGCGCCGCCAGAGGATCGCGGCCCAGAGGATCGCGAAGGCCATCTCGACCGGCGCGACGATCTGGCCATGGTGACGCGGGTCCCAGTAGCTGAGCGGGCTGCGGAAGATCCAGTCCGACAGGGGCCAGAAATGGCGACGCGCGTCTTCGTTATGCAGAACCAGATCGCAGACCAAATGCAAAAGCCCCGCTGCCGCGAAGGCGGTCAGCGCCGGGCGCTTGCGCCAGAGGGCAATCGCCAGCAGCAGGCCCCAGAGCGGAATGCTGTTATCGACGGCGAACACCGCTTGCCATTCGGCCGAGAAATAGAGTTCGCGAAAAACCCTTTCCGCCGGGATGCCCATGAGCCAGATCGAGACCGTGGCCATGAAATAAAGCGACAGGTCGGGCACGAGTGAGCCAAGAACCGCCGCGACGGTTGTCCCCGGACGGGACGGACGGGCAAAGAGTGCGGCACCGAAAAGAAGATGAGCGGGCGTGTTCATGGTGGCGGCAGAGTGCGACGCCCGCCGCATACTGGCAAGGGCCCGCTAGGGCGGCCGTCCTTACCCTCGCTTCTGCAGGGCCTCGGCGATGGCAGCTTCGATCCGGCCGACAAGGCGCGCGCCAAGCTCGCCCTGCAGTTCCTCGCGCAGGACATCGGCGATCAGGCCGCGCAACATGCCGTCCGGCAGGGCGACGGCGTCGATGGCGGCATCTCGATCGGGCGACGACGCGGCAAGGTCAACAGGTTCATCCGCAACAAGGCTGTCGTCTCCATCGTCGGCCGCATCGCCTGCGACATCCGGCAGTGCCTCCGCCGTCAGCGAAAGGTGCAGCCGACCGTCGGCGCGCCAGGGCAGATCGGTTTCCTGCGTTGCTGACACCTCGTCAAATTCAAGGGCCTCAAATTCAAGGGCTTCCTGATCCTCCGGCCCGGCATTCGCGTCGAGGAGTGCGTCGGACAGGTCTTCCGTACGATCCTCGGGCACCGCCACTGCGCCGGCGGCATCGGCAGGCATGCTCGCGGACAGTTCGCTCTCCGGGACCGAGGGCGAGAGCGAGACACGCCAGCTGTCGCCCCGCCGCATGAGCGGCATCGCAATATCGCCGATGATCGGCGCATCGAGCCGGTCTTCAGGCGCCGACATTTCGAAACCGGCCATGATTCCGTGGAAACCTGACGGCTTTTGCCGTGCGGGCTCTTCTCCCGCCCAGCTTTCAGTCTCTGGCGAGGGGTCGGCGACGTCGGCCGCCCAGTCGGCATCCTCCAGCGCCTCGGCATCGCCGAGATCGGGTTCGAACGGCTCATCAATGTCCGCGACGGCGGCTTCCAGTTCGGCGATGGTCTCTTCCAGCGACGCGGCCTCCGCCAGCAGCGGCTCCGCCGCGACCTCCGGCGGCAGGTCGAGTAAGAGCGGTGTCTCCTCGACCTCCGCGGCGATATCGGCCTCCCATTCGGCGGCGGTCCCGGACGCGCCTGAAGGCGCAGTATCCTCGGTCGGGATCCGGTGGGCAGCGGTCAGCACCAGGCGGCTGTCGGCGCTCTCGGCCGGCGCAGCGGGCGCGGTAACAGGTGGGGCAACGGAAGTAAGCGCAACAGCCCCACTCTCGGCCTGCGCAGGCTCTTCGGGCGCCACATGCCGACGCTCGGCCACCAGCCGTCGGATCGAGGAAAGGACGTCGTTGATTTCCATATTCGCCGGTGATGTACTCATCTCAACCGCTCCTGCCTTGCCACAATAACAGCAGACCGGCGGCCGAACGTCACATCAAAAATGAGACTTCCGTAACAATCAGTTCTTGCCGATGGCCTTGAGGACACGGTCGAGCTTGGCCCCCTGCGCCGACAGGGGCGCCTTCTTGACCACGTTGTAATAGGCCTCTGGGTCATAGACCGGGATCCCGAGTTTCAGGTTTTCCGCCGTCAGAAGACCCATAGAGGCGAGAAGTGAATAAAATGCTACCTGAAGATTGGCCTCGGCCGTGGTGCGGTCGGATTTGGCGGACAGAAGCTCGCGTTCGGCATCAAGGACATCGAGCGTCGTCCGGGCGCCCAGCGCTGCTTCTTCCTTCGTGCCGTCATAGGCCGATTGCGCCGCCTCGATCTGCAGGTCGATCGCTCCGATCTGGGCGCGCGCCACTTCGATTGCCGACCAGGTGTTGGCCACTTGCTCCGCCACTTCGACAGCCGTCTGGGTCAGCGCTGCGCGCGCAGCGTCGCGACCGGCGATGGCCTTGCGTTCCGCCGACGCGATCTTGCCGCCGGTGAACAGCGGCTGGACAAGCTGCAGGGTCGCTTGGCCCGACGTATCCCCATCGTCGTCGCGTAGCGCCTGCGCGCCTGCCTCGATTGTCGGGAAATGCTGGGCGCGCGCCAGTTCGAACTGCAGATCCGCGACCTTGGCCTGATGCTGAGCCCTGAGGATTGCCGGATGCAGCTTCTGCGCCAGCGCCTGCGCTTCGGCAAGCGTCTTGGGGAAGGCGGGCGTGCCGGGCAGGCTGGTCCGCCCGTCGCTTTCATGGCCGACAGCGGCGGTATAGGCCGCGCGCGCCACTTTCAGATCACCTTCGGCGGCGGCAAGGCCGGCGCGCGCCGCCGCAAGACGCGCCTCGGCAAGCGCCACGTCGGTGCGGGTGATCTGTCCCACTTCGAACCGATCCTGCGCGGCGCGCAGCTGTTCGGAAATCACATTGACGGAGGTGCGATTGATCTCGACCGCCTGGGTGGCACGACGCACATCCATGTAGGCGCGGACGGCATCCAGCAGTACGCCCTGTTCGACCTGCAAGAGCGCCTGCCGGGTGGACAGGACGGTTTCCTTGGCAATGTCGATCCCGAGCCCCGAGCGGCCGAAATCGTAAAGCGTCCAGTCGAGGCTGATGATGTGCTCGGCGCTGCGGCTGTTCACCCCGGTGCCGAAGAGCGGGCTGCGCCCTTCGCTGTAGGTGCCCTTAAAAATATAGCTGATCACGGGCCTCAGCGTCGCGACCGCCGCCGCCACATCTTCGTCGGCGGCGCGCAAAACAGCCTGATTCTGGTCGAGCAGGTTCGAATTCCGGTAGGCCGAGATCAGCGCGTCGCCCAAAGTTTCCGACTGAACTTGCCCGGATAGAAGCGCGAGCATGGCCGATCCGGTCGCGAGAGCCCTCAGCGTGCGCGCCACATGACCTGTCATTCTCTTGCCTCCTGCCGCCGGGTTCGGACCCGGGCTATTGTCGCCTGACCGGCCAGTCGTCCGCGGAAGGCGGGCGAGGCTCAGAGGCTGAATTCCCGTTTCGCGGCGAAGCCCGGCAGAACCGGGGCCGCGCCGTTGAATGCAAAGCGCCAGCTGATCGCGCCATCGATCCTGTGGCCGATCCGCGCGGTGCCAAGCGCGCCGTCCATGAAGATCGCGCCGATGCGGCCGCCCTCGCTCAGCTGTGCAGCGAGCGCCTCGGGCAATGCCTCGATCGCACCTTCCACGAGGATGCGGTCGAACGGGCCATCGGCCTTCGCGCCATCGGACAGCGCGCCGTCGCGCACCGTCACGTTCGCGGCACCAAGCGCCTCCAGACGTTCGCGCGCCGCTGCTGCGAGGTCGGCGTCCGCCTCAAGCGCCACGACCACGCCCGCCATCCGCGCCAGTAAGGCAGCCGAATATCCAAGCCCTGCACCGACGATCAGCACCTTGTCGCCCGGCCCGACATCAAGCGCATCTAGCATCTTGGCAAGCGTCCGGGGTTCCAGCATCACCCGGCCGGGGTGCAGCGCGATATTGTCGCCAAGATAGGCCGCGCCCTTGGCCGCCTCGGGCACGAACGCCTCGCGCGGCACCGACAGCATCGCTTCGATGATCGGAAACTTGGTCACGTCATTGGGGCGGACCTGCGTGTCGACCATCATCGTGCGGGCGGCGGCGTAATCGGTCATTTCTGAACTCAATGGTTTAGTTTGGCTTTACTCAGTCTTGCCACAGTTTGCAAGCCGCGGCAACCGCGCCCGGGGGTCGCACATGCCCGCCTCAAGGCTGAATGAGGGCCGCGCGCCATTCCTCCAGAAAGCGCCGCCGAGTGATTTGGTCGAGGTTGGCGAGAAGGCCGGGGTCCAGCCGGATCGGGCGCAGATGCGGGTTGCGGTCGAAAGCGTCGGCGTCGAGCGCGGGCAGGCCCGCGCCCTCGGCAACAAGCGCCTGCCCCTCGGCGGACAGAAGGAAGGCCAGAAACTCCGCCCCGGCCTCGGGCGCGCGGGCGCGCTCAGGCACAAGCGCCGTGCGCAGAAGCGTGAGCGTATAATCCTGAAGTTCGACGATCCTGAGCCCGTCGGCGTCGTTTCCGGGCGCGTAGGAGCCAAGGACGTTGTAGCCAAGCAGCATCCGCCCCTCGGCAATGTCGCCGATCATCCCGGCAGAACAGCAGTAGAGCTTCGCGTCGAGGCGCCCCATCACTTCCGCGAGACGCCAGAACGCATCGGACAGTCGCGCATCCTGGGCCGCAAACAGATAGCCCGCGCCGGAAACCGCCGGATCGTAGGTCGCGACCTTACCCCGGAACCGGTCGGGATGGTCGCGCAGAAGGTCGATCAACTCGCGCCGCGTTGTGGGTGCAGGCGTGCCGGGTGGCAGGGCATCGCGGCCAAGAAGCAGCACCACAGGCTCCTGCGTCACCGCGACCAGAAGGTCGCGCCAGCGCGCCCAGCCCGGCTGGCCCGACATAAGCGCGGCCGGAAGTGGGCGCGCCAGCCCGTCATTGGCGATCTTCATCTGCAAGTCCATTGCCGAGGAGATCACCAGATCGAAAGGCGCCTCCTCCTCGGCGACGGCGCGGTAGACCTCCTGGCTGGAGGCGACCACGTAGTGCAAGGTCACATCAGGGTGGCGCACCAGATAGGCGTCGATCACCGGCTGCATATAGGCGATGTCGGTGGTGGACAGGACGTCGATGCGCTGCGGGCCTGTTCCGAAATCCTGCATCGCTTCGGTTTCGAACCCGCGCGCACCCGCCGCGGCGAGCGCGAGCCAAAGGACGCCGCAGACCAGCCTTACAGAAGCGGCAGCGAAAAGACCGCGCATGTTCCCCCTCCCTCTCGCGGGCCGATGGCGAAGCTTCCGCCCATCGCCTGTGCGGCCTCTTCGACGATGGTCAGGCCAAGTCCCGATCCCGGCACGTCGCTTACATTGGCGCCACGCCGGAAGCGGCGCTTCAACCCCTGATCCACAACCCCCGCAAGACCCCGCCCCCGGTCCATCACCGTTACGCGCGCCTCGCCCGCCACCGCTTCGGCCATCACCTCGACGAGCCCGTCGGGGGCGGAATATTTGACGGCATTGTCGATGATATTCCTCAGCGCCGCCTCGACCAGCACCGGATCGGCCCGCGTGGGCAGCGTGCCACGGACCTCCAGCCGAACCGAAATATCCCGCATCTCTGCCGCCGGGCGGAACCGTTCCACCAAATCGCGGACAAGTTTCGCCAGATCCATCTCGGCCCAGTCGGCCTGTTCGGCGCGATAAAGGACGGTCGCGTGATCCAGAAGCTGGCTTGCCGAGCGCGCCGATTCGTCCGCTGCTCGGATCAGGCCGCGCAGCCGGGCACGGGTTTCCTCCTCGCCCGACTGCCGAAGCGCCAGTTCCGCCTCGTTCCGCATCACCGTCAGCGGCGTGCGGATATGGTGTGCGGCCTCGGCCAGAAAGGTTTCGGTCTGGCTGAGCGTGCCGCGCAGGCGGGCGATGAAGCTGTTAAGCGCGGTGACGAAAGGTTGCAGTTCGCTCGGCGCCGGATGGCGCAGCGGGCGCAGGTCGCGTGCACCGCGCCGCCCGACTGCCTCGGCCAGACGGTCGATCGGGCTGAGGAAACTGCGCGCGAAATAAAGCGAGAAGGGAATGGCCGCGAGGAAGATCGCAAGCCCCAGAACAGCCGCCCGATTGCCTAGCCGCGCCGCAATCGCCCCCTGGCCCTGTCGTGTCTCGGCAAGCAGCACCAGAAGCGGCGCCGCGCGCCCATCGATCCTGATACTGCGCAGGATGGCCGCGATCCTGACATCGGTATCTCGATAGTTTGCATCGTAGAAACTCGGCGCTAGTGCGGTCGGCAGCTGTTCGGGCAGAGGCAGATCGGCATAACCCGTCACCGGCGCCCCGTCGACATCGACACGGTAGAAGATGCGCTCCTCACCCATCGCCGACAGCATCGAGAAGGTTGCGGGCGGCAGATCAACGGTAATGCCGCCTTCGGCGACCCGCACCTCTTCGGCGAGACTTCCGGCGGCGGCGCCGAGGACGGCGTCGAATGTCGCCTCCGACGCGCGGTCCGCCCCGAGCCGGACGGCGGCGTAAAGCCCGACCGACAGGCAGGCGGCAAGCAAGAGCAGCTGGAGAAGCAATCGCCGCCTCAGAGAAACCGGCGATCCTGTCTGTGGGTTCGGCGCCAGGGCCATCCTAGCCGCCCGTCAGGCGGTAGCCGAGCCCGCGCACGGTTTCGATCCGCGCACGGCTGCCCGCAAGCTTCTTGCGCAGGCGCCCGACATAGACCTCGATCGCATTGTCGCTGACCGGCTCGGAAAAGGAGAACAGGCGGTCACACAGATGTTCCTTCGACAGGATCCGTTCCGGCGCATTGAGAAAGAGTTCGAAAAGCCGCACCTCGCGCGAACGGAGTTCCCGCCGTTCCTCGCCCACCGCAAGAGTTGCTGCGAGCGGATCGAAAGTCAGATCGCCATAGGTCCTAAGCGTCTGCGCCCCACCGCCGCGTCGCCTGAGGACCGCCCGGCAGCGCGCCTCAAGCTCGGCGAAATCGAAGGGCTTCGTCACATAATCATCCGCCCCGGTATCAAGCGCATCGATCCGGTCGGTGACGGCAGACCGCGCGGTCATGACGATCACCGGCGTTTCGCGGCTGGCCTTGCGATGGCGCGCCAGAAAATCGCGCCCGTCGCCATCGGGCAGCATCATGTCAAGAAGGATGAGATCGTAACCGGCAACGCCGAGACAGGCCTCCGCCTCGTCGAGCGTGGCGGCGCTGTCGACGGCATGGCCGTCAAGCTTCAGCCGTGCGGCAACGGACGCCGCAAGTTCGGCATTATCCTCCACCAGAAGGAACCGCATCGCCCTCCCCTTCGCGATGAACCGTCTACGAACATGGCCCGTGACAGGTTCATGTCAGCTTTTCAGGTTTGACTGCCCCTCGCAATCCCCGGGCGGTCTCGCCCTCCGGGGCGCGACTGAACCATGGGAGGAACAGATGAAAACGACTTTCAAGGCGCTGGCGCTATCCGCTGTCGCTGCCTTCTCGGCCGCTGGCGCGGCTTCGGCCACCGAATGTATCGCGCCCGCGAACCCTGGCGGCGGCTGGGATTTCACCTGCCGCCAGATCGGCCGTATCCTGCAGGAAATCGGTGTGACGCCGAACCTCGTGCAGGTGACCAACATGGCCGGTGCCGGCGGCGGTGTCGCCTATTCGGCGGTTGTCGCCGACCGGAACGAGGATGCCGACCTGATCGTCGCGGCTTCGTCGGCCACCACCACCCGGCTTGCCCAGAATGCCTATGCGGGCGCGACCGCCGATCAGGTGCGCTGGGTCGGCGCGATCGGCGGCGATCCGGGCGTGATCGTCGTGGCCAAGGACAGCCCCTATCAGTCGATCAACGACCTTATTGAGGCAGTGAAAGCCGATCCGGCCGCCGTTTCCTTCGCAGGCGGCTCGGCCGTGGGCGGCTTCGACCATCTCAAAGTCCTGATGCTTATGAACCGCGCAGGCTTCAGCGATGCGAAATCGGTCAAGTACATCGGCCTTGACGGCGGCGCCGACGCGATCACCCAGACGGTGGGTGGCTTCACCCAGGCCATGACCGGCGACCTGTCCGAAGTCGGCGGCTTCCTGAAATCCGGCGATGTGCGCGCACTTGCGGTCCTGTCGGATGCACGTGTCGCGGGCTTTGACGACATCCCGACCGCCAAGGAACAGGGCGTCGACCTCGTCGCGATGAACTGGCGCGGTCTCTATGTGCCGAAGGGCATCTCGGATGACGACTACAACAAGTGGGTCGATGCGCTGAACAAGGTCGCGGCCTCGGACCAGTGGAAGCAGGTCATGACCGAGAACGGTCTTGCGCCCTACACTCTCACGGGTGCCGATTTCGAGACCTTCGTGGGCGAGAATATCGCCGAGATCACCAACATCTCGAAAGAGATCGGGATCATCCAGTGATGAAGGGTGACCGGATCTTCGGTCTGGTCATGATGGTCGTGGCGCTGGGGTATCTCCTCAGCGCCTCAACCGTAGAGACCAGCTTCCTGTCGGACCCAGTAGGGCCACGGGTCTTTCCCTATATAATCGGCGCACTGGTGATGATCTGCGCACTCGTGATGGTGCTGCGCCCCGATCCGGACGTCGACTGGCCGGGTCCGGCGATGGTGATGACGCTCGGCGCCGCGCTTCTTGCGCTTGTGCTTTACGCACTGACGATCAAGCCCCTGGGCTTCATCCTGCCCACGATGCTCGCCTCGGGCTTCCTGTCCTGGCAGATCAGCCGCCGTCCGGCGCAGGCCGCGATTGCGGGCGCGGGGCTCGGGATCGGGCTGTACATTCTCTTCAAGACGGTTCTCGGTCTCGGCCTTCACGGCCTGCCGCGGTTCCTGATGGGTTAGGAGCGCCCGCATGGACATTCTATCAAATCTCGCGCTTGGCTTTTCCATCGCGCTGACGCCCTGGACGTTGATGCTTGCAGTGATCGGCGCCTTCGTCGGCACGATCATCGGCGCGCTTCCGGGCCTTGGCCCGTCGAACGGCGTGGCGCTTCTCATCCCGATTTCCTTTTCGATGGGGCTCGATGCGATCTCGGCACTCGTCCTGCTGACTTCGGTCTATTACGGCGCGATGTATGGCGGACGCATCTCGTCGATCCTGCTGAACATCCCTGGGGACGAACCGGCGGTGATGACGACACTCGACGGCTATCCGATGGCCAAGCAGGGCTTCGCCTCGGACGCTTTGGTGATTTCGGGCGTCGCCTCCTTTGTCGGTGCGTTCCTTGCAACCATCGCGCTCATGCTGATGGCGCCGCTTCTGGCCCAGGTCGCCTTCAAATTCGGCCCGGCGGAGTATTTCGCACTTTACATGCTCGCCTTCTGCACGCTGGGCGGCATCGGCGCGAACAATCAGGCCAAATCGGCGATGGCCGCCGCCATCGGCCTGGGCATCGCGATGATCGGGCTCGACAAGACGACCGGCATGACCCGTTTCACCTTCGGCAACCTGCATCTGAACGACGGGATCGACTTCCTCGTCGCCATCGTCGGCCTGTTCGCGGTGGCAGAGGTTTTCCATTTCATCGAGAGCCACGGCAAGGACAGCGCTATCGGTGTTAAGCTGGGCAAGATCACCGTGAACTGGGCGAAGATGTGGTCGACCCGCTGGGCCATGCTGCGCGGCACCGTCATCGGCTTCGCCGCCGGTGTTCTGCCCGGCGCGGGCGCCTCGCTCGGCTCCTTCCTTGCCTATATGGGCGAAAAGGCCATCGCGCGTGACCCCGAGAGTTTCGGCAAGGGTAATCCGCGCGGTGTGGCGGCACCCGAGGCCGGGAACAACGCGGCGGCAGGCGGCGCGCTGGTGCCGATGCTGACGCTCGGCGTACCGGGGTCTGGCACGACGGCAGTGCTGCTGGCTCTCCTCCTCACGCTCAATATAACCCCTGGCCCACTTCTCTTCACCGACCGGCCCGAGGTGGTCTGGGGGCTGATCGCGGCGCTTCTGATCGCCAACATCGTGCTTCTGGTGATGAACGTGCCGATGGTGAAGATCTTCGTCCATATCCTGTCGGTGCCGAGTGCGATCCTTCTGCCCGGCGTCACGATGATCGCCTTCGTGGGCATCTATTCGCTGACCGGGTCAAGCTTCGACATGCTGATGATGATCGGGTTCGGCGTGATGGGTTATGTCTTCCGCAAGCTCGACATTCCGACGGTGCCGGTGATCCTTGGCATCCTTCTTGGCAATGCGATGGAGGATAATCTGCGCCGTGCCATGGTCCTGTCGGACGGAGACTGGACCTACCTCTTCTCGTCACCGATCGCGGTCGGACTGTGGCTTGCGGCGGCGCTTGGCTTCGTGGCACCGATGTTCCTGCGCGGCGTCCTGAAGCGGCCACCGGTGCCTGCGACCGACAGCTACGACAGCGACTGAGGAAAAGATGGCAACCCGCGTTCTGGTGCCCTCGGGGGTTCTCGGCCTTGGCTTCGACCGGGTGGCGCTGGCGCGCGGCGTGGCGGCCCGGCCCGACATCATCGCCATCGACGGGGGCTCGACCGACAGCGGACCCTATTCCCTCGGCGCGGGTGTATCAAAATATTCCCGCGCCGCCACCAAAGCCGAATGGCGGCATCTGATGCAGGCGCGGGCCGAGGCAGGCGTTCCCTTGGTGATCGGCACGGCGGGCACTTGCGGCACCGATGCGACGGTCGACTGGATGTACGCGATCACCATAGAACTGGCAGCGGAACTGGGTCAGACGGTCCGTGTGGCGCGGCTCTATTCCAGCCAGCCCAATGACCGCATCACCAAGGCGCTGACGGCGGGTCAGCTACGCCCGCTCGACCCCGCGCCGCCGGTCGATGCGGCGGCGATTGCGGACATGACCAATATCGTTGCCCTTGCGGGCGCCGAACAGATTCAGGCGGCCCTCGCCACCGGCGCCGATATCGTCATCGCGGGCCGCACGACCGACACGGCGACCATCGCCGCCCTGCCGCTTGCGCGCGGCGATCATCCGGGTGCGGCCTGGCACGGCGCCAAAATCGCCGAATGCGGCGCGCTCTGTTCGACGAACCCGACCTCTGGCGTGATTCTGGTCGATTTCGACGAGACAGGTTTCACGGTCGAGGCGATGGCAGAAAACGCGCTTTGCACGCCGCATTCGGTCTCGGCGCATATGCTTTATGAAAACTCCGACCCGTTCCGACTTTATGAGCCCGGTGGGCATCTTGACGTGACCGGCGCGCGGTACCGCGCGCTCGACGCGCGGCGGGTCCGGGTAGAAGGGTCGGAATGGGTGCCGGGGGCCTATACGGTCAAGCTCGAAGGGGCACGGATCGCGGGCTACCAGACGACGATCCTCGCCATCCTGCGTGCGCCCCGTTATGTCGCCGCAGCGCGCGAATGGACCGAGAAGCTCGGGATATTCCTTCAGGGCGAAATTGCAGGCCGCATGGGTCTGTCGCCCGCCGACTATGCGCTCGACTTCCGGCTGATCGGCGCTGACGGCGCGCTCGGGCCGCTCGAGAACCGTTCCGGCCGACCGGTGGAAATCGGCGTTCTGGGGATCGTCACGGCCGCAACGCAGGATACGGCGGCCGAGATCGGCAAACTCATCAACCCGTTCGTCCTGCACTATCCACTGACCGAGGACGAGGAATTGCCGACCTTCGCCTTCCCCTATTCACCAGCGACAACCGACCGTGGCGCCTTTTATGAGTTCGCGCTGAACCACGTGATGATGCTTGATGATCCGATGGCGGCCTTCCGTATCCTCGTGGCGGAGGTCGGCGCATGAGGCTTGGTGACCTGGTCCTGAAGGTCCGCTCCAAGAACGCCGGTCCCTTTTGGCTGACGGTGGACATCTTCTGTGGCGACGCTGAGCGCTTCGCGCGGGTCATCGCCGCGCTTGACACGGGCGAGGTCGCAAGGCTGTTCGCCACCCCGCGTCAGATGCTGAAACGGTTCGACATCGCCGATCTGGCGGTGGTGAAGATCTCGCTGCCGCGCCCGGTCGTTCAGGGTAGCCGCGAGGACCGCGACATGCACGGCGCGCAATGGGCGCATCTTCTGGAAGAGATCGAGGTGTGAGCTATTTCGACCGCGGCCGGCTGACCACTTTTGCCGTCGCTGCGGCGGGGGCTGTGCTCTTTCTGGCGCTGCATCTGCCGCTTCCCCTCTTGCTTGGTCCGCTGGCTGCCTGCCTGATCGCAGCGCTGTCAGGCGTCCGCATGCGCGATGCGGGCATCCTCGGCACCTTCATGCGCACCTTCCTCGGCGTCGCGGTCGGATCGTCGATCCAGCCAGCCACACTGGGCCACATCCCCGATTTCGCCCTTTCGCTCCTCTTCGTTCCCGTATTTGTTCTGGCCATCGGCGGGCTCGGCTATCCGCTCTTCCGTCGGGTCCTCGGCTTCGACCACGCCACGGCCTTCTACGCGGCTATGCCCGGCGGGCTGCAGGACATGCTGATCTTCGGAGAAGAGGCGGGCGGCAACCCGCGCGCCCTGTCGCTGATCCACGCCACCCGCGTTCTCTTCATCGTGACGCTCGCACCCCTCATCATGACCCATGTCTGGTCGGTCGATCTGACCCGACCGCCGGGCCTGCCCGCAGCAGACGTGCCGCCCTTGCAGATCGCCCTGATGGTCGCGGCGGGCTTCCTCGGCTGGAAGATTGCCGAACGCGCGAGTCTTTTCGGCGCCTCGATTCTCGGCCCGCTGATCCTGACCGCAATCCTGTCGGTCGCGGGCCTCATCACCATGCGGCCACCTGCCGAGATCATCTGGGCAGCGCAATTCTTCATCGCCATCGCCGTCGGGTCGAAATATTCCGGCATAACGCTGGCCGAGCTTAAACGGATCGTCGGGGCGGGCCTTCTGCACGCGCTGCTGCTCGGCTGCCTGTCGCTCGCGCTGATCGAGGGGATACATCGCGCAGGCATCGCACCGGCGCGCGAGGCGTTCCTCGCCTTCCTGCCCGGCGGACAGGCGGAAATGGTGGTGATCGCCATCGTGGCGGGCGCCGATCTGGCCTATGTCGTCAGCCACCATCTGTTGCGGATCATCCTGGTTATCCTGCTCGCCCCGCTCGCCGAACGCTGGCTGCGCTGACCGGCGCGCGGCCTCAGTGCGCCGCGACCAGATGGCCGCCACCCACATCCGTCAGCCGGACCCTTTCCGGCCCCGCGCCGACCGAGTGAACCGGCGTCGGAATCTCTCCGGTCAACCGGACGCCCGGCGGGCGGCGGTGCTCTGGGTCCGGCACTGGCACCGCCTCGATCAGGCGGCATGTATAGGGGTGCTGCGGATTGCCGAAAATTTGTGCACGGCTGCCCATCTCGACGATCTGGCCGAGATACATCACCGCGACGCGGTCCGAGATATTCTCGACCACCGCCATGTCATGGCTGATGAACAGGTAAGACAGCCCCAGCTCCTCCTGCAAGTCGCGCAAAAGGGTCAGCACGCGCGCCTGTACGCTGACATCGAGCGCCGAGACGCTTTCGTCGGCGATGATCAGGCGGGGGTTCAGCGCCAGCGCCCGCGCGATGCAGATGCGCTGGCGCTGGCCGCCGGAAAATTCGTGCGGATAGCGGGCGGCATGGTCCTTTTCGAGACCGACGCGCGCCAGCAACTCCGCGGCGCGGTCGCGACGGTCGGCCGCGCTGCCGATCCCGTGGATCAAGAGCGGCTCGGCGATCAAGTCGCCCACCCGCATGCGCGGGTCGAGTGCCGCCATCGGATCCTGAAACACCATCTGCACATCGCGGCAGAGCGCGCGGCGCCCGGCGGGGTCGAGCTGGCGCAGTTCCTTGCCGGCGACGTTGATGGCGCCTTCATGCGGAACAAGCCCGACGATAGCCCGCGCGATGGTGGACTTTCCGCAACCGGATTCGCCAACAAGCGCCAATGTCTCGCCGCGCCTTATCTCCAGCCCGACATGTTCCACGGCATGGACATTGCGGGTGACACGGCCAAATAGCCCGCCCCTCAGCGGGAAGCGCACCACGACGTCGCTGAGCGCGGCAACAGTTTCAACGACAGGCATCTCGCCCCGTACCGCACCGGCGCCCATGCGCGGCACTGCCGCCAGAAGCGCGCGGGTGTAGGGGGCGCCGGGCGTGCGGAACAGGTCGCGCGTCGGCGCAGTCTCGACCATCGCGCCATCCTTCATCACGATCACCCGGTCGGCCATTTCCGCCACCACGCCCATATCGTGGGTGATGAGGATGATTGCGGTGCCGGTCTCTCGCTGCAGGTCGCGGAGTAGGTCCAGCACCTCGCGCTGGACCGTCACGTCAAGCGCTGTTGTCGGCTCATCGGCGATCAGCACCTCGGGGCGCAGCGCCAGCGCCATCGCAATCATCACCCGTTGCCGCATGCCACCTGACAGTTCATGCGGATACTGGCCCATCCGCCGTACGGGTTCCGACAGACGCACCGCGCCAAGCGCCTCGACCGCCCGCCTGCGCGCATCGGCACGGCCAACGGGTTCATGGGTGCGGATCGCCTCGATCAGCTGCGCGCCCACCGTCATCACCGGATTGAGGCTCGTCATCGGTTCCTGAAAGATCATCGCGATCCGGTCGCCACGCACCGCCCGCATCGCGGCTTCGGGCAGCGCCGTCAGGTCGGTAGAGCCAAGGCGGATGTGGCCCGCCGTGACCCTGACCGCAGGCGGCGGCAGAAGCCCCATGATCGCAAGCGAGGTGATCGACTTTCCCGATCCGCTTTCCCCGGCGATGGCCAGCACCTCGCCACGGGCGAGCGTGAAGGACAGATCGCGGACAAGCGGCCGCAAGCCGCCCTCGGTGCGGACCGAGACGGTCAGCCCCTCCACCGTTAGCACGGGGGCGGCAGTGCCCGGGGCCTTGTCGGCCCCGGACAGCGGTCGGGCGTCTACCGTCATTCGAAGACGGCGCGCGGGAAGTAGAAGCTGACGACCCAGTTCGGCATGTCGACGATTTCGGATATGCGTAGATCGCCGCAGACCGAACAGAGCATGTAGGCATCGACGGCCGAAATCCCGCGTTGTGCGGCGAGAAGGTCGATCATATTCGCAACCGCATCCCGCGCCGCCGTCATAAGGTCTGGCCCGATGCCGGTCGTCGCCTCGTATCCCTTGGCGTCGAGATGGCGCGTCACCGGCCCCGGCGTTGTGAAGCGCGGGGTCTTGAGGTTCGCACCCTTCACCAGATCGAGGGTCAGCACCACATCCATCGGGCTTTCGATGGCCGTGCCGCAGACCTCACCGTCGCCCTGCGCAGCATGGGTGTCGCCCACGCTGAACAAAGCGCCCTCCACCTCGACCGGCAGGTAAAGCGTGGTGCCCGCCGCCAGATCGCGGATGTCGAGATTGCCGCCCACGCGCCGGGGCGGCACGACGGAATGCAGGCCCTTCTCGGCAGGCGCGTTGCCTATCGTCCCCGCAAAGGGTTTCAGCGGCACGCGCGCCTCCCTGCCCCAAAGCGCCGGGGCAAGGCTCGTCGGATCATAGGTCCAGATGTTCAGCGCCGGGTCGGTGAACTGATCGGCCAAAAGGCCGAAGCCCGGGATATTCGCCGTCCAGCCAAAGCCCTTGCCGTCGAACTGGCGGGGGCTGAAGCCCTCGATCGTCACTTTCAGTGCATCGCCGGGTTTCGCGCCTTCTACGAAGATCGGCCCCGAGACCGGATTGATCTTGCCGAAATCGAGGTCGATCACGCTTTGCAGTGTAGACGACGGGCCAAGCTGGCCCGCCGATGAATCCTGACAGTGGAACTGAATCGTTGATCCGGGATCAGTGCGCAGCGCCGGGGGCAGGGAATTGTCCCAGCCGAAATGGTGCTGCGCACCGTGGATCGTATAATTGCAGTCTTTACACATCTTACTGTTTCACCCAGACATAGTCGTAGTTGACCGGGATCGAGACCGGATCGACGTAAAGCGCATCCTCGCCGCCCATCCGTTCGGACTTCATCGTATAGCGTTCCTCGTTGAAGACCGGCGCCCAGGGCGCCTGCTCCATCACGCCCATGTAAGTGTCGGACCAGAGATTCAGCCGGTCGGCGGACTTGGCAGGATCGGACAGGCTGTCGGCGTCGACCGCCATCTTGTCGAGCCCCTCATCGCAGAACTTCGACCAGTTCCAGCCGCCCTCGCCTGCGCCCGCGCAGCCGAGGATAGGACCGTAGAAGTTCGACGGATCGGGGAAGTCGGCGATCCAGGCCATGCCACCCGACCAGATCATCGGCGCTGTGCCTGCGCCGCCTGCCTCGATCACATTGGCCTGGGCGAGCGACTTGATTTCCGCGCGGATGCCAATCGCCGCCAGATCCTGCTGGATCGCCTGGGCGATGCGCGGGTTCGGGTCGGTGTTCATCACGTAAAGTTCGGTATCGACGCCGTCGGCAAGGCCCGCGTCAGCCATCAGTTGTTTCGCGCCCTCGACGTCGAACGGATAACCTGCGTAGCCCTCGGTGTAGCCCGGCATCGACGGCGGCAGGGGCTGGGTCGCGGGCACAGCACGGCCGTTGATGATCTGGACGATCCGGTCCTTGTTGATCGCCATGTTGACGGCCTTCCTGACCTCGACCTTGTCAAAGGGCGGGGTATTGACGTTCATCGTGACATAGCCGGTGTGAAGCTGCCCGCCCTGCACGACACGCGCGGCCTGCGCCGGGTCGGCCATCACCTCCTGGAACTTCGCGGGCGGGATGCCGTCGCCGGGCACGTCGACCTCGCCATTCTGAAGGCGCAGCAGCGCCACGACCGGCTCCTGCCCGACCTCGAAAACGACGGAATCCAGATAGGGCACGCCAGCCCGCCAGTAATCGGCGTTCTTCTCGAAGACGAGCCTCTGGCCAAGCGTCCATTCCGCCAGCTTGAAGGCGCCGGTGCCGACCGGCTTCTTGCCGAAATCGGCCCCTGCCTCATCGACCGCTTCCTTCGGCACGATGCTGGCAAAGTTCAGCGCCATGACATGCAGGAAGGTCGCATCGGGCCGGGAAAGCGTGATCTTTACCGTCGCCGCATCGACGACCTCCACGCCCGACAGGCCACCCGACCCGGCAGCCTCGAACCCGGCGATGGAACCGAAGAACCCGGCGCCCGGCGACTGGGTGGCGGGATCGGTGACGCGGTCGAGCGAATATTTCACATCGTCCGCCGTCATCTCGCGCCCGTTGTGGAATTTCACGCCCGTGCGCAGATGGAACGTATAGGTCAGGCCGTCTTCGGCAATCTCGTAGCTTTCAGCGAGGCCCGGGCGCAGCGTCGTGGTGCCTGGCACATAGTCCATCAGCCCGTCGAACAGCGACTTGATCATCGACCAGTTCTGCCAGTCATAGCCGATGGCGGGGTCGAGCGTGGCGACGTCGTCCTTGTACGTGATGGTGATCGACCCGCCAGCTTGGGCGTTGGGATCGGGCGTATAGTCCTGCGCCATGGCAGGGATGGCCAGGGCGATGAGGACGGCGGTGGTGGCAAGCAGTCTTTTCATTCTCTCTCTCCTGTTGGCTATTTCAGTCTTATTCTCGGGTCGATCATGGGCGCGATCAGGTCGGCCAGAAGATTTCCAAGGACGATGGCGCAGGCCGAGATCAGCGTGACGCCCATGATGATCGGAATGTCGACGCGCTGGATCGCCTGCCAGGCAAGCTGGCCGATGCCGGGCCAGCCGAAGACCGATTCCACCACGACGATGCCGCCCATGAAGATGCCGATGTCGATGCCGATCATGGCTATGACCGGCAGGATGGCGTTCGGCAGCGCATGGCGCAGGATCACCCGGCTGCGCCCCAGCCCCTTGGCGCGGGCGGTGCGGATATAGTCGGCGCGCAGGACATCGATCATCGAGGATCGCATCATCCGGCTGTACCAGCCCGATCCGAGGATACCGAGAGTGAGCGCGGGCAGGACGAGATGGGCCGCTGTGCCATAGCCGCCGATCGGGAACCAGCCGAGCCTGACGGCGAAGATGTAGAGCATCAAGAGGCTGACCACGAATTGCGGGGCAGACACGGTGACGAACGAGGTCATCATCAGAAGCTGATCGGCCATGCGCCCGCGCAGGACCGCTGCCGCGATCCCCATGCCGAGACCCAGAACCAGCTCGGCGAAGATTCCCGCCGCCATCAGCTGCAGAGAGGCAGGCAGGCGCGACAGGATCAGCTCGGTCACCTCGGACTTCTGCAGATAGCTGCGGCCGAGATCGCCTTGCGCAAGGCCCGCCAGATAGCGGCCGTACTGGACGATGAAGGGCTGGTCGAGGCCAAGCTGGCGGCGGATATTCTCGACCGTTTCCGCCGTCGCCGACCGCCCCGCGATCTGGCGCACCGGATCGGCGGGCAGAACATAGAGAAGGACGAACGTCACGAAACTGATGCCCAGAAGGATCAGGATTGACTGTAGGAATCGACTCAGAAGATAGCGACCCACTCTAATCGAGCCCCCTTTGCGTCGGATCCATAACGTCGCGCAGCACATCACCCACGAGGTTGAAGGCCAACGCCAAGAGGATAATTGCTGTGCCGGGGATAAAAACGAGCCAGGGCGCGGCCTGAAAATAGGTCTGGTTTTCGAAGATGATATTGCCCCAGCTTGGCGTCGGCGGCTGCACGCCGACACCGAGAAAGGACAGCGTTGCCTCCAGAAGTACCGTCGTCGATATCCCGAGTGTTGTATGCACAATGATTGTCGGCAGCAGATGCGGCAGAAGATGACGAAAGAGGATGCGGCCAGATCCTGCACCCAAGGTGCGCTCAGCCGCAATGAAATCGCGCTCGGCTAGTGAACTGGTCTGTGTGTAGATAACCCGAGCCGTCTGCACCCAGTTCACCAGCGCGATCACCAGCGCGACGATCCAGAGCGAGGGCTTGAAGATCGCTGCAAGGCAGATAGCGAGCAAGAGCGCGGGAAAGGCCATCATCAGGTCGGTGAAGCGCATCAGGACTGCGCCAATCCAGCCGCGGAAGAACCCGGCGGTCAGGCCGACAATAGTGCCGATGATCAGCGCGAGCCCATTCGCGACGATACCGATGATCAGCGAGGTCTGGGCGCCATACAGCATCCGGCTGAAAAGGTCGCGGCCGAGCAGATCGGTGCCCATCCAGAATTGCGCATTCGGCGACAGCGGCGCGCCTTCTATCGTAAGCCCGTCGAAATGCTGCTCTTCAGGCGCATAGGGGGCAATCCACGGCGCAAAGAGAGCACCTGCCACGACAAGAAGGATCAGCGAGAGACCGAACAGCGCCAGTCGCCGCTCTATCAGCCGACGGAACGCGCCCTCCGGGGCAGGAATGGCCGAGGCGGTCGCGTCAGCCATCGCCTTCCTCCCGCGTCAAGGGCATTGGCCCGCGAGAACCCGCGACGATCCTTTCCGCCGCCTCTTCGAACGTAACGCGCCAAGACATCGCCATCTGGCGCAACTGGGCATAGGCGGCCTCCTCGCTTTTTCCGCGCGCGGCCAGCAGCGTCACCGCCCTGACCACCGTCTGACGCCGGTCGAGGCGTTGACGCAGTTCGTCGATCTCCGCCGACAGGGCATGCTGGGCATCAAAGGCGTCGCGTGCGATCAGAAGCGCGGAATAGGCGCCGTGATCGCCGACGGGCTTCAACAGCTGGGCATGCGCGCCCGCCCTCAGCGACCATTCGATCCGCCCCGGCGCCTCGGACCCGATGAGCGCGATCATCGGCATCGGCGGTGCGCCTGGTGGCCAGGGGAACATGCCGTCATGGCCCATGTCGGCATCGAAGAAGACGAAATCCGCACCCAGCGCTTCCGGTCCCAGCTCGGGCCAGAACTGCGTTACCTCAAGCCCGATCGCCGCAAGCTGCCGTGTCAGCGCCTGCACGGTGGCATGAGGCCGGTGCAGGATCGCCGCCCGCGCGCCGCCAAGGTTCTGGATGCGGATCGGGCGCCTCATTTCACCAGCCTCAGCGTCGCGGCGGCGGGCGTGTCGACGGTGCGGGTCAGATAGGGATCGCCCGGCAGATCGGCACGGCGCTGGATTACCCGGAACCGGCCGCCTTCGACACGGGCGATCAGCGCGGGCAGGATGGTGTGATGGGTACCTGGATCGACGATACCGCCCTGATCCGAAGCCAGAAGTTCGGCAAGGCTCAGGTTTTCCGCCCCCGGCCGCCCGGCCAGAAGCCGCGCGAGTTCCCGCACCGCTGTGAACGCCGCCGCCTCGTGCGAGGAGCCGAAGCTGCCGCCGCCGGGCCAACCTTCTTCGCCACGAAAATAGGGGCCCGCCGACACCAGCCCTTCCGCCGCTGGCCCGAGCGCGGGCAGTTCGCATTCGGTCAGGTTGCAGGACAGGATCGGGCAGGTATCGGGCCGGAAATGGCCGTCTTCCTCACCCAATGCCCGATAGGCCGTCAGGAATTCGTAGGACGACGGGCCGATCAGCGAATTCAGCACGAAGTCGGGCCGGGCGAATCGAATCTCTTCGATCATCCGGCCGACATCGCGCGACCCGATCGGCAGATAGCGCTCGCCCATCACTTCGCCGCCCGCCAGCACGATCCGTTCGCGCGCGAGACGGTTCATCTCCCATCCCCAGATATAGTTCGAGCCGGTCAGATAGGCGCGGCGGCCATGGGCGGGCATGACCCAGTCGAGAAGCGGCAGCAGATGCTGGTTAGGGCAGGCATGGGTATAGACCACATGGTCGGAGGCCTCGAACCCTTCGTAAGGCACCGCGTACCAAAGCGTGCCGCCATGCTTTTCCAGCGTGGGAATGACCTCCTTCCGGCTCCAGGAGGTGACGCAGCCAACCACATGGCGCGCGCCCGTGTCACGCAGGATCTCGGCGCACATCGGCCCGTAGAGGTCGAAATTCCCACCGGGATCGCGCTCGACGGGAACGAAGCTGAGGTCGATCTCGGGATCGGCATTGATGCGGGCAATTGCCGACAGGACACCAGTCCGGCAGGCCTCTGAGATCAGCGAGTAGCTACCCGAGCGCGAGAACAGAAGCCCCAGTTCGATTCGCCGCTTCATCGCCCCCAAAATCCCCCCATACCGGCAATGAAAAAAGCCCCGCCGCAGCCTTTGTGGAACTGCAGTCGGGGCCTGTTTGCCGCTTGGCATATTGCCGATTTCAGAAAGGATTATAGGGGCACGGCCCGTCTAATCAACCCTTCTCTCAAGGGGGCATCGCCGTCGTGGTCCGCTCTACCACCGCCGGATTTCTTCAGGTCACGACGCGCAAGGTCAGATTGATCCGCCCCGGCCGTTCGAGGAGTGTCGAGGTACCTGCCGCGATCCGGTCGATACCGTGATGGAGAAGGCGCGAGGCGCCTTCCATCACCAGCACGTCGCCCGATCGCAGCCAGACACTTTCGCTCGGCCCGCCGCGGTCGATATTGCCGACGCGGAACAGGCCATCGTCGCCGAGGCTGATTGACAGGACCGGTTCGGTGAAATCCGCCTCGTCGCGATCCTGATGCAGGCCCATGCGCGCCTCTGGACCATACCAGTTGATCAGGCAGCATTCGGGGTCGCGCGCCGAGCCTGCGAGCGCCCGCCAGACCTCAAGCGCCCGGTCCGGGATCGGCGGCCAGGCGCTGCCCGAGGGATGCCGGTCGATATAGCGATAGCCCTTTCGATCGGAATACCAGCCGAACCGCCCGGCGGACGTCATGCGCACGCTCATCGGCTTGCCCCAGCCGGTCAGCGGCGCAAAGAGCGGCGCGGCGGCGATCACGCTGCGCAGGCCGGAAACCAGAGCGCGCTGGTCCTCCGGCGAAATCCAGCCCGCGTGAAGGCGCATGCCGCGGATCACCGCCGACGGTGTCGGGAAAGTGGAAGAATGACCCGGCTTTTCCACGATTTCTTTCCGCTTTTCCGCTTCTCTCGCCGCTTGCAGGGGCAATTCCCCCTCCCTATATACGCCCAGAAGCCGGTCGGGGGGCACCCCGGTCACAATTTGGGATCGGAGGCGGGGGCCTTATGGGACCCGGCTCCTTATCATCGCCGAAGGAAGAGGAATTACTATGGCCAAAGTCATCGGGATCGACCTCGGGACCACCAACTCCTGCGTCGCGATCATGGACGGGTCGAAACCCCGCGTGATCGAGAACTCGGAAGGCGCCCGCACCACGCCCTCGATCGTGGGCTATACCGACAGCGAACGCCTTGTGGGCCAGGCCGCCAAGCGTCAGGCCGTCACCAACCCGTCGAACACCATCTTCGCAGTGAAGCGCCTGATCGGCCGCCGCGTCACCGACGCGGAAGTGGAAAAGGACAAGAAACTCGTCCCCTATTCGATCGTCGACGGCGGCAATGGCGACGCCTGGGTCGAAGTACGCGGCGAGAAGTTCAGCCCCGCCCAGATCTCTGCCGTCATCCTGCAGAAGATGAAGGAAACAGCCGAAAGCTACCTCGGCGAGACGGTCACGCAGGCGGTTATCACGGTTCCCGCCTATTTCAACGACGCCCAGCGTCAGGCGACCAAGGACGCGGGCAAGATCGCAGGCCTTGAGGTTCTGCGCATCATCAACGAACCGACGGCAGCGGCGCTGGCTTATGGCCTCGACAAGAAAGAGACCAAAACCATCGCGGTCTATGACCTTGGCGGCGGTACGTTCGACATCACGATCCTTGAGATCGATGATGGCCTCTTCGAGGTGAAATCGACGAACGGGGACACGTTCCTCGGCGGCGAGGACTTCGACATGCGCATCGTCAACTATCTGGCCGACGAGTTCAAAAAGGAACATGGCGTCGACCTGACCAAGGACAAGATGGCGCTGCAGCGGCTGAAGGAAGCGGCTGAAAAGGCCAAGATCGAACTGTCCTCGAGCCAGCAGACCGAAATCAACCAGCCGTTCATCTCTATGGACATGAAGTCGGGCACACCGCTTCACATGGTGATGAAGCTGACGCGTTCGAAGCTGGAAAGCCTCGTGGGCGACCTGATCAAGAAGTCGCTGAAACCCTGCGACGCCGCGCTGAAGGATGCGGGCGTGTCGAAGGGCGACATTGACGAGGTGGTTCTGGTCGGCGGCATGACCCGCATGCCGAAGGTGATCGAGGAAGTGACGAACTTCTTCGGCAAGGAGCCGCACAAGGGCGTGAACCCCGATGAGGTCGTGGCGCTTGGCGCGGCGATCCAGGCCGGTGTGCTTCAGGGCGACGTGAAAGATGTTGTCCTTCTCGACGTGACGCCTCTCTCGCTCGGGATCGAGACTTTGGGCGGGGTCTTCACCCGTCTGATCGACCGCAACACCACGATCCCGACGAAGAAGTCCCAGATCTTCTCGACCGCCGAGGACAACCAGAATGCCGTGACGCTGCGCGTCTTCCAGGGCGAGCGTGAAATGGCGGCCGACAACAAGCTGCTCGGCCAGTTCAACCTTGAGGAAATCCCGCCCGCCCCGCGCGGTCTGCCGCAGATCGAGGTCACGTTCGACATCGATGCGAACGGCATCGTCTCGGTCAAGGCTAAGGACAAGGGGACGGGTCGCGAGCAGGCGATCACCATCCAGGCCTCGGGCGGTCTGTCGGACGACGAGATCGAGAAGATGGTGAAGGACGCCGAGGCCAATGCCGAGGCCGACAAGAGCCGCAAGGAACTGGTCGAGGCCAAGAACCAGGCCGAGGGCCTGATCCACTCGACCAAGAAGTCGCTCGAAGAGCATGGCGACAAGGTCGACGGTTCGACCGTCGAGGCGATCGAACTGGCGATGGGCGCGCTTGAAGAAGCGCTCAAGTCCGAGGAAGCCGGCAAGATCAAGGGCGGCATCCAGAACCTGATGGACGCGTCGATGAAGCTTGGCGAAGCGATCTACAAGGCGAGCCAGGCCGAGGGCGCCGCCAAGGCCGGTGATGAGGAAGAAGGTCCGCGCGGCGTGGATGACGATATCGTCGATGCCGATTTCGAGGACCTTGGCGAAGACAAGCGGCGCCGCTAAGGCCGCCTGAACCCGGGGGCCGGTCCGGTTTTGACCGGGCCGGCCCTGCGCGTTTCCCGAAAGTGGGTGCAGAATGGCAAAACGCGACTATTACGAGGTTCTGGGCGTCCAGCGCGGGGCATCGGCCGACGAGATAAAAAAGGCCTACCGGTCGAAGGCAAAGGAACTTCATCCCGACCGCAACAAGGACGATCCCAAGTCGGAAGCCGCGTTCAAGGAAGTGAACGAGGCCTACGAATGCCTGAAGGACGACCAGAAGAAAGCGGCCTATGACCGGTTCGGCCATGCGGCCTTCGAGGGCGGCATGGGCGGGGGCCCGCGCGGCGGCGGTCAAGGCGATTTCGCCAGCGCTTTCTCTGACGTGTTCGAGGATCTTTTCGGCGATTTCATGGGTGGCGGTCGCGGCGGTGGCGGGGGACGGCAACGCGCGACGCGCGGGTCGGACCTGCGCTACAACCTGCGCGTCACGCTCGAAGAAGCCTATAAGGGCGTGCAGAAGGCGATCACCGTACCTACGGCCGTCAATTGCGGCGCCTGCAGCGGCACCGGCGCGGAAAGCGGCTCGGAACCCCAGACCTGTCCGACCTGTTCGGGCATGGGCAAGGTGCGTGCTCAGCAGGGCTTCTTCACCGTCGAACGCACCTGCCCGACCTGCAACGGCGCGGGCCAGATCGTGAAGAACCCCTGCAAGGCCTGCCGTGGCGCGGGCCGGATCGAGAAGGAACGCCAACTGTCGGTCAACATCCCGGCAGGCGTGGAAACCGGTACCCGCATCCGCCTTGGCGGCGAGGGCGAGGCGGGCCTGCGTGGCGGACCGGCGGGTGATCTCTATATCTTCATCGAGGTGAAGGAACATGCGCTTTTCCAGCGCGACGGCGTGAACCTTTACTGCCGCATCCCGGTCTCGATGCCGACCGCAGCGCTTGGCGGCGAGGTCGAGGTGCCGACGATCGACGGTGGGCGCAGTCTGGTCAAGGTGCCGGCGGGCGCACAGAACGGCAAACAGCTGAGGCTCCGCGCCAAGGGCATGCCCGCGCTGCGCGGGGGCGGCGTCGGTGACATGTTGATCGAGTTCGCCGTCGAAACGCCGGTGAACCTGACGGCGCGGCAAAAGGAAATCCTGCGCGAGTTCGACGCGATCGAGGCCAACAACAACCCCGAAGGTTCCTCCTTCTTCTCGAAGGTCAAGAACTTCTGGGACGGGATGACACGGTGAGCCGCCACTCGGCCGACCTGAAATCCCTGATCATCGACCAAGCAAAAGCCGAGGGTTTTGCCGCCCTCGGCTTTTGTCGTCCCGACGCCATCCCCGAGGCCGCCGGACGCCTTGCGACTTTCGTGGCTGAGGGCCGCCACGGCCAGATGGGCTGGATGGCCGAACGGATAAACTGGCGCGGCAACCCGGCCGCGCTCTGGCCCGAGGCGCGCACGGTGATCATGCTGGCCGAAGCCTATACGCCGCCGTACGATCCGCTGGAGGTTCTGGGCCGGAGGGATCGGGCGGCGATTTCCGTCTATGCGCAGGGCAAGGATTACCACGATATCGTCAAAAAGCGCCTCAAGCGCCTTGGCCGCTGGCTGATCGGTGCGGGCGGCGGCGAGATCAAGGTGTTCGTCGATACCGCGCCGGTGATGGAAAAGCCGCTCGGGGCAGCGGCGGGGCTTGGCTGGCAGGGCAAGCACACGAACCTTCTGTCGCGCGAACTTGGCAGCTGGTTCTTCCTTGGCGCGATCTTCACGACCCTGGAAATTCAGCCCGATACGGCCGAGGTCAGCCATTGCGGCTCCTGCACCGCCTGTCTCGACATCTGCCCGACCAAGGCCTTTCCCGCCCCCTACCAGATCGACGCGCGCCGCTGCATTTCCTACCTGACGATCGAGCATAAGGGGCCGGTCGAGGAAGAGCTGCGCCCGCTTCTCGGCAACCGGATCTATGGCTGTGACGATTGCCTTGCCGCCTGCCCCTGGAACAAGTTCGCGCAAGCGGCGTCCGAGACGGGCTATGCGAGCCGCTTCGCGGAGGCGCCGCGATTGGCCGAGCTCGCTGCGCTCGACGATGCCGCCTTCCGCGCGCTTTTCTCCGGCAGCCCGATCAAGCGGATCGGCCGCGACCGGCTCCTCCGCAACGTGCTTTATGCCATCGGAAATTCCGGCGATGCGTCACTTGCGCCCCATGCCGCCGCCCATCTGGATGCGCGCGACGAGGCGGTTGCCGATGCGGCCCGCTGGGCTGTGGCGCGGCTGACGGCCTGAGGGTCCGCGTGACGTGGCGTCCCTGTTGACGTGCACGGCAGGCCGGTCGCACATCTGAACTCACCCGTTCAGCTTTGCCGGAGCCAGCCGATGATCCCCACCCTGCGCGTCCTTCTGCATATGGGCAGCCTGCAGCGTCTCTTTCCCTTCTGGCTCGCGGCTGTTGCACTAGCCGTATGGGCCTGGACGCCCTTGCTGGTCATCGCGGTCCTCTACGGCGTCGTCCTGCAATTCTTCGTCGAATATGTGATGCACCGCTTCCTGCTGCATCGCAAACCCCCGACCGAACAGGGCATCTTCAACCATCTCTACCGCAGCCACATCGGCCACCACGAATTCCCTGCGGACCCCGAGCTCTTCACCGGCGACGACCATTGGTATCCGGTCCGCTTCGGCCTGATCTCGGTGGCGGTGCACACGGTTCTCCTCTGGCCGTTCCTCGGCCTGCAAACCGCCTTCCTGTTTGCCTTCGTCGGCCTCTTCCTCGGCTCGGTCTCGGCCTTCGCCTTCTATGAATATTGCCACACGCTCGCCCATCTGAACGTGCCGAAGGGCTGGATCGGCCAGAAGATCACCCGCGACCATCTGGCCCACCACTATCAGGACCACCACGCGACCTACCACGTGAGCCTCGGCATGGGCTGGATCGATCGCCTGTTCGGCACCCCCCACGATGCCGAGGCCGCCAAGGCCCGCTTCGACCGCAAGACGATCCTGTCGATCGGCATGGACCCCGAGGACCTGCGGCTGGTGACGGCCCGCAAGGCCTACGGCCTGCCGCCGAAGCCGGGGATGAAGCGTGCCTGAGCCCCTAGACCGGGTTGCCCTGACGGCAAGCGGTTGATCAGCAACCGGCAGAACCTGGTCATGCCGAAACGAGTCGCCGGAACTTACCAGTTGGGCTTGTCGGGTATGGCCGACGCCAGAAATTCCCCTGCGTCTTTGGCCAGCGGCAACGACAGGGCATGCTCGATGTCAGCGGAGCTAAGTCCGATATCACGCAGCTCGGCATCGCTCATGCGCTTGCAGATACGGCGGATTCGATGCCTGCGGATCATTTCCTGGCAGAGACCAGGAACCATCGCCATAAATTCTGGCCGCAAAATGAAGCTGGACTTTGTCGTTTGATTGTCAGCGCGGTACAGCATGATGTCGCCTTTGACTTGGAGGTTCATGGCGTCCATCCTGCGGTGCGGTCGCACCAGCGGCCAGTTCTGGAATGGAACAGTGGCACTACGGTTTTCGTACTAGCAGCAGTGTACCTGCACCCCGTAAGCTGGGGCAAAGGGGAGAGTGCCATGCCCGCGAAACCCTATGGAACGATCTGCGCCCTGTCCAAGGCCTGTGAACTAATCGAACCACGCTGGACCCTGTTGATCCTGAACCAGATGTGGTCGGGCTATTCCCGCTTTTCAGACCTGCGGCGCGCCGTTGGCAACATTTCGCCCGGCGTCCTGTCCAAACGTCTGGCCGAGTTGGAACGCATTGGCCTGATCGAGCGGATCGAGGATCGCGCGAAGGGCACGGTGGATTATGTGCGCACGCAGATGGCCATAGACCTTGAACCCGCAATGGATGCCCTGAGCATTTGGGCGCAGCGAAATATAGACGCCGAGGTCGCGCTGGCAACGAACGACGTGGCCCACATGATGTGGGAGTATGGCAAACTGATCAGAACAGACAGCTTTCCACAACGGCGCGTTGTAGTGCGTTTCAATTTCTCTGACGAACCCGGACCTTACAAGACCTACTTTCTGCTGGCCGAACCCGGCGCGCCCTGCAGCGTCTGTGTGTCCATGCCCGATCTGGATATCGACCTTTACGTGGAACTGAGCAAGGTATCGCTGAACGCAATCTTTTATGGCCGCTCGACTGTCGCGCGCGAGATCGAGGCCGGACGAATGTATGTCTCGGGGGACAAGCTCTTGCAGCGCACGATGCAGCAATGGTTGCCCCGTTCCAGCTACGCAGGGGTTGAAGGTATCCGCATGCTTTCTGCTGCTGAGTAGCCGACCACCGCCTCGAGCCGAGGCTCGACTATGGGGCGTACAGTCAGGCGATGGGTCTGGTTGTTGTCCTCGCTCTCCGGCCTTTAGGTGACAACCCTTGGTCGGTCAGGAGGCGAGAAGTTCAGCGTCACCATGGCAGGCTTAGTGCGACATTGGCTTTGTGGATCGCCTTCCCGCTTCCCAACCCCCCCGTTTTCCTGTATGGCCCCCGTCCATCTGTGACGTGAGGCCCGCCCCCGGCCGCATGCAAAGGATAGGGGGCGGCGGCAATGGGGCCGCCATGCAAAACGGAGGACCGGCAGGGGCCGGGATGCCTCCTTGAGGAAACGATAGATGTTCAATGTGACGAAGAAATCAATCCAGTGGGGCGAAGAAACGCTGACACTGGAAACGGGGAAGGTTGCGCGCCAGGCCGATGGGTCGGTCATCGCGACGCTCGGCGAAACCCAGGTGATGGCCAACGTGACCTTCGCCAAATCCCCCAAGCCCGGCCAGGACTTTTTCCCCCTGACCGTGCATTACCAGGAAAAATACTATGCCGCGGGCAAGATCCCCGGCGGCTTCTTCAAGCGCGAAGCGCGTCCTTCCGAGAAGGAAACGCTGGTCTCCCGCCTGATCGACCGGCCCTGCCGCCCGCTCTTTGTCGAAGGCTTCAAGCATGAAGTCCTGGTGATGGCGACGGTGCTGTCCTGTGACCTCGTGAACGACCCCGACGTCGTCGCGATGATCGCGGCTTCGGCTGCGCTGACCATCTCGGGCGTTCCGTTCATGGGCCCGATCGGCGCGGCGCGCGTCGGCTTCTCGAACGGCGAATATGTTCTGAACCCGGCCATGGACGACATGAACCAGCTTCGGAACAACCCCGACCAGCGTCTGGACCTCGTCATCGCGGGCACCAAGGACGCGGTGATGATGGTGGAATCGGAAGCCTATGAGCTGACCGAGGCCGAAATGCTGGGCGCGGTGAAATTCGGCCATGCCCAGATGCAGCCGGTCATCGACCTGATCGTCGATTTCGCCGAAGATTGCGCGAAAGAGCCCTTCGACTTCACGCCGCCCGACATCTCGGCCATCTACGGCAAGGTGAAAGCCGCGGGTGAAGCGCAGATGCGTGCCGCCTTCGCGATCCGCGACAAGCAGGACCGCACCAACGCCATCTCGGCGGCGGTCGAGGCGATCAAGGCATCGCTGGGCGAGGAAGACCTGGCCGACGCCAACCTCGGCTCGGCGATCAAGAAGCTGGAATCGTCGATCCTGCGCGGCGATGTCGTGACGAACGGCACCCGTATCGACGGCCGCGACACCAAGACCGTCCGCCCGATCGTCTGCGAAACCGGCATCCTGCCGCGCACGCACGGCTCGGCGCTCTTCACCCGGGGGGAAACCCAGGGTCTCGTCGTGACGACGCTTGGCACCGGCGAGGATGAACAGATCATCGACGCGCTGAACGGCAACTGGCGTTCGAACTTCCTTCTGCACTACAACTTCCCGCCCTATTCGGTCGGCGAAGTGGGCCGCGTGGGTTCGCCAGGCCGCCGCGAGATCGGCCACGGCAAGCTCGCCTGGCGCGCGCTGCAGGCGGTTCTGCCGGCTGCGACCGACTTCCCCTACACGATCCGTGTCGTGTCCGAGATCACCGAATCGAACGGTTCCTCCTCGATGGCGTCGGTCTGCGGCGGCTCTCTGTCGATGATGGACGCGGGCGTGCCGCTGAAGGCGCCTGTCGCCGGCGTGGCCATGGGCCTCATCCTTGAAGATGACGGCCGCTGGGCGGTCCTGACCGACATCCTGGGCGACGAGGATCACCTCGGCGACATGGACTTCAAGGTCGCGGGCACCACGAACGGCATCACGTCGCTGCAGATGGACATCAAGGTCGCGGGCATCACGCCCGAGATCATGGAGCAGGCGCTCGCGCAGGCCAAAGACGGCCGTCTCCATATCCTCGGCGAGATGAACAAGGCGCTGTCGGCCCCGCAGGGCTTCAGCGAATATGCCCCGAAGATCGAAACCATGTCGATCCCGACCGACAAGATCCGCGAAGTGATCGGCTCGGGCGGCAAGGTCATCCGCGAGATCGTCGAGACGTCGGGTGCCAAGGTCGACATCAACGACGACGGCGTGATCAAGATCGCGTCCAGTGACGCGAATGCGATCAAGCGCGCCTATGACATGATCTATTCGATCGTGGCCGAGCCGGAAGAGGGCAAGATCTACACCGGCAAGGTGGTCAAGCTCGTCGACTTCGGCGCCTTCGTGAACTTCTTCGGCAAGCGCGACGGTCTGGTCCATGTGTCCCAGATTTCCGGCAAGCGCCTGAACCACCCGAACGAGCTTCTGAAGGAAGGCCAGGAAGTGAAGGTCAAGCTCCTGGGCTTCGACGATCGCGGCAAGGTCCGGCTCGGCATGAAGATGGTCGACCAGGAAACCGGCGCTGAAATCGTGCCCGAGAAGAAGGAAAAGGAAGAGGCAGCCGAGGGCTGATCTTCTCTTCACCAACCAAGAGGCCCCGGTCATCACACCGGGGCCTTTTTTATACAACCGCCCGCGAGAACCAGCGGAGGGCTGTATTGATCAGCCAGTAGAAAGCGCCTGGCGTGCCCGCGCGAGAACCTCCCTCATCGCGGCCTCAGCGGCTTCATGACTGCCAGCCTCGGCATAGACCCTCAGTTCCGGTGCGTTGCCCGAAGGGCGCAGATGCAGGATCAGTCCGCCCGTGAAGCTCACACGAAGCCCGTCGGTCAGATCGACCGCCGCTTCCTCGCCAAATCCCTCGAAAAAGCCCATGCGCGTGGCCTCGTCACGGCTGAGGTGAGCGACGAGCGCCTGCGACCGGTCCGTCGGCGCGTCCTCCAGCCGATCAGCGGCGGTATAGCATTGCGGCAGGCGGGCGAGGAGCCCGGCGACCCCGTTGCCCTCGGTCCGGGCCATCGCAAGGACCGACAGGATCGGCAGGAATGCATCGCGGGTCAGAAGCGGGGGCAAGCGTCTTCCCTCGCGTTCGGCGGTGAAGCCCAGAAGGAAGCCGCCGTTCGCCTCGAACCCCACCGGGCGGCTGCCGTCGCCCTGGACCTCTTCGATTCCCGCTACGACATAGGGCGAACCGATCCGGGTGCGAAGCGTGCGGCGAAAGGCGCCGCACCGCTCGATCAGCGTATTGGAGGAGACCGGCGTGACTACCACATCGGCGCCAAGCGCCATCGCGGTCAGGGCGCCAAGCACATCGCCAGGCACCACCCGGCCCGAAGCATCGGTGAGAAGCGGGCGATCTGCGTCGCCGTCCGCCGAGACGATGGCATCGACGCCGTGCTCGCGCACCCAAGCACCAAGGGCGGCGCGCATCTCTGGGCTGACCGCCTCGGTATCGACCGGAATGAAATTGTCGGACCGGCCGAAGCGCACAACTTCGGCACCGAGTACCGAGAGGACCGACGCAAGGCCATCGCGCGCGACCGTCGAATGTTCGTAGACCCCGACCCTCAGACCTAACAGCGCACCAGGCCCAAAGAAATCGACATACCGCGCCTCGTAGGCCGCTGCCGCATCGAATGCTTCGGCCTCAACGAGGGCGACCGCACCGCTCGCCGCCCCGGATCGCGCGCTGATCGCTTCCTCGTCCGCCTTGGTGATCTCGCCTTCCGGGCGATAGAACTTCAACCCGTTGCGGTCGGCCGGGATATGACTGCCCGTCACCATGACCGCAGGCGCACCCGCCGCCATCGCCACAAGCGCCAGTGCAGGCGTCGGCAGCGCACCGCAGTCGATCACCCGCCGCCCGTCCGCCGCCCCCGCAACCGCGGCCGCAATCCGCACCGAGGACGGCCTCAGGTCCCGCCCGACATAAAGCAGATCGCCCGGCGGCATGACATCAAGGAAGGCCCGCACATAGCGCGCGCACAGGTCGTCTGTCAGGTCGCAGACAAGGCCTCTCAGCCCGCTTGTCCCAAATTTCGGCGCCATGCTCCGCTCTCCGTTCTCGCCGCACCGTAGAGGGCAACCGCAAGGCTGAAAAGCCACAGATGACCGATGCACGGCCTGGAATCCGACTGCCATCAGCGAATTAACCCCATCGGATCAACAATCTGCGCAATCACAACGCCATGTCATTGAGCAATTGCCTGCGCGCGTCTAATCTTCCGCCAGACCGTCGCTTCGCCCGATGCCAACAGATCGAGGATGCATGACCGCGCGCCGCATATTCTTCTCCGCCCTCTTCTTTCTTGCAGTCCTGTTCAGCTTTGCGGCTGGCATGTGGACGACCTACAAGGACTGGAAACCCTGGCAGCTGACGACCGACGTCCAAAAGCTCTGGCGATCCTGGCGCGCGACCGGCCAGTTTCTTCGCGATGGCACCTACCAGCCCAGGGCTGACTATTCCGCCGACATGGTCTACGTCGCCAAGCGCCCAGAGAGGGCGGCGAAGGGTTATTGGGTCATCAACCGTTTCGATCCGGTCACACAGACTTTCGTCACTGATCTGATCGATCAGGAGGGGATCACCGTTCATTCCCGGCCGATCGACTATTCATTGCTGGTCCCAGACGGCAACCCGACCGAATTTGCGCATATCACCACGATGCTTCCGGACGGCTCGCTCATGGTCAATTTTGGCAATGGCCGGTCGATGGCGCGCCTTGATGCGTGCGGGAAACCTATCTGGAACAAGAACGATCAGGTCTATCACCACTCGATCGAAAAGGCGGATGACGGCTACTGGACCTGGGCCGAACCTCTGTGGTCGGGCGGTCAGAATCAGGAGATGGTGCGGTTCGACCCCGAAACCGGCGAAACCATGGAGACGATGCATCTGATCGACGACGTGATCCTCGAATCGTCGCAGAACGCGCTCGCGCTCACCATCCCGGAAGGATTCAAATTCACGCGCGATGCCAGGGAGGGAGAGACAAAGGATATCCTTCATCCCAATGATGTCGAGGCACTGAGTGCGGCGATGGCGCCGGCCTTCCCGCAATTCCGCGCCGGTGACCTGCTTATCAGCTTGCGCAATATCAACCTGGTCGCCGTGATTGATCGGCGCACACATCGGGTGCTCTGGGCCCAGCACGGGCCCTGGCTGGATCAGCACGATCCAGACTTCCAGCCCGACGGCACGATCACTGTCTTTTCCAACAATATCGACCGCAATCGCTCAACCATCATCCAGGTCGATCCAAAGACGGGCGTGGCGCGCGATCTCTTCGAGGGAACCGAAACCAATTTCAATTCCTTCATCATGGGCAAGCATCAGCACCTGCCGAACGGCAACTGGATGATCACCTCGCCGATCGAGGGGCGAGTACTCGAAGTGACTGCGGCGGGCGAGATGGTGCGGGAGTGGAGCAATATTCTCGACGGTCGCTACAATGCGATTGTTTCCTATTCAGAGTTTCTGCCGGATGGCTATCTGGAACGCTTGCCGAATTGTCAGGAATGAGCGATCCCGAAATGGCAAGCTAGGCTTCGAAAGGACGCTGACATGACCCCGGCGATCAGACCCGTGATCCTTTCGGGAGGCACGGGTACGCGCCTCTGGCCCGTCTCGCGAGAGGGGATGGCAAAGCAGCTCCTGCCGCTGGCGGGCGACCGAACCATGTTGCAGGCGACGCTCCAGCGCGTGACCGGTGCCCAAGGGTTTGGACCGGCCATGGTGATCGGCGCCCATCCGGTGCGCTTCATCCTGAAGGACCAAATCGAGGCGGTCGCCCCCGCGACCACACTAGTGCTGGAGCCCGCCCGGCGCGATACGTTCGCCGCGGTCCTTCTTGCGGCGACGCTGGCTGCGTCAGACGATCCCGACGCGATCCTCGCGGTGATGCCGTCGGATCACCTGATCAGCGGCGAAGCCACCTTTTGCGACGCGGTGCGCGCCGCAGCCGCCCGCGCAGCCTCGGGCGGGGTCGTCGTGATCGGCGTCCAGCCCACCGAACCCGCGACCGGTTATGGCTATATCCGACCTGGCGCCGAGACCGCGCCCGGCCTCTTCGCCGTCGAGCGTTTTGTCGAAAAACCCGACGAAGCCGGTGCGGCGAAACTCATTGCCGAAGGCTGCCTGTGGAACGCGGGCCTTTTCGTCTTTCGCGCCGGTTGGCTGATCGACGCCCTGGCGAAACTCTATCCCGGCGATGTCTCGCTGATGGAGGAAGCGGTGCGGCGCACGAGCCGCGATCTCGGCATGCTGATCCCCGGTGCGGCCTTCTCGGACGTCCGCCAGATCTCCTTCGACCATGCATTCATGGAAAAAACCCGCGAGGCTTTCGTCGTGCCTGCGACCTTCAGCTGGTCGGACGTGGGCGACTGGAATGCGCTCTGGAAGACCGCCGCCCGTGACGCCGACGGCAATGCGCTCCGCGGCGATGTGGTTGCGAAAAGCACGAAAAACACGCTTGTCCGCGCCGAAAGCCGCACGGTCTGCACGCTCGGTGTCGAGGATCTGACCATTGTCGAAACCCCTGATGCGGTGCTCGTCGCCCATCGCGACGCGGCGCAGGAGGTGAAGGGCCTGGTCGAGGCGCTGAAAGCCGCGGGCAACCCGGCAGCGAGCGAACATATCCGCACCCACCGGCCCTGGGGCTGGTACCAGACCACCGACCTCGGCGACCGGTTCCGGGTGAAACGCATACAGGTGCGACCCGGCGCGAAACTGTCGCTGCAGCGCCACCACCACCGCAGCGAACATTGGGTCGTGGTGCGCGGCACCGCCGAAGTGACGGTCGACGGCACCGTCCGCGTCCTCCATGAGAACGAAAGCGCCTATATCCCGATCGGTGCCATCCACCGGCTGGCCAACCCCGGCAAGATCCCGGTCGAGATCATCGAGGTCCAGACGGGCGCCTATCTGGAAGAGGACGATATCGAGCGGATCGAGGATGAATTCGGTCGCGCCTGACCCGCGCCCGAATCTGCATCCCTCCCTTCATCTTGGCCCAAATACCTACGGGAGAGCGCGAGAGGGCAGGCAGCCCTCTCGCTCCGCCCTCACGGCAGCTCCCTGAGCAGCCGAATGGTCGAGCCCTCTCCGTTGTTGTAAGGATGCGGTCCCACGCGCATGGCGGATCGCACTTGCCAGTCGGGACTGAAGGTCGCGCCGCCCTTGAAGACCGCAAGCTCGCAATCCCCGCCCTTGTAGGCAGACCCGTCGGTGATCGAGGCGGGATGGGAAGGGGTGAAGCAATCTTCCGTCCATTCCCAGCCATTGCCCGCCATATCGTAAAGGCCAAAGCCGTTCGGCGGTTCAAGGCCGACCGGCCCCACGCGCCACTCATCCCAGACGCCGCCGCAGCCGAAACAGGCGGCGCGGCCGGGCTCCATCGCATTGCCCCAGTAATAGGCGGTCGCGGTGCCCGCACGGGCTGCATATTCCCATTCGGCCTCCGACGGCAGACGGTAGCTCTGTCCGGTCTTCGCGGACAGCCAGGCGGCATAGGCATGGGCATCGTTCTGATCGATCTGCGTGACGGGCCGGGTCAGATAGTCAGCCTCGCCGAAGGCGATCACCCGCGCCGGGCGCCCGGTGATCTTCTCCCAATCTGGATCGGCCTGTGCCCTTTCCCAGTCCGCAAACGTCACCTCATGTTTCGACATCGCAAAGCCACGGCCGATATGGACGAGCCTGCGCGGGCCTTCGCGGTTAAGGAACCTGAACTGCGCCCGCACAGGATAGCGGCCGAAGAAATGCTGGTGCCGCCCATTTTCGATCAGCGGCGAGCCGATCAGATAGTAACCGGCGGGGATCTTCACCAGCTCCGGGCAATCGGGGCAATCGCGGACCATCTCGCCCGGCGATACCGTCGCGGCGCCCGGCTGGCGCAAGGGCAAAAGCTGCGAGACAAGGAACAAGGGCCAGCTTTTCCACCCCGGCAACGGATCGTCGGCCGATGTCTCTACCTCGCCCGCCTCGACGATCCGGTCGAGATCGGAAAGCGCTGAAAGCGCCAGGCCGTAAAGAAGCGCCGCGACGAGACCGAAGGCAACGAGGAGCCTGCGCCAGGGATGTTTCATGATTGCCCTCCGAGGCTTGCCGCAATATCGGCGCCCGCCCGCGCCGACAGGGCCATGATGGTCAGGCCGGGATTGTGGAAAGGATTGGTCGGGAAGGACGCGCTGTCGGTCACCCAGACATTCGGGCAATCATGCAGGCGGTTGCGCGCATCGGTGACATGGCGCCTGGAGTCGTCGCCCATGCAGGCCCCACCGGTTTCGTGGATCGACGAACCCGGGATCAGCGCGCCCTCGGGGGTGTAGACCAGAGGCCCCGCGATCTTGTAGACCAGTTTCGAGATTAGGCTTTCTCGCCCCAGCAGATCGTCGGGCAGCCCGAAGGTGGCTGAGAGGTCCTTCAGCACCGCCTGCATGTCGGCAACCATCGCTCTTTCATTGTCTGAATGGGTCAGCGTCACCTTCGCCACCGGCAGGCCCCAAGCATCCGTCTTACCCCAGTCCAGCTCCACCCGGTTGTCGGCGCGCGGCAACACCTCGCCGATCGCCATGAAGAACCAGCCGGGCGACAAGCGCCCGACCGAGCCCAGAAGCGAATAGCCGCGCAGGAAGGGCAGGCCCTCCGGTCCGGCGCGGTTCCGGAACGAGGGGATATAGATCCCCGACTGCTGGCCGAAATCATAGGGGTCGTGGCCCGCGCCCATGCCTTCGACCTGCGCCAAGGTGCCCGCGCGGAACACCATCAGATGATCGGACAGATAACGCCCGAGATTGCCCGAGGAATTGCCGAGCCCTGCCCCGTGTCGCTCGCCCGACGACATCTGCAACAGCCGCACGCTTTCGATGGTCGAGGCGCAGACAGCGACCGCCCGCGCCGTGACCGTCACCCGTGCCTTGGTCCGGGCGTCGATATAGGTGACGCCGGTCGCAAGACCTGTCGCCGGATCGGTCTCGACCCGCGCGGCAATGGCATCGGGGCGCAGTTCCGCCCGCCCCGTGGCCAGCGCCGCCTTCAGCGTCGGGACTTCGCGCCCGGCCATGTGATGGATGATCCGGCAGGTGGTGGCGGGCCGGTCGGGCCATTTTTCCTTCATCTCGGCCAGAAGCCGCCGTTCCGCCTGCGTCAGGGGATGGGGGTGACTGTACTGCCCGTCGGGCAGGTTATCGATCCCCGCCGCCTCGCCCGTTACGCCCAGAAATTGCTCGACGCGACCATACCAGGGATCAAGGTCGGCATAGCTGACCGGCCAGCCATCGCCGAAGCCGTCGCGTTCGGCCATATGCAGATCGAGGTCCGAGATGCGCAGCGCATTCCGCCCCCACAAGTGCAACCGCCCGCCGACCTGCCGCGCCCGGTACCAGTTGAAGCGCGCGCCCGGCCCGGTCGAATAGGGGTTCTGCCGGTCGTTGATGAAGAGATGCGAGGTCTGTGGCGTGAAGGACATGCAGCGTGCCTGCACGGCCTGCCCTTTCAGGATCGACATGACCCGCGTCAGCACGGAAACGCGCGACCCTTCCTCATGCGACTGCGGCGGAAAGTCCTTCGCCGGATCAAGCTTTCGACCGGCTTCGAGGATCAGCGTGGAGAGCCCACGCTCGGCGCATTCCTTCGCCACCCAGCCCCCGGCGGCGCCAGAGCCGATGACGATGACGTCGAAATCGGCAGTCTCTGTCATGGCCGCCCCCTCATGGCCGCCGCGTCACATAGCCCCAGACCTCGCCCAGGGTCCAGGCGATGGTGAGGATGATC
Organism: Frigidibacter sp. RF13; assembly: GCF_026626305.1. Classification (GTDB taxonomy): domain Bacteria; phylum Pseudomonadota; class Alphaproteobacteria; order Rhodobacterales; family Rhodobacteraceae; genus TMP-24. Next base: position 45,372 of record NZ_JAPNUE010000009.1, on the reverse strand, counting down.
ACGTAAGGCAGCGCGAGCAGATAGCGCCCACCCCTGCCCTTGCGCGCCTGCGTCAGCCCGTGTCGCAGCCAGAGGCTGACGGGGATGAGCGGCGAGAGCGCGATATAGAAGAACCGCTGGCTGGGGGTAAAATGCTTGGCCCTGATCCAGCCGAAAAGCCGCCCCCAATGGAACCGTTCCGGCAAGAGCCGGGCAAGGGTCGCGGGCGGGCGCACATGTTCGACCACAAGCTCGTTCGACAGAAGCAGTTCTTCGCCGAGCGAGATCAGGTGCCAGTTCACCACCGGCTCATGGAACCGTTCGCGCCAGAGATGCCGCGTCGCCTCCAGCGCCTTGCGGGAATAGGTGACGTTGACGTCTGATACCCAGGTCGCCGAGCCGGTGTCGAACGGGCGGCCGTAGCGGCCGAAATCGGTGACCCAGAAGGCCCAGTTCAGAAGGCTTGTCGGTTCCTTGCAGTCGATGGCGCCGCCGATGACATTCTTGCCCGTCTCGCGGTGCAGCCGCACCACCGTTGCGGCCCAATCCGGCGCGGGATGGCCGCGATCTTCGAGAATGGCGATGATATCGCCGGTCGCCGCCGCCAGCCCCGCCGCGCGGCGGCGGTCAAAAAGCTCGTGCTGACCCGCCTCGGTGGTGATCGGGTAGATGGGCGTGATTGTGCCCAGATCGAGGAAGGCCACATGCGGAAATTCCGCCGCATAGGCCGCCACATCAGCCACGGTCGCGTCATAGGGCACGATCAGCTCAAGCCGCGGCGGCGTGCTGAAGCGCTGCGTGGCCTTCAGGAACTCCCGCAGGTAGGGGCCGCCATCGACGATGGTGACAACGATCGATAGAAGCGGACTTTCTTTCACCTCAAGACTTTCGCGCAAATCATTCCCTCAAACATCATCGTCATAGCATTGGCTATGGCTCAATCCAAAGTCCCGGCCGGTTCAGACCCGCATCGGCCCGAGATAGTCCAGCCTCACAGGCAGACCGGTCCGCGTGCTTTCCGGCACGGCGGCGGCAATCTCGACCGACCGCAGCGCGGCGTGCCCATCGGCGATGCGCAATCCGCCTTCCCCACGCGTCAGCCGCACGAAATCCGCCAGTTCCGCCGCGAAGGAGGCTTCCGCCGTCACCTTCCAGCTTTTCAGCTTCTCGGTCAGTTTCGTGCCCCAGAACCGGTTCCTCTCGCGCCTCATTGCGCCGCCGGGCCGGTCCATGGTGATCGTCAGCGTCTCCATCGGCGCATAGGCACCCATCACCATGCCGTGGCTGCCATAGACCTCGACCGCGCTGCGATAGCCTTTCCAGTCGGTCCAGGTCGCCTGATATGTGGCGGCAAGGCCCGATGGCGCCTTGAAAATCGCCATCGCATTGTCTTCAGACCCCGGCACCTTCCAGACCTTTTCGGTCGCCACGCCGTATACCTCGGTGATCTCGCCCATCAGGTGACGGGCCATGTCCGACATGTGGATACCCACATCCCAAAGCGCCCCGCCGCCCGAGATTTCGGCCTTATATTCCCAGTCATAAGCGAATTTCGGCAGGCCTTCGTGCCCACCATAGATGCGGATGTGGTCGATCTCGCCGATCCGGCCGCTGTCCATCACGTCCTTCACATGGGCGAAGGCTGGATAATAGCGCATGTTGAACCCAGCCCCCAGCACCCGCCCCGCTGCCTTGGCCGCCGCGACGATCCGGCGGCTGCCCTCGACCGTGTGGTGCAGCGGCTTTTCGGAAAGCACATGCAGGCCGCGTTCGAAGGCGGCAAGGCACAGGGGTTCGCGAACATGGGCGGGGGTCGAGATGATGACGGCATCCATCTTCTCATCGAGGAACCGCTGAAGATCGGAGTGGACCGCCGCGCCGCCCGCAAGCGCGCGGGCCTTTTCGGGGTCGAGGTCCATGAGAGCCACCAGCTCGGTCTCGGGGTGCGCCCGGACTGTCGCCACCCGCATCCTGCCGATCTTGCCTGCCGCCCCGATGATCCCGATCCGCATTCCGCCCCTTCCCTGCCGCCGCACCGCGCGCCCGGTTCCCGGTGCGTCCAGCAAACGTCATCAATGACTTCGAAACAATCCGTTTGTCGCGCGGCTATCACGGGCAGCGGATTCGGGCCAGTCCCGGGCGCCTCAGGTGTTCCTTTGGGAAACGGTGCGGGCTAGGGTCGGGGAAAGCGGAAAGGGCGGGGAAGATGGCAGGGTTCGAAAGCGCGCTGAAGGGCCGGAAGGTGCTGGTAACCGGGGCATCGGGCTTCATCGGGCGCCCGCTGGTTGCCGCGCTTGTCGCGGCGGGCGCCGAAGTGACCGCGCTTGGCCGCACCCGGCATTCGGCCGCGCCGTTCCGGGGACAGAAGGTGCGCTGCCTCACAGGCGCGATGGGCGATCCGGGTGCGGCGCGCGCGGCGGTTGCTGGGCAGGAGGTGATCTTCAACCTCGCCTACGATTTCCGCGATACCGGCGCGGCGAATGTCGCGGCGCTTGAAACACTGCTCGCCTCCGCTGAAGCCGAGGGCCGCGCGCGGATCGTCCATACCAGTTCCATCGTCGTCTATGACGACTGGCCGGGTGGCACCCTGACGGAATCATCCCCGATGGACCGGCCGGGCGGCAGTCCCTACCGGCAGGCAAAGGTGGCGATGGAGCGGCGCCTGTTGGGGTCGCCCCTGCCGGTTGCGATCCTCCAGCCGACTATCGTCTGGGGACCGGGATCGAGCCTCTGGACCGACGGCTTTGCCGAGGCGCTGCTTGCAGGCGCGGTGGTACTGCCGGAGCCCGAAGGCCTGTGCCAGGGTGTCTATGTCGATGATGTGGTACAGGCCTGCCTGCGGGTGGCCGCCCTGCGCGACCTCGGGCACGAGCGCTTCATCATCAACGGGCCCGAACCCTTCCTCTGGTCCGCCCTTCTGGATGGCTACCGCAAGCTTCTCGGTCGTGGAGAAATCCGCTTCGCCCCGGCCGAGAGCCTCAGACCCGCCGTCCCGCATGGCGCGGTACCCGAGCCCGACCACGCACCCTCCGCCGCCGCCCGAATTTCGGCCCTCGGCCGCCGCCTGATCGGTCGCGATCGCTTCGAGGCGCTGGTACGGGCAACCAAACGCCGCCTGAAGCGAAGCGGCGAAATGCGCCCCGACGCCCATCTATACGAACTGATGGTCGCGGCGGGGCGATGCCCGGCGCAGCGGGCTGCCGACCGATTTGGCTATGCACCGACCTTTGGGCTCGCTCAAGGGCTGCGCGATGTCGCGCCGCACCTCGCGCGACTCGGCCAGCAAAAGCGATAAGGTCATCCGCGCGCGCCTTTCGCATATCAGCTCCTACAATCGCAGTATGGAGCGTCAAATCCGCCTGCGTGAGAAAAAACCCGCCTATCAGGGAGTTGCCTCGCCGCGAAAGCGACAACCGGGGGTGTAAAATGGCGTGATCTGCACTATGTTTGCATCATGCCTGAACCCTGCCGCACAACGATCGTCTCGGTTTGCCATAACAGCCTTGCCGTTCTGCCAGCGATGCTGGCGTCGGTTCCTGTTGGCATGCCTGTGGTCCTGGTCGATAATGCGTCAGCTGATCCGGAGGGGGTCGAGCGATATGCAAGCCCTGTCGGGGCACGCGTCATCCGGAACCCCGACAATCGGGGCTTCGGCGTTGCCTGCAACATCGGCGCTTCAGAGGCGAATACAGAATTCGTGATGTTTCTGAATCCTGACGCCGCTCTGGAGCCCGGATGCATCGCGGCGGTGGAAGAAGCGATGGATCGCTTCCCTCGCGCGTCGGCTTTGAACCCGCGCATCCTCGAGGCAGACGGACGGCCCTATTTCAAGCGGCGGAGCGTGCTGCTGCCACGCCGCGAACGCATGCCGCGCGGTTGGCCAGAGGCTGACCGCGAGGTAACCGTGCTGTCGGGTGCCGCGCTTATGGTGCGCCGCGCCGACTTCGAGGCGGTCGGCGGTTTCGACCCGAAGATATTCCTTTACCACGAAGACGATGACCTGAGCCTGCGGCTGCGCGCCGAGCGCGGACCTCTCATGTTCATTCGTTCGGCGGCGGTTCGCCACGCAGGTGGTGGTTCAAGCCCGCGCAGCGCAGAAATGGCAGCGTTCAAGGCCTGGCACATGGGCCGATCCCGCGTTTATGCCGCTCGCAAGCATGGGCTCAGGTGGGGAGGGATCACTGCGGCGATGGCAGGCGTCGCGCAGATGGCGCTTCCCTGGAACTTCTTGTCCCGAAGACAAATCCACAAGCGGTTCGGTTTCGTGCGCGGAATCTTTTCCGGCTACCTAGGTGCAGACAAAAATGTTCAGTAGCGTGAATCTCCCGACCTTCGGACGGAAGGCACGGCGTGAGGTTCGTCGAATTGGCCTTCAGCTGAGCAATCTGCCCTATCGTATCATTGAGTCCACCCTTGTGCAGCTTCACTTTGACCTGACGAAATCCTTCAGGACACGGATGACCCCGGGCCGGATTGAACTACGCGACAAATGCGCCATCTACCTCATCTATCCTCGGGAAGGTGTTTACGCATCGCATTTCCTTGCGCTGGAGTACCTCGTCGCATCAGGGTATGCGCCGGTCGTCATTTCCAACATGCCCTTGGCGGCAGAAGCGCGCAAAGCCCTTGCCGATAAATCGCATGTGGTAATGGAGAGGCCGAATTTCGGCTACGATTTTGGTGGCTATCGTGACGGCGTCCTTTTCCTCAAGGACAAGGTAAATGAGTTGAACCACCTGGTGCTCTTGAACGATTCTGTCTGGTTTCCCCTGCCGGGCTCTTACGATTGGCTGGCGCGGATGGAGCGGTCCGGCAAGGATTTCTGGGCGTCGATATGGGCATGGGCGGTTCCAAAACGGGAGCCTGAAGATTTCAGGAAGATCGACTGGCGGATCGACAAGAGCCGGCGACACTTCCACTATGCCTCCTTCGCACTCGGATTCTCGGCAAAGATCCTGAGAGATGCGAGTTTCATGCAGTTCTGGCGGAACCTCAAACTGACCTCCGATAAAGACCTGACCGTCCGGCGGGGAGAGATGGGGCTGACGCGATGGGTCATGCAAAATGGCTACTCCCACGCCGCCGCGACCGAAATGGCGGACCTTCCGAACCTCCTGTCCAGCCTCCCGGATCACGAGCTTCGCAGGGTTTTCGACGAGCTGATCAGCGTCAATGATCCTGACATGGTCGATTTTCGGCGTCGCTACGTTGCGCAGGTCGACGTTGCCACGGTGAACAGGACCGACCTGGAGAAGATCATTCTATGCAGTGTCGCCCGCCAGGGCGCGAGCTATGCCGTCGCCGGGCTGCTCGTCCGCAAGCTTGGTTTTCCTTTCCTGAAGAAGTCTCCGTGCAGCGCCGGGACCGACAACGTGCGGGCCATGCTGGCCATCGCGAGCGATCTGGCGCGGAACGGGGAGAACTGTATCGCGCAGGAGATTCGTGCGCTTACGGGAAAGGCCGAGGAGGCCCACCAAGGCGCACCGCAGGAACTGCGTCTCGCCTCTTAATCCGCTCAGGTTTTCCCCGCCCGCGCACCATGCCAGACGAGACATTCCCATAGCCCGAAAGTCGGCGCGATCAAACGCGTATGTGCGGTCTCAAGTCCTTCGGCTTGCCACCCAGGCGTAGCCGTTCGGGCAAAGGACATAGCATTCGCGCAACCCGTGTGGTTTGTCGGTCGGCGGCTGTAGGATGGTTGCGTCCTTGTCCGCCGCCGCCAGAGCCGCCACCACGTCCGGGTCGCTGTCGTAAAGCCGAATTTCGATACCCGCGCCGCGCGCGCCTGCTTCGGGCAACAGCGACAGGAGCGGGTTTGATCCGTACGTCGGGTCGGCATGGAGCTGAAAGAGCTGATCGCCATAGGACATGATGGCGAAATCCTTCGACAGCCGGTGCGCGCCCATGCCGAAAAGCCGGGTCAGGAACGCGGCCTCGGCCCTTACGTCCCGCACCAGCAGGTTGAGCCCGATGCCTTTGAGCGAACGGCCGAAATCCTCGGGACTGATCGTTTCGAAATCCATGGCGCCTCCTGCCCCTTTGTTCCGCATGCGTCGAGCCTTGTCAAAGCCGCGCCGTCCGTGGATGGTCGCGACATGACCGACGCGCTTTTCAGCCTGATCCCGGCGCATGACCTTGCCATCTTCCTGATGGCGGGGCTGATCCTCAACCTCACGCCCGGCGCCGATGTGATGTTTGCGACCGCCTCCGGACTTTCAGGCGGGCCGCGTGCGGGGGCGGCGGCGGGGCTTGGCGTCGGGCTCGGCGGCCTCTGGCATGTCGGGCTTGCCACGCTCGGCCTTTCAGCGCTCCTCGCCGCTGTGCCTGCGGCGCTCACCGCGCTCCGTTGGGGCGGCGCGGCCTATCTTCTGTGGCTCGCCTGGTCGAGCTGGCGGGCCGGTGATGCGCGCCTGCCGCAGCCAGAAGCGATCACACCCGCCCGCGCCCTCTGGCGTGGCTTTCTCGTCAATGCCTTCAATCCCAAGGTCGCGCTCTTCATCCTCGCCTTCCTGCCGCAGTTTACCGATCCGGCGCGCGGGCCAGTCTGGCAGCAGATAGCGATCCTGGGTGCGTTCTTCACGCTGACCGGCACGATTGTCACCGCGCTTTACGGGGCGGCGGCCGGCCTGTTCCGCGCCGCCTTGGCCGCGCGGTTGCATCTTCTCAACCGGGTGGCGGCGGGGCTTTTGGCCCTGCTCGCCATCCGCCTTCTTCGCACCAATTGAGGTTTTCATGGAAGAGATCACGCTTCTCGACGGCGGCATGGGGCAGGAACTGATCGCCCGGTCCGGCGATCCGCCGACGCCGCTTTGGGCCACACAGGTGATGATCGACCATCCGGGGCTCGTCGGTGCCATCCACGCAGACTATTTCGCTGCGGGATCCACCGTTGCCACCGCCAACACCTATGCGATCGAGCGCGAACGGCTAAGGACGTTCAAGATCGAGGACCGGTTCGAAGCACTGATGGCGCAGGCCTTGACCGAGGCGACCGAGGCCCGCGCCGCCCATGGGCGCGGCCGGATCGCTGGGTCGCTCGGCCCGCTTGTCGCGTCGTACCGCTCCGACGTCCTGCCCCCGCACGAGGTCGCCGTCGCACGCTACCGCGAGGCGGCAGAGCTGATGGCGCCGTATGTGGATGTGCTGATTGCCGAAACCGTGCCCTCGCTGGCATCGGCCCGCGCAGTGGCCGAAGGCGCCTCAGGCGCGGGAAAGCCGCTCTGGCTATCGGTCACCGTGGATGACGAGGATGGCACACGCCTGCGCTCGGGCGAAAAGGTCGCGGACCTCGCTCCGATCCTTCGCGACCATGAAATTGCGGCGGTGCTTGCCAATTGTTCGGCGCCCGAGGCGATGGCGGCGGCTCTCAATATCTTCAAGGGCTTCCGCCTGCCTTTTGGCGCCTACGCCAATGGTTTCCAGCAGATCACCAAGGACTTCCTCAAGGACAATCCGACCGTCGACCTCTTGAGCGCCCGACCCGAGATGACGCCCGCCCGCTATGCCGAGTTCGCGCATCTGTGGGTGACGATGGGCGCGACGATCATCGGCGGATGCTGCGAGACGACGCCCGCCCATATCGCGGAAATCGCCCGGCGACTAACTGCCGAAGGCCACCGGATAGTTTGATGCCGCCGGACCACCTTCGGTTCGCGGCGTGGCGTTACGAGGAACAACGTGCCGCCCTGTTCCATATCGTCCGCGAAAGCCCGGTGCTGATGCGGACGCTGCAAGGCCTTCGGGCGCTTGACCTGCCGGACAGCTGGCTTGTCTCGGGCGCGATCTACAATCAGGTCTGGAACCATCTGACCGGGCGGCCCGAGATGCACGGGGTCAAGGATATCGACCTCTTCTATTTCGACCCCGATACCAGCTACGAGGCGGAAGACCGCGAAATCCGCCGCGCTGCAGCGCTGTTTCCGCCGGAACCGCCGGTCGAACTGCGCAACCAGGCACGCGTGCATCTTTGGTACGAGTCGCATTTCGGTCAGAAGCGCGCGCCCCTGCCCGACAGCCGCACCGCCATCGAACAGTTCGCATGCCTTACCCACTGCGTCGGCCTCAGGCTGGAGGCTGATGGCAACCTGACACTCCACGCCCCCCATGGCCTCGGCGATATTTTCGCCTTCCGGCTGACCCCCAACCCCTGCCTTCCGAACCGCGCGACGCACGAGGCGAAGGCCGCGCGGCAAAAGTCGCTCTGGCCGGAACTTGAGGTCGTCCCCTGGCCGGACTGACGGGAACCGCCCATCAGCCGTGCGCATCCTCCATCTGCCAGATCGACAGAAGCTTCGGCAGCGCGATATTCCAGTCCATGACCCCGGTCTTCTCGGCCCAGGCCTCGTAATCCGTCGTCAGGCGCCGGGTCAGGGGCTCGTTACGACCCATCAGATCGTTCAGCTCGGTTCGGTCGCTTTCCATGTCGTAAAGCTCCCACGGCTGATTGAACTTGCGCACCAGCTTGAAGTTCCCCGCCCGGATCGCGGCATTGCCCTCGTGCTCCCAGTAAAGCGGCTGCTCGCGTGACCAGTCCTTGCCGTCGATCAGCGCCACGAGGCTTTCGCCGTCCAGCTTCTGGATCGCCTGACCGCCGAATTCGTCCGGGTACATGACCCCGCCGGCCTCAAGGATCGTCGGCAGAAGGTCGATCACATGGGCGGGCGCATGCACAGTGCGCGGCGCCTTGATGCGGTTCGGCCAGTGGGCAATCAGCGGAGTCGAAATCCCGCCCTCGTGCACCCAGTGCTTGAAGAGCCGGAAGGGCGCGTTCGAGACATTGGCCCAGGGCAGGTCGTAACTCATGTAGGTAAGCGCACCGCCCGGGCGCAGGCTGGGCCGATTCCCCATCTCGATCTTGCGGCCGTCGTTGTGGATGTCGGGCATGAACTTGGCCCAGCCGTCCTCGGCCATGAACTCCGCGCAGCCGCCATTGTCTGAGAGGAACAGGATCAGCGTGTCCTCGTACTGGCCCAGCCGCTTCAGTGCCTCCAGCACCCGACCGATCGACTGGTCCATCCGGTCGACCATCGCCGCATAGACGGCCATGCGGCTGGCCTCCCAATCCTTTTCCAGCACGTCGTTCCATTCGGGCGCGCCCTCGTCGCGCGGCGAGATGGCCCAATTATGCTGCAGAACCCCGCGGCCCAACATCTCTTCATGCCGTCCGGTGCGGATTTTGTCCCAGCCCCTCTGGTAGGTGCCGTCATACTTGGCAATGTCTTCCTCGTGCGCATGCAACGGCCAGTGCGGCGCGGCATGGGCGAGGTAAAGGAAGAACGGCTGATCCAGCGCCACGCTTTCCTCGATCATGCCGATTGCCTTGTCGGTGATCGCGTCGGTGAAATAGAAATCCGTCGGCGAGACATCGACGCGCGCGTCATCTTCCATGATATAATGCGGCGAAAAGAAATGGGTCACGCCGTCGATGATCCCATAGAACCGGTCGAAGCCGCGCTGGCGCGGAGTGGGGCGGTCGACATCGCCCACCCGCCATGTGTCAGTGAGGCGCGCCCAGAAATCACCGCCCACATGCCACTTGCCGCTCATCAGAGTCCGGTAGCCGCCATCGCGCATCAGTTCGGCTATCGTCGCAGCATCATTGCGCAAGTAGCCCTGATAGGCAGGCGTCCCGAGGTTTGCGCCCATATGGCCAATGCCCGCATTGTGCGGATAAAGCCCGGTCAGGAGCGAGGCGCGTGTCGGGCAGCAACGGGCGCAATTGTACATCGATGACAGAAGAAGCCCGTTCCGAGCCAGGCTGTCGATGTTCGGCGTCCGTATCTCTGACCCCATATGCCCGAGGTCGGCAAAGCCCATATCATCGACGAGGACGAGGATGATGTTCGGGCGGCGCTGCTCTTGCATGGATGGTATTCCTTCAGCTCAGGCGACAGGCTTCGTCCAGCTTGACCCAGCCTTCCGCCCAGGACAGGGGGAAACACGACAAGATGCGCTGTTTGCGGCAGCTTTTGTGCGTGCTAAGGCCGCGTCCATGTCCGACTTCACCTACGCCCCGCCCGACGAGCCTGTCCGTGTGATCCATGCCGATCACGCCGTCCTTCTCGTCGACAAGCCCGCGGGCCTGCTCTCTGTTCCCGGCAAGGGCGAGCATCTGACCGATTGCACGATCGCGCGGGTGCTGAAGCTCTACCCAGAGGCGCTGCTCGTTCACCGGCTCGATCTGGATACATCAGGCGTGATGGTCTTCGCCCTGACCCGGCATGCGCAGCGCGAACTTGGTGCGCAGTTCGAAGGGCGGCAGACCAAGAAGGTCTATCGCGCGCGCCTCTGGGGGCATCTCGACCCCAAGGAAGGGCGCGTCGACCTGCCCCTGATCGTCGACTGGCCGAACCGGCCGCGCCAGCATGTGAACCACGAGACCGGCAAGCCTGCCCAGACCGACTGGCGCGTCCTTGGTCATGATCCGGACGGCACGACGCGGGTGAGGCTCTATCCGCTGACTGGCCGCAGCCATCAGCTGCGTGTTCATATGCAGGCGCTCGGCCATCCGATCCTTGGCGATCCGCTCTATGCCGAGGGCGCGGCGCGCGACTTCCCACGCCTGATGCTTCACGCCGAATCTCTGCGCTTCCGCCATCCCGAGACCGGAAAGGGCATCACCTTTTCCGCGCCCTGTCCGTTTCGCTGACGAAAGCGTACCAGATACGAAAAAGCCGCCCGGGTGTCCCACGGGCGGCCTTTGAATTCCTCGCGCTTGAAACGCTCAGCCCTGACGGGCCTTGTAGCGCTTCTGCGTCTTGTTGATCACATAGACCCGGCCCTTGCGGCGCACGATCTGGCAATCGCGGTGACGCGTCTTGAGCGAGCGGAGCGAGTTCGCAACCTTCATCGTTCTCTCCTTCGCAGGCCAAGTCGGCGCTGCATGACTTGCCCCGAAGGGCGGTGAATGGTGGGCGCGACAAGGATCGAACTTGTGACCCCTACGATGTCAACGTAGTGCTCTACCGCTGAGCTACGCGCCCGCCGTCAACAATTCCGCCCATTCCAAACAATAAGGACGCGGGCGGAACCGCGTCGGTCCCGGGGTCTATATAAAGTCTCGTCCGGGCTTGCAAGAGGGTTTGGCGCTTAAGTTTTTGGCGCTATGGTTGACTCATGACACGCGTGCCCGCACCAACGATTGCCTATGAACTTCACCTGCCGGAAGACCGCCGGACCAGCGTGGTTTTCGCCTCGCCCCATTCCGGCCGCGCCTATCCGGAGGCGTTTCTCACGGCCTCGGTTCTGGATCAGCGCGCGATCCGTTCGTCCGAAGATGCCTTTGTCGATCTGCTGCTTGGCGGCGTGACAGAACTCGGCGCGCCTTTGCTGACAGGCATGGCGCCCCGTGCCTATCTGGACCTCAACCGCGGCGCCGATGAACTTGACCCGGCAGTGGTCGAAAGCGCGCTCTCTTTCGCCCACAATCCGCGAATCGCCTCCGGGCTCGGGGTCATCCCCCGCGTCGTGTCGGGCGGGCGTGCGATCTATCGCGGCAAGATCCCGATGTCTGAGGCGCGCGAGCGCATCCAGACCTACTGGCATCCCTATCACGACCGGCTGCGCGCGCTTCTGTCCGAATCGCGGGCGCTTTTCGGCCAGGCCATCCTTGTCGATGTCCATTCGATGCCGCATGAGGCGATGGAGACGCTGGCCCACCGGCCCGGCCACCGGCCCGAGATCGTGATCGGCGACCGCTATGGCGCCTCGGCGGCCGGCGACATCACCGATGCGGTCGAGGAGGCCTTCCGCGCCCAGGGCTTCACCGTCGCCCGCAACGCGCCCTTCGCCGGCGCCTATATCGTGCAGACCTACGGCCGCCCCGGCATCGGCCAGCACGCCCTGCAGATCGAGATCGACCGCAGGCTTTACATGGATGAGCGCACGATCACCCCGCACGGCGAATTCGCCCATTTCAAGGCGCGGCTGCAACGCGTCCTCGGCGATATCGCCGCGATTGGCGGCGAAGCGCAGAAGCTTGCAGCGGAGTGAGGCAGGATCTGCGGCTCCGACGCGTGCACGAAGTGCTCGAGGAGGCCGCCGGGAAACTGGTGCTATCGAAGCGCGCGGCCCTTCACGATCGCATCCTTGCCGAACTTCGCGCGGATGCGGTCGGCGGCGCGCTCGGCACCCACACGCCGCACGGCCTCGGGGTCGAGCAGGTCGCCTGATAGGTCCGCCTCGCGCCCCGGCCTGATGTCCGACAGGCCAACGCCGATAAGTCGGAAAGGTCCAGGCTCCTTCACGGTCGCCATCAGTTCCGCCGCCGCGCGATACAGCCGGTCAGCGGTTTGGGTCGGCTCATGCAGTTTGTGGCTGCGGGTCAGAAGCGTGAAATTCGTGCGCCTGAGCTTCAGCGTGACGGTAACGCCCGCAAGATCTTTGGCCTTCGCCCGATCCGTGACGCGCTCGGACAGCCGCCAGATATGGCCGTCGAGCAGATCGCGGTCAGACGTATCCTCATCGAAGGTCGTCTCGGCAGAAATCGACTTCATCGGTTCATGCGGGTTCACCCGACGGTGATCCTCTCCGCGTGCGAGGTGCCAAAGCCGGTCGCCGATCGAGCCGAATTTCTGACCCAGGTCCTTCCGGTCCCACCTCAGGAGATCGTCGAAGGTTCGTATCCCCGCCTGTTCCAGCATCGCCTGCGATGCCGCGCCCACGCCCCAGATCATCCGCACCGGCTTGCCCCTCAGGAAGGCCGTTGTATCGGCCCGCCCGATCACCGAAAAACCGCGCGGTTTGTCGAGGTCGGAAGCGACTTTCGCCAGAAACTTGTTGTGCGACAGCCCGACGGAGCCGGTAAGGCCCAGCTCCTCCTCCATCCGCTTCAGCAGACGGCAGAGAAGCACGGCGGGCGGCGCCTTGTGGAGCCGCGCCGTACCGGTCAGGTCGAGGAAGGCCTCATCAAGCGACAGGGGTTCTATCTGCGGTGTCAGCGCCTCCATCAGCGCCCGGATCTCCTTCGAGACGGCGGCATAGTGACCGCCGCGTGGCTTGATCACCACCGCTTCGGGGCAGAGCTTCAGCGCCTGAAACATCGGCATGGCGGACCGCACGCCCTTGATGCGGGCGAGGTAGCAGCAGGTGGAAACGACGCCGCGCTTCGCGCCGCCCACGATCACCGGCTTGTCGCGCAGTTCCGGCCGGTCGCGTTTTTCGACTGAGGCATAGAAGGCGTCGCAATCCATATGCGCGATGGACAGCTCGAATAACTCCGGGTGCGCGAGAATGCGCGGCGACCGGCAGGCGGGGCAGCGGCTGCCGGTTTCGAACCTATGGAAACAGTCGCGGCACAGGGCGGGCATGGCGCGAGTATAGGGCGCCCGCGCGCAGACGAAAACGCCCCACCGCTTCCAAGTTGAGGCGTTCCCACGACCTGCGCGACGCGGCGGCGGCCACTTACTGGGAGGCCAGTTTCTCGTTGGCTTCCTGCAGCGAGCTGGAAATGATGTCGTACCATTCGCCGCTGTCGCGCATCTCGTTCAGGCCGCGGTTCAGATAGGTCAGGTACTGCCTGGAATTGGGGTTCGACTTGTAGGTCATCACGGCGATCGCCTGGATCGAGGATATCCTGGGGTTCTCGACGATATCCGCCTCGGCGCCTTCCGCCTTCAGTGCCGGATAGGCGGCCTGAGATTCTACCGAGAATATGTCGTACTCGCCCGACATGATGCCCTTGACGCAAGCGTCCATGTAGTCAGGGACCGAGATGGTCACAACCGGCTCCATCAGCCCTTGTGCGTCAAGATCGTGGAAGGAATAGCCCTCGGGCCTGCAGATGCGCGCGCCCTTGAGGTCGGCGAAGGTCTTGGCGTTCTCGTAAGCGTTGCCCTTTTTCGTAAAGAAGCCGAAGACCGCATCATAGAGCGATTCCGAGAAATCGTAATTCAGGCACAGATCGCGCGTCATCTCCGACACGGTGTCGAGTGAGGCGCAGTCCGGCTGATACCAGGCGACCGAGGCATCGAAAGCGCCGAGCGGCAGCAAGGTCGTCAGGTGTGAATCCCAGTCGTCCACCCACTCGATCGAGAACTGCTGGTCGTTGCCTGCGCGCTGCATCGCAGTCGAGACAAGCCGGATCAGGAAACCGCCGCCCGAAAGCCCCTCGTCTGCGAACGGATACCAGTCGCCGCCGGTGACGAACCGGACCTTGGCGCGATACTTGCCTTGGGTATCGCTGGACACCGAGCCAACTTTCGAAGCGCTGGCATCGATCTCGGCCACCGCATCGGCCGCCGTCCGCCGCCCGTCGCCGCAGGGGATCGCAAGCTCCATCCCGGCGGAAAGCGCATTCGGGTTCGCGCGCAGCGCTTCCGTATTGGCGTTGAAGATCGCCTGATAGTCGAGCCTGCCAAAAGCCGACATCGAGATGGAACCGAGCGTATCGCCTTCTTTCACGACATAGGTGCTACAAGCCTCCTGTGCGAAGGCATGAGAAGCCAGCGCGCCCCAGGCGGCGAGGATCAGCAGGCTGCGGCATGATCCTTGAAATGTTTTTGCTATCATCTGCTCCGTCCCGTTTGGCTACTTCGCGTCCCGCGTTACGTAGCGGCATCGGCAAGTGTACGTCGGAATCGGGCGACAGTGCGGCGATTTTGATCATATTCCCACATCTCGCGCAATTTGATCAAAATCTGCGATTCTTTACGGGATTTCGCGCATAACGGGTGGAGGAACGATACCGCCAGAATGGGCAGGCGTCGCATTTTCGCCGCAAATCGGCGCGCGGGCAAAGAGGCGGGAACCTGCCCGAACCCACTTGCGCGCGGGTTGCAATCCGACCATTTAGGGAAAAAGCAAATGGGAGGGACCCATGAACGGGAACGAATTTACCGGTGGCAGCGCCGTTTTTCTGGTGCTGGCGCTTTTCATACTGCTCTGCATCTGGCTTGGCGTGCGCATCGTGCCGCAGTCGGAAAAGCACGTGGTCGAACGGTTCGGGCGGCTGCGCGCCGTGCTGGGGCCGGGGATCAACTTCATCATCCCCTTCCTCGACCGGGTGCGCCACAAGATCTCGGTCCTTGAACGCCAGCTGCCGACACACAAGCAAGATGCAATCACTGCAGACAACGTGCTGGTGACGGTCGATACCAGCGTTTTCTACCGGATCACCGAGCCGGAAAAGACCGTATACCGCATCCGCGATGTCGACGCGGCCATCGCGACCACCGTCGCAGGCATCGTCCGGGCCGAGATCGGGACGATGGACCTCGATCACGTTCAGTCGAACCGTTCGAGCCTGATCGCCAAGATCCGCGACGCGCTGGCGCAGGTGGTGGATGACTGGGGGATCGAGGTGACGCGGGTCGAGATCCTCGACGTCAATCTCGACGAGGCGACGCGGTCTGCCATGCTGCAGCAGCTCAACGCCGAACGCGCGCGGCGCGCGCAGGTGACCGAGGCCGAGGGCAAGAAACGCGCGGTGGAACTGTCGGCGGATGCCGAACTTTACGCGGCCGAGCAGGTCGCCAAGGCCCGTCGCATCACGGCGGACGCCGAAGCCTATGCAACCGGCGTGGTCGCCCAGGCGATCAAGGAAAACGGCATCGAGGCGGCACAATATCAGGTGGCGCTGAAGCAGGTCGAAGCGCTGTCCGCCGTTGCCGCCGGGCAAGGTTCGCAGACCGTCATCGTCCCGGCATCGGCGCTTGAGGCTTTCGGCGATGCGTTCAAGCTTCTGAAAGGGCGCGGCTGATGGAAATCTGGCAGCATTGGTGGGTCTGGGTTGCGGCGGGCGGCGTGCTGGCAATCCTTGAAGTCATGGTTTCGGGCTATGTGCTCCTCGGCTTCGCCATCGGCGCGGTCCTCACCGGCCTTCTCATCGCACTTGGCGTCCTCGGCGACTGGATGTCGCCGATGGTTCTGGTCTTCGCGATCGCCTCGCTTGCCGCCTGGCTGATCTTGCGCCGAATATTCGGCCTGCCCCGCGACCGGGTGAAGATCATCGAGCACGACATCAACGAGAACTGAAGAAGGGCGGCGTCAGCCGCCCTTTCCTTGCCAGCGCTGTAACACCGTCCGCGCTCGGCAAGCGCTCCTCCTCGTGTCAGGTCAGCGCCCGGTAACGCGCTGTCAGGTCTGCCATCGCACTTCGATACGGCCCCGGCCCGTAACTCGCACGCCCCGCACCAAGCTCGGCGGCAATCGCGATCCGGTCGAGCGTGCCTCTCATCATCACATTGACCGGCAGGCGCGCGGCCGAGACGATGGCCCGCACCAGCCCGGGGTCGGTCAGGCCGGGAACGAAAAAGCCATCTGCCCCCGCCGCCGCATAGGCTGTCTCGCGCTGCAGGGCTTCGGTAAGGCAGCCTTCGTGCGCCGTCGGGTCGGCGTTCAGAAACAGATCGGTCCGCGCATTGATGAAAAGCGGCACATCCGCCTGACGCGCAGCCTCTCTGATCGCCCTGATCCGCCCGGCCTGAACCTCGATCGGATGAAGGCCCTCACCGCGCACAACCCTGTCTTCGAAATTGATCCCGATCGCACCGGTCTGGATCAGCTGGCGCACATTCTCGGCCAGGTCCGCCGGGTCGGTCGCATAGCCGCCCTCGAAATCGACGCTGACCGGAATATCCACCGCCTGCACGATCCGTTCCACGATCCGCAGGAGGAAATCGAGCGGGATCGCCTCGCCGTCGGCAAACCCCTGCGCCGCCGCGACCGACCAGCTGCCGGTCGCCAGCGCCGTGGCACCGGCGTCGGCGAGCGCCTTCGCGCTGCCCGCATCCCAGATGTTGTAAAGGACAAGCGGCGCCCCCTTGCGGTGCAGCGACCTGAACCTCATCGCCTTGTCTTTCTGGCTCATGCCACGCCGCCTCTCTTCGCATCCATCGTAAATTGCCTTTCGATTTCAATGAGTTTCTGTTTTCGCCACAGGCCGCCGCCATAGCCGGTCAGCGCGCCATCGGCACCAAGCACCCGGTGACAGGGTACGACAACGGCAAGCTGGTTCGCGCCATTGGCCCGCGCCACGGCGCGCACGGCCTCCGGCCTGCCGATGCGCCGGGCAATATCGGTATAGCTGCACACGGCGCCCGGCGGGATGCGGCGGAGCTCATCCCATACCAGTTGCGTGAAACCGCTGCCGTGATAGGCAAGCGGCGTTCGGAACTCGGCCGACCGTCCGGCGAAGAAATCCGCCAGTTCGTCCCTGATCTGCGCGCCAGGCGGGGTCTTGCCCAGACCGATGCGCCCTTTCGCATGTCGATCGAGCCTTCCAAGCTCGGTCCTGAGCGCCTTGCGTTCGATGAATTCCAGAAGATGCAGCTCTGACCGGCTGCAGATCGAAATCATGTCGCCGAGCGGCGTCGCGATCCAGTCTGCGAAGAGCAGGGGATCGGGGTCGAGCCGACCGGGCGCACGCCCCAGAAGGGCGGCGAACGCCGCGCGGAAACCGCTGGCAGACTCGAAGCGTGCATCAAGCTGGGCGTCGATGACGCTGCCGCCGGCCGAGATGGTGACGAAACCGTCGCGCAAGCGGCGCTGACGCGCCATGTCGAGGAAGGTCATGCCATACTGGCGCTTGAAGGCGCGCCTGACGGTGGACGGGTCAAAACCCATCCGCTCGACATCGGCTTCCGAGAACCGGTGATCGGGGCGTTCATCCAGCGCGGCCAGCAGCACCGGGATCGACGGATCGGCCATGGCCTCTGGCGCAAGCGGATGGCAGCGCTTGCAGGGCCGGTAGCCCGCGTCGAGACAGTCGCGTACCGAACCGAAGAAGCTACAATTCTCCGGCCGGGGCTTCCGCGCCGGGCAAGTCAGTCGGCAGAAGACGCCGGTCGTCGCGACGCCGACATAGGCTTGCCCGTCAAACGCGGCATCGCGTTGCACGAGCGCCTGATAGAGCCTGTCATGATCGGGCAGAGCGAACAGCATGCCGCAACCTATCATCTTCGTGGCGCCACGCCGCCGGAAATCGGGCGCCGATTTCACCTTGCGGATCGCCGACGCGACCGGGCGCCACGTCTCGGCCATTCTCGCTTGCTTGGGGCGGGCGACCTTGTATGTTCACGTTACGTTCAATCACAGAGGCGCGCCATGGTCTATTCGCTTCATCAGATGCCCGGCTGGGGCTCGGCGCTCGTCGAACTGCAACTCGCCTGGTACGGACTGCCGCATGAGCTGATCGAGACCGGCGATCTCTTCGACAGTGCCGCGGCGCGGGACAGGTTGTCCCGGCTCAATCCACGCGCCCAGATCCCGACGCTTGTGCTGCCATCGGGCGAGGTGATGACCGAAAGCGCCGCGATCACCCTGCATCTGGCTGACATCACCGGGCGCGACGATCTGGTGCCGGGGCCGGGTGCGGCCGAGCGGGCGGCCTTCCTGCGCTGGCTGATCTTCATCGTCGCCAATATCTATCCCTGCTTCACCTTCGCGGACGATCCGGCGCGTTTCGTCGCCGATCCGGATGCGGCGAAAGCCTATCGGGCGCGGGTGGACGACCATCACCGGACGCTCTGGCGCGAGGTCGCGGCCATTGTTGAGATGCGCGGTGGCCCCTGGTTCGTGGGACAAAGGTTCAGCGCGCTCGACCTCTATCTCGCGGTGATGACCAACTGGCGCCCGGGAAAGGACTGGTTCGCGGCCGAGGCTCCTGGCCTTCTGGCCATCGGCCGCGCGGCCGGCAACCGGCCAGAACTGGCGGCCGCGATGAAGCGCAACTTCGGCTAGGCTGCGCGCGGAGAGTTGCACCTTTGCGCCCGCGCGCTTAGGGTCCGCCGCGTTCCCGCCGAAGGAAGGCCCGCATGACCGACGCCAGCGACAAGACCGACCGTCTGTCCAAAATCAAACGCCCGCAGAAGGTCTATACACTGCTTGTCGAGGTCGGCCGCAAGGAAGGCGACGGTCTGCCCAAAGGTGCGACCGGCGCGGCACTTCTGTGCTATTCGACTGGCGTCAGCGAGGAAGAAGCGGTGCGTGAATGCGTGGCAGTCCTGAAGCAGGCCGACATGGCGCCCCTCGACGTCACCGGATACGGCACGCCAGAGGAGCGCGCGGCACAAGGCCATGAGATCGACGCAGACGAGCGCGAACTGATGGACCGGGCACTTGCCGAGAATGCCGTCATCGTCGTGCAGGCCACCCCCTTCTACGACGAGGAAAGTCGCGCCGCGACTTTGCACTGAGGCCCAAGACATGTCCCACGCACCCATCGATCCCATCGCGCTGACTGCCGACCTCATCCGCTGTCCCTCGGTGACGCCGGAGGAGGGCGGCGCGCTGCAGCTTCTGGAAAAGCTTCTCTCCGGCGCGGGCTTCGACTGCACGCGGGTCGACCGGAACGGCACGCCGAATCTTTTCGCCCGCTGGGGGCGGCCGTGCGCGAACCGGACGTTCGGCTTCAACGGCCACACCGATGTCGTGCCGGTAGGCGATGCCGCCGCCTGGACACGCGATCCGTTCTGCGGCGAAATCCATGACGGCTGGCTTTGGGGCCGGGGCGCCACCGACATGAAATCGGGCGTGGCGGCGTTCGTGGCGGCGGCTATCGATTTCGTGCGCAACACGCCCCCCGACGGCGCGATCATCCTCACTATCACCGGCGACGAAGAAGGGCCCGGCAAGGACGGGACCGTCGCGCTTCTCGACTGGATGAAGGCGAAGGGCGAGGCGATGTCGGTCTGTCTGGTGGGCGAGCCGACCAGCCCCGAACGGCTGGGCGACATGATGAAGATCGGGCGGCGCGGGTCGCTCACCTGCTTCATCGAGGCGACCGGTGTTCAAGGCCATTCCGCCTATCCGCACCGGGCGAAGAACCCGCTTCATGCCTTGGTGCGGCTCCTTGACCGACTCGCGTCGCATGAGCTTGACCGCGGGACCGATCATTTCGATGCCTCGACGCTTGCCCTGACCACCATCGACTGTGGCAACCCGGCCGGAAACGTCATTCCCGCCCGGGCGAGCGCACGGCTCAACATCCGCTTCAACGATGCCCATTCCGTCGCCTCGCTGTCCAAATGGCTCCGGGCCGAGGCGGCGCAGGTCGAGGCGGAAACTGGCGTGAAGTTCACGCTCACGATCGACATATCGGGCGAAAGCTTCCTCACCCCGCCTGGCGATTTCACCCGCCTCGTGGCCGGATCGGTCAAGGCTGAAACCGGGCTCGACCCTGCGCTTTCGACCTCCGGCGGCACGTCTGACGCACGTTTCGTCAAGGACCATTGCCCGGTTGTGGAATTCGGCCTCGTCGGCAAGACCATGCATCAGGTCGACGAACGGGTGGAAGTGGCTCAGATCGGCCAGCTGAAGGCGATCTACAGCCGGATATTGACGGATTATTTCAACTGAGCGTCCTTCGGCTGCAAGGGGGTGGGGGCAGACAGCCCCCACCCGCGCTTTCCGCATGACGGCGGCGGCGTTGCATGCTAGGCCGCGCCCATGAAAGAGCTTCCCTCCAAGGCCGAAATCCTCGCCTGGATCGCCGACAACCCCGGCGAGACGGCCAAGCGCGACATAGCCAAGGCCTTCGGCCTCAAGGGCGCGGCGCGGATCGATCTGAAGCGCATGCTGAAGGAGTTGGAGGCTGAGGGCCATCTGGAAAAACGCCGCCGGTCCTATCGCGACCCCGAAGCCCTGCCGCCGGTCGCGGTCCTGACCATCCTGCCGCCCGACGCGCAAGGCGATCTCTTCGCCAGACCACTGGACTGGCAGGGAGAGGGGGCGCCACCCCGCATTCTCTTCATTGCACGTAAGGGCGATCCGGCTCTTGGGCAGGGCGACCGGATCCTCGCGAAACTCGCGCCGGTGAAGGCAGAGGGCCATGGCTACGAGGCGCGCCTGATCCGAAAGATCGGCACCAACCCGATCCGCATCGTCGGCCTCTTCCGCAAGGCGGCGGAGGGCGGGCGGATCATCCCGGTCGACAAGGGAGCCGACAAGGAATGGCTGGTCGCGGCTGACGCGACCTTCGGCGCGAAGGACGGCGAACTCGTGGAGGCCGAACAGGCCGGCCCCAACGGCCGCATGGGCCTGCCGCGCGCCCGCGTGGTCGAGGTTCTGGGCGATCCGTCCGCCCCTAAGGCCGTCTCGCTGATCGCGATCCACCAGCACGGCATCCCCGATCATTTCCCCGACGCCGTGATCGCCGAGGCCGATGGGATGGAGCCCGCGCCGCTTGGCGACCGCGAGGACTTACGGCATCTGCCCTTCCTGACGATCGATCCGGCCGACGCCCGCGACCGCGACGATGCGGTTTTTGCGCATGAGGATGAAGACCCGACGAACGCTGACGGGTTCATCCTTTGGGTCGCGATCGCCGATGTCGCACATTATGTGACGCCGCAGTCCGCGCTGGACCGCGAGGCGCGCAAGCGCGGCAATTCCACCTATTTCCCCGACCGGGTGGTGCCGATGTTGCCCGACCGTCTGTCGGGCGATCTCTGTTCGCTGCACGAACATGTCGACCGGGCGGTTCTGGCGGTCTGGATGAAGATCGACACCCACGGCAACAAGCTCTCGCACCGATTCACGCGTGGCCTCATCCGCTCGCGCGCCTCGCTTGCCTATGAAGAGGTTCAGGCAGCCCAGGATGGCGCGCCGGGTGACCGGACTGCGGGTTTGCTGGATCAGATCCGGCCGCTTTATGGGGCCTATGAGGCGCTGAAGAAGGCCCGCGCCGCGCGCCAGCCGCTCGACCTCGACCTGCCCGAACGCAGGATCGAGCTTTCCGATGACGGCCATGTCACCTCGGTCGCCTTCAAGGAACGCTTCGACGCCCACAGGCTGATCGAAGAGGCGATGATCCTCGCCAATGTCGCCGCCGCCGAAGAATTGATCCGGTTGCGCCGCCCGCTTCTCTTCCGGATCCACGAAGAACCAAGCCCCGAAAAGATCGACGCCCTGCGCGAGGTAGCCGAGGCGTCGGGCTTCACGCTCGCCAAGGGACAGGTGCTGAAAACCTCGGCGCTGAACCGGCTGCTGAAACAGTCCGAAGGTACGGAATTCGACGAGCTTCTGAACATCACCATGCTTCGCTCGATGACCCAGGCCTATTACCATCCGCAGAATTTCGGTCATTTCGGCCTCGCTCTGCGGAACTACGCGCATTTCACCTCGCCGATCCGGCGCTATTCCGACCTGATTGTGCATAGGGCGCTGATCTCGGGCCATGGCTGGGGCAAGGACGGGCTGTCGGCCGAAGATATCGAGATGCTGGAGGAGACCGCCCAGCAAATATCCGACACCGAGCGCCGGTCGATGGCCGCGGAGCGCGATACGACCGACCGCTATCTGGCGGCCTACCTGTCGGACCGGGTCGGCGCCGAATTCACCGGTCGGATCAGCGGCGTGCAGAAGTTCGGCCTGTTCGTGAAGCTCGACGAGACCGGCGCAGACGGGCTGATCCCCATCCGGTCGGTCGGGCGGGAGTTCTTCCATTACGATCCAGCAAGCCAGACCCTGATAGGCGCCGATACCGGCCTGACCATCGGGCTTGGCCAGAAGGTGACAGTGCGGCTGGCCGAGGCGGTTCCAGTGACGGGCGGCCTCGCGCTGGAGCTTCTGGAGATCGATGGCGCGCCCCTTCCCGGCGGCGGGCTGAAGCGCGGGCGGCGCATGGCGCGCAAACCCGGTCAGACCCGCGCGCGCGATGCGAAGGTCCGTCGAAAGGTCGAACGGCACCGGCGCTGAACCGCCGTTCGCGACCGCCCCCCTTTTCGCGCCGCGGCAGGCAGGGTAGGCTTGCCGAAAAGAAAGCAGCCCGATGATCCGCCCAACAGGCCCGATTACCCTTCTTCTGTCGCTTGCCGCCCTGCCGGGCCTCGCCGCGCAGCCCGCACCGCCCTTAGGAGCCCCGCCCATGTCCACCGGTCCCGAGGCGCTGATCACCGTGGGCAGCGAAGCGGGGTTCGACCGCTGGGTCGAGGGCTTCCGCCCCCGCGCGCTGGCCCGCGGCATCAGCGAAAAGCTCTTCGAGCGGGCCTTCAGGGGCGTGACCTACGACCCCTATGTGGTTGAAAAGGACCGCAATCAGGGCGAGTTCGTCAAGCCGATCTGGGAATATCTCGACAAGGCAGTCTCGGACGAACGGGTGGCGAACGGCCGGAAAGCGCTGAAGAAATACGCCCGCCTTCTGAAACAGATCGAGGCGGCCTACGGAGTCGAAAAGGAGATCGTCGTTGCGGTCTGGGGGCTCGAGAGCTCCTACGGCGCGAACAGGGGCAACCTGCCGCTGATTCAATCGCTGGCGACGCTCGCCTATGACGGCCGTCGCGGCAGCTTCTTCGAAAGCCAACTCATCGCCGCCTTGAAGATCATTCAGGCGGGTAATGTGGCGCCCAGTGACATGACCGGCAGCTGGGCTGGTGCGATGGGCCATACCCAGTTCATCCCGACCTCATACCTCGCTTTCGCGGTCGATTTCACCGGCGACGGCAAGCGCGACATCTGGTCGGACGATCCCAGCGACGCGCTCGCTTCAACCGCCGCCTATCTGGCGAAATCCGGCTGGCGCAAGGGCGCGCGCTGGGGCGCCGAGGTGCGCCTGCCGTCCGATTTCAACGTCGATCTGACCGGCGACGGCGTGAAGAAAAGCGCCGCCGACTGGGCCGCGCTCGGCGTGCGCGACATGGATGGCAAGGTTGTGAAAGAGGGCGGCTCGGCCTCGATCCTGCTGCCAGCCGGCGCGCGTGGAGCCGCCTTCATGATCTTCCCGAACTTCCGCGCCATCGAACGCTATAACGCCGCCGACGCCTACGTGATCGCCGTGGGCCACCTTGCCGACCGCCTGAAGGGCGGCGCGCCCATTCAGGCCCCCTGGCCGCGCGAGGACAGGGCGCTGACGCTGCCGGAACGTGTGGAACTGCAGGAACGCCTGATCAAGGCGGGCTTCGACACCGGCGGAGCGGACGGCAAGGTCGGCCCGAAGACCATCGCGGCCGTCAAGGCGTTCCAGCGCGCGATCGGCATGATCCCCGATGGCTATGCCAGCCTCGATATCCTGAAGCGGCTGCGCGGCTGAGAGGCCGGGGGGTTCGCACCCCCGGACCCCCGCGGGATATTTGGAAACGGAAGAGCAATGTTTCGTTAACCTTGCTCTTTTACCCTGCGGAGACGGTACAGGCGGGGACGCCGATGACCGTAGCGGAAGAGGCGCCCTGACCCGCAGGTCAGGGCGTTCTTGCTGGTTTCTTCCGTTTCGAAATATCCCCGCCGGAGGCACGCGCGCCGCAGCTATCGGCTGCGGCGCCACGAAGAGGCTTGAGGCCGAAGGCCTCGCCTTTGGATTACGTCAGCCGCGGGCGGCGCGGATCGAGTCCTCAAGTTTGCCGAGCGCCTCGGTGAAGATTTCGTCCTGGATGGTGATCGGCGAAAGGAAGCGGATCACATTGCCATGGACGCCACAGGTCAGAAGGATCAGCCCGCGCTTCAGCGCCTCGAGCCGCACCTTGTTGGCGAAGTCGGCCGACGGCTTGCCGCTCTTGGCATCGTTGAACTCGACCGCGTTCATGAAGCCCGGGCCGCGGATATCGACGATCTCGGGCACTTCGGCGCGCAGCATTTCCAGATGCTGCTTCAGGCGGGAGCCGAGCTGATTGGCGCGGTCGCAGAGCCCTTCCTCCTCGATCACGTCAAGGACGGCATTCGCCGCCGCGATCCCCATGGGCGAACCGCCATAGGTGCCGCCAAGGCCGCCGGGGCCGGGGGCGTCCATAACCTCGGCCCGGCCGACCACCGCGGCAAGCGGGAAGCCGCCGGCAAGCGCCTTGGCCATCGTCATCAGGTCGGGCTGCACGTCGTAATGCTCCATCGCGAACATCTTGCCGGTGCGGGCAAAGCCGGTCTGCACCTCGTCGGCGATCAGAAGGATGCCATGTTCGTCGCAGATCGCGCGGAGTGCCTTGAAGAACTCGCGCGGCGCTTCATAGAAGCCGCCCTCGCCCTGAACGGGTTCAAGGATGATCGCGGCGACGCGCTTGGGGTCGACATCGGCCTTGAAGAGATAGTTCAGCGTATCGAGCGACTGTTCGACCGAGACGCCATGCAGCGGGACCGGGAAGGGGACGTGGAAGACGTCGTTCGGCATGGCGCCGAAACCGACCTTGTAGGGCACGACCTTGCCGGTCAGCGCCATACCCATGAAGGTGCGGCCATGGAAGGCGCCGGTGAAGGCAATCACTGCCTGGCGGCCGGTGGCCGCGCGGGCGATCTTGACTGCATTTTCCACCGCCTCGGCGCCGGTGGTGACGAAGACCGCTTTCTTCTCGCCCTTGATCGGGGCGATGGCGGTCAGGCGTTCGGCCAGGCGCACATAGTTTTCATAGGGCACGACCTGGTGGCAGGTGTGGGTGAAATGGTCGAGCTGGTCCTTGACCGCCGCAATTACCTTGGGGTGCCGGTGGCCGGTGTTCACCACCGCGATCCCCGCCGCGAAGTCGATATAGCGGTTGCCTTCCTTGTCCCAAAGTTCGGCATTTTCGGCGCGGTCGACGAAGATTTGCGTCATCACGCCCACGCCGCGCGACATGGCGGCCTTGCGGCGGGCTTCGATTTCGGCGTTCTTCATGGCAGTCCCCCTTCAATGGCCGCGCCGCCCCTCAGGGCCCCGCGTCGGCGTGCGTTCAATATTATGTATTGACAGAAAATAAATTTATCTTTCTCCCGGCCGACCCGCAAGCTATTTCATGCATATGGAAGGAGCATCCATGACATTCGATACCGGTGCGCGGCTGAAGGCCGAACGCGAGGCCCGCAAATTGTCGCAGCGCCAGCTCGCGACGCTTGCGGGCGTGACGGCGGCGATGATCTCGATGATCGAGCAGAACCGGACGAGCCCCTCGATCGGCACGCTGAAGAAGATCCTGAGCGGGCTCAACATGCCGCTCTCGGCCTTCTTTGCCGAGGATGAGCCTGCCGCCACCAAATGGCATTTCACCCACGAGGAATTCCGCGAGATCACGCCGCCGGGCGGGGCGGCGGACCCGAAGATCAGCTTCCTGCGGGTCGGCCATGCGACCGACAGTGCGCTTCTGGTTCTTTATGAACATTACCGCCCCGGTGCCGACACTGGGCCTGAGCTTTACAGCCACGAATCCGAAGAGGCGGGCGTTGTGGTCGAGGGCCAGATCGAGCTGACGGTCGGGACCGAGACGCAGCTTCTGAAGACGGGTGACGGATACCATTTCAACAGCCGCCAGCCGCACCGCTTCCGCAACCCGGGGCCTGGCGATTGCGTGATCGTTTCGGGCTGTACGCCGCCGACCTTCTGACCATGCGGCTCTTTCTGGCCATCCCGCTGCCCGAACCGGTCGCGACCCGGCTGGCGGAGGTCGCCTTGCGCCTCAAGGTCGGCCGCCCGCTGCCCGAAGAAAACCTGCATCTGACCATCGCCTTTCTGGGCGAGCAGCGCGAGCCCGCGCTAGAGGAGCTGCATTGTGAGCTTGAGCGGCTGCACCAGCCTGCCCTACCGGTGACCTTCGGCCCGCTCGGCACCTTCGGCGACAGTCCGGGGACGGTCCATGCAGAGGTTCAGCTATCGCCCGGTCTTAAGGCGCTGCACCGGTCGGTCATGGGGGCCGTACGCGGGGCGGGTATCACGCTTGAGCGGCGGCGGTTCCGCCCGCATGTGACGATCGCCCGCCTGCCCCGTCATCCCGCCCCCGGCGATCACGCGGAGGTCGCGCGCTTTCTGGGCGTGCATGCGGCGACCCCGTTGCCGGACTTCACCGCGGACCGGCTGATCCTCTACCGGTCATGGCTGCGTCCCGAAGGCTCGCTTTACGAGGATCTCGCGGATTATCCGTTGGGCTAGCTGCTCATGCAGCCGTGCGGCATGTCTTCGCACGAGGAGCGCACGAAGTGCGACGACGAGCCGCCCGTCAGGCCAGATACGCACGGAAGGCCATAACCACCTCCTCATAGACCTTGCGCTTGAACGGCACGATCGAGGTGATCAGTTCGTCGGCCGTCACCCATTTCCATTCGGAAAACTCGGGATGTTCGGTGGCGATATCGATCTGATCGTCGCGACCGAGAAAGCGGTAAAGGAACCATTTCTGCCTCTGCCCGCGATATTTGCCACCCCAGACCTTTCCGACTAGATGGTCCGGCAGGTCATAAGTAATCCAGCCATGGGTCTTGCCGACGAAATCGACAAGACCGGCCGTCACCCCGGTTTCCTCCCAGAGCTCGCGCAGCGCCGCAGCACGCGGCTTTTCGTCCTTGTCGATCCCGCCCTGCGGCATCTGCCAGGCGGCAACCTCGCTGTCCTTGCGCTGGCCCGCGAAGATACGGCCAGCGCCATCGATCAGCATCACGCCCACGCAGGGCCGGTAGGGCAGGTCATCCCTCATGGGCGACCCGCCCTTGTCGCTTCCGCTCATTCGGTGCCCTGCGACACCGCAAGGCCCTTGATGATGTCGATCGCATAGGCCATCTGATAATCGTCAAGGCGACGCTTGGCGGCCTCTTCGGCGGCCTTTTGCTCCTCCTCGAAGACCTTTTTCTCGTCCTCGCTCATCGAATCGTTCGAGAGCGCGCCCCGCAGGTCGGCTTCCGACCGCGTGCGTTTCGCCGCGCTCTCGGGCGTCTCTTCGCCGGTCGCGGCGGGATCGGCCTTCGGCTGTTCCACCACGATGTCGGGCGAGATGCCCAGCGCCTGGATCGAGCGGCCCGACGGCGTATAGTAGCGCGCTGTCGTCAGGCGCATCGCCGCATCGCCCTTCAGCGGCACGATGGTCTGGACCGAGCCTTTGCCGAAGCTCTTGGTGCCCACGACGATCGCCCGGTGATGGTCCTGCAGCGCGCCTGTAACGATCTCCGAGGCCGAGGCCGAGCCGCCGTTGATCAGAACGACGATCGGCTTGCCCTGCGCCAGATCGCCCGGCTCCGCGTTGAACCGTTCGCTGTCTTCCGGGTTGCGACCGCGGGTCGAGACGATCTCGCCCTTGTCGAGGAAGGCGTCCGACACGGCGACCGCCTGGGTCAGGAGCCCGCCCGGGTTGTTCCTGAGGTCAATGACGAAGCCCCGGACCTTGTCGATGCCGCCAAGCTCCTCGATGGACTTCTTGATCCCTTCCTCGATGCCCGCATAGGTCTGCTCGCTGAAGGTCGTAACGCGCAGGATCACGGTGCTTTCTTCGGTGCGCGGTTTCACCGCCGCGATCTTGATCGTCTCGCGGGTGATGGTCACGTCGAAGGGCTCGTCCGATCCTTCGCGCGCGATGGTGATCGTGATCTCGGACCCGACCGGGCCGCGCATCATGTCTACCGCCTGGTCGAGCGTCAGGCCGAGAAGGCTTTCGCCATTCACATGGGTAATGAAATCGCCCGCCTGGATGCCTGCCTCGGCCGCTGGCGTACCGTCGATCGGCGACACAACCTTCACGAACCCGTCCTGCTGGGTCACTTCGATCCCGAGGCCGCCAAACTCGCCGCGCGTCGATTCCCGCATGTCGGAATAGTCTTCGGGCGGCAGGTAGGAGGAATGCGGATCAAGCGAGGTCAGCATGCCGTTGATAGCAGCTTCGATCAGCTCGCGCTCGTCGACCTCTTCCACATACTGCGCGCGGATTCGCTCGAATATGTCGCCGAAGAGGTCAAGCTGCTCGTAGACCGAGGCGGGCTTGGTATTCTCCTGCGCCACCAGAGGTGCTGCCACCTGTGTGGTAAGCGCGATGCCCGCCACCGTGCCGAGAAGCGCGGAGTAGAGGTATTTCTTCATGACCTACTTGTCCTTCGTTTCCACGAACCACGGACCGGGATCGATGGTCGCGCCGTTCTCTCTGAGTTCGATATAAAGCGTTTCCGTTCGGTTTGCGCCACTGCCTTCTTCGCTGCCGTTCTCGGTCCCGCCCATCAGCCCCACCGGTGCGCCGGTTGTCAGCACATCGCCGGTTTCGCCAAACACACTGCCCATGCCCGCGAGAATCAATAGATAGCCGTTCGCGGGCTCGAGGATCATCACATTTCCGTAGTCGAGCAGCGGGCCGCGATAGCGGATCGTCGCGGGCCAGGGCGCGGTGACGAGCGCGCCAGGCGCGGTAGCGATCAGGAGGCCGGGGCGGAGGATGCCCGCCGCGTCCGTCTCGCCCGCGCGTCGCAGGAGCCGCCCGAGCACCGGCAGGTCAATCGTGCCCTTCGCTCCGGCAAAGTCTTCAAGCGGTGGCCCGATGTCGCTTTCCAGCCCGCGCAGCCCTTCGGCGAAGGCATCAAGCGTGCCCGCGCTGTCGAGCAGCTGCTGCAGTTCGGCCGGGTCGTCGAGATAGCGCTGCGGCAGGTCGGTCCGGTCCTGCATGGCTTTCGAGAGCGCGGTGCGCGCCTCCTGAACCGCGACCAGCCCGCGCGTCAGCATTGTCTGTGCCTCTTGCTGCAGGCGGCGGATATTGCGCATCTCGGTCAGTTCCGCTTTCAGCCGATCCGCCTGATCCTGAACCGCCGGGGCGGCCGCCGACAGGACCATGCCTGAGCGCGCCGCGCCGAGCGGACCGGAGGGATGCAGGAGAAGAACCGGAGCCGGTTCCCGCTCCATCGCCGCCATCACGCCGAGAAGGCGGCCGATATCATCGCGCCGCGCCTCGAAGCCCGCGCTGATCTCGGCCTCGCGCACCGACGCGGCGCGCAAGGCATCGCGAAAGGCCGACAGGCCGGTTTCATAGGCGCGGATCGTCCGGGTCAGCGCCGCGATCCGGTCCTTGCCGCTTTTCGCGGCCTGAAGATCATCAATCGCGG
This sequence comes from Frigidibacter sp. RF13, assembly GCF_026626305.1. Taxonomy (GTDB): domain Bacteria; phylum Pseudomonadota; class Alphaproteobacteria; order Rhodobacterales; family Rhodobacteraceae; genus TMP-24. The sequence goes on along the minus strand of NZ_JAPNUE010000009.1, from coordinate 15,720 downwards.
CGCGCAGTTCTGCGGCGGCACTTTCGGCCGTGACCGGGGCGGTCTGCGCCGAGGCGAGGGAAGCCACGAACAGCAGTGCAAGCGCGATAGGCTGGAACCTCATTCGCCCGCCCGTTCAATCAGGCTGCGCCCAGTCATTTCGGGCGGCAGGTCGAGACCCATAAGGTCGAGGATCGTCGGCGCCAGGTCGGCGAGGCGACCGTTCCGGAGATGCGCACCCTTGGGCCCGCCGATCAGCGCCACCGGAACCGGGTTCGTCGTGTGTGCCGTATGTGGCCCGCCGGTCACCGGGTCGATCATCAGTTCGGCATTGCCATGATCGGCGGTCACGATCATCGCGCCCCCCGCCTGTTCCAAGGCGGCCAGAACCTGCGCGAGACCCCGGTCCACCGCCTCGCATGCGGCAATCGCGGCGGGCAGGCTGCCGGTATGGCCGACCATGTCGGGATTGGCATAGTTCACCACGATCAGGTCATAGCCCTTGCCGATCGCCTTGACGAACTGGTCGGTCACCTCAGTCGACGACATTTCCGGCTGCAGATCGTAGGTCGCGACCTTGGGCGAGGGCGCCATGTAGCGATCCTCGCCCTCCTCGGGCGCTTCCCTGCCACCGTTCAGGAAGAAGGTGACATGGGGATATTTCTCGGTTTCCGCCAGACGGAATTGCGTCAGACCCTTGCCCGCAACCCATGCGCCAAGCGTATTGACCACGGCGCGTTTCGGGTAAGCAGCGGCCATGAAGGCATCATGGGTCTTCGAATAATCGACCATGCCCATCAGCGCCGCCCAATGCGGACGGGGGCCGCGTTCGAAGCCCGCGAACGCATCCTCGCCCACAGCAAGAAGGATCTCGCGCGCCCGGTCGGCGCGGAAGTTGAGGCAGAAGAAGCCGTCGCCGTCCCTGGCACCCGTGTAGCCCGATAGAACCGTGGGCTGGATGAATTCGTCGGTTTCCCCGCGCGCATAGGCCTCGGCCACCGCTGCGCTCGCGCCCTCGGACGCAAGGCCTTCGGCCTTGACCATCGCCCCGTAGGCACGCGCGACGCGTTCCCAGCGATTGTCGCGGTCCATCGCGTAGAACCGGCCCGTCACCGTCATGACCCGTGCGCCCTTGGGCAGACGCCTTTCCAGATTGGCGATGAACCCGGCCGCCGAAGATGGCGCCACGTCACGCCCGTCGGTCACGGCATGCAGGGCGACCGGCACGCCCTGCGCGACGATTGTCTCGGCGGCCGCAATCACATGGTTGATATGGCCATGCACGCCGCCATCCGAGATCACACCCATCAGGTGCGCGGTTCCGCCCGTGCCTTTCAGCGTCTGGGCAAACGCCAGCATGGCCTCGTTCGAGAAGAAACTGCGGTCTTCGATCGCCAGATCGATCTGGCCAAGGTCCATCGCCACCACCCGGCCCGCGCCGATGTTCGTGTGCCCTACCTCTGAATTGCCCATCTGGCCGGTCGGCAGGCCGACGTCGGGACCGTGCGTCACAAGCTGAGCATGCGGGCAGGTCGCCATGATCCGGTCATAGGTGGGCGTCTCTGCCAGCATGACGGCATTGCCCGCGCTTTCCGCCCTGAGGCCCCAGCCATCCAGAATGCAAAGGGCGACGGGTCGGGTGCGGGTCATCAGAGGCTCCTGCAGGAAATCTCGGCTTCTTCTAGTCGCAGCGGCGGCGGGCGGCAACCAAGCACTGCCCTCACGGGTGGGCTGCCACGCGCCCTGTCAGGCCCGATGATAGGGTGCACCGGCAAGGATCGACGCGGCGCGATAGAGCTGTTCGGCCAGCATCACCCGCACGAGCATATGAGGCCAGACCATCTTACCGAAACTGATCGAAACATCCGCCTTGGCCCGGAGGCCTGGCGCGATCCCGTCGGCGCCGCCGATAACGAAGGTTACCTCCTGCCGCCCGCCATCGCGCCAGCGCGCCATCTCTTCCGCGAACTCCGGCGAGGACAGGGTGCGCCCGCGCTCATCGAGCGTCACCAGAAGCGCGCCCTGCGGCAGGGCGCGTTCGATCAGAGCCGCCTCAGCCTCCATCCCGAGACCTTTCTTGTCCTCGACCTCGACGACGCGCGCCGGGCCGAGGCCCAGGGCCCGCCCGGTCCGGTCGAACCGTTCCAGATAGTCGGAAATCAGCGTAAGTTCCGGGCCCGCCCGCAAGCGGCCCACGACAACGAGGGTGACTTTCACCGGAAGCCCGGCCTCAGACCGGCTTGCCCGCAGCGGCCGCCGCCGGAAGCCACATCTTTTCCAGCTGATAGAAGTCGCGCACCTCGGGGCGGAAGACATGGACGATCACGTCCTGGGTATCGATCAGCACCCAGTCGCCCTGCTCCTTGCCCTCGATCTTGCAATTGCGCCCCATCTCGTCCTTCAGCCGTTCCACCAGCTTTTCGGCGATGGCGCCGACCTGACGCGACGAACGGCCCGAGCAGACGACCATATAGTCAGCGACCGAAGACCGCCCACGCAGGTCGATGGTCACCACGTTTTCGGCCTTGTCGTCGTCGAGGGAGGCAAGAATTCGGGCAAGCAGAGCGTCGCTTTGCCCATCGGAAGGCCGTGCCGTCATCGGCACCGCCCGCGCGGCCGTCGAACCGGCCGCTTCATGAAGACTGGACAGAACATTGTCCTCCTGTGCTGCACGCCGAATGAGGCCCCGGCGCCGGGCTTGCATCTAAGGTAACATCGCAATTGCGAAATCTCAATGAACCTTACCTTGCAAAAGTTCCCGCGCCGCAGCCGGGCGCGGGATTTTCTTGTGCGTTCAGCGACAAGGGCCGATGGCGGCAAGATTCTCCGGGCCGAGCAGTGCGGCGAGCGGTGCCTCCTCGATCACCGGCGCCAGCGGCGCATCAGGGCGAAGTTTCAGGACCAGTGACCCGGTCGCATCGGACGCGGGCCCCTTGCCCGTCGTGCAGGCGCCAAGGCTGACCGACAGTTGCCCCGGCACCTCGCCGGACTGCCGAAGCTCTAGCACCCGTGCCTGCCAAGCCCGGAACCGGTCTGCGTCGGCGGGTGAGAAGGAAAGCTGGGTAACCCCGCCCTCCAGCCCCTCCACCAGCCGAAGCCGGAAGCTTTCGGCAAGCCGCAGATCGCCCTGCCGCGCCTCGACATTCAGAAGCGCCTGATCGGGCCGCAGCCGCAGCCCGTCGGGCATTGTCACCCGCGCCTCGATCGCCGCCGGGTCGGCGCGCAGGGGATCAAGTAGCGACAGGTCCTTCACTCCACGCGGATCCAGATAGCTGCAGCCCGCAACAAGGGCGGACATCAAAAGAGGAAGCAGTTTCGACGAGGCCATCAGAATCTCCTTTGACATGATCTTTTTATCGTATTACATTAAAAAATAACTTTAGAAGAGGGTGTCATGGCGAATAGTGAACGCGTGAAGAAACTGGCCTCATGGCTGTGGTGGGTGGTGGCGGTGTTGGTCTATGCCCTGCCGGTCACCTATTTCATCGTCATCGTCATTCTGGTGCAGGCACCCGACTGGCCGCAGAATGTCTTTCCCGAAGCCTCGGCGGGGGCGCAGCAAGGATGGGTCGCTGCCTCGTTGGTCATCGCGCTCGCGCTGGTGCTCGTGCTTCCGATCCTGCATATGCTGGTCGAGATGCGGAGCCTCTTCGGCAATTACCGGCGCGGCGAAATCCTGACCGAGGCGAGCGCCCGCCATATCCTCGGCATCGGCCGCGCCATGTTGTCGCTGGCCGTGCTGAAGGTGGTGGTGCCCGCGATCCAACTCCTGCTTCTGACCGGCGATACGCTCTCTTTCGGCCTGAACGACAATTTCGTCATCTTCATGCTGGCTGGCGGCTTTCTCGTCACCATCGGCTGGGCTATGCGCGAGGCGGCCGAGCTGGCCGAGGAAAACCGCGGGTTCGTGTGATGGAGATCGTCGTCCGCCTCGATGTGATGCTCGCGCGCCGCAAGATGCGGTCACGAGAGCTCGCCGATCTGGTCGGGATCACCGAACAGAACATCAGCCTTCTGAAATCCGGCAAGGTGAAGGGTATCCGTTTCGAAACGCTTGCCGCGATCTGCGCGGCGCTCGACTGCCAGCCGGGTGATTTGCTGGAAGCCGTGCCCGACGGCACGCATGCTGGCTGAGGTTCCCGCCGTCTTGCCTCGTTAGGGATTCGGGCGTATCACCCGACCCATGATGCGTTATTTCGACATGGATGATCACGCGCGGCTGCCCTGGCGGTTCACCCAGGCCACGCGCTCGATCCTTGCGCACCTTTGATGCGGCAGGCGCCTCAGGGCGCCCGTCTCGCCATACCCGAACTTCAGCCGAAAGACCGGAGCCATGACAGCCCGCACTCTCTATGACAAGATCTGGGACGCCCATGTCGTCCATCAGGATGCCGACGGCACCTGCCTTCTCTATATCGACCGCCATCTGGTCCATGAGGTCACGAGCCCGCAGGCCTTCGAGGGGCTGCGCATGACCGGCCGCAAGGTGCGCGCGCCGGAAAAGACCATCGCAGTCCCCGACCATAACGTGCCCACCACGCTCGATCGCGCCAACGCGGCCACCATGACCGAGGAAAGCCGCATCCAGGTCGAGGCGCTGGACAAGAACGCCAAGGAGTTCGGCGTCCACTATTACCCGGTAACCGACGTCCGTCAGGGCATCGTCCATATCGTCGGGCCGGAGCAGGGCTGGACGCTGCCGGGCATGACCGTCGTCTGCGGCGACAGCCACACGGCGACCCACGGCGCGTTTGGCGCACTCGCCCACGGCATCGGCACGTCCGAGGTCGAGCATGTTCTGGCGACCCAGACGCTGATCCAGAAAAAGTCCAAGAACATGAAGGTCGAGATCACAGGGAAACTCCGCCCCGGCGTGACGGCCAAGGACATCACTTTGTCCGTCATCGGCGCCACCGGCACGGCGGGCGGCACCGGCTATGTCATCGAGTATTGCGGCGAGGCGATTCGCGACCTTTCCATGGAAGGCCGCATGACGGTCTGCAACATGGCGATCGAAGGTGGCGCGCGGGCGGGCCTGATCGCGCCGGATGAAAAGACCTTCGCCTATGTCATGGGCCGCCCGCATGCACCGAAGGGCGCACAGTGGGAAGCGGCGCTCACCTGGTGGAAGACACTCTTCACCGACGAGGGCGCGCATTTCGACAAGGTGGTGGTGCTGAAGGGCGAGGACATCGCCCCGGTGGTGACCTGGGGCACGAGCCCCGAGGATGTGCTGCCGATCACCGGCACTGTCCCCGCTGCCAGCGACTTTACCGGCGGCAAGGTTGAAGCGGCGCAACGCAGCCTCGACTATATGGGCCTGACACCTGGAATGAAGCTTGAGGATATCAAGATCGACACGGTCTTCATCGGGTCCTGCACCAACGGTCGGATCGAGGATCTGCGGGCGGCAGCCGCGATCCTGAAAGGCAAAAAGATCAAGGACGGCATGCGTGCCATGGTCGTGCCGGGTTCGGGCCTCGTCCGTGCTCAAGCCGAGGAAGAGGGCCTTGCCCAGATCTTCATCGACGCCGGTTTCGAATGGCGGCTCGCGGGCTGTTCCATGTGCCTCGCCATGAACCCCGACCAGCTCGCCCCCGGCGAACGCTGCGCTGCCACCTCGAACCGCAATTTTGAAGGCCGTCAGGGCCGCGGCGGCCGCACGCACCTCATGTCGCCAGCCATGGCGGCAGCGGCGGCGGTGACGGGCCATCTGACCGATGTGCGCGAAATGATGTAAACTTGGTGCTCATCGTCGACCTTCGGGCGCTCTTCGCAAGGACGACGAGCGCCGAAGGCGACGAGGAGGCCCCGCAGGGAAACAAGACATGGACAAATTCACCACCCTGACCGGCATCGCGGCGCCCATGCCGCTGGTCAATATCGACACCGACATGATCATCCCCAAACAGTTCCTGAAGACGATCAAGCGCTCGGGGCTTGGCAAGAACCTCTTCGATGAAATGCGCTACAACGCCGACGGATCGGAAATCCCGGACTTCGTGCTGAACCAGCCGGCCTATCGCAAGGCAGAAATCATCGTCGCCGGCGACAATTTCGGCTGCGGTTCCTCGCGCGAGCACGCGCCTTGGGCGCTTTTGGACTTCGGCATCCGTTGTGTCATCTCGACCTCGTTTGCGGACATCTTCTTCTCGAACTGCTTCAAGAACGGCATCCTGCCGGTCGTCCTGCCGCCCGAGGCTGTCGCCCATCTGATGGAAGATGCGAAGAAGGGCGCCAATGCCCGCATCACGGTCGATCTTGAGGCCCAGACCGTCACCGCGTCGGACGGAGAAACCTATTCCTTCGACATCGATCCTTTCAAGAAACACTGCCTTCTCAATGGCTTGGACGATATCGGCCTGACGCTTGAGAAAGTTTCATCGATCGACAGTTTCGAGGCACAAGCCAGCCTGAGCCGCCCCTGGGTTTGATACCCGGTCACCTCTCAGCTCACAAAGGGCCGCGCTTGCGCGGCCCTTTGCCTTTTCGGAGGATGGATCGGCGAACTGTCGCCCTTGATGCAAAGTCGCACCAGTTTCTCCATCAAATGGCCGTTATTGTCCTGTTATCTCACCCTGACGATTGCCAGGGGGGCATGAATATGGGCAAAAGTGTGGCAAGAATAAGGCGTGCTGCCACAATTGGCGGACAGGCCAGCGGTTCGGGCCGGAGCAATGCGCTGAGCCCGACGGGTGTGAGGGCGTAAGGCAGTGTTTTCGCAGATCACAGGCGCTTTCGTGCGCGGGCTTCTGGTGATGGTGCTCCTCGCCACGCCGTCGCTCATGTTGCCGGGCGTCAACACCGATACGACCCAGATTGTCGCCCTCGTTTCGCTTTTCGCCGCCGCCCTCACCTTCTTCGAATATGCCTCGACCTATCCGGGTCTGGTGGAGTTTCGCGACGCGCCCCCCTTTAACCGCATCCGCTATCTGTCACTTCTGGCGACTGTGATGCTGCTCGCCGCCATCGTGCGCGGCCAGACCCAGCCCACCACGATGACCGAGTTCCTGACCGCGATCGGCACCCAGATCGGCCTTCTGATCGACGTGCCCTACAGCCCAGTGCGTCTTGTGGTGCTGATGCTGCCGAACGACATGGATCCGAACCATATCGCGCTTGTCCGCACGGCGGCGGGCTTGTCCTACCTCATCTCGCTCCTGACGCTTGTCGTCTTCATCGCGGTTCTCTGGCTTCTCGGCTGGCCGAGCCGCATGGGCACGTTCAACGTCTGGATCAACCTTCCCACATTCGATCCGACGGCGGGCGGTGATGTGGTGGACCGGCTGACCCGCGATTCGCGGTTCAACATTGCCTTCGGCGTGCTTCTGCCGTTCATTATCCCAGCAACGCTGAAGATCGCGTCGCTTTCCTTCTCGCCCGTCACGCTTGAAAGCCCGCATACCCTGATCTGGACGATGACCGCATGGGCCTTCCTTCCCGCCAGCCTTTTCATGCGCGGCATCGCCATGGGCCGCATCGCCCGGATGATCGCAACCAAGCGCCGCATGCAGGGTCAATCCGCCGAAGCCGAATACCAGCTGGCCTGAGCACTGCCTTGATACTGGCCGCCCCGGCGGCGGCCGAAACCCTGCGCGTTGCCACCTGGGATCCGGATCTCAGCCGCGATGGCCCGGGCCTTGTTGCGCGCGATCTGGCAGCGGGCAAGGACGCGCAGATCAGGGCGGCGCTTGCGGTGATCGCCGCAGCAGATGCCGATATCCTCCTGCTCACCGATCTCGACTGGGACGCCGATCTGGTTGCGCTCCGCGCGCTTCAGACATCGCTCGAGGCCGCAGGTCACCCCTACCCTTACAGCTTCGCCTTTCGACCCAACGCGGGTGAACCGACCGGATTCGATCTCGATGGTGACGGTTCAGTGAGCGGACCGCGCGACGCGCAAGGTTTCGGCAGCTTTCGGGGGCAAGGCGGCATGGCGATCCTGTCGCGCCTTGCCATCGACGATGATGGCACCCGAGACCTGTCGCCCTTCCTATGGCGCGATCTGCCGGGCAATCGCATGGCCGAAGCAGGGCTGCCCGAGAGCGCCGAGGATGTGCTGCGGCTCTCTGCCCACGGCATGTGGGATGTGCCTGTCGCCTTACCAAACGGCAACGCGCTTCACCTTCTCGCCTGGCATGCAGGCCCGCCGGTCTTTGCCCCCGAGGCGATGAACCGCGCCCGCAATCACGACGAGGCGACCTTCTGGCCGCTCTATCTCGACGGCAAACTGCCCTGGGCTCCACCAGAAGGGCCCTTCGTCCTTCTCGGCAATGCCAACACCGACCCCGAAGATGGCGCGGGCGACCGGACGGCGATCCGGGCGCTTCTGTCCGATCCGCGCCTTATCGATCCGCGCCCGGCAAGCCTAGGCGGTGCAACCGCCGCCCTGCCAGACAAGGCGGGCGATCCGGCGCTGGACACGGCAGACTGGGCTGCGAACCCCAATGTCGGCGACAATCTGAGGGTGGACTATGTCCTGCCCTCCGCCGATCTGGTCCTTACCGGTTCGGGCGTCATCTGGCCCGCGCCGGACGACCCGTTCGCCGCAACTGTCGCCGCTGCCTCGCCCCACAGACTCGTGTGGGTCGATATCGATCTTCCCTGACCGGCTTGACCCCGCGTCCCCCTTTGGCTAGGCGCTTCTCGCACCCGTTTTCACAGGAGATCGCCCGTGGCCAACCCTTCCCTCCTCATCCTCGCCGGTGACGGCATCGGCCCGGAAGTCATGGCCGAGGTGAAGAAGATCATCGGCTGGTTCGGCGAGAAGCGCGGCGTGACGTTCGACGTTTCCGAAGACCTTGTCGGCGGCTGCGCCTATGACAAGTACGGCACGCCCTTGCATGACGATACGATGGCCAGGGCTCAGGCGGTTGATGCGGTGCTTCTTGGCGCGGTTGGCGGGCCGAAATACGACAAGCTCGATTTCTCGGTGAAGCCCGAGCGTGGCCTCCTGCGCCTGCGCAAGGAAATGGATCTCTATTCGAACCTCCGCCCCGCGCAGTGCTTCGATGCGCTCGCCGATTTCTCGTCCCTGAAGAAAGAGGTCGTCGCGGGCCTCGATATCGTCATCGTCCGCGAACTGACCTCGGGCGTCTATTTTGGCGAGCCGCGCGGCATCTTCACCGAAGGCAATGAGCGGGTGGGCATCAACACCCAGCGCTATACCGAAAGCGAGATCGCCCGCGTGGCGCGGTCGGCTTTCGAACTCGCGCGCCGTCGCGGCAACAAGGTCTGCTCGATGGAGAAGGCCAATGTGATGGAAAGTGGCATCCTGTGGCGCGAGGTCGTGCAGGAAGTGCACGACAAGGAATATCCCGACGTCGAGCTTTCGCACATGTACGCCGACGCGGGCGCGATGCAGCTTTGCCGCTGGCCCAAGCAGTTCGACGTGATCGTCACCGACAACCTGTTCGGCGACCTTCTGTCGGACGCGGCCGCGATGCTGACCGGATCGCTCGGCATGCTGCCCTCGGCCTCGCTCGGCGCACCGATGGCCAATGGCCGACCGAAGGCGCTCTACGAGCCGGTCCACGGCTCCGCCCCCGATATCGCGGGACAAGGCAAGGCCAATCCGATCGCCTGCGTCCTGTCGTTCGCGATGGCGCTGCGCTATTCGTTCGACATGGGCGATGAGGCAACGAGGGTTGAAAAGGCGGTCGAGAAGGTCCTGGCCGACGGCGTCCGAACCGCCGACCTGATGGGCCCTGAAGGCGGCAAGCCGGTGTCGACGAGCCAGATGGGCGATGCGATCATCGCGGCTCTGAACGCCAGTCTCTGACCCGTTAAGGAAGCCGCTCATCGCCCCCTTTCTGGGGCTCTTCGCTGACAAGCGATGAGGCCTGAAAGGGCCGAAGAGCGGCCCGCTTCGCTACCCGGGCTCAGCGTACCCGCGCCACGACATAATCGGCAAGATCGGCCAGCATGTCGTTCAGCTCGTGCTGCGGCAGACGGGTCAGCGCGTCCCGCGCCTTGGCCGACCATGCGAGCGCCTCGGCCCGCGTCGCCTCCAGCGCACCATGGCGGGCCAGAAGCCGCATGGCCTCTTCCAGATCGCCCTCGCGCTGGTCGCCCTTCTCGATCACCCGTTCCCAGAAGGCACGCTCGGCCGCATTGGCATGGGCAACCGCGCGGATCACCGGCAGTGTCAGCTTCCGTTCGCGGAAATCGTCGCCGACATTCTTGCCGATGACAGCCGCCGCCCCGCCGTAATCCAGAAGGTCATCGACCATCTGGAAGGCCACGCCCAGCGCATCGCCATAGGTGAAGAGCGCGGACACCTGATCGTCCGACGCCCCGGCGATCACGCCGCCCACCTCGGTCGCGGCCGAGAACAGCGCCGCTGTCTTGCCGCGCACCACCTGCAGATAGATCCGTTCGTCAGTGCGAAGATCCTGCGCCGCTGTCAGCTGCAGCACCTCGCCCTCGGCAATCGTCGCCGAGGCATTTGCCAGAATGTCGAGAACCCGCAGCGAGCCGGTTTCCACCATCAGCTGGAACGAGCGCGAGAAAAGATAATCGCCAACCAGCACCGAGGATTTGTTATCCCACAGAAGGTTCGCGGTCGGCCTGCCCCGCCGCTGGCGGCTTTCATCGACCACATCGTCATGCAGAAGCGTCGCGGTATGGATGAATTCGACCGTCGCCGCGAGATGCACGTGATAGGGGCCTTGGTAGCCCATCATGCGCGCCGCCGCGAGCGTCAGCATGGGCCTGAGGCGCTTGCCGCCTGCTTCAACAAGATGCGCCGTCACTTCGGGGATGCGGGGGGCATGTTCCGACGCCATCCGCGTGCGGATCAGGACATTCACCGCCTCCATATCCCGGGCGAGATAGGCTCCCAGCCGGTCATGCGGTTTTGTCGAGGCGTCGTCCAAGCTCATCTTCGTCCCAGGCCGTTCCGGTCGTGCCGTGACATTTCCGCAAAGCGCGTTAAGTCTTGGCATATGAAAGAGCTTTTGCGCACCACCGACCCGACCCGGATCGCCTTCGCAACCGCCCTACTGGATGGGGAGGGTATAGCGGCCTTTGAATGGGACGTCCACATGAGCGTCCTTGAAGGCGGCTTGGGCATTTTGCCGCGCAGGCTGATGGTGGCCGACCGCGACTATTTCATCGCGCAGGCGCTGCTGCGCGACCATGACATCCCCGAACGCGATGGCTGAAGCAAAGACGACGTCGGACGGCTTCCTCGGCGGGCGGCTTTCCATCCTTCAGCCGAAGGACGGCTATCGTGCCGCGACCGACCCGGTTTTTCTTGCCGCCGCCGCCCCGGTGCAGCCGGGCGACAGCGTTCTGGAGCTTGGCTGCGGCGTCGGGGTGGCGAGCCTGTGCCTTCTGTCCCGTGTCCCGGAGGTGCGCGCGACCGGGATCGAGCGTCAGGCGGACTATGCCGCCTTGGCGGACCGGAATGCGAGGCAGAACGGACTTCCGCTTGAGGTGATCACCGGCGATCTGACGCGGCCGCCTCCTGACCTGCGCGCCCTGAGCTTCGATCAGGTGATCGCCAATCCGCCCTTCTTCCGTGCCGGTGACGGCACCGGCGCCCAGAACCCGGGCCGCGAGATCGCCTTCCGTGAGGAGGCGCCGTTGTCGGCCTGGATCGACGCGGGCCTCAGACGGCTCAGGCCCGGCGGCTGGCTGACGATGATCCATCTGTCCGAACGGCTGGCCGACATTCTGACCGGCCTCGAAGGCCGCGCCGGATCGGTCTCGATCCTGCCGCTGGTGCCGCGCGCCGGGCGTCCGGCGAGCCGGGTGATCGTGCGGGCCCGCAAGACCGGAAAGGCGCCTCTTCGGCTCCTGTCTCCCTTCATCCTGCACGCAGGCGCGGCGCATCTGGCGGATGGCGACGATTTCACGCCCGAGGCCCGCGCCGTCCTGCGCGATGGCGCCGCCCTTCCCGGTTTCGACTGACCGAACGGCCATCGCCCGCCGGTTGTCATAATCTCTTCACACTGCGTCACCTTCGCGCGTGACACGACTCGGGGAATATGCTCGACTGATCCCAGAGATCCACAGCAGAGGAGTTGACGATGTCGATGAACGCTCATTTGCAGGAGCTTCACAAAAAGCACCAGCATCTGTCCGAAGCTGTCGAGGAAGCCCAGCGCAGCCTGAGCGTCGACGATCTGACGATCGCCGATCTGAAAAAACAGAAATTGAAGCTGAAGGAAGAAATCAGTCGGTTGAGCCGGGCCTGATTTCCACCGGCCGGGCGCGGGAGCTGGCCCAGGCGGCCAGACCCGCACCGGCGGTGATGCACATGGCGGCAACGCCGATGCGGGCGGTTGGTTCTGCGACGCCCGAGGCGATGAGTGTGAGCGTCGACAGAAGCGGCGCCGCATAGGAGGCGGTTCCCAGCATCTGGATATCGCCGCGTTTGACCCCCACATCCCAAACATAGAAGGCCAGCCCCACAGGCCCAAGGCCAAGGGCGATGACGCACAGCCAACCGCGCAGGCCGACGGGCCAGGCCGTCGTTTCCAGCGCGACATGAAAAGGCACGGACAGCGCCGCCGTAATCAGGCAGAAGACAGCGACGGCAGCCGTCGGCACCTCGCCCATCCGGCGCGACAGGAGCGAATACGAGGCCCAGGTCAGCGCCGCCAGGAAGGCGAGAAGGAAGCCGAGCCAGCTGCCGTCAAATCCACCACCCTTGCCGAGCAGCAGCCAGGCGGTCCCCGCGAAGGCCACGGCCGCACCCGCCACATGCAGCGGCGTCAGCCGCTCACCGGGCAAAAGGCCCGAGAAGAGCACGATGAATAGCGGCCAGAGATAGCAGATCAGCCCGGCCTCGGCCGGAGGAGCCAGACGCAGCGCCGAGAAATAAAGGAAATGATAGCCAAAGAGACCAGTTGCGCCGAGAAGATAGGTTTTCGGCTGCACGTGCCCGAGCTGGCCAAACCCACCGCTGAGCCCGATCCAGATCAGCCCGACGAGCCCCCCTATGGAAAAGGTCAGCGCGTTCAGCAGGAAAGGCGGCACCGGCACCGTACCGACGGTGAAGAGCGCCAGAAGCGACCACAGAAGGATCGCACCGAAACCGATCGCCGTCGCCCGTGCCCGCATGTCTGTTTCCTCCCGCTCCGCGGTGATCGCGCATGCGCGGGCGAAGCACAAGCCATGGTTTCCGCTGGGGCGCGAGCACGGCGCCCCCGGCCGATGGCTTTGCTCGAGGGCCGCCCATCGCTGTGCGAATAGGTCGCGAATGCGGCACGAACCCGCCGTGTCCGCGGATAATAGCTCGAATTGTTCATGCTCCCGCCCCCGTTTCCACGCTCTTAAGCAATTTGTCGTCCTCTGGGTCCCGGGGTGCGCACGGAAGGGGTTCCGGCGCCGGGATCAGGGGGCACCAATGCTCATGCTCGCGGGATTTATGGGTCTGATGGCAGCGATCGCGGCCCTTGACGTTGTATCGGTGTTCGGCGGGATCGACGAGACAGAAGCCGACGCAGACCCTCATCTTGGCGAGGCGGGCGCCTCTCACGAAGTGACATTGCCAGAAGCGGGCGAGCCTGGCGACGCGACAGACGGCGGCCCGACCGAGGAGCTGCGACGCCATCCCGACAGTGACTTCACCGGCAGGGGCGATCCCACGCTGGACGGCGAGGTCATTTCCGGCACCGCTCTGCCCGACATTCTCGTGGGAACTGATGGCGGCGACACGATGGATGGCGGCGCGGGTGACGATCAGATCGGCGGCAATGGGGGTGACGATCTGATCGAAGGCGAGGACGGCGATGACGACCTGCATGGCATGGCGGGCGACGATACGCTCGATGGCGGAGCGGGTGACGATGGGCTCTCGGGGGGCGACGACAATGACAGCCTGTCCGGCGGCGATGGCGATGACCTCCTCGCCGGTCAGATGGGCGATGACGTGCTCGATGGAGGCGCTGGCGCGGATTCGCTTCTGGGCGGCGCGGGTAACGACAACCTTTCTGGTGGCGCTGGCGGTGACACGCTTGAAGGCCATGACGGAGCAGATACGCTTGACGGCGGCGCGGGCACCGATGTGCTCATGGGCGGCGGCGGCAATGATGTCCTGTCCGACCGTGACCCCGAAGGCGAGGTGACGCGCGACTTCCTGAACGGCGGCGCGGGTGACGATACGCTGGTGGCTGGCGAGGGCGACTGGCTGGACGGCGGCGAGGGCCATGACAGTTTCGTCCTCAGCCAGTGGCTGAACGAGGCACACGAGGCCGCCACCATCGGCGACTATGATGCGACAGAGGACCAGATCGTGGTCGTCTATGACACGACGGCACATCCCGAGCCCTCTCTTTCACTCGCGCCGGCAGATGACGGCCAGGGCGAGGGCGACATGAACCTGTTTCTCGACGGCGTCCTGGTCGCGCGGGTGCTTGCAAGCCCCGATCTCGCGGTTTCGGACATCCAGCTTCTGCCTGCGCAGGCCGCGTAACCTGGCACGTCAGAGGAAAGGACAAACCTGTGCTCATGATGACCGGACTCCTTGGCCTCGTTCTTGCCGTTTCGGTGCTCGATGCCTTTTCGGGTGACGACGACAACGAAGACACAGGTCCCGACGAGGCCGACGAAGCCTTGGGCAGCGCGGGTGAAGCCCAGGGCGATTGGCCGGACGAAGAAGCGCCTGGCGAGAGCGACGCGCAGCAGGGCGATCACGCCAGCTATCACCCGCCCCAGATGCGGCCCGATTTGGTCAGCGATCGTGGTGAGCCGGACGAAGGGCCGGACAGTGACAGCCCGGCACCTGTGGACTGGTTTGGCAGCGGCGAAGCACCTCAGGAGGAAAGCTATCTGGAGCCGGAAGCGGAAAGCGGCTTCCTGAGCGAAGCAGGCACAGGCGAAACCGAAGCGGATGATCCTGACACATCCGGGCAGGATGGCGAGATCGCGGACAGCGCTGCGAACGATTGGTTCGCCTGGACCGATGACTTTCCCGATCTGGCGTCAGATGCCCCGGAGACGTCGGAGGAGGAGCCCCTGGACCATGATCCGCTCGTCGACGCCACATCCGAGACGACCGAGGCTGGTGCGGAGGCGGGGGCGGCAGTTGACATCGGGCCCGGCAGCGCCTCGGACGATCCGTTGGCGGGCGAAAGCGGTGACGCTGGGCTGCCGACCGGCGGAGCCGAGGCCGAGGCCACCGACCCCCAATCAATCGACCCGGGTCGGCCGATACCAGGCATCACGGCCAGAGATCCTCCGGACGACGCCGTCAACCTGGAGAGCGAGATATCGCAAGAGGCCGCGCACGACCCTGATGCAGTGACGGGCATCGGCCCGTCGGGCTCCGATCATGATCATGAGGGCGATAGCGACGAGGATGAGACGCTTGGTCCGCCGGGTGATGAGGATCGCCGGGATGACGAGGATGAGCGCGACCAACCGGATACCCACGACGGCGGGATTCAGGACCGGACCGAAAGGGATGGCGCAGATGAACACCGCAGCGACCGGGACCACGGGGCGCGGGACCGCGGTCGGCATGGCGATGGCGGGCCGGACCGAGGAGGGCCAGACCGAGGAGGGCCAGACCATGGGCTAGGCCAGAACAATGGTCAGGGCAATGCCTGGGGGATCGATAAGACCGATGGTCCCTTCGCCCCGGGCGATCCCGCTGCGCACGTGGACGTGTCGGCGCCGGCACCACACTATCCTTCGACCGGCGTGCCGAGCGACGGGAACGGGAACGGGAACGGGAACGGGAACGGGAACGGGAACGGGAACGGGAACGGGAACGGGAACGGGAACGGG
>NZ_JAPNUE010000008.1 GCF_026626305.1 Frigidibacter sp. RF13 | reverse complement strand
CGCGACCGAGATTATTCCGTGGGACGAGACGCAAGCCTGGTGGGGGCGGCTCGAAGCGGTTTTTGCGCGCCCGGGTTTCTTCGGGGGCGGCAAGTCGGGGGGGCGCTGCCCCCGCACCCCCGGGATATTTGGACCACAGTGAAGGGAAGAACCGGGTCAGGCGCGGCGATGGCGGCCGGAGAGAGCGTTGAGGATGAGCGCCCCGAGCAGGATCGCACCGCCGAGTGCTGTATCGCGGCTGACGGTTTCGTTCCAGAAGAGCCAGACCCAGACCGGGGCGAGCACCACCTCGACCAAAGCCAGAAGGCCCGCGTCGGCGGCCGGGATGGCGCGGGTTCCGGCAGTGAAAAGGATCATGCCGCCGCAGATCGTGACGGCGCCCATGAGCATCGAGACCGACCAGCCGCGCAGCGGCAGAGCGAAGCTTTCGCCTCGCAGTGAAACAACCGCTGCGGCCACGAGAATGGCGAGACAGGCGCCGGTCAGGACGGCGGGTGTCATCTCGCTCAGCCGCGCCTTGCGGAGCGTGAGCGTGAAGGCTGAAAACCCGGCAGCGGAACCGAGGGCTGCGATATTGCCCATCCCTTCGCCAAGCGCGAGCCCCTCGCGCACCATTACGAAGACCCCGACCGAGGCGACTGCGATGGCGGCCCAGGTGCCGGGGCCAACCCGCTCGCCCAAGACCGGCCAGGCGAAAGCCGCCGTCAGTAATGGCGCTGCGGCGAAGAGAAAGACCGCATTGGCGATGGTAGTGGTTTGCATCGAGTAGATCGCGCCCGCGAAAGCGAGGACGAGGCCGAGCCCGCCCGCGAGGACAGCAGGCCCCCCGGCGCGGATCATGGCAAAGGGCCGGCCGCCGGACCTTTGGTGGATCCACAGGAACAGGACCGGCACCATGCCGAGCGAGCGGTAGAAGAGCACCTGCCAGGTACCCGCGTCGCCGACGATACGCAGAAGAAGGCCGTTGAGCGACCAGATGAACCCGGCGCCCAGAACCAGCACCGCGCCCTGCCGATAGGAAAACCCCGACACATGTCCCCCCGGATCACCTTTCGGGGCAGGATCGGCGCCGCCGGGCCGGATATCTGATCCGGCGGCGGCGCTTCATGTCGCAAACGGGCTCAGTCGCCGATCACCAGCAGGTCCTGACCCGCGACCGACAGCGAAACCTCTTCGCCGACCTTCGGCGGCGCGCGGCCGGTATCGTTGAACATGTCGAAGGAAACCACATCCTTGCCGACGGACGCGCGGCCCCGGATGACCGAACCAAGGAAATGAACCTCGGTGATCGTGCCCTTTAGTGCGGTCTCCCGGCCCTGTCGGGCGCCAAGGCTGATCATCTCGGGCCGCGAGCCGAGGGTGATCCTGCCCGGCGGGACGGCGCGGCCAAGCGTGATCTCCTGCCCGCCGATCTTCACGCGACCGGTCGCCGGGTCGACGACCTCGGCTTCCATGACATTCAGCGTTCCGACGAAATTTGCCACGAACCGCGTGGTTGGGCGGTTGTAGATTTCCAGCGGTGTGCCGACCTGGTCGGCGATACCCTGATGCATCACCACCACCCGGTCGGACATCGACAAGGCTTCTTCCTGATCGTGCGTGACGAAGATCGTGGTGATCCCCAGCCGCTGCTGGATCGCGCGCATCTCTTCACGCAGGGAAACCCGGATCTTGGCATCGAGCGCCGAAAGCGGCTCGTCGAGCAAAAGCACACGCGGGCGCGGCGCCAGCGCGCGAGCCAGCGCCACGCGCTGCTGCTGGCCGCCCGACAGCTGGAACGGATAGCGGTTGCCAAGGTCGGGCAGGCCGATCAGCGACAGCATCTCGGTCACGCGCTTGTCGCTTTCCGCCCGGTCGACGCCCGCGACCTTCAGCCCGAAGGCGACGTTCTGGGAAACGGTCAGGTTCGGGAACAAGGCATAGGCCTGAAAAACCATGCCGATATTGCGCTGGTTGGGCTTGAGGCTCACCACATCCTTGCCGTCGATGCGGATACTGCCCGAAGTCGGCGTCTCGAACCCCGCGACCATCCTCAGGACGGTGGTCTTGCCGCAGCCCGAGGGCCCGAGAAGCGAGATGAACTCTCCCTTCTCGACGGAAAGGTTGAAATCCTTCACGACGCGGGTGGCGCCGAAGCTTTTTTCCAGATGTTCGATTTCAAGGAAGGCCATCAGCGTGCCGCTTTCGTATGTTTGGAGAACCGGGTGACAAGCTGGATGAGACCCATGCAGACCCAGGTGATGGCGAAGGCAATCACCGAAAGCGCGAAGGGCTCATAGGGCTTGTTCGCCCCGATGCGTTGCAGATAGGGGCCGAAGGCCGGACGGTCGAGGAGGGCTGCCAGGGTGAATTCGCCGATGACGATGGCAAATGTCAGGAAAGCGCCGGAGAGGACCGCGACCAGCACGTTCGGCAGGATGACGCGCGAGAGGATCGTGATCCAACCGGCGCCGAGCGATTGCGCGGCCTCTGTCAGGGTGGCCACGTCGATCGTGCGAAGCCCGGTATCGACCGCGCGGTACATGTAGGGCAGCGCCAGCGTTGTGTAGCCAAAGGCCAGAAGCAGGTTGGTGCCCATGGTCGATCCGGTCATCGGCAGCCAACTCGACGTATTATAGAGCCGGATGTAACCGAAAACGATGACGATCGCGGGAATGACGAGTGGCAGGAGCGTGATGAATTCCACGTACGGCCGGGCCCAGGGCATCTTCAGCCTGACCCAGAAAGCGGTAGGCACGACCAGAAGGACCCCCATGATAATGGTCACCAGCGCCATGACAACGGAATAGCCGAAGGTCGCCTGAAACTCCGCATCGCCGATGATCTTGGTATAGGCATCCAGGGAATAGACCCCGCGCCGCGCCTTCAGCGAAAACTCGAAAAGGCCGAGAAGCGGCAGGAAGAAATAGAGAAGGCCGAAGAGGAGGACGATCCAGCCGGTGAGTCGGGCATAGAGGCTCATTTCAGCCACCTCTCGGCGCGGATACGCAGCCAGATGTAAAGGACATTGGCAATGCCGGTGACGACGATCATGCCGAAGGCCAGTGCATAACCGAGGTTAGGGTTGCCAAGGACGTCACCCCTGATCTGCGCGAAAAGCTGGATCGGTACGATGTTCAAGGCCGAGCCCGTCAGGGCGATGGCGGTGGCGACCGCGCCGAAGGCGTTGGCGAAGAGAAGCGCAAAAGTGCCCAAGAGCGAGGGGAAGAGAATGGGCAGCGCCACCATCCGCCAATATTGCAGGCTGGTCGCGCCGAGGACGGATGCCGCCTCGCGCCATTCCTTCTTCAGCCCTTCGAGCGCGGGGGTGATGATGAGGATCATCAGCGGGATTTGGAAGAAGAGGTAAGTGACCGTCAGGCCCCAGAAGCTGAGGATCGAAAAGCCGAGGTCGCGTTGCAGAACGATACCGAAATTGTTCTTCAGGAACAGCGTGATCAGGCCAACTGGCCCGAAGGTCGCGAGAAAGGCAAAGGCCAAGGGCACACCCGCGAAGTTCGAGGCGACGCCGGAAAAGGTCATCAGCGGACCGCGGATGAAGCGCGGGACCGCGCCGAAGGTCACCGCCGCCGCCATGCCAAAGCCGATCAGGCAGCCCAGTAGCGACGAGGCGAGCGAGATCTTCACCGAGATCCAGTAGGAGGAAGGGATCGTGCCGGTGCCGAGGTCGCGCAGGTTCTGCAGGGTGAAGGACCCGTCGCGTGTCTGAAACGCGCCGATCACAATATTCATCGTGGGCAGGATCAGGAACAGAAGCGCGAAGATCGCGAATGGCGCTAGACCTACCCATGTCAGGGGCAGGCGCCGCGGCCGCGCTGGTCTGGCGGGGGCGGTGTCGGTCATGAAGGATATGTCCCGGTCGAGGTGAGGTCCGAGTTGGTCGGAATTCTTGTTATGGCAACCCCGGCCCGGAAAGGTCCGGGCCGGGGCGATTGTCAGGCTATGGCCTGTTACTGGACGTTGGCGCCGACGACGCTATCCCAGCCACCGGTGACAGCGGCCTTGTTGGCGTTCACCTCGTCGAGCGTCGGGAAGTAGGCGGCCTCGTAGGACGCGGCCGGCGGCAGCTTTTCCATCGCCGCAGCGTCCAGCTTGCCCGCCGCCGACATCGCGTTGAAGCGCGCCGGGTGGCAGTAGCCCTTCAGCCACAGGTTCTGGCCTTCGTCCGAATAGAGGTACTCCATCCACAGCTTCGCCGCGTTCGGGTGCGGTGCATAGGCCGAGATGCCCTGCACATAGACGCCGGCCAGGACACCGGTCGACGGAACCACGATCTCGACCGGCGGGTTGCCGGCCAGTTCGTCGGCCCAAGCGAGCGCGTTATAGTCCCAGGCGATGGTGATCGGGGTCGCGCCCTGGGCAATCGTGCCCGCCTTGCCGATGACCGGGACGAAGTTGCCCGCCTTGTTCAGTTCGGCGAAATATTCAAGGCCAGCATTGCCGGCGGCTTCACCGGCAGCGGCACCCTTCGACAGGCCGGCGGCAAGAACGCCGAGGATCGCCTGGTTCGAAGCGCGCGGATCGCCCGCAAGCGCGACCTGACCGGCATATTCGGGCTTCAGGAGGTCGGCCCAGTCGGCCGGGGTGTTGGCGACGAGGTCCTTGTTCACGATGAAGGACATCACGCCGTAATAGTCGCCATACCAGTAACCGTCGGCATCCTTGATGCTGTCGGGGATCTCGTCCCAGGTCGAGACCTTGTAGGGCTGCAGCAGGCCTTCGTCCTTCATCGACGGCCCGAATGCGAGGCCAACGTCGACGACGTCGGGCGCCTGCGGGCCGGTATTGCCCTTGTTGGCCTTGATCGCCTCAACCTCATCGGCCGAACCCGCGTCGGGGTTCAGTTCGTTGACGGCGATTTCCGGATATTTGGCCTTGAAGCCGGCAATCACATCGCCATAGCCGCACCAGCTGTGCGGCAGGGCGATGGTCGTCAGCATGCCTTCGGCCTTGGCGGCGGCCTCCAGATCGGCCATCGCATCGGCCTGCACCATCGCCGTCGAGGCGAGAAGCGCGGCGATGCTCGCCGAAAGGACCATCTTCTTGGACATCATATGTGCTCCCGTTGTGAGGTCTGGGTCCGTTGATCGGACTCCCGTTCGCCTTACCGGTCCCGCATGACAGATTTGCGAAGCGCCGGAGAAAAGCTGACCTACCTAACCCCGGTTTCGGGCGACTTGCAACGGGGCTGTTACATTTCTGTTACAAAACCTTTTCATCCCTGAGCCAGCCCTCCTGAAACCGCAGCGTCGGGCAGCCGGTGAAACGGCCGAGCCGTTCAAGCTCTGCCTCTAGCCGTGCAATGCGGCCTTTGCCGAAACGGAAGCCTTTCTCGGGCCAAAGCGCTGAAATAACAAGAGATTCTTCGGCGCGCGCGCATTTCATGTCGATCCGCCCGACCAGTCTGTCGCCTTCCAGAAGCGGAAAGACATAATAGCCGTAGCGCCGTTTCGCGGCGGGAACGAAGATCTCGATCCGATAGTCGAAACCGAAGAGACGGACCGCCCGCTTGCGGTCTCGCAGCGCCGGATCGAAGGGCGAGAGCACCCGCAGCCGGTCAGGCGGCACGGGTGCCGTAGCGGCAGATTCGGCAAGGCCCGGGAAAGCGAAGGATCGCCGCGCGGCGCTGTCGGCGCCGTCGATCAGCACCTCCTCGATCTCGCCCCGCTTCAGCGCCGACGCGCACCATGCCTTCGCCTCCTCCGGCGTCACCTTGGCCCAGAAGGCGGCAATCTCGCCGCTCGTGCCGAAGCCGAGGCGCAGAAGCGCCTCGCGGCAGGCCCAGTCCACGGTCTCCTCGCGCGATGGCGCATCGCATGCCGGATAGACGCGTTCGGCAAGGTCATAGTGTTTCGTGAACCCGTCGCGATGGCAGACGGCAAGCCGCCCCGAATGCCAGAGATATTCCAGCGCCGCCTTCGTGGGGTTCCAGTCCCACCAGCCGCCCGAGGCGCGCGCCTCGTCCTCGCCGACGTCGCTGGTCGAGACGGCGCCGCGTTCGCGTATCTGCGCGAGGAGAACATCGACCTTCTCGCGAAAGGCTGTTCCCTGCCAATCCTTCCAGCGCTCGGGGATTGTCGCATGGTTATGGCTGAACCGATGGTGCCAATAGCGCAGGAAATCGGTCGGGATGACCGACGCATCGTGCGTCCAATGTTCGAAAAGGACGCGGTCCCGCTCAAGAAGCGGTTTGAGATTTTTGGGCCGGTAACTCTGTCGCCGTGCCCAGAGGATCATATGATGGGCGCGCTCGACGGTATTGACGCTGTCGACCTGCACGAAGCCAAGCCGTTTGATCAGCGCCAGAAGGTCTTCACCCTTCGCAGGGCCGGTCGGTTGTTCAGCCAGCGCGTGACGATCCAGGAACAGACGCCGGGCCGCGCGGTTATCAAGCCGCTGGAGCGCCATCAGCCGCCCCAGGTGCGGGTCAAAAGCGCCAGCCAGTTTTCATGGGCGATCTTCCGCAAGAGCGCCTCGTCGTAGCCGTGGGCGCCGAGTGCCTCCAGAAGCCGGGGCTGACCCGCCACATCGCCCAGATCGGCAGGCATTTCCGCCCCGTCGAAATCGGAGCCGAGCCCCACGCGATCCTCGCCGAGCTTACCCAGCAGATGGTCGAGATGGCGCAGCACCGGGTCCCAACCCTTGAAGGGCGTGCGCTTGCCTTCGGGGTTCAGGAAAACGGTCGCATAGTTCAGCCCGACCATTCCGTCGCTATCGGCGATCATCGCCAATTGCCGGTCGGTCAGATTGCGGGTCGAAGGCGTGACCGCGTGGGCATTCGAATGGGTGGCGACCAGCGGCGCGTCCGACAGCGCCGCCACATCGTTGAAACCTGCCTCGTTCATATGGCTGAGGTCGATCATGATCCTCAGCCGGTTGCATTCGCGGACCAGCCGCTTGCCCGCCTCGGTCAGGCCGGGGCCGGTATCGGGCGAGCCCGGGAACTTGAAGGGCACGCCATGGCCGAAGGCGGTGGGGCGCGACCAGACCGGGCCGATCGAGCGAAGGCCCGCCGCATGCCAGAGGTCGAGCGTCAGCAGGTCTTCGTCGATCGCCTCCGCGCCCTCCATATGCAGGATCGCGGCGATCCGGCCCGCAGCCATCGCGGCGCGGATATCGGCGACGGTCCGGCAAATCTGCAGCGTCCCCGTCCGCTCCAGCGCCATCAGATGGCCCGCCATGTCGAGCGCGACAGGCTGCGCTGCGGCGCAGGGAATTGGCGCAGGTAGCGGCAGCGCGAAAGGCGGGTTCTCCATCAGCCGGTCCATCGCCGCGAAATCGAGCGCCTCGGCGTCGGCGGGTGAGGGGATATAGACGGCGAAGAACCCGCCAACAAAACCGCCCGCCTTCATCCGCGGCAGGTCGAGGTGACCCTTGCCCTCAGCACCCGACCAGATCGCGTCGCGCGCGCGCGGGTCGCGATGAAAGCGCAAGAGAATATCGTTGTGGCCGTCGAAAACCGGGATCATGGGGCACCTGACTGCTGGTTTCGCCAAGGGGTTGCACAAAGCCCGGGCGGCGGCAAGGCGGGTTCTTGCGGTTCCGGTGGCGATGCGTCTAACTAACATGTTAGTTTCGGCTTGTCTCCCCCGAGGCTTCCCGTCAGGGTGCAAGCTGACATGCCAGTTGCCGGAGTCCGATTCCATGCGCCTTCAGAACCGAACCATCCTGATCACCGCGGCGGGGCAGGGGATCGGCCGCGCCAGCGCCATCGCCTGCGCCCGAGAAGGCGCGCGGGTGATCGCGACCGATGTGAATGCCGGGACGATCGGCACTCTGGGTGCAGAGGTGCCGGGGATCGAGACCGCCGTGCTTGACGTGCGTGACGATGCGCAGGTGCGGACGCTTGCGGCGCGGTTGCCGCCCCTCGACGGGCTCTTCAACTGCGCGGGCTTCGTTCATCATGGCACGGTGATGGAGATATCGGATGCCGAATGGGACTTTTCGTTCGATCTGAACGTCACATCGATGTTCCGCATGACCCGCGCTTTCCTGCCCGGCATGCTGAACCGAGCGCGTGAAACCGGCGATGCGGCGATTCTCAACATGGCCTCGATGGCCTCCTCGATCAAAGGCTTCCCCAACCGCTGTGTCTACGGCGCGACCAAGGCCGCGGTGATCGGGCTGACGAAATCCATCGCCGCCGATTTCGTGAAACAGGGGCTGCGCTGCAATGCGCTCTGCCCCGGCACGGTCGATACGCCGTCCTTGCGCGGCCGGATTGCACAGGCCGCCGATCCGTTGCAGGCCGAGAAGGATTTCATCGCCCGTCAGCCCATGGGGCGGCTCGCGACGGTCGAGGATATCTCGCCCATGGTAGTCTTCCTTCTGTCGGCGGAATCGCGTTTTGTCACCGGGCAGGCATCCTTGGTGGATGGCGGCGTCACGATCTGAGGGGATGAGATGAAACTTCTGCGTTACGGCCCGAAGGGGCAGGAAAGACCGGGGCTTCTGGACGGCGGGGGCCGGGTGCGCGACCTGTCCGCCCATGTGGCAGATATCGCTGGCGCGGCACTTCTGCCCGAGACGCTTTCGAAACTTGCGGCGCTGGATCCTTCGACCCTGCCGGCCGTACCGGGTGTGCCGCAGAAGGACCTGCGCCTCGGTCCCTGCGTGGGCGCGGTGGGAAAGTTCATCTGCATCGGGCTGAACTATGCCGACCATGCCGCCGAAAGTAACCTGCCGGTGCCACCCGAGCCAGTCATCTTCAACAAATGGACCTCGGCCATCGTCGGGCCGGATGACGATGTCGAAATCCCGCGCGGATCGGAAAAGACCGACTGGGAGGTGGAGCTTGCCGTCGTGATCGGCAAGGGCGGGCGCTATATCGACGAGGCTGACGCGCTATCGCACATTGCGGGCTATGCGGTCGCCAACGACGTCAGCGAGCGCGACTATCAGATGAACCGCGCGGGCACATGGGACAAGGGCAAGGGCTGCGATACGTTCGGGCCTCTTGGCCCATGGCTGGTGTCGCCGGACGAGGCGGGCGACATTGACGCGCTGAAGATGTGGCTGGAGGTCGACGGCCGCCGCTTCCAGAACGGCACGACAGCGACGATGGTCTACAAGGTCCCGTTCCTCATCCACTACGTCAGCCAGTTCATGTCGCTGCAGCCCGGCGACGTGATCTCGACCGGTACGCCGCCGGGTGTGGGCATGGGCCAGAAGCCGCCGGTCTATCTGAAGGGCGGCGAGGTGATGCGGCTGGGGATCGAAGGCCTGGGCACCCAGACGCAGAAGGTGGTGCGGGCATGACCAAAATCACCGGGCTCAGGGTTCTCGACGTCCGTTTCCCGACCTCGCAGCATCTGGACGGTTCGGATGCGATGAACCCCGACCCGGACTATTCGGCGGCCTATGTGATCCTGTCCACCGATGGCCCGCACGAAGGCCACGGCCTGACCTTCACCATCGGGCGTGGCAACGAGGTTTGCTGCGCCGCGATCAAGGCGATGGAACATCTTGTCGTCGGCCTCGACATGGGTTGGGTCGCCGAAGACATGGGGCGCTTCTGGCGCCATGTCACCGGCGACAGCCAGCTCAGGTGGATCGGGCCGGACAAGGGGGCGATCCATCTGGCGACGGCGGCGGTCGTCAACGCCGTCTGGGACCTTTGGGCCAAGATCGAGGGCAAGCCGGTCTGGCGGCTTGTCGCCGACATGTCGCCCGCCGAGCTCGTGCGTTGCATCGACTTCCGCTATCTGACCGACTGCATCACGCCCGAATGGGCGCTGGATTTCCTGACCCGCGCGGCCGAAGGCAAGGCGGAGCGAATGGCGACGCTGATGCGCGAGGGTTACCCCTGCTACACGACCTCGGCTGGCTGGCTCGGTTATGGCGACGAGAAGCTCCGCCGCCTGTGCCGCGAGGCGGTCGATGCGGGGTTCCGCCATATCAAGATGAAAGTCGGCCGCGACCTTCAGGACGACATCCGCCGCCTGACCATCGCGCGCGAGGCGGTCGGTCCGGACGTGCAGCTGATGATCGACGCCAATCAGGTCTGGGAAGTGGACGAGGCTATCGACTGGGTCCGTAAGCTCGCCTTCGCAAAACCCTGGTTCATCGAGGAGCCGACGAGCCCCGACGATATCGAGGGCCACCGGCGCATCCGCGAGGGCGTGGCACCGGTTCAGGTGGCGACGGGCGAGATGTGCCAGAACCGGGTGGTCTTCAAACAGCTGATCATGCGGGGCGCGATCGACGTGGTGCAGATCGATTCCTGCCGCTTGGGCGGCGTGAACGAAGTGCTGGCGGTTCTCCTGATGGCCGCGAAATACGGGCTGAAGGTCTGCCCGCATGCAGGCGGCGTGGGCCTGTGCGAATATGTCCAGCATCTCGCCATGATCGATTATCTCTGCATCGCGGGCACGCGCGAAGGCCGGGTGGTCGAATATGTCGACCATCTGCACGAACATTTCCTCGACCCCTGCGTGATCCGCAACGCCGCCTACATGCCGCCCGAACGGCCCGGCTATTCGATCGAGATGAAGGAGGAAAGCCTGATCGCCTATCGCTACCGCGGCTGAGGCGCTCCTCTCAGGCCTTGTCGCGCACCCGCCAGACCTTCCGCTCGTCCTGAAACAGCTCAAACGCGCCGGTCTTTGCCAGCAGGTCCTTCAGCTTCGCCACCCCGTAGGTGCGGCTGTCGAAATCGGGATAGAGTTGGCTCAAAGCCTGGCCGATCTGGCCCAATCCGTAATCGTCTTGATCGGGGTCGATCTTCTTCATTGCATTGCGGATCAGCGGAATAGCCAGCGTCGGCGGTTCCTTGAGACTTGCCGGGGCCTCGGGCGACTTTTCCGGCCGCGTTTCACCCTTCGGCGCGACGGCGGGAGCGCTTGAGACGATATTCTCGATCAGCACGAAGCGGTTGCAGACTTTCCTGAGCGATTCCGGCGTCTTGCCCTCGCCGATGCCGATCACCTGCAATCCGTCTTCGCGGATGCGGCTGGCAAGGCGGGTGAAATCGCTGTCTGACGAGACGAGCACGAACCCGTCGACCTTGCCAGCGTGCAGGATGTCCATCGCATCAATCACCAGGCCGATGTCGCTGGCGTTCTTGCCCTTGGTGTTGGCTGACTGCTGATGCATGACCAGCCCCAGATCCCGCGCCTGTTCCTTCCAGTGCGAAAGCGCCGAGCTTGACCAGTCGCCATAGACCCGCCGAAGCGAGGGTTCGCCATAGGAGGCGATCTCGTCGAGGATCGCAGCCGCATGGCGCGCCGGGATATTGTCGGCGTCGATCAGGACGGCAAGGAAAGGTGTGTCGCGGGGGGCAGCAGGCATCGGGGCTTCCTGTAAGGGCGGCGTCGGCCTGCTGCGGATGAGGCAGGCCGACGGGATCGCGCTCTTGTCCGGGAAAAGCGCCCGAGTAGCAATCAGTAAACCACGACCGACCGGATCGACTTGCCCGCGTGCATGAGGTCGAAGCCTTCGTTGATATTGTCGAGCGTCAGCGAGTGGGTGATCATCGGGTCGATCTCGATCTTGCCCTCC
The DNA here is from genome assembly GCF_026626305.1 of Frigidibacter sp. RF13. Taxonomy (GTDB): domain Bacteria; phylum Pseudomonadota; class Alphaproteobacteria; order Rhodobacterales; family Rhodobacteraceae; genus TMP-24. The sequence goes on along the minus strand of NZ_JAPNUE010000008.1, from coordinate 105,943 downwards.
ATGTACCAATCGACGATCTTCGGCACATCCGTGCGGCCGCGCGCCCCGCCGAAGGCGGTGCCTTTCCAGACGCGTCCGGTCACAAGCTGGAAGGGCCGCGTTTCGATCGTGGCACCGGCGGGGGCGACGCCGATGATGATCGACTGGCCCCAGCCGCGATGGGTGCATTCAAGCGCGGCACGCATGACCTTCACGTTGCCGGTACAGTCGAAGGAATAATCCGCCCCGCCGATCTGGTCGAAGGGCGTCTTGGTCATGTTGACGAGATGAGCGACCAGATCTCCTTCGACCTCCGCCGGGTTGACGAAATGGGTCATGCCGAACCGTTCGGCCATCGGCTTCTTGGCCGGGTTCAGATCGACGCCGATGATCATGTCGGCGCCCGCGAGGCGCAGGCCCTGGATCACGTTGAGACCGATGCCGCCCAAGCCGAAGACCACGGCCTTGGCCCCTATCTCGACCTTCGCGGTATTGATCACGGCGCCGATTCCGGTGGTGACGCCGCAGCCGATATAGCAGATCTTGTCGAAGGGCGCGTCCTCGCGGACCTTGGCCACTGCGATCTCCGGCAGGACGGTATAGTTCGAGAAGGTCGAACAGCCCATGTAATGCAGGATTGGCGTGCCATCGAGCATGGAAAAGCGCGAGGTGCCATCCGGCATCAGACCCTGGCCTTGCGTGGCGCGGATCGAGGTGCAGAGGTTGGTCTTGCGGGATAGGCACGAGGGGCAGGTCCGGCATTCCGGCGTATAGAGCGGGATCACATGGTCGCCCGGCTTCACGCTGGTGACGCCTGGTCCGACCTCGACCACCACGCCCGCGCCCTCATGGCCGAGGATCGCGGGGAACATCCCTTCGGGGTCGGCCCCCGAAAGGGTGAATTCGTCAGTATGGCAGATGCCGGTGGCCTTGATCTCGACCATCACCTCGCCGGCCTTCGGCCCTTCGAGGTTCACCTCCATGACTTCCAGCGGTTTTCCGGCGGCAACGGCGACGGCGGCGCGGGTTCTCATTCTCAGCCTCCCTGATATTCTGGTTGCCGCGACTCTCCCGCAAACCGGGGGCTCGCGCAAGGAAAGGAACGACAGATGCGCGCCATTTTCGCCGCCGCACTCCTGATACCGATGGGGGCCTGCATGGCTGAGGAGCCGAAGAAACATACCGACCCGATGCCGGGCCGGGCCGAGACGGCAAGTTGCGGCGCCGACGGGCTGCAGCATCTGGTGGGCCTGCCCGAAAGCGCGCTCGCTGCGATGACCTTCCCGGCGGGAACGCGGTTCCTGAAGCCCGGCATGGCGGTGACGATGGATTTCAGCCCCACACGGCTCAACATCGCTATCGACGACAATGGCCTGATCCGCGCTGTTGAATGCGGCTGAGCCGGGGACAGGAAAAATCAAGACCCCGCCGAAGCGGGGTCTGGGCGAGGACGGTTCCGACGGGGCGAACTGGGTGGGGGCTGTTGGCCGCTCCGCCGGAACCTAGCGTTTCTCGCTGATCACAAATTCGAGCCCGAACGCGGCGATTCGCGGGAGGGAAAGCGGCCTCCGTCGGGTCATTTCATGGCTGAAATCGGGCGGCGGTGGATGCTGCAAGTCTCTGCTTTCTGGCGAGGCTTGATTTGCGCCGCAGGTCGGGTAGCATCGGGTCATGACGGTTCAGGAACCGACGCCCCTTCGCTTTTCCGCCGCCTTGCCGCAGCAGGTCGCTTTTGACCGGGCGGAGCTTTCCGTGATCCTCTCGCTCTATGGACGGATGGTCGCGGCCGGGGAATGGCGCGATTATGCGATGTCTTTCCTACGCGACTGCGCTGTCTTTTCCGTCTTCCGCCATACCGCCGAGACGCCGCTTTACCGGATCGAGAAACATCCGAGGCTGAGGAACCGGCAGGGCATGTATGCACTGATCGGCATGACCGGGCAGGTGTTGAAGCGCGGCCATGATCTTTCCGGCGTGCTGAGCCCGTTGGAGCGGAAGCTGATTCGGCCGGTCTGACCTGGACTGCGGGCCGCTCCTCACCCCTGACGGGGCTCCTCGCGGAAGGGCCGCTCTTCGCGCGAAGAGGGCGCGCAAGGGCCCGATGAGCGGCTCCTACAGGCGCTTCGCGCCGAGCCAGTTGTCGCCTTCCGCCGCCTGGATCCGTTCCTTCGCCGCCCGGATCGGCTCCAGCGTGACTGCCATCGCATGGGCATTGGCGTGGATCATCGTCTCGCCATCCATCGCCATGGCGACATGGCCACGCCAGAAGAGCAGATCACCGCGTCGAAGCGGGGCACCTTCGTCCGGGCGCCGGCCGACGCTCTCCCATTGCAGGTCGCTATCGCCCGGGCAGTCATGGCCGCAGGCGAGAAGCGCCGCCTGGACGAGCCCCGAACAATCGATCCCGTCGCGCGAGTTGCCGCCCCAGAGGTAGGGGGTTCCGAGGAATAGCAGGGCAACCGCCGCCGGATCGTCAAGCGGTGCGCCGGTCGGTTGCAGATGAGTGCGCGGCACATGATGTCCGTCGGCGGTGCGGGCAAAGCGCCCCTCTTCCCCAACGATTTCAAGCTGCGCGCCGAAAGAGAGGCTCGCGACCTCGCGCTGTTTAATGTCCGCTGCCGGGTAGAGATGGGTCGCGGGCGCGCTGACCCAATGCGTGACCGCATGATCGGGGCCAAGCGCCGCTTCGGCGACATAGCCGCAATAGCCATCCTTCCTGGCCTGAACGAACGCGTGGCCCTCCTTCCTTTCAAGCACCGTCAGGCCGTCGCCGCGCAGGACCTGCCTGTCGCGTTGCCCGCCGGGTCGGGCCAGAAGGTCGGTAAGCGGTGCCGTGACCCGTGCCGCTTCGCCATCGACGAAGGCCGCGGCCTCGACCCGGCCGCGCAGCGAGACATGGGCCACCCGGCCGTTGGCGGGAAGAAGCCGCCGGTCCGTCATAGCCCAAGAACCCCGGGCAGCGCGTCCAGAAGCGCGCGCGCGCCCTGGCCGACGCCGCCCTTGGGGCGGGCGGGCGCAGCGGTCGGTTGCCAGCCATAGATGTCGAAATGTGCGTAGCGCGGGCAAGCGGTCACGAAGCGGCGCAGGAACAGTGCCGCCGTAATCGACCCGGCGAAACCGAAACCCGGCGCATTGTCGAGATCGGCAATATCGGGCTCGATCACGCTGTCATAGGGCGCCCAGAACGGCAGGCGCCAGACCGGGTCCGCGACCCGCGCGCCAGCCGCCGATAGGGCGGCGGCAAGCGGCTCGTCATCGCTGTAGAAGGGCGCAAGGTCCGGTCCGACCGCCACCCGTGCCGCGCCAGTGAGCGTGGCCATCGAGACGATGAGATCGGGCTTTTCCTCATCCGCAAGCGCCAGCGCATCGGCGAGCACCAGCCGCCCCTCGGCATCTGTGTCGTTGACCTCGACCGTCAGGCCCTTGCGACTTTTCAGAATGTCTTTGGGTTTCAGCGCATTACCCGCGATCACGTTCTCGACCGCTGGGATCAGCACCCGCAGGCGCAGTTTGAGCCCAAGCGCCATGATCATCGAGGCAAGCCCCAGCACCGTCGCCGCCCCGCCCATGTCCTTCTTCATCAGGCTCATGAAGCCGCCGGTCTTGATATTAAGCCCGCCGGTGTCGAAACAGACGCCCTTGCCGACGAGCGTCAGCGTCGGGCCATCGCTGCCCCAGCGCAGGTCGATCAGGCGTGGCGCGCGGGGGCTGGCACGGCCCACGGCGTGGATCATCGGGAAATTTGCGGCCTGAAGATCGTCGCCGACCGTCACCTCGACCGAGGCGCCGTGCCGCGTTGCAAGGGTGCCCACAGCGGCTTCCAGATCCTCCGGTCCCATGTCGGACGCGGGCGTATTGATCAGATCGCGCGTGAGACTTTCGCCTGCCGCGATGGCATCTAGCCGCGCGCCATCGACAGACGGCGGCGTGAGCAGGCGCGCGCGCGGCGGTTTCGCCGCCTTGTAGCGGTCGAACCGGTAGCTGGCGAGGCGCCAGCCGAGCGCCTCTTCTTCGATCGCGCGCCGATCGGCGAGCCCCTCAAGCCGCCAGTCGGCCTCGGGCAGCGTTGTCGCCGCGGCGGCAAGGTGAAACCGCCCGCGCGCCCTCGACGCAACACTGCCGTAACCAACAGCGGCGGCTTCCGGACGGCCGGACGCGTCAGGCAGGACGAGAACCTGCCCAAGGGCGCCGGTAAAGCGGCTGGCCTCCGCCCAGGCGCGGTGCGCCGGGGCAAGCCCACCCATGAATGTTTCGAGTGCCGACTCTTCGACCACATGCAGAGGCAGGGAGGTCTGTTCCGGCGTTGCAGGGTCAGTCATTGGCGCTCCTTCTGGTCGCGGCCACCCTAAGCCTTGGCGTGGCGCCCGCAAGACCCTTGCGCGGGCGGGTGCGAATCCCGGGAAAGGTCGCTCATCGAGCGTGCCCGCTCACTTCGCGAGGACGGCGCGGTCCGCGCCGGAGGAGCGGCCCGGACGGCCGCCTCAGCCGCCCGCTTCGCTCAGGTCCCAGAGCGCAGCGAGCGAGCGTTCTCCGATACGGCCGAGCCGGGCCACGGTTGCCGCCTGTGCGGTCGTCTCAACCGCTTCGCTGGTCGAGACGACGTCGCGGGCCACACGTGCGAGCGTTGCCATGCCCACCTGTTCGGCGACTTTCGCCAGCATTCGCGCGCTACGGATCAATGTATCCGTTTGGCCCGCCGCGAAATGGTCGGCGACCTCGGACAGCTGTTCGGAAAGTTCGAGGAGCGCCCGGCGTACCACCCGCTCCGCCCCTCTCTCTCCAAGCTCCGCGAACAGCGCCACCAGAGGATCGGGGTCAAGCCGGACCCCTTCCTCGTGGCGCAAGATTGCCAGAACCGGCATCTTGACCCTCCTTCAACCGCACCCCAAATGCGGGCATGAGCTTCGCGCCTGCCGCTCAAGAAAAGGTTGATGGCCGTCGTAAAAAACGCTCGAATTCGAACGATCGGCACCGTAAGGAAAGCCGGATCGCCTTTCGGCGGAAAAGTTCAGGGAGAAGTGATGACGAGCCACGCCAAACCGCTGCCCTCCTACCTCGTCCAACGCTATCACGGCTGGAAGGCCACCACCTGGGAGGAGAACAAGGCCTGGTACAAGCGCCTCGCCATGGGTGGCCAGCACCCGCGCGCCATGGTGATTTCCTGCTGCGACAGCCGGGTTCATGTCACGTCGATCTTCGGGGCGGACCAGGGCGAGTTCTTCATCCACCGCAACATCGCCAATCTGGTGCCGCCGCATAACCCCGACGGCGAGCATCACGGCACCTCGGCGGCGCTGGAGTATGGCGTGACGGCGCTGAAGGTCGCGCATCTGGTGGTGATGGGCCATTCGGGCTGCGGCGGCGCGCGCGGCTGCCACGACATGTGCTGCGGACATGCACCGCAGCTCGAGGACAGGGCGAGCTATGTCGGCCGCTGGATGGACATCCTGCGCCCGGGCTACGAACGGATCAAGGATATCGCCGACGAGGCAGAGCGGGTGACCGCGCTCGAAAAGCAGGCGGTGGTGGTAAGCCTTGAAAATCTGATGACCTTCCCCTTCGTCCGCACGGCGGTCGAGGCGGGGGAACTGTCGCTGCACGGGCTCTGGAACGATATCGGCGACGGCGGGCTGCAGCAGTATGACGGGGCGAGTGGCACCTTCGTCCCACTTTGAGGTACTGCGGCCGCTAAGGTCGCGTTAACCAAGCGCGCGTAGGTTTGGCGCATGGCCGAGCATGCACGCATCTATATCGATCTGCCGAAGGAGCTTCTTCTGCTCTGCGGTCAGTCGGCGCGGCGCGCGGGTCTTGGGGCGGCGGACTATGTCGCCTCCGTCCTTGCGGAGGCGAACGGCCTTCAGGCGGCGGTTGAGCTTCCGGCAGGCGCGCGCATCCGCCTTGCGGCGCGCGAGGCAGCCGACTGGTTCGATCTGCAGCACCGCCTGCGGGCGGTTGGCTTCGTCTTGCGGCTTTCATCCGACGACCGGTTGATGCTTTGCCTCTGGCCCGAGGATTGGCCGCTGATGCCTGCCTCTGCGGTAGGGTTCGACTTCGCCGATCTCGCCCTCAGGTTCCGCGCCGACTTTCCCGGCCGCCTCGCGGGCCCGTTACCGCCGGCAGGTCCGACGATGCCCGGCCGCTCTAGATCGCCGCGCGCCGCCTAGACGCGGAAGCTTCACACCAATTCTGCACTTGGGTGCGAACTTGGCTGCAGGGCTGTGCCGAAAGCGACGGTTTCTGTCGTTTTGCGGGCGGACCGGAGCCCCTCTTGGCCCGATTAAGCCTTGAGGACGGAGGCGCTAATGCAGGCCAGACAATTCGATTTCATCATCGTCGGCGCGGGGTCCGCGGGCTGCGTACTGGCGGAGCGTCTGTCGGCAAACGGGCGGCATTCGGTGCTGGTGCTGGAGGCTGGCGGCTCCGACCGGCGCTTCTATGTTCAACTGCCGCTTGGCTATGGAAAGCTTTTCTACGATCCAGCGGTCAACTGGATGTACGCGACCGAGCCCGATCCGGGGCTTGCCGGTAACCGAGACCATTGGCCGAGGGGCAAGATTCTCGGCGGTTCTTCTTCGATCAATGCGATGGTGTGGATCCGCGGTCATGCATCGGACTATGACGACTGGGAGGCCGCCGGAAATCCGGGTTGGGGCTGGGAGGCGGTCCGCGCCGCCTACCGGGCGATCGAGAATAACGAGGCGGGAGCGGATGATTGGCGGGGTGCGGGCGGGCCGCTCTTCATCTCGGCCAACCGCCGCGACCTGCATCCTTTGGTCGAGACATTCACCGCCTCGGCCGAAGCGACGGGTCTGAGGCGCAATACCGACTTCAACGGCGCCGAACAGGAAGGCGTCGGCATCTACCAGATGACGATCAAGGGCGCCCGGCGCAATTCCGTTGCGCGCGCCTTCCTGCGGCCTGCGATGAAGCGGCCGAATGTGACTGTCGTGACCCGGGCTCACGTCACCCGGGTCTTGTTCGAAGGCCGCCGTGCCGTGGGCGTCGAATATCTGCGCAAGGGACAGCGCGAGACGGCACGGGCCGGGCGCGAGGTGATCCTTGCGGGCGGCGCGATCAACACGCCGCAGCTTCTGATGCTGTCGGGCATCGGACCGGGTGCGCATCTGCGGGAACACGGCATTCCGGTCGTTCAGGACAATGCCAATGTCGGCCAACATCTGAACGACCATCAGGGCATCAACTACACCTGGCGGATGAAGGTGCCCACCTACAACGACGTCCTGCGGCCCTGGTGGGGCAAGGTCCTCGTTGGCATGCAATATTTCCTGGGCGGCAAGGGGCCGCTGGCGAAATCGATCAACCATGCGGGCGGCTTCTTCCGCACCTCGCCGGATCTGCCGCGCCCCAACATGCAGCTCTACTTCCAGGCCTTCTCGACCCTGCTGCCGCGCCCGGGCGAACGGCCCTTGCTGACCCCCGACCCGTTCTCCGGCCTCTCGATCGGCTTGTCGAACTGCCGTCCGACCAGCCGGGGCGAGATCATGCTGAAGTCGGCCGATCCCTTCGCCCATCCCAAGATCACGGCAAACGCCTTCTCGACCGACCACGACGTTCAGGAGATGCTGCTGGCGGTCAAACACCTCCGCCAGATCGCCGCGCAGGAGCCCATCCGCGCGCTGATCGCCGAGGAGCTGCGCCCCGGTCCGCAAGTGACCAGCGACGAAGACCTGATCGCCGATTTCCGTGCCCGCTCAGGCACAGTCTATCACCCGTCCTGCACCGCGCGCATGGGGCCGGACCCGGCGACCTCGGTCGTCGATGCCGATCTGAAGGTTCACGGGGTGGAAGGACTGCGCGTCTGCGACGCTTCGGTCTTCCCAACGCTGATCGGGGGCAATACCAATGCCCCGTCCATCCTCGTGGGCTGGATGGGCGCGGACAGGATCCTCAAGGGGGCATAGGACCCCAAGGATCGGAAGGGGAATGGGATGGCCTATCTTCTGGGCGTCGATACCGGCGGCACCTATACCGACGCCGTCGTGCTGGACGAAGGCGCCGACCGCGTTGTCGCGTCGGCGAAATCGCTGACCACGCGCCCTGATCTGGCGCTGGGCGTCGGACGCGCGATTGACGCCGCCGTCGAGAAGGCGGGCGTGGCGCCCGGCGACATCGCGATGGTGTCGCTGTCGACCACACTCGCCACGAACGCGCTGGTCGAAGGGCAGGGCGGCCGCGTCGCGCTGATCTTCGTCGGCTTCGACGAGGCAGAGCTTGGCCGCGCCGGTCTGATCGAGGCGATGAAGGGCGATCCCGTCGTCATGGTCGCGGGCGGCCACAATCACGGCGGCGGCGAAGTGCGGCCCCTTGACCTCGCGCGGGTCGAAGCCGAGGTGGCGCGGCTCGCGCCCGAGGTCACCGGTTTTGCCGTGGCTTCGGCCTTTGCCACCCGCAATCCGGCCCACGAAAACGCCGCGCGCGAGGCGATCCGCCGCATCGCCCACCTGCCGGTCACTTGCTCGCATGAACTCTCCGCCGGGCTGAACGGTCCGCGCCGGGCGCTGACGGCGGTTCTGAACGCGCGTCTCATTGGCATGATCGACCGGCTGATCAGCGCCTGCGAACATCACATGACGGTCATCGGCATCAAGGCACCGCTGATGGTCGTCCGCGGCGACGGGGCGCTCGTCTCGGCGAACCTCGCCCGCGAACGCCCGATCGAGACGATCCTCTCCGGTCCGGCGGCCTCCATCGCCGGGGCAAGCTGGCTGACCGGCGAGCGGAACGCGCTCGTCTCCGACATCGGCGGCACCACGACCGATGTCTGCCTTCTGAAGGACGGCAAGCCCGCCATAGACCCCGAAGGCGCCCGCGTCGGCGCCTTCCGCACCATGGTCGAAGCGGTGGCGATGCGCACCACCGGCCTTGGCGGCGACAGCGAGGTGCATCTGCTCGAAGGGCTGGAAACCGGCCTCCGCCTCGGACCCCGTCGCCTGATGCCGGTCGCGCTCGCCGCGCGCGACTACCCGGATCTCGTGCATGCGGCACTCGACCAGTGGCTGACGATGGATGCGATCGGCGAACATGACGGCCGCTTCGCCGTGCCGCTCTGGCATGTCGCCCCGCCCCCCGGCCTCGGGCCGCGCGAAGAAGCGGTGGCGGCGCGTCTAATGGCGGGACCGCTCCGGGTTGCCGACGCGGTGCGCACGCGGCTGGAACTGCCCGCACTGATGAAACTCGTCGCGCGCGGCGCGGTGATGATCGCGGGCGTCACGCCCTCGGACGCGAGCCATGTACTCAGCCGGCTGGACAGCTGGGACAGCGAGGCGGCGCGCAAGGCGGTGACGCTTATGGCCCGCCGCCGGAACGGGCGCGGCGACCGGATTGCAGCGGGTCCGGAGGCGCTGGCGTCGCAGATCATCGCGCAACTGGAACGCCAGACCGAAGACTGCCTGCTGGAAGCCGCCTTCGGAGAGGACGACCGCGATTGGGGCCGCGACACGCCCGAGGCCCTCGCGCGCCACGGGCTGACGCTCGCGGGGTTGGACCGCCATCAGGGCGTGGTGAGGGTGAACCTGTCGCTCGGCGTGCCGGTGATCGGCCTTGGCGCCTCGGCGCCCAGCTACTACCCGCCGCTCGGTCCCCGGCTCGGCACGCGGATAATCCTGCCTGAACATGCGGGCGTGGCAAATGCGATCGGCGCTGTGGTGGGGCAGGTCGCGATGCATGCCGAGGGGATCGTGACCGCCCCCGGACCGGGTGTCTTCGCCGCCCATCTGCCCGAGGGGCCGAAACGGTTCAATGACCGCGACAAGGCGCTTCAGGCGCTGGAACGCGCCCTGTCGGCCGACGCCGATGCCCGGGCACGCGCCGCGGGCGTCGAGGAGGTGCGCCTGTCGGTCACGCGCGATCTGTCCGAGATCGAGGTCGAGGGCCAGCCGATGTTCATCGAGGCGCGCCTGCGCGTGACGGCGCAAGGCCGGCCCCGCATCGCCACCGGCTGATGTCTCGCGCGCGGGTGCCGCCAAATTCCTTCGCGAAGGAATTTGGCCCCGCCGTTCCGCTCAGCGCCAGTCGAGCACGACCTTGCCGGAGAGCCCCGATTTCATCGCCGCGAATCCGTCCTCGAATTCATCGACCTTGAAACGGTGGGTGATGACCTTGCGGATATCGAGCCCGTTCTGCAGCATCGCGATCATCTTGTACCAGGTCTCGAAAATCTCGCGGCCATAGACGCCCTTGATGGTGATCGCCTTGAAGACGATGCGCGACCAGTCGACCGGAGACTTGCCCGGCGGAATGCCCAGCATCGCGATCCGCCCGCCCATCACCATATTCTCGACCATCTGGTCGAGCGCCGCCTGATTGCCCGACATTTCCATGCCGACATCGAAGCCCTGCTGCATCTTCAGCTTGCCTTCGACCTCTTTCAGATCCTGAGTGGCGACATTCACCGGCAAGACATCCGTGACCTCGGCCGCCAGATCCAGCCGCGCCTGATTGACGTCGGTGATGACGACATGGCGCGCGCCCACATGCCGCGCCACCGCCGCCGCCATGATCCCGATCGGCCCCGCGCCGGTGATCAGCACATCCTCGCCGATGAGATCGAAGGACAAAGCGGTGTGAACGGCATTCCCCAGCGGATCGAGGATCGCCCCGATCTCGTCGTCGATCTCGTCCGGCAGCGGCACGACGTTGAAGGCCGGCAACCGCAGATATTCGGCGAAAGCGCCCTGCTCGTTCACCCCGATCCCCCGCGTCTCGGGGTCGAGGTGGAACTTGCCCGACCGCGACTGGCGGCTCTGATGGCCAATGAGATGCCCCTCGCCCGAACAGCGCTGCCCGATCTTCAGGTCCCGGACATCGCGGCCGAGTTCCACGATCTCGCCCGCGAATTCATGCCCCGTCACCAGCGGCACCGGCACCGTGCGCTTGGCCCATTCATCCCAGTTCCAGATGTGGATGTCGGTGCCGCAGATGCCGGTCTTGTTGATCCTGATCAGCACATCGTCCGGTCCGATCTCGGGCACGGGGCGGCGCTCCATCCACAGGCCTTCCTCGGGCTTGGCCTTCACCAGCGCTTTCATTTCGTTTGACATCAGATCGCCCCCACCGCCTTGCCCGCCGCCCGGAAGGCATCGAGCGCAAAGTCCAAATCCGTGCGCGTCAGCCGCGCGTTCATCTGGGTGCGGATGCGGGCCTGGCCCTTCGGCACCACCGGGAAGAAGAAGCCCGCGACATAGATGCCGCGTTCGTAAAGCTCCGCCGCCATGCGTTGCGACAGAGCCGCATCGCCCAGCATCACTGGAATGATCGGATGTTCGCCCGGCAAGAGCCGGAACCCCGCATCCGTGAGCCCCGCCCGCCAGTAGCGCGCATTGTCGAAAAGCTGGGACCGCAGGTCATCCGCCGCCTCGACGATATCCAGCGCCGCCAGCCCTGCCGCGACCACCGCAGGCGGCAGCGCGTTCGAGAACAGGTAAGGCCGCGCGCGCTGCCGCAGCAAATCGATCACCGGCTGCGCCCCGGCAATATAGCCGCCGAGCGCGCCGCCCAGAGCCTTGCCCAAGGTGCCGGTCATCACATCGGCCTTGATCCCGGCGTGCGCCGGCGTCCCCCGGCCCTCGGGCCCCATGAACCCCGTCGCATGACAATCGTCGACCATGACCAAGGCACCATACCGATCGGCAAGCGCCCGGATTTCCCCAAGCTTCGCCAGATAGCCGTCCATCGAGAAGACACCATCCGTCGCGATCATGATGAAGCGCGCACCCTTGGCCCGCGCCTCCTTCAGCCGCTCTTCCAGCTCGCCCATGTCGGAATTGGCATACCGGTAGCGCTGCGCCTTGCACAGGCGGATGCCGTCGATGATCGAGGCATGGTTCAAGGCGTCCGAGATGATCGCATCCTCGGGCCCGAGAAGGGGCTCGAACAACCCGCCGTTCGCATCGAAACAGGCGGCGAACAGGATCGAATCCTCATGCCCCAGGAAATCCGCGATCCGTTTCTCCAACGCGCGGTGCAGGTCCTGCGTGCCGCAGATGAACCGGACCGAGGCCATGCCATAGCCGTGATCATCCATCACTGCCTTCGCCGCCGCCACCAGCCGGAGGTCGTCGGCCAGCCCGAGGTAGTTGTTGGCGCACAGGTTCAGCATGTCGCGCCCAGCGACCTTCACATGCGCGCCCTGCGCCGAGGTGATCAGACGCTCGCGCTTCAGAAGGCCTTCGGCCTCGATGCTGGTGAGCGTGTCGCGAAGATGGGACAGGAAAACGGATGTATCCGACATGATAGATGATCCTCCAGTATGACGGAATAGTGCGCCTCCCGCACCTAGATGTCAAGATGGCGGATAACATTCCGTGATGATGGAATATCTTCCTCTTGCGCTTCGCTTCTCGTCTGGAATGCGAAGAGCGCACGCAGTGCGACGATGAGCAGCCATCAACTGTTCTGGACGATGAGAATGGCGCGCGCCGCGCCGTCTGCCGCCGAAATGCTGTGCGGGCGGTCGGCGAAATAGCGGGCTGTATCGCCTTCGCCGAGCGTCTGCTCCTCTTCGCCCGACATGACCTGGACCATGCCTTCCAGCACGGTCACATGTTCGCGGCAACCCGGGCTGTGCGGGTCGGAGACCAGCGTGCCGCCGGTCGCGAAATGCAGCTCGTAGACCTCATGCTCGCCCGCCGATTCTGCCGGTGACAGGATGCGGATCTTTACCCCGTCGCCCCGGCCGCTGATCGTGGGCGCGGCGCTGGCGCGGATCACTTCGATCCCCGGCGCGGTCTTGCCCTCCAGCAGCCCGGCGAAATCAACCTGCAGCGCCTGCGTCAGGTTCCAGAGCGTCGCGACGGTCGGGCTGCTCTCGCCCCGTTCGATCTGGCTGACCATAGACCGGCTGACGCCCGACAGGCGGGCGACGGCATCGAGGCTCAGACCCTTGGATTTGCGCGCGGCCTTCAGAGAGGCCGCAAGGCGGTCGTGGATATCGGGACGCGGGTTCATGATGGCGCGAGCTTGCGTGTTCTTGACGCGGCAGTCAACCAGGCAGGTTCGCGGTTCCGTCCGGGTCGGCGGCCTCCTCGCCCAGCCAGCTGCGGAAGGCCTGCAGGGGCGGATACCATTCACCCACCCGGGGCCAGACGAGGTAATAGCTTCCTTCCGCTGGCGTCGGCTCTCCCCAGGCGGCAACAAGTCGGCCTTCCGCCAATTCGGTCCGGGCAAGGAACTCCGGCAGCAGCGCCACGCCAAGTCCGTAGATCGCGGACTGGATCATCGTCGCAAACTGATCGAACAGCATGCCCGAGGGCGTTGCGGCCTCCACCCCATGCGCTTGAAACCATCCCGCCCAGGCGGCCGGCCGGGTTTCGAGTTGCAGAAGCGGCAGGCGCAGAAGGTCCTCGGGCGCCGTGACCGGATGGTCGCGCAGCAGGCCCGGAGAAGCGCAGGCCAGCAGCCGTTCATCGAACAGCTTCAGAAACCCCGCGTTCGGCCAGACCGGATCGCCGAAATGGATGGCGGCGTCAAAACCCTCTTCCTCAAAGTCGAAGGGGCGCAGGCGCGTGCCAAGGTTGATCGTGATGCCGGGATGGGCGGCCAGGAACCGTGGCAGGCGCGGTGCAAGCCAGCGGGTTCCGAAGGTCGGCAGGATCGACAGCGACAGTGTGCCGCCCCCGGTGTTCGACCTGACGCGCATCGCGCCCCGCGAAATGAGATCAAGCGCCTTGACCACATCGCGCGCATAGGCGAGCGCCGCATCGGTCGGCACCAGCCGCCGCCCCTCGCGCAGGAACAGCGCCTGGCCAAGCTGGGCCTCCAGATTCTGGATCAGGCGGCTGACCGCCCCCTGCGTCAGGTCAAGGTCACGCGCCGCGGCGAGCGTCGATCCGGTGCGGCAGACCGCTTCGAAGGCAGAGAGCAGGCTGATCGAGGGCAGGAAGCGGCGTGGAATGGCCATATATGCGCTCCATACATATATCATCGCCAGAATAGGGTTATTTTGGCGGAGAACAATGGCTCATAAGCATACGCGATCCGCTTGTGCCGAGGCCCAGATGTCTGACCCGTTCCGCCGCGCCGCCCGTATCGCTACTGTCGAGCTGTCGGAAATCCTGCAAATCTCCGAAGCCGCCGCCGCGCTTAAGAAGGCGGGTCGCGACGTGATTTCGCTGGGCACGGGCGAGCCCGACTTTCCGACGCCCGCCCTCGTGATCGACGCGTCCTACAAGGCTGCGCAGGCCGGGCAGACCACCTACACTGCCACCGTGGGTACGGCCGAACTCCGTGCCGCCATCGCCGCCGATTGCGAACGGGTGAACGGCTACCGGCCGGAGACTTCCGAAATCATCGTCTGCACCGGCGCCAAGCAGGTGATCTTCAACGCCTTCTTCGCCACCCTCGAACCGGGTGAGGAAGTGATCATTGGCGCGCCCTACTGGACGTCGTACCCCGACATGGTGGGCGTCTGCGGCGGCAAACCCGTCATCATTCCGACGACCGCCGAGAACGGCTTCGCCATCACCGCCGAACAACTCGCCGCCGCCATTACGCCGCACACACGCTGGCTACTCCTCAATTCGCCCGGCAACCCCTCGGGCGCGGTCTATTCCGCCGCGCAACTCGAAGCCCTGGCCGAAGTCCTGCGCGACAATCCCCATGTCGGCATCATCGCCGACGAGATCTACCAGCATATCTGCTACGTGCCCTACACGTCGTTCCGCGCCATCGCCCCCGACCTCGCCGACCGCACGCTGATCGTGAACGGCGTCTCGAAAAGCTACGCCATGACCGGCTGGCGCATCGGCTGGGGCATTGCACCCAAGCGTCTGATCGACGCGATGGTCGCGGTCCAGGGCCAGATCACCTCGGGCGCCTCGTCGGTTTCTCAGGCTGCCGCGCTGGCGGCGCTGACCGGCGACCAGCAGATGCTGGCCGAACGCAACGACGATTTCCGCGCCCGCCGCGATATGGTGCAGGCGGCGCTGAACGCCACCGGCCTCATTCGCTGCGCCTCGGCCGACGGCGCCTTCTACCTCTTCCCCGACTGTAGCGCGACCTTCGGCAAACGCGCCCCATCGGGCGTGACGATTGAAAAAGACGCTGACTTCTGCCGCGCACTTCTCGAAGAGGAAGGCGTCGCCCTCGTCCCCGGCCGCGCCTTTGGCGTGCCCGGCCATTTCCGCCTGTCCTACGCCTATTCCCGCGCCTCGCTCTCCGAGGCCTGCAAACGTATCACGCGCTTCTGCGCCAGCCTGACCTGAGGATCCCATGGCCCTGAAACCCAAAGACGCCCCCGACCTCTCCCGCTTCGACTGGGAAGATGCCTTCCGCATGGAAGACCAACTGACCGAGGAAGAGCGCATGCTGCGCGACGGCGCCCGCGCCTATGCGCAGGAAAAGCTCCTGCCGCGCGTGACCGAGGCCTATCGCGACGAAAAGACCGACCCCGCGATTTTCCGCGAAATGGGCGAGATGGGCCTTCTCGGCGTCACCGTCCCCGAGGAATATGGCGGGCTCGGCGCCTCCTACGTCGCCTATGGCCTCATCGCGCGCGAGGTCGAGCGCGTCGACAGCGGCTACCGCTCGATGATGTCGGTGCAATCCTCGCTCGTCATGTATCCGATCTACGCCTACGGCTCGGAAGAACAGCGCAATAAGTACCTGCCGAAACTCGCCAGCGGCGAATTCATCGGCTGCTTCGGCCTGACCGAACCCGACGCCGGTTCCGACCCCGCCGGCATGAAGACCCGCGCGGTGAAGACCGCGAACGGCTATGTCCTGAATGGCTCCAAGATGTGGATCTCGAACGCGCCCATCGCCGACGTCTTCGTCGTCTGGGCCAAGTCCGAAGCCCATGGCGGCAAGATCCGCGGCTTCGTCCTTGAAAAGGGCATGAAGGGCCTTTCGGCACCGAAAATCGGCGGCAAGCTTTCGCTCCGCGCCTCGATCACCGGCGAGATCGTGATGGACAATGTCGAGGTCGGCGAGGACGCGCTCCTGCCGAACGTCGAGGGCCTGAAAGGCCCGTTCGGCTGCCTCAACCGCGCCCGCTACGGCATTTCCTGGGGCGTGATGGGCGCGGCCGAAGCCTGCTTCCACGCCGCCCGCCAGTATGGCCTTGACCGCAAGCAGTTCCAGAAACCGCTGGCGCAGACACAGATCTTCCAGCTGAAACTCGCCAACATGCTGACCGAGATCAACCTTGGCCTGCAGGCCTCGCTCCGTGTCGGCCGCCTGATGGACGAAGCCAACGCCGCGCCCGAGATGATCTCGATCATCAAGCGCAACAACTGCGGCAAGGCGCTGGACATCGCCCGCCACGCCCGCGACATGCACGGCGGCAACGGCATCCAGGAGGATTTCCATGTGATGCGTCACATGGTGAACCTCGAAACCGTGAACACCTACGAAGGCACCCACGATGTGCACGCGCTGATCCTCGGCCGCGCCATCACCGGGCTGCAGGCGTTTTTCTGAGACTGGCATTTTCTGTCTGAAAATATCCCCCGCGGAGCGTCCCGCACCCTCCGTGGGAGCCTCCGGCGGGGATATTTGAAGACAGAAAATGAAGATGAGTGAGTTCCCATGGACCGCGCCGATATCGTTCACGACAACTTCCTGCGCCGCGTCGCCGCCCGCGACCTGCCGCCGGGCTCGCCGCCGTCTGGGCCGCTGAGCAGGCCGGAGGCGGTGGCGATCTACCGCGCCGGCTGTCTGACACGCGCGCTCGACCGGCAAAGCCGGGTCATGCAGCGGGCGG
Source organism: Frigidibacter sp. RF13 (assembly GCF_026626305.1). Taxonomy (GTDB): domain Bacteria; phylum Pseudomonadota; class Alphaproteobacteria; order Rhodobacterales; family Rhodobacteraceae; genus TMP-24. Next base: position 89,244 of record NZ_JAPNUE010000008.1, on the reverse strand, counting down.
GGCAGGGGTTCTACACCATTGGCTCTTCGGGGCATGAGGGGCTCGCAGCCATCGCCGCCGCCCTTCGCCCGACCGACATGGCCTTCCTGCACTACCGCGACGCCGCCTTCCAGATCGCGCGCGCAGGTCAGGTCGATGGCCAATCCATCGCATGGGACATGCTTCTGTCCTTTGCCTCTTCCGCGGAAGACCCGATCTCCGGCGGCCGTCACAAGGTGCTGGGCTCGAAGGCTTTGAACATCCCGCCCCAGACCTCGACCATCGCCTCGCATCTGCCGAAAGCGGTCGGTGCCGCCTATTCCATCGGCGCCGCCCGTCGCCACCGGCCGGAACATCAGGAACTGCCGGACGACGCCATCGTCTATTGCTCCTTCGGTGACGCGTCCGCCAACCATTCCACCTCTCAGGGCGCCTTCAACACCGCGCAATGGACTTCCTACCAGTCGATCCCGCTGCCACTCCTCTTCGTCTGTGAGGATAATGGCATCGGCATCTCGACGAAAACCCCGACCGGCTGGATCGCTGCGACTTTCCAGAACCGTCCAGGCCTCAAATACTTCCACTGCAACGGCCTCGACATCTTCGACACGTTCCGCGTCGCCGAAGAAGCCGCCCACTATGTCCGCACCCGTCGCAAGCCCGCCTTCCTGCATGTGAAGACCATCCGCCTTTACGGTCATGCGGGCGCCGACGTGCCCACCACCTATCTGTCCCGCGACGAGGTCGAGGCCGAGGAAGCGAACGATCCGCTGCTCCATTCCGTCCGCCTCCTCGACCAGTCCGGCGCACTCACTCCCGACCAGGCGCTCGCCATCTACAACGAGACGAACGCCCGCGTCGCCCGCGTCGCCGGCGAGGCGATCACTCGACCCCGCCTCAAGACCGCGGCGCAGGTCATGGAATCGCTTATCCCGCCGAAACGCGCCTGCAAGCCCACGAACGGCCCCACCGCCGAGGCGCGCGCCGCAGCCCTCGGCGGCGACCTGAAGGCGATGGACGAACCCCAGATCATGTCGCGCCTTATCAACTGGGCGCTCACCGACCTGATGCTGACCCACCCCGAGATCGTGATGATGGGCGAGGATGTGGGCCGCAAGGGCGGTGTCTATGGCGTGACGCAAAAGCTGCACGCCCGCTTCGGTCCCGACCGGATGATCGATACACTTCTCGATGAGCAATCCATCCTCGGCCTCGCCATCGGCATGGCGCAGAATGGCTTCGTGCCGATGCCCGAAATCCAGTTCCTCGCCTACCTCCACAATGCCGAGGATCAGCTCCGGGGCGAGGCCGCGACGCTGCCCTTCTTCTCGAACGGCCAGTACACAAACCCGATGGTCCTGCGCATCGCGGGCCTTGGCTACCAGAAGGGCTTTGGCGGCCATTTCCACAATGACAATTCGGTGGCCGTCCTTCGCGACATTCCGGGTCTGATCCTCGCCGTCCCCTCGAACGGTGCGGACGCGGCGAAGATGGTCCGCGAATGCGTGCGGCTGGCGCGCGAGGAACAAAGGGTCGTCGTCTTCCTCGAACCAATCGCGCTTTACCCGATGCGCGATCTGCACGCCGACAAGGATGGCGGCTGGATGTGCCGCTACCCCGACCCGTCCGAGACGATCCGCCTCGGCGAAGTCGGCCAACATGGCGACGGCAAAGACATCGCCATCGTCACCTTCGGCAACGGCGTCTATCTCTCCCGCCAGGCCGAGGCGCGCCTCGCCGCCGAAGGCGTGAAGGCCCGGATCGTCGACACCCGCTGGCTCTCTCCCCTGCCCGCCGACGCGCTTGTCCAGGCCGTCCAGGGCTGCAAGCGCATCCTGATCGTCGACGAAACCCGCCGCTCCGGCGGCGTCGCCGAGGCGCTGATGGCGCTCTTCGCCGAGCGCACCGATGTGCCCCTCGCCCGCATCACGGCCGAGGACAGTTTCATCGCCACCGGCCCCGCCTATGCCGCGACCATGCCGTCCGCAGACAGTGTCTATTCCGCCGCAAAACGGCTGCTGGAGGGCCTGAAATGACCCGCAAGACCGCCGTCGTCATCTGCCCGGGCCGGGGCACCTACACGAAAACCGAACTTGGCTACCTTGGCCGCTTCTTCCCCGACCGGGCGCTCCTCGCCCGCTTCGACGCGGCCCGCGCGGCACTCGGCCAGGAAACCCTGACCGCCCTCGACAGCGCCCCCGCCTATTCGGTCGCCAAACACACGCGCGGCGACAATGCCTCCGGCCTCATCTTCGCCGCCACCTACGGCGACTTCCTCGCGATCAACCGCGACAAGATCGACGTCGTCGCCGTCACCGGCAATTCCATGGGCTGGTATTCCACCCTCGCCTGCGGCGGCGCACTTGCCCCGGAAGCTGGCTTCGAGGTCGTCAACACGATGGGCACCTTGATGCAGGAGGCGCTGATCGGCGGCCAGACGCTTTACCCGTTCGTGGGTGACGACTGGCAGAACGACCCCGCGCAGAAGGCCGACCTCATGGCCCTTGTCGCCGAAATCGACACGCGCCCCGGCCATGCCCTCACCCTCTCCATCGACCTCGGCGGTATGCTGGTTCTCGCCGGCAATGATGAAGGCCTGAAGGCATTCGAGGCCTCGGTTCCGCCGGTACAGGGTCGCTTTCCGATGCGTCTCCAAAACCACGCCGCCTTCCATAGCGCGCTGCAAGCCCCGGTCGCCGAAAAGGGCCGCGCGCGCCTCGCGCCTTCGCTCTTCGGCCAGCCCACTCTGCCGATGGTCGACGGACGCGGCACCATCTGGTGGCCGGGCGCGACCGACACGGAAAGGCTCTGGGACTATACCCTCGGCCATCAGGTCCTCGAGCCCTACGATTTCACCACGGCAATCCGCACCGCCGCCCGCGAATTCGCCCCCGACCTCTTCATCATCACCGGCCCCGGCACCACATTGGGCGGCGCCGTCGCCCAGTCGTTGATCCTTGCGAACTGGCGTAACATGGGGTCCAAGGCCGACTTCCAGTCGCTGCAACAATCCGCGCCGCTCCTTGCCTCGATGGGCATGGAAGACCAGCGCGCCACCGTCCTTTAAGGGAGACAGACATGACCCACGATCAAATCCTCAAGGCCGCGGGCCTGAGCGCCGCCGAACTCACCGGCGGCACACTTCCCGTCCGCTCGCCCATCGACGGCGCCGAGATCGCCCGCGTGCACGAGACGAACCCGGCCGACATGGATGCCGTGATCGCCAGATCGCAAGCGGCCTTCAAGAAATGGCGCGAGGTCCCTGCCCCCCGCCGTGGCGAGCTTGTCCGCCTTCTTGGCGAGGAACTCCGCGCGGCCAAGGACGCGCTCGGCGCCCTTGTGACGCTCGAAGTGGGCAAGATCACCTCCGAAGGCCTCGGCGAAGTGCAGGAGATGATCGACATCTGCGATTTCGCCGTCGGCCTTTCCCGCCAGATCTACGGCCTGACCATCGCCTCCGAACGCCCCGGCCACCGGATGATGGAAACCTGGCACCCGCTTGGCCCCTGCGCCATCATCACCGCCTTCAACTTCCCCGTCGCCGTCTGGTCCTGGAACGCGGCCCTCGCGCTCGTCTGCGGCGACCCGGTCATCTGGAAACCGTCGGAAAAGACCCCGCTGACCGCGATCGCCACGCAAAAGATCATGGAACGCGCGCTGAAGCGTTTCGGCGATGACGCGCCCGAAGGCCTCTGCCAGCTCGTCATCGGCGGCCCCGCCATCGGCGAGGCGCTGGTGAATTCGAAGCAGGTCCCCATCGTCTCGGCCACTGGCTCGACCCGCATGGGCGGCATCGTCGGCCCGCGGGTCTCGGCCCGCTGGGGCCGCCCGATCCTCGAACTTGGCGGCAACAATGCGATGATCGTTGCCCCCTCGGCCGACATGGACATGGCCGTCCGCGCCATCGTCTTCTCCGCCGTCGGCACCGCCGGCCAGCGCTGCACCTCGCTCCGCCGCCTCATCGCCCACAATTCGATCAAGGACGACCTCGTCGCGAAACTCGCAAAAGCCTATGCGTCGCTCCCGGTGGGCGACCCGCGTGAAGCGGGCAAGCTCGTCGGCCCGCTCATTGACACCGGCGCCCGCGACAAGATGCTGAAGATGCTCGATCAGGCGAAATCCGAGGGCGGCAAGGTCCACGGTGGCCAGGCTGTGACATCAGGCGTCCCCGGCGGCGCCTATATCTCCCCGGCCATCGTCGAAATGCCCGCCCAGACCGAGACGGTGCGCGAGGAAACCTTCGCCCCCATCCTCTATGTCATGGGCTATGACACGCTCGACGAAGCCATCGCGCTGCAAAACGACGTGCCGCAAGGCCTCTCCTCCTGCATCTTCACGCTCAACATGCGCGAGGCCGAAACCTTCCTCTCCGCCTCGGGCTCCGACTGCGGCATCGCCAACGTCAACATCGGCCCGTCGGGCGCCGAAATCGGCGGCGCCTTCGGCGGCGAGAAGGAAACCGGCGGCGGCCGCGAAAGCGGCTCGGACGCCTGGAAAGGCTACATGCGCCGCCAGACCAACACGCTCAACTACTCATCCAAACTCCCTCTCGCTCAAGGGGTCAAATTCGACATCTGATCCACCCCTCACGTTCTGTCCGGAAATACTCCGGGAGGGTCCGGGCGGGCAGAGCCCTCCCGGCAGATCGGCCGGGCGAAGCCCGGACGAAACCTGTAAGCCGGGACCCACGGGGCCCCGGTTTTTTCGTTGCCGAAAGGTCCCCTGCGTCACCCGCCAATCCGCCGGATGACCTGCCATAATTCATGTTTTCCCCGGCATTTCTGACGATATGCCGGAAGAATCCGCCAGTCGATTGCGGCAGATTGTCGGCAAGCCGGACCCTGCGCCAGCACGCGCCCTGGGGTCCGCATGACGGAAAAGGAAAGAACATGTCATTCAGGAAAGTGGCCGTCCTCGGCCTCGGCAAGGTCGGTCATCTGGCGGCGGAACTGCTCGCGGAAGCCGGCTTCGACGTCACCGGCATCGACGCGCGCCAGGTCGATGCGCCCTTCGCGACCCGCACCGCCGATCTCAACGACACGGCCGGGCTCAAGGACGTGCTGGCCGGGCAAGAGGCGATCCTCTCCTGCCTGCCCTATCACCTCAATATCGGCGTCTCGACCGTCGCCCACACGCTTGGGCTCCACTATTTCGACCTGACCGAGGACGTCCCCACCACCAAACATATCCGCGAGCTTGCCAAGACCTCGAAAGGCATCATGGCCCCGCAGTGCGGCCTCGCCCCCGGGTTCGTCGGCATCGTCGGCGCGCATCTGGCCGAGCAATTCGACAAGGTCCGTTCGATCCGCCTGCGTGTCGGCGCCCTGCCGCAGAACCCCACCGGCCTTCTCGGCTATGCCTTCAACTGGTCGCCCGAAGGCGTCGTGAACGAATATCTGAACGACTGCGAAGTGATCGAGGAAGGCGTGCTCAAGAGCGTCTCGGCGATGGAATGGCTGGAAACCCTCTATATCGACGGCATGCAGCTTGAGGCCTTCACCACCTCTGGCGGCCTCGGCACCATGTGCGAGACCTACGCCGACCGGATCGAGAACCTCGACTACAAGACCATGCGCTACCCTGGTCACGTCAAGCTCATGAACTTCTTCTTCCACGAGCTTCTGATGCGCGAAAACCGCGCCGAGGCGGGCCGTATCCTGACGAACGCCAAACCCCCGGTCGACGAGGATGTGGTCTATGTCCATGTTGCCGCCGAAGGCTGGCAGGCGGGCCAGCTCCGCCGCAAGGAGTTCGTCCGCGCCTATTACCCGATCGAGATCGGCGACAAACACCGCACGGCGATCGCCTGGACCACCTCCGCCTCGGTCGTCGCGGTCATCGAGATGGTGAACGAGGGAAAACTCCCGAAACAGGGCTTCCTCAAGCAAGAGGAAATCCCGCTCGAACCCTACCTCAAGACCCGCACCGGCAACTACTACAACATCGGCCACCGCAGCCGTCACGCATAAGCTGGCTGGAGGGCCGTCCGCCTGATCGGGCCGGGGCCGTTCACGCGCTCCCGGCCCTTTCTATCGCCCTACCGCCCGCGCCAGTCGGCGGGGCGGCGGTCTTGCCAGGCCATCAGGCCTTCGGGCAGGTCCTCGCTTGGCACCATGCGGGCGAATTGCATGGCCTCGACCAAAAGCCCTTCGGCGATCGGCTGGTTCAGGCCGCGGGTGACCGCGGTCATCACGGTTGCGATTGCCAGCGGGGAATGACGCAGGATGCGCCGCGCGAGGCCCTCAGCTGCAGCCATCAGGGTCTCGTCCGGCACGACGTCATTCACCAGTCCAAGCTCCAGCGCCCGGTCGGCGGTGAAGGGTTCGCCCGTCAGAAGCAGTTCCATCGCCCGCTTGCGGCCTGCAAGGCGCGGCAGGCGCTGGGTGCCGCCGAAGGTGGGCGGCATGCCGAGCTTGATCTCGGGTTTTGCAAACAGTGCCGAGGCGGCCGCGATGGATAGGGGGGCGGCTTCAGTGATCTCGCAGCCGCCGCCATAGGCCAGCCCGTTTACCGCGACGATGATCGGTTTGGCGAAAGCCTCGATCCGCGCGGTCAGCCGTTGACCGCGGGCGACGAACTCCTGCAGGGCGGCATCTGTCCCGCGCCGGACGCTTTGCGCGAATTCGGGAATGTCGCCGCCCGCTGAGAAGGCACGGCCTGCCCCGGTCAGGATCACGGCGCCGACCGAAGGGTCGGTCTCGATCCGGTCGAGCGCGGCGAGAAGCTCGTCGATCATGGCGTAGCTCAGCGCGTTCAGTTTTTCAGGCCGGTTGAGCGTGATCGTCGCGATCCGGTCTCTCTGGGTTAACGAGATATGGGTCCACATGGCGCGTCCTTTCAGGGCTTTACGCGCCAAGTCTGTTGCAGGAGGGGATTTGTTTATACTCACTAGTCGGTATACATTGCCGCCATGAACGATCCGCCCGACACCAGAAGCCGCATCGTATCTGCCGCAGCCGATCTCTTTTACGGCGAGGGTATCCGCGCGGTCAGCGTCGATGCGATCGCCGAGCGCGCCGGGGTGACGAAGCGGACGCTCTACTATCATTTCGACAGCAAGGATCAGCTGGTTGCCGCGTACCTGAGCGAACGCGATCAGCCGAACCTAAAGCTGTTCCAGAACTGGTATCGCCGGGCCGAGGGCGACGCCGAGAAGGGCGTCCGCATCATTTTCGCCCAGCTCGCAAAGGCAGCGAATAACCGCAAATGGAACGGTTGCGGCTTCCTGCGCACGGCGGCGGAGCTTGCCAACATGCCTGGCCACCCCGCAATTCTGGTGGCGCGCACCCACAAGAAACGGGTGGAGGGCTGGCTGTCAGGCGCCTTGTCCGCCGCCGGATATCAGGCGGCAGATGATCTCGCGCGGCAGGTGATGCTGCTTCTCGACGGGGCCTTCGCGCTCGTGCTTATGCACCGCGACCCGGCCTATATGCTGGCGGCGGGCGAGGCAGCGGCGACGCTCTTGCGCGCGGCGGCGTCGCGGCAAACCTGACCCGGTCAATCTATCCAGACCGCCACCCCCGCCGGGGGCAGCAGACGGTCGCCGATCAACAGTTGTGCCACGGGCGGCAGGGGCAAGTCAGCCGCATCCGGGCCGTAGTTGAAGGCGAAGGTCAGCCCGCCGCGGCGCGTCAGGCGCAGGTCGCCGAGGTCGGGCAGGTGAGCAACTCCGGCCCAGTCGAGTACATCGGCGATGATCTCGCGCAGCGCGTCGGGGGCGGGCAGGGTGGCCAGATAGCGCGCGCGGTCATTGCCGATCAACGCGGGCGCGCCGTCGCGATAGTCGCCCGCGAAGGTCGCCAGCACCTGCTCACGCGTCTCGACCGTCTCGCGCCAGCGCCGCGCGGCATGGCGTCGGTTGCCGATCTGCAGCTCTTCGCGATGATAGTCCGGCAGGCTTTCGACCCGCGTCACCCGCATGTCGATCAGCCGCGCCAGACATCCCGGCGCAAGGGTCGCAGGCGTCTGCATCGCTTCGGTCTTCGAGCCCGAACGGGGCCCGAACAGCACCTTTGCACCCGAGGCCGCGATCCGCTCGACGAAGGCCGGATCGGCGATCATCAGGTCGGGCGCGACGATCAGGCGGTAGCCGGCCAGGTCTGAATGCTGGCCGATCACGTCGACATCCAGGCCAAGCCGCCGCAAAGCCCCGTACCAGTCAAGCGCCACATGCGCGACGCGGTAATTCTGGCCCTGCGGCAGGGTCTCTGCCCCCCAGCGCGAGGGGTAATCGAAGAGAAAAGCGACCGGCGCCTGCGCGCGGGGGCCGCAGGGCGGCAGGGCGGCGGCCTCTGCCACCACCTGCGCGATTTCGTGAAAGGCCTGATCAGGTGTGCTGTCGGGATGAAGCAGCGCCGCGTGGAACTGTTCCTGCGCGAAAGGGGCCTGCCGCCAGCGGAAATAGCTGACCATCTCGCAGCCATGGGCATAGGCGAGCCAGGTCCAGAGACGCACCATCCCGTCGGCGGGGGCCTGATTGTTCGTGGCCCAGTTCACCGGCCCCGGCTGCTGTTCCATCACCCACATCCGGCCACGCCCGACGGCCCGATAAAGATCGTGGTTGAAGCTTGTCTGGTCGGGATCGCCCACCCGCAGATAGCGCGCCTTGTCCGCCTCGCTCAGCCGGCCATGAACAAGGCCGCCCAGCGGATAGACGTCCCACGAGGCGATATCGAGGTCTTCGCCCACGGCGAAATGGTCGAAAGCCGTGTGCTGGTTCATGTAATTATGCGTGACCGGGCGGCCGGGCGACAGGGCGCGGATGATCTCGACCTGCGCCTTGTTGAAGCTTTTCACCTGATCCGAGGAAAAGCGCATGAAATCGACGCGGTGGGTCGGGCTTGGTTCCTCGACCAGATTGTTCGGCAGCTCGATCTGGTCGAAGCCCTGATAGGTCATCGACCAGAAGCTGGTGCCCCAGGCCGCGTTCAACGCCTCGATCGTGCCGTAGCGGTCCTCGAGCCACAGCCGGAAGGCGCGCTCGGCTGACGGCGAATAGGAATGGATCGTATCGTGATCGCCATATTCATTGTCGGTCTGCCAGGCATGTACATGGGGGTTCCGGCCATAGCGCCCGGCCACCTCGCCGGTGATCCTTGCCGCCTCTTCCCGGTAGCGGATCGAGGAAAAGCAATAGTGCCGCCGCGCGCCGAACTTGCGGACGGTACCATCTTCGGCCACCGGCAGGATCTCGGGGTAGAGGTCCACGAGCCACTTGGGCGGCGCGGCGGTGGGGGTGCAGAGGATTACCTTCAATCCGGCGGACCCCAGCGTCTCGACCGCACGGTCCAGCCAGTCCCAGTCGAAATGCCCGGGGCGGGGCTCGATCTTCGCCCAGGCGAATTCGGCGATCCGCACCCATGTGAGGCCAAGCGCCACCATGCGCGCGGCATCCTCGGCCCATTTCGCCTCGGGCCATTGTTCGGGGTAATAGCAGACACCGAGGTCGGGGCCCCGCGTCAGGTCGGTCATGTCAGTCTTCCTTGCCCAAGCGCGGTCAGCACGGCTTCGGTCGCAGCCAGAAGCCGGTCGGCCTCAGCCCGGCCGAAGACCATGGGCGGCTTGAATTTCAGGACATTGTCTAAGGGACCATCCGTCGAGGCGAGAACCCCCAACCGACGCATATGGTTGACGACCAGCCCGGCCTCGTCGGTCGCTGGCTCCAGCGTCGCGCGGTCGCGTACCAGTTCGACGCCCAGGAACAGGCCCGCGCCGCGCACGTCACCGATGATGGGGAAGCGCGTCTGCATGTCGGCGAACCGGTCAAGCAGATAGGCCCCCGTCTCCAGCGCTTTTGCCTGCAGCCCCTCGGCCTCGATCACGTCCATGACAGCATGGCCCACCGCCATCGACACCGGATTGCCGCCGAAGGAATTGAAATATTCCATCCCGTTCGCGAAGCGCCGGGCAAGGTCGGGGGTAGTGACCACGCAGGCGAGCGGGTGGCCGTTGCCGATGGGCTTGCCCATCACCACGATGTCAGGCGTGACGCCCTGCAGTTCGAACCCCCAGAAATGAGAGCCCACGCGCCCGAAGCCGCATTGCACCTCGTCGGCAATAACGACGCCCCCGCCCGCCCGCACCTGATCATAGACCGAGGCGAGGTAGCCCGGCGGATAGATCACCTGCCCCCCCACGCCCGAGATGCTTTCGGCGATGAAGGTCGCAGCGCGGGTGCCGGTTTTGGCTTGAATAGAGTCTAATTGCCGTCCGACATCCGCCGCGTAAGCACGCCCCGCCGCCTCGGTCATGCCCTTGTGCGGGCCGCGGTAGGGGTCGGGAAATTCCGCGATCTCGACGAAGTCGGGCTGCGGGAAGCCGCCCTTGCGCTTGAACTTGTAGGGGCTGATTTCGACCATGCCGCCAGAATTGCCGTGATAGGCCCAGTCAAGCACCACGGTCGATTTCTTGCCAAGCGCAGTGCGGGCGATGCGCAGCGCCAGCTCGTTCGCCTCGGTGCCGGAATTGACGAAATAGGCAACCTTCAGATCGCCGGGCAGCTTCGCGGTGATCCGGTCGCCCAGATCCAGGATCAGGTTCGAGAGGTAACGCGCATTGGTGTTCAGCGTTACCGCCTGCCGCGCGATGGCCTCGGTCACCGCCGGATGGCAATGGCCGATATGGGTGATGTTGTTGACCGCATCCAGATAGGCCCGCCCGGTGTGGTCATAAAGGTAAGCACCCCGCCCGCGCACGATCTTCAGCTTGTCGCGGTACGAGACAGAAAGCGACGGTCCCAGCCGCTCTGCCCGCCGCGCCATGAGCTTTTCAGGCGGATCAGGGTCTATGTCGAACGATTCCGGCGCCAGCCGCAGGATCAGGTTCGGGTCGATGCAAATGCCCGACCAGACATCCCACAGGCTGTCGTGCCCGACGCCGAAGAAATTGCCCGCCGTCTGCGCCAGCATGTCGGTCATGGTCTGGAAATGCACATGCGGCGCCCAGCCGCCGTTCTCGTGCCAGTCGCCCAGATGCGCGATCAGCTGCCCCGCCTCGACCCGGTCACCCACCTTGCAAAGGCCCGGCAGCGAACCACCCAGATGGCCATAAAGCGTCCAGAACGGCACGCCGCCCGCGTCATGTTCCAGGATCAGCGTATGGCCATAATCCAGCGGATCGGCATTGTAGGTGACGAAGGCCACCTTGCCCGGCAGCGGGGCAAAGACCGGGGTTCCGGCTGGCGCGAAGACATCAATGCCCAGATGCCGGGTGCGGCGTTCGGGGCTCGCCGCATCGGCGAACTGGTCGGTCGCATAGACCCGGCGCTTTTCGCCGTAGGAGCCGAACCCATAGAAGGCCTCGCCCTGGGGCAGGGCTGCGGGGCGCTGCGCTTCAAACCAGCCATCGAACGCCCGGTCGGAAAAGGCGGGCATGCCGGCATGTTCGCCATTCGTCAAAAGCGCCATCCGCGCCGAGGTGCGAAGATCGGGCTCAAAGGGCGAAAAAGGCTCTGTTCCGGCCAAAAACGCCGCGATCCGCGCCTGATTGCGCGTGGCGGCGAAACCGGCGGCGCGGCGGAACAAGGCCACCATGAATTCCGGGTCGATCCGGTCCAGCCGTTCCAGAAGCGCAAAGGCCGGGGCCTGCGAGATCAGAAGATAGTCATTTTCCGGATGCAACCGCGACTGGTGCGAGGAAATGCAGACCGACGCCGCCAGCCGCATGCGCATGAGGTCGTAAAGAACCTCTGCCTCCGCCTCCAGCAGCGGAAATTCTGCGACATAGGCCGAGATGATCGCGCGGGCGGCGGCATAGATGTCGGGCGTGTCCAAAAGCGCATAGGCCAGCGTGATCGCCAGCTCATTCACCGTCCGGCCGAAGCACATGTCGCCGAAATCGATCAGCCCCGCGATCTCGTCCGGCGCATCGGCTCGGACGATGACATTGTTGTCGTTTGCATCCTGATGCAGGACCGAGGCGCGCAAGGCGGGCAGGCGCGGGGCAATGCGGGTCGCGTAGCGGGCGAACAGCCCCTCGACCAGCGCCCGTCGCGCCGGGTCGGCGATATCTGCCGCCCAGGGTGCCAGCCCCGCAACATGGTCGAGCGACCAGTAGAAATCCGGGCGGAAGGCGGCCGCATGACCAAAGCCCTGCAGCCCGCGCGACACCCGGCCCATGAAGGCGCCGAGGTTTGCAAGCTGCGTCAGTGTCCGCGGCGCCTCCGACATCGGCTGGCCATCGATCCAGGTGACAAGCCGGACAAGATGCGCTGCCCCGTCCTGCTCCAGCGCCGCGCAATCGGCGCCGTCGCGCGTCCGCACAATCCGCGGCAGCCCGGCAACGCCCGCCTTCTCCAGATGCGCCATCGTCGCGTTCTGCAGCGCGATCTGCGCCGGGTCCTCGCCCGCATTGGCGATCTTCAGCACATAGGTCCCGTCCGGCCCCTTGATCCGCGCATTTTGGTCGCGTTCCGAGGCGAGCGGCCGGGCCTGGCCTGCGATGCCAAAGCGATCGCGGACAAGGCGCTCAAGCGCCTCGGTCGACAGGGCGGGCGGGGCATGCAGGAAGGCGGACATTCAGGGTCTTTCAATGGTGCGCAGCCGGTCGTCGCTGCGTTCGATCAGGTCGGGCATCAGAAGGGTTTGCAGCCGCTCGGGCGGCTCGCCGGCCATCACCTTCAGGATATGGCGGCCAAGCAGTTCGGCCGGCCGGGTGATGGGCAGGTAGAAGGTGGTGAGCGGCGGAGTGAAATAGGCCGAGACGTTCAGATCGTCGGTCGCGTTGATCACCGCGTCGCGGCCATGCACCAGCCCGCAGGCGGCAAAGCCTGACAGCGCGCCAAGCGCCGAGGCTTCGTTCGCGCAGATATAGGCGGTGGGCGGATCCTTCAGCGCATGCATGATCATCACCTGTTCCCGCCCGAAACCGGGGGTCAGGATGCCATGGGCGACCAGTGCCGGGTCATAGTCTATTCCGGCCGATTTGAGCATGTCTTGGTAGGTCGCAAGCCGGGTGCGGCCATAGCTCAGATGTTCGCCGGGGTTGATCAGCGCGATGCGCCGGTGACCCCGGTCGAAAAGCCGCTGCATCGCGGTACGGACGATCCCCTCGTTGTCGCTGTCGACGAAGGCGTGCGGCGCATGGGCTTCGGTCGTGCCATAGGTGACGAAAGGAAAATCCGCCTCCTGCAGCAGCCGCACCCGCCCGTCGTCGGGCCTTGTGCCGGAAAAGATCACGCCGTCGGCCAGCCGGTTCCTGATGATCCGGCGCACAGTGTCCTGCGCCTCGTTGTAATCGCGGATCGGGTAAAGCGCGACGCGGTAGCGCGTGCCCTCCATCGCATGCGAGATGCCAGACAGAAGCTGGGCATATTCGACGCCTTCCCATTCGACCAGATCACTGGTGGGCGTCGTCATCAGGATCGCCACCTGATAGGTCTTGCCGGTTCGAAGCTGCACGCCGTGCAGGTTCGTCGAATAGCCGACCTTGCGCGCCGCCTCTTCGACGATGGCGCGGGTTTCGGGCCGGACCTCGGGCGACTGGCGCAGCGCCTTCGACACGGTCGCCGTCGACAGGCCGGTCATCGCGCAGATCGTCTTGATCGTCGGTCTTGCCTGCCCGCCGTTCATGGCCGCCCCCCGCTCGTTTCCCCACCCTCTTCTAGCGAGGCGGCAAGCCATAGGTAAACCGCGGATGTCCAGGCAAAGGCGCGATCGCGCAGCCCCGTGCCCGAAAGAGCATCGAAATTCTCGGCCATGCCGGATTTTTCACACATCCGGCAGAAGCGGCGGGCGATGTCGCGGGCGAGTGTCACCTCACCCTGGCGCATCAGCCCGTCCCACAGAAGCATCGTCGTGGGCGCCCAGATCGGGCCCCGCCAATAGCCGTCGGCCTCGTAAAGCGGGCTTGCCGTGCTTTCCGTTGCGGGGCCCCAATCGCTGATCCAGCCGCCCGCCTTCAAGCGGCCGATCAGCTTGGCCGCCATCTCGCGCGGCAGGCGCGGACCAAGGAGGAGGGGCATGAATCCGATCAGGCTTTGATCCGTCCGCAGCCGCGCAGGGTCGGCGGCGAGTCGTGTGCCGAAGGTCTCGCCGGTCCAAAGATTGGCGATCAGCTGGCTGTAAAGCTGCCCGGCTTCGGCCTGCCAGGCGGCGGAGCGTTCTCGGTCGAGGCTTGCAAGGCAGTCGCAGGCGAGGATCAGGAAGGTCGGCAGGTCTGGGGTGATGACCGGCCCGCCCTCGGCGAAGAAGGTCGCATTGTCCCAGCCGGAATCATTGCCGTGGAAATAGACGGGCAGGCTGGAGGCACCCTTGCGCGCATGGGTCAGCCAGTAGCCGACCTGGGCCGAAAACCATCCGACCAGCGCCTGTCGCCGGTCTTCGGTCAGCCAATCGGGGTGGCGCTCGATCAGCCGCAGCACCGCCCAGCCATGGACCGGGGGCTTGGTGAAGGCGAAGCTGACATCGCGGTCGTTCACGAAGTCGGGCAGAAGGCCCGAGGGGTGCTGATGATCGAAGATCGCGCCGAACTGGTCGAAGGCGAGGCCCTCGTCCATCGCCGCAACGCCAAGGGCCGAGAAGGCATTGTCCCAGGACCAGATGTTGATCATGTCGTTCTTCGACATGTAGATCGCGGGCCGCGTCAGCGCGCCTTCGGCGGGCACGGTATTGGCCCAGAGAAGATAAGCCGCCAGCCTGCGCGCTTCCTGTGTACCGCCCGCTGGCGTGCGGGCCAGCCAAGAGGCAAAATCAGATCCTGTTTCAGCCAAAACCGCGTCAAATCCGACCGATGCCGGGGGCGGCGGCAGGGCCGGGAAAAGGTCGATCGCCCCTTCGAACCCGGCGTCGCCGGAAAAGATCATCGCCACATTGTCCGCCCTGTCGCGGCGCCAGTCGCCGGTGACCGTCACCGCGCCTTTCGTCACGCGCGGCAGCAGGCGTGTGCTCTCAGCGGCTGCGACCAGACAATGGTCTCCCTGCGGTGTCCGGTAGGCATAATCGTATCGCGAGCCCGTCAAATCGAAGGCGACGCCCAGACCTTTGCCACGCAAGTGCAGCCGCTCGCCGTCGCCGATGCAAAACTCGACCCGGCCCTCCGCCGCCTCGGCCACCAGCCGCTCCGGCGCAAGCGTCCACGCGACCTCGCGACCCTTGCCATCCGGTCCGATGAAAGACACCCGGCAGAGCCGCCCCAGCGACGGCTTCAGATCGCCGCCCTTGACCGACCGCAGCCAGACCGCGCCCTCCATCGTGGACAAGGTCAGGAATCGGCCCCTGCGGCTGAAAGGGACATGGGCGAAATCGAACAGCATCTAGCCCTTCACCGACGAGCCAAGCGCGTTGTCCATGATGTAGCGCTGGGCATAGAAGAAGAGGGCGAGGGGCGGCAGGCAGAGGATGACCGTGATCGCCGCGATCGAGATGTAATCGACCTCGTGCAGACCCTTGAAGAGCGCCAACCCCAAAGGCAGCGTATAGGTCGACTGGTCGTTCAGGTAGATCAGCGGCCCAAGGTAATCGTTCCAGGCATTCATGAAATGGAACGTCCCCACCAGCACCAGCGCCGGCGCCATCAAGGGCAGATGGATGCGCCAATAGATCTGCCAGGCATTGGCCCCATCCATCCGCGCGGCCTCGTCGATCTCCATCGGGATCGTCATGATGTATTGCCTGAGAAGGAAGATGAAGAAGGCCTCGCCAAACCAGGCCGGAACGATCAAGGGCTTCAGCGTGTTGATCCAGCCGAGAAGATTGAACTCCATGTACAAGGGGATCATCTTCACGTCCCACGGGATCATCATCGTCGCGAGCAGAAGCACGAACAAAGGATCGCGGCCGCGGAAATGGAAGCGGGCGAACCCGTAGGCCACCAGCGAGGACGAGGCGAGTTGGCCGACGGTCGACAGCACGACCACGATCACCGAATTTTTCAGGAAGGTCGTGAAAGGCAGCGCCGTCCAGGCGTTCGAGAAGTTTTCCCATTTCAACTCGGCCGGCCAGAAGACCGGCGGATAGGCATAAAGCTCGGCCTCGGTCTTCAGCGCGGTGATCAGCGTCCAGACGAAGGGCGCAGCGAAGAGCGCGGTCAGGAAGATCAGCGCGGAATATCCAAGCGTCTTACGCATCGGCGTCGTCCTTTCTGGCCTGACCCTCGTAATAGACCCAGGCCGCCGACCAGCGCATGACCAGCATCGACAGGATCAGGATGATCAGGAACATCACCCAGCTCATCGCCGCCGCATAGCCCATGTCGTGAAAGCGGAAGGCGGTCTTGTAGATGTACATCGCGAAGAAATAGGTCGAATTGACCGGCCCGCCGTCAGTGAGAAGAAGCGCGATGGTCAATTGCTGGAAGGCTGAGATGATCGAGGTGATGAGCGTGAACAGGATCATCGGCGACAGCATCGGCAGGGTGATGTAGATGATCTGCGCCCAAGGTGGCACGCCCGACACCCGCGCGGCCTCGTAAAGCTCTTTCGGGATCGACTGCAAACCGGCCAGGAAGATCAGCATCGACCCGCCAAGACCCCAGAGGCTCGCGACCGTGATCGCGACGATGCCCCAGGTCCGGTCGCCCAGCCAGTTCGGCCCGTCGATGCCCACGAAGGACAGAAGATAGTTCAGCAGACCGTATTCGTTCGAATAGATCCAGGACCAGATCGTCACCAGCGCCACGCCCGAGATGACCGAGGGCAGGTAGAAGGCCGTCCGGTAGATCGCCGTGCCCCGAAGGTTCAGGTTCAAAAGCACGGCCAGCAGGAACGAGAGCACGATGTTGAGGGGCACGAAAAGGCCCGCGAACTTCACCGTGATCCAGAGGCTTTTCCAGAACTGCGGGTCGTCCTGCAACATCGTCCGATAATTCTCGAGCCCGATGAACTCCCGCGTCCCCACAATCGGCCAGTCGTGCAGGCTCATTACGAAGGAAAAGACCAGGGGCCCGAGGGTGAAGAACAGAAAACCCAGTATCCACGGAGAGATGAAGAGCCATGGCGTAATACCTGCGCCACGCGCCTTGCGCCGGGAGGGACGCGGGGTTGCGGGGGCGGTGGCCATGGTTCCCATCTCTCCGTGAATTCCGGGGTTACTTGAGGAAGCGGGCCGAGGCCGCGACGGCTTCGTCCAGATGCGCCTGGGCATTGCCCTGATCGATCATCGTTCCCTCGATCGCCACGGCAAGGTTTTCCTGGATGCGGCCCCATTCGGCATTCTTCAGGAAGGCAGGCGTGGTGCCGTCGCCACTGGCAAGCATCGCAAAGAACGGCGCGAACTTGGGATCGGTTGTCTTGCCCGAGCTTTCGGCGACGCTGTTGCGGATCGGCAGGTCATTCGTGCGCATGGCGACGGCTTCGGGCGAGGAGAAGAACTTGACGAATTCCCAAGCCAACTCCGGGTCATCGGCATCCTTGGCGATCGAGATGCCCGAGGCATTGATCGTGGATTTCACCGGTTTGTCGCCGAAGGCCGGAAGGACCGCGACGCCATAGTTCACACCGGATTCGTCAATGCCGCCCTTGTTCCACATCGCGCCTTCCAGCATCGCAAGCTTGCCCGTCTTGAACAGGCTCGATCCCGACGTCTCATCGCCGATGTTCAGCGCGATGGCTTCGCCGCTTTTCACCATGTCGGCGAACATGGTCAGCACTTCGGCTGCCTCGGGGCTGTTCATCACGCCATCAAGGGTCTTGCCATCATCCGAGATGTACTGGGCGCCGTTCGACCAGAAGAACTGTTCAAAGTCGAACGGATCGGGCTTGGCATCGACGGCAAAGCCGTAGGTCTTTTCGCCAGGATTGCTGAGTTTCGCGGCGGCCGCGCGCAGGTCCGCCCAGGTCCAGCCCGCGGCCGGTTCTGCAACGCCGGCAGCAGCCAGAAGGTCCTTGTTGTAGAAGATGACATGGGTGGTGAAGCCCACGGGCATGGCATAGGTCTTGCCCTCGATCACCGCGCCGTTCATCAGGCCCGGCGGGATGTCGGCAAGGTTCATCGCCTCGCCGTCGCGGGCGATCATGTCGTCCATCGGCATAAGCGCCTGATAATACGATGGATAATTCCACATATACATGACGTCGGGCGGGTCGCCCGCGCCCATCGCCGCCGTCAGCTTGTCGTCGTAGCCGTCGCCGTAAGCTTCGACCTGGACTTTCACGCCGGGGTTCGCCTCTTCGAACTTCCGCGCGATCGCTTCCTGGATCGCCAGGCTTTCGTCGCTGTCCCAGGTGGCAAAGCGCAGCACCTTGTCCTGTGCAAATCCCGCGCCGCCCCAGAAAACGGCCGTCAGGATGGCCGGGGCGATGATCAGGTGACGTCTCTTCATCGTTTCTCCTCCCAGAGAATGGGCCGTTCCGGGCCCGGTTAGATCTGAAGCAGTCGTTCGGTATCGGGGTCGAGCTTGCGCGGCAGCGCCTGGCCGGTCGGCGCAAACAGATGCGCGGCCTCGGCCGGGATGGTCAGGCCCACGCGGTCATGGGTGCGGCCGGGGTGCGTGCCGTCGGTGATGATCACCAGCGCCGTGCCGTCATCCAGCGCGACATGGACATGGCTTTCCGTGCCCAGCCGCTCCACCAGCCGGACGGTGCCGGTCAGATGGCCCGCGTCCGGCGCGCCGATCTTCAGCTGATCGGGGCGGATGCCCAGCGTCAGGTCGCCCGGTACATCCACCGGCGCCGCCAGTTCGACCGCGACCGGCCGGTTGAAGGACGGGCAGCTGACCGTGACGCCCAAACCGTCTTGTCCGGCCGGCCGGGCGGTCAGGAAATTCATCTTCGGGCTGCCGATGAAACCCGCCACGAACAGGTTCGCCGGGCGGTGGAACAGCTCCAGGGGGCTGCCGAACTGGCTGACCTTGCCCTTGTCCAGCACGACGACCCGGTTCGACAGGGTCATCGCCTCGACCTGGTCATGGGTCACATAGACCATCGTCACGCCCAGCCGTTCGTGCAACGCCGCGAGTTCCGCCCGCATTGTCACCCTGAGGCCCGCATCGAGGTTCGACAGCGGCTCGTCCAGCAGGAACAGCTTCGGCTTCCGGACGATCGCCCGCCCGATCGCCACCCGCTGGCGCTGCCCGCCCGACAGTTGCTTGGGCTTGCGGTCCAGAAGCTCGGTGATGCGCAGCACCTCGGCCGCCTCCGTCACCCGCCGCTCGATCTCGTCCGCCTTCATCCCGTTCAAGGACAGGCCGAACGACATGTTCTTGCGCACGTTCATATGCGGATAAAGCGCGTAATTCTGGAAAACCATCGCGATGTCGCGCTTGGCCGAGGGCAGGTCGGTGATCTCGCGATCTCCCAGATGGATCGCCCCGTCGGTCAGCTCCTCCAGCCCCGCGATCGAGCGCAGCAGCGTCGATTTCCCGCAGCCCGAGGGGCCAAGGAAAGACACGAACTCGCCGTCGCGGATATCAAGGTCGATGCCCTTCAGCACGTCGACCGCGCCAAACGACTTGCGCAGGTTTTCTATCCTCAGGCCAGCCAAAGGTCGCAATCTCCCCCCAAGGGCGCCACGCGATGATTCGTGCGCTTTTGGCAAATGTAAACGTTTATATTTTTGATAACTAGCTTTTTCTTCAGGGTCCGAAGATTTTTAACCTGTCGTCTGGCGATCCAGGTCCGGAAGGGCGCCGTCCCGCTCGGCAAACACATAAAGGCACCGGCACACCTCCGGCCCCGCGCTCAAACAGGCATGCGGCATCGCCCCGTCGAAATGCACCGTATCGCCGGGTCCAAGGACCGCCGTCTCATAGCCTTCGGTATGCAGCGCCAGCCGCCCCGACAGCACATGCAGCATGTCGTCGGTCTCATGCCGGTTCCAGGGTCCGAAGGCGTCGATGTCGGTTTCGGTGAATTCGACGATCATCGCCTGAAACCCCCGCCCCTTGATCTGCGCCCCAAGCGGCCAAAGCCGGTTCTTCGCATCCTCGACCGGCTCGCCCGGCAATCCGCGTTCGATCACCAGCCGTCCGGCCAGCCGCGGTGCCTCGGGCCGTACGAGATCCGACAGGTCGCAGCCGAACCCCCGCGCGATCTTCAGCAATATCTCGAAGGTCGGCGACAGAAGCCCGTTCTCGATCTTCGACAGCGTCGAGCGCGCAAACCCTGCCCGGTCGGCCAGCGCCTGCTGGTTCCAGCCGCGCACCTCGCGCCAGCGGCGAATACGGGCGGCAAGCGCCTCGTGCGCTTCAGTCTGCCTTGGTCGGTCGGTCAGTGGCGGCATGTTTGACTCCCTGATGTTCCTATAATAACATCTGGTTCGGAAAATTTACAAGACAGGGGGCAAGAATGGCCGGACCAAGATCGGAAGCGCTCTTCGAACGCGGGCGCAAGGTGCTGGTCGAAGGCGTCTCCTCGGCCTCGCGCGGGCCGGCCGCCTTCGGCACAACACCGCGCTACATGTCCCACGGCCAGGGCGCCCGGCTCTATGATGTCGATGGCCGCGCATATATCGACTGGATGATGGCCTTCGGCGCGCTGCCCCTCGGCCATGCCCATCCGAAGATCGCCGAAGTCCTCGCCCGCGAAGGTGCGCGCGGCAGCCATTTCGCCACCGCGCTCGAGGTCGAGGTCGAGGTGGCCGAAATGCTGGTGAACCTCCTCCCCCATGTCGACAAGGTCCGCTTCGCCAACACCGGGACCGAGGCGGCGATGGGCGCCTTCCGCCTCGCGCGCGGCCATACCGGACGGCGCAAGATCATCAAGTTCGAAGGCCATTATCACGGCTGGTGGGATGCGGTCCTGCTGAACACCAACCCCTATCCGCCCACGCTCCTCGGCCATCCGAACGACCCGATCCGCATCCCCGACTCGTCCGGCATCCCCGAGGAAGCCTGGAAGGACACGATCGTCGTCCGCTGGAACGATGTCGAGGCGTTGGAATGCGCGATGGCCTTGCACGGGCGCGACGCCGCCTGCGTCGTGACCGAAGGGGTCATGGCGAACATGGGGGTTATCCCGCCGAAACCCGGCTATCTCAACCGCATGCAGGAGCTCAGCCGCCAGTATGGCGCGCTCTTCTACCTCGACGAAACCGTCACCGGCTTCCGCCTCGCCGCCGGTGGCTGCGCCGAACTTTACGGGCTTTCCCCCGACATCGTCACCTATGGCAAGGCGCTGGGCGGCGGGCTGCCCATGGCAATGATCGGCGGGCGGGACGAGATCATGGCGGGCCTCGAATGGGGCAAGGTCCTGCATTTCGGCACGCACAATGCCGGCCGCCTCGCGCTGCATGTGACGAAGGTGATGCTCGAGGAGATGCTCGCCGACGATCAGGCCGGTTTCCGCCGCATCAAGAACCTCGGCAAGGCGATGGCGGACGAGATTCGCAAGGTCGCAAAGCATTCCAACCGCCATGCAGTGATCTGCCAGGGCGTCAACTCGATGTTTCAGATCTTCTTCACCGAGGTGGAGGAAATCGCCGACTACCGCGATTTCTGCCGCCATGTGGATCGCGTGAAGTTCCGCGACTTCGCCGTCCGGCTGATGGACAAGGGCATCTACATGAACCCCTCCGCAACGCTTCACTCGCTCTCTTCCATCGTCCATACCGAGGATGACATCGCTCTGACCGCGCAGGCCATCGCCGAAGTGCTGGAGGAAATGCCATGACCACGGTCGGTTTTCTGGGTGTCGGCGGCCTTGTCGGCCTCCTCATGCGCGGCCTCCAGGGTTCGCCCTATGACTTCCTCCTCTCGCCGCGCGGCGCCGAAACGGCTGGCCGGCTTGCCGCCGATCATGGCTGCGCCATCGCCGCCAGCAATCAGGAGGTCGTGGACCGCTCGGACGCCCTCTTCGTCGCGCTGCCCGCCGCCTCCGGCGCGGACGAGCTTGCCCGCCTGACCTTCCGCCCCGGCCAGCCGGTCCTCTCAGCGATGGCCGGTACCGGCCTCGCCCGGCTGCAAGAGGTCATCGGCCCGGCGAAGCCCACGATCGGCATGATGCCCGGCTATGCCAATGCCTATCGCCTCGGCCCCTCGATCCTCTGCCCCGACGATACATTCTGGCGCGGCTTCCTATCTCACATCGGTCCGGTCCACGTTTTCGCAGACGAACAGACCTTCACCGCCGCCGCCACCTTCGGCGCCTTCTCCGGCGCGACGGTGGGCTGGATGACCCATATCATCCGCTGGTTCGAAGCCCAGGGCCTTCCGCCCGACACCGCCCGCGCCCTCGTCGCGGGAACGCTTCGCGGCAATGCCGAGGTCCTTCTCAACGAAAACCGCCCGCTCGCCGACATCGCCAAGGGCGTCACCACCCCTGGCGGCATCACCCTGCAACTTCTCGACATCCTGACCAGCCACGGCGCCCTTGATGCCTGGGACGAAGGCCTCGACGCCGTCCTCAGGCGCATTTCCGGCCCGGCGGCCTGACACCCTCATGCTCTTTCGTTCCTAAATATCCCGGAGGGGGTTCGGGGGAGGCAGAGCCTCCCCCGGCGGATCGGCCGGGCGCAGCCCGGACGACATCCTTCAGACGATCAGCCCGTCCGGCCCGAAATGCTTGGGAAACAGCGCCGCCGCGCAGGCATGCACCGTTCCCAGCGCCTCTTCCTGATCATAAGGCGTGCTGACCGTCATCATGTCCAGCCATACGCCTTCGGTCGTCACACGCAGCACCCGCGCCGCCCGGATCGGATCGTAGGGGTAACCGCCCTCGGCCTTCAGCTCGACGCACAGCTCTTCCATCGCCGCCTGATAGGCCGCGTCATTCGCGCCGCAATGGTCCTGGTAAAGCGGCCGGCACTGCGCCTCGCCCCAGAAGGCGCACCAGGCCGACAGCTTCGCTTGCGTATAGATCGACGGATTGAAATCGGCCCGCAGCATCGCGTCCAGCCGGTGGGCCGGGGCAGGGCCCGCATCGGCCAGCGCCTGGGTCCAGTTGTCACGATATTCCTCGGCCAGGAACAGCAGCGTCTCGGACAGAAGCTTTTCCTTGCTCTGGAAATGAAAGTTCACCAGCCCGTGCGACAGCCCCGCTTGGCTCGCCACATCCGTCAGGGTCGTGCGCGCATACCCCCGAACCGCGATCGTCTCGATCGTGGCGTCGATCAGCTGCTGGCGCCGGGTCTCGCGGCTCAGTTTCCGCGGCGGCTTCTGGGCGGCCTCCGTGCTGGCGGCGCTTTGATCCATTCCGGGTCCTTCGGGTTCCTGAATTGACCGCATAGATAGAGCGTCATCCGAACTCTGCAAGCTGTTTTCATTCATTTTGGATGACCAGTCAATATTCTGATTGACAGCTCAGTCAGAATCTTCCTAGATTTGATCACGAAACCAGGATGGGCTGGCGCGCCGGTCGGACTGCGCCGCCCTCCGGTCGACAGCATCAGAGGACTTTTCCATGCGAGCGCTTCCGAGCCGCACCCTTACCAAATCCAACGCCCAGTTTCAGCGCGCGGTCAAGAAACTGCCCCTGGGTGTCTCCTCCACCTTCCGCTACTGGGGCGACGACCGCACCATCTATGTCAGCCACGGCAAGGGCGGCCGCACCTGGGACATCGACGGCAACGCCTATGTCGATTACCGCCTCGGCTACGGTCCGGCGATCCTCGGTTACGCCGACGACCGCGTCGATGCCGCCGCCCGCAAGGGGATGGAGGTCGGCGGGGTCTTTGCGCTTTCCACCGAAAAGGAACTGGTGGTCGCCGAACGCATCTCGAAGATGGTGCCCGCGGCCGAGCTTGTGCGTTTTTCGAACTCCGGCACCGAGGCGGTGATGGCCGCCCTGCGGCTGGCCCGCGCCCACACCGGCCGCGAAAGCTATCTTCTGGTCGAGGGCGGCTACCACGGCCTCTTCGACGCCGCCATGTGGATGTCGAACATGGACGAATGGGATCTCGGCTCGAACGAGGATCCCGAACTGGTGCCCTACGGCAAGGGTATCCCGCCCACGGTGAAGAAGCTCGCCCACATCACGCCGATGAACGATTTCCAGCGGCTCGAGGACATGTTCAAGCGGCACGGCGACAAGCTGGCCGCGATGCTGATCGAACCCATTCAGGGCAACTGCTGCTCGATCATGGCGTCCCCCGACTATGTCAAACTTGCCCGCGCGCTTTGCACCAAGTACGGCGTGATGCTGATCATCGACGAGGTGAAATCCGGCTTCCGCGTCGGCAAGGGCGGCATCCAGGGCCTCATGGGCGTGACCCCCGACATCACCACCTTCGCCAAGGCCGTCGCGAACGGCTACCCGATCTCGATCGTTGCGGGCCGCGAAGAGGTGATGCGCACCTTCAAATACGGCGGCGCGTCGCACGGCGGCACCTATACCGCCCATTCGGTCTCGCTTGCCGCCGCCGAGGAAACGCTCCGCATCCTCGACGAAACGCCCGCGCTTGAAACCCTTGCGAACTACGGCGAACGGCTGAAATCGGGCATTTCCGAAATCCTCGACGCCCGCAAGATCACCCACAGCTACACGGGCCACCCCTCGATGTTCGGCCTCTTCTTTGCCGAGGTTCCGCCCGACAACTACCGCGCCTGGAAGACGTCGGATTATTCCTTCTACGACCAGATGGCCTACTACCTGCACGACCTCGGCGTGATCTGCGAACCCGACAGCCGCGAACCCTGGTTCATGTGCGAAGCGCACGGGCTTGACGAAACTTGCCTGACCGACACGCTGAAGGCGGTCGAGACCGCCGTCGACCTCACGCTGGAATATTTCGAAGAGGAAGCGAAACGCGCATGATCTACGATGCGGTGATCGTGGGGGCGGGGCACAACGGGCTGACTGCAGCCTGCTACCTCGCCCGCGCCGGCCTCAAGGTGATGGTCGTCGAAAAGAACGACTGGGTCGGCGGTGCGGCGGTCAGCCGCGAGCTTTACCCGGGCTTCACCTATTCGAATTGCTCCTATGTCTCGTCGCTCTTCCGACCCGAGATCATGCGCGACCTCGAATTGCCGAAGCATGGGTTGCAGGTCCTGCCCTACGAAGGCGGCGCGGTCTTCATGGAAGGCGGTGACTACCTCGGCATGCACCGCGACCATGACGCCAACCGGCGCGAGATCGCGCGGCATTCCAAGCGCGACGCCGAGGCCTATGACCGTTACGCTCGCGACGTGCTGCGCCACTGCCGCTTCATCCGCCCGATGCTTTTGCGCACCGCGCCCGACCCGTCCAGCTTCCGCCCGCGCGACCTTTCGGAACTCGCTTGGCTCGGCAAGCAGATTTTTGGCCTGTCGGAAATGGCGATGTATGACATGATCCGCTTCTGGACCATGTCGATCGCCGACTACCTCGACGAATATTTCGAACATCCGACGGTGAAAGCCTATCAGGCCGTCGCCTCGATCATCGGCACCGCCCTTGGTCCGATGTCGCCGGGCACGGCCTATGTCCTTCTTCATCACGCGATGGGCGATGTCGACGGCAATGTCGGCGCCTGGGGTTTTGCCCGCGGCGGCATGGGCTCGATCACCAAGGCGCTGACCGCGTCCCTGAAAGCAGCAGGCGGCGAGGTGCGCACCGGGTCAGGTGTCGAGAAGATACTGGTGAAGAACGGCCGCGCTTACGGCGTTGTGCTTGAAAACGGCGATGAGGTCCTTGGGAAACGTGTTGTCTCGAACATGGACGTCAAGCGCACCTTCCTGAAACATGTCGACGAGGCCGACCTGCCGGGCGCGTTCGTGAAGCGGGTGAAGGCGTTCAAAATCCGCGGCTCATCGGGCAAGCTGAACATCGCGCTCGACCGCGCACCGAAGTTCACCGCGCTGCCCGAAGGATCGCCCTATGTAAAGGGCGACATGCATTTCACTGATTCCATCGAAAAGATGGAACGCGCGTACGACGACTGGAAGGCCGGCCATTACAGCCAGGACCCGTTCCAGGACATGATGATCCCGACGATGATCGACCCGACGATGACCCCGCCGGGCAAGCATTTCATGTCCTGCTTCGTCCAGTATGCGTCCCCGAAGATCGAGGGCCGCGACTGGACCGACGAAGACCGCGACGGGTTTGCCAAGACCTGTCTGGACCAGATCGAGAAATACGCGCCGGGCTTCAAGGATTCGATCCTGCATTACGAGGTCCGCACCCCGCGCGAGCTGGAAAAAGAGGTCGGCCTGACCGAGGGCAACATCTTCCAGGGCGAACTGACCTTCGACCAGTTGCTCTTCAACCGTCCGGTTCCCGGCTGCGCGCAATACCGCAGCCCGATCCAGGACCTGTGGATCTGCGGATCCTCGACCCATCCCGGCGGCGGCGTCATGGGCGCCCCGGGCCGCAACGCTGCCTCGGAAATCCTGCGTGACATCAAACAGCCCAAGAAAGACATGAGCGAAGCCTATGCCGTCCTATGATGTGATCGTGATCGGCGGCGGCACCAACGGGCTTGCCGCCGCCCACCGGCTGCAAAAGTCGGGCCGCAAGGTGCTGGTGCTGGAATCCGCCGCCACGCCCGGCGGCGCCGCTGTCGGCCATGAATTCGCGCCCGGCTTCCGGGCGCCGGGCCTTGCCCATATCGCCAACATGATCGACCCGCGCGTCGCCTCGGGCATGGCGCTTGACCGGCAGGGGCTGAGCTATGTCGCCGCGAACCTGACCTCGACCGCCGTCAGCGCGACCGGCGACCATCTGGTCTTGGAAGGCGCGGCGGGCGCGGTCCTGAAGGGCAATATCTCGGACGCAGACCGCAAGGCCTGGGCCGATCTTCGCCGCCAGCTTCTGACCTTTGCGGGCGCGCTCGCGCCTTTCAAGGCGATGACGGCACCGCGCGTCGCGAAGGGTGTCGGCAACGAATATATGCGGCTTGCGAAGCTCGGCCTCGGCGTCCGGATGATGGGCAAGGACGACTTCCGCGAATTCCTGCGGATGATCCTCATCAACGTCTATGACGTGCTGAACGACGAACTGACCGACAGCCGTCTGAAAGGGCTTCTGGCCTTTGATGCGACGCTTGGCACCTGGCTCGGCCCGCGCTCGCCCAATTCGCTGATCCAGCTATTGAACCGTTTCGCGGGCGAGGCCGCGGGGAACCGCGCCGCCATCGCCTTGCCGAAGGGCGGCATGGGCTCGGTCGCCGCGGCGATGGCCCGCGCCGCGACCGAGGCGGGCGTCACGATCCGCACCGGCGCGCGCGTCGAGGCACTGATCGTCGAAGAGGACCGGACAACGGGCGTCCGGCTGGACGGCGGCGAGGAACTGCGCGCGCCGACCGTCATCTCGGCCATCAGTCCCAAGACCACCTTCCTGAACCTTGTGGGCGCCCGGCATCTTGATACCGGCATGATGAACCGCATCCGCCACATGAAGTCGCGCGGCGGGGCGGCGAAGCTGCATCTGGCACTGAAGGCCGCGCCCGATTTCCGGGGCGCAGACCTGAAGTCGCGCCTTGTGATCGCGCCGTCGGAAGAGGCGGTGGAACTCGCCTTCAACGCGGTCAAGTATGGCGAGGTGCCGGACCGGCCGGTGATGGAAATCGTCCTGCCCTCGGCGCACGAGCCGGGCTTTGCGCCGGACGGCAAGCACGTCGTCTCGGCCATCGTCCAGTTTGCGCCGCACGCGCCGAAGGGCGACCCGGATGGAATACGTTTGGAATACGTTCGGAATACGCTTGGAATGCTCGAAGAACACGCCCCCGGCATCGGCGATCTGATCGAACATGCCGAGATGATGATGCCCTACGACATCGAGGCGCGCTACGGCATGGTGGGCGGCAACTGGCACCATGGGGAACTGAGCGTGGAACAGATGCTGTTCCTGCGCCCGATCGCCGGAATAGCGCAGTATCAAACGCCGCTCGCGGGTCTCTGGCTCGCCAGCGCGGGCACCCATCCCGGCGGCGGCATCTCAGGCGCTTCGGGCTGGAACGCCGCCGAGCGGATCATCAAGGAGGCGCGGGCATGAGGATGGAGAAGCTGACCGACCCCCGGCTGCACTACCTGACGCCGCTCCGCCAGACGCCATTCCATCCGCGGACGGCGGCGGCAAACCGCATGAATTCCTGGGGGCCGTGGGGCGGCTATACGACCGCGCTCGTCTTCGACGACGAGGCGATGGAATATACCGCGATCCGCAATGCGGCCTCGGTCTATGACCTCTGTCCGATGGTCAAGTACCGGGTCCGGGGCCGCGAGGCACTGGCCTATCTGAACCGGCTGACGGTGCGCGATGTCGGCAAGCTTTCCGTGGGCGGGGTCCAGTACACGATCTGGTGCGACGACGCCGGCAAGATCATCGACGACGGCACCCTGTTCCGGTTGGGCGAGGACGAATATCGCATCTGCTGCCAGGAACGGCACCTGCCCTGGCTTCTCGATTCAGCCTTCGGTTTCGATGTCGAGATTGAAGAGGTCACCGAAGAGATTGCCGCCCTGTCGTTGCAAGGCCCTTGCACCGCGATGGTGTTGCGGGCGGCGGGCTTCGACGTCGCGGGCCTGAAGCCCTTCCGGATGGCGACCTTCCCCTTCGACGGGGGGGAGCTGATGATCTCGCGCACCGGCTTCACCGGCGATCTGGGCTATGAGCTTTGGACGACGCCCGACCATGCGTTGCCGCTTTGGGACCTGCTATTTGACGCCGGCGCCCCCTGGGGCATCCGGCCAATCGGGTCGAATGCGCTCAACATGGCGCGGGTCGAGGCGGGGTTCATCATCACCAACCTCGACTTCGTGCCCGTCCATCAGGCGGTCCGCGAGGACCGTGTGCGTTCGCCCTTCGAGATGGGTCTCGACTGGCTGATTTCCTGGGACAAGGGCCATTTCACCGGCCGCAGGGCGCTCAAGGCCGAAGGTGAGAAGGGCTCGGAATGGGCCTTTGTCGGGCTGGATATCGAAGGCAATGTCTCGGCCGAACATTCGCTGATCTATCACGACAAAAAGCACGAGGTCGGCCATATCACCGGCGCCGTCTGGTCGCCGACCTGCAAGCGCAACATCGCGCTCGCCCATCTGAAACGGCCCTACCATGCCGACAAGAACGGCAATCTGTGGGTCGAAGTCTATGCGATGCGCGAGCTGCAATATGTCAAACTGATGCTGAAGGCGACCGTCTGCCAACGGCCCTTCTTCAAACCCGCCCGCCGCACGGCAACCCCGCCGGGGGCCTTCTGAGAACCGCCATGAGCCTGCACCATCATCCCCAGTCCCCGATCCTGGATCACTGCCCCGAGACGCTGCCGGCAGAGGCCTATCATGATCCGGGCTGGTATGCGCTGGAACAGCGCACGATCTGGGCGCGGACCTGGGTGGCGGCCGGACGGCTGAGCGACCTCAAGCCGGGAACGATGAAGCGGCTGACGGTCGGCGCGGCGAGCGTGATCCTGTGCCGCACGCCGGATGGGGGACTGTCGGCCTTCCACAACGTCTGCCGCCACCGGGGGGCGGAACTGTGCAGCCACGACACCCAACCGATGGGCAAACTTGTCACCTGCAAATACCACGCATTCGCCTACGCCGCGAAGGACGGGCGGCTGGTGGCCACCGGTCACGCCCACCCGACAGACGACTTCCGCAAGGAAGATCACGGGCTGATGAAGGTTGCGGTGAAGGTCTGGGCAGGCTTCGTCTTCGTGAACCTGAGCGAAGCGCCGGGCGAGATCGAACCCGACATGGGCCTAGCCTATCTGGACAACTGGCCGATGGACAGCCTGGTGACCGGGCACCGGATGGTGAAGGACCTGGCCTGCAACTGGAAGGTCTTCTGGGAAAATTACAACGAATGCCTGCATTGCCCGGGCGTTCACCCCGAACTGTGCGATATGGTGCCGATCTATGGCACGGGCATTATGGGCCGGAACGAGGCGCCGGATTGGACGCCGGACGAGGCGCCGCAGCCGATGCTGAAGGAAGGCGCCGCGACCTGGACGGCCTCAGGCGCGCCCTGTGGCCCGGAATTTCCGAACCTCTCGCCGGTCGAACGCCAGAACGGCTATAATTTCGTCACCGTCTATCCGGCGATGTTTGTCGTGGCCCATGTCGACTATGTCCGCGCTGTTTATCTGGAACCCACGGGCCCCGAGACCACACGCCTGACCGCCGAATGGTATTTTCCGCAGGAAACGCTGGACCAGCCGGGCTTTGACGCGGCCGAGGTCGCGGCCTTTGCCAAGATCGTCATGGCACAGGATTGCGAGGTGGCCGAACTCAATCAGCGTGGCCTCCGCTCGCCCGCCTACCAGCACGGGACACTGATGCCCGAGGAATATGCGATCCACGATTTCCACAAATGGATTCTACGCAACATGGAGGAAGCGGTTTGAGCGAACTCGCCCCCGGCACGATGGCTATTCCGAACGGATGGGACCGGCGCGGTCTTCCAGGCTGGACCTATCATTCCCAGGCGCTTTTCGATCTGGAGCGAACTGAGCTGTTCCTGACCCATTGGCAGGTCGCGGGCCATGTGAACGACGTGCCGTCGCCCGGCGACTGGATATCTTTTGACCTGCTGGGCGAACGCGCGGTGATCATGCGCGGCCGCGACGGCGTGGTGCGGGCCTTCCACAACCTCTGCCGCCATCGCGGCGCGCGCGTGGTGGATGGCGCATCCGGGCATTGCAAGGGCGCAATGGTCTGCCTCTTCCACGGCTGGGTCTATAACCTCGATGGCACGCTGCGCGGTGCGGCGCGGCCTGAAAGCTTCGGCGACATGGACCGCACGCAATTCGGGCTGAAGCCGGTCGAGATGGAAATCTGGCACGGCTTCATCTTCCTGCGTTTTCACCCCGGATCACAGCCGTCGGTCGCCGACTGGCTCGCGCCTTATGAGGTCGATTTCGCGGCCTACCGCGCCGAGGAGCTCTTGCCCGCGGACGCGGCCATTTGGGACAGTGAACTGCCGGTCAACTGGAAGTCGGTGCGCGACGTCGACAACGAGGGCTATCATGTGCCGATGGCCCATCCGGCGCTGCAAGACCTCTACGGCCGCAGCTATGTCGACCGCGTGCATCCCGGAAACCTCGTCAGTTCCTACGCAGAATTCGGCGATCAGCCCGGGCGGCTCTGGTCGGTCAAGGCCTATGTCGGTCTTGCACCGGAGCAGGACTGGCTACCGGAAAGGCTGCGAAAGGCCTGGACCTACTACGGGCTATTTCCGAATGCGGTTATCGCCTTCACGCCCGAGGGCGCGCAATTCTATCAGGACATCCCCCTCAGCCCCGGCAAGACACGGTTGACCGGGCGGATGTACCGCCGTGCCGACGAGACGCGCGAGATGCGGATCGCGCGCTACCTCGCCTATCGGATCGACCGCGAAACTTCGAAGGAAGATCAACAGCTTGCGATCTGGTCGAACGAATCGATGAAATCGACGGCATTCGAGAATTTCCACCTCTCGGACCTCGAATATGGTGTCCGGGTCTATCACGACGGATTCCGCCGAATCCTTCCGGTGACCCGCCTGCCGGACCCGCCCGCCGAAGACCAGCTCGCCAATATCAACGAGAATTTGCTTCTAACCACGCACGAATCGCAGTCAAACTAGACCAACCAAAGCCGCGTTCGTCATGGCGCGGCGCAAAACCAACGGGGATGACCATGATCAGACTGAACCGCCGTCAGACTTTCGCCGCCCTTGGTGCAACGCTCGCCATGCCCTACGTCCGGCCCTCCTGGGCCCAGGCCGGAACGGTCAATGTCTATAACTGGTCCGACTATATCGGCGAGACGACACTTGAGGATTTCGAAGCCGCGACCGGCATCGGGGTCGTCTATGACACCTATTCCTCGGCCGAAGAGGCACAGGCCAAGATGATGGCCGGCTCGACCGGCTACGATGTTGTGGACCATGCCGGCCTCGACATGCCGCGCGCGATCGCGGCCGGAATCTACCAGCAGCTCGACAAGTCGAAACTGCCGAACTGGAAGAACCTCGACCCGGCGATCCTGAAGATCCTCGCGGGCTGGGACGAGGGCAACCTGCATGCCATGCCCTATATGTGGGGCTCGGTCGGCATCACCTACAATCTCGACATGGTGAAGGAACGGCTGCCGGACGCCGATCTGGAAAGCATGGACACGATCTTCAAGCCCGAGAATGCCGAGAAGCTTGCCGATTGCGGCATCTCGATCCTCGACAGCCCGACCGACATCATGCTGATGGTGCTGACCTATCTCGGGCTCGACGGCAACACGACCGATCTGGCCGACTATGACAAGGTGGTCGAGGCGTTCAAGCCGATCCGGCCCTACATCCGCACTTTCGACAATGCGAACTATCTGAACGCCATCCCGAACGGTGAACTCTGCGCAATCAACAACTGGTCGGGCGACTATAGCGTCGCGACCTCGCGCGCGGCGGAAGCCGGGATCGAGATGAACCTCGCCTATTTCGTGCCGAAGTCGGGCGCGCCGATCTGGGTCGATTGCATGGCCATCCCCTCGGATGCGCCAAATACCGAGAATGCCTACAAGTTCCTCGATTTCCTGATGCAGCCCGAGGTGATCGCGGCCTGCACCAACTATACCGGTTATGCCAACGCCAACCTGCCCGCGCTCGAATTCGTGGAGGATTGGGTGAAGGACGACCCGGCGGTCTATCCCGACGAGACGGTGAAATCGCGGCTCTGGGCGCCGAAACCCTTCAGCGAGGAGCAGGACCGCGCCATCACGCGGGCCTGGGCGGCGATCAAGACGGGTTGAGGGGCGGCTGCGATCATGCAGGCAGCTGCGCAAGCGGAAACCGTCCGCGCAAGTGCCGTCGATCCGGCGCCCTTCATCCGGATCGACGGGGTTTCAAAGTATTTTGGCACGTTCCGCGCTGTCGAGAATGTGTCGCTTGAAATCCGGAAGGGCGAGATATTCGCCCTTCTTGGCGGATCAGGCTGCGGCAAGACTACGCTCCTGCGGATGCTCGCGGGGTTCGAGGAGCCGACCAAGGGCCGCATCTTCATCGACGGGCAGGACATGACCGGCGTGCCGGCCTATGACCGGCCGGTGAACATGATGTTCCAGAGCTACGCGCTGTTCCCGCATATGAGCGTGGAAAAGAACGTGGGCTACGGGCTGAAGCACGAACGCATGACCGATGCCCGGCGCAAGGAGCGTGTGCGCGAGATGCTGGAACTGGTGCAGCTTTCGCAGTTCGCCCATCGCAAGCCGCACCAGATTTCCGGCGGCCAGCGGCAGCGCGTGGCGCTGGCCCGCGCGCTGGCGCGGCAGCCGAAGCTTCTGCTCTTGGACGAACCGCTGGCCGCACTCGACAAGAAACTGCGCGAACATACCCAATTTGAGCTGATGGACATCCAGCACAAGACCGGCACGACTTTCATCGTCGTCACCCACGACCAGGAAGAGGCAATGATCCTGTCGGACCGGATGGCGGTGATGGACAAGGGCGAGGTCAAGCAGGTCGGATCGCCGACCGAGGTCTATGAATATCCGACCAATCGCTTTGTTGCGGGCTTCATCGGCTCGATCAATTTCGCCGAGGCGTCAGTGGTTTCGGTCGCGGGCGATCTGGCCCAGGTCGAGGTTCCGGCCTTTGGCGGGCGGATGAGCGCGCGTGCCGTGCCGGGGCTGGCGGCAGGACAGGCGCTGACGCTTGCCGTGCGCCCCGAGAAACTAACCATCAGCCGTGGCCGCCCCGATTTGCCCAATGCGGTGCAGGGGGTGGTCAGCGACGTGGGCTATTTCGGTAAGGATTCGCTTTACAAGGTGCGCTTGCCGTCCGGTGCCGTCCTGACCGCCCATTCCGCCAACGCCCGCCGCGCCGCCGAGGCCGAACGTGTTGCCACCTGGGAGGACGACGTCTGGCTCAGCTTCGACCCGTCGGCCGCCATCCTTCTGACGGCGTGAGACAGACGATGACCGAGATTTCCGCCGCCAACACCGCACCGCCCAAGCCACGCACCGCGCGCCTCCGGCGTTGGTTCCACCGCCGGGGCTGGGCGGATCTTACGATCGCCACGCCCTATGTCTGGTTGACGATCTTCTTCCTCCTGCCGTTCATGATCGTCACTGCGATGAGCTTTGCCTCGCGCACCCCGACCTCGCCGCCCTTTTCCTTCGGGGTCGATGGCAGCTTCCTCAATTTCGAGAATTTCGCCCGGCTCTTGGAAGACGACCTCTATCGCCGCGCCTTCCTGATCTCGATCCGGAACGCGGCGCTGGCGACGCTTCTGTGCCTCCTGATCGGCTATCCGATGGCACTCGGCCTCACGCGCGTATCGCGGTCGGCGCGCAATGTCCTTCTGATGTTGGTGATCCTGCCGTTCTGGACCTCGTTCCTGCTGCGCGTCTATGCCTGGATGGGGCTCATGGGCACCAACAGCTGGTTCAACCGGCTTCTGACCTCGATCTACAACGGCCTCGTGCCCGACGACTGGGCGATCCGGTCGATCCAGATGATGCACACCAATTTCGCGGTCGTGCTGGTCACGGTCTATTCCTATCTGCCCTTCATGATCCTGCCGCTCTACGCGAACCTCGAGAAACTTGACCTGACGCTTGACGAGGCCGCGATGGACCTCGGCTCTCGCCCCTTCCGGGTCTTTCTCGACGTGACCTTGCCGCTGTCGATCCCGGGGATCATTGCGGGCGCAATGCTGGTTTTCATCCCGGCCTGTGGCGAACTGATCATTCCTGGCCTTGTCGGAAACCCGTCGCAACCGATGATCGGGCGGGTAATCTCAGACGAATTCGCCTCGGCGCGCGACTGGCCGATGGCGTCGGCCGTGTCGGTGGCGCTGCTCTTCCTCATGGTCGGGCCGATGATGCTCTACACCCATTTCGAGGCGAAGGCGCAGGAGAAGAAGGCGATGGAGCCATGAACCGCCGCCCCGTCTTCCTGATGTCGGTCCTCGCCTTCGGCTTTGCCTTCTTCTACGTGCCGATCCTTTCGATGATCGTCTTCTCCTTCAACAACGCGCGTCTTGCGACGGTCTGGGGCGGCTTTTCGACGAAATGGTACGCGAAGCTTTTCGCGAACGATCAGGTGCTCGATGCCGCCTGGCTTTCGGTCAGGATCGCGTTGACGAGCGCGACTGTGGCGACGATCCTCGGCACGATGGCCGGGATCGCGCTTGCCCGCTTCAGGCGCTTTCGCGGACGCACCTTCTTTTCCGGTCTGGTGACGGCGCCGCTCATCATGCCCGAGGTCATCACCGGCATTTCGACTCTGATCTTCTTCATCCTCATCTCGAACCTGCTGGAGGCCGCTTTCGGCTGGAAGACCCAGCGCGGCTTCACCACGATCACGCTGGCCCATATCACCTTCTCGCTCACCTTCGTGACAGCCATCATCCAGTCGCGGCTGCGCGACGCCGACATCGCGGTCGAGGAGGCGGCGATGGATCTCGGCTCACGCCCCTGGCAGGTGATGAAGGACATCACCTTGCCCATCATCTCGCCAGCGATCCTGTCGGGCTGGCTCTTGGCCTTCACCATCTCGCTTGATGATGTGGTGATCACCAGCTTCACCACCGGCCCGGGATCGACGACCTTGCCGATCCTCATCTGGTCGAAGGTCAAGCTCGGCGTTACGCCAGACATCAACGCGCTCGCCACGATCACCGTCTGTGTCGTGGGCCTCGGCGTGATCATCGCAGGCATTCTCCTCAACCGGGCCGAGCGGCGGCGCGATCTCGATGCGCAGATGGCCTACCGGGCGAATGAGTGAGGCGATGAGCGACGCGGAGGAGGATCAGCGGCAGTTCCTGCATCTGACGGCTACACTGGGCGAGCCCGGGTCGGGCCGCCGCCGCTATGCAGCCGCAATGCATTTCAACCGGCGGGGCCTTCTGTCGGACGGGGCGCTGGAGGTCTACCGCATCTGTTCGGCGCGAGACGGTGAGGATCCGGGCGCGCTCCTGAAGGCGCGCGGGCTCCTGGGCGAGGTTCCGGTTCAAAGCCGTTCAGATGGCGCTTTGGCAATCCGTCGCCTGATCGCCGAGGCTGATCACTACCTCGCGGGTCTCGATGGCCCGGGCCTCGCGGAAGTGCGCCAAGGCCTAGCTCATTGGCGCGATTATGTGCCCCGCGCCCGACCGGGGCCCGCCAATAAGATCGTCGATCGTTGGCTGGCGCCGGCACTCGGTTCCCTGACGGCAGACTTTCCCGGCCTGTCGGCGGCGATTGCCGCTGCCGCGCCGCATCTCGATTGGATCACTTATGACCTCTACGACCCGGAACTGATCGGCGCGGACTTCATGCAAGGCCATGCCTTTGCCTCGCTGGTGGGCGAGGCGGCGCCGGTCAAGGCGGAGGACTGGGATATGGGTCTCTTCCTCATCGCACCGCATGTCCTTTACCGCGATCATAGGCACCGGGCGCCCGAACTCTACGCGCCGCTGACCGGCCCGCATGGCTGGCGCTTCGGGGTGGATCGCCCCT
The DNA here is from genome assembly GCF_026626305.1 of Frigidibacter sp. RF13. Lineage (GTDB taxonomy): Bacteria > Pseudomonadota > Alphaproteobacteria > Rhodobacterales > Rhodobacteraceae > TMP-24. The sequence goes on along the minus strand of NZ_JAPNUE010000008.1, from coordinate 53,064 downwards.
TGACGATCCTGCCCGCCCACCGACCGGTCTGGAACGAACCTTTCCGCCCGCATCTGACCAAGGTCGGGCCGGAGCCGTTCCTCTGTCTCTTCGTCTGGACGCGCGATGTGAACGACCCGGCCGAAGTTCTTGCCGCAAGCGACTGGCCGGAGCTTGAGGCGGTCAGGATCAAGGCGACCGAGTAGAGGCTGGAGAGGGGGGCGGAAACAATGGAAGCGGAAGGCGGCGAACTTTATCACGCGCGGATGATTGGCATGCTTGAGGCGATCTGGGGCGAAGGGTTCCTGTCGCCGGGCGGGCCTGCCGAGGTGGCGCGGGTGCTTGAAGGCGCAGATATCGCGGGTATGTCCGTCCTCGACATCGGTTGTGGGGCAGGGGGGATCGACCTTGCGCTCGTGCGTTCCCATGGGGCGGGTTATGTCACCGGCATCGACGTCGAGGACAGCGTTCTGGCCCGGGCCCGGTCGCTGGTCGCGGCGGCGGGGCTTCAGGGCCGGATCGGCTGCGTTAAGGTGGCGCCAGGGCCCTTGCCCTTTCCGCCCGGGACGTTCGATGTGGTCTTTTCCAAGGATTCCATCGTCCATATTCCCGACAAGCACGCCCTGATGCGCGAGGTTTTCCGAGTGCTTAAGCCCGGCGGCTGGTTCATGGCCTCCGACTGGCTGATCGGCCGCGAGGGGCCCCCGTCAGCGGAAATGGCCGCCTATATCGCCGCCGAAGGGCTCGATTTCGGCATGGCCTCGCCCGCGCGCTATCGCGAGGCGATGGCGGAGGCGGGTTTTACTGACATTTCGGTGAAAAGCCGTAACGACTGGTACAAGCAGGTGGCGCGGACCGAGCTTGCGCGTTTGCAGGGCGAGATGGGGGCAGAGGCGGCCCGAATCGTCGGTCAGGGCTTCGTCGACGAGAATATCGGCATCTGGTCGCGGATGATCCCGGTTCTGGACAGCGGCGAACATTGCCCCTCGCATCTGAGGGCACGCAAGCCGGGGTGAGGCGCCCTTTCTATTGCACCACAAACTCCGCATGTAGCGCACCCGCGGCATTGATGCTTTTCAATATGTCGATCATGTCGCGCGGCGAGACGCCAAGCGCGTTAAGTCCTGCGACAACCTCCGACAGCGAGGCCCCGTCCCGGATCTCCGCCATGCCAATCCCCGGCTCTTCGGTGATCGAAGCCGAGGTGCGCGGCACGACCACGGTTTCGCCTTCGGCGAACGGGTTGGGTTGCACCGCGTTCGGCTCTTCCTCCACCCGCAAGGTCAGGTTGCCCTGGCTGACCGCGACCCGGCTGATCCGCACGTCCTGGCCCATCACGATCGTGCCAGAGCGCTGGTCGATCACCACCCGAGCGCGCTGTTCGGGTTCGACCACGATATTTTCGATCTTGCCCAGCACATGGGCGGGCGAGCGGACGCCCGTCGCGGTGATCGACAGGGCAACGGTCCCCGGATCGGTCATCAGCGCGACCGGCTTGCGGAACTCCTTGTTGATTGCCTCTTCTATCCGCGCCGCCGTGGTAAAATCCGGCGTCCGCAGCGCCAGCCGCACCGTGTCGAGGCTGCGCAGGTCGAAGGCGATCTCGCGTTCCACGCGCGCGCCCGAGGGGATGGTGCCTGCCGTGGGCACGCCCTGTGTCACGCTCGCAGCGTCGCCCTGGGCCGAGACGCCACCCGCGATGATCGTGCCCTGCGCGACAGCATAGATTTCACCGTCGGCGGCGTTCAAAGGCGTCATCACCAAAGTTCCGCCGAGCAGGCTCTTCGCGTCGCCGATGGCCGAGACCGTAACATCAATCTGGCTGCCCGCCCGCGCGAACGGCGGTAATGTCGCCGTAACGAACACGGCCGCCACGTTCTTCGGCCGGAACGTCTCGCCGGTCACGTTCACGCCCAGCCGTTCGAGGAGGTTCGACATGATCTCTTCGGTAAAAGGCGCATTCCGGATGCCGTCGCCGGTGCCGTTAAGCCCCACGACAAGCCCGTAGCCCACCAGATCGTTGCCGCGCACCCCGTCGAATTCGACGAGATCCTTGATGCGGATCGGTCCTGCGGCGGCGCCTGCCGCCCAAAGTGCGATCAGGCAGGCCAATAGATATCTCATCTGAGGTAATCCGCGAGCGAAAGGCGCGACAGCCGCGCGGTGATGGCGTAAAGCGTCTCAAGCTGGGTCTGCACTGCCTGTAAGTCGTTCGCCGTCTCGTAAGGGTCGGCGGCGACGATGCGGTTGCGGGCAATCTCCAGCGCCGAGGTTTCGTTTTCGTTCTTCGTCGAGACCGTGGCGATCTGCGCCTCGACCGCGCCGAGGTTGGCGCGGAGCGTGGCAAGATCGGTGCCCGAGCCCATCAGCCTTTGCCCGGCGGTCTTCATCAGCACCCCCTGGCCCACCAGATCGCCCGGCAGCGCGCCTTCCTCGATGATGGCGGCAAGGGCGAGGCCCTTCAGCGTGCCGCGCAATGTATCGTCGGTCGCGGTCAGGGTAAGGCTCGCCTCTTCCCCCTCGCCGATCCGGAAAGGTTGCAGCGGCGTGGCGGCTCCGCCGTAGATCGTGTCGACATAGCCGCCACCGCCCGGCGGCGCGTCGAACCAGGCATCGACCGCGCCGATCACGCCGGTCGCGGTGACCTGGCCGGTAATGGCGATGGCAAGCTCGTCAAGGATGTCCTGTGCGCCGAGGATCGGTTTCTGGTCGGTTGCGGTGCCCGACAGGGCATAGCGGTCGCCGACGCGGAAATTGAGAGCGGAGACGGCCGAGAAAAGCTTTTGCCGCGCGTCATAGGCGGCGGTTGCGATATGGGTGGCGCCGCCGGTCGTGCCAGCCGAATTGAGCGAGGGCGCAAGATCGGTGGTGATCGTCTGCACCGTCTCCAATGCCGTCCGCAGGTTTTCGGTCAGCGTGCCAGCCTCGCGCGCCGCGGTGCGGAATGACGAGAGCACCGATAGGCTGTGTTCGAGCCCCGCGAGTACCTTGAAATCGCCGCCCACGGCCTTCGACAGGTCCTGCTGACGCCCGGAACTCATCTCATAAGTCAGCCGGCTCAGCGCCGTTTTCAGATCGGCATTCTGGCGGCGGAGCAGGAAGGCCTGTGCCATGTCGCCCTGGCTGATGCTGGTCATGGCTTAAAGTCCGATCAGTTTGTTGATGAGGTCATCGACGGTCTGGATCACACGGGCATTGGCCGAAAAGGCCTGCTCGATCAGGAGGAGGTTCTGCAGTTCGGCGTCGGTGTCGACGCCATCCTTCAGTTGCAGGTCGGTGAGGCTGGTCTGGCGCGCGGTCGTGTAGGCCTCGCGCGATTCCGCGTTCTGCCTGTTGCTTGCCACCTGCGACAGGACGTCGGTCGCGAGGCCTCCGGCCGAGCGGCCGGTGCCGATGAAGGGGCCCGAGGCGGGAATGCGTTGGGCAGTTAGCGCGTCGCGCAGGCTGTTGAGCAGCGTGGCATCGCCCACCTGCCCGGGCGTGGCGGCGCCAAGCCCGTCGCGCAAGTGCCAGAGCGCGCCTCCCAGGGCGGGATCAACCAGCGCATTGAGGCGGAGGCGTCCGGCAAGACCTTCCTCGATCAACGGGTCGAAGGGCAATCCTGCGTCGGTAAAAAGCCCAGGCTGGCCCGGTGTCAGCGTGGGATCGACCCCCGGTGCCTCGAACCGTTCCATCAGGTCGCGGGCCAGCGCGTCGATCTGCATCTGGATCTCGGGCGCGAGCTCGTCACGGACCGAGAACTGCGCGCCAAGCGCGCCGCCGCCAAGAACTCCGGTCGGGCCCGAGGGCACTGGCTGGCCGTTGATCGTCAGGCCCGACAGCGCGCCGGACGCGAGCGTCATGTCGGCGGTGATGACGCCAACCGGCGAAAAGCCGATGGTGGCGGGGTTGCCTTCCAGAAGGATCGCACCGCCGGTGGTGAAAAGCGCGATCTGGTCATGGTCGCGCGCGACCTCGCGCACCGGAACGATCTGCGAGATCCGGTCGACAAGGCCCTGCCGCTGGTCCATCAGCGCCGTCGCATCGCGCCCTGAGGCGCGAGTGGCGAGGATGTCGGCATTCAGCTCGTCTGTCTGGATCAGAAGCTTGTTCAGCTCGCCCACCTTGGTCGCGATCGCATCATCGGCGTCCATCCGTGCCTGTTGCAGCGTGCGGGTTAGGCCGTTGAACTTCGTCGCCAGATCGTTTGCGGCATCGACGACCTCCTGCAGCCGCGCCTGCGAATCCGGGCGGCTTGCTGCCTGCACAAGCGCCGCGTCGAACGCGGCGTAAAGCCCGCCGAGCGATCCGGAATCGCCGGGCTGGCCAAGCGCCTGTTCGGCCGCCGTCAGAAATGCAGTGCGTGTGCCCGCCGCCGCCACATCGGCATCGGCAAGGCGGCGGTCGGTCAGAAGCGTCTGGTTGAGCGAGCGGGTCACGCCGTCGATCCAGACGCCCGCGCCCTGGCCGCCGAGCGAGAGCGCCGAGAGGTTCAGCTCGCGCCGCGCATAACCGGGCGTCCGCGCGTTCGAGATGTTCTGTGATACGACATCAGCGCCGCGCGAGGCGGCGTTGAGACCGGAGAGGGCATTCGCAAGCGTTGTCGTCAGGCCCATTTTAAGCCTTTCCGCGCGGGGTCAGCCCCGCCCTGGTTCAGGGTCAGCGTTTGATGTTGGTGGTTTCCTGCAGCATCTCGTCGACGGTCTGGATCACCTTGGCATTCGAGGAATAGGCGCGCTGGGTCTGGATGAGCGCGGTCAGTTCCGCGGCCACGTCGGTCGCAGAGCCCTCGCGCGCATAGCCCTGGATCGGCCCGGTCGGCCCGTCGCCCGCATTCCACAGGAAGAAGGAACCGGAATCGGGCGAGACCTGGAAAGTCTGGTTGTTGAGCGAGATGAGCCCGTTGGGGTTCGGCACATCCACCACCGGGATTTGATAGATGCGGCGGGTAAAGCCCGTGTCATAGGTCGCGGTGATATAGCCGTTGTCATCGACCTCGACGGCGGTGAGGTTGCCCACAGGGGAGCCATCCTTGGTGATCGAGGTCGGCGCGAAACTGTCTGAAAGCTGCGTCAGCCCGTTTGCGTCGCCGAGGGCGCCGATGTGCATGGTGATCGGGCCGCCTGCGACGGTCAGGTCGAGATTGCCGGTCGTGGCGTTATAGGTACCGCCCGCATTCACCGTGACCGAAGCCAACGTGCCGCCGTTGGCGCGGGTGCTGTCAAACACCAGAGTATAGTCCCCAATGACAGCGCCCCCTTGAGCGGAATCACGGATGACCATCGTCCATGTATTCGACGAGCCGGTCGCCGGGATCGTAGGTGTGAAGGAAATGTCGAGCGTTTCGGACGTGCCGAGATTGCCGAAATATTCGATGGAGAGCGGCAATGTGCTGCCGGAGCGCCCCGTCTCGGTCTCGGTCGCCGGCAGGTTCAGGCCGAGGTTCATGGCCGTGGTCGGGTCGCCCGCCGTCTGGTTGGCGTTGATCACCACCGGCTGCAATCCGGCGATCGTGTCGCGCGGCAGGATCGGGATCGAGCCATCCGCATTGGCGGGCCAGCCGAGAAGTACAAGGCCCGATTCCGTCCGCAGGATTCCGTCGGCATCCGGGCGGAAGGCGCCGGTCGTCGTCATCATCAATGGCCGTTCGCCGGTGGTGGCGTTCAGCGACACAGCCGTCGTCACTGGCAGCATGCCGCGCCCTGCTACAGCGATATCAAGCGCATTGCCGGTTCCGACGAGTGGCCCGTGTTCATCGATCAGGCGCGAGGTCGAGGCGCGCACGCCGCCGGCCGAGTAGACACCGGAACCGCGCGCCTGGTTGATCACGAAACTCTCGAAATCGGTCGAGACGCGCTTGTAGCCGTAGGTGCCTGAGTTGGCGATATTGTCGGAAATGGTTGCAAGCCGGGTCGCGTTCGCGCTGAGCCCGGCCACCCCTGCATTGAGGGAGGAAGAGATGGACATCGGTTCGCCGCCTTTCTGCTGCTCAGTCCGTCGATTGGCGGCCAAGTTGCAGCACGGCGGCTTAACATCGCCCTAACGGTTAAAATCCTCAGCGCTTTATCGCGCCTTCGCCTATTTGCCTTTGCGCAGGAGGATGATTTCCAACCGGCTGTTGCGGATGGCGAGCGGGTTCTTCAGCGCGGGCCTGCGGTCGGCGAAGCCGGTCACCCGCTGGATGCGGGCGGGCGGAAAACCCGTCGCCTCGATCAGCTTGCGCATCTGCATGGCCCGTTCGGCTGAAAGATCCCAGGCGGGGTTGTTTTTCAGGACCGCAGGCTGGGCACGGATATGGCCGTTGATCGCGACCTGATTGGTCACTAGGCCGAAGACACGGTTCAGAACGCCCGCAAGCTCGGTCACGATGGGGCGGGGGATGGCGGTGCCCTCTTCGAACAGGGGATCGTTCTCGACATCGAAGAACTCGATGATCAGGCCTTCGTCGGTGAGGCGCGTGGTGATGTGGCGCATGACCTCGTCGCTGACCATGCTTTCGCCGCCGATCCCCATCAAGGCCTCTTCGATCTTGCGGACCTCCTCATCGAACTTGCCTTTGTCGGGCGGGTCCTCGAGCGTCTCTGTCCCGGTCTGGCCGAGCGCCTGATCCTCGGTCGTGGGCTTCAGGCTTGAGGCGCCGGTGCCGTTCTGGGCGATCTGATCCTCGGAAAAGACGCTCTCGCCACCGAACGATCCATCGCCGCCGCCCGAGATGCGCGAAAGCGGGATCGTCGGGCTGAAATAGTCCGCGATGCCTTTCCTCTGCTTTTCGGTCGTCGCGTTCAGCAGCCACATCAACATGAAGAAGGCCATCATCGCGGTCACGAAGTCCGCGTAAGCGACTTTCCAGGCGCCGCCATGATGCCCGTCTCCGCCGCTGACCTTCTTGCGTTTGATGATGACCGGCGCGGCATTCGACTGCCTGGCCATTCCACCACCCTGATCTTTCACCCGGGAACCGTCCTAGCAGAGGCGGCTTAACGGAGGGCTAATGCGGGTCAGACGACGACTTCGCTTGCCTGTTGTGCGCCCACCTCGAAGACCCGCATGTAGCGCGCGACCTCGTCCTTCGGACCCATCGCCTTGTTGGGGTTGTCCGAAAGCTTGACGGTCGGCCGCCCGTTCGCCGCGACGGCCTTGCAGACCAGGCTGAACGGGGCGAGCCTGTCGCCGGAGGCAAGGCCGCGGAAGTCGTTGGTCAGAAGCGTGCCCCAGCCGAAGCTGACCTTCACGCGGCCCCGGAAGCGGGCGTGCAGTTCCTCGATCTTTTCCACATCGAGCCCGTCGGAGAAGATCACCAGTTTCTCGCGCGGATCCTCGCCGCGATCCTTCCACCAGGCGATCGCGGTTTCGGCGCCCGCCGCCGGATCGCCGGAATCGATGCGGATGCCGGTCCATTTCGCCAGCCAGTCGGGCGCGCGCTTGAGGAACCCCGCCGTGCCGTAGGTGTCGGGCAGGATGATGCGCAGGTTGCCGTCATGTTCTTCGTGCCAGTCGGCAAGGACGCGGTAAGGCGCCTGCCTGAGTTCCTCGTCATTGTCGGCGAGCGCCGAATAGACCATCGGCAATTCGTGGGCGTTGGTGCCGATGGCCTCGATGTCGCGGCGCATGGCGATGCGGCAGTTCGAGGTGCCGATGAAGGCAGGGCCGAGCCCCTCGATCATCGCCTGCACGCACCAGTCCTGCCAGAGGAAGGAATGCCGCCGCCTTGTACCGAAGTCCGCGATGCGCAGCCCGTCGATCTTCTTCAGCCGCTCGATCTTTTCCCAGAGCCGGGCCATCGCGCGGGCGTAGAGGACCTGCAGTTCAAACTTGCCCATTTCCTGCAGAACCGCGCGCGAGCGCAGCTCCATCAGCACCGCGAGCGCGGGTATTTCCCACATCATCACCTCGGGCCAGCGGCCCTCGAAGGTCAGCTCATACTGGCCGTCGCGTTTTTCGAGGTGATAGGCGGGCAGTCGCAGCCCCTCGAACCATTCCATGAAATCGGAACGGAACATCTGGCGCTTGCCATAGAAGGTGTTGCCGCGCAGCCAGGTGCTTTCTCCGCGGGTGAGTGACAGGGACCGCACATGGTCAAGCTGTTCGCGCAGCTCGCCCTCGTCGATCAGTTCGGCGAGGCGCACCTTGGACGAGCGGTTGATCAGGCTGAAGGCGACGGTCGTATCCGGGCGGTTGCGGAAAATCGACTGGCACATCAGGAGCTTGTAGAAATCGTCGTCCAGCAGCGACCGGACGATCGGGTCGATCTTCCAGTTGTGATTGTGGACGCGGGTGGCGATATCGACCATCTCAGGCCTCCAGCCGCACGCCCGCCGCGCGCATCTTGTCGCGCGCGTCGGCGAGTGAGCCGTTCAGGTCGATGGCCCGGCAGGCACGCTCCAGCACCGTGACCTTGAAGCCGAGGCCAGCCGCGTCGATGGCCGAATAGGCGACACAGAAGTCAGTTGCGAGGCCGACAAAGGTCAGGTTGGTGACGCCACGGGTCTTCAGATAGCCCTCAAGGCCCGTCGGTGTCTTGTGGTCGTTTTCGAAGAAGGCGGAATAGCTGTCGATCGCGGCGCGGAAGCCCTTGCGGATCACCAGATCGGCGGGATCGGTCCGCAGATCCTTGTGGAAGGCCGCGCCTTGCGAGCCTTGCACGCAATGGGCGGGCCAGAGGACCTGGGGGCCATAGGGCATTTCGGTCAGACTGAAGGGCTGGGCGCCGGGATGGTTCGCGGCGAAAGAGGAATGGTTGGCCGGGTGCCAGTCCTGGGTCAGCACCCTGACCGCGAAGTCGTCTATCAGCGCGTTGACGCGCGGAATGATGGCATCGCCCTCGGCAACAGCCAGCGCGCCGCCCGGGCAGAAATCGTTCTGCACGTCGATGACGATCAGGGCATGGGTCTCTGGGCGCATGGCTCACCTCCGTATCCCGCCCATGGGTAAGGACCGGGGCGGGTGCGGTCAATGGGGCCGGGTTGCGGCGGAGGCGGTCATCTGCTACCTGCGGCGCCTTTCCGAAAGGGAGGCTTCATGGGACCGGCAGCGATTGGTGTGGATTTCGGCACGTCCAATTCGGCAGCGGCGGTCCTGAGCGGGGGACGCGCGGTGATGATCCCGCTCGAGGCTGGGCGCGAAACGCTGCCCACGGCGGTCTTCCTTGATTACGCGGCGCGCGCGACGCTGATCGGCAGCGCGGCGGTGGGCGCGATGATCGAGGGCCGCGACGGGCGTTTCATGCGGGCGTTGAAGTCCATCCTCGGCACACCGCTGGCTCGTGAGAGGCGGCAGTTCCTTAACCGCCGCCTGACACTTCTGGATATCGTCGCGGAATTCCTCACGGAAGTTCGCGCGCGTGCCGAGGCTACGCTTGGCAGGCCGGTGGACCGCGTCGTGGCAGGCCGCCCGGTGCGGTTTCACAGCGCCGATCCGGTGCGCAACGCGAAGGCGGCGGAAGACCTTGCCGAATGCTATGCGATGGCGGGCTTTCGCGAGGTCCGGTTTCTGGCCGAACCCGAAGCCGCCGCGCGGGCAACTGGCGTGGGATCAGGGCTTGGCCTCATCGTCGACATCGGCGGGGGCACCTCGGACTTCACCCTGTTCGAGCCTGCGGAGCGCGGGATCCGCGTGATTGCCAGCCACGGCATTCGCCTTGGCGGCACCGATTTCGACCGGATGCTCAGCCTTGCGCGGGTGATGCCTCTGCTCGGCATGGGCGGCCAGCTGCGCAATGAACTGGGGCCGGGTTTGCACGTCGTGCCGCAGGCCCTGTTTCATGAGCTGGCGAGCTGGGAGAAGATCGCCTTCCTTTACAGCCCGGCCACACTTCGCGAGGTGCGTCTTTGGGCGCGTCAGGCGGTCGAGCCGCGCAGGCTCGGGCGGCTGGTCAGCGTGATCGAGGATGAGATGGGCCATGATGTCGCCTTCGCGGTCGAGGCGGCGAAGCTGGCCGCGAACGACCACGGATCAGGCGCGGTCGATCTTTCGATGGTCGAGACGGGTCTGCGGCCGGTGCTGGCCGCCGCAGACCTTGCCGAGGTGCTTGCCCCGCCCGCCTGGCAGATCGGCCTTGCCATCGGCGAGACGCTGGGAACGGCCGGGGTTTCACCACAGGACGTCGCGCGCGTGATCTTTGTTGGCGGGTCCAGCCTTCTGGGCGCGGTTGACCGACAGGTGCGCGCCCTTTTCCCGGCGGCAGCCTTCGAACGGTCCGACGTCTTCACCGCCGTCGTGCGCGGGCTAGCGCTGGCGGCGGCGGAGACTTGATCGCGCCTTGCGTGCGCGCAAGGGCTTTTCTATGACCGGTTCATGATCACAGTGGCCGCCCTCTATCAGTTCACAGCCTTTCCCGATCCCGCTTCGCTGCGCGGGCCGCTTTTGGCCGCCTGCGAGGCGGGTGGTGTCAGGGGCACGCTGCTTCTGGCGCGCGAGGGGATCAACGGCACCATCGCCGGATCGCGCGAGGGGATCGACAGGGTCCTGGCCCACATAAGAACCTTGCCGGGCTGTGCCGAGATCGAATGGAAGGAAAGCCGCGCCGAGACGATGCCTTTTGGCCGGATGAAGGTGCGGCTGAAGCGGGAGATCGTGACGATGGGACAGCCGGATGTCGATCCGTTGGCCCGCGTTGGTAATTATGTCGCGCCTCAGGACTGGAACGCGCTGATCACGGCGCCGGATGTGGTCGTGATCGACACGCGCAACGACTACGAGGTGGCGATCGGGACGTTCGAGGGCGCGGTCGATCCCGGCATTCGTACCTTCCGTGATTTTCCTGACTGGTGGCGCGCACATTCGGCGGAATTTGAGGGCAAGCGGGTTGCGATGTTCTGCACCGGTGGTATTCGCTGCGAAAAGTCCACGAACTTCCTTCTGGGAGAGGGCTTCGAGGATGTCTTTCACCTGAAGGGGGGCATCCTGAGATATCTCGAGGAGGTGCCCGAGGCCGAGAGCCGCTGGAATGGCGCCTGTTTCGTCTTCGACCAGCGGGTGTCGGTGGGGCACGGGCTCGCTCCCGGCGATCATGCAATGTGCTACGCCTGCCGCCGCCCGCTGTCAGCGGAAGATCGTGCGCGGCCGGAATTTGAGGAAGGCGCCGCCTGCCACCGCTGCGCAGACGAATATTCCGATGCGCAGCGTAACGGGTTCCGCGAACGGCACAGGCAGATGACAGCGGCAGCGCGCGCCGGGCGCGCCCATTCGAAACTCGGCTAGGCGGTTGAGCCGAAGGTTTCCCCAAGCGCGCTGAAACGCCGTTCTGCCACGTCGGTCCAGCCGTAGGATCGGACGGCAGCAAAGGCGCGCTCACCCCAATGCCGGCGCAGGTCGACATCGGCGGTGAAGGCCGCGATGCGGTCACGCAATTGCGCAATGTCGCGGGTGTCGAAAGCCACGACCGCGCCGGTATCGGCGCCGATGCGGCCCGCACCAAAAGGCGACGCGAGTATCGGCAGGCCGGCGGCGGCGGCCTCATAGGTGACCCGAGGGTCGCCTTCTTCCAGAGAGGGCAGGACGAAGACATCGGCCGCCGAGTATTCGGCGGCTATGTCCGTGGCAAACCCCGTCGCGCTGACGTTCGGCATTTGGAGCACGTCGCTGTAAAGCCGCTGAAGCTCGCGCTCGCGCAGGCCCACGATGCGCAGATGGGCATTCGCGGGCAGGTCGCGCCAGGCCGCGAGCAGATCCTGAAGGCCCTTTCGAATGCAGGAAAGGCCCACGAACAGGAAGCGGACCGGCGCGCCGGGCTGCTTGTTCGGGCAGAGCCGCAGGGTCTGGCGCAGTTCCGTGCCGTAGCTTGCGGGAAGGACGCGCAGCGATCCGCCAAGGGCCGCGAGACTACGGTCGGTCGCCGGGCTTGGGCTGAAGATCGCGTCTGTGAGCGCGAGGCGCGCCTCCTCGTCGGCGATCCGGGTGTCGGTGATCCGGTGAGTTGGCGGCAGGCCGAGACGGTCGTATTCGGCGTCGAGGATCGGCTTGGCGTGCCGCATCAGCGTATTGATCGCCTCGGTCACGACGATCACGTCGCGGGCGCGCAGTTCCGCGAAGATGCGCCAGGGCACCGAGGGCCAGAGATAGGCGATGTCGCCGGGGCGAAGCGTCTGAAGATAGGCGCGGTGGGCGCGTGGCACGCTGTAGCGCCGGGTGATCCGGTGCGGCAGATGCGCCAAGGGACCAGAGATGAAACTGTGGAGCGGAAAACCCGCCTCTGACCGGCTGTCGGAGCGGCTGGTATGAAGATCGACCTCATAGCCGAGCGCGGCGGCCGCGCGCATGAGCGAGCGGCAGGTGTTGCCGACGCCCACATCGGCGCAGGGCATGCTCATCAGCGCGCGGACGGGCCGAATGCGAGAGAGCCCGAGCGCGGATGTCCCGGACTGCGGTGGCGGCTGGATCAGCATGTTCCCGCCCCGCTTCGGGACAGCGGTCCTCGCGTGCCGATGGGGTGCAAGGGCCGGGCTAAGTATGGCGCACGCGCTCCCCCTGTTCTTGGTCTGGTATCGCTCCAAACTGCTCGGTTGCAGCGATGGCCGGCGTCGGGCTGCGGGCAGGCCCGGACGGAGCCGACCTGCGCAGCCGCGTCTGGCGCTACGGTAGGCATCTGGCGCGCATATGTGGTCGTCGATGACAACAGGCAATCCCGTTTCACGTGCGTAGGCCCGCCTTGGCAAGATAGTGTAGTTGATTAGCGCAGGCGAGACTTGTCGGCACGGGCGACGCGCCTATTGTTTCACATCGGCGCTTACTGTTGGTCACTGATGATGATTTTCGCGTAATTGCAGACGTTGCGTCGGCGATTCGTCAGGTCTTGACGCCGACTACCCCTGGCGTGCGCGACTTGCGGCGCAAACGCAAAGCCAACGACACTCGTGGTACTTCTGGGAACACGATTGTCGCGACGCGAGGAATCCGGGCCGCGCCCGATCGCCATGGCGGCCCGAGTCATCCGGGAAGATGCCGTTAACCGCTCCGCTCGGGGCTGGTTGTTGTGAGGCTAATCCCTGCGCCCAACAGCGGGATCCTGAATGTTCAACCTTTCTCTCTCCTTCCAGATGCACCGTCATCAGCAGAACGCGGGGGCCACCCAGCGGTTTCGTCACCGTTAGTGCTCTTACGCGCGACAAGGTGCTTTTCGACAGCGGTTTTGTTTTCGGAGGGTCGAGCACGACCGTGGCCTTGAGTGGCACCGGTGTGGCGGGTGAACCTGTTCAGGCGCGTTCCGTGTCTCTCAACGACGGCGGCGCGACGACGACAGCGTGGGCCGATATCGGCACGATCTCGGTGGGCGGGACCTGGTCGGGCCAGATCACAGCGCCGCACAGGGCCTCGTGGTTCCGGCCCGAGGTCAGGCCTAAAAACCAACCGGGCGTGGTAGCGCAGGGCGCGAACCGGTTCGGTGTGGGCCATGTGATCGCGATCTGGGGCCAGTCGGAGCCGGAGCGGATCATCAATAGCTCTTGCAACGGCACAACGGCGCCATCGGTCAGCGACCCCGAGGTGGTGCAGATCCTCGTCGGCGCCCCCACGACACCGCAGCGCTTCGTGATTTGTGACAGCCAGCCCTAAACGGCCGCTGTCGCCGCGATTGCCGCGACGCTGATCGCCGCGCGCCGGGGCGAGAAATTCGCTGTCATCTTCCAGACGATTGCGGGCACCGATACACGCGCGCTGGTAAATGATTCCGACCCGAGCCGCCTTCGGTCGGCCGACAAAGCGCTGCATGACTTCGCGACCGCCGACGGTCAGAAGGTCGGGATTGCCGCCATGTCTTGTTACGCCTCGCCGGGCAATCTGGCTGGAAACTACGGTCAGGCACTTTTTCCGCTCATCTCCGGCAAGGACACGGCGGGGGCGACAGTCACCTTCCCGGCCACGATCAATTACGGGTCCGGCCAGTCCTATCATGCTGATCACTGGTTCGGCGAATTCTACGATTATGCGGAGACCAAATGGGTGATCTTTGGCCCACACCGGTTCGATATCGACGCCGACATGCAGGATGCGACGCATTATGCTGGTGGTGCGCCCAACACCAACCTCGAGAACAAGCAGCTTGTCCGCGAGAGCGTGCGCGCGATGCTTTCACTGCCGTCCGCGACGATGTTCCTGCCGCAGGGGATCGAGCCCGCAACCTGCGTGAACGGCCATGATGGCGATGCGGGTGGCTGGGCCGAACTTTCCGACCGCGCCGGGAACACGCCCGGCGGCGTCCAGGCGCTCGCCCGGCTGACCGCGCACGCGTTCCTGAGGGCGTCGGGCCTGTCGAACTGGCCGGTGCCGGTCTTCGACAATTGTCTTTGGGAACTGACCGGGGCATATGTCGATGCCTGGTCGTCGGCCGGACCGATTACCACCACAAGGCTCGCCCGCGCAGAAGCGGCTCTGCCCGCTACCTTCCTGCACTGGACCTCGGTGATGGGCTCTCAGGTCAACGGCGCTCCCGCTCAGAATGCTCAGCTTGTGGCGGGCCGCATGCGCATCTTCAAGAACGGCGGCGGGAACTTCACCGCCTTGGACACGATCCAATTCGGCGAAGGGGGCACCAGCGGCCAGATCCAGTTCCCGGAGGACCACGCAAACAACATCTGGAAGAACCTGCCCATCGTTGCCGTCGGCGCGGCGGGTGTGAATGGCATTACGGTTCGCCCGCTGCCGTCAGACGCAGTATTTACCAACACTTTACCGGCCGTGGCGCTGACATTCACCACTTCGGCGACTGGCCCCTATTTTGTTTCACCGACGAATGTCCCTGCAGGTACGGCGGCGATCATCTTCTCGGGTCGCTTCCGGTTGCTTTCCTTGCCCGTTACGACGCAGGCCATAGCAACCGCTCTGCAGGATTTCTCGCGCGGAAGTCGGCGACGCTGCAGATTGTCGGCCATGTCGAATATGTAAAGTCTTGGTACTCCGCGACCGGCAGCGCGACCGAACCTGCAACGACGCCGGTCAGGCATGTTACGGGCCCGCATCTGTGGCGAATGCCGACAGCTGGAAGCGCGGCTCCGACGCATCCTGATGCCGCTGCCGAATGCTCTCGCCCACACCGGAAGAGAAAAAGCGCAGAACCGATCCCCTGTCCTGCGTTTTCTGTTTCTCGCGGGCTATTGGGTTACCAGAGTGCGACGATAGCGCTGGCGGTTGTCCCGGTTGCGTTGATGCCGAGTGCGCGCAGCGGCAGAAAGCTTCCGCCCTGTGCGTTGGCAAAGACTACGGTTCCGCCGCCGGGCATTCTGAGGGATACATGCCCGCCCTGGCCGATGTAGAGCGCGCGCGGCAGTTGTGCCAGGTCGTTGGTGTCATGCGGCACGACGGTGGAAGCGTCGCGTGCGGGCGCAGTCAATGTCGTTGGATATTCGGAAAACTTGTCCATGTCGGATCCTGTCATGTTGGCCGAGTGAGTTCGTCCAGGTGGGCGCCGCGCGGGACGCGGGCCCTATTGGCCGTCACTGCCGCATGATTTTCGACCCGTCTTAACATCGGCGGAATGCTGCGCGCGGAGGTACTGTTTACAACTTTTGGATAGTGCTACTATCCGTTTGGCGGACAATGATTAACGAATGATTGGATATTCGCGTCAGATTTGGCTCGACTGACATAACCAAACTCCATTTGCGCCGCATCTTTGCCACGTTCGGATTCATTGTTGATGGCGGGGATACACTCGCGACCGGAAGGACAATTCGATGAAGCTGCTTGGTTCCATGCTGATCGCCAGCCTGGCCCTCGGGGTCAGCGCGACCGCATTGTCAGCTGCCGACTATTATATCATGCCGGTGAGGCCCGGCCCGGTCGCAGGCACGCCGTTGGCCGCCATTTCGCTGAAGGCGACGAAGCGCGTGAGCCGCATGAAGCTGAACGTGAACGAGCGCGGCAACACAGCGGGCAAGTGGGTGAGTGTGGGGGAACCCACCACGACGACGACAACCGAGACGACCAAGAGCGCCACTTCTTCGAGCGCAGAGCAGCCCCTCGGCACGACCACGGAGACCACGACGACCGGGGCAACCAGCCCGACGGCGATCAGCCCGACGGCGATCAGCCCGACGACGACACCAGCGGCCGGGGCGACGTATCCGACCGTTGCCGCGCTTCTCAAGTCCGGGCAACTGCAGGGAGGGGACCGGGTCTTCCTGATGGACGGCTATCACGGCCCGATCAACATATCGGGCTACCGGTTCTCGAGCGCCGTGACGTTCCAACCCATGCCAGGACAGACCGCTCAGGTTGACTCGATCCTGATCGGCAATTCCGCGAACGTGACGATGCGAGATATCAAGGTCTGGGCCACGTCGGCGAACGCGGGTTCCGGCGCGCTTGTCCGCACCTACACGAATTCGAGCGACATTGCCTTCTACGGCCTGGATGTTCGGTCGGTTCCGGACGCAGCAAAGTACCTTTCCTGGGATGTCACCGCCTGGAGAGCCAACAAACGTTCGGGCTTTCAGCTGCAGGGCGCGCGCAACATCGTGGTCGGGAGCCGCGTGACGGGTATCTACCATGGCATTCAGGTCGAGGGCCCGCAGAGCCAGTTGGTCGACAATATTGTCGATGGTTTCGCCGGCGATGCGATGCGCGCGCTCGGCGACGATTCTCTGGTGCGCCGCAACAAGGTCCAGAACTGCTTCCAGATCGATGCTAACCACGCGGACGGGTTCCAGTCCTTCTCGCGCGGCCCGACGGGCGCGCCCGGGGCCGGGACCGTCTACAACCTCGTGATCGAAAACAACAAGATCCTCGAATGGACCGCATCCAGCACCAATTCGCTCAGATGCAAGCTGCAGGGCATCGGCATGTTCGATGGCATGTATGACGGCACGCAGATCCGCAATAACGTGATTTCGGTGACCGGTTACCACGGGATCACCATCGCTGGCGCGCTAAACACCACGATCGCCCAGAACACGGTGATCAACGCGCTGGGGCAGGGGACTAATTATCCTTGGATTGCGGTGAACAGGCACAAGAACGGCACCATGTCCCGGAACGTCGTAATCGGCAACAACGCCTCGAACCTGATCAAGAATACATCCAAGGCGGCCAACAACATCGTCGTGTCCAACAATGTTGTGGTGAGGAATATGGCCTCCGAGTTTACAGCCTACCGCAGCCAGGACTACAGTTTGCTGCCCGGTGCGCTCTCGGCGAATGCCGGAAGCAAGGCCTACCAGACGCCCTCGGATATAGTTGGCGCGCCGCGACCGAAGGGCAACGCACCCGACGCAGGGGCCTACGAAAGCCAGTAAGACCTACAGGTCAAGATCTGCACCAAATCCGCCGGCATCGCTGCCGGCGGATTTGTGTTTGAAATGTGGCGACGCCTGCCGAACAACGAATCGTCGAACATCTAAGGGCCGCCTCGAGAGCGGCGTCGTCTGCAATTCTTGCGACGAATCCGCGCTTCGACCGGGGCACTGAAGCGGGTGTGGCGAGGCCGCGCCACAAATCATATCCATTTTTGTCAACCAATAGGAAACTGTCGCGCTGCAATCTCGGTATGGTTTCCTGATTGCCATCCTACTCGATCGGATTGCTGCGTAGACGCCTGAATCGGCATAATTTGTTCAAATCGAGGCGAAACATCGTTCCAATCCCGATGAAATGTGGTAAAAGTGTGACAAAGGGTGCGGAATACTGAAGTGGGGTTTTCACGATGTACTTGAAGTCTTTGGTTCGTGGGCTGTGCGCGAGCGCCGTGATGGCGCTGGGCGCAGTCGGTGCGAACGCAGCAGTTATCGACTTTACCGCCGCGTCGACCGGAACTTCCGGTTCGGTCATGGGCGGGGCCGTCACTTGGACGATGACCGGTAGTGGCTATTTGAACAATTCGCAACTGTTCGACGGCAACAGCAAGCCGACTGGCACGGGCCTCGCGTTTGAGCGTGACGGCTACGGCGTCGGGCTGAACGACGACGAGATCACTACGACGCCGATGCGTCAGGAGTGGATCGAGATCGCTTTCAGCTCGCCCGTCATGGTCAGCGCCTTCTACTTCCTTGACCTGTTCCAGGCACGGACGGGCGGGACGCTTGAAGTCGGCCAGGCCTCGATTGACGGCGGCGCGCCGGTTTCTCTGGTCGCGGTCGATGTTGCCGGAACTGGTGCGGCGGGCTTCGTCGCTGCTGCCTTCCAGCCGATCTACGCTTCGGTCATCCGCTTCACCGTCCTGAACAGCAACGACAGCCTCGGCTATGCCGACGGTGCGCTTGCCGGGATCGAACTCGCTCCGGTGCCAGTGCCGGCGGCGGGTCTGATGCTGCTCGGTGGCCTTGGCGGTCTGGCGATGTTCCGCCGCCGCGCGCGTGCCTGACGCTCGCATCCGAGTGTGAAATAGCGATAAGGCCGGGCGAGAGCCCGGCCTTTGTTTTTTGTTCATACCGCGTTGCAGGGAGATCGCGCCCGGATCTACTCGTAGGCCTCGTAACCGTAGCCTGCAGACGGATCTTCGTAGCGGCACTTGTTCAGGACAACACCAAGCACATTGGTCAGTTGCGCCAGTTCCTTCTCGCAGACATCAATATTGGGCAGGGTCGTGCTTTCCGCCGCCACGACGAGAAGCGAGCAATCGACATTGCCAAGGAAGCCAACATTATCGTCACTGGCCAGCATCGGCGACATGTCGAAGATCATGATATCGGGCTGCCAGGCCGCCTCTATCGCCTTCAGTACCTCGCGGCTGCGATCGCTGTGCAGCACCTCTGCGGGGTGGCGCGAGGGCGTCGCGTTCGTGGCGATGATCAGGTTGGTGCCGACACGGACGCAGGCCTCGACCACGTTTGCCTTCTCCTCAAGCACTTCGTGAAACGACCGCGCGGGCTGATAGCCGATCAGCTTGTGCAGGGCAGGCCGCCTGAGGTCGAGGTCAATGAGCATGACACGCAGGTCACGCTGCCGCGCGAGGCTGAGGGCGAGATTCAGCGACACCGTCGTTTTGCCGCAGGCCGCGTTGGGCGAGGTCACGGCAAGCCGCTTCCAACCTGCGTCCTTCATCAGCCGGATCGTGCGCGAGCGCAGCATGTCGTAGGGTGTCGCATCCTTGCCGCCCAGCAACGAGCCAAGGCGCCCACTGCGCGCCTGTTCGGTCGTGATCGACAGCTCGGGCAGGGCCGACCAGTCGGCACCGCCCTGCGCTGCCCGCGGCTCCGACTGTCGCGGCGCAAGAGGCGCGGCAATATCGTCACCCAGAGATGCTTTTCGCGCCTCGCGGGCCTTCGCCAATGCTGCTTCGAGCTTTTCCATCCTGAGTCTCGCTAATTCTTACCTGTCCGCCGTCAACGTCAGAGACGGATACCAAATTGACGCGCCACCCGGTCGAGAAGGATATCGAGCGGCTGGTAGAAAACATGTACCGCGTAGATCATCGCGGGAATCCCGACCACCGCCATGAACATCATGCCGATGAACATTGACCGGCGCTGCAATGTCTCGGCCGGGGTGCGCATATAGGGGATGGTCACCAAAGGCGTTATGCCGAAGGCCGACACGATATCTTTCGGACGGCGGACCGCACGATTGAGAAGCTCGGTCAGGAAAATCGTGCCAAGCCCGAGTAACATGCCCATCGCCATGCCGCCGACCGCGATAAGCGGCCGGTTCGGCTTGGCTGGGCGGTTGGGAACCGTCGCGGCGTCAAGAACCGAAAGCTTCTCGCCCTTCGACAGGATCTCGATCCTTTCCCCGGCCGAGGCTTTCGACAGGTTGCCGACCGCGGCGTTATACTGCTGCTGAATGTTCGAATAGTCCCGGTTCAGCGCATCGAGCGCGATCTGGTTGGCGGGCGTCCGGTCGATCGTTTCCTGCAGCGCCTTCATCTGCTCGGCGATCTGGTCGCGGCTTTGGGTTTCCAACGCGATCTTTGAATCGATGTCGGCAAGCTGCACATCGAACATCGTGGCGGTTGGGTTCGCCGCGTCGGCGGGCGGCGCGGTCTGATTCTTCACGATCTCTTCGAGCTGGGCAATCTGGACTTGCAACAGCTTGACCTTGGGATGATCGGGCGCCAGCACTGCGAGCGTCTGGCGCAACTGATCGTTCAGCGTGGCGAGCTGCTTGGCCTCGGGCGTCTGCGGCGCGACCGCATTACCGACCTGACCGGTCGATTCATAGAGTGCCTTCAGACGCTCCCGCTGATCCTGCAGCTGGCGGATGTTCTGCTCGGCAGTGTCGAGCTTGCCCTGCAGCGTCGTCTGCTGGCTAAGCCGGAATGCCAGTGTCGAGGGCAGGGCGTCGGAGTTCTTGTTCTGGAAATCGAGGATCTTGGCGCTCAGCTGATCAAGCTCGGCACTCAGCCGCTTCACTTCCTGCTCAAAGAAATCGACGGTCGCCTCAGCGCTCTTGGTGCGCTGGTCGACATCTTCCTTCAGGATTTGCGTGACATATTCGTTGACCACCGCGGCGGCGACCTTGCCGGTGTCTGACGAGAACGTCAGGTTCATGATCGTCGCTTCGCCCTTGTTGGCACTCTTCTTGATCGTGGTCGAATCGCGCATTGCCTTCACCACCTCGTCGGGCGTCATCTTCTTGATATCCTTGAAGACATTCAGACGGTTGGCGATGTCGATCAGGTTCTGCCGCGTCATCAGCTTGTTCTCGATCAGCTGCAACTTTTCAAGGGCGGCGGCCTGAACGGTCGGCGCCGCGAGCGCGCCAGGGATGGTCGAGGATTCAAGCACGAGAAGCGAGGTCGCCTGGTAGACCGAGGGCAGAAGGAACGCAGCCGCGATCGCAGCGGCTGACACCAGTGCGGTGATGATGATGAAATAGTGAATCCGGCGGAGGAATACCGCGAAATAGAAGGACAGATCGAAGTTCATTTCCGTTTCTCTTCCTCAGCCGCGATCTGCGCGGCGAAAAACACGCCATCATCCAGCACAGATTGTACCACCTGCGCGTCGACATGATGATGATCCGTGCTCCATGCGTAAAGCAATGCCATGTCACACAATTGATTGATGAGCCGCGGCACGCCGCGCGTCGCCTTGTGGATCAGCGCCGCCGCTTCGGGCGTGATTTCCGCCCCGGTCCCGCCAGCGGCGCGCAGCCGGTAAGAGATCAGCTCGCCCACTGCCTTTTCATCGAGCGGCATGAGATGGAAGCTCGCCGCGATGCGCTGTGCCAGCTGGCGCAGGGACGGGTCGAGCACCATGTCGCGCAGTTCCGGCTGACCGACCAGCACGAGCTGGATCACCTCATCCTTGCCGGAGTTGATGTTGGTCAGCATCCTGAGTTCTTCGAGGCTTTCAGGCGACAGGTTCTGTGCCTCGTCGAAGATCAGGACGACCCTTCGACCGGCGGCGTATTCGTCGATCAGAAAATCCTGCAATTGCTGAAACAGCTGCACATAGCCGACCACCGGGTTGAAGCGCACGCCGAGTGCGTTCAGGACCCACTGGATCAGCTCGCCCCGGCCACCTTGTGCGTTCGAGATCAGGCCGACCGTGACCTTGGCGCCGAACTGGCGCAAAAGCTCGCGCAGTAGCGTGGTCTTGCCGCAACCGACGCCACCGGTCACCAGTGTAATGGGTGCGCGCGACAGGATACCGAATTCGAGAACCGAATAGGCGCGCCGATGTTGCGCCGACCAGAACAGGAAATCCGGATCGGGGACGAGCGTGAACGGCCTCTCCCGGAATCCGAAGAAATCCATGTAGAAGCCGATGTTGCCCGCGTCTTCTGCTCTGGTCTCCACGACCTTGTTCATCCGATCTTCCACCGTCGCCGCATCTACCCTGCGCGCTGTCACCCGGCAAAGCAAGGTCACAGAAGGGCTTACGTCTCCCTGCTCACATCAGTTCGTCAACTTGATGGCGATCCTATGCAAGCCTGCCCGGACATATGGCGAGCCGCTCTTGATTCGGCCACGATTGCTGACTTTCCGGCCCTTCCCCGCGCAAGAAGCCACATTGATGCCGTCATTGTTTCCAATCGGCAGCCTATTCGTGCTGCGCGTTGGCGTTTTGCGCCCTGGCGCTGGCAAAGTCCATCGGAATTGGCGGGAATCCTCCCGGGCCTGCTACACATGGCCAAATCTTCTTTTGTCGGTGGCGGCGAAGGTGTATCAAAAAGGTGGGAGGGGGCTCTCCCGTCAGTTTTCAACTTTCCACGGCCCTGGGGCCGCCAAAGATATTGTTTCGATCAAGCTGGGAACCAGTGCGACTTATGACCATGCAGTTTAATGACATGACCGACGAAATTCATTCGGCCTCGGCGCCGCTGGGGCAGGTTGCTCTCCCGGCGCGGCAAGGAGCTTATCGCAGGTTCTTCAAGCGCTTTCTCGATGTGACGATTGTGCTGGCTTCGGCTATCATCGTGGCGCCGCTCGTGGCGCTTCTTGCGCTGATCGTGATGATGGACGGCGAGAACCCGTTCTATGCCAGCGACCGGGTCGGCAAAGGCGGGCGCAGTTTCCGGATGATCAAGCTCCGGACCATGGTCGCGGGTGCCGACAAGCGGCTGGAGGGGTATCTGGCGGCGAACCCCGAGGCGCGGCGCGAATGGGATGCGACGCAGAAACTGAAGTACGATCCGCGGGTGACGATGCTCGGCCGCTTCCTTCGCAAATCCTCGCTCGATGAACTGCCGCAACTGTGGAACGTGCTCATGGGCCAGATGTCGCTCGTAGGCCCAAGGCCCATGATGCCCGAGCAGCGCGAGCTTTACCCCGGCCTTGCCTATTATGGGCTGCGCCCGGGCATTTCCGGTCTCTGGCAGATCTCCGACCGCAACAGCTGCACCTTCGCCAAGCGCGCGGAATTCGACAATGACTATGATCGCGTCTTGTCTTTCCGTACCGATCTGGCGATCCTTCTGAAGACTTTCGGTGCGGTTGCGAAGGGGACTGGGTACTAGTTCAATCTTGTTATCGTGAAGCAGAGAGCGCTATGCCCTTGCGTGAAACTGCTGAGTGTGGTTTCGGCGTGCCGGTCGCGCTGGCAAGGTGAGCTGAATCCGTGATGAGACGACGCCTGTCCCTTACCCTCGCCCTTGTCGCGACAATGGCGCTGCTCGCAGCCTGCGACACCGCAGAACAGCGGGCGGAGCGGCATTTCAATGCGGGGCTTGAATATCTGCAGGCGGGCGATATCGACCGCGCGCTTGTCGAATTTCGCAATGTCTTCAAACTGAACGGCGAACATCACGATGCCCGTCTCGCCTATGCCGAGGCAGAACGCGGGCGCGGCAACCTGCGCGAGGCCTACAGCCAGTATCTGCGACTGATCGAGCAATATCCCAACGATGTCGCCGGGTTGAAGGCGTTGTCGGAGATGGCCGCGGACAGCGGTGAATGGGTCGATGCCGAGACTTTCGTGACGCGCGCGCTTGCTGCGGCGCCGGACGACCTTGCCCTGCAGGCGACGCGGCTGCTCGTGACCTACGGTCAGGCAGTGGAGCGCAGCGACAGCGCGGCGATCCTCAAGTCGGTCGACGCAGCGCGCGCGCTGCGCGAAAAGACGCCGGAAAACCTGACGCTTTACAAAGTCATCATCGACGACCTTATCCGCGGCCAGTCACTGTCTGAGGCACTTGGTGAGTTGAACAAGGCTATCGCCATCGCACCGACGGAGAAGCTGTTTTACGCACAACGTTTATCGGTCAACGCGGCGCTGCAAGACAATGCTGCGGTGGAGCGCGGCCTGATCGAGATGATCGAGGTCTTTCCCAAGGCGCCCGAGATGCCCGAGGCGCTGTTGCGGTGGTATCTCTCGCGCAAGGATTTTGACAAGGCCGAAGCCTTCCTGCGCCAAAGATCGACCGACTTTCCCGATGACTTGCAGAACCTCACCTCGCTGGTCAGGTTCCTCGGCGAGTATCGTGGGGCCGACGCCGCCCTCGCCGAGCTCGACCGGCTGATCGAGAGCGGTCAGCAGGCCACCGTTTTCCGCTCGGCCCGCGCCGGTTTCCATTTCGACCAGGGCGACCGCGATGGCGCAATCGCCGAGATGGAAGCTTTGCTCGATGATGTGGACGATGCCGACGAGGCACGTTCGGTCAGGGTCGCGCTCGCACGGATGAAGCTTGCGGTTGGCGACAGCGACGGGGCACGGGCGCTGGTTGACGAGGTATTGTCCGAGGATTCCGGGAATGTCGAGGCGATCAAGCTGAGGGCCACCTGGCAGATCATGGATGACGATGCCAGTGACGCAGTTGCCATTCTCAGGGATGCAGTCGATCAGAACCCGCGTGACGCATCACTTCTGACGCTGATGGCACAGGCATATGAGCGCGATGGCCAGCGTGACCTGATGCGCGACACGCTTGCTCAGGCCGTCGGGGCGTCCGGTCGCGCTCCTGCGGAATCTCTGCGGTATGCGCAGCTCCTCGCGTCCGAGAACAAGCTTCTGCCGGCCGAGGGCGTCCTGGTCGAGGCCCTGCGCCTGTCACCGGGAAACGCCGCTTTGCTGGTGCCGCTCGGACAGCTCTATGTCGCGCTGCAGGATTGGCCGCGCGCCGAGGCGGTCGTGCGAGAATTGGAGAAGCAGAAGGATCCGCGGCTGGCCAACGACATCGGTGCGATCCGCGCCTCCATTCTGCAGGGGCAGCAAAAGGCGGGCGACGCGCTCGACTATCTGGAACGTCTGGCCAGCACCGAAGGCAAGCGTACCGACGCAAAGGTCGCCGTCCTGCGCAACCATCTGGCCAACGGCCGCAATGCCGAAGCGCTGGCCTATGCCGCGAAGATCCTCGCCGAGGATCCCGACAACAAGGATGTGCAGTTCATTCATGCGACGGTCCTGGCGCTGACCGGCGATCAAAAGGGTGCCGAGAGTGAATATCGTGCACTCCTCGTCCAGTCGCCCGACCGCACCGATATTTGGATGGCGCTGGTCCGGGCAGTGGCGCTCGATCCGGTCCGCCGTGAGGAAGCACTGGCGCTGCTCGATCAGGCTTTGACCATCAACCCCAGCTCGGGCGAACTGCGGTGGGCCAAGGCGGGCATCCTGGAAGGCAAGGGCGATATCGAAGGCGCGATCGCCATATACGAAGCGCTCTATCAGGAGAATTCGGCGAACCCGATCGTCGCCAACAACCTCGCGAGCCTTCTGTCCAGTTATCGTACGGACGCCGACAGTCTGCGGCGGGCCGAAATTATCGCGCGGCGTCTGCGCTCCAGCGACGTACCCGCCTATCAGGACACTTATGGCTGGATCGCATATCTCAACGGCAATTTCGCGGATGCGCTGCGCGAGCTGGAGAAGGCCGCGGCGGGACTGCCTAGAGACCCGATGGTGCAGTATCATCTGGCGATGACCTATAAGGCCGCCGGCGCGAATGCAGACGCTGCGAACAGATTCGCCGCCGCGCTGGCACTTGTCTCCGAAGACGATTCGCGGACTTTCGTGATTTCGGCGAAAGAAGAACTCGAAAGGCTCAAAGCCGCCGGATTTGCCCCCGATAAGCCATAAAGGTGTTGCAGCGCGGGCACGAACGTTGCGATCGAGGTTACGAACCGTTTCGAGTCCCGTTAATGTTTTGAAAAAGAACGGCCCGCTTCTAATCTGGGTCCGATCAAAAGATAGGGTGCCAAAATGCTCAGAACCCTCTTCGGCCTTCTCCTGGCCCTCATGCTCGCGCCGATGGCGCTTGCCCAGACCTATAGAATCCAGTCCGGCGATGTGCTGAACATGGAAATCCTTGAGGATCCGAGCCTCAACCGGAACCTCCTGGTGCTGCCCGACGGCACGGTCAGCCTGCCGCTTGTCGGCGCGATCAAGGCCAGCGGCCAGTCGATCGACAGCATGCGTTCCGCGATCTCTGCGGCGCTCGCGTCAAAATTCGCCGCTCCGCCCACGGTGTTCCTGTCGGTCGGACAGCTCAACCCGACGACGCAGGCCGTTGCCAATGCGGCGGCCGGTCTTGCGGCGCAGAATGTCACGCAATCGGGCACGATGTCGGTCTATGCGATGGGCGAATTCAACAAGCCCGGCCGGCTGGACGTGGTTCCCGGGACCACGCTTCTGCAGTTCCTGGCCGAAAACGGCGGCCTGACGCGCTTTGCGGCAACAAAGCGCATTCAACTGCGCCGGGCGGATTCCAAAACCGGCAAGGAAACGGTATACAACTATAACTACAAGGCAGTGCAGCAGGGTGCGAGTGCGCCGGTCATCGTTCTGCGTCAGGGCGATGTGATCGTGGTACCGGAGCGTCGCCTCTTCGAATAACAGGCAGGATATCGGGTGGGATCAACGACGAGCAGACTGGCGGTCATCGCCGCACTCGCAACACTCTGGCCGACCTACGCCTCCCCTCAACAGGGAGGCGCAGGTGCATCCGGAGGGCTTCAGGTCGACATAGGCGTCAGTACGACGCTTAAGTATGACGACAATTTCTCGATGACGCCCGGTGGCGGCACCGGCGATACCGTGATCTCCGATACCAAGCTGAGCTTCGGCCTCACCAGCAAGAATTCGGCCCACGATCTGTCGATCCTCGCGACGGGTGTCCTGCGCTTTGCCGATATTCCTGGCCGTTCGGTCCGCGGGTTTGAAGACCCCACGCTGAAGCTGCGCTATGTCACCGACAGCGTGAACAGCCGCCTGACCCTGACCGGCAGCTACCGTGACGTCGACCGCGACTTTCTCAATCCTTTCCAAGTCGAGCGAGAAGAGCAGCAGTTCGGAACGCTGGTCGGCAATGGCGGCTCTTTGCGCGACACGAACCTCGGCCTGAAATACGAGGTCGGCCTGACCGCGCCGCTTGGCTTCACGCTCGACCTCAAGCACGCCGAGAAGGATTACAGCAACGTCGTCAATCCGCGCATCTTCGACACAGAGACCAACAGCGCGACCGGCACGCTGAGCTTCCGGCTGAGCCCGGTCGCGACCGCGCGCCTTGTCGCGGGCCTATCGCGCTATGAGGCGAACGACGCATTCCAGACCGAGCGGACAACGAAGGACCTGTCGCTGGGCCTGGCATATGAGATCAATTCGGTGCTGACTTTTGACGGCCAGATCGGCCTGACGGATGTGGAAACCGTCCGCAATACCGGCACGAACAACCGAGATGGCGTGTCAAGCGATCTGAGGCTGACCAAGGCGCTGCCGAACGGTTCTGCCTTCGGGGCCTTCAGATCTTCCGTCAACCAGAACGGCCGCCGCTCCACCCTGACCTTCGGGCGTGACCTGCAACTGCCACGCGGCAATCTCCGCGCCTCGCTTGGCGTCACAGACGGCGATATCGGCGATATGGGCTGGATCGCTTCGGTCGCCTACAGCATCCAGATGCCGTCCGACACGCTGACACTGTCGCTCGACCGAACCGCCTCGACGAACAACAATGACCAGGAGGTGGTCGATACCAGGATCGGCGTCAATTACACACATCCGATCGATACGCTGTCGCGCCTCCGGCTCAGCCTCGACTGGGGTGAGCAGGACACGAGCACCAGCATTTTCGCAGCGGGTGACACGGTCGAACTGACGACGCTTCAGGCGACCTACAGCCGCGACCTGACCGCCGACTGGAACCTGACGGGGGGCGTCGAGTACCGTCTGCGCAAGGAAACCGGGCTCGCCGACGCGGATTCGACATCGCTCTTCGTGACGCTAGGCCGGAATTTCAGCTACCGCCCGTGAAACGGAATATCGACCCCGGCCCCGATTGTTTCGGGGCACGGCCTGTCCGCCCCTCTCTGGCCCTCGCGCGCGGATTTGATTACCGCCGCATAGGGTTTTGGCCTATAAGCCTTAGCGTAATTTGCGGATTCTGATGACAGAGACTTCCGGCATAGGCAGCCCGTCCACTTGCCCCGGATCGGCCTTCGCGCTGAACCCGGCGGGCTTTGGCCTGTTCGTGCTTCTTTGCCTCGTCTCGCTGCCGATCTTCTGGATCGGCTTCCGCTCGCTTGCTGCCGCCTGGTCAACCGCCGAATACAGCCACGGCCCGCTTATCCCGCTGATCTCGCTTTATCTCTTCTTGCGCGAATTGCGACGCGAGCCCCCGTCCGCGACTCAAGCACGCGATGGCTGGCCGGGTCTTCTTCTGATCGCCGCGTCGCTTCTGTTGGCGCTTCTGGGCAATTTCATGCGCGTGCCCGACATCGTGACCTACGCATTCATCTTCTGGGTCTCGGGCGTGGTGATCGCAATCTTCGGCTGGCGGCGCGGGCGGCGCCATCAGCTGCCGGTCTTTCATCTGGTCTTCATGCTGCCTCTGCCGCAGATCCTCTACTGGAAGCTTACGATCTTTCTGCAATGGATATCTTCGGCGATCGGGGTCTGGTTCGTCAGCCTCGCAGGCGTCGCCGTCTATCTGGAAGGCAATGTGATCGACCTCGGGGTCTACAAGCTCCAGGTGGCCGAAGCCTGTTCGGGCCTGCGCTACCTCTTTCCGATCCTCAGCTTTTCCTACCTCTTCTCGATCCTCTATCGTGGTCCCCTTTGGCACAAGATCGTGCTTCTTCTGTCGGCCGCGCCGATAACCGTCCTGATGAATTCGTTCCGTATCGGGGTGATTGGGATCCTCGTCGACCGCTACGGGATCGAACAGGCCGAAGGTTTCCTGCATTTCTTCGAAGGCTGGGTGGTTTTCCTCCTCTGCGTCCTCATCCTCTTCGGCATGGCTATCGCGCTGCAGCGGCTGACGCCCAATCCGAAGCCCCTCTCAGAGGCGATTGACCTCGACTTCGAAGGGTTCGGCCGGATCCTTGCACGGGTGCTGACACTACGCCCCACATTGTTCCTTGCTGGCGCGGTGATGCTTACGGGCGCTGTCTCGGGCGCCTGGCACTTCGCTCCCGCGAAGGCGGTGATCGAGCCCGCGCGCACCAACTTGTCGCTATACCCGCGCGAGATCGCGGGTTGGTCTGGCTATAGCCAGCGGCTTGAGCCGGATATCGAAAAGGTGCTCGCCGCCGACGATTACGTGAACACGGTCTACAAGGCGCCCGCAGAGAAGGACGTCGTGGCGATGTTCGTCGCCTATTACCGCAAGCAGACCGAAGGGCAGGGCATCCATTCGCCTGAGGTCTGCCTGCCGTCGGGCGGTTGGGAAATCTTCAGCCTGCAATCGGTGCCGGTGGACATGACGGCGGCGGGCTACGGCACCTTCGCCGCCAACCGCGCAATCATCCAGAAAGGGCTGATGAAGCAGCTGGTCTATTACTGGTTCGAGGGGCGCGGAGCGCGCGAGACCAACGATTTCCGCGCCAAGCTGAACGTGCTTTACGACAGCCTCGCCAAGGGGCGCACCGACGGCGCGCTCGTGCGCTATGTCACGCCGATCAACCCGGGCGAGACCGAGGCTGAGGCCGAGGCGCGCCTTCTGCGTTTCATGGCCGAAAGCCTGAAACCTCTGCCGAAATACGTGCCTTTCTGATTTGACCCAGGTTCCGGTAACCGGGCGGGGAAGGGGGCCGGGCGGCCGGCCCGGTCCGGGCGTGCTTTGGCTGATCCTGATCCTCTGCCTCTTGCCGGAGCTCGCGGCCAGTGCGTCGGACTTCGGCCTTCTGCCGGTGCGCTACCTGCGCCTGATGCTTGCCGACCGGTTCGCCTTCTGGCCAGCGCCGCCGCAGTGGGCAGCCTATCCCGGGCAGACCGTCCTGATCTATCTCAGCTATGCTTTCCTGCACGCCAACCCGCTGCATCTTCTGATGAACATGCTGGCGCTTTTCCCGCTTGGCCGCTCGCCTGCCGCGCGGCTCGGGCGCTGGCGTTTCCTCGCCCTCTATCTTGCCCTCGCGGTGGCGGGCGGGCTCGGCTATGCGCTCTTGCAACGCGACGGCCAGCCGATGGTCGGCGCCTCCGGTGCGCTCTTCGGCCTCTACGCGCTTGTTCTGGGCTGGCGCTTCCGCCTTTTCGCCGACCGGCGCCGCGCACAGCGCTGGATGGTGCGGCAGCTTGCCCTGATCGCCCTTCTGAATGGCGCGCTCACGCTGGCGATCCCTGAAACCATCGCCTGGCAGGCCCATCTCGGCGGCTTTCTTGCCGGGCTCGTCTTCGCCTGGGTCCTGCCGCCTCAGCGGCCGAGCTTGGCGAATATCCGGTCATAGGCGGCCAGCAGCTTCGGTGACGAATGGGCCCAGCTCAACTCCCGCAACACCCGTTCCCGGCCAGTCCGCCCCATCTCGCGCCGCCGTTCGGGCGCGTCCATCAGAAGGGCGATCTTCGCGGCGAAATCGACCGGATCGTTCGCACTTGCGTAGACCGACGCCTCGCCTGCTGAGGCACGGCCTTCCTTCAGGTCGAACTGTACCACCGGCTTTTCCAGCGTCATATATTCCATGACCTTGTTCATGGTGGAAATGTCGTTCATCTCATTCTTCGGGTCGGGGCTGACGCCGATGTCGCAGGAATTGAGCGCGCGCAGCAGGTCATCGCCATAGAGCGCCCCGGTGAAGGTGAAATGTTCCGACAGGCCCCGCGCTGCGACATCAGCCTCGACGTTCGGCAATTCCGGCCCGAAACCGACGATCAGGAAATGCACGTCCGCGCGCCCCATCGCCCGGATCAGATGGTCGGCGGCGGCCACCAGAAGGTCCATCCCCTCCTGCTGGCCGATCACGCCCACATAGCCCAGAACCGTGCCCGCCCCCTTGCGCATCGCGGGGTCGGCGGGGCGGATCTCGAACTTCTCGATCTTGGGCGCCGAGCGGACGACAAACACGTCCTCCGCCGCCATCCGCCCGCGCCTCAGCGCGATCTCACGGAAACTTTCATTGGTGGCGATCGAGACCGAGGCGGTCCAGAAGGTCATCTTCTCCCAGATCAGCATGACCGTGTAGAGAAGCCCCTTCTTGCCGAATTTCGCCTCGAACAGTTCCGGGCAGACATCGTGATGGTCGAACAGGTACCGCACGCCCCTTGGCCGGTACCACCAGGCCAGAAGGAAGATCAGGTCGGGCGGGTTGCAGCCTTGGATCACATCGAACCCGCGCTCGCGCCGCACCTTGCGGGCCAGCCGAAACCAGTGGACCAGCGAATGCAGATATTCCCGCGCATAGGCGACGGCGCCGGAATGGGCCTCGACCGGCTCGGGATAGCGGTAGATATGGATGCCCTCGATTTCTTCATACTGCTTGTCCCAGCCGCGCCCGGTGGGGCAGATCACGCTGACCTCATAACCCGCTGCCTTCAGTGTCGTGGCTTCCAGCCAGACGCGCCGGTCCAAAGGCACGGGCAGGTTTTCGACGACGATCAGGATGCGCCGCCCGTTCGGTGAAGTCATCTCAAGGGCTCCGGTTTCACTCGTCCAACGCAGTACCTCACGGGCTTTGCCCCTGCAAAGCCCCAACGGGCAATTCGAACTCTGCGATGACGGTCGGGATCAAAGAGATGAAATTGTTGTCCGAAATCAGCGTGGCGATCATGCGCCCCGCCGGATCACGCCAGACATCCATTCCTTCGAAGTCGCCAAACGCGCCCGCTTCGGTCTGCAGAAGAACCTCGGGCGCTCCGAACCGCTCGCCCTCTGCCGCGTAGGCGGAAATCCGGGTCTGATAGCCCGACAGGATCGAATAGGCTCGTTCCAGCACATAGAGCCGCCCGTCGGGGCCGAAATCAGCGTCAACCGCATCGAAAGCGCCATCCGTAGAAAGCACCGGGCCCGCCACCCAAGTTCGCCCACCACGATAGGCAAAGGTCGCATAGCCATCGGCGGCGGGCACCTCAAGAAGCGTCATCACCCGCCCGTCCCCGCTCAGGGCGAGCGACTCCATGCTCTTGTTTCCCCAGTTCGCTCGAAACCGGTCCCAGTCGTTCAGCGGCTCGGGCTGCATCGCAGGCGGACGGAAGCGTGCGACACGGGCATAGCTTTCGAAGGCGACGAGGATCGCGCCGTCCGGCTCTACCCGCACCGCCTCGGCGTCGCCATGAAAGCCGCGCGCAGGCTGGCCGTGGTTGTCAATGAAGCGCGCCGCATCGGTTGCCTCGAAGCCGGAGATCACGCCAGCCATGTCCCGCAGGATGCGGCCGCTGACCAGTACGCCGTGATCGCTGACAGCGAAGAAATCCCGTCCGGGTTCCCTGAAGGCAAATCCCGACAGCCCGCCGAACTCGGGCGAATTGTCGGTCCAGTTGACAAAGCCCATAAGCCGCGCCTCCCCGGCGCCATCGGCTCCGGCGGCGCGGGCCGCCGCCCAAATAAATGCCGCGATGAGGCTGCGCTTAGTGCCCGTGCTTGGCAAAGGCGTTCTCCGGTGCCTCCGGCGGCAGCCGGTCGAGCGCCATGGGCGGCGTTGGCAGTCCGCTGACCGCTACGACGATTGTCATCGCCTGACGGTCGATCGCGACCGAGACCGCGCGCGGCCCTAGCAGGTCTCGCGGACGGTTCACCGGCGCCCCCGCCACCATTCGACTGCGAAATGCCTGAGCCCCGTCATGGTCAGAAGTGAGATGATCCCGAGCAGGAACGTCACCAGAAGCCCCCAATGCAGATGGTCCAGCATAGAACTCACCGGCGGATGGGCAAAGCCGTCATAGATGGCAAAGCCGGTCAGTGCCGCGCTCAGACAGACCGGGATGGTCAGGGGGCCGAGGCGTATCCCTGCCCATTTCTTCGCGAGCGACATCGAGAGTGCAAAGGCCAGCGCCTCGGCCACGCAGACGATCCAGATGATGGTAAATATGTCCCCGGTCCGGATCGCCACCCACCAGGACAAGGGCAGAGAAGCGACGCGGATCAGGTTGCACCACATCGAACTTTGCGACTTGCCGATCGCCAGCGCCACGATATTCGCGCCGTTCTTGGCAATGCGTATCGCCTGCAGCGCGGCGATCGGCACCAGCACACCGAGGATCGACAGATATTTGGGCCCGAGCAGCAGGTAAGTGAGCGGCCCGCCGACGATGGCCGCCCCCATCATCAAAAGCACGGCGATGGCGATATTGGATTCGATTGCAGCGATCGACAGGCGCTGGAAAGAGGCGCGATCCTCCCGCGCCGCGGTCAGCTGCGGCAGAAACAGCGACTGGAACGAGTTTGCCAGAACGATCGTCGGGGTCAGCGTCAACGTGAAGGCCATCGAGAAAAAGGCGAACTGCGTCACTCCCAGTTCCCTCAGCACGATCAGCCGCTCGCCGTTGAAAGCGCCGAAGATCAGTGCGCCGTCCAGAAGCAGCGGCCAGCCGAAGAGCGCCGCATGTTTCATCAGTCCGAAATCGAACGTCAGCCTGTAGGGCCGCTTTGCCGTCAGATGCGTTGTCGCCACCATGGCAATCGCCTGGGCGAACAGCGCAAAGAGCATGATCCGGTAATCGCCGAACATCAGCGCCAGCGGCCAGAGCGACAGGACCGAGACAAAGGCCGGGACCGAGTTCACCAGAACCGTCGGCGTGAAGTTCATATGCCGCCGCTCACGGTGCACGTCATAATGCTGAAAGCCGTTGATGAACGGGATCAGCGCCAGAATCTCATAACTCCAGGCCACTCGCTCAACGCCTAGAAACTGCGCATAAGGGTAAGCGATGAGGAAGAGGATGATGGCGGAAAACGTGCCGCGCAGAACCTGAAAGCCCTGCATCGCCGCCTGGAAATGCGGATTGTCGCCATCCTTGTCGACCACCATCAACTGGTTGAGGCCGAGGTAGGACAACATCTCCACCACCGACATCGAGATCGCATAGGTCGAGGCGATCCCATAATTCTCCGGGCTCATCAGCCGCGCGACGATCAGGTTGCGCAGGAGGAGGAAGATCGAGGCAAAGGCATTGCCCGACACCACCAGGATTGCTTTCTTCAGCATGATCGGGGGTGGGGCCTTTGTATCATCGGAGGTTGCCAAAGGTTTTCAACGCATTCGGCCCTGTTCGCAAGCAGGGATCGCGGGCGCGCGGGTGACCTTTTCGAATTTGTGCAAAGACTTGCCTAAAAGGCACGCTTCGGGCGGCCCTCGCGAACAATCCTCAGGCCCAGCCCGGCAGGGCCCGCTCGACCAATGTGGCGAGCCGAACGGCACGTGTCACGTACAGGCCCTGCCGTGGATCGTCCGGCGCCGCCCGGCTCTGTATCCAGCCGCAGGAGGCAAGCGCGCGAAGGAGCACACCGATCCGGAGGTCCTCCTCGGAAAAAGGTATCGGCTGCACACGTTCGCCGTTGTACCCGTCAAGCAGCGCGCAGGAGAGATCTGGAAGAGCCGCCTCCTCAAGGCTTTGTACAAGGGCTGTGCCGAGATCATAGATGCGGTAGCCGTAGCCACTGTCATCGAAATCGATCAGCGATAGGTTTCCGTCGGCGAGAAGCAGGTTTTCGCGCAGCACATCGGCATGGATCAGGCCGAAATCGGCGGCATATCCGTCTCCACGCGCCAGCCTCTCGTAAAGGGATGCCCGCACCCCATGAAGCAGCGCGCTCGCCTCGCTATCTAGGCCGGGGTGCCGCCAGAACGGCCCCCAAAGCGGCGCCGCACCCAAAAGACCTTCCGCATCCCAACGCGGTCGCGGCAGCACGGGCAACAGGTCCAGACAGTCCGTCATATTGTGCAGCCGCGCAATCAGTCGGCCGATATCCCGATGTAGGTCGGCCTGAACGGTGCGGCTTCCGCAGAGAGGCAGGGCCGCGCGCCCGACCGGTTCACCCTGGATCCATTCTGTCGCGCTGACGGTCCGACCGCCGACGTCGACCGACACCTCGCCGCCCGGAAGGGGAACCGGCCCCGGTGTCGGAAAACCGTGCGCGGCGAGCGCCCCGGTCCACAATAGCTCTGCCTCGATCGCCGCGCGGCTCTGATATCCCACGCGGTGTAGCCTGAGGGCGGCGCGGCGCCCTTGGGAAAGCTCCATCCGGTAAACGATGTTCTCGCGTGCAACGATCAGCTCAGGCGCGGCCACGGCCCCCCAAAGCCGCGCCGCCTTGGCCGCGATCGCCGCCGTACCTTCGTCGGTCACGCTGCGACCTCGGCGAGACTGTCTGCCAGCGCTTCGGCCACGAAATCTGCCTCGGCGGCGCCGAACGGCATAGGCGGGCGCAGCTTCAGGATATGCTGGGCGCGCCCGATCCGCCCGATCAGGATGCCGCGCGCCTTCATCTTCTCCACCACTGCTTCGGCTGCCTCCGGCGCGCGCTTGCCGTCCTGCGCTAGTTCGACCGCGAAGAAGAGGCCCCGCGCCCGGGTGCCCGCGATCAACGGGTGCGAGAGGCGGACAAGATGTCCGGCCATCCGGTCGCTCACCCTCGCCGCATGGGCCATAAGCCCCTCTTCCTCGATCACATCGAGAACGGCGCTGGCTGCGGCACAGGCCACCGGATTGCCGCCGAACGTGTTGAAATAGCCAAATGCCTCGCGGAAAGCCGCCATCACGTCGGGCCGCGCCACGACGCCCGCGACCGGATAGCCATTGCCCATTGGCTTGCCCATTGTCGCCACATCCGGCGCGAAGCCCAGCCACTCATGCCCCCACCAGTGCCGACCGAGTCGACCGAACCCCGGCTGCACCTCATCCGAAAGGATCAGCCCGCCCGCCTTGCGGACGGCAGCGACCGCCTGATCAAGGAACCCCGGCGCCACATCCGGCAGGCCTTCGTTTGCAAAGATCGGGCAAAGGATCAGGGCGGCGCAGCCGTAGCCTGCCACCTCCAGTTCGCGGATCGCGCGGGTGACGTGACCGGCGAAGACCGCCCCATCAAGACCGTTCGGCGCAAGCCAGTCCGGCGCGGGGACGCGCCGGATATGGGGCGGCCAGCCGCCGATCGGCGGGCGGCGGGTATTGAGCGCGGACACCGCGGCCGTGTTGCCGTGATAGGTATTGTCGGTCGCGATCAGCCCGGTCTTGCCGGTCGCCGCTTGTGCCATGCGCAGCGCGATATCGTTGGCTTCCGACCCGGTGCAGACCATGATCGACTGGGAAAGGCCATGTCCGAAGGTCGCCGTCAGCCGGTCCAGATAATCGAGGATGCCGGTATGCAGATAGCGGGTATGGGTGTTCAGAAGCGCCGACTGCCGGGCGATCGCCTCGACCACTTTCGGGTGGCAGTGACCGACATGGGGGACATTGTTGTAGCAATCCAGATAGC
Organism: Frigidibacter sp. RF13; assembly: GCF_026626305.1. GTDB lineage: Bacteria > Pseudomonadota > Alphaproteobacteria > Rhodobacterales > Rhodobacteraceae > TMP-24. Next base: position 17,184 of record NZ_JAPNUE010000008.1, on the reverse strand, counting down.
GGCGGCCGTCGGCATCATAAAGCCAGACGCCTTCGCCCCGGACGATCTGCACGGGCTCTCGGTAAAAGGTCGGGACATTCGGGCCAAGCCGCGCCGCCCGCCGCTCCAGCAGATCACTCATCGTCCACTTTTCCTCGCATGGCCTTCACCTCGGACCGCTCCGCCTTGGACTTCAACCGCCGCTGCTGGCTGCCGTATGTGGGTTTTGTCGCGACCCTCCGCTTCGGCGCGACGAGCGCAGCGCGGATCAGCTCGGTGAGCCGTTCACGCGCGATCTCGCGGTTCTGCGCCTGGCTGCGGGTTTCTTCTGCCCGGATCAGGATCGCCCCATCAGCAGTCCAGCGCCGCCCCGCAAGCCGTTTCAGCCGCGCCTTGACGGGCGCGGGCAGATGCGGGCTGCGCTCGGCCTCGAAGCGCAGATCGACCGCGGTCGAGACCTTGTTCACATTCTGCCCGCCAGGGCCGGACGAGCGGGAAAAGCTTTCCGAAAGCTCCCAGTCGGCGATGGAGACTGTGTCGGTGATCCAGAGCATGAACCGGGTTCTCGCCCGGCCCGTGCGCGCGGTCAAGGACTGCGCGGTGCGGCCGGGTGCGGGGCAAATTTTTTCGCGAAATAATTTGCCAAAATCCTTCGCGAAGGATTTTGGTCGCGCGTGGGTTCAGCGCCTGCGCTTTTCCTCTGCCGCCCAAAGGTCGGGCCGCCGTTCCCGCGTGATCCGCTCTGCCTCTGCCCGCCGCCATTTCGCGATCTCGCCATGGTGGCCGGACATGAGGACAGGCGGAATTTCCCGACCCTGCCAGACCTGCGGTCTGGTGTACTGCGGATACTCCAGCAGCCCTGCCGAGAAGCTCTCTTCCTCGGTCGAAGCGGCATTGCCGAGAACGCCGGGAAGAAGCCGGACAGTAGCGTCGAGAAGCGCCTGCGCCGCGATCTCGCCGCCGGTCAGGACGAAATCACCAAGGCTCACTTCCTCGATCCGGTAGGCCTCGATCACCCGCTCATCCACGCCTTCGAAGCGACCGCACAGAAGCGTCATGCCTTCTGCCGTCGCGAAACGCCGGGCCATGGCCTGATCGAATGGCCGCCCGCGCGGTGAAAGATAAAGAACCGGCCAGCGCGCCCTGTCGTCCGGTGCGCCACGCGAGGCCTCGTCGAGCGCGCGTGCGACGACGTCTGGGCGGAGCACCATGCCCGCCCCGCCGCCCGCGGGCGTATCGTCGACATTGCGGTGACGCCCCTCGCCGAACGGCCGAAGGTCGATGGTCTCAAGCGCCCATTTGCCTTCGGCGAGCGCCTTGCCGGTGAGACTGAGGCCGAGCGTGCCGGGGAAGGCTTCGGGGAAAAGCGTGATGATCCGGGCCGTCCAGGCGCCCTTCAGGCGCGGCGTGTCAGTCATCAGTTCGCGCGGGCGCAGCGCCTGGGAAATCGCGATGCGACCGTGCGATTTCGGTTTTTCGTCACTCATCGCCCGGATCCTCGGCGCCCGGATCTTCGGGCGGATCGGCGATGATGCGGCCGGCCGTCAGGTCGACGGTCGGGACGGCGGCCTTGGTGAAGGGCAAGAGGATCCCGCCGCCCGGCGCCGTGATTTCCAGGAAATCGCCCGCCCCGTGGTTATGGACTGCCTTCACCCGGCCCAGCGGGCGGCCGGATGTGTCCAGGACCTCGAGCCCGATGAGGTCGGCGTGATAGAATTCGTCGTCGGGAAGATTGGGCAGCTTGTCGCGGTCGGCATAAAGCTCGAACCCGCGCAGCGCATCCGCCTCTTCCTTGGTGGTGATGCCCGACAGCCGGGCCGTGAGCCCGCCGCCGGAGCCGCGGGTCAGACGGAGGGTGAAGCTGCGGCTGCCGTCCTTCGACCAGAGCGGTGCATAGGCGGCAATCGCCTCGGGCTGGGCGCAGAAGCTTTTCAGCCTGACCTCGCCCTTGACCCCGAAAGCCCCCGCGATGGCGCCGACGCAGATACGATCCGCCATGTCAGCCCTCCGCGCAGTCAGCCGCCGGGGCAGGGGCCCCGGCGAACAGGTTGTCGGCCTTCACGCCCGCCCAGAAGGCCGCCGCGCAAAGCGTGACCGTCACGATGCGGCGCAGGAAAAAGCCAACCAACATAGCGGCTTACTCGGTAGCCGCTTCGGACTTGGCCGCCTTTTCCTCGGCGCGCTTCTTGGCCTTGTCGCCCGGTTCGGCCTTTTTCATGTTAGCGCGGGTGGTCTTGGGCTTGGCGCCCGAGGCTTCGAGGAAGCGGGCGACGCGGTCGGTTGGCTGGGCGCCCTGGGCGAGCCAGTGGTTCACGCGCTCCATGTTCATCACGACGCGCTTCTCGTCATCCTTGGCCAGAAGCGGGTTGTAGGTGCCGAGCTTCTCGATGAAGCGGCCGTCGCGCGGCATGCGGCTGTCGGATGCAACGATCGAATAGAACGGGCGCTTCTTGGAACCGCCGCGTGCCAGACGGATTTTCATAGCCATGTTATATACTCCTTTGGATGGCTGTTAAACCGGGGCAAGCCCCTGTTATTTCTGCAGTTTCTCGTGATGCCTGATGACTTCGGAGATGATGAAGGTCAGGAATTTCTTGGCCAGTTCGGGGTCGAGGTCGGCCGCCTTGGCCAGCTCCTCAAGCCGTGCCATCTGGGTTGCCTCGCGCACCGGATCGGCGGGCGGCAGGTCATGCGACGCCTTCAGCCGCCCCACCGCCTGGGTCTGCTTGAAGCGCTCGGCGAGCGTGTAGACGAGGATCGCGTCCAGCCGGTCGATGGCGTCGCGATGCTCCCTCAAAAGCTCCGCCGCGCGGGTTGTCGTGTCCATCAAAGGCCCCTCCCCATACGTCTGGCAGGCGTCGGTCTTCCGTCCCGCACCCGTCCCGCATCCGTCCCGACACGCATTAGGCATTTCATAGGCATTTCCCCGGGTTCGGATGGCGGTAGACCAGGCATTCATTCCCGATGTCGACTTCGGCCGCCGTGTCCCGCGCGGCGCCCAGCCGTTCCGCGAGCCGGATCGAGCGGTCGTTGTCCGGGGCGATATAGCTGACGATCGTCACGAAGCCGAGCGCGCCGAACGCATGGGCGCGAGCGGCCTTGGCCGCCTCGAACGCATAGCCCTGGCCTTCGGCGGCTTCGGTGAACAGGAAGCCGAGTTCGGGTTCCTGATCGCCGGGCTCGAAGCCGATGAGGACGAAACCCAGAAGTGCGCCGGTATTGCGGCTTTCGACTGACCACAGGCCATGGCCACGCAGAAGCCAGGTGGCGGTGGCCTGGGCGAAGTCGAGCCAGGAGTCCGCACGGCTCATCGGACCGCCGATGCCGACGCCACGGTCGCCGCATTCGATCCCGGCCCAGGCGTCGAAATCGCCGATCCCGGGCGCGCGCAGCCGCAGTCTTTCGGTCTCGATCACCGGGACGAGGGCCGCGAACGCGGCGGCGGCGTCGGCCGTCCGGCCGTTCGGGGGCTGTTCCCAGAGGTTGGTCATACCAGCGCCTCCGGGCCGGGATGTCGGTAGACAAGGCAGGGCTTATCGCCCGCCGGATGGGCCGCACCTGCATCGAGCCGCGCGCCCAGCCGTTCCGCCAACGCGATGGAGCGGTGGTTCGACGGGTCGATGTAACTGACGGCGGTCGTCCAGCCGAGCCTGTCATAGGCGAAACGGCGAGCAGCAGAGGCAGCTTCGGCCGCATAGCCCTTGCCCTCGGCTTCGCCCGACCAGACAGTCCAGCCGATCTCCTGTTCCGGCCAGCCCGCCGGGAACCAGGGGCCAGCCATGCCGAGCGGTCGGTCCTCGCCCCTAAGCGTGAAGACGAAATTGCCAAAACCCCGCATCACCCAATGGCCGATCACATGGCCGAAGGCACGCCAGGTTTCGCGGATGCCATAGTCGCCCGAACGGATGAAGGTGGCGCGCGGCGTGGCGAGGAAGGCATCGAAGGCGGACCAGTCCGCGCTTGAGGGTGCGCGGAGCGTCAGGCGCTCGGTCTGCAAGACCGGGGTGTTGGCGAGCGTGATCGTCATGCTCGTCCCCTCAGGTCATGGCGGATCACCACGTCGCCCGGATCGACGCCCGGAAGGGTCGAGTCGATCACGCCGCCGAGGCGGAGGCCGAGGGCGATGGAGCGGTCGTTCGCGGGGTCGATGATGTTGGTGACATGGGGCCAGTCGAAGGTGACGCGGACCCAGTCGAGGACGGCGCGGGCGGCCTCGGCAGCATAGCCCTTGCCTTCGGCTTCGGGCACCACGAACCAGCCAAGCTCGGGGGCAGGGAAATCGTCGCCGTGGTAGATGCCGACTTCGCCGACATAGGCGCCGGTTTCGCGGTCATCCATGCCGAAGGGGCCGTAGCCCTTCAGCTGCCAGATCGCCACGTCGGAAGCCCAGGTGCGCCAGGCGTCGATGCGGCTCATCATGCCGCGTTCGTGGATCGAGCGGGGCGAGGCGAAGAAGGTGGCCCAATGTTCGAAATCGGCGAGCCGGGGCGCGCGCAGGATCAGGCGTTCGGTGTGGAGCACGGGGATCGTCATGCGCGGCCCCCGGCGTGATGGCGGTAGGTCAGCGTCGGTTCGTCGCCGTAGGGGTGCGGCGCGTCCGGATCGACGGTGGCGCCCATGCGTTCGCAGAGCCGGTGCGAGCGGGTGTTGGCCGGGTCGGTATAGCTGACAGCGGTCGTGTGGCCGCTGGTCGCAAAGAACCAGTCGCGGGCGGCGAGGGCCGCCTCGAGTGCGAGACCCTTGCCCTCGTGCTCGGCCGACCAGAGGCTCCAGCCGAGTTCGGGTTCGGGGTGGGTTTCGGGGAGATAGGGGCCGATGCCGCCGATTGGTTCTCCCGTGTCGCGGAGCGTCACGGTGAAGAGGCTGAAGCCGTGTCGGTTCCATTGGTCGAGGATATCCACGAAGCCATCGCGGGTTTTCTCATAGGTCCAGGGGCCGCCCATCATGTGCGACCGCTCCGAGGCCCAGAAGCGGGCCGAGGGGACCACATCGCCGTCCGCAGGCACGCGCAGGCAAAGCCGCTCGGTCCAGAGGACCGGCTTGCCGTGCATATCCTGGGCCAGGCGATGGGTCACTTTTTCTTCCCGAACCCCAGACCGCCAAGGCCCGAAAGCCCGCCCGGCAGTTTCAGCCCGCCCAAGCCGCCGAGGCCGGGGAGCTTGCCGCCCAAGCCTTCCTGCATACCCTTGGCCATCGCTTCCATCTCGGCGGGGCTCATCGACGACAGGTCCTTGGGCATGTCGCCGCCTTTCCCCATCATCTGCATCGCGGCTTTCATCATGCCGCCTTTGCCCATCTTGCCCATCTTCTTCATCATGTCGGCCATCTGCCGGTGCTGTTTCAGAAGGCGGTTCAGTTCGGCCACGTCGAGGCCGGCGCCCGCCGCGACGCGGCGCTTGCGCGAGGCGGCCATCAGGTCGGGGTTGGCGCGTTCCTTCTTCGTCATCGAGTTGATGAGCGCGATCTGGCGGCGCAGCATGCGGTCGTCGAAGCCCGCGGTTTCGGCGGCCTTGGCCATCTTGCCCATGCCGGGCATCATGCCCATCAGGCCCTGCATGCCGCCCATCTTCAGCATCTGCTCAAGCTGGCCCTTGAGGTCGTTCATGTTGAACAGGCCCTTGGCAAAGCGCTTGGCCATGCGCTCGGCCTCGGCCAGTTCCATCGTCTCGCGGGCCTTTTCGACCAGCGCGACGATGTCGCCCATGCCGAGGATGCGGCCGGCGATCCGTTCGGCTTCGAACGCGTCGATGGCGTCCATCTTTTCGCCGAGGCCCACGAAGCGGATGGGCTTGCCGGTGACGGCGCGCATCGAAAGGGCGGCACCGCCGCGGCCGTCGCCGTCCATCCGGGTCAGAACGACGCCGGAGATGCCGACTTTCGCCTCGAATTCGGTGGCGACGTTCACGGCGTCCTGGCCGGTGAGGCCGTCGACGACGAGGAGGGTCTCGCGTGGGCTGACCGCGTCGCGGACCGCCTGGACTTCGGCCATCAGCGCCTCGTCGATATGGAGGCGGCCGGCGGTGTCGAGCATGTAGACGTCATAGCCGCCGAGCGTGGCCTGCTGCTTGGCGCGCTTCGCGATCTGGACGGCGCTTTCACCCTTCACGATCGGTAGCGTATCGACGCCGATCTGGGTGCCGAGGATCTGCAGCTGTTCCATCGCCGCTGGGCGGTTGGTGTCGAGCGACGCCATCAGCACGCGCTTGCCGTTCTTGTCGGTCAGGCGCTTGGCGAGTTTGGCGGTCGTCGTGGTCTTGCCCGAGCCTTGCAGGCCGACCATCAGGACCGGCGCGGGCGGGTTGTCGATCTTCAGCGCCTCGGGTTCGCCGTCGCCGGCGAGCACGCGGACAAGCTCGTCATGGACGATCTTCACGACCTGCTGGCCGGGGGTGACGGATTTCGTGACCGCCTGGCCGGTGGCCTTGGCCTCGACCGCCTTCACGAAATCCTGCACGACCGGCAGCGAGACGTCGGCTTCCAGAAGTGCCACGCGCACCTCGCGGAGCGCAGTCTTGACGTCGGCTTCCGAGAGCGCGCCCTGCTTGGTCAGGCGCTCGAAAACACCGCCAAGGCGTTCTGACAGGCTCTCGAACATCGTCTTTCTCCTTCGCCGGTTGCCCGGCTGATATAGTCCAGCTTCGCCCATGCCCCAAGCCAAAGCAGAATGACACCTGTGGGCGCAACGCGCTGACAGATGGCGATCCCGGCCTTGAGCCTCAGGACCGGAAGCGACAAACTTCCGGGGGTTTGGGAGGGCGCATACGCCGCTTGGGCGCGGGTGTCAAGGAAAGCGGGCGGTCAGTAGTCGCCGGTCGTGCCGTCGCAGGTGGTTTCCTGGGCGCCGCAGATGCCGCGCACCCAGATCGGCGCGTCGGTCTTCTGATCCGCGAGCCTGAGCGCGACCCAGTCGCCCTCGCAGGCCACGAGTTGCGCGATCCTGTCAGGATAGATCCAGTCCTCGTCCTGCCAGATCACATCCGCGGTCGGGTCGGGCGCAGTGAAGCCCTTCTGGGTCTGGGCGACGAAGGCCAGATCGGCGACATTGACCCAGCCGTCCGGCGCTGTCTGGTCGGGATTGCCCCAGGCGTGGACGCCAGTGACGGCTGCATAGCCGTCACGGATGTCGGTGATGGTAAGTTCGCCGCTCATCCTGCCGTGATCGGGATCGTCCACCATTGGCACGGTGCCGATCCGCACGGCGGCTGCGTCGGGTCCGGCCAGGATCACGGGGGCTCCGGGTGCCTCGCTGCGGACGAAGACCGGAATAGTGCAGTCCGCGGCGGCCGTGTTTGGAAACACGATCAAAAGCACCAGAGTGTAGCGCAACATCATCGACAAGAGCACCCGGCAAACGACAAATTCGGGAGAGTGGTCGGATATTCAACCTCTGGCGTCAATCGGAACTTCGAGAGAGCGCGCGCGTCAGCGGACGCGCGCGGCATGGGATCAACGGGTAAGAGGCAGAAGCTGTAGGCAAACGGGATGGCTCCTGCCGCCACGCGGGGTCAGGCGGCGATCTGTTCGATGGCTGCTTCGGCGCGGGCGACGGCGGCGCTTTCGTCGCGGGCCACGCCCTCGGCGGCGATGAAGGTGACATCGGTCAGACCGATGAAGGCGAGGACCTGCTTGAGATAGGCAGAGGCAAAATCAACCGCCGAGCCCATCGGCACACCGCCCGAGGCATAGGCCACATAGACGGGCTTGCTTGCCACGAGCCCCTCGGGCCCGGTCTCGCCGTAGCGGAAGGTTTCGCCGACCCGGCAGACGAGGTCGATCCAGGCTTTCAGCGGGCCGGTGACGCCGAAATTGTAGACCGGGGCGCCGATGACGATCACATCGGCTGCTTTCAGTTCGGCGATGAGCCTGTCGGAGAGGGCGAGCGCCTCGGCCTGTTCGGCGCTGCGCGCCTCTGCGGGCGTATAGGCCGCGCCGATCCAGGCGCCGTCGATCGCGGGCAGGCCTTGTGTGTCGCGTTCGGTCACCTGGCCGCCGATCTGGGCGATAAGCCGGTCGGTCAGCCGGTCGGTGAGGCGGCGGGTCACCGAAGCGCCGCCCTTGATGGAGCTGTCGATACGAAGAATGCGGGTCATTTGATCACCTATGCGTGAGTCTGCGGATGACCTTGAATCTAGGGCTTGCACGCCTTTCGAAAACTGCACATGCATAACAGGCAATGTTTGTGAGCGCACAGAATGAGTTTTGAAACCTGGGATGAAATCCGCACTGCCTATCAGGTCGCGCGCCTTGGCACCGTGTCCGGCGCCGCCGACGTGCTTGGCGTTCATCATGCGACCGTGATCCGCCATATTGACGCGCTGGAGGGGCGACTTGGCTCGAAACTCTTCCAGCGCCATGCGCGCGGCTATACGCCGACCGATGCGGGGCGCGAGCTTCTGGAGGTGGCGCAGGGCGCCTCCGACCGGTTCGACCAGCTCGCCGCCCGCATCAAGGGCCAAAGTGAAACGGTTTCAGGCGAACTGATCATCACCGCGATCTCGGGCATTCCGCGCCTGCTCGCCCCGTCGATCGCTTCCTTCCAGAAGGAACATCCCGGCCTGCATATCCGTTTCCTGACCGACATGCGGCTGTTCCGGCTGAATTCCGGCGAGGCGCATGTGGCGATCCGAGCGGGTGCGCGGCCGGAGGATCCGGATTATGTCGTGCAGAAATTCATCCAGCTGCGGAACGGCATGTACGCGGCGAAATGCTATGCCGACCGCCATGGCCTGCCGAAGACCGAGGCGGAACTCTCGCGCCACTGGTTCGTCGGGCCGGACGATCCGCAGGCGCGGGCGCCTTTCTATCAATGGCTGCGTGGCGCGGTTCCGGCCGAGCGGGTGGTCTTCCGCACCTCCGAAGCGGCGGCGACCGAGGCGGCGGTGCGCGCGGGCGCGGGGATCGGCTTCATGACCCTGCGCGAGGCGGCGCGCGATCCCGACCTGATCGAGGTGATGGCGCCCCGGCCGGAATGGACCTCGCCCTTGTGGCTCGTCACCCATGTCGACCTGCACCGGACACTGAAGGTCCAGAAGTTCCTCGCCCATATCAAGAAGGCGTCGGAGGGCTGGACGGACATATGACGGGCGCGACCGCCACCGGCCTGTCGCCCGCGCTGAGGGGCCATCTGGCGATGCTGGCCTTCTCGGCGCTTATCGCTGGGTCCTTCTCGCTTGGGGGGCAGATGGCGAACCTCGTCTCGCCGGTCGCCTTTTCGGCCGTCAGGTTTCTGCTGGCGGCGCTGTTCGTCGGCGCGGCCGCGCTGGCGACCGGCGCCTTCCGGGCGGGCGACGGGAGGGCGCCCTGGCGCTACCTCCTGCTCGGCCTCTGCCTTGCGGCCTACTTTGTCCTGATGTTCGAAGGGTTGAAGACCGCACCGCCGGTTTCGACGGCGGCGGTCTTTACGTTGACGCCCCTGATTGCGGCGGGGTTCGGCTGGCTGCTTCTGCGCCAGATCACCACGCCGCGGATCGCCGCAGCACTTCTGATCGGCGGCCTTGGCGCGGTCTGGGTGATCTTCCGCGCCGACTGGGGCGCGCTGATGCGGTTCGAGATCGGCAAGGGCGAGGTCATTTATTTCTGGGGCTGCGTTGCGCACGCACTTTATACGCCCATGGTCCGCAAGCTGAACCGGGGTGAAAGCCCGACGGTCTTTTCCTTCGGCGTGCTGGTGACCGGGTTCGTCGTCCTGACGCTCTGGGGCTGGGGCGACATCCGCGCGACCGACTGGACGAACCTGCCCGCTATCGTCTGGATCACGCTCTTCTACACCGCCTTCTTCGCGAGCGCGGTGACCTTCGTCCTTCTGCAATATGCCGCCCTCAGGCTGCCTGCATCGAAGGTGATGGCCTATACCTATCTCACGCCCAGCTGGGTGATCCTGTGGGAGATCGGCTTTGGCAACCCGGCGCCCGCCCCGCTCATCCTGATCGGTGTGGGTGCGACGATCCTCGCGCTCGTTGCGCTGATCCAAGACTAGACTCTGGCGCGGCAATCACCGCGCCGCTCAGGCAGTTGTTTCAATCACGTGATAACCCGCGTGCTGCGCCGCGACCGCAAAGATCCGCTCGATCGCATGCGCCCAGGTGCCATCCGCGAGGCCATTCTCGACCCCCCAGCAGGCGTCGAGATCGATCTTGTCGAGCACCTCAAGTGCCTCAGGCCGGAACCAGAACATCGAGCCCGCCGGAAAACGATCGCGCTTGAAGGGGAAGCCAAGCACCTGCGACAGGGCCGCTACATTCGCCCCGTTGTAGGTTTCGCTCTTGTCGGTGTGCGGAATGTAGGAGCCTTTGGGCGCAACAAGGCCGAGGCGCGGATCTGCGGCGAACAGGTTGGGGCAATTGCCGGAAACGAGACTGTCGATGATCGCTTGGCGCAGAGCTTCCCCGTCGGCCCTATAGGCGCTTTTCTTGGAATGCAGCTTGCAGATCGACCGGTAGCCAAGCGGGCGGATGCGCCGCAGCACCGAAAGGAAGGGGCGGATGTCGCGTCCGCGATTCTCGACAAGCTCGACCCAAGCGTCGGGCCTGTCGGCGCGGATGCGTTCGGCGATGGCGGTGCTTGTCGTGGTCACATAGAGATCATGCGGCCCAATGCGATCAAGCTGGGTTTTCAGCTCGGGCCAGGTTTCTTCGTAGTGGACATGCAGGATCACGCCCGTGTCGTGGCGCCGCGTCGCAGGAAGTTCCTGAATGTTCCAACCCACCGGCCCCAGTGACGCCACCGTATCGTAGGTTGCCTGAAGATAGCCGAAGCCATGCTTGCGGTCGGGCTCGAGGTGCGTGCCTTCAGCCCATTCGTTCCAGGCGTTGATGAAGACGAGCTTCTCGTCATCGGAATATTTCGGGTTTGCCGCGGCACGATGGCAGAGTGCGGAAAGCCACTGCGCATATTTGGTTACGCTGAACCGCGCCATGATGTGGGACGCGTTCTGCCTGCGGGCCGTATTGTCCCAGGACAGCATCGCGGTTCGGAACAGTTTGTAGCTCGGTTCCGGGCGGGTGACGGCATTGTCGACGATCTGCTCGTAGTTGTAGATCGGTCCGGTGTAGTCGGGATTGACGATCTCGACCTCATGCCGGATCGAATCCGACGCCATGCCATGCGGCGGAAACTCGACCGCCGCGTCGAAACCATACGGTCGGGGGTCGGTGACGCCGAAGCTTTGCGCTCCGACAATATAGAGCCCCTTGAAGCCGAGCCGTTTCGCTTCCTCGCGCCAGGCGGCGACAATGTTCTTGAGATCGGGAATGATATCCGCGCGATAAACGATGAACAAAGGCTTGTCGTCGACACGGATATAGCGAGGGTCGGCGAAATAGACCGCAAAATGGCGCAGAAGTGCGAGAGAATCCTCGATCGAATGTTTCTGGGCGATCAGGACGTTTTCTTCCGCCCCGTCCCAGCGGCGTGTCCAGTTCTCGTTGGCCCAGGTGAAGCAGAAAGGCGCGTCCGCCTTGGGATTGTCGAGCATCGCCTTCAGCGGCGTCTCCATCAGGATCTTTCCGCCAAACCAATAGAAATAATAGGAGAATCCGTGAAGGCCGTATTCTTTTAGGACACGAGCCTGGTCTTCCATGACTTGGGGGACGCGGAGGTCATAGTAGCCGAAATGGATCGGGCAATGTGGTTGGTAGTGGCCGACGAAGTTCGGGACGGCTTTGCCGACATTGGTCCACTCGGTGAAGCCTTTGCCCCACCATTCGTCATTCTCGGGAAACGGGTGATATTGCGGGAGATAGAATGCGATGAGTTTCACCCGCGGGGACATTTTCTGCGGCGGTGCGTACGGCACGAAATCTTCCCGTACCGCTGAGAAATCGACATTCGCGATGTCCGTCCGCGTGACAGAACGCGCGCGTTTCAGAACTTCGCTGGCCATCTCCGGTTGAGCCAGAAAGTCCTCGCGGCGCTTGGGATCGCGCTTATCCAGCGACCGGCGGAAGCGCTCTGCCATTCGTTTTGGCAACAGGGGGCCGAGAGACAGGACTGCCGAAAGAATGCGAAAAGTTAGCTTGTCGTTCATCATCCGTCGCTATCAATAGGTACACATTGCTGCTGTTATCGCTGCGCTTGTGTCGGTTGCATTTCTGCCGCTCATCCCCGGCACCGCGATCGTGTGCTCGCGCGGCGCAGAGCTTGCCCCGAAGCTGCACCGGGGTGGCGTTACTGTACCCTTTCATGTCTGTAAAGCCGCAAAAAAGCCGAAATAGGCCTGTCCGCGGATAATCGCGTGTGTGGGTTTCCGTAGCTCGCGCGCCGGTGTCTAGCCGCGCGTTCCGGCGAAACGCTTGGACCATTCCTCGCGTTCTTCGTCGGCGATCTTGCGGAAGAGGACTTCCGGAACGGCGAACGCGTGACCGGATGGCAGGGCCTCCAGCGCCTCGGCCACCGGGCCGGGCCAGGTGCGGTTGTCTGTTCCCATGTCCTTGAGCATCGTCGCGGCGGCGTCGGGGATGAAGGGCTCAGACAGGACCGCGTAGAGGCGGACGAGGTTGAGGGAGAGGCGGACGATGGCGGCGGCGGCCTCGGGGTCGGTCTTGAAGGCGGTCCAGGGGGCAGCGGATTGCAGATATTCGTTGCCGGCGACCCAGATGGCGCGGAGCTCAGAGGCGGCCTTGCGGACCTCCATTTCCTGCATGTGCGTCTCGTAGGCGCGGACGCGGGTTTCGAGGTCGGCGATCAGCGCCAGCGCGCGGTCGTCGTAGCTGCCGCCTGCGGGGATGGCGGGGCCGAACTTGGCGGCGCAGAACTTGGTGATGCGGCTGACGAAATTGCCAAGGACATCGGCGAGGTCCTTGTTCACCGATCCTTGGAAATTCTCCCAGGTGAATTCGCTGTCTGAGGATTCCGGGGCGTGGGAGAGGAGCCACCAGCGCCAGTAATCGGACGGCAGGATTGACAGGGCCTGATCCATGAAGACGCCCCGCCCGCGCGAGGTCGAGAACTGGCCGCCGTCGTAATTCAGGTAGTTGAACGATTTCAGATAATCGACGAGCTTCCAGGGCTCGCCCGAGCCGAGGATGGTCGCGGGGAAGGAAAGCGTGTGGAAGGGGACGTTGTCCTTGCCCATGAACTGGTAATAGGTGACGTCCGAGGCGCCCTTGTCGGTGCGCCACCAGCGTTCCCATTCCGCGTCGGGTTTGCCGTGGGCGTCGGCCCATTCGGCGGTGCCGGCGATATATTCGATGGGCGCGTCGAACCAGACGTAGAAGACCTTGCCCTCCATTCCCGGCCAGGGCTGATCGCCCTTTTTCACCGGAATGCCCCAGAAGAGGTCGCGGGTGATGCCGCGATCCTGCAGGCCGTCGCCGTCGTGGAGCCATTTCTTGGCGATCGAGGTGGTCAGGACGGGCCAGTCGGTCTTTGAATCGATCCAGGCCTCGAGCTTGTCCTTCAAGGACCGCTGCATCAGGTAGAGGTGCTTAGTTTCCCGCACCTCAAGGTTTGTCGACCCCGAGATGGTCGAATGCGGGTTGATGAGGTCGGTGGGATCAAGCTGCTTGGTGCAATTGTCGCACTGATCGCCCCGCGCACTGTCATAGCCGCAGTTGGGGCAGGTGCCTTCGATATAGCGGTCGGGCAGGAAGCGGTTGTCGTCGATGGAAAAGACCATCTTTTCCGTGACTTCGCGGATCAGGCCGTTGTCGGCCAGCTTGCCCGCGAAATGCTGGGTCAGGCGGTGGTTGCGCTGGCTGGAGGACCGGCCGAAATGGTCGAACGAGAGGCGGAAGCCCTTCGCGAGGTCTTTCTGTACCTCGTGCATCTCGGCGCAGTAGACATCGACGGGCTGGCCGGCCTTGGCGGCGGCAAGCTCGGCCGGTGTGCCATGTTCGTCGGTCGCGCAGATGAACATGACCTCGTGCCCGCGGGCGCGCATGTAGCGGGCGAAGAGGTCGGCGGGCAGCTGGGAACCCACCAGGTTGCCCAGATGCTTGATGCCGTTGATGTAGGGGATCGCCGAGGTGATGAGAATCCGCGCCATTCGTTCCGTCCCGAGAAGTCCGCCGCCCCGTTTAGCGTCATCGCGGCGCGAGGGCCAGAGGCCAATGGCCCGCGCTCAGCCGCGGCGCGAGCGGCCGAAGAGCTGGCCGATGGTGAAGGAGGTGCGCGGAACGACGACATAGGCGGTGCGGTCGGTCGGCGCGGGGCGGGCGCGCATGCGGATGACACTGAAGAGGACGAGCGCTGCATGGGTCGTGCCGATGAAGAGGAACATGGCCGAGGCGCCGTAGGCCTCGATCAGGCCGGAGGCGACGAGCGGCGAGGCGATGGCGCCGACGGCATAGAGGAACATGAAGGCGGCGGAGAGTTCCACCCGCTCGCTGTCGTCGGCGAAGTCGTGGCCGTGGGCGGTGGAGACGGAATAGATCGGCATGGTGGCGGCGCCGAAGATCGCAGCCGACAGGTAGGCGGGCCAGGGGCCGAGGCCGGAGAAGCCGATGGTCATGAGGCAGGAGAGGGCGGCGAGCACGGAGAGGCCGATCAGCACATGGCGCCGGTCGAACCGGTCGGCGAGCCAGCCGAGCGGGAATTGCGCGAGGCCGCCACCGATGACGTAGGCTGCAAGGAAAATGGCGATCCGGTCGGCGGAAAGCCCGATCTCGATCCCGTAGACGGGGCCGACCATGCGGAAGGCCGCGCCAGTGACGCCCGAGGTCACGACGCCGAGGGCAGCGAGCGGCGAGCGTGCCCAGGCGAGACCGGGCCTGAGGCGGGGTGCGGCGGGGGTGGGCGGTTCCTCGGCCTTCGACACGACGACGGGCAAGAGGGCCGCGCAGCAGAGGATGGCGAGCAGGTTGTAGGAAAAATACTGCGCCGGTTCGAGGAAACCGATGACGAGCTGCGCGGCGAGCGAGCCGCCGATATCGACGATCCGGTAGACGCCCATCGCCCGGCCGCGCGTCTCGTTCGTCAGTTTCGACTGCAGCCAGGCCTCAATGATCGTGTAGCAGCCCGCGACGCACATGCCCGAGAGGAGCCGGAGGAGCGCCCAGGCCAGGGGGCTGACGACCATCATATGGGCGATGATGCCGATGGTGCCGGCGGCGGTGAAGGCCGCGAAGGCCCGGGAATGGCCGACCGTGCCCAGAAGCCGCGGCGCCCACCAGCAGCCGATGAAGAACCCGAGGAAATGCGAGGAGCCGAGCGTGCCGATCTCGGTCTTGGTGAAGGAAAGCGAGACGCCGGACAGCGCGTCGAGCGGCGCCACACCCCCGGTGCCGAGTTGCAGGAAGATGACCGACAGGAAGAGGGCGGCGAAGGAAATCAGCAGGCGCATGACGGCGGGCTTTGTGGAACGGGGCCAACATGGCGCCACGGGCAGGGAAAGCCCAGAGCAAAAAACCGCCAGCCGTCAGTTCTGCAACAGGATCCGCGCGGAAATGTTCAGCTCGACCCGGTCGCCCACCATATCGGCGAAGCCGGTGGCGCCGAATTCCGACCGGTTCACCGCGCCCGACAGCTTGACCGTCAGCGCCTCTCGCGTGCCCTCGGCGCTGCCCTCAGGGCGGAAGAGCCGGGCCTGAAGCGTGATCGGCCGCGTCACATCACGGATGGTGATCCTGCCCTCAACCTCGGCGCCACTGTCGGTCGGGCGGACGCGGATGCTTTCGAAGCTGATCGCCGGAAAGCGCGCTGTATCAAGCACTTCGGGGCTTTTCATCGCGCCGGTGGCGAAGGGCAGGCCCATTTGCGCGCCGCCGGGGCTGAGCGTCACGCGGATGCGGCTGGCGGCGGCCTTGTCGAAGTCGAGGATCAGATCGGCGCTTGCGACCGGCATGCGGCCTTTCAGCGGCGACTGCCCGACATCGACCGAAAAACCCACCTCGGACTGGCTCGGGTCGAGCAGGTAATGCAGCGGTTTCGCGGCCGCGGGGGCGGCGGTCATGAGCAGCAAGGTGAGTGCAGTTACGCTCGGGCGCGGCATGCCAGTCCCCATTTCCGCACAGCCTAGCACAAGACCCCCGGGCCCCCGTGTCATTTTGCCGTGACTTGCCCTTGACCCCCACGGGGACAGACGTTCTAGCTGGCCGGGTGGAAAGGGAGGGGCGGATGCGGACGGTCACACTCGGACGGAGCGATCTGAAAGTCTCCGAAATCTGCCTTGGCACCATGACCTGGGGCACGCAGAACAGCGAGGCTGAGGGCCATTCCCAGATGGACCAGGCGCTGGCGGCGGGGGTGAACTTTCTCGACACGGCCGAAATGTATCCGGTGAACCCGGTCCGGGCCGAGACCATCGGACGCACCGAGGAGATCATCGGCAGCTGGAACCGCAGGACCGGGCGACGGGGCGACTGGATCATTGCGACGAAGATCACCGGCGAGGATGGCAAGGCGCGGGGCGACGAGCCGATCAGCGGCGATGCGGTCGGCCGGGCGCTGGAGGGCTCATTGAAGCGGTTGGCGACGGACTATGTTGACCTTTACCAGCTGCACTGGCCGAACCGTGATGTCTATCATTTCCGCGCGGGCTGGCATTTCGATCCGCGCTCGCATGACAAGGCGGCGATCCTTGCACATATGGAAGATGTGCTTCAGGCGCTCGACCGGGCGATGACGGCGGGCAAGATCCGGCACTGGGGCCTGTCGAACGAGACGTGCTGGGGCACGGCCATGTGGCTGCAGCTGGCCGACCGGATGGGCGTGGCGCGGCCCCTGACCCATCAGAACGAATATTCGCTGCTCTGCCGCCTCTGGGACCTCGATCTGGCAGAGCTTTCGCACAATGAGGGGATGGCGCTTCTGGCCTTCTCGCCGGTGGCGACCGGGCTTCTGACCGGGAAATATCAGGGCGACGTGATCCCGCCCGGCTCGCGCCGGTCGCTGAACCCGACGCTGTCGGGCCGGGTGACGGAACGGGTCTGGGGGGCGGTCGAAGCCTATCTGGCGATCGCGCGGGCGGCGGGGCTCGATCCGGCGGCGATGGCGGTGGCCTGGACGATGACCCGGCCGGTGCAGACCTTGCCGATCATCGGCGCGACGACGCCCGGACAGCTTGCCATCGCGCTGTCGGCGGCCGAGCTGCGTCTGCCGCCAGAGGTGCTGGCGGCGATCGAGGGGGCGCACAAGGCCCACCCCTGGCCCTACTAAAGTTTCGTCCCGCGCTTTGCGCGGGCCGACCCGTGGGGGGGGGGGGGGGGGGGGGGGGGGGGGGGGGGGGGGGGGGGGGGGGGGGGGGGGGGGGGGGGGGGGGGGGGGGGG
>NZ_JAPNUE010000007.1 GCF_026626305.1 Frigidibacter sp. RF13 | reverse complement strand
CATCACCCCCGTCAGTTCGGGGCCTTGAATCACGCAGCAGCGGCAGCCTCAAGCAGATCAATGGGTCCTGACCCTAGATGACCGTCGCATGGAACTCCTGCGACAGAAGATGGGTCGCCTGCTGGCGTGGGAAGCGCCCCAAATCATCCAGACCGTCGGGCCCTTTGATCCAGGGATATTCGAGCTCTGCGCGACAAGGCGGCGAGAGCTGGGTTCGCTATGCAGAGCCAGGCTGCGGGAGTTTCCGGACGATCAGATCGACGCCCTGTTCGATCGCGGTCATGTCGATCACAAGCAGTTGAAGAAGCTATGGGATAACTTTCTCTACAGCGAGATCAGCGAAGCGTCTCGACTTCCCTCCTGGTATGCGGGCGGCTTCGGTCACCCAGATCACATCGCCGACTTCGAGCACTGGGCCAAGATGCCAACCTTCTCGGTA
Source organism: Frigidibacter sp. RF13 (assembly GCF_026626305.1). GTDB lineage: Bacteria > Pseudomonadota > Alphaproteobacteria > Rhodobacterales > Rhodobacteraceae > TMP-24. The sequence goes on along the minus strand of NZ_JAPNUE010000007.1, from coordinate 189,559 downwards.
GCGGAGATGACATGCCTCTCGCTCGGCATCGAGCCAAAGGAGTATTCAGCGGAGGAGCTGAAGTCCCTGCGCGGCCGAGATCGCACAAATCAATGGGAATCCATCCTGTTCCTTTTGAAGACCCATGAACTCCTCGATCGAAAATTCGATCCTCAGAAACACGGATGGCGCATTCAGCCGCGGGATTTCCTGATCTGGATGGACAAGGTCGATTTTAAGGCCCATCCCGAATTTGTCCGGTTGCTGCGGCGGTATCACGGCGATCCCCACACAAAGGAAAAGCAGGACGTCGCAAACGGCTCGGTCGCCTCTGCCAAACCGGACAAGCGCGAGATCGACATGATCGCCCAGCTGCTCACTGCCATCGCGATCGACGCATATGGCTATCGACCCGACCAGGCACGTAGCCCGATCCCCGGGGAAATCGCTGATGTCATGGCGAAGTTCGGCCTGTCGGCTACGCCGGAAACTGTCCGGAAGTATCTCCGACGCGGAGCGGAGCTGTTGCCGGAAGGATGGGATGCGGACCTCGGTTAATCGCTCAGCGAATACCTCGCATTTTTTACAGTCAATTCTATCGCTTACGCCTGATCGCCTTTGACCAGTCGCTGTTTCCGTACAGCCGATCGACGTCATGCCACGCTGCCTGCAGACAAGAAACGAGGTAAGGCGATCATGGAAAGAGCAGGCTCACCAAAACCCGATGACCACACGTCGTCTTCGCTCCTGAGCGAACGCGAACTCGCCGATAGATGGCGGATATCCACCCGGACGTTGCAGCGCTGGCGAGCTGAACGGTATGGCCCCGTGTTCATCAAGATCGGTGGCTCGATCCGTTACCAGTTGAGCGACGTGGTGGCCTTCGAAGAAGGCGGGCGACGGAGCGCGAATGTTCCGGGAAGGTCCGGATGAACCCCCTGTCCCCTACACTGATGACCCCCAAGGAACGTCGGGCTGAGTTGTGTCGGCTCCTGGCGCAGGGGCTGATCCGGCTGATGGCCCGCCAGTCAAGCGAACTATTCGCACCGGAGGGAGAGAGTTCGCTTGGACATCGGGTCGACCGGAGCGGTCATGCAACCCGACCTGACCGGAGAGTTGCATGACCCACGATCCCATCCCCGCACGCCTGGCCGCACTGAAGACCATGCCGACGCCCGACCTGAAGGCTGAGTGGCGCGATCTCTTCGACAGTGAGCCGCCGCCCTTCAACCGCCGCTACCTCGAGTCCCGCCTGGCGTACCGCATCCAGGAACTCGCCTATGGCGGGCTGAAGCCCGAGACGATCCGGCGGCTGGAACGGCTGGGCGAGGAACTCGATGGAGGGGACAAGAAGAAGCGCGGACTGCGCCTCGACCGCGACCGACCCATCACCGGCACGCGGCTGCTGCGCGAATGGCAGGGTGTCGAGTATGTCGTCACGGTCACCGCCGATGGCTTCGAATGGCAAGGGCGGCCCTACAAGTCGCTGTCCGCCATCGCCCGGGCAATCACCGGCACGCGCTGGAACGGCTGGACCTTTTTCGGACTAAAGAACCACAGGGGGCGGAGATGAACGCCCTCGACAAAGCCGACAAGGTGGTCCGCAAGCTGCGCTGCGCCATCTACACCCGCAAATCCTCCGAGGAAGGGTTGGAACAGGAGTTCAACTCGCTCCACGCCCAGCGCGAGGCCTGCGAGGCGTACATCGCCAGCCAGCGGTCCGAGGGCTGGGTGCTGGTCCGCGATCAATATGACGACGGCGGTATCTCTGGCGGCACGTTGGAACGCCCCGGCCTGAAGCGGTTGATGGCCGACATCGAGGACGGACTGGTCGATGTGGTGGTGGTCTACAAGATCGACCGTCTCAGCCGGTCGCTCGCCGACTTCGCCAAACTGGTCGAGGTGTTCGACCGCAACGGCGTGACCTTCGTCTCGGTGACCCAATCCTTCAACACGACCACGTCGATGGGGCGGCTGACGCTGAACATCCTGCTGTCCTTCGCCCAGTTCGAACGCGAGGTCACGGCCGAGCGCATCCGCGACAAGGTGGCCGCCAGCCGCAAGAAGGGTATGTGGATGGGCGGGGTGCCGCCCTTCGGCTACCGCGTCGAAAACCGGAAGCTGGTCGTCGACGAGGAGGCCGCCGCGAACGTGCGCTGGATCTTCGCGCGCTTCCTCGAGATCGGTTCCTGCACGATGCTGGCCCGTGAGGTCGGCGCGCGGGGCATTGCCACGCCACGGGGCAACTGGATCGACAAGAAGTATCTCTACCGGATGCTCAGCAATCGCGCCTATATCGGGGAGGCGGTACACAAGGGCGACAGCTACCCCGGCGAGCACGACGCGATCATCGACCGCGAGACTTGGGAGAAAGTTCACGCCATCCTGCAGGAAAGCCCCCGCAAGCGCGCTGCCCGCACCCGCGCCAACACGCCCGCACTGCTGAAGGGGTTGCTCTATGGCCCCGACGGCGCAGCCTTCTCGCCGACGCATACCCGCAAGGGTGGCAGGCTCTATCGCTACTATGTCAGCCAGGCGGTGTTGAAACATGGTGCCAGGTCATGCCCAGTGGGTCGCGTGCCCGCTGTTGAGGTCGAAGCAGCCGTCATCGACCAACTGCGCGCCGTGTTCCGCCAGCCGGAGATCGTTGAGGGGATTTGGAAGGCTGCACGCGGCCGAGTCGTCGACGTCACAGAAGCCGATGCCCGCGAGGCACTGATCCAGCTCGACCCGCTTTGGGACGAACTGTTCCCCGCCGAGCAGGCGCGCATCGTCACGCTGCTGGTCGAGCGCGTGGACATCGGCACGGCTGGGCTCAACGTCCGGCTGCGCGTCGACGGGCTCTGCGGCCTCGCGCGCGAGATGCTGGCCGGTGGCATCGAGGCGGCCGCATGAACCGCAGCACACCGATCCCGGAGACTATGACGCTCCATGTCCCGTTCCGGATCGTGAAGCGCGGCGGGCGCAAGGAGATGCAGATGCCCGAAGGTGCCACGCAACCGCGCCGGACCGATAGCACGTTGATCAAGGCGCTGGCGCGCGCCTTCCGTTGGAAGCGCATGCTGGAGACCGGCGCGTTCGCCACCATCGCCGAACTGGCCGAACGCGAGGGGATCGCGCCGTCCTACATGACGCGAGTCCTGCGGCTCTCTCTGCTCGCGCCCGACATTGTCGAGGCGATCCTCGATGGCTTGCAGGGACCGGAGGTGACGCTGGCGCGGGTGCGGGAGCCGTTTCCGTTGGAGTGGATGGAGCAGCGATCAGGCCTTTGTTGATCGACGCATCCGGCCCATAGCCGTCACTGGGCGAGTACATCGTTTGGCACTTCCAGCTTTCAAAAAGCAGCCATTTGGGACCGATTGATCTTCGCGTTCGTGTCGCTTCATGAGCGCCGAAGGATAAGGCGGCTCAGCAAATTTCTGGGCGCGCGCTCAGGCTACTTCCGCTTGAACAAATTCACCAGATCGACCGCGCCGCCTGTCTTGTTGCCGAGCTCAAGGCTCCCCTCGATCACACGCAAATGCTCGGCCATCAGATCGGCAGCGGCCTTGCCGTCACGCGTCTTGAACGCATTCAGGATCCGCTCATGATCATCGTCCCGACAGTTCGTCACGCTGGGCGCCCCAAAGATCCCGATGATCAGCGATGTACGTGTGACCAGTTCCTTCATCATTCGCAGCATCACAGAATTTGCGGCGATCTGGGCCAGTAGCAGATGAAACTGGCCCGACAGGCGGATCGCTTCCTGTCGGCTGTCCTCGTGGTGCGCCGCGTGTTCCTTCATCAGATGGGCGGAAAGGTTTGCAATATCTTCGACCGAGGCCCGCTCCACGGCAAGACGCGCGATCGTCGGCTCCATCGTCATGCGCGCTTCGAAAACCTCTCGCGCCTGTTGCGGCGACGGCGACGCTACGAAGGCGCCACGGTTGGCTTGCAGATCGACCACTTCGCGGCTGGCAAGCAACAGTAGCGCACGCCGGATGCGCATGCGTCCGACTCCGAAAGCCTCGCACAGCACCGATTCGGACAGCTTCGTACCAGGTGGCAGACGTTGTTCGACAACAGCTTCGAAAATGCGGTCGACGATGTCTTCTTCGGCAATTTCATCGACGCCTGACAGGTCGTCAATGGATCGGGGCGCAGCAGTCATTTGGACCATGCCTGAATAGTTTCGCAGCAACTACAGCCAGATAGTTAACAAAGGTATCTCTATCAATCTCGGTTAAGAGTTCGCAATAAGGAAAAATTTTGTTGACGTGATTGTTAACAAAATGACAAGCTTCAGGAAAAGATCCCCAAAGGGGGACGAGACTTCCATCCACCATCTGGCTCACAGGGAGTTTGCCACATGCATCGTCGTACCATTCTGAAGACCACCGCGCTGGTCACGGTTGCCAGCTTTGCTCTCTTTGGCACTGCTTTTGCCGAAAACCCGGTTCTGAAGATCGGCTTCGTCGGTGTGACCTCGGGCCCGGCCGCCGCCTGGGGCACATCGAACCAGCGTTCGATGGAAACCCGCGCCGCCTGGATCAACGAGACCGGCGGTTATGACATCGGCGGCACCAAATATGACGTCGAGATCGTCTCGTTCGACGACCAGAAAGACCCTAAGCGCGCTATTGCGGGCATGGAGCAGATGGCGCAAGCTGGCATCCACTATGTCGTCGGTCCGAACGTCGATGATGGCGCTGCCGCCGTCCGCCCGGTGGCCGAGCAGAACGGGATCATGTATTTCCCCTATGCCTTCCCGAAAGAACTCTACACCGCGCCCGCCTCGAACGCGGTTCTGGGGATGGTTGCCAACTATCAGTCCGGACCCGCCATCTACAAATATCTGATGGATAACAATGGGGTGAAGAAGGTGGCCTTCGTTGCCGCCAATGAATCCGACCCATTGAGCCAACGTGACAGCGGGTCGGCCGCCGCCAAGGCGCTGGGGCTGGAAGTCGTGTCCGACAGCGTGACCTACCAGGTCGACACGACCGACTTCACCCCGGTGCTGCTGCCGGTGATCCAGACCGCGCCTGACCTTCTCGTCCTGTCTGGCGTGTCCCCCGCAAACGCACCGCAGCTGATCCGTTCCGCGCGCGAACTGGGTTACGCGGGCCTCATCTCGACAGAGACCGCACAGGACGCTGCCGTGCTGCAGGAAGGTGCGGGCGAGCTGGCCAACGGCTTCATCTCGGTCGGCGGCGCCTCCACGCCAGAACTGGCGTCGGAAGCGATGCGCGAATTCGTTGACCGCTACACCAAGATGTTCGGAGAATACAACGACGAGTCGAACACGAAGGTCTATGCGCTGGAATATATCCTGGCGACGATGGCGGCTAATCCCGCGGCAATCGATAATGTCGAGGAATTCAAGAAGACCATGGACACGTTCGAGGCCCCGAACCCCTATATGGTCGGTGATGCCAAGTTGAAATATGTCGGCACCACCTCCTTCGGGCAGAAGCGCCAAGTCTCGGTGCCTCTGGTGGTTAACACCTTCAACAACGGCGCCTTCGAGACGCTGTTTGTGGCGCAAGTGGACTGATCGCACCGACCTGCGTGACTGATCGTTGACGCAGGTCTCTCACCTGCGTCACCAAGGGGCCCGGTATCTCCTCGTTTCCGGGCCCCGCCCTCACCAGAAAGGGTTCCAGATGGAACAGATCCTCGCCAATGGGCTCTATCTCGGCGCCCAATACGCCCTGATTGCGCTCGGGCTGACGCTGATCTTCTCGCTGATGAATGTCCTGAACTTTGCCCACGGGCAGATGTATGTCTTCGGCGGCTTCGTCACTTATACTGTTGTCGCGCAATGGGGCCTGCCCTTCATCCTGGGACTTGTCGCATCTGCCATAATCCTTGCCGTGATGGGCGCGCTGATCGAGGTTTTCCTTTTTCGACCAGTGATCCGGAAATCGAAACGTGATGAAAGCACCATGCTGCTGGCGGCCGGCATCGCCTTTTTCCTGGACGCGGTGATCCTGCTACTGTTCGGCGAAAAGCAGCGCGGCGTGCCGAAGATCCTGAACGGTGTCTTCAATTGGGACATGCGGATCATCATGCCCTACGACCGGATCCTGATCCTGGTCCTGGCTATCGCGATGATCGCTGGGTTCATCGCGCTAATGCAATATACGAAGGCGGGCCGCGCGATGCGGGCTCTTGCGCAGGACCGGATGGCCGCGCAGTTGATGGGCGTCGATGTCGACCGCTATTCGATGATCGGCTTTGCGCTTGGCGCGATGCTGGCGGGCCTCGTCGGCGGGCTATTGGTCACGATCACTGGGATCAACCTTGGCATGGGTGGGCCGACCTCGGTCAAGGCCTTCATGATGATCATGATCGGGGGCGCGGGCGTGATTTCCGGCGCCATTGCCGGAGGGTTCATCCTGGGCATGATGGAAAGCATCGGCCTGACGGTTCTGGCGGCCTATGGCGACATCACCTATCTGGTGATCTTCGCCTCGCTGATGGTCTTCCTGGCCTTCCGCCCACAAGGGCTGATGGGCAAGCCGTGGGGTTGAGATGATGAACAAGACCTATGCCGGCCTGGCGGCCTTTCTCCTGGCGATCTTCGTCCTGATCCCCGTCGTCATAAGCGCCACAGGCCGCTGGGATCTTTACTACACGCTGACTTCGGTCGCGCTCCTGTCAATCGGGGCGGCCGGCGTTTGGCTTACCTTCTATATCGGCCGCATTAACATCGGCCAGGGCGCCTATGCGCTGATGGGGGGCTATGTCTCGGCAGTGCTGATGACCCAGGCGGGCTTTTCCTTCTGGGCGACCTTGCCTCTGGCCGGGATCTTCTGCGCGGCGGTGTCGGTGCTTATCGGCCTGCCTATCCTGCGGCTGCGCGGCGTTTACTTCGCCATGATCACCCTCGTGCTGACCGAGGTGGCGCGGCTGACCGCACTGGCTTTGCCGGTTACGAACGGCGCCAAGGGGATCACCTCGATCCCGCTGCCGGGCGAGCTGCCGATCTTCGGCCTGACGCTGATCCCCGATTTCGCTTCGATGGAAAGCCCGAAGCTGGCCTTCTATCTTCTGGCCGTGACGCTGATGGTTCTGACCTATCTGGTGCTTTGGCGGATCGTGAATTCAAGGCTGGGTCACCTCTGCCGCAGCCTGCAACAGAATGAGGAGCTTTCGGCCTCGATCGGGGTCAACACCGCCTATCTGAGGGTGCTGGCCTATGCGATCTCGTCCTTCTTCGGTGGTTTGGCGGGGGCGGTCTTCGTGGCGATCTCGCAGTCCATCTACCCATCCTCCTTCGCGGTAACCGACAGCGTGAACTTCATGCTCTACTGTTTCGTCGGCGGGCTTGGTTATGTGGGCGGCCCAATGCTGGGGACCTTTCTCCTCTATTTCGGCTGGGACCTGCTGTCTGTCGCCAAGGAATACCAGCTTCTCATCTACTCCAGCGCCATGATCGCGCTGATGCTGGTCCTGCCCAACGGCGTCCTCAGCCTCTTTGACCGGAAAGGCGGCCGTAAATGAGCCCGATCCTGCAAATCAAGGGCATCACCAAGAAGTACGGTGGCCTGACCGCAAACAATAACATCAGTTTCGAGGTGAACGAACGCGAAATCCTTTCGGTGATCGGGCCGAACGGGGCCGGTAAATCGACGCTGTTCAAGCTGATCGCATCCTTCGTGCCAGCCAGCGCAGGCGAGGTGCTTTTCCGCGGCCAGCGCATCAGCAACCTGGCGCCGCATAAGGTGGCGCGGATGGGTGTGGTGCGCACCTTCCAGGAAACCACCATCTTCAAGTCGATGACGGTGCGCGAAAACATCATCGTCGCGCACCACTTGCGGTCCAAGGCCTCGCTCCTCGGATTCTTCTTCGGTAGCAAGCAAGCCCGCGCCGATGAAGCCGAATTCGGCCGTTCCGCCGATGAAATCATCACTTTCCTCGGCCTGCAGGCGATCCGGGACGAACTCGCCTCGAACTTGCCACAGGGACATTTGCGGGCGCTCGGCATGGCGATTGGGCTTGCCACCGATCCAAAGGTCCTGCTCCTCGATGAACCCTTCGCCGGAATGAACCATGACGAGACGATGAAGATGGTCACCCAAGTCCGCCGCCTGCGCGACGAACGTGGGGTCACGGTGCTGCTGGTCGAGCATGACATGCCCGCGGTGATGAAGATCTCCGACCGTATCGTGGTCATCAATTTCGGCGAAAAGATCGCAGAGGGCACGCCTGCAGAAATCCAAGCGAACCCGAAGGTGATCGAGGCCTACCTCGGCTCCGAAGACGCAGCGATTGGGATTTAGGCCATGACAGAGATGCTGAACTTCAAGGATGTCGAGCTTTACTACGATCATGTTTATGCGCTGAAGGGTGTGTCGCTGACCTTGAATGAGGGCGAGACGGTGGCGCTGATCGGGGCGAACGGGGCCGGAAAGTCCTCTATCCTGCGGGCGATTACCGGGCTGCGGAAGATCAAGTCCGGTTCAATTCATTTCATGGGCGAAAGACTGGATGGCACACCCGCTGCCGAGATCGTGAAACGTGGCATCGCCATGGTCCCCGAGGGCCGCCGGGTATTCCCCTTCATGTCAGTGAAAGACAACCTCCTGATGGGCGCCTTCACCCGCACCGACAAGGCGGGTATCGCCAATACGCTGGAAAGCGTCCTGACCCGGTTTCCCCGACTGAAGGAGCGGTTCAGCCAACAGGCCAGCACGCTTTCGGGGGGCGAACAGCAGATGATGGTGATCGGGCGCGCACTGATGGCCAAGCCCAAGCTTCTGCTTCTGGACGAACCCTCACTCGGGATCGCGCCGAAACTGGTGCAGGACATAGCCCGGGCCATCGTGGCGATCAGCCGCGACGAGAAGGTCACGGTGCTCCTTGTCGAACAGAACAGTCGAATGGCGCTGTCCATCTCCAGCCGCGCCTATGCCATGTCGACCGGTTCGGTGGTGTTGTCGGGCGAGTCGAAAGACCTGATACACGATGACCGGATCAAGGCCGCCTACCTTGGGGGTGAGCTGTAAATGCGCATTCTTGTGGTGAACCCCAACACGACCACCTCGATGACGGAAAAGATCGGCGCGGCGGCACGGCGGGTTGCATCGGAAGGAACCGATATACTGGCCGTCAATTCGACCAGCGGGCCCGAATCCATCGAAGGCTTCTATGACGAGGCTATGTCGCTGGCGGGGATGTTTACCGTCATTCGCACGACGCCCGACTATGATGCCGTGGTCATCGCCTGTTTCGACGACACCGGGCTCGACGCCGCGCGCTGCCTGACCGACAAGCCGGTCATCGGCATCGGCGAGGCCGGCTACCACATGGCCTCGATGATCGCGAACAAGTTCTCTGTCGTGACGACCCTGGCGCGCTCCGTGCCGGCGCTGGAACACAACCTTCACCGCTATGGCCTGATGGCTCGCTGTTCCCGCGTCCGCTCCTCCGAAGTTGCGGTGCTGGAACTCGAACACCCCGGTTCAGATGCCTGCAACCGGATCAGTGCAGAAATCGGACGTGCCGTCGCAGAAGATCGCGCCGAAGCAATCGTCTTGGGCTGCGCCGGAATGGCCGACCTCGCGGACGCTCTGGCCAAGGAACACGGGTTGCCTGTGCTTGATGGTGTGACTTGCGCCGTTGGGTTGGCCGAAGCGATGGTCAGAATGCGCATCCGGACCTCACGGCTCGGAGGCTATAGTCCGCCCCCCGCACATAAGGTAGTTTGACACCTTCGGCAGTGCCGTCCGGACAGGCCATGTTGGTGTTCTGACCGACACGAAGAACCCGTCCAAAATGAACTGGGCCGAAAAGCTGCACCATGAACGGAAGACCGCTTTAGGCGAGTGCTGAAACCGTTCGACATCCCATGCGAAAGACCGCTTTCCGCCCTTTTCGCAAAAGAGACTGGCGGCAGAAAAGGCATTTGTCTCCTTCAGATTTGGCCGTCCGGATGGCCGGCTTCGCGCATGCTTATCGGCGAAACCGCACTTAGTCGCCACGCGGGCAAGGTTGGATTTCAGTTCCATTTCACCGGTCGCGACTGGTGTCGAAGTGTTCAGGTGGGGCGTCGGAAAAACCTATTATGTTCTGATAGTTGCAAGCTATTCACCAAATCCGCGCAGTCATGAGGTCCGGAGAATATCGCCCATGAGAGACCACTTTTGGACCTTCCGGAGCCACCGACGGTGCTCAGCCCACGCTGCATAACTCTCAAGAACAACAGAAAAATCCGGCCTCAGCCGGATCCGGAGAACGCTTTTGCGATGGCAAGTGGCGGAGAGGGTGCCCGCCACTTTGGCGTTTTTTCTTTTTGAGATCAGATGCGTAAGTGTAGCGCACCTGCTTGTTTCCACTGGAAAACCCATCATCTCGCCTATGCAGGCTTGTGCGACCCCATGCGAGAGGTTACATTTCCTATAGTGGGTTAGATGATGGGTATACCTCCATGCCTAAGATCGCGGAAGAGTTGTCTGCGCTTGAAGTGCGGAACCTTTCGCACCCATCGGGCAAGGGGAACGCTCTTTTTTCTGTAGGTGGCGTTACAGGGCTCTATCTTCAGATCACGCCGAAAGGCGGACGATCATGGATACTCCGAACTACGGTTGGAAGTGCGCGGCGGGATATCGGGCTGGGCGGTTTCCCGACAGTGACACTTGCCCAAGCCCGCGACAAGGCGCGCGAGGCCCGCGACAAGATCGCGCGGGGTGTTGATCCCGTTGCTGAACGACACGCAGCGAAGGCCACGCTTGTCGCGGCGGCAGGGCGAGGGCTGACCTTTGAGACGGCAATGAGCCGATATCTGGCTGCAAAACTGGATGCCTTCAAGAATGCCAAGCACCGGCAGCAATGGCAGAACACGCTGACACACTACGCTCTGCCCGTCTTGGGCAAGATGATGGTGCAGGATATCGACGTGCGGGACGTGCTGCGTGTCCTGCAACCCCTTTGGCACGATAAGACGGAAACCGCATCGCGGCTGCGGGGCCGGATCGAAAGTGTCCTGTCATGGGCGACCGTGGCGGGGCACAGGAAGGGCGACAACCCTGCTCGCTGGGCCGGGAACCTCAAGGAACTTCTGCCCGCGCCATCAAAGGTAGCGAAGGAGGGTAATCAGCCCGCATTGACTCTTGAAGACGCACCTCGCTGGTTTGCTTCCCTCAAGGCGCGCGATGGCTTAGGTGCGCGGGCGCTCGAATTCCTTGCGCTAACGGCCACCCGGTCGCAGGAAGTGCGTGGTGCGACTTGGGACGAAATCGACCTGGACAAAGCTCTGTGGATCGTTCCCGCCGCGCGTATCAAGATGGGCCGGGAGCATCGTGTGCCGCTAACCGAAGAAGCGCTTGCGCTTCTCAAGGCGCTGCCCCGCATGGAGGACAACGAATTGGTGTTCCCTGCTGCCCGGGGCGGTCAGTTGTCGGACATGACGGTTTCGGCGGTTATGCGGCGCATGAGCGAGGCAGATATCGCGAAAAGTGGCACTGGTTTCCTTGACCGTGTGTCCAAACGCCCCGCAGTGCCACATGGATTGCGATCCACATTTCGCGATTGGGTCGCCGAGCGGACAAGCTACCCCGGCGACATGGCCGAGGTTGCACTAGCCCACAAGATCAGTAACGCTGTCGAAGCGTCATACCGGCGAGGCGATATGATAGACAAGCGGCGGAGGATGATGGCAGATTGGGCCAACTTTCTGACTAGCAGGAACACCGAGGGTAGGGTTCTGGCGCTTCGCGATGTTCGCACCTGAAGGTTTCATAAGCCTATTTGAGATCAAGGAAGTCTTTGCAGAGCTTGCAAGGGAATGGCGACTAGCTAATCCCCATCCAGATGACCCGGAACCTCACGGCATACCTAGCGACGAGACCTTCGGCTATGCTGATCCAAACTGGCAGCGCGAGGCGGCCTATTGCGAGTGGTTAATGCAAGGTTTCCTGAATCAACAGGAACGCAATCTCTACGCAAGCACATCAGATGGGCGAGCTATAAAGCTTGCGGCACTACTGGTTCAACGGCATCATGTCTTTGATGGTCCGTTCGAAGACTGGCCCAAGGGCTGGCAGAGCATTCTTGATCATGTGCAGGACCCTTTTACGTTCGTGAATGCCGCCGGTTATAGAATCGATCTGAGCCATGCGAAGAAGTTTGCACATTTTGCCGATCTAGAAGACATCCTTCCCTTCGTTGCTAAGGTCGATGGCTGTCCAGTTTGCTGGCCGCTGCCAAGAAACGGACGCAGGCTGGATTGGTTGGAGTTATGTGGCGTTCCAAAAACCACATCACAGCCGAAATTGGACTTGTCGCCGGACGCGGTTTCAAAGCGCATTCTCCAGACATGGAATGAAAATCAAAAGCTTACAAGATCGCAGATCAAGGATATCGTAGCGCCAGGTCTTTCTGCGCGTAAGTTCGGAATTGCTTGGGCGATCGCCGTTTCTGCGAATTCAAAGCTCTCCGTTCCCGGCAGGAAATAATCCCAACACCGTATCGATACGGAAGTTTTTCCTGTCAGATTTTTTGAATAACAACATGGGATTACGTCTGCTCCATCTCGCAACGATGGAGTCGCATATGCCTGAAACATACCTCACGGATCGCCAGATCGGTGAACGCTTCGGCGTCCACCATCTGACTCCGCGCCGCTGGGTGCGGGAGGACCCGACCTTTCCGCGCCCAGTGAAACTCTCGCCGGGTTGTACAAGGTGGAAGCTTTCCGAGATTGAGGCTTGGGAGGCGCTCAAAGCCAAGGTCAGCGCCAAGTGACGCAACCGGTCCCAGCACATCATCAGGCACGGTCTGATCATGGTTAGTCGATCGTCCCACCGCGCCTTGCGCGCCGCGCGCAGCTATACCCTTGAGGAGGCAGGAACAGCGCTGGGCGTTTCTCAAGGCACGATACGCAACTGGGTCAAGAAGGGCCTGCGGATTATGAACGCCCAGCGCCCCTATCTGATCTTGGGCGAGGACCTGAAGGAATTCAGGCAGACCCAATTGGTAAAGCGCAAGGCGGCCCTGCAGCCCACTCAACTCTATTGCCTTAGCTGCAAGGCACCACGAACCCCCATGGGCATGTTGGTGGACTGCATTCCCCAGACGGCCACCACGGCCCGGCTGATGGGCCTGTGCGAGGCCTGTGGCGGCACCTGCAACCGGATGATCAGCCGGGCGAAGATCGACCACTACCGCGAAATTTTCGCGTTGGCGGAGAAGGGCGGAAAGACAGCCTAAGGGATACGTCGAAACCTCTCTGAAACTGTCACTTCGAAAGGGCACCGCTATGGCTAGGAAATTTGTCGAGGAAAACGAACGGATCAAGCGCCGCTATCTGCAATATCTGCGGGAAGCCAAGCGCTGCGATATGGCGACGGTGGACAAAACCGCAGAAGGAATCTTGCGCTTCGAACGCAGCACCGGCTTCAAGCCGTTCAAGCGCTTCCATATCGATCAGGCAATGAAGTTCAAAGCCGAGATTTGCGCCGCGCGGAACAACAGGACCGCCAAGCCCCTGTCCAAGGCAACCATCGATGGCACCCTTCGCGCGGTGAAGGCTTTTGTCAGCTGGTTGGCCGGACAGCCGGGCTACCGATCGCGGATCAGCTATGGCGACGCCGAATATTTCAACCTAAACGCCAAGGACGTTCGCGTGGCCCATGCCCAGCGCGACGCGGCCTATCCGACAATGGAACAGTGCCGCCATGCCTTCGTGCAGATGCCCAGCACCACACCTCTTCAGCGCCGCGACAAAGCGATTTTCGCGTTTCTTATGCTGACCGGATCGCGGGATGGTGCGGTCGCATCCTTCCGGCTCAAGCGCATCGACCTTGTGCAGGGTTGCGCCTATCAGGATGCCCGCGACGTGCGCACCAAGTTCGCCAAGAGTTTTACGACGTGGTTCTTGCCGGTTGATCCCATCTATCGCGAATTTTTCGTCGATTGGGTCGCCTTCCTGCGCAATGACCTGCTATTCGGCAACGAAGACGCCTTATTCCCCAAACAGGAAATCGGTCAAGTCGACCAGGCTTTTTCCGTCACCGGCTTTTCCCGCGAGACCTACGCCAATGCGGACGCCATACGATCGGTGATCAAGGACGCATTCGTGGCCGCTGGCCTGCCCGCCTTTGCCCCTCACTCTTTCCGCAAAACCTTGGTCAAATGGGCCGACGGCTACTTCACCTCCCGCGAAGCGTTCAAAGCCTTCTCACAGAACATCGGCCACGACAGCGAACTCACAACGGTCGGTTCTTACCTGATGGTTTCTCAGGAACGGCAGGCGGAACTCATGCGGGGGCCGACCAGCGGTTAAGCCTTTAGTTTTGCCGCAGATTGGTGAAATGTGCCCCGAGGAAGTTGAGGGACCCCATGACCGACGACCAGAAGAAAAAACTTGAGCAAAAGCTTTGGGATATCGCCAACACCCTGCGCGGCAAGATGAATGCGGATGAGTTCCGCGACTACATCCTGGGGTTCATCTTCTACAAATACTTGTCCGAAAGGCTGCACCTCTATGCCAACTCGATCCTGACCGAAGACGGGATCGATTTTGCCGACATCAAGGAAAACACCGACGAAGGCCGCGCCTATCTGCAGGCTGTGGCCGATGCCGCCATTGAACAGCTGGGTTATTTCCTCAAGCCGTCCGAACTGTTCCGTGCCCTGGCCAGGCGGGGGGCGCAGGCGGGGCAGTTCATCCTGGAAGACCTGGCCCGCATCCTGAACAACATCGAACGCTCGACCATGGGCACCGAATCTGAGGATGACTTCGACGACCTTTTTTCCGACATGGACCTGACATCCTCGAAACTTGGCCGGACGGAGGAGGCCAAGAACACCCTGATCACCAAGGTTCTGACCCATCTGGACGAGATCGACTTTGATCTGGCCAATGCCGACAGCGACGTTCTGGGCGATGCCTATGAATACCTGATCGGCCAGTTCGCCAGCGGAGCGGGCAAGAAGGCGGGCGAGTTCTATACCCCGCAGGAAGTCTCCACCATCCTTGCCCGCATCGTCACCACCGGCAAGACACGGCTTAAGAATGTCTATGACCCGACCTGCGGTTCGGGGTCGCTCCTGTTGCGCGTGGCGAAAGAGGCGACAGTGGGCGATTTCTTCGGGCAGGAGATGAACCGCACGACCTACAACCTTGCCCGCATGAACATGATCCTGCACGGCGTCCACTACCGCAACTTCAACCTGAAACAGGAAGACACGCTCGAACACCCCCAGCACGTCGACAAGCGGTTCGAGGCGGTGGTGGCCAACCCGCCCTTTTCGGCGCAGTGGTCGGCCAACCCGCTGCTGCTAACCGATGATCGCTATGCCCAATATGGCCGCCTTGCCCCTGCGTCCAAGGCAGACTTCGCCTTTGTTCAACACATGCTGCACCAGCTGGACGATAACGGCACCATGGCCGTGATCTTGCCCCATGGCGTGCTGTTCCGGGGTGCTGCCGAGGGGCATATCCGCGAATATATCATCAAGGAACGCAACTGGCTGGATGCGGTGATCGGCCTGCCTGCGAACATCTTCTACGGCACCTCGATCCCGACCTGCATCCTGGTCTTCAAGAAATGCCGCGAATGGCCCGAGGATATCCTGTTCGTCGACGCCAGCACTTGCTTTGAAAAGGCCAAGAACCAGAACGTCCTGTTGCCCGAACACATCGAACGCATCGTCACAGCCTACCGCTCGCGCGTCGTCGAACCCCGGTTCTCGCACCGCGCCAGACTGTCCGAAATCGCCGAGAACGACTACAACCTGAACATCCCCCGCTACGTCGACACCTTCGAGGCCGAGGCGCAAATTGATCTTGCCGCCGTCGCCGCCGAACTGAAAGCCAACGTCAAAGGCATGGCCGATCTTGACGCCCAGATTGCTGCCTTCTGCGCCGAACTTGGCATCGAGGCCCCGGTATGACCGCGCCAAAGGAATACCGCCGCATCATGCTCGGGCGCAAAAGCGCCAATGCCGCCGATGGGTTGCAAGGCGGCTGGATCGCTGCCGGGTTTCTGTTCGGCATCGACCTGACCGGAAAGTTCCCGCCCACCTTCCAAGAGTTCAACGCCGCCATGCGCGACATCTGGCTTGCCCAGAACCCCGGCAAGTCAAAGGTCGCGGCGGGGCTCGCTTGCGGCATGCTGCACACCATCTGCCATGGTGCGCAAAAGGGCGACATCGTTCTGACCCCCGACACCCAAGGCAATATCCACTTTGGCGAGATCAGCGGCAATTACTTCTACGACCCGACCTATGAACTGCCGCACAAACGCCCCGTCCATTGGTTCGGCAAATATGTGCACCGCAATGATCTGAGCGAGGCCCTGCAAAACTCGATGGGGTCGGTTGGCACGGTCAGCAACGTCACCAAGCATGGCCCCGAGATCGAGGCGATCTTGGGCGACAAACAGCCGCCTGCCTTGGTCGCCTCTGACCCCGATGTCGAAGATGTCAGCGTCTTTGCGCTGGAACGTCATCTGGAAGATTTCCTTGCCGCCAATTGGGCTGCGACGCCCTTGGGCAAGACCCACACCCTATACGCCATCGAAGGCGAGACGACCGGGCAGCAGTTTCCCACCGACACCGGCCCCATCGACATTCTGGCGATCAGCAAGGACGGGAAAGAGCTGCTGGTGGTCGAGTTGAAACGAGGCCGCGCGAGTGACCGGGTGGTTGGCCAGATACAGCGCTATATGGGCTATGTGCTGGCCGAACTGGCCGAGCCGGGCCAGACCGTGCGCGGGGTGATCATCGCGCTGGAAGATGACCTTCGCCTGCGCCGCGCGCTGAGCGTGGCCCCCAACATTGATTTCTACCGCTATCAGGTCAGCTTTCACCTGCTGCCGGGGGGTGGGGCATGAGCGGTACAGGTGGGAGCGTGCCACGGCTGCGGTTTCCGGGGTTTGGGGGGGAGTGGGGTCATCTAAAGCTTGGTGAGCTTGGTCCAGTTTCGATGTGTAAGAGGATAATGAAAGAGGAAACCAACACGACCGGGGATGTGCCATTTTACAAGATTGGGACTTTCGGGAAGGAGCCAGACGCCTTCATCTCAACAGAACTATATGCGAAATTTAAGAAAAAATACCCGTACCCAAAAGTGGGCGATATCTTGATATCTGCGGCGGGAACTATTGGAAGGTTAGTAATCTTTGATGGAAGCCCTGCCTACTTTCAAGATTCGAATATCGTTTGGGTTGCGAACGGCGAAGAGAAGGTTTCAAACGCCTTCTTATTTCACTGCTATGAAAACACGCGCTGGACAACCGAAAACACAACTATCGCTAGATTGTATAATGACAACCTTAGAAGCCTGAGGCTTGTCGCCCCCAGCCTCCCCGAACAAAAGAAAATCGCCGCCTTCCTTGGCGCGGTGGACGCCAAGATTGCGGCGCTGCGGGCGCGGGTTTTGGGGTTGCAGACCTACAAACGTGGGCTGATGCAATCGCTGTTCAGCCAAACCCTCCGCTTCACCCAACCCGACGGCACCGCCTTTCCCGAGTGGGAAGAAAAGCGGTTGGGGGAGGTGGCGACACGCTGCAAAGCCAAGAATGGCGATCTTCAATACATGCGCGTTTTGACCAATTCTGCTGCGCAAGGCGTGGTCGATCAAGGTAGTTACTTTGATAAGGATATTGCCAACGCCGAAAACCTTGGCGGCTACTACATCGTCAAGTTGGGCGATTTTGTTTACAATCCCCGGATTTCTGTGACAGCCCCGGTTGGACCGATAAAAAGAAACGATGTAGGTGATGGCGTTATGTCACCGCTCTACACGGTTTTCCGTTTCAAAGAAGCAAACACTGACTTTTTTAACACCTTCTTCGAAACAACCTTTTGGCATGACTACATGAAGTCAGTTGCAAATTATGGCGCGCGTCACGACCGGATGGCTATCTCTATGGGGGATTTCATGGACATGCCCTTGCCCTTCCCCCACCCCGAAGAACAAGCCAAAATCGTCGAAGCCCTCTCGGCCATGGATGCCAAAATCTCAGCGGTGCAGGCTCAGGTCGACCGCATGCAGGATTTCAAAAAGGGTCTGCTCCAGCAGATGTTTGTCTAAGGGGTAAGCATGGCCGACTATCAATCCGAAGCGCAGATGGAGGCGGGCTTGCTGGCCCGCCTGATTGGCCTTGGCTATGCCCCCGTCACCCTGCCAGACTCTGCCGCCCTGCACGCCAACCTGCGCCTGCAGCTGGGTATTCAGAACAACATCACCCTGTCCGACACCGAATTTGCCCGCGTGCTGAACCATCTGGACAAGGGCAATGTCTTTGACCGCGCCAAGACCCTGCGCGGGCGTATGCATCTGGCGCGCGATGATGGCACCTCGGCCTATCTCCAGTTTCTGAACTGCGACGAATGGTGCCGCAACCAGTATCAGGTGGCCACTCAGGTGACCGTCGAGGGCCACCACAAGACCCGCTACGACATCACGCTGCTGATCAACGGCCTGCCCTTGGTGCAGATCGAGCTGAAGCGGCGCGGGGTGGAGCTGCGCGAGGCCTTCAACCAGATCAACCGTTATCAGCGCCACAGCTATTGGGCCGACGCGGGGCTGTTTCAATATGTGCAGCTGTTCGTCATCTCGAACGGCGTGAACACGAAATACTACGCCAACAACCGCGATCAGGATTTCAAGCAGACCTTCTACTGGGCGACCGAGGATAACACCCTGATCACCCAGATCGACGCCTTTGCCGACGTGTTCCTTGAAAAGTGCCACATGTCGAAGATGGTGGCGAAATACATCGTGCTGCACGAAAGCGACAAGGTGCTGATGGTGCTGCGCCCCTATCAGTATTACGCGGTCGAGGCGATTGACGCGCGGGTGAAGGCAGGCCGCAAGAACGGCTATATCTGGCACACCACGGGGTCGGGCAAGACGCTGACCAGCTTCAAGGCCGCGCAACTCCTGATCGAGAACCCCAAGGTCGACAAGGTTGTCTTCGTGGTGGACAGGGCCGATCTGGATTATCAGACGACCAAGGAATTCAACCACTTCTCGGAAGGGTCGGTGGACGGCACCGACAACACCAAGGCGCTGGTGGGCCAGCTGGGTAGCGGCCGCAAGCTGATCGTCACCACCATTCAAAAGCTCAACACGGCGATAGCAAGGCACGAGGCCGCGCTGGAGGCGGTCAAGGATCAGCGCGTGGTCTTCATCTTCGACGAATGCCACCGCTCGCAGTTCGGCGAAACGCACAAGCGGATCGTGCAGTTCTTCAGCCGCGCGCAGCTGTTTGGGTTCACCGGCACCCCGATCTTCGCCGAAAACGCAGTGGGCAAGCAGACTACCAAAGACCTGTTTGCCGAATGCCTGCACAAATATGTCATTACCGACGCGATTGCGGATGAGAACGTGCTGCGGTTCTCGGTCGAATACTGGGGGCGGTTGAAGCGCAAGGACGGCAGTCTGATCGACGAAGACGTGCCCGCGATCAACGTGAAGGAGTTCTTCGAGAACCCCGACCGCATAGAAGGCGTGGTCGACTGGATCATCGCCAACCACGACCGCAAGACCCATGGGAAGCAGTTTTCCGCGATGCTGTGCGTCAGTTCGGTCGACGCGCTGATCACCTATTACGAAGCCTTCAAGCGCAAGCGGGAAGCGGGCCAGCATCATCTGCGCGTGGCCACGATCTTCACCTATGCCGCCAACGAGGAAGACCCCGACGCCGATGGCCTGATCGGCGACCCCGACCTGAACGTCGCTGACCTGCCGGTGAACGTCCACAAGCGCGACAAGCTCGAAAGTTTCGTGGCCGACTACAACGCGATGTATCAGACCAAGGAAACCGTGAAGGACGGCACGGGGTTCTACACCTACTACAACCACCTGAGCCAACGGCTGAAGAACCGTGACCGGAAGGATGCCCAGGACAAGGACCGGCTGGATATCCTGCTGGTGGTCAACATGTTCTTGACCGGGTTCGACGCCAAAAAGGTCAACACGCTCTATGTCGACAAGAACCTGCGTTACCACGGGCTGATACAGGCGTTTTCACGGACCAACCGGATTTTGGGGCAGTTGAAGTCGCAAGGCAACGTGGTTTGCTTTCGCAACCTCAAGCCAAACACCGATCAGGCGATCACGCTGTTCTCGAACAAGGAGGCGATTGAGACGATCCTTCTTGCCCCTTACGAAGACTACCTTGACCAGTTCAACGCCGCAGTGGCCGCCTTGCGTGACATCGCCCCAACCCCCGGTGCGGTTGACGATCTGAAGTCAGAGGTTGACCAACTCGCCTTTGTTCGGGCTTTCCGCGATCTGATCCGCCTGCGAAACGTCCTGACCAGCTTCACCGAGTTCGACCCCAAGGCCTTGGACTTGGACGCCCAGACCTTCGAAGACTACAAAAGCAAGTATCTGGACATTCACGACAAGGCCAAGACCGACAAGCCCACCGATGCGGCTTCGATCATCGATGAGGTCGACTTCGAGTTGGAACTGATTCAGCGTGACGAAATCAACGTGGCCTATATCTTGGCGCTGTTGGCTGCAGCGATGGAAGAGGCTGACAGTCTGGACCCCAAGATTCGTGACGCTTCAAAAGCCAAGCGGAAAATGATTGACGATCTTCTGGGCAGCGAAAAGCAGCTGCGAAGCAAGCGCGAACTGATCGAGAAGTTCATCGAGCAACACATGCCGAGGCTTGGCAAAGGGCAAGACGTTCAAGCGGCCTTCTCTGACTTCTGGAGTGCGGAGAGATTAGCCGCGATTGAGCAAGTCTGCGCGGCTGAACAGATCGACCCTGCGGCCTTCAGGGCCATGATCGAACAATATCACTTCTCGGGCAAACGTCCCTTGCAGGGCGAGATCGTCGATGCGCTGTCGGTGAAACCGAAGATTCTTGAGCGAAAATCCGTTGTGGAGCGCATTGTCGGCAAACTGCTTGGCTTAGTTTCGACCTTCGACGATGGCATGGGGGCGGTCTAAGCGCTGCGTGGGTTACTCTGTTATCTTGAAGTAGGGCCATTAACGCAATGGCGCGAGGCCAAGCATTTTTTCTTTGTGGGGTCCTTTGTGGGGTAATAGCGCGAAGGTGCAACTTTTATTAATAAATTCAAAGACTAATGGCGGAGAGGGTGGGATTCGAACCCACGGTGGGCTTGCACCCACAACGGTTTTCGAGACCGCCCCGATCGACCACTCCGGCACCTCTCCGCACTTCGGGGGTCGTCTGGGGGCGGGGTTTAGCCGGGGTTGCGAGGCTCTGCAACAGCAAAATGCGGCGCCGCCCGCCCGACGGGGCGCGACAAGGCGCCGATCGCCCCGGTGGCGCTTATTGGCACCGGCAGTGACACAGGATAGGCTTCGGCAGCGCTGGTTTGGCAGGTAGGGCGGATGCGGATTGTCGCACTGATTTTTTTCGTCGCGGTTTCCCTTGGCGGCATTGCGACCCGGCCCGCGCTGGCCGAAGCGGCGCGGGTCTCGGATGTCGGTGCCGCTGCGAGTGCGCTTGAAGAGGCGATGCTCATGCCCGAGCTTCTCGACGTGATGGCGCGCGAGGGCGCGGCCTATGGGGGTGATCTGGACCGGCGGTTCCTGCAGGGCGGTGGCGGGTCGTCCTGGCAAGCGGAGGTCGAGCGGATCTATGCGCCGGAGCGTCTCGGCCCGCTCTTCCATGCGGCTTTCGCGGCGGAACTTGACCAAATTGGCGTCGATACAGCGCCCATCCTTGCCTTCCTTGGCTCCGATCTCGGACAGAAGATCATGCGGCTTGAAGTATCGGCCCGCGATGCGCTTAACGATGATGGCGTCGAGGAGAGTGCGCGCGCCATGGCCGGGCGGCTCGAGGTTGAGGGGGACGGCCGGTACAAGACGCTGCGCCGGTTCGTCGACGCCAACCATCTGGTCGACATGAATGTCTCGAGCGCGCTCAATGCCAATGTCGCTTTCCTGAAGGCGCTGTCGGCATCGGCAGGCGCGAAGACGGCGCTGCCCGATGACGAGATCCTCGCCCAGGTCTGGGCGCAGGAGGGAGAGGTACGCGGCGAGACCGACAGCTGGCTGATGGCCTTCGGCACGCTGGCCTACGGCCCGCTGTCGGATGCGGAACTCGAGCTCTATCTGGCATTCTCCGAAACCGCCGAAGGTGTGGCGCTGAACCGGGCGCTCTTTGCAGCCTACGATCGGCTGTTTGTCACCCTCTCGGGCGAACTGGGAGGCGCGGTCGGCCGCTGGATGGTCGGGACCAACCTGTGACAGCGTCTCGATATGCCGCGGAAACCGGTCCGGTCCGGCGCCGGAAACTGTTCTATGTTCCGGGCTACG
This sequence comes from Frigidibacter sp. RF13, assembly GCF_026626305.1. Classification (GTDB taxonomy): domain Bacteria; phylum Pseudomonadota; class Alphaproteobacteria; order Rhodobacterales; family Rhodobacteraceae; genus TMP-24. Next base: position 167,340 of record NZ_JAPNUE010000007.1, on the reverse strand, counting down.
ACCCTTTTCCGCCGCGCCGCTATCGGGAGCTCTACCGCAGCGAGTCAGCGCTGCAGGCGGAACTCTCTGGCCATGATATCGCGCTCACTCCGAAGGCGGGCGGTGGTTATGGCTGGCTGATCGAGGCCGAGGTCGAGGGCCGCGACGTATCGGCCGAAGTCGAGGTTCTGGTCTGGTCTGATCTTGTGAAAGCCTCGATGGGGCAGGGGATCGTCGAGACCTACCGCCAGTTGGCGCGAACCTCCTGGCTTTATCTCCGCTCCGGCGCGCTGAGGCGCCTGATGCGGTTGCGGAAAGGGCCGATGATCGCGGCGCTTTATCCGATCGCGGCGCTGATCTTGCAGCTTCTGATGGCCATCGGCGTCGGTCTTGTGGCGGCGCGCTTTCTGCCGGTCGGCGGGCTTCCGGGCGACCTTCTCGGACTGATCCTTGTGGCGGGCAGCGTCTGGGGCGGGCTCTGGCTCTTCCGCCGCTATGACCGGCGCATCTTCGCCTGGTATCTGATGCATGACTATGCCTTCACCACGGTCGAGGACGGCGCCTATCCAGTGGCGCTCGAGGCGCGGATCGCCGAATTCCGCGCCCGGATTGCCGCCGATCTGGCAGGGGAATGGGACGAGCTTCTGGTGGTCGGCCATTCTTCGGGCGCGCATCTGGCCATCTCGATCCTCGCCGATCTGATCCGGCGCGAGCCGATTCTTCCCGACGGCCCGGCGCTCTCGCTGCTGACGCTCGGGCAGGTGGTGCCGATGGTCAGTTTCCTGCCCGGCGCGGCGCGGCTGCGCGAGGATCTGGCCTATCTCTCCGAGCGGCCCGAACTGGCCTGGGTTGATGTGACCGCTCCGGGCGATGGCTGCGCCTTTGCGCTTTGCGATCCTGTGGCGGTGTCGGGCATGGCGGGTCCGGCGCAGCGCTGGCCGCTTGTCCTCTCGGCCGCCTTCAGCCGAACCCTGTCGCCCGCGCGCTGGCAAAGACTCAGGCGGCGCTATTTCCGGCTGCATTTCCAGTATCTCTGCGCCTTCGACAATCTCAACGGCGCGCCGGACGAGTATGATTATTTCGCGGTGACGGCGGGGCCGAAGACGCTCTGGCAGCGCTTCGGCAGGCGGGCGCCCTCGAAGAGCCGGATCGTGGAGCCGCAAAATCCCTATGGTGCCTTCCGGTGAGCGGGCTCAATCCCGCGCCGAAGCCTGAACCGCGCGCCGATCGCGTCTCGCTCTGGCGCTACCTGCGGCTTTTCCGGCAGGACATACTCTCGGCTCAGCCCGCGCGGCTCTACCGCGCCTGGATGGCGGAATTCCGCACGCCCTTCTTCCGCTCCTACCTCTGCAATCACCCCGACCTGATCGACCTGGTGCTGAAGGAGCGTCCCGCCGAATTCCCGAAATCCGACCGGATCCGCGAAGGGCTGGCGCCGCTTCTCGGCCGGTCGGTCTTCGTCACCAATGGCGCCGAATGGCAGGCGCAACGCCGCATCATCGACCCGGCCTTCGAAGGCGGGCGGCTGCGCGAGATATTTCCGGCGATGCTGGCCGCCGCCGAGGCGGCCTCTGCGCGGCTCGCCGCCCATGAGGGCCGGGTGGTCGAGGTCGAGGAGGCGATGAGCCATGCCGCTGCCGACATCATCTTCCGCACGCTCTTTTCGATCCCGATCGAGGATGAGACGGCGGCGGCGGTCTTTGCCGCCTTCCGCCGCTATCAGCGCGCGCAACCGCTCCTGAACCTCGGCGCCTTCCTGCCCCTGTCGCGCTGGCTGCCGCGCTTTCACCGGAAAAGCGCCCGCCGTGCCGCCCGGGAGATCCGGGCGTTGATCACCCGGCTGACGGAACAGCGGATGGCCGCGATCCGCGCGGGCACCGCACCGGACGACCTCGCCACCAAGATCATGACCACTCCCGATCCTGAATCCGGGCGCTGTTTCACCACAGAGGAGATGGTCGATCAGGTGGCGATCTTCTTCCTTGCCGGGCACGAGACCTCGGCCTCGGCGCTCGCCTGGGCGCTTTATCTGATCGCCGCCCATCCCGAGGTGCAGGAACGCGCGGCGGAGGAAGCGGCGCGCCTGCCGGACCCGTCGGCATTATCGGATGTGGCGGGCCTTACCACCTTGCGCGACATCTTCCGCGAAACGCTCAGGCTCTATCCGCCGGTGCCGATGATGGTGCGGCAGAATAGCTGCCAGGTCGATCTCAGGGGCCGGGCGGTCCGGGCCGGCGCGCAGATCGTGCTCTCGCCCTGGCATGTGCACAGGCACGAACGGCTTTGGCACGATCCTGACATATTCGATCCGGATCGATGGCGGCGGGAGGATGGCCGAACTTCGGCGCGGCAAGCCTATTTCCCCTTCTCGGCCGGCCCGCGCGTCTGCCCGGGCGCGGGCTTTGCCATGATCGAGGGGCCGCTTGTTCTGGCGGTTCTCCTGAAATCCTGGCGATTCGCGGTCCGAAAAGCAGATATTCCCGCCCCGGTTGCATTTCTGACCGTTCGATCCCGATCCGGCATCAGACTGTTTCTGAGCGGTCGGCAATAACCAGCCACCCCTCTGAGGGACCCGACGTCGTATTCGCATGACTTGGGTTGACCCAGATTTTGCCGCAGTTTAGCCACAGCGCTCGCTCCTGATCCTCTCACTGGTCTGCTTGTTCTTGCTGGGGTGCAACACATGAAGCTGTCCATAGCCTCTCGCCATCAGGGCGAGAGCAATATGTCTGCGCTGGGTTGGCTACGTATTGCCGTCCCGACCTGGTCGCTGCGCAGCACAGCCTTCCGCCATCAGAATGCGGATGGCGGGTTGTCGCGCGAAGAACTGCAATCGCTGTTCCGCAAGGATTTGCGGGCACCTGTCTTGATGCCGCGCAAGGGAAAAGCCGACTAGACCGGTCGACCAACCCCAAGCCGAGACGACGCCGCTACCCTAACGGCTGGCGCAGACAGACTCTACGCAAGCCCTCCCCAACTTCCTTGACCTGAAGCCCTCAGCCGCGCCGACGGGCGCCGCGCTCGCGCCGCTCCGCGCCCGACGGTTCGCCCGTGCCGTCAGAGGCGGACGAGAAGGCGCCGAGCTTCGATGCGATTTCGTCGAGCGTCGGGCGGGGGCCGCGCGGGTGGCTTTCCAACGCGGCGCGCATCGAACGCAGGTGATCCGGCATCGTGCCGCAGCAGCCGCCGATGATCGTGGCACCCGCATCGCGCGCCAGAACCGCATATTCGCCCATCAGTTCAGGCGTGCCGTCATAATGGATATGGCCGTCGTGATATTTCGGTATGCCCGCATTGCCCTTCGCGATGACCGGCAGTTCCGGGCCAGCCGCCATGAAACCCATCACCGTGCGCATGAGGTCGGAGGCGCCCACCCCGCAATTGGCGCCGAAGGCAAGGGGCGGGTTCGGCAGCTTCGCGACCAGCGACACCATCTGCGCCGAGGTCACGCCCATCATCGTGCGGCCTGCCGTATCAAAGCTCATCGTGCCGCACCAGGGCATGCCCGCCAGCGCGCAGGCCTCGGCCGCGGCGCGAAATTCCTCGGGGGCCGAGATCGTCTCGACCCAAAGAACATCGGCGCCGCCTTCCTTCAGGCCCTCGGCCTGTTCGTGGAATACCTCGACGGCGATCGCATGGGTCAGGCTGCCCATCGGCTCCATGATCTCGCCCGTCGGGCCCATCGAGCCCGCGACGACGACCGGGCGGCCTGCGGCATCGGCGATCTCGCGGCCAAGGCTTGCGCCGATGCGGTTCAGTTCGCGCACGCGGCCTTGCGCATTGTGCAGCTTCAACCGCGCGGCATTGCCGCCGAACGTGTTGGTCAGGAAGAGGTCCGACCCGGCCTCGACCGCATTGCGGTAAAGTGCGCGGATATTGTCCGGCCGGTCGGTGTTCCACAGTTCCGGCGGCTCGCCCGCCTCAAGCCCCATGTTGAAGAGGTTGGTGCCGGTCGCGCCATCGGCCAGAAGCCAGTCGCGGTCAGCAAGAAGGCGGGAAAGGGCATTGGTCATCGCAGGTCCTGACAGGCAAGAATGGCTTTGGGGTCAAGCTGCCCCGCCCTCATCCTCTGCCATGCCGGTCAGGAAACATCAAACCCAAGTTTTTCAACATGACCATGAGCGCGCCGCATGCCGCCGTCCTGCCGGACCTGCGGCAAAGGCGCCGGGTGGCGCACGGCGCAGGCGATCTCGACGACGGCGAGCGGCAGCGAGGCGGGGCGCGGCGTCGCGAGATAAAGCCGCGTGCGGTGCGGGGCAAAGCCCGCCTTGAACTGCCTGAGGCCCCCAGCGCCCGCGCGCCGAAGAACCCGGTCCGCCAGCCAGCCTGCGAGCCCGGGCAGACCGCCGCGCGGCAGCGAACAGGCGGCGAGCGACAGGCGCGGCAGGCCAAGGGCGGCCGCTTCCTCCAGCGCGGCGACGATCAAGGTCTGCATCGTGCCGTCGGGCGTGTCAGCGCGCTGGCGCATGAGGTCGAGCGCCCATTCTGCCTGCCCGGCGTGGAAGCTCGCGAAGGCGACCAGCCTGCCGTCCTTCCAGCCAAGATAGAGCCGCTGGCCCGACAGATAGGAAGGCGCGAAGCGGCCCATGGAAAAACCGCGTTCTCCGCCGTGGCGCAGGCTCCAGTCCCGGTTCACCTCCTCCATCGCGGCGAAAGGCAGTCCTGCGGGGTCGGCCGGCCGGTGGCGGGTGACGGTGACACCTGCCTCCGCCGCATGGCGGAGCTTGCGACGGAGGGTGGCGCGCGCGCTGCCAGCTGTCGTGAACGTACGGGGGCGGAGCCAATGGTCCTCCGCCACCGGTACTATCGCCCAGCCTTCGGCGCGCGCTGCCGCCGCCGTGCGCGGCCCGATCTTGTAAAGGCAGGGGGTCAGCCCCGCCGCGCGGGCCTCGGCCGCAAGCGCGGGCAGGAGGCGTTGGCAGGCTCCGGCCCCGCCTGACGGGTCGAGCAGCGCAACAAGCCTCTGTCCGGCACGCGCGGTCAGCCAGAAATCGCGATGACGCGAACCCTGCACGATCCGGTGCGCGCCCTGGCGGAAAAGGCCGTATTCGGCACTGGGGGCGAGTGCGAGCGCCTCGGGCAGGATTGCCGCGCCCGGGTTGGGGTAAAAGGACGGCACCGCCCCGCCTGAAGACGGGGACGGGACGGTGCCTTCGGCTGCGCCGGAACGCGGGCGGTCCTGCGCGGCTAGGGCCACGGTCGCGGCGGCGACAGCGGCGGGAAGGGCGAAATAGATGGCGCGAAAGCAGATGAGTGCCGTCGCCAGCAGATCGAGCGGCAGGCCGGGCAGAAGCGTTGCCAGCACTACCTCGAACGGCCCGACACCGCCCGGCGTGCCGAACATCAGCCCGACGCCGAGCGCCAGAAGGAAGGCTGGCAGGAAATGCGCAAGATCGGGCGCAAGGTCCGGCGGCAGGAACACATAAAGCGCGGCGGCCGCACCGAGACAATCGATGAGCGCAAGCGCCAGGATACGCGCCATCATGCGCAGGGGCAGCAGGTCGAAGAAGCGCCGCCTCAGCCGGAGATGGGGCACGAAGCCGATGCGCAGGGCGACAAGCAGGACCAGCGCCACGTTGGCCAGCGCGACCATATGCAGCACCGCCGCCTGCGGGGCATCCGCAGGCCACAGAAACGCGAAGGCAAGCGCCGTCAGCACCGACCAGGCGGCGAGGAAACTCGCGGTGACGGCCACGGTCAGCCGGATCGATGCGGCCAGCGAGAGGCTCGGGACCATATGAAACCGCATCAGGCTGCCGGTCAGAAGGCCGAAGCCCGCAGTCTGGCTGATGGCAATCGCCGCCATGCCAGAGCGGACGGCCTCCCGGTCCGCCACGCCGGTCGAGAGCCAGCGGTGCAACTGCGCGTCATACTGGCCGATGGCACGGTAGCTGGCATAGCTCGCGGCCGCGGCGATCAGCCATTGCGGCAGCGATATCTCCCAGACCGCGGCACTGACCGAGCGCCAGTCGATGGCCGTCAGATGGTCGCGGAAGGCCAGCACGATCAGCGCCGCGAGCGCCAGCAGCGGCACCTGCCGGATCAGCGCTCGGCGCAAGAGCGACGGCGCCCCTATCGACGCCTCGGCAAGACGGCCGACCGCAATCGCCTTCCGAAAATCCCGCATCCCGACACCCTGCCTTCCACCGATCCCGGCGACCAGCTAACGCCGGGCAGGGTTGTCGGCGGCTTAACGCGAGCAGGGGGCGGGGCGGGAAAACGCCGGGCTTTTTAGCAATTGAAACGAAAACGCGCGGGCCTGAGGACCGCGCGTTGTAGTCTGTCGGCAGTTCGTGCCGGATCAGATCTCGGTCATGATCTGGCGCTTGGCCTCGACGTAGAATTCCGCCAGCTTGGCGCGGATCGCGGCCTCGTCGGCCTTGGCACCCAAATCGCCGGCAAGCTTGCGCACGACATCCTCGTCGCCCGCCTCTTCCATATCGGCGATCACCACCGACTTGGCATAGGCGTCCGCATCGGCGCCGCTCTTGCCCAGAAGACCTGCCGCCCAGAGACCGACAAGCTTGTTGCGCCGTGCGGCCACCTTGAACCTCAGTTCCTCGTCATGGGCGAACTTGTTTTCGAAAGCGTTCTCGCGTTCGTCGAAAGTGGTCATCGGCCGGGCCTCTCTATCAGAAATCCCTTCTGATATGCACGTCCGGGCCACCGCCCGCAAGAGGGAGCTGGGGTGCGGCGAAGCACTGCCCGGTCGCGCCTGCGCGCCTTTGACAACATGGCCGCGGCCGGGCGGGGCAGAAGTCTGCCGCGCCTCGGGCGGATATCTGCCCGGAGTTTTGCGCGCCGTGGGCGGCAAAGTTTGCGCCCGGTCGCGCCCGCCCGCTAGCAAGTCGCATCTGCCGCGCGGCTGTGCCGGTTCGGATCGAGCAGGGCCGCGCGGATCAACCAAGGGAGGACCGAATGATCAATCTCAAAGCCAGGATCGGTGCGCTGATCGCGGCGGCGACCCTCGCCGCTCCGGTGACGGCGCAAGCCGATGAATTCATCAATATCCTGACCGGCGGCACGTCGGGCGTCTATTATCCGCTCGGGGTCGGCCTGTCGAAGATCTATGCCGACAATATCCCCGGCGCGCGCACGCAGGTGCAATCGACCAAGGCCTCGGTCGAGAACCTGAACCTTCTGCAGCAGGGCAAGGGCGAACTCGCTCTGGCGCTCGGCGATAGTGTGAAGATGGCCTGGGAAGGCAATGCCGACGCGGGCTTCAAGGAACCTCTGTCGAAGCTGCGCGGCATAGCGGCGGTCTATCCGAACTACATCCAGATCGTGGCGACGAAGGAATCGGGCATCACCTCGCTCGATGGCCTAAAGGGCAAGAGCCTCTCGGTCGGCGCGGCGAAGTCCGGCACCGAGCTGAACGCCCGCGCGATCTTCGGCGCGGCGGGGATTAGCTATGACGATCTCGGCAAGACCGAATATCTGCCCTTCGCGGAATCGGTCGAACTGATCAAGAACCGCCAGCTTGACGCGACCTTGCAGTCGGCGGGCCTTGGTGTCGCCTCGATCAAGGATCTCTCGACCTCGCTCGATATCCAGATGGTGTCGGTCCCGGCCGAAGTGGTGGAAAAGCTCGGCGCACCCTATATCGCCGCGACCATCCCGGCGGGCACCTATCAGGGGCAGGATGCGGACGTGCCGACCGTGGCCGTGGTCAACTTCCTTGTCACGCATGAGGACGTGTCGGAGGAAACCGCCTACCAGATGACCAAGCTTCTCTTCGACAACCTCGGGGAACTGGAAGCCGCCCACAAGGCCGCCGCCCAGATCAAGCTGGAAAACGCACTGAGCGGCATGCCGATCCCGCTGCATCCGGGGGCCGAGCGCTTCTACAAGGAAGCGGGCCTGATGTAATCTCACGGCCCCGGGCGGTGCGTCCGCCCGGGGCTCACGTCTTTCCGGGGAGGGGAAGACCGCGATGGCTGAGCCACATCACGACATGCCCAAGGATGCGCCCGATCTGGGGTTGCACGATCCCTTGGCCGAAAGCTTTCCGGCGACGGTCGAGGGGCGCGCGCTCTTCTGGATCGCGATCCTCTTCTCGATCTTCCAGATCGCAACGGCGGCGCATCTGCTGGACCTCTCCAGCCAGATCGTCCGGGCCGTGCACGTCGGGTTCCTGACGCTTCTGGGCTTTCCGTTGCTGGCGGCGCTCAGGCGCAAGGGCGCGCCATTCAAGGCCGTCGCCTGGACGCTGGCGCTCGCCGGGGTCGTTGTCGCGCTTTACCAATGGTGGGAATTCACGCCGCTGATCCTGCGCGCGGGCGATCCGCTGCCCCGCGACATCGGTCTTGGCATCGTGGCGCTGGTCACGGTCTTCGCCGCCGCCTGGCTTCTGATGGGGCCCGCTCTGCCGATCATCGCGGGAAGCTTCCTGGCCTATTGCCTTTGGGGGGAGTACCTGCCCGCACCCTTGAACCACCGGGGCTATGACTTCAGCCAGGTCATCGACCACATGGCCTATGGAACCGAAGGCATCTACGGCATCCCGACCTATGTCTCCTCGTCCTACATTTTCCTCTTCATCCTCTTTGGTTCGTTCCTCGAACGCGCCGGGATGATCCGTCTCTTTACCGATGTCTCGCTGGGCCTTGTCGGCCACAAACAGGGCGGCGCGGCCAAGGTCGCGGTCGTCTCCTCGGGCCTCATGGGCACGATCTCGGGCTCTGGCGTGGCGAATGTTGTCACCACCGGCCAGTTCACCATTCCGCTGATGAAAAGCTTCGGCTACCGCCCGGCCTTTGCGGGGGGCGTGGAATCCACCGCCTCGATGGGGGGCCAGCTCATGCCGCCGGTGATGGGGGCCGTCGCCTTCATCATGGCCGAGACCTTGGGCGTCGAATATGTCGAGGTGGTCAAGGCCGCCCTCATCCCCGCGATCCTCTATTTCGCCTCCGCCTTCTGGATGGTGCATCTGGAGGCCGGGCGCCACGGGCTGAGGGGGATGGCGAAGGCCGACCTGCCATCGCCCACGCGCGCGCTGAAGGAAAACTGGTATCTGATACTGCCGCTCGGCGTGCTGGTCTACCTCTTGTTTTCCGGCTTCACGCCGCTTTTCGCGGGCACCATCGGCCTTGCAATGACCGTCATGCTGATCCTCGGCGGTTCCATTGCCCTCGGCCTGCCGGACGGGGCGATCCGCATCCTCTTCTGGATCGGCCTCGGCGCCATCGCCGCCGCCTTCTTCGAGTTCGGCATCCTGCCGGTGGCCGCCGCCATCGCCGCGCTGATCGGATGGAACGCGCTGTCGAGGGGCGGACGCGAGACGCTGGCGCTCTGCCGCGACAGCCTTGCCGAAGGCGCGAAGACCGCGCTTCCGGTGGGCATCGCCTGCGCGCTCGTCGGCATCATCATCGGTACCATGACCCTGACCGGCGCGGCCAATACGTTCGGCCAGTTCATCGTCCATGTCGGCGAGGGGAGCCTCTTTCTGTCGCTGATCCTCACGATGATCACCTGTATCGTCCTCGGCATGGGTATCCCGACGATCCCGAACTATATCATCACCTCCTCAATCGCCGGGCCCGCCCTCCTGGCCTTGGGCGTGCCACTGATCGTTAGCCACATGTTCGTCTTCTACTTCGGCATCCTCGCCGACCTGACGCCGCCCGTGGCGCTTGCCTGTTTCGCTGCGGCACCGATAGCGAAGGAAAACGGTTTGAAGATCTCGATCGAGGCAATCAAGATCGCCGCCGCCGGTTTCGTCATCCCCTTCATGGCGGTCTATACGCCCGCGCTGATGCTGCAGGATGGCGGGCCGTTGGCCCTGTCCGTGGGCTACTGGCCCGCCGTCGCCTATATCGTGATCAAGACCGTCATTGCCATCGGCCTCTGGGGGGCAGCCGTCATCGGCTGGCTTGGGCGGCCGCTTGGCTGGCCCATGCGCGCGCTTGCCGCGCTTGCCGCCATTACGCTCATCGCGGCACTTCCACTGACGGATGAAACGGGCTTCGCCCTTGCCGCGATCTTCGCGGGTCTGGCCTGGCGCGCCACGTCCATGGCGCGGTCATGAGCACGGCCTGCCTCCTTGTCGGCACGGCGGTGCTGACCCTTGCCTCGCAAGACTTCGAGCTTCGCTGGCGCCATTCGGTCGAAAGGATCGAATGGCGCGAAAGCTGGGCCGTCGACGGCGGTAGGCTTCACTTGACAGAAGCCGCCGTGAAAGGCTCGGGCGCGGGGATGGAGCCGGGCGAGGGCGCGCGACTGATGAAAGGTTGGTGGGTCTGGCGCCCCGATCTGGCACCGGTGTCTGTGCTCACCCTCGCGGCGTCGGGCGCGACGGGGCAGGGTTGGCGCCTCTGCGATGCCGTCACCTGCCGGGAAATCGGCGCCGAACCCGGCGCACCCATCGCGCTCAGGCCCTGCGGCGGGGCCGATGTCGAGCCGTGACCTGCGCCCCTTGTTCCGCTACGCTGACCTACGGGACGAAACCGAGGGGAGGGCGGGCCGCCCGTGCGACGGACACGACAGGAGAGGCGGATGAGCGCGCGCCGCATGGCACTGCTGGTCGCGGCGGTCGCCGCCATCGCTGCCCTCTTCGCCTATCAGGCAGCCTACCGCCTCGCCGTCTCGGCGATTGACCGCGAGCTTGACCAGTCGCTGATCCTGACCCGCCGCGCCATCGAGACCGAGGTTGAGCGCTTCCGCGCGCTGCCGGATGTGGCGGGCGAGGATATCCGCGTCGGCCGCGCGCTCAGCGAGCCTCACGCGGCCGATGCGATCACCGAGGCCAACCGCTATCTGGCGACGATCAACAGGCGGGCGGGCGCGACCGAGCTTTACCTGCTCGATGCCCGAGGCACCGCCATTGCCGCCTCGAACTGGGCCACGGACGAAAGCTTCGTCGGCATCAATTATGCCTTTCGCCCCTATTTCGCCGACGCCATGGCGGACGGGCGCGGGCGGTTCTACGCAATCGGCGTGACCACCGGCAAGCCGGGCTATTTCCTCTCGACCCGTGTTGGCCCAGAGGAAAACCCTGGTGTGATGGTGGTGAAGGTCGACCTGCGCCCGCTTGAGGCGACCTGGAAAAGCGCGGGCGTCAGGACGGCCATCGCCGATCCCGACGGCATCATCTTTCTGTCCGGGGTCGAGGACTGGCTCTACCGGCCGCTGTCGCGCCTTTCCACGCGGACGCTCGACCGGGTCGCGACGCTTCGCACCTATGACGGGGTCGATCTCGCTGGCGTGGCGCCGCTTTTGACAGCCGCCACGACAGGCGAAGTTCTCGACCTGCCCGGCGTTGGCGGCGAGGCGCTGCGCGGCAGATCGACGACCATTGCCGCCGACGGATGGCAATTGATCTCCGCCGCGCCGATTGCGTCGGCGCGGGCCTCGGCCCTCGTCTGGTCGCTGGCGGCGGCGCTCGTTGCGACGGCGGCCACCGGGCTTGGCGTCGCCTTCCGCCAACGGCGCCAGCTCGTCCAGCTTCGGCTGCGTCAGGGGGCGCTTCTGGAAGCGCGCGTCGCCGAACGCACCCGTGAACTCGCACAGGAGATCGAGGCGCGGCGCAAGACCGAGGCCGATCTTCGGGCCGCGCAGGAAACGCTCGTTCACACGGAAAAGATGGCGGCGCTCGGGCGCATGTCGGCGGCAATCGTGCACGAGCTGAGCCAGCCGCTCGCCGCGATGGAGGCGACGCTCGCGGCGGCAGACCTGTCGGGCGACGGGACGAAGACCAAGACGCGTATCGGGACGGCGCGCAATCTGATCGCCCGGATGCAGCGCACCACGAAGCACTTGAAAAGCTTCAGCCGCAAAGAGCAGAACCTGCGCACCCTGACCGACCTAGACAAGGTCGCCGAGAATGCGCTTGAACTGGTGGCGCCGCGTGCGAAAGCGGTCGGGATTACACCCCTGTTCCAAAGGTCGGCCGAGGCGCCGCTCGCCATGGCCGGTCCGGTGCGGTTGGAACAGGTCTGCCTCAACCTTCTCCTCAACGCGCTCGATGCGGTCGAGGGCCAGCCCGCTGCCCGCATCACAGTCGAAACTGCGCGCGCGGGCGCCTCTGTCTCGCTCACCGTCTCTGACAACGGTCCGGGCATTGCGCCGGACATGCTCGCCCGCGTCACCGAACCCTTCTTCTCGACCAAGATCGGCGGCGAGGGGCTGGGACTTGGCCTGTCGATCAGTCAGGCAATCGTGACCGAGTTCGGCGGGCGTATCGACATCTCCTCCACTCCCGGAACCGGGACAAGGGTCACCGTGATACTTCCGGCCGCGCCCGCAATGCGCGAGGCGGCCGAATGACGGCGCTTGTGTTCGTTGTCGATGACGATGCCGATCACCGCGCCGCCGCGAGCGACCTGATAGAGGCGGCCGGTCACGAGGTGTGCGCCTTTCCCGACGCGGCGGCGGCGCTCGCCGCGCTCGATAGGTCCGATCCCGGAGTGATCGTCACCGACCTCAGGATGCCGGGGATGGACGGGATGGGGTTCATCGCCGCCCTTGCAGCGCGTGGCGGCGATCATCCGGTCGTCGTCATCACCGGCCATGGCGATGTGCCCCAGGCGGTTCAGGCGATCCGCGCCGGGGCCGAGGATTTTCTTGAGAAGCCTTACAGTGCCGATCACCTGCTTCTGGTCATCGCCCGCGCGCTGCGGGCGCGCGAAACGCGGGACGAACTTCGGCGCCTGAGATCCCGCCTGCCGGAGGAAGAGATCGTCGGCGACAGCCGGGCGATGGCGGGCCTGCGCGCGCAGGTGGCAGCGCTTGCGGGACTGGACGTCAATGTGCTGGTGACGGGCGAGACAGGGACCGGAAAGGAACTGGTCGCGCGCGCGCTCCATGCGGGCGGGCCGCGCGGCGCAAAGGGATTCGTGGCCCTGAATTGCGCCGCAGTGCCCGAGAGCCTGTTCGAGATCGAGATGTTCGGCGCAGCTGCCGGCGCCTTTCCGGGCGCAATGGTCGACAAGCCCGGCAAACTGGAACTGGCTGACGGTGGGACGCTCCTCCTCGACGAAATCGACAGCATGCCGCAGCCGATACAGGCCAAGATGCTGCGTGTCCTTGAAGATCGCACGATCACCCGGCTCGGGGAACACCGACCCCGGCCACTGGACATTCGCGTCGTTTCGACCTCCAAGGTCGAACTGAAAGCCATGGCCTTCGACGGTCGCTTCCGCGCCGATCTCTATTACCGCCTCGCCGGGGCAGAGATTGCGACGGCGCCCCTACGGGAAATGTCAGGCGACATCGCCCTTCTGTTTGCCCATTTCGCCTCCGAGGCAGCGCGGCGATATGGCCGGGCGCTCCCCGAGATTCCGATCAGCCTGCGCGCCCGTCTGGTTCGACAATCCTGGCCCGGAAATGCCCGGGAACTCCGCGCGGCTGCTGAACGGTTCGTCCTCGGCCTCGATCCGGGCGGGGAGGGGGCGCCCGCCACCAGCGAGGGATCGGGTGCGAGCTTGCCGGAAAGGATGGCGGCCTTCGAAGCGCGGGAAATCCACGCCGCACTGGTCAAATGCCGGGGCAATACCGAACGCGCGGCAACCCTTCTGGGGCTGCCGCGCCGGACGCTGAACGACAAGATCAAGCGGCTCGGCCTGACGACCTAAGGCGCCGGAGCGATCAGCTTAACCGTCGATGCGGATGCGTTCGTTCTTCGGATCGAACGGGCTGTCGACAGTCACTTCCGCATCCCACAGCTCGCGCAGCATGCGGACTTTGAGCTTCGTCCCGGGCTCAGACAGGTGGACCGGCACATAACCCATGCCGATCTGCTTGCCGAAGGCCACCGAATAGCCGCCCGAGGTCAGGCGGCCGACCTTCTTGCCGTCATGGATGAGGGCTTCCTTGCCCCACGGGTCGGCGTCGGCAGGGCCGTCGATCAGCACCGTCACGCACATGAAGCGCGTGCCCTTCTTTTCCATCTCGGCCTTGCCGCGGAACTCCTTCGACATGTCGACGAAGCGCGGCAGTCCGGCTTCGAGCGGCGTCGCGTCGCGGCCGAGTTCCGAGCCGAAGGCACGGTAGCTCTTTTCCTGCCGGAGCCAGTTCTGCGCCCGGGCGCCCACGCCCTTCAGCCCGTGCTTTGCGCCGACCGACCAGATCAGGTCCCACAGGTAGCGGCCGAACTCGATCGGGTAGTGCAGTTCCCAGCCCAGTTCCCCGGTATAGGCCACGCGCACCGCGCGGACCGGGCACATGCCGAGCTCGATGTCCCGGTAGGAAAGCCAGGGGAAGCGCTTGTTCGAAAGGACCGTATCGGGATCGGCGTCCTTCACGATGTCCTTCAAAAGCGCCCGCGCGTTCGGGCCAGCCAGCGCAAAGACGCCCCACTGGGTGGTGATGTCGTGGATGTCGAGATGACCGCCGCCCGCCGCCATGAAGTCTTCCGCCGCCTTCATCAGGAAGTCGGCGTCATATGCCGTCCAGGCGCCGGCGGAGATCAGGTAATACTCATTCTCCTTCAGCCGCACGATCGTATACTCGGTGCGCGTCGTGCCCGCCTCGGTCAGCGCATAGGTCAGGTTGATACGCCCGACATTCGGCAGCTTGTTGCAGGTGAGATGGTCCAGGAACGCCGTCGCGCCCGGGCCGCGCACCAGGTGCTTGGTGAAGGCCGACGCGTCGATGATGCCCACGGTGTTCCTGACCGCTTCCGCCTCGGCCTTGGCATGGGGCCACCAGGCCCCGCGTCGGAACGAGCGGCCGTCATGGTCGAAGGAGGCGGGCGCATCGACGGGACCGTAATAGTTCGGCCGTTCCCAGCCGTTCACCTGGCCCATCTGCGCGCCCATCGCCTTTTGCCGGTCATAGGCGGGCGCCGTGCGCAGGGGACGGCAGGCTTCGCGTTCCTCGTCCGGATGGTGCAGGATGAAGACGTGGTCGTAGCATTCCTCATTCTTGCGCGCCGCGTACTCGGTCGTCATCCAGTTGCCGTAGCGCTTGGGGTCAAGAGAGGCCATGTCGATCTCTGCCTCGCCCTCGGTCATCAGCTGGGCGAGGTAATGGCCCGTGCCGCCCGCCGCGGTGATCCCGAACGAGAAGCCTTCGGCCATCCACATGTTCCTCAGCCCCGGGTAGGGGCCGACGAGCGGGTTACCGTCAGGGGTGTAGCAGATCGGGCCGTTGAAATCGTCCTTGAGGCCCACGGTTTCCGAGGACGGAATGCGGTGGATAAAGGACATATATTCGCCCTCGATCCGTTCGAGGTCGAGCGGGAAGAGGTCGGCGCGGAAGCTGTCCGGAACGCAATATTCGAACCGCGCGGGCGCGCCCTTTTCATAGGGCCCGAGGATCCAGCCGCCGCGTTCCTCGCGCACATACCATTTGGCGTCGGCATCGCGCAGGACCGGGTGTTCGGGATTGTTCTTGCGGTATTCCTGCAGCATCGGGTCGGGTTCGGTGACGATATACTGATGCTCGACCGGAATGGCCGGAGTCTTGACGCCCAAAAGCCGCGCGGTGCGCTGGGCATGGTTGCCCGTCGCGGTGACGACATGTTCGGCGTGGATTTCGAACGTCTCCTCGCCCGTGACCAGCATGCCGCCCTTTTCGACCATGATATGGCCCGAGACGATCCATTCCGATCCGGTCCACTGATAGCTGTCGACCTGGGCCTTCTGCAGGATTTTCACGCCCCGCTGGCGGGCGCCCTTGGCCATCGCCTGGGTCACGTCGGCCGGGTTGATGTAGCCGTCCTGCGGGTGATAGAGCGCGCCCACTAGGTCTTCGGTGCGGACGAGCGGCCAGCGATCCTTGATCTCCTTGGGCGACAGGAATTCGTGATAGACGTCCGCCGTTTCGGCCACCGAGGAATAGAGCATGTACTCGTCCATCCGCTCCTGCCGCTGGGCCATGCGGAGGTTGCCCACGACATAGAAGCCGGCGTTCAGGCCGGTCTCGGCCTCGAGCGTCTTGTAGAAATCGACCGAGTACTTGTGGATGTGGGTTGTGGCGTAGGACATGTTGAACAAGGGCAGCAGGCCCGCCGCATGCCAGGTCGAGCCGGACGTCAGCGCATCCCGCTCCAGCAGCATAGTGTCCCAGCCTGCCTTAGCGAGGTGATAGGCGATGCCGGTCCCGACGGCACCGCCGCCGACGACAAGAGCTCTGACATGGGTTTTCATCGGCCGACTCCTTCGGGCATTCATTTGGGCCATATCTGACAGAGACAGATTTTGGCGGAAATGTCTGCCCGACATTCCGCGTCCGAAAACGACATTCGCTCATGTCGGTTCCGGCCGCTCGATCCCAAGCCCGCGAGGGGGCGCAGCGATGTACGGCCGCCGTTGGCCGAACGCCCTAGCCGCCCGAGGTGCTGCAGCGCTTGATCGCGCCCTGCATCGTGCAATTGCCGCTGCCGAAGCTGCCGACCGTGGGCTTCGCGGGCGCCGCCTGATCGGCCCCGGCGGTGTCGTCGGACGAGACCTTGGCGAAGAGCCCATTGACGATCGACAGGAAGCCGCCGCCTTGCTCCTGCTGATCCGAAGCTTCCTCGACCGGGGCTGTTGCCGGGGCTGCCGCCTCGCCGCCGATCTGGTTCATCTGCGTGACCTCGGCGGCATATTCCGCCTCGGTCGGCAGCTTGCCCTTGTGCCGTTCGGCGACCTCCTTCGCCCATTCCAGGAGCTTCTGGTTCTGGTCGATGGCGTCCTGCACCTGTGCGGCGCTGTCAGCGGCGACCCGGGCGTCAGCCTCGGCCTTCTGGCTCTCCCAGGGAATGGTGGGCGCGGCGGCGCCGATCCCCTCGACCGGTACGTCGAGAAGGAAATTCAGCTGGTCGAAGTCGATGACACTCAGTACCTCGAAGATCGCCTCGTCGCGGGCGCGCGCCGTCACCGCAACGCGGATCTGGTTGTTCAGATTGGCCGAGAAGGCGCGGGTGACCGTCGCCGGGTCGGCGTCTGTCGCCTCGTCCTGCCCGAAATTCATCACCCCGAAATCGCGACGGAAGGTGACGCCCTGCACCACCGCGAAACCGGTCTTGCCGGAAAAAGCCTCGATATTGCCGTTCACCAGAGACAGGAAGGGTCCGCCCAGCATCCCGCCCTTACCGGCGGTGCGGTCATAATGGATCAGGACGGCGACGCTTTCGCCTTCCTTTTCATAGACATAGCTCTGATCGGTGCGGAGCTTTTGCCCCATCTTCCGGTCCATTTCCATCAGCGCGGTCAACGTCGGCTCGTCCTTCAAATCGTCCGGCAGGGCGACCTTGCGGTCGGTGCCGAAAAGGCTTTCGTCCGCCTCGCCCCAGACATGGCGCGCCCAGCCCTCGGGTGCCTCGGGCAACAGTTCGCGCCGCTTCTGCTGCAAGAGCGCGCTGCGTTTCGCATCATCCTCGATCGTGCGGCGATAGTCGAAATAGCGCGCGCTGATGCTGGTCATGTAGGCATCGGCGCCGAAAGCGCCCGGCGAGGATCCCGCCCGTTTCGCCTGGTTGACATAATCGACGCTCACGGTGCCCGCACCGGCGAGGCAAACGAACGCGACAAGAAAGCCTTTAGACATAGTCGTACCCCAAGTTCGGCACGGATGTAGGCGCTGAAACGGGCGGAAATTTGACCGCCAGAGGACAATTCGGGGTTGATCCGATGCTTCACACATGCGCGGGCATGGTGGACCCTCATCAGATTGGACTGGTCGCCGCGATCAGTGTCGGTGGAACAGATAGCCTGCCGCGATCTCCCGCATCCGCACGCCGTCAAAGGGAGGCCCGTGACCACCAAGCGCAATCCGGCAATTCAAATCCGCCAGGCGCCGCATGCTGCCTAAATATGCAGGACGGTCTGCGCCTGGTATGTCATCGACCAGTTCGTCGTCATAGATTGCGTCGCCGGTCAGGAACAGCCCGTCCCGTTCATCGAACAGCCCGATCGAGCCCGGCGAATGGCCGGGCAGGTGCAGGATGGTGAAGCTGCGATCACCAAGGTCGATCCGGTCGCCCTCGGACAGCATCGCGGTCAGGGGCGCCGGGGCAAGCGTCCAGCCGGACAGCGCGAAACCGGGATGGGGCAGGGCGGTCAGGCTGGGCCCGGCGCGTTCTTCGCGGAACCAGTCCTGGAAGGTCAGGCCCGGCGCCATGGTCGCATAAGCCCCCGCCTCGGCCGCGTGCCCGCGCCGGTCGGTGAATTCGTGAAAGCCGCCGACATGATCGACATGCGCATGGGATGCGACCGCGATCACCGGTTTTCCGGGTGTCAGCGGCAGAGCGTGCCGCAGGGGTGCGACCCCGCAGCCAAAATCGACTTGCAGATCGACGTCACGGCCGATGATGGTGAAAAGGTTTGCCGCGAAGAACGGGTGAACCGCCGGTTCGGTCGTGACCCAAATGCCGGGCGCGAGTTCCTGCGTCGCGAACCAGCCCGCCATGGCTCAGAGCATGCCGGGCACGACCTGATCGGGCGGACGGTGGCCGTCGGCGAAGGTCTTGATGTTGATGATCACCTTCTCGCCCATCTCGATCCGCCCTTCCATCGTCGCCGATCCCATATGGGGCAAGAGGACGACATTGGGCAGCGCGCGAAGGCGCGGGTTCACGTCGGTGCCATGTTCGTAAACGTCGAGGCCAGCACCGGCGATCTCGCCCGCGCGCAACATCCGCGTCAGCGCATTCTCGTCGATCACCTCGCCGCGCGAAGTGTTCACGATCACCGCCGAGGACTTCAGGAGTTTCAGCCGCCGCGCATTCATCAGATGGAAGGTCGAGGGCGTGTGCGGACAGTTGATCGAGATCACATCCATCCGCGCCACCATCTGATCGAGGCTTTCCCAGAAGGTCGCCTGCAGTTCCGTTTCGGTCTCGGGGCGCAGGCGGCGGCGGTTGTGATAGTGGATCTGCATGCCGAAGGCCGAGGCGCGGCGCGCGACTGCCTGGCCGATCCGGCCCATGCCGAGGATACCCAGCCGCTTGGCCCCGAGCCGCCCGCCGAGAAACGCTGTGGGCGACCAGCCGCCCCAGCTTCCGCCCTGCATCGCGGCCATGCCTTCGGGCAGACGGCGGATCACGGCAAGCATCAGGGCCATCGTCATATCGGCCGTGTCCTCGGTCAGGACGCCGGGCGTGTTCGACACGAGGATGCCGCGCTGGCGCGCTGTCGAGACATCGATATTGTCGACTCCCGCGCCATAGTTGGCGATCAGCTTCAGCCGTTCGCCCGCCTGGGCAAGAAGCGTGGCATCGATCTGGTCGGTGATCGTCGGCACCAGCACATCGGCGCGGCGCATGGCGGCGGCAAGATCCTCGCGGCTCATTCTGTCGTCGCTGTCGCGCAACTCGACGTCGAAGAGCTCCTTCATCCGCGTCTCGACCGGCTCGGGCAGGCGCCGCGTGACCACCACTGTCAGCCGTTCGCTCCGCATGTCACGCTCCTTCGTCCTGCCATCCGGTCCGGGCTTTCACCCCGACGCCCCTGATGGCAAAGTGCAGCGCAATCGGGTAAGCCACAAGCCCGAAAGATTATTGCGAGGCGGTTGACGTGACGAGGATGACCCCAGGCCACCGGCATATCAGGGCGGGCGCCCCGGCACTCGCGCTCGCTCTGGCACTGATCGCAGGTCCGGGGCTCTTGCCGCTGCCGCTCTACGCGCAGGAAGAGGGCGAGGAGATGGCCGAGCCCGCCCCGGATGGCGTAGCTGAGCCCGGCAAGGGCCCGGTCACCAACCTGCCGCTGCCGCGCTATGTCTCTCTCAAGACCTCCGACGGCAACGTGCGGCGCGGCCCCTCGCTCGAACACCGCATCGACTGGGTTTTTCGCCACCGCGACATGCCCCTCAGGGTGACGGCGGAGTTCGAGCACTGGCGCCGGGTCGAGGATAACGAAGGGCAGGGCGGCTGGATCTATTACACGCTCCTCTCCGGCGTTCGCACCGTGTTGGTCACTGAACCGGACACCGCGCTGCATGCAGGCCCGGGAGAAAAGACTGCTGTGCTTGCGAAGGCGTCTGAAGGCGTGATCGGCAAGCTCGGCCCCTGCACGCTCGACTGGTGCGAGATCAGTGCTGGGGGTGAAACCGGCTGGGTCGCGAAAGCGCGGCTCTGGGGGGTAGAGGCCGACGAGGTCCGGGAATGAGCGGCGAACGGGCGGTACGCCTCAACCTGTCGGCGGGCGTGGCTTCGGTATCGGTGGCGCTTCTCCTTGTCGCACTGAAGCTCTGGGCGCTCGGCCATACCCAGGCGCTCTCGGTCGCGGCCTCGCTCACCGACAGCGCGCTTGATCTGATGATGTCTCTGGGCGGGCTGATGGCGATCCTCTATGCAGCGCGGCCGGCAGATGAGGATCATGCTTTCGGCCATACCTCGGTCGAGGATCTCGCGGCCCTCGGCCAGTCGGTCTTCATCCTGATCTCCGGCGGCGTGATCGGCTGGGCGGCGGTCAGCCGGCTTTTGTCCGACGCGCCGTCGCCCATTGCCGACGAAACACGCGGCATGGCGGTGATGGGGCTTTCGATCCTCGTCACTCTGGGGCTTGTCCTCTGGCAGCGTCGGGTGGCGCGGCGGACGGGCAGCCGCGTGGTGGCCGCCGACAGCCTGCATTACATGTCCGATCTCATCCCGAACCTCGGGGCACTCGCGGCCCTCTGGATGTCGCGGCATTTCGGGCTGGGGCAGGTCGATTCCGTTGTGGCGATGGGTGCTGCGCTGATGCTTGCCGTGGGGTCGCTCCGCATTGGCAAGGGCGCCTGGGACGCGTTGATGGACCGCCGCGCCGATCCGGCGGTGATCGAGGGGATCGCCGCCATCGCCCGTGACTGGCCCGGCGTCCGGGGCTTTCACGACCTCAAGACCCGCATGGCCGGCAGCCGGGTGTTCGTGAACATCCATATCGAGCTCGACGGCGACCAGAGCTTGCGCGACGCCCATGCAATCGGCGCGGGCCTCAGGCGCCGGATCATCGAGACCTATCCCGACTGCGACGTGATCGTGCACAAGGACGTGGCGGGCGAGACCTGAGCGAAGCCTCCTCGTGCGCCTGCGGCTACTCGTCGGCTCGTGCGAGGGGCGGCCCAAAGGCCGACGACGAGCATTGCCCGGGGAAACCCGCGCCGCGACCAGGCTTGGAACCGCGCTACTGAAGGACGACCGACTGGGAGGCCAGCCTTTTCCGTGTTCCGTCCGTCGGGCCCGCCGCCAACGTTGCCCGCAGCGGGATGGAGACCTCATAGCCCCGCTTCCGGGCCGCGAGTGCGGTCTTCAGGACGCAGTAGTTCAGATCGAGGCCGACAAGGCGCACTTGCCCGACCTCGAGCCGCGCAAGCAGCCGGTCAAGTTCGCCGCTCTGGAACCCATCCTGCACCGGCTTGACAAGGATGTGATCGGCGATCCCGGCGAAAGGTTCGGCGATCTCGGTTCCCGGCGTTCCGGCGATGGCCTGGCCCCTCATCGTCAGCCGCGCGAGGCATCGCGTCGAGAGGATCGACCATTCCTGACGCAGGGCGATGATCGGATGCCCCGCGGCCTTCGCTGCCGTGACCTCGCCAAGGATGGCTGATTGGGCCTCTTCCCTCGCCGCGCCCGAATAGGGACCGTTGTTCCAGAAGACCGTCTGCAGGTCGATCAGCACAAGCGCCGCGCCGGACCGCTGCCCGATCGGACGCCCGGAACTGACCGCCCCGATCCGCCCCACGCCGTCGCCGAGCCAAAGCGCCAGCCCAAGGCCCGTCGCGCCCAACAGATATCCGATCATCCCTTTTCCCCTTCGGCGTGATGCTTCAGCTTCCCGACAAGGGATAGGACGACCGACAGCGCGGTCCGGGCATCCTCCGCGTCGATATCGGCGCCGATCGCCTCAACCAGCGCCCGTTCGCGCGCGATCACCTCGCCGATCACCGCGCGCCCCTTTTCGGTCAGCGCCAGCAGGATCGACCGCCTGTGCCTCGGATTGGGCCGCTGAACCGTCAGCCCGGCACCAAGCGTTTCATTGACCATCAGCTGGACATATTGCCGGTTGATGTCGAGTTGCCGGGCGATATCGGGCACCGTTGCATCGCCATGGGCATGAAGGATTTCAAGAACCGCGCGCATCCTGACGGTCAGCCCGGTGCCCGCGAGGCCCTTTTCGACCGAGGCTTCGGCCGCCTGCATCAGCGGGCGCGACATCCAGATCAGACGGTAGAGGAGATCGGTTTTTTCCATGACACTATAAATGTCATGATGACATGTATAGTGTCAATATGAAATGCAGACCCCCCTGGGGGCACAGTCACCTGCCCGCCAAAGAAAAACCCCGCCGAAGCGGGGTTTTCCGTCAAACACTGGCAGGACCTTACTTCGGAATGTCGCCGGTGATGCCTTCGACATAGAAGTTCATGCCCAGAAGGTCGCCGTCCGGCGCGGTCTGGCCTTCGGCGAGCCAGGCCGAGCCGTCCTGCTTGTTGATCGGGCCGGTGAACGGGTGATAGGTCCCGGCGCCGATCGCGTCGCGCATGGCTTCGGCCTCGGCCTTCACCTCGGCCGGCACGGCCGCTGTGATCTCGCCGATGCCTACTTCGCCGCCCGCGATCCCTTCCCAGGCATCGGCCTGCGCATAGGAGCCATCCAGGAGCGCGCCGACGCGCTTCACGTAATAGGGCGCCCAGTTGTCGATGATCGACGACACGCGCGGCCCGTCCTTGTATTCGGCCATGTCGGAGGCCTGGCCGAAGCCGATGACGGCACCGTTGGTCTTGGCGGCTTCCGCAAGCGGCGCCGTCGAATCGGTGTGCGAGGCGATCACGTCGACGCCCTGATCGATCAGCGCCTTGGCAGCGTCGGCTTCCTTGGCCGGGTCGAACCAGGTGTAGGCCCAGACGACCGACAGTTCGACATCCGGGTTCACCTTCTTGGCGTGCAGGTAGTAGCTGTTGATGCCCATCACCACTTCGGGGATCGGGAACGACGCGATATAGCCGATCTTGTTCGTCTTGGTCATGCGGCCCGCGATCGTGCCCTGCACAGCGCGGCCTTCATAGAAGCGCGCGTTGTAGGTCGAGACATTCTCGCTGTTGCGCATGAAGCCGGTCGCATGTTCGAACTTCACGTCCGGGAATTTCGCGGCGACCGCGTTCGTCGGGTCCATATAGCCGAACGAGGTGGTGAAGATGATGTTGCAGCCGCCAAGCGCCATCTGGGTCAGCACGCGCTCGGCGTCGGCGCCTTCGGGCACGCTTTCCTGCCACTGGACCTCGACCTTGTCGCCATAGGCCTCTTGCACCGCAAGCGCCCCCTGATGGTGCTGGTAGGTCCAGCCGCCGTCGCCGATCGGGCCGACATAGACGAAGCAGGCCTTCACATGGTCCATGCCTGCTGCCATCGCAGCGCCGCCCGAAAGGGCGAGACCGAGGCCGAGCGCGGCGGTGGTCATAAGGGTTCTTCTCAGCATTCCTTTACTCTCCCGTTGGTGGGGCCTCGGTAGGCCCCGTTGGTTTTGCCTTTTGCCGTCGCTTCAGCGCGCGGCGTGGAAATTCTGGCCGAGGCTCGCGGGGGCATTCAGCGCCGCGCGACCCCTGCCAGAGGACATGATAACCAGCACCAGAATGGTTATCAGATAGGGTGACATAGACAAGTACTCGACCGGGATCGCCGATCCTGCGGCCTGCAGATTGAGCTGCAAAACCGTAATGCCGCCAAAGAGATAGGCGCCGATCAGCACCCGCCAGGGCCGCCAGGAGGCGAAGACCACGATGGCCAGCGCGATCCAGCCCGCGCCCGCGGTGATCCCGTCGACCCACTGGGGCACGCGGACGAGGCTGATATAGGCCCCGCCAAGCCCCGCCATCGCGCCGCCGAAGGCGATGCAGCCCAGACGGATGCGATTGACCTTGTAGCCGAGCGCATGGGCCGCATCATGGCTTTCACCCACCGCGCGGATGATCAGGCCAAGCCGCGTGGCCTTCAGCACCCACCAGACAAGGGCAACCAAGGCGATCGACATATAGACCATCCAGTCATGGTCGAAGAGGATCGGACCAAGGACCGGAATGTCTGCGAGCGGTCCCATCGGCACCGACAGGGTCGGCGGCGGCTTGATGCCGTTGTAGCCCTGACCCATCAGCGAAGCGAAGCCCAACCCGAAGAGCGTCAGCGCAAGACCCGTCGCCACCTGATTGGCCAAGAGCACCTGGGTCAGGAAGGCAAAGACGAGGCTCAGTGCCGCGCCGCCCACCGCGCCGCCGAGGAAGCCCATCACTGGGCTGCCGGTATGGACGGCGGTGATGAAGCCGCAGATGGCGCCCACGATCATCATCCCCTCGACCCCGAGGTTCAGGACGCCCGCCTTCTCGACCACCAGCTCGCCCAGAGCCGCCAGCATGATCGGCACTGCCGCGACCATAAGGGATGCGATCAGAATGACCGGATTGATACCGCCGAAATCCATCACCGTGCCCCCATGAATGCAGAGCGGATGCGATAGTTGGTCAGCACATCGACGCCCAGAAGGAAGAAAAGCAGCATGCCCTGAAAGACCTGGATCGCGGCCGAGGGCAGACCCATGTTGGTGGCCGCCATCTCGCCGCCGACATAGGTCAGCGCCATCAGGAAGCCCGCAAGCACGATTCCAAGGGGATTGAGACGCCCCAGGAAGGCCACGATGATCGCGGTGAAACCGTAGCCCACGTTGAAGTCGATCGAGATCTTGCCCGCCGGTCCTGTCACCTCGAAGAGGCCCGCAAGCCCGGCAAGCGCGCCGGAAAGCCCCATGCAGAGCAGCACGAGCTTTTCAGGGTTCACGCCATGGAAGCGCGCCGCGCGCGGCGCCTGACCGGCCAGCTTGATCTGGAAGCCGAGGATATGGCGGCTGAGAAGCACATAGGCCGCCACCCCGGTCGCCAGTGCCGCGACGCCGCCCCAATGCAGGCCCGATCCGGCAATGAGCTCGGGGTTGGAGGCCGCCTTGAAGGTCGAGAACGACCGGCTGCCCGGGAAACCCGCGCCCTCGGGGTTTCTCAGAAATCCGGTTGAGGCCTTGGCAAGGATCGTCTCGGCTACATAGACAAGCATCAGCGAGACGAGGATCTCATTGGTGTTGAACCGCGTCTTCAGGATCGCCGGGATCATCGCCCAGGCCCAGCCGCCAAGCGCACCCGCAAGGATCGCCAAGGGAAAGACCAGCCGGCTTTCGGTCGGGTACAGCGCCAGCGCCACGCCTGCGCCGCAGATTGCGCCCATGATATACTGACCCTCGGCCCCGATGTTCCATATCCCTGCCCGGAACCCGAGCGAGAGCCCGATGGCGATCAGGATCAGCGGCCCTGCCTTCACCAGAAGCTGGCCACGCAGGTAGAAGGCAAATTCTCCGAAAATTGGATCCCAGAAGATCGTCTTGATCACCGCGACCGGGTTCTTGCCCAGAAGCCCGAAGAGGATCCCGCCGGCGATCATCGTCAGAAGGACCGCGACCACCGGCGTCGCATAGAGCCAGAACTGCGAGGGGGTCGGTCTTTTCTCAAGCCTCAACATGATGGGCCACCTCCATACCGTGGGCGCCGCCCATCATCAGGCCGATCTCGTCGATCGTCAGGCCCTGCACGGGGCGGGGCTTCGTCAGCCGCCCCTCGTTCAGGACCGCGAACTGGTCGGCGATTTCCAGAAGTTCGTCGAGGTCCTGGCTGATCACCACCACGCCCGCGCCTTCGGCAGCGCGATTGAGGATCGCCTGGCGGATCGCGGCGGCAGCGGCCGCATCGACCCCCCAGGTCGGCTGGTTGATCACGATCACCTCGGGCGTCTGGTCGAGTTCGCGCCCGATCAGGAACTTCTGCAGATTGCCCCCAGACAGCGCCCGCGCCGCGACATGGCTGCCGGGTGTGCGCACGTCATAGGTGGCGATCACTTCCTCGGCGAAAGTCTTCGTCGCCGCCCAGTCGATGAACCCGTTCTTGGTCAGTCCGCGGCGCAGGGCGCCGGTCAGGAAAGCGTTTTCGATCAAGGACATGTCCGGCGCCGCCGCATGGCCGTAGCGGTCCTCCGGCGCGGCCACCAGCCCGGCCTTCCGCCGCTCTGCCGGACCGAGATCGCCCGCCGCATGGCCGCCGATCCTGACCTTGTCCGGACCGCTCCGCAATTCGCCCGAGAGCGCCAGCAACAGTTCGTCCTGCCCGTTCCCGGCCACGCCCGCGATGCCCAGAACTTCGCCCCGCGCCACGGTAAAGCTCACGCCCTTCAGCGAAGTGCCGAACGGAATGGGCGAGGGGGCGGAAAGGTCGGTCACCCCCAGCACGACCTCGCCCTTCTCGCCGGGATGGCGTTCGGGCGGCGACAGCGACGCGCCCACCATCATTTCTGCCAGCTCCCGCGCAGTTTTTTCGCGTGGCGTACAGGTGGCGACCACCTTGCCGCGTCTGAGGATCGTCGCCTCGTCGCAGAGCGCGCGGATTTCCTCAAGCTTGTGCGAGATGTAAAGGATCGCCGTGCCTTCCGCCGACAATTGCCGGAGCGTGCGGAAGAGGATCTCCACTTCCTGCGGCGTCAGGACCGAGGTCGGCTCATCCATTATAAGTAGCTTCGGGTCCTGAAGCAGGCAGCGGATGATCTCGACCCGCTGCCGCTCGCCCGCAGACAGGTCGCCCACCATGCGGGCGGGGTCCAGCGGCAGGCCATATTCCTCGCTCACCGCGCGGATGCGCGCCGCCAGTTCCCGCATCGGCGGCGGGTTTTCCATGCCGAGCGCCACGTTTTCCGCGACATTCAGCGCCTCGAAGAGCGAGAAATGCTGAAAGACCATGGCCACGCCCGAAGCTCGCGCCTCGCCGGGTTTGCCGGGCGTATAGGGCGCGCCGCGAAAGGTCATTTTCCCTTCGTCGGGGCGCACCAGCCCGTAGATCATCTTCACGAGCGTCGACTTGCCCGCGCCGTTTTCGCCCAGAAGCGCATGCACCTCGCCTTCGCCGACGGCGAAGGACACGTCATCATTGGCGCGCACGCCGGGATAAGACTTCGATATCCCCTCGATCTTCAGAAGCTCTGGCCGTGTCATGCCGTTCCGTCCCCCCTCAGACGCTCTGCGCCGTCCGTCGCACCGGATTCTCTCGCGCCGCCTTTTTCCAGAAATTCCGCCGCCACGCCAATGGCGATCGCCTGCGGATGCTTGCCGTACTCCACCCGTCCAATCGGGCATTGAATGCGCCCTATCCGCTCCGCCGGATGGCCAAGCGCGTGAAGTCGCGCGCGGAAGCGCGCCCATTTGGTTTCCGATCCGATCAGCCCGAGCCGGGCGAACCCACGGCCCAGCAGCCGGTGGCAAAGCTCTAGGTCCAGCGCATGGCTGAAGGTCAGGACCAGATGTTCGGCGTTCGCGGGCACCTCGGCCACCAGATCGGCCGGGTTCGCGGCGACCCTCTGCACCACCCCCTCGGGCAGGTCCGGGAACCTGTCGGCCGTCGTATCCACCCAGGTGATCCGCAGGTCCGGCAGCCCGGCCATGGTCGCGACGATGGCACGGCCCACATGACCCGCGCCCCAGACCCACAGGTCTCGCTTCGGGCGCGCGACCGGTTCGATGAACCAGCCCTGCACCAGGCGGGCCGCAGGAAGCGCCCCTTCGCCCCGCGCTTTCGCCATAAGGCGTTTTACCGTCAGCGGCATGTCGGGGCTCTGACCGGGAAGGGCGCGCGCGATCACCGGCCCGCACTCGGCGGCAAGCCGCACCCCGTCCCAAAGCTCGGACAGAAGGGCAACCGATCCCCCGCAGCACTGCCCGAGCGTGGGACCAAGCGGCATGCGATCCACCCGTGCCAGAGTACCCTCGGCAAGCATCTTCCGTGCGGCCAGCATCGCTTCATGTTCCAGTGTGCCGCCGCCGATCGTGCCCTCCTGGCTGTCCTTCCAGACCACCATCGCGGCGCCCACTTCGCGCGGGGTTGACCCGGCGATGTCGGCCACGACGACGCGCACCACCGGGCCTTTAAGCCCGATAAGCCGCACCATCTGATCGCGGTCAAAGCCCATCAGACAGTCCCCCGCGCGCGCTTTACGGCGGCCAGCACCGCCTCGGCGGTCGCCGGGGCCTGCAGGTCCGGCCAGTGCGGGCCGCAGGCGGCGCAAGCATCGGCCAAGGCCGAAAAGGCCGAGATTCCGTGCATGAAGGGGGGTTCCCCTACCGCTTTCGACCGGTAGATCGTCTCTTCCCGGTTCGGCCCGTCCCAAAGCGCCACGTTGAAGATGCGCGGCCGGTCCGAACAGGCGGGGATCTTGTAGGTCGACGGCGCATGCGTCTTCAACCGCCCCTTGTCGTCCCACACCAGTTCCTCGGTCGTCAGCCAGCCTGCGCCCTGCACATAGGCACCTTCCACCTGGCCGATATCCAGGGCCGGGTTCAGGCTGTTGCCCGCATCATGCAGGATGTCGGTGCGCAGGATGCGGTTCTCGCCGGTCAGAGTGTCGACCACGACCTCGGTCACCGAAGCGCCATAGGCGAAATAGTAGAACGGCCGCCCGCGCCCGGCCTTGCGGTCCCAGGTGATCTTCGGCGTCGCATAGAACCCGGTCGATGACAGGCTCACGCGGCCTTGGTAGCAGCGCTTCGCCGCCTCCTCGAACGCCATGTCCTCGCCGCCGATCTTGACCCGTCCGCCCTCGAACCGAACGGCGGCAGGCTCCGCCTGATGCTCGCGCGCCAGGAACTCCGCCATCCGCTCGCGGATCGTGTCGGTCGCGGCCTTCGCCGCCATGCCGTTCAGGTCGGCGCCAGACGAGGCCGCCGTGGCCGAGGTGTTCGGCACCTTGCCGGTATCGGTCGCGGTGATCTGCACCGCGCCGGGATCGACGCCAAAGCCCGCCGCCACCACCTGCGCCACCTTGCGGTTCAGGCCCTGACCCATCTCGGTCCCGCCATGGTTCAGGTGGATCGAGCCATCCTGATAGACATGCACCAAGGCGCCCGCCTGGTTGTAATGCGTCAGCGTGAAGGAGATGCCGAACTTCACCGGCGTCAGCGCAATGCCCTTTTTCAGGACATCGTTCTTCGCGTTCCAGTCGGCCACGGCCTTCTTCCGCGCCTGATAGTCTGCGCTCGCCTCCAGCCGTTCAGTCAGCGCCCCAAGGATGAAATCCTCGACCGGCATGTGATAGGGCGTCGTCTGCGACCCGTCGCCCATGTCATTGTAATAATTGGCCTTCCGCACCGCCACCGGATCGCGCCCCAGCACATGGGCGATATGGTCCATCGCCCGCTCGATCCCGATCATCCCCTGCGGGCCGCCAAAGCCCCGGTAGGCGGTCGCCGACTGGGTGTTGGTTTTCAGCCGGTGGCTCTCGATCCGGATGTTTTCCAGATTGTAGGCATTGTCGGAATGCAGCATCGCCCGGTCGGCGACCGGCAGGGACAGGTCCATCGACCAGCCGCAGCGGGCCAGTTGCAGGAACTCGATCCCGAGGATGCGGCCCTCGTCCGTGACGCCCGCGCGATAGTGAATGCGGAAATCATGGCGCTTGCCGGTGATCACCATGTCATCGTCGCGGTCATAGCGCATCTTGGCCGCACGTCCGGTCATCCGGGCGACAATGGCGGTCGAGCAGGCCAGCGCATTGCCCTGGCTTTCCTTGCCGCCGAAACCGCCACCCATGCGCCGCATCTCGACCCGGACCGCATTCATATGCGTCCCGATCGCCTCGGCCACCTTGTGCTGAATCTCTGTCGGATGCTGCGACGAGCAATGGACCGTCACCCCGCCCTCGTTCGGGACCGACAGGGCAATCTGGCCTTCCAGATAGAAATGCTCCTGCCCGCCCATGTCGAACGTGCCTTCGATCACCCGCGGCGCTTTCGCGATGGCCGCTGCCGCATCGCCCTTCGACCAGATGACAGGGCCATCCTCGAACCGGCTGTTCGCGGCCAAAGCCTGATCGACGGTCAGAAGGGCAGGGCGCTCCTTGTAGCTGATCTGCCCGAGCCGCGCGGCCTTGCGCGCCTGCAAGTGGCTTTCGGCGACGACCAGAAAGATCGGCTGGCCGACGAAATGCACGGTGCCCGTCGACAGCATCGGCTCGTCATGGGCCGAGGGCGAGACATCGTTGGCAAAGGGTAGGTCTTCGGCCGTCAGCACGGCGACCACGCCGGGTGCCGCGCGCACCGCCGAGAGGTCCATCGACGTGATCTCGCCGTGGGCAATGGTCGAGATACCAAAGGCCAGATGCAGCGTGTCCGCCGGCACCGGCAGGTCATCGACATAACGCGCGCGGCCCGTCACATGCAGCGCAGCGGAATCGTGAGGAAGCGAGGTTCCGACGCTCATGCCACCACCTCCAGAACCGAGGTTGCCGTACCGCTGCGTTCATGGAAATAGCGCAGAAGCATGTTTTGCGCGCTTTCCAGCCGGTAGTCGGCCGAGGCGCGCATATCGGTCATCGGCGTGAAATCCCTGGCAAAGGCGGGAAGTGCTGCGCGTACCGTCTCTTCCGTCCAGGGCTGGCCCGTCAGTGCCGCCTCGACATGGGCGGCCCGCTTCGGAATGCCCGCCATGCCGCCAAAGGCAATGCGAGCGCTTTCGACGCGACCCGACCGCAGCGTGACGTTGAAACAGCCGCAGACCGCCGAGATATCCTGATCGAACCGCTTCGACAGCTTGTAGCAGGCCAGGTCCGGCACTTTGGCCGGGATCGTCACCGCCTCGACGAATTCGCCCTTCGCGCGGTCCTGCTTGCGGTAATCAAGGAAGAAATCCTCGAGCGCGATCTCGCGCCGGGTGTCGCCCTTCCTCAGATGCAGCTTCGCCCCCATCGCGATCAGCGCGGGCGGCGCGTCGCCGATGGGCGAGCCGTTGGCAATATTGCCGCCGATCGTCGCAGCCCCCCGCACCTGTTCGGATGCGAAGCGGCGCAGAAGTTCGGCGAAGGATGGGTGGCTGGCGGCAAGCGCCGAGCGCAGCCGCTGGATCGTAACGCCCGCACCGATCCGGATCGTGGCGCCATTCTTTTCGATCCCCTGCAGATCCTTGCAGGCATGCAGGAACGCCACGTCCGGCAGATCCATCAGCATCTTCGTTACCCAAAGGCCGACATCGGTCGCGCCCGCGATCAGCGTCGCATCGGGATGGGCGAGGTACCAGGCCGCGAGTTCGTCCGACGTGGCAGGGGCAAAGGGCGCCTTGCCGCCCGCCACGGGGCGCAGGTCTTCCGTCATCCAGGCAGGCACCGGCGCGGGCTCGGCCGCCTCGGCCGCGCGGATGATCGGTGCATAGCCGGTGCAGCGGCAAAGATTGCCGGCCAGCCGGTCGTCATGGTCGGTGGCGCCTTCCTTGTGGGCAACCGCCATCGAAACGACGAAACCCGGCGTGCAGAAACCGCACTGGCTGCCGTGATGATCGACCATCGCCTCCTGCACCGGGTGCATGGCGCCGTCGGGGCCTGACATGCCTTCGACGGTGCGCACCGCCTTGCCGTGCAGCTGTGGCAGGAACAGGATGCAGGAGTTCAGCGCGCGACTGCCGCTTTCGTCGGTGACCATCACCGTGCAGGCGCCGCAATCGCCCTCGTTGCAGCCCTCCTTGGTGCCCTTGAGGCCCCTGACCTCGCGCAAATAGTCCAGCAATGTCCGGGTGGGGCTCTCGCCTGCAACCCGAACCGGCGTTCCGTTCAAGAGAAACGCTATGTCGCTCATTGCGTCTGTCCGCCGCCTTCTCCTCGTCCGGGGTTTCGTGCCCTCGCCCGATGCGGCGTAAAGCGAAGGACACCCCCGTCTCCCTGCCTTCATGAAGCGCCGAGGGGGGCGCGTTGGCAAGCATAACTTCAAGTGAATCCGATAAATCAGTTTCGTGATTTGCCGAAAGATCGGCGGGCGCCCGCCGCCTCAGGGAAAATCGGGAAATCGAGGGGTGACGGGCGGGAAAACCGCCGCTAGCGTAGCCGCCACCACTCAAGAGGGGCACAAAGCCCCCGAAAAACCGGAGACCCCCATGCAGACAACAGGTTTGATCCTGGTGCTCGCAATTCTCGTAATCGTCGTTCTTCTGTCTCTGTTTTCCATACTTTTTCGCCGCAAATGCCATGCTGCCTGGACCCGCGTCGCCCAAGGCCCCTCGGGGCTCGACCA
Organism: Frigidibacter sp. RF13; assembly: GCF_026626305.1. Classification (GTDB taxonomy): domain Bacteria; phylum Pseudomonadota; class Alphaproteobacteria; order Rhodobacterales; family Rhodobacteraceae; genus TMP-24. The sequence goes on along the minus strand of NZ_JAPNUE010000007.1, from coordinate 135,397 downwards.
GTCAGAGCGGCTGCCGCCCCTTGTCCGCGATTTCGCGATCAGGGGCGGGGCAGAGGTCGGCGCAGGCCATCTGGCGCTCGTTCTCACCCAAGCGGCGGAGCTAAGGCTCAAGCGCGGTGACCTCTTCGCCCGTTTCCGCGCCCGCCAGATCGTGGGTCTCGGGAAGCCCGGCTTCGTCTGGCAAGCCCGGCAGGGCTTCGGCCCCTTGACCCGGCTGCGCGTGGCCGATGTGTTCGTCGAAGGCGAGGGCTGGCTTGAGGCGCGGCTCTTCGGGGCGCTCACGGTCGCGCGGGCGAACGGGGTCGAGACGACGCTGGGCGAGGCCTACCGCTATCTCGCAGAATTGCCCTGGGCGCCCGATGCGATCCTCGGCAACCCCGATATTTCGTGGCGCATGACCGCCGAGGATCAGGCCGAGGCCAAGCTCGACACCCGCGTCGGCACCGCCCGCGTGACCTTCCGCTTCGACGCGGCAGGCGACATCGTGGCGATGGAGGCACGCGACCGCCCGGCGCGCGACGCCGCCGGAAAACCCGTCCGCTACGACTGGCGCGGCCAGTTCGGCGATTACCGCCAGATCGGCGCCCGCCGTGTGCCTGCCTATGGCGAAGTGGGCTATGACTATCCCGAAGGGTTTGAAATCTACTTCCGCAGCCGCATCACCGACTGCCAGCCTTCGCGCCAGTAGCTGCCCGCCCCGCCGACGGGCCTCTTCGCTATCTCAGCGCGGCGATCAACCGGTCGGATTGCGTGATCCAGCCCATCAGAAGCTCGATCGTCAGCAGGCTCGCCTCGTGATTGCCGCGCTCGTTTCCCGCGCCGATCGGCTCGCCCGTGCAGTCCTCCAGCAGCAGGCACCGGTAGTCACGGAACATCGCGTCCCGGATGGTTGAATCGACGCAGACGCTGGTCGTGCAGCCGGTGACGATCAGCGACCGGATTCCCTTGCCGCGCAGGATGCCGTCGAGCGGGGTTTCAAAAAAGCCGCTGTAGCGGTGCTTCGGCACCACCAGATCGCCCGGCTCGGGTGCCAGCGCATCGACAATCGCCGTGCCCCAGCCGCCTTCGACCAGAACGCGCCCGGCGCCGGGTTCCAGCGCCGGTGCGCCCACTTTGAGCGGCGCATGCTTGATCCGGTGCGGCGCCCCGGCATCGCCCATGTCGGCCAGATCGGCGCGGTGCTGCATCGCCAGATAGATCACCGGCATGCCCGCCCGCCGCGCTGCCGCCAGAACCTGCGCGGTCGGCGCGACCGCGGCGGTAATCGGCGCAATATCGATCCCGGCGCGGTGGAACATGCCGCCCTCCGACCCGAAATCGTTCTGCATGTCGATGACCAGAACCGCGGTTCTGCCCGTGTCGAGGCTGATCGCCTCCGGTCGCGCCTCGATCGTGACCTCACGTGAGCCCATCGCATCCTCCCCCAAGCCCGCGGGGCGAGATTAGCACGGATCGCGCCCGCCCGCAGCGGTTCTCTGTCGCTCGGGTCTTTCCCATCCGCAGGCCGTTGGCTAGGTTCCGGTCATGAGCGCGCCCCGATTCATCCACCTCCGCACCCACACCGAATATTCGCTTCTGGAAGGGGCCGTGCCGGTCAAGAAGCTGATCGGCCTGTGCGAGAAGGCGGGCATGCCCGCCGTCGCGGTGACGGATACCAACAACCTGTTTGCCGCGCTGGAATTTTCGGTCACCGCCAAGGGCGCGGGCCTGCAGCCGATCGTCGGCTGCCAGTTGTCCCTGGGCTACGACCCTGCCCAGCCCGGCGAGAGGCCCCGCGCGCCCGCGCCAATCGTCCTCCTTGCCCAGAACGAGGCGGGCTATCAGAACCTGATGAAGCTCAACTCCTGCCTCTATCTCGATGCGGGAGGCGAGCTGCCGCAGGTGACGCCCGACGAGCTCGCCACCCATTCCGAAGGTCTGATCTGCCTCACCGGCGGCCCCGACGGCCCGGTGGGGCGGTTCCTGCAGGCGGGGCAGGGGCCGAAGGCCGAAGCCCTGATGAAGCGCCTCGCCGCCATTTACCCCGACCGGCTTTATGTCGAACTGCAGCGCCATCCGGGCGAGGGCGGCCAGAAGCCCGAGGCCGAGCGGCTGTCAGAGCGTGGTTTCGTCGAGATGGCCTATGCGCTGAACCTGCCGCTCGTCGCCACCAACGATGTCTATTTCCCGAAACCCGACATGTACGAGGCGCATGATGCGCTGATCTGCATCGCCGAAGGCGCCTATGTCGACCAGCAGGACCCCCGCCGCCGCCTGACACCCCAGCATTATTTCAAGTCCGAAGCCGAAATGGCGACCCTCTTCGCCGATCTGCCGGAAGCGCTTGAAAATACGGTAGAAATCGCCCGCCGCTGCGCCTTCGGCGCGAAGAAACGCAATCCGATCCTGCCGCGTTTCGCCGATGACGAGGTCGAGGAACTGCGCCGTCAGGCCTGGGACGGGCTGAAGGCCCGCCTGGCCGTAATTCCCCATTCCGCCACCGTCGAGGAATATGAGGCGCGCCTGAAGTTCGAACTCGACATCATCGAGCAGATGGGCTTCCCCGGCTATTTCCTGATCGTGGCCGACTTCATCAAATGGGCGAAAGACCACCATATCCCCGTCGGCCCCGGCCGGGGCTCGGGCGCGGGTTCGCTCGTGGCCTATGCGCTCACCATCACCGACCTCGACCCCCTGCGCTATTCGCTCCTCTTCGAGCGGTTCCTGAACCCCGAACGGGTTTCGATGCCGGACTTCGACATCGACTTCTGCATGGATCGCCGGGAAGAGGTGATCCAGTATGTGCAGGGCAAGTACGGTCGCGACCGGGTGGGCCAGATCATCACCTTCGGTGCGCTTCTGTCGAAGGCAGCCGTCCGCGACGTGGGCCGCGTCCTGCAAATGCCCTATGGTCAGGTGGACCGGCTATCGAAACTGATCCCGGTCGAGGGCGTCAAACCCGTCTCGATCGAAAAGGCGCTCGCCGACGAGCCGCGCCTGCGCGAAGCGGCCCGTGCCGAGGAGGTGGTGAAACGCCTTCTCGACTACGGCCAGAAGATCGAAGGGCTTCTGAGGAACGCCTCAACCCATGCCGCAGGCGTCGTCATCGGCGACCGGCCCCTGGACGAACTGGTCCCGCTCTATCAGGACCCACGCTCAAACATGCCCGCCACCCAGTTCAACATGAAATGGGTGGAAGCGGCCGGGCTGGTGAAGTTCGACTTCCTCGGCCTCAAGACCCTCACCGTCATCCAGAACGCCGTGGACCTGATTCGCGAAAGTGGGCGGCACCTGCATATCGCCCCCGATGGCCATCAGCTCTACGCCCCGCCCGAAAGCGCGCTGGACGAGATCAACGCCATCCCGCTCGACGACAAGGCCTCCTACGAGCTTTATTCGGCTGCCAAGACCGTCGCCGTCTTCCAGGTGGAATCGACCGGCATGATGGACGCGCTCCGGCGCATGAAGCCCACCTGTATCGAGGATATCGTGGCGCTCGTGGCGCTCTATCGCCCCGGCCCGATGGAGAACATCCCGACCTATTGCGAGGTCAAGAACGGCCTCCGCCCTCTGGAATCCATCCACCCGACCATCGACCATATCCTCGAGGAAACCCAAGGCATCATCGTCTATCAGGAACAGGTGATGGAGATCGCCAAGGTCATGGCGGGCTATTCCTTGGGCGGCGCCGACCTCCTCCGCCGCGCCATGGGCAAGAAGATCAAGGAGGAGATGGACAAGGAACGTCCGAAGTTTATCGAAGGCGCCAAGGCCACCCACAATGTTTCCGCGAAGAAGGCCGGAGAGGTCTTTGATCTTCTTGAGAAATTCGCGAACTACGGGTTCAACAAGTCCCATGCCGCCGCCTATGCGGTCGTCAGCTACCAGACCGCCTGGCTGAAGGCCAATCACCCGGTCGAATTCATGGCCGCGGTGATGAACTGCGATATCCACCTGACCGATAAGCTCGCCGTCTACAAGCGCGAGGTCGACCAGATGGGGATCGAGACGGTGGCCCCCTGCGTCAACCGCTCGCGCGCCACCTTCACCGTGCGCGAGGGGCGGCTTGTCTATGCGCTCGGCGCCTTGAAGAACGTTGGCGTCGAGGCGATGAAGATGATCGTCGCGGCACGAGCGACGGAAAGAGGCGAGAAGCCCTTCGTCACGCTCTTCGATTTCGCTCGCCGGGTGGATCTGAAACGCCTCGGAAAACGGCCCCTCGAAATGCTCGCCCGTGCCGGCGCCTTCGACGTGCTCGACCCCAACCGCAAGCGCGTCTTTGAAAGCCTTGATGCGCTTGCCGCCTATTCGGCGGCGATCCACGAACAATCGGGCTCAGCCCAGGTCTCGCTGTTCGGCGAGGCGGGGGACGATCTGCCGGAACCGCGCCTTGCGATGACAAACGACTGGCTACCGGTCGAACGTCTCGCCGAGGAACATCAGGCGGTGGGCTTCTACCTCTCCGGCCACCCGCTCGACGATTACCTCCCCGCGCTGCGCCGCAAGCAGGTGATGACACTGGCTGAACTGACGGTCGCGGCGGAGCGCGGGCCGATGGTCGCCAAGATCGCAGGCACCGTTTCGGCCCGGCAGGAACGGAAATCGGCCAAGGGCAACCGCTTCGCCTTCGTCTCGCTTTCCGATCCGACCGGGCTATACGAGGTCACGGTCTTTTCCGACACGCTGGAAGCAGCGCGGCAGCATCTGGAGCCGGGTCTGGCCGTCGTGCTGACCGTGGAGGCCAACCTTGAAGGCGAGACGCTGAAGCTTCTCGCCCGCGCCGCGCAGCCGATCGATTCCGTCGCCGCCGACGCGGGCAGCGCTGGCCTGCGCATCCATGTCGACACCGCTGACGCAGTAGCCTCGGTCGCAGGGCTTCTTTCCCGCATGGCCGCCGAGATGAAGGGTCGCGCCAAACCCGGCGCCATCAGCTTCCTGATCGCCAACCGCGAGACAGGAGCCGAGGTCGAGGTCTCGGCAGGCCGCGAGTTTCCGGTCAATCCCCAGATCAAGGGCGCGATCAAGTCGATGGAAGGAGTAGCGCTGGTCGAGGAAGTCTGACGCGACCTCCCCGTCGAAAAATCTTCGCGAAGATTTTTCGACCCCGCGCGCGCCCTTGCCCGAAAAGACTTCGCGAAGATTTTTCGGCCCCGGCCGGTCGTCCGTCAGGCCGCCTTTTCAAACCGCGCAGGCAGGTCGCCCAGGCGTTTCGCCTCGTCGATCAGCGCGCCCACGTCGGCGTCGAGCGCGGCCGCGAGCTGTGCAAAGCTCTCGATCACGAAATAGACCGGCTGGACGATGTCGATCCTATAAGGTGTGCGGAATACCGTCATCAGATCAAAAGGCAGCATCTCGGCCTTGCCCGACAGCGCATGCGCCGTCTCGGATGGCGAGGAGGCGATGCCCGCGCCGTAGCCGCGCAGCCCGTCCTTGGTGGCGATCATCCCGAACTCGACCGTGAACCAGAAGAGCCGGAACATCCGCCAGCTGTAGGCCTTGCCAAGCGCCCGGGCCTCTGTGCCGAACCGTTCGATGAAGGCGGCATAGTCAGGGTCGGTCAGAAGCGGGCAGTGGCCGAAAACCTCATGGAAGATGTCCGGCTCTTCGATATAGTCCATCTCCTCGCGCCGCCGCAGGAAGGTCGCGACCGGGAATTTCTTCTGCGCCAGAAGATCGAAGAACTGCGAAGGCGGGATGATCGCGGGCACGCCCACCACGCCAGCGCCGGTCAGGGCGCCAAGCCGCGCATCCACGTCGCGCACTTGCGGCACACGATCGGCGGTCAGGTCAAGCTTGGTGACGCCCTCCAGATAGGCAGGCACCATCTTGTCCTGCAGAAAGGCGAACTGGCGGGTGAAAAGCTCGCCCCAGACCGCATCCTCCTCGGGAGAATAGGAAAAGATGCCATCCGGTCCGGCCAGTTTCGATGAATATCCCGCCACGTTCGCCTCCCGCCTTTGACGCGGGTTCATCCTGCCACGGGCGAGGGAGAAAATTCTTTCAATCCTGCCGGGTTTGTGGGATATTTTGGGAAAACTTGCCGACACAGAGGGAAATGTGGAAATTTCACCTCAAGAAATCCCGATATTGCGGGAAATACAGCGCGACGCCGCCCTGTCGCTCGCCGAGCTTTCGTCGCGCACCGGCATCGCCCAGTCAACCCTCTGGCGCAAGCTGAACGAGATGGAGGCGGCGGGCGTCATCCGTGCCCGTGTGGCGCTGCTCGATCCGGCCAAGGTGGGGGCAAAGCTCTGCGTCCTCGCCCAGATCAGCCTGATGGACCATTCCGAGGCCTGCGTCACCGGCTTCACCCAGCTTGTCCGCCGTCTGCCCGAAGTGCTCGAATGCCATTCGGTCTCAGGCCAGGCCGATTACATGCTGAAGGTCCGCTGCCGCGACGTTGAGGCCTATGAGGCCTTCATGTCGCACCACCTCCTGCGCTCGGGCTTCGTGCGCGCCGTCCAGTCGAGCTTCGTCCTGAAGGAGATCAAGGCGACGACCGCCCTGCCGCTTGGCTGAGGGAACCGGCTGGCGCTGCATGTCGTTTACCTGATGCTGAAGGGTCCTGCGGGGGAAATATGTGGTTCCTGTACTTGCCGCATCTCGTGCTATTAACGCTTGCCGGGTGGACGGCTGCCATCCTGCGCTCGGTCTTCCGGCTGCCGGGTCTTGACGGCCGGCGTCGCAGCACGGCACTGCCGCCTTTGACCGACGGTGATCTTGCGGCGAAAATCGCGGCTGCCGCTGCCGCGCACCCCGGCCTTTCGGGTATCCTGGCACTTCACTCCGGCGCCGAAGCCTTTGCCGCACGCATCCTCCTCGCCCGCGCCGCGACCCGCTCGATCGATGCACAATATTACATCTGGCAGAATGATGTGACCGGCATCCGTCTGTTGGAGGAGCTGAAAGCCGCGGCCGAACGCGGTGTTCGCGTCCGGCTTCTCGTCGACGACAACGGGACGCCAGCGCTCGATCCCGAGCTCGCGGCGCTGAATGCGCTCGCGTCCTTCGAGGTGCGGGTCTTCAACCCGCTGAACCTGCGCCGGTCGCGCCTCCTGTCCTATCTGATCGATTTCCTGCGGCTCAATCGTCGGATGCACAACAAATCCTTCACCGTAGATGGCATCGCCTCGATCATCGGCGGGCGAAATATCGGCGACATCTATTTCGCCCGCGGCGCGGGGTCGCAATATTCCGACCTCGACCTGCTGGCGGTCGGCAGCGTGGTGCCCGACGTGAGCCGCGAGTTCGACGCCTACTGGAACAGCCAGTCGTCCTATCCGCACGAGCTTTTGGTGACGCCGCCGGTCGAGGGACTGGCAGGGTTCGCGGCCCGCATGGAAGAGGTGCGCGCCGATCCCGACAATGCGGAATATTCCACCGCGGTGGCGGCGACGCCTCTGGTGCAGGCCATGTTGACCGGTCGTCTTGCCTTCGACTGGGCCGAAACCGTGCTTTACGCCGATCATCCTGCGAAGGGGCTTGGTGACGTGCCGCTCTCGCAATTGCTCGCCGGTCGGCTCACCCGGCTGGTGCGGCGCGCCGAAACCAGCATCGACCTCATGTCGGCCTATTTCGTGCCCGGCCTGCGCGGCTCGCGCCTTCTCACCAAGGCGGCCGGGCGCGGGGTGCGGGTGCGCACGCTTACGAACTCGCTCGAGGCGACCGACGTGATCCCCGTTCATGCGTCTTACACCAAATATCGCCACAGGCTGCTTCGGGGCGGGGTGCAGCTTTACGAGCTGAAGGCCGATCCCGGCTCGCACGACGTGGCGCTGCGGCTCGGACTTCTTGGCAGCAAGGCGGCGAGCCTGCATGCCAAGACCTTCGCCATTGACGGCAAGGAAGTGTTCGTGGGCTCGTTCAATTTCGACCCACGCTCGCTGCTGCTGAATTGCGAGATGGGATTTCTGGTCAAGAGCCCGCGTCTCGCCGCCGAGATGAAGGAGCGTTTCGAGCAGTCGCTGGCCAATGCTGCCTGGCGCGTGACCTGGCAGGAGGGCGAGGGGCTGAAATGGGCGGCGCGCGGCCCCGATGGCCGCCGCCGCACCCGCGCGCGCGAACCGGGCGGCACGCTGCTCAGCCGCGCCGCGCTCGCGGTGATCGGTCTCCTGCCGCTCGAATGGCTCATGTGAAGGCCCGGCCAGTCGCCGCGATCTACCAGTGCGGCGGCTTCTGGTCGGCGAGCGGGATCGTGCCGCCGCCCATTGCCTCGGCCTCAGCCGCGCGTTCCATCAGCAGCGCCGCCTGACGTTTCAGCCGCTCGATCTCCTGCGTCTGGCGGGCGACGACATCCGACAGATCCTCGACCGTGCGGGTCAGATGGGCGATGGCCTCTTCGGCCTTGTCGAGCCGTTCGCTACTCATGGGGCGGGCCTTTCTGTCAGGACGGATGGCGGCGCGGGTCAGACGGCTTGTCGCGCCCTATCCCATCCGTTACACCCGCGCGCGACGGATTGTGAAGGGCGTCTCGATGGCCAAGGACAGCAAGGAACGCCGCCCGCGCGCGGAGACGCCGAAAGGCTTCCGCGATTATTTCGGCGCGGAGGTGAGCGAACGCAAGGCGATGCTCGACAAGATCGCGGAGGTCTATCACCTTTATGGCTTCGATCCTTTGGAAACGTCGGCGGTGGAAACCGTCGAGGCTTTGGGCAAATTCCTGCCCGATGTCGACCGCCCGAATGAGGGGGTCTTCGCCTGGCAGGATGAGGACAAGGACTGGCTGGCGCTGCGCTACGACCTGACGGCGCCTCTGGCGCGGGTCGCCGCGCAGTATCGCAACGACCTGCCCACGCCTTACCGCCGCTATGCGATGGGCCCGGTCTGGCGCAACGAAAAGCCGGGGCCGGGGCGGTTTCGCCAGTTCTATCAATGCGATGCCGATACGGTCGGCACCGGATCGGTCGCGGCGGATGCCGAGATCTGCGCGATGCTCGCCGACGCGCTGGAAGCCGTCGGCATCCCCCGCGGCGACTATGTGGTGAAGGTCAACAACCGCAAGGTCCTGAACGGGGTGATGGAGGTCGCGGGCGTGCTTGACCCGTCGGACCCCGAGAAGTTCGCCCACGAGCGCGGCATCGTTCTGCGCGCCATCGACAAGATCGACCGGCTGGGGCCGGATGGCGTGCGCGCCCTTCTGGGCGAGGGCCGCAAGGATGAGAGCGGTGATTTCACCAAGGGCGCGGGGCTGTCAGTGAAACAGGCCGAGGTGGTGATGGGCTTCACCTCCGCCAAGCGCGACAGTGGCGACGCAACGGTCGCGCGCTTGCGGGAGTTGATCGGAGGTTCGGTCCTGGGAGCGGAAGGCGTCACCGAACTCGAACAGATTGCCGCTCTCCTCGCCGCCCAAGGCTACGGTCCCGACCGTATCGTCATCGATCCCGGCGTCGTGCGGGGCCTCGGCTATTACACCGGCCCGGTGTTCGAGGCAGAACTGACCTTTGAAATCCTTGACGAAAAGGGCCGCAAGCGGCAGTTCGGCTCGGTCGCGGGCGGCGGGCGCTATGATGACCTCGTGAAGCGTTTCACGGGCCAAGCGGTGCCCGCGACCGGCGTGTCGATCGGGGTGGACCGGCTTCTGGCGGCGCTCCGCGCCAAGGGGCGGACGGGTGGCGACACGACAGGGCCGGTGATCGTGACCGTGATGGACCGCGACCGGATGGCCGATTATCAGGCGATGGCGACCGAACTGCGCCGCGCAGGCATTCGCGCCGAGGTCTATCTGGGCAACCCGAAGAACTTCGGCAACCAGCTCAAGTACGCCGACAAGCGCCAAAGCCCGGTCGCGGTCATTCAGGGCACCGACGAGGCCGCGCGCGGCGTGGTGCAGGTCAAGGACCTGGTGCTTGGCGCGAAGATCGCCGCAGAAGCCTCTCACGAGGAATGGAAATCCCAGCCCGCTCAGGTCGAGGTGGCGCGGGCCGATCTCGTCGCCACCGTGCGGCAGATGCTCGGTCGCGGCTGATGGCAGAAAAGGCCGCAGCGCGGGCCGAGGCGGACCGGCTTTATGCCGCTTTCCTTGCTGCAGGCGCGATGCCGGTGGAGGCCGACATCTTGCAACCCGCCGAGGTGCTTCTGGACCTTTATGGCGAGGATATCCGGGCGCGGGCCTATGTGACGCAAGACCCGCTCCGCGGCGAGATGATGCTGCGCCCCGATTTCACCGTTCCGGTCGTGCAGATGCACATGACCCATGGCGCCGAACCCGCGCGCTATGCCTATCGGGGCGAGGTGTTCCGCAAGCAGGAACATATCAGCGAACGGAAATCGGAATATTTCCAGGTCGGGTTCGAGGTCTTCGACCGCGAGAATCCCTCGGCCGCCGATGCCGAGGTCTTTGCCCTCTTCGCGGATTTGCTGGCACCCGCCGGGCTGCGTGCCGCGACCGGAGACATGGCGATTCTGATGGCGGCGGTCCGGGGCCTGAAGACGCTCGACAGCCGCAAGGCGGCGCTCTTGCGCCATGTCTGGCGGCCCGCGCGCTTCACCCGGCTTCTGGAGCGGTTCGGCGGGCTGGTGCCGCAACCCGAAAGCCGCCAGCGCCTCCTCGAAGGCACGGGCATACTGCCCGCGCCACTCGTCGGGCTTCGCAGCGAGGCCGAGATTGCGGCGCGCATTGCCGTCATCCGCGCCGATGCTGCCGCGCCGCCGATTTCGGCTGAAGAGGTTGGGATGATCGAGGATCTGCTCAACCTGTCCGGCCCCTCGCCTGAGGCGCTGACGCGCCTGCGCGCACTCGAAACCGGCCTGCCCGCCATCGGCCCGGCCGTCGACCGGATGGAAACGCGTCTTGACGCACTCGCGAGGCGCGGGATTGCGGTCGGGGCGCTGGAATTCGAAGCCTCGCACGGGCGCACGACGCTGGAATATTATGACGGGTTCGTCTTTTCCTTCCATGCCGCCGACCCGGCGCTGCCGCCCGTCGCCTCGGGCGGGCGCTATGATGCCTTGACCGCCGTCCTCGGGCAGGGCCGTTCGATCCCCGCCGTGGGCGGCGTGATCCGGCCCGGTCTGCTGGCCGACCTCTTGGGGGCTCCGTGATGCTGAAACTCGGGGTGCCCTCCAAGGGTCGGCTGATGGAACAATGCTTCGACTGGTTCGCCACGCGCGGCGTCCGTCTCGCCCGCAGCGGGTCGGACCGGGAATATGCCGGTGCGGTGGACGGGGTTGAGGGGGTCGAACTCGTTCTTCTGTCGGCGGGCGAGATCCCGCGCGAACTGTCCGCCGGTCGGATCCATCTCGGTGTGACCGGGTCGGACCTGATCCGCGACAAGCTGGCCGACTGGTCCAGTCAGGTGGCAGAACTGGCGCCGATGGGCTTCGGCCACGCCGATCTGGTGATCGCCGTCCCCGCCGCCTGGATCGATGTCTCGACGCTTGACGATCTCGACGCGGTCGCCGCCGCCTTCCGGCAGGCGCATGGCCAGCGCCTGAGGATCGCCACCAAATATCACCGGCTGGTCAGGGACTTCCTGACCCGGCACGAGATCGCCGATTATCAGCTGGTCGACAGCCAGGGCGCGACCGAGGGCACGGTGAAGAACCTGACCGCTGAGGCGATCGCCGACATCACCTCTTCGGGCGAGACGCTCCGGGCGAACCATCTGAAGATCCTCGACGACGGCCTTGTCCATCAAAGCCAGGCGACGCTCTTCGCCGCGCGGGCGGCGGATTGGTCGGGTGTGGCCGGTCGTGCCTATCAGGCGCTCGCCGCGCGGCTTGGCACAGCGCCCCGGCCCGTCTAGCGCCGGGCCAGCGCCACGCCCGTGGCCGCAAGCGCCATGCCGAGCCATCCGGCCAAAGGCAGCGCCTCGCCTAAGAGTGGCCAGGCGAAAAGCGCCGACAGCGGCGGCACGAGGTAGAAAAGCGAGGAGACCCGCGCCACCTCGCCCGCCCGGATCATGGCGAGGAGTAGCGTCATCGAGACGAGCGAATTGCCGATCACCAGATAGAAGAGAACCGCCGCAAGCTCGCCCGTCCAGTCGGCGTGCAACCCCTCAGCAAGCACCGCGACCGGCAGGGTGAAGAGCGCGCCCACGCCATATTGGATCAGGTTCGCCGGGATCGGATGCTGCGGCGCGCCGAAGCGCTTTTCGTAAAGCGTGCCGCCGGTGATGCCGAGAAGCCCGCCGACCGCCGCGAGAAGTCCGAGCGGCGGTTCGGCGCTGATGCCCGATCGCGCGATGATCACGGTCAGCGCTCCCGCAAGGCCAAGCCCGAGGCCGAGCCAGCGCATAAGGCTCACCCTTTCGCCCACGAAACTCGGCGCTATCAGGCCTACGAGGATCGGCTGCAGGCAGACGATGATCGCCACGCCGCCCGCCGACACGCCGGACCGGAAGGCGATGTAGCACAGGCCGAAATAGGCGACCTGGATGAGAAAGCCGGTCACCGCGATATCAAGGGCGGCGCGACCGCGCGGCAGGGGCGGGCGGACGAGGGGCAGAAGCGGCAGAAGGATCGCCACGGCAAGAAGATAGCGCAGGGCGAGAAGGGTGAAGGGGCCGGAATGCCTGAGGCCGATCTTGGCCACGGAAAAGCCCGCCGACCACAGAATCAGGAAGATGACCGGCGCGGCGAGCAGCCAGACGGGCCTGCGGCTCATCTCAGCCCGATCCGCGCCAGTTCAAGCGCCAGCGGCTCGGGCAGGCTGTCGTCGCCCGTCCGTGCCGTCGGCAGATCGCGCGGGCTGTCGCCCGGCTCAAGGTAGCGCCAGCCCTGAAAGGCGCGGCGCGGCATCGGCTCGGTGCGGATCACCTCTGGGTCCATGATGATGCCGCAGCGCAGGATGCCGTCGGCGCCCTGCACCTCGTCCAGCCGCACGATCCGCTGGCGGCAGAGGACAAGTCCCTTGACCACCCAGTAGAGCGATCCGCCCGCGAGGATCTCGACATCGCGTTTCGGCCACATACGGGTCACATGGCGCCGCTCGCCGGTCGGGAAGGGCGAGGGATGGGTGCGGTGCCAGTCAAGGAGGTCCTCGACCGAGTCCGCGCCCACGCACAATTTCAGAATATTGACGAATCCAGCAGACATCATTCACCCCGTGCCGTTCTATCAGGCCCGGCCACGGGGCAAAAGTGAAACCGGCCGGGCCGCCGCCCGGCCGGTTTCTACGCGAGGGACAGGAGGTCAGAGACTCGGACCGTCCACGCGGATACTCTGCTCCATCGCCATGCACTGGTCATAGATGAAGACATCGAAACCCGACAGCTTGTCGCGCCAGGTGGGGGCAAGCTCGGCCACGCACTGCACCGTCACCCGGTCGATGAAATTGTCGAAGACCGCCCAGGGATTGGTCGTATCCTCGGCCCGCATGCCTTCGGCGATGGCGGTCGAGCCGAGCGCCTTCATCGCCGCCCCGTGCAGGTCGGTCATGAAGGCCCATTGCGCCTCGACGTCGGCCTTGGTGCCGGTGCGGCCGACATGGCCCGAGACCAGCGTCTTGAAATCGTACTTGGCGTTGATCGACCCCACGAGGTCGAAGACGCCCGGAATGTCATGGGCGATTGCCATCCGCCGCCACATCATCCAGCCGGGGAAGACCACGTCGATCAGCATCAGAGTCTGGCTGTCTGCATGCCAGATTTCGATATTGCCGGGTTCATGGTTCGGGCCGGAATAGTTCAGCTCCAACGACTGGCCGCCCGCCGTCAGGGTGAAGGGCTGGTCGATCCCGTCGAAGGTCACGGTCGGCATCGGGCGATTGGCGTCACCCGCACGGGCGAGGATGTCGGCGGTCTCCTGATGGGCGACAATTTCCATCCCCGGGTTGGTGGCGACGATCTGGGCAGCAAAGCCGATATGGTCGACATGGGCGTGGCTGTAGACCAGATGGGTGATCTTCGCGCCCGGCGCGATTTCCTCGGCGGCCTTCAGGATCTTGTCGCCGATCGGCGGCGGGGCGTCGACGACGATCAGGCCCTCGTCGGTCTTCACGATCATCATTTGATAGATGCCTTCGGTCACCATGAAGGCTCCCGCACCCAGATCGTCGATCCGGTAGCCCTTGGCAGGGTCGATATCTGCGCCTTTTCCGGCCTCAAGCACCAGGTCGTAATGGTCATTATGGACCATCGGCGGCGCGATATCCGAGGCGCCGGGGTAGGGGGTGAGTTCCTGCGTGAGGGCAGGGGAAGCGGCCAGCGATGCAGACAGCATCAGCCAGCCCGCGAAAGTGCGGGTGCGCATGGGAAGGTCCTTTCAGAGGGGGCGCCGAATCCGGTGGCGGCTGGCGCGGATTTAGTGTAGTGGTCGATACAGAATTCGGATTCGGCCCGCAAGAGGTTTTTTTAGTGACCGATACAGAAAAGGTGAAACGCTCCGGCCGCCCGCGCGCCTTCGACCCGGAGGCGGGCGTGGCCGCCGCCACGCGGCTCTTCTGGGAAAAGGGTTATGACGCGGTGGGCGTGGCCGAGCTTGCCCAGACCATCGGGATCAATCCGCCCAGCCTCTATGCCGCCTACGGCAGCAAGCGAGAGCTCTTCGCCCGCGCCGTCGCGCATTACGCGGGGACGCAGGGGCGGTTCTTCGCGCGGCTGGACGCGGATGGGCCCGCCTACGAGACGCTGATCTCCGTTCTTGAGGACGCCGCGCGCGCGGGCACCGGCGACGCGACGGCGCGGGGCTGTCTGGTGCTGGACGGCACGCGCAACTGCACCGATTCCGGCGCGCGGGCGCTGACCGCCGAGGTGCGCGCCGGTCTGAGGGAGAAGGCCCATGCCCTCATCGCCCGCGACCGGCCGGAGGTCGCCGATAGCGCTGCGGATTATTTCATGTTCGTGCTGACGGCCATTTCCGGTTCGGCCATCGACGGCGTGCCGCTCGACCGGCTGATGCAGGATATCGCGCTTGCCGGTCAGGGGTTGGGCGCGATGCTCGGGCGGGGCTGAGACCTACCACATCTCGCGTGACGGAGACGCCGGGCCGCATTCGGCTGTTGATTGACCCGGCCGTCGGGCGTAGGGTGGTTGTCCTTCCCGAAACACCTGACAAAGCCTGCCGAGGACCTTCCATGACCGCTTTTTCCGCCCCGATCGCCGAAGCCATCTGGGACATGAAATACCGGCTTAAAGAGGCTGACGGCACGCCCATCGACGGCACCGTCGAGGACAGCTGGCGGCGGATCGCGCGCGCGCTCGCCTCGGTCGAGAAAGAGCCTGCGAAGTGGGAGGACCGGTTCTACCACGCGCTGGAAGGCTTCAAATACCTGCCCGCCGGCCGGATCACCGCAGGCGCGGGCACCGGGCGCAATGTCACGCTCTTCAACTGTTTCGTCATGGGCACGATCCCCGACAGCATGGGCGGCATCTTCGACGGGCTGAAGGAAGCGGCGCTGACCATGCAGCAGGGCGGCGGCATCGGCTACGATTTCTCGACCATCCGCCCGCGCGGGGCGGAAGTGAAGGGCGTCGCCGCCGACGCCTCGGGCCCCTTGAGCTTCATGGATGTCTGGGACGCGATGTGCCGTACCATCATGTCGGCCGGTTCGCGCCGGGGCGCGATGATGGCCACCATGCGCTGCGACCATCCCGATATCGAGGCCTTCATCGAGGCCAAGCAGGATGCGGCGCGTCTGCGGATGTTCAACCTTTCCGTCCTCGTCACCGACCCGTTCATGGCCGCGGTCAAGGCGGGCGGCACCTGGGACCTGACCTTCGAGGGCCGCACCTACAAGACGGTCGAGGCGCCGGCGCTCTGGGACAAGATCATGCGGGCGACCTATGACTATGCCGAACCGGGCGTGATCTTCATCGACCGCATCAACCGGATGAACAACCTTTCCTATGCCGAGGAAATCGCAGCGACAAATCCCTGCGGCGAACAACCGTTGCCGCCGTACGGCGCCTGCCTCCTCGGCTCCATCAACCTCGCCCGGCTGGTCAAGGACCCGTTCGGCAAGAAGGCCGCGCTCGACCTCTCGGCGCTTGACGATCTCGTCCGGGTCGCAGTCCGGATGATGGACAATACCGTCGATGCCTCGCGCTTCCCGCTGCCCCAGCAGGAGGCCGAAGCCCGCGCCAAGCGGCGGATCGGGCTGGGTGTCACGGGGCTGGCGGATGCCCTGCTGATGGTCGGGCTGCGCTATGGATCGGAAGAGGCGGCACAGGCCTGCGAGGACTGGATGCATGCGATTGCGCGGGCCTCCTACCTCGCCTCGGTCGATCTCGCGAAGGAAAAGGGCGCCTTCCCGCTGTTCGACGCCGAGAAATACCTTGCCACCGGCAACATGCAGCAGATGGACAACGACGTAAGGGACGCAATCCGCGTCCACGGCATCCGCAACGCACTTCTCACCTCGATCGCGCCGACCGGCACGATCAGCCTTTACGCGGGCAATGTCTCGTCGGGGATCGAACCGGTCTTCGCCTATGCCTACAAGCGCAAGGTCCTGCAGAAGGACGGCAGCCGCACCGAGGAAGAGGTGGTCGATTACGCCGTCCATCTCTGGCGCGAGAAGTTCGGCGACAAGGCTCTGCCCGACCATTTCGTCAATGCCCAGACCCTGCCGCCGCTCGACCATGTCCGCATGCAGGCGGCGGCGCAGAAATGGATCGATTCGTCGATCTCGAAGACCATCAACTGCCCCGAGGACATCTCCTTCGACGCTTTCAAGGATGTCTATATGGCCGCCTGGGATCAGGGCTGCAAAGGCTGCACCACCTACCGCCCGAATGCGGTGACAGGCTCGGTCCTGACGGTTTCGGAAAGTTCCGAGAAGGCGCCCGAGGCCGACATGGGCGCCGCGATGGGCGGCGAGGTCGTCTATCTTTCCGAACCCTTGGACCGGCCGCAGGCGCTGGAAGGCGCGACCTACAAGCTGAAATGGCCCGACAGCGAGCACGCGATATACATCACCATCAACGACATCATCCAGTCCGGCCACCGCCGTCCGTTCGAAGTGTTCATCAACTCGAAGAACATGGAACATTACGCCTGGACGGTGGCGCTGACCCGGATGATCTCGGCGGTCTTCCGGCGCGGCGGCGATGTGTCTTTCGTGGTCGAGGAGCTGAAGGCGGTCTTCGACCCGCGCGGCGGCGCCTGGATGGAAGGGCGCTACATCCCCTCGATCCTCGCTGCCATCGGGGGCGTGATCGAACGCCACATGATCGCGATCGGCTTCCTGAAGGGCGAGGGGATGGGCCTGAAGACCGATCCCAAAGCGCAAGTCGTGGCGGTGGGCGAAGGCCCACGCGGGCCTGCCTGCCCGTCGTGCGGCCAGTTCGGCATGATCAAGTCCGAAGGCTGCATGACCTGCCCGTCCTGCGGCCATTCTAAATGCGGCTAGGCCCGAGACCGCAAGAGTCACGTTAATGTGCATCACGGGGCCGCCGAAAGGCGGCCTCTCTTTTATGTTCCTCATGAATTTCAGTGCCTTGCGAGGCGGCATGTGCGCAGCGGCACAGCGGCCCGCCTTTCACCGCACCAAGCTCACGTCAACTCACACGGCCTCACCGCGACCTGATTTCCGGAAGGCGCGGGCCGGCTGCTAAGTCCCCAGTCATTCGAAGCAGTCTTGAAAGGAGTTCACATGTCCCCGTTCATTCGCAAGCTGGCGCTCGCCCCGGCGCTGGCGCTTACATTGGCCACCGCGGCCCTTGCCGGTGAGTATGATATCAACGTCACCTCGACCGGCCTCGCGCTGCGCGGCTATGATCCGGTCAGCTATTTCACCGACGGCGCGCCGCAGCCCGGCGCCTATGATCTGACCGCCGACTACGAAGGCGCGACCTACCGGTTCGCGAGCCAGGAACATCTTGAGATGTTCAAGGCCGATCCGGCGAAATACGCCCCGCAGTTCGGCGGCTATTGCGCCTTCGGCACCGCCTTCGGCAAGAAATTCGACGGCGACCCCGAGGTCTGGAAGATCGTCGATGGCAAGCTCTACCTGAACCTCGCGCGGCCGGTGGCCGAGAAATGGGTGGCCGATCAGGCCTATTTCATCACCGAGGCAAACGGCCAGTGGAGCACGATCAAGGACAAGCCCGCGGCTGAAATCAATAACTGACGAAGGACCGGCGGCGGCCTTAGGGTCGCCGCCGCACCAACGGACGCTGGAATCCGCCCGGGCCTTGCGCTAAGGGCCGCCCATGACCCAGCGATTTTCTTTCACCCTGACTGCCACTGACGGCAAGGCCCGGACCGGCGTGATCTCCACCCCCCGGGGCGACATCCGCACTCCGGCGTTCATGCCGGTGGGCACCGCCGCGACCGTGAAGGCGATGCTGCCCGAAAGCGTGCGGGCGACGGGGGCCGACATCCTTCTTGGCAATACCTACCATCTGATGCTGCGCCCGACGGCCGAACGGATCGCGCGGCTGGGCGGCCTTCACCGGTTCATGAACTGGGCTAGGCCGATCCTGACGGACTCGGGCGGCTTTCAGGTGATGAGCCTTGCCGATCTCAGAAAGCTGACCGAAGAGGGCGTGCGGTTCAAAAGCCATATCGACGGCTCCGACCATATGCTGACGCCCGAGCGCAGCATGGAAATCCAGAAGCTTCTCGGCTCCGACATCGTGATGTGTTTCGACGAATGCCCGGCGCTGCCCGCGACGGACGAGGCGGTCGCGAAGAGCATGCGCCTTTCGATGCGCTGGGCCGAGCGCTCGCGCGACGCCTTCGGCGACCGGCCGGGGCATGCGCTCTTCGGCATCCAGCAGGGTGGCGTCACGCAGGACCTGCGCGCGGAAAGCGCCGAGGCTCTGAAGGCCATCGGCTTCGACGGCTATGCCGTCGGCGGCCTCGCGGTGGGCGAGGGGCAGGAGGCGATGTTCGGCGTCCTTGACTACGCGCCCGACATGCTGCCTGCCGACAAGCCGCGCTACCTGATGGGCGTCGGCAAGCCCGACGATATCGTCGGCGCGGTCGAACGCGGCATTGACATGATGGATTGCGTTCTGCCCTCGCGGTCCGGCCGCACCGGACAGGCCTGGACGCGCCGCGGTCAGGTCAACATCAAGAACGCCCGCCATGCCGACGATCCCCGCCCGCTGGACGAAGACTGCACCTGCCCTGCCTGTCGCAGCTATTCCCGCGCCTATCTGCACCATGTCTTCCGGTCGGGAGAGATCATCTCCTCGATGCTGCTCACCTGGCACAACCTGCATTACTTCCAGGAACTGATGGCGGGCCTGCGTGGGGCGATTGCCGAAGGACGGCTGGGCCAGTTCACCGCCGCCTTCCATGCCGCGCGCGCCGAGGGCGATATCGAACCTCTCTGACCCTAGCCGTGGGTCAGATAGATCGACATCTGCCTGAGTGTTTCGTGAATGTCGGGGCTGAGGACCAGCATGCCCAGCGTCTCGTCATGCAAGGCCTTGAAATCCTTCTGAAGCGACGCGATCTCGATATCCGACATCTCGCGGTCCGGTCGCGCGAATCCGGCGATCGAGCGTGAATTCCCGCGCACCACGGAAATCGCCACCCCGTAGCGCATGCCGTAGTCGGCAGCCTGGGTCAAAACCCCCATATCGTCCATCTCGGCAAGCGCGCTCCAGCGAATCGTGCCTTCGCTCGAAAAGCCCCAGCGCACGATCGGATCGTGAAGAAGCAGCCCGCGGGCCGAATAGATCTCGAACCATTCGCGGTCGTAGGACTGAAAGAAATAGCGTGGCGTCGTGTACTGGATATGCAGGCCGATCGCAAAGCCGCCCAAACTTTTCGCGTGCAGCCGCTTCAACAGCTCGTTCGCCTGCGTCATCGCCCCACCCACCCACGAACAATGTTTTCTTTCTTTGCCAAAATTTGCATGGCATAAGTTCATCGTACAACGCTGTTGCGGAATGCAAAAGACTTGACGAAGGAATTCATCCGGGCCGAGCGGGTCGAGGGGGGCGCGCAAGGCACAGAATTCGCGAGCCTCGCGCCGGGCGGATATTACATCGCGCTCAGGATCGGCTTCGCCTTTCCGCTGGCCGAGCATAACGCGCTGCCGACCGCCTGGATCGATCGCTATACCCAGCAAAGCTACATGGTCTTCGATCCGGTGATGCAATGGGTCTACCGCAACGCGGGCGCCGCACGGTGGAGCGAGATCGCCGTGACCGATCCGCGCGGCGTTCTGGCCGATGCCGCGCAGCACGGGCTGCGCTTCGGCGTGGCGATCAGCCTTGACGACCCCGGCCCCAAAGGCCAGCGCTCCTTCGGCAGCTTCGCGCGCGGCGATCGCGAGTTCGACGATGCCGAGATCGCAGCCCTCGCACAGAAGCTCGAATGGCTGCATGTGGCGATGGCGCCGCCGACCAACCTGACCCAGGCCGAGCTAGAGGCGCTGAGCCTCGTGAAACAGGGTTATCTGGTCAAGGAAATCGCCAACATGCTTGGCGTGTCCGAAGGGGCAGTGAAGCAGCGGCTGAAGAACGCCAAGACCAAGCTTGGGGCCAAGACTGGCAGTCAGGCGGTCTCGGCGGCCACCGGTTACGGCCTCATCTAGCCAGTTCGCGCAGGATCCGGGCCG
Source organism: Frigidibacter sp. RF13 (assembly GCF_026626305.1). Lineage (GTDB taxonomy): Bacteria > Pseudomonadota > Alphaproteobacteria > Rhodobacterales > Rhodobacteraceae > TMP-24. Next base: position 114,960 of record NZ_JAPNUE010000007.1, on the reverse strand, counting down.
CCTGCGCCGCCATCGGCGCTTCTGTCGGACCGAGCAGCTTCAACCGGTCGAATTCACCCGGTTGATCGTGCAGGGCCTTGCGCAGGGCGGCCCCGAAAGTCTGGCGCAGTTCGGTGCCGATGTTGAGCTTGCAGATAGGCGTCGCGCGGGCGAGGCGGGCGCGCTGATCAGGCGGCACACCGGACCCGCCGTGAATGACAAGCGGCACCGCCCCACGCGTCGCCGCCGCAATGGCACGGACCGCCGCTTCGTCGATATGGCCCCCTGGCGCCTCTTGCAGATGCACATTCCCGACCGCCACCGCCATCGCATCGACGCCGGTCTCGCGGGCAAAACGCGCGGCTTCCTCCGGATCGGTCCGGGCCGAGGCCGCACCACCCGCATAGCCGACGAACCCCACCTCGCCCTCGCAGGAGGCGCCCGCCGCATGGGCCAGCCGTGCCACCTCAGTGGTCTGGCGGATATTTTCCTCAAGCGGCAGGGTCGATCCGTCGAACATCACCGAGGTGAACCCTTCACCGATCGCTTCGCGTGCCTCCTCGACCGAACGGCCATGGTCGAGATGCAGCACCACCGGCACCGAAACGCTGTCGGCCAGATGCCGGAACATCGCCGCGATCACCGGCAGCGGCGTATGGGCCCGGCATCCGGGCCCCGCCTGCAGGATCACTGCCAGCCCCGTCTCCTCCGCCGCCATGGTGAAGGCGCGCGCATCCTCCCACCCGAGACAGACGAAGCCCGGCACCGCATGGCCGCGCTGCAATGCAGGCTGAAGGACCTCGGACAGGGTGGCACGGGTCATTTGAACTTCGCGACCATGTCCATGATGCCCGGAATGGTCTTCAGCTGGTCGGCGTGGGTCGGCTGGAAATATTGCTTCAGGCTGCGCTGGCTGAGGCCGCCGAGGATGGTGAAATAATACATCTCATATCCCGGCAGTACGCAGCAGGGGTGATAGCCCCTGTCGATAAGCACCGTCGAGCCATCCATCACGTGATAGGCGTCGCCCGGCGCATTGTCCTCGCGCTGCAGCATCTGCAGGCCAGAGCCGTGTGCCGGACGGAAACGGAAATTGTAGGTCTCGTCATGACGCGTCTCGTCTGGCAGGCGGTCGGTATCGTGCTTGTGGCTCGGAAATCCCGACCAGCCGCCGGCACCCACGGTGAAAAGCTCCGACACCAGAAGCCGCCCGACCCGGTCGTGATAGGCCGTGCCGAGGATATGCTTGATCTTGCGATGGGTCTTGGTCTCGTCCGAGCCATACTGGACACGGTCGATCTCGTCCGCCCGCACTGCGAACGGTTCCAGCACGCGGTCGTATTTCGCGCCCGCCACGAACACCTCGGCCGCGTCCGAACGGCAGACCATCTGCGCCTCCATCCCGCTCGGCACATAGACGCCCTCGGGCTCGCCGTCCCAGACATCGCGGGTCCGCTGGCCCAGATCTTCATGGCGCTGGCCGCCGACCTCGACCCGCAGGGTTCCGGTCGCAGGCACGATGCAGGTCTCATAGCCCGGCACCGCATAGGTGAAACTCTCGCCGCGTTTCAGCCGGACGATGTTGAAATAGTTCAGCGGCACCAGAGGATGATCCACATCGACGATGGGGCGGTTCTGGTTGTCATGGGGCGCGATATGCATTTTTGGGCCTCACACAGGTTCGGGCTGGCTGGCGATGAAAGCGTCGAGTTCCGTGCCGGTAGGCATGGCGGGGGCACAGCCCACCCGCGATACCACGATGGCCGCAGCGGCGGAGCCGCGCAGGACCGCGCCGCGGAGCGGCTGCCCGGCGGCAAGCGCCGCGAGAAAGCCACCCATGAAGGCATCGCCCGCACCGGTGGGCTTAAGCGCCTCTGTCCGGTAAATGCCGGTCGCAATCTCTTCGCCCCGGGCGAAGGTGACCGCGCCATGCTCGCCCCTCTTGTAGACCACGATCGCCGCGCCCTCGGCGACGAGGCCTTGCGCTTTCGCCAGCCCGTCCTCGACGCGACCGGCCAGAAGGCCGAACTCCAGATCATTGCCGACGATGATGTCGCTCAGCCGCGCGGCTTCCAGATTGACGCGGCCCGCGACCTCCCACGACCGCCAGGAATAGGGCCGGTAATCCACATCCATCACCGTGGCGATTCCCACCGCCCGTGCCCGGCGCAGCGCAGTGAGTGTGGCGGCGCGGGAACCTTCTTCGGCCAGTGCGGTCCCGGTGACGACCAGCGCGCCATAGTCCCTGAAGTCAATCGAATCGATGTCCGCCACCTCCAGCGCCAGATCGGCCGCATGATTGCGGTAGATCACCGACTGGCAGTCCTCGGCCCGCGTCTCGACCACGGCGAGCGAGGCGCGCCGCTCGCCGCCGGTCAGCCGGACATGGGCGCGGCCGATGCCGTATCGGTCAAGCTCCGCCTGACAGAAGCGGCCGACCGCATCGTCGGAAAGCCGTGTCGCCAGATCGGCTTCCGCACCCTGACGCACGAGCGCCACCGCGATATTCGCCGCCGATCCGCCGAGATGGGCGGCGAAACTGCGGGCCTCTTCGATCCGCGTGCCGGGCGGGTCGGCGTAAAGGTCCAGTCCCGCGCGGCCGAGGATCAGGAAGCGGTTGCGCGACAGGTTCTGCAGGACCGACCCTCCTGCCGCTTGCGCCTGCCCGGCCTTGAAGGATGCTGCCTGCTGCGCCACGATCCGCTGATCCTCTCTGCCCACGGGCCGCAGAATTGCGGTTGCGGGTCTCTGCGGGGGAGTATAGAAATTTTGCAACCGGTTGCAAACGCAAATCGGAACGGGAGGGCGGCAATGCCGGAGATTGGGATCGGGCTGATCGGCGGCGGCTATATGGGCAAGTCCCATGCGGTGGCCTATGCCGCGGTGGGCGCGGTCTTCGACACGCCCCTTCGGCCGAGGCTCGAAATGATCGCGGCCGGATCGCCCGCCTCGGCCGAACGCTACCGCGCCGCCTTCGGCTTCCATCGCGCCGCGCGCGACTGGCACGAGCTTGTCGCCGACCCGCGCGTTGAAGCAGTCGTCATCGCCACCCCGCAGGCGCTCCACCGCGAGATCGCCGAAGCGGCCCTTGCGCTTGGCAAGCCGGTCTTCTGCGAAAAGCCGCTCGGCGCCGCGCTCGCCGATGCCCGCGCGATGGTCGCGGCGGCAGAGGCCGCGGGCGTCGCCAACATGACCGGCTTCAATTACGTCCGCACGCCCGCCACGCAATTCGCCCGCCAACTGATTGCCGACGGCGCCATCGGTCAGGTCACCTGGTTTCGCGGCGAACATACCGAGGATTTCCTCGCCGATCCTTCGCTCCCCTCCAACTGGCGGACCAAGGGCATGGCCAACGGCACATTGGGCGACCTCGCCCCCCATATGATCAACTGCGCGCTGGCGCTGATGGGTCCGGTCGCCAGCCTCTCGGCGATGGTCGAGACGGTCCATGCGACCCGGCAGGGGGAACAGGGGCCGGAAGCGGTGACGAACGACGACCATACCCAGTTCATGTGCCGCTTCTCTGGCGGCGCAATCGGGCATCTCTATTTCAGCCGCATCGCGACCGGCCGCAAGATGGGCTATGCATATGAGATCACCGGCACGACGGGCGCCATCCGTTTCGATCAGGAAGACCAGAACGCGATCTGGCTCTACCGTGCCGAAGGGCCCGAGGCCGAGCGCGGCTTCCGCAAGATCCTGACCGGCCCCGCGCATCCCGACTACCGGAACTTCTGCGTCGGCCCCGGCCATGGCACCGGCTTTCAGGACCAGATCATCATCGAGGCACGCGATTTCCTTGCCGCGATCCATGGGGGCAGGCCGGTCTGGCCCACCTTCCGTGATGGCCTCGCGGTCTGGGAAGTCGCCGATGCAGCTGCCCGTTCTGCCGCTGCCGGGGGCACATGGGTATCGGTCGCAGGATGATCGCCGCCCCGCCACCTAATCTGACGTCAATCGCTTCTCCCGAAGGGAACCGCACATGGCAAAACTGAAATGGGGCATGATCGGCGGCGGCGAGGGCAGCCAGATCGGGCCGGCTCACCGTCTGGGCGCGCTGGCCGACGGCCACTTCGAGCTTGTGGCGGGTGCGCTCGATCACCGGCCGGAGGCGGGCCGCGCCTATGCCCGCCAGTTGGGCGTCGCACCAGAGCGTGCCTACGGCGACTGGAAGGAAATGCTGGCGGGCGAGCGCGACCGCCCCGACAGGCTCGATCTGGTGACGATCGCCACCCCGAACGCCACCCATTACGAAATATCCAAGGCCTTCCTCGAAGCCGGGATCAATGTCCTGTGCGAAAAGCCGATGACCGTGACGGTCGCGGAGGGCGAGGATCTGGTGAAGACCGCCGCCCGCACAGGCAGGATCTGCGCAGTCAATTATTGCTATTCGGCCTATCCGATGGTGCGTCAGGCCCGCGCCATGGTCCGCGCGGGCGAGATCGGCCGGGTCAGGCTGGTGGTCACGAGCTTCAGCCATGGCCATCATGGCGATGCGACAGACGCCGACAATCCGCGCGTGCGCTGGCGGTATGATCCGGCGATGGCGGGCGTCTCGGGCCAGTTCGCCGACTGCGGCATCCATGCGCTGCATATGGCGAGCTTCATCTGCGACGACGAGGTCGAGAGACTCTCGGCCGACTTTGCCTCCACCATCCCAAGCCGGGTGCTGGAAGACGATGCAATGGTGAATTTCCGCATGGGGCGCGGCACCGTAGGGCGGCTCTGGACCTCCTCGGTCGCTATCGGGCGCCAGCATGGATTCGACATCCAGGTTTTCGGCGAAACCGGTGGCTTCCGCTGGGCCTCGGAACAGCCAAACCAGCTCATCTACACCCCGGTCGGCGGGCGAACCCAGATCATCGAGAAGGGCGAGGGCGGGCTTCATGACGAGGCCAGGCGCCTCACGCGTGTCGCCATTGCCCACCCCGAAGGCTTCCCTCTCGCGGTGGCCAATATCTACTGCGACCTTGCCGACACGATCCGCGGCACCGCTCGCGACGGCCTGCCGCTCGCCGCTTCGGGCCTGCGCTCGATCGCGGCGATCCACGCCGCCGTTGCTTCGGCAAAGGCGAACGGCGCCTGGCAGGACGCGCGCCCGCCGATGTTCCGCTGAGGTTCAGGTGAGGCGCGGCAAGGTTCCGCGCTCGACGACGGAACAGTCAAAAAGCCGCGCCTCGGGCGGCAGGTCCGGTTTTTCCACCGCCCGGACCACCAGATCGATGCTCGCGGCGATGATCTCGGCAATCGGCTGACGCACCGTCGTCAGGTCGATCCCCGCCCAGCGGGCCATTTCCATGTCGTTGAGGCCAAGCACGCCCACATCCCCCGGCACCTTCAGCCCGGCGTCGGCAAGGGCGCTCAGCGCGCCGATCGACAGAACATCATCGCCGCAGAAATACCCCCCGGCGGGTGGCCCCGCCGCCAGAAGGCGCTGCATCTCGGCCCGACCTGCCTCGAAGGAATAGGCCCCGGCGAAACTGACCGTGACCCGGACCCGACCGGCCACCCCTTCAATGAACCCCGCCAGCCGGTCCTGGGTCGAGGTCGCGGCCTCCGGCCCGCCCAGAAAGCCGACATGGGCAAAGCCACAGGCCAGAAGCCGCTCTGCCGCCAGCCGCCCGGCGGCGCGGTTGTCGATGGTGACGAGATTGACCTCAGGGCTCGCTGACCAGCGCCCGAAAGACTGCACGACCGGCAGCCCCGCCTCGTGGAAGCGGCGGGCAAAGGCGGGCGGCAGGGTGGAACTCGCGAGGATCACCCCGTCGACCGAATAGCGCCGCAGCATCTGCACCGCCTCTTCCTGCGACAGATCGCCCGAGAGGTTGACCAGCAAGGGCCGCAGCCCACGGTCCTGCAAGCCACGGGTGAACTGGTCGAAGACCTCCAGAAACACCGGGTTGTGGAAATTGTTCGACACGAGCCCGATCATCTGCGTGCGGCCCGTCGTCAGCGCCGAGGCCAGCGCCGAGGGCGCATAGCCAAGCGCCTGCGCCGCCGCCTCGATCGCTGCGCGCTTCTTGGCTGACACAGAGGCGCCCGGCGTAAAGGCCCGCGACACGGCCGAGGTCGAAACCCCCGCACGCTCCGCCACCTCGCGCAACGTCACCGCCCCTTGCCGCCGCCCCGGTCCGACCGCCTCTCGCACGTGTCCTGCCCTCCGGCCCACTGGCCGAGGCTTACGCGACAAGCGCCTTTGCCGTCCAGCGGGAATGCCCCGCGCGCTTGTCCCGCACGCTTGCCCTGTCCGGAAAACCGCTGTATCAGCGCGCTCACGGGTGATTAGCTCAGTTGGTAGAGCGCCTCGTTTACACCGAGGATGTCGGGAGTTCGAGTCTCTCATCACCCACCATCTTACCCCGTTGATCCTGATAACCTATTGTCCGGACTGACAAAGGGTTGCCCCAACTGTTCCATAGGGGGAATGCGCGCGGGGGCGATCCGGCTGGATTGGTGCAGCGCGGGGCGAGGCGGGCGAATAGCCTTCCCCGTTCCGTTCGACCTCAGGGAGCGCAGGAACGGTCGTGCTCGAGGATCGGGCAGCGATTGGCGGATAATTTGATCAAACCATCACTTGACTCGGCGCGCGCGTTCGGGCCTTTTCGGCAGACCCGGATCCGCCCGTCTCCGGCCCCTTTGGCAACGACAGGGCGTCTTAGGCCTGGGGGATTTCCATGGCACTCGAAGATGCAAAGACGCAGGTTGATACTGCGTTCACCCGCAAGGACCGCAGGGGACTTGCCTTTGAAAACGCATTCGGCGGCGCGACGAGCTTTCTGCGCCGGACCTATACGAAAGATCTGAGCGGGGTCGATCTGGCCGTGACCGGCGTGCCGTTCGATCAGGCGGTGACGCACCGCACGGGTACACGGTTCGGACCCCGCGCGATCCGCGAGGCCTCCTGCCTGCAGCCCTATGACCCGCCCTTCGGCTGGCCGACCAATCCGCTCGAAGAGATGAGCATCGTCGATTACGGCGATCTGGCGTTTGATTATGCCAAGACCTCGGAATTCCCGGACACGCTGACCAACCATATCCGCACGATCCTCGCCGCAGGCGCGGGAACGGTGACGCTCGGCGGTGATCACTACATCACCTTCCCGATCCTCAGGGCCTATGCGGAGAAATTCGGTCCGCTCGGCGTCATCCATTTCGACGCCCATTCCGACCTCTGGGCCGACGACGACCTCACCCGCATCGACCATGGCACGATGATGTACAAGGCGGTGAAGACCGGGCTTGTTGACCCAAAGCGCTCAGTCCAGATCGGCATCCGCACGGTGACCGACGATTATCTGGGCGTGAATGTGATCGACGCCCGCGAGGTGCACGAAAAGGGCTGCGACTGGGTGGTGGCGAAGGCGAAAGAGATCGTGGGGGCAGGGGCGACCTATGTCACCTTCGATATCGACGCGCTCGATCCGGCCTTCGCGCCCGGAACCGGCACGCCGGTCTGGGGCGGGCTGGCAAGCTGGCAGGCGGCAGCGATGCTGCGCGATCTTGCCGGGATCAATATGGTCGGCGGCGATGTGGTCGAGGTCTCGCCACCCTATGACATCACGGGTGCTACCGCGATCGCGGGGGCGCATGTGGCCTATGAGCTGATCTGCCTCTACCACTGGGCAAAGACCCGGCGGTGAGGCGGATGTTCTATGCGCTTCTTCTGATCCTCGTCGGGGGCATGGCCTGGATCCGCCTTGCCCCCGACGATCCGGCGCGCTGGCATGTCGATCCCGGTCCTGCGATCAGCCATGGCGCGCTCACCGCCGTCCCGCCGGGGCCGGACAGCGTAATCGTCGTTCCGGGCGGCGCCCGGGCGATGATCGGCCCGCTCGAGGCGACGGGTGAGGCCGCGCTGGGCCGCCTGGACACAATCGCGATGGCGACGCCGCGCACACGACGTCTCGCCGGCAGCCCGAAAGAGGGCCGGATCACCTGGGTGACACGCTCTGCCACATTCGGCTTTCCCGATTACACAACCGCCGAAGTGCGCGTGGTGGACGGGATGATTTTCATCGACCTCTATGCCCGCCTGCGCTACGGGCGCCGGGATTTCGGCGTGAATGCCGCACGGCTGCGGGACTGGCTCTCGCGGCTGGGCGCCGATTGATCCAATAGCGGCCGCGCCAAGGGCGCGGCCAGGATATCTCTCGCGCCCCGGACAAGGTCCGGGGCACTCGGGGCGCCTCCGGCGGGAGTATTTCCGGACAGAACGAGGACAGGTGAAACGTTCTGTCCGAAAATACTCCGGGGTCGCCACCGGTTTGCCACAGGTACAAAAACCGGCGGCGACGGGCAGAGCCCCGGGGCCCTCCCCCTTGACCAAAGGCCGGGCAAGGGCGAAGAGGCGGCATGGTACCTTTCGACAAACTTGACCAGATCGTGCGGCGTTTCGAGTTTCTCGAAGCGAAGCTTTCGGCTGGCGCGGCGCCCGCCGAGATCGCGGCCCTGTCGCGCGAATATGCCGATCTGAAGCCGGTGGTGGCCGAGATCGGCGCCTACCGGCAGGCGCTCGGCGATCTTGCGGAGGCCGAGGCGATGCTCGCCGATCCCGAGATGAAGGCTCTGGCCGAGGATGAACTGCCGGTGCTGAAGGCGCGCATCCCCGAGATGGAAGGGCGTTTGCGCATCGCGCTGCTGCCCAAGGATGCGGCGGATGCAAGGCCTGCGATCCTCGAGATCCGGCCCGGGACGGGGGGCGAGGAGGCGGCGCTCTTCGCGGGCGATCTGCTCCGCATGTATCAGAAATACGCCGAGGCGCAGGGCTGGCGGTTCGAGCTGCTTGAGTTCAGCGCGACCGAGCTTGGCGGCGTCAAGGAAGCGATGGCGCGGATCGAGGGCGAGGGGGTTTTCGCCCGCCTGAAGTTCGAAAGCGGCGTGCACCGCGTGCAGCGCGTGCCCGAGACCGAGGCGGGCGGACGCATCCACACCTCCGCCGCGACAGTCGCGGTGCTGCCCGAGGCCGAGGAGGTCGAGATCGACATTCCGGCGACCGATATCCGGATCGACACGATGCGCTCGTCTGGCGCGGGCGGCCAGCATGTGAACACCACCGATTCCGCCGTCCGGATCACCCATCTGCCAACCGGCATTGTGGTGACCTCCTCCGAGAAGAGCCAGCACCAGAACCGCGCCAATGCGATGGCCGTCCTGCGTGCGCGTCTCTACGATCTGGAACGCTCGCGCGCCGATGATGCGCGCGCCGCCGACCGCAAGGCGCAGGTGGGCTCGGGCGACCGCAGCGAGCGGATCAGGACCTACAATTTCCCGCAAGGGCGGATGACCGATCACCGGATCAACCTGACGCTTTACGCGCTGCCGCAGGTCATGGCGGGCGATCTCGGTGACGTCATCGATGCGCTCGTCGCCCATGATCAGGCGGCCAAACTCGCCGAGATGGAGGCGTGACCGGCAACGAGGCGCTTCGCGCCGCGATCCCGCGCCTCAGGACGGCGGGCATCGATAGCGCGCCGGGCGATGCCCGCCGCCTGCTCGCCCATGCGCTGGGCCTTTCGCCCGACCGGCTGATCCTGCATCTCGCCGATGAGATGACCGGCGCGCAGCAGAGGTCATACGAAGAGGCGCTTGCCCAGCGGGTCCGGCGTCGGCCGGTAAGCCAGATCGTCGGCGAACGCCAGTTCCTCGGCCGTACCTTCCGCGTCACCGGCGATGTGCTCGACCCCCGGCCCGAAACCGAGCTTCTGGTGCTGAAGGCGCTGGAACGGCCCTTCGTGCGGATGCTTGATCTCGGCACCGGCTCGGGCTGCATCCTCCTGTCCTGTCTCGCGGGCATGCCGATGGCGACCGGCCTCGGCACCGACCTCTCCGAGGCGGCCCTCGACGTGGCCAGGGACAACGCCACGCGCCTCGGTCTCGCGGCGCGGGCTACCTTCGCCCGCTCGGACTGGTATCAGGCGGTCGCCGGCCGGTTCGATCTGATCGTCTCGAACCCGCCCTATATCGCGGCCGACGAGATGGCGGGGCTCGCGCCCGAGGTCCGCGACTGGGAACCGCATCTGGCGCTGACCCCGGGGGGCGACGGGCTGGACGCCTACCGGGCGATTGCGGCGGGCGCGGGCGCTCGGCTGATGGCGGGGGGGCGGATCCTTCTGGAAATCGGCCCCGCGCAGGGGCAGGCGGTTGCCGCCCTTCTGGACGCCCAAGGGTTCGAAAGCCCGGCGATTCTCCCCGACCTTGACGGTCGCGACCGGATCGTGATGGCGGTGAAACCCGGCGATCCGGAGGGCTGCGGCGCGGTTTGAGGCGTTGCAAATTCGCAAGAACTGACCCAATCGCGAAAATATCGGGGCAAATCCGGCGCTTCGCCGCCCTGCATGCGAGAATCCGCTTGTCAGGCCCGCCTTGCCCGTGCAAACAGGGCGCAGCGGATCCAAGCGGCTCTTTGGCCGGGCTCGGGCCGCTGTTCTTACCCACATGACCCTCAGGACGTCCGATAGCGGAGCCTGGCGCGGGTCGGTCGGGCAAGCACCCGCCCCTTGAAGCCTCTGGCGAGCATAGACGAAGCACATGAGATCATCGAAATCCCGTTCGCGGAACAAGTCGAACCGGCAGCGTTCGCTGGGCAATATCGTCAACCGGGTCTTTGACAGTTCCGGCCCCGAGGGCAAGGTGCGCGGCACACCGCAGCAGATCATCGACAAGTACCTGATGCTCGCCCGCGATGCGCAACTATCGAGCGACCGGGTGGCCGAACAGGCCTTCCTGCAACATGCCGAACATTACACAAGGATGCTTGGCGAGGCGCAGCGCGAGCTTGCCCGCGAGCAGGAGCAGCGTCAGGCCCAGGGTGGTCAGCCGGGCGGCAATCAGGGCGGGCAGCCTTACGGCCAGAACGGGAACGGCAACGGCTATGGTGGTCAGGCCGGGGGCGAGCGCTATGAGCCGCGCGACCCGGGCGAGAGCGATCAGCCGGACCTCACCGCTGCGCCGGAAAGCGGCGAAGAGGACGAGGGGCCGGGTCTCGTCGAGACCCCCGAAATGTATCACGCGCCGGAGCCCCTGGGCTTCGAGGGCTCGACGCCCGATTTCCTGGGTGGGGGGCAGCCGCGCGAGCGGCGCGAGGGCAACCGCGGCCCGCGCCGCGAGCGGAGCGAGAAGCCCGAGGGCGGCGCCGACAAGAAGGACGGCGAGCGCAAGGAAGGCGGAAGCCGTGGTCCGCGCGGCCCGCGCCGTCCGCGCGGCGAGCGCAAGGATGGCGATGCGGGCGCCGAGGCGCCGGCCGCAGTCACCGCGCCGGACAGCGAATAGGCCTCAGGGCAAAGTCGGAAGCAGCACGGCCCCGGATTGCCGGGGCCGTTTTCATTCAGATCTGCTCGGGGCGACGCTGGTCCGCAAGAAGGCGGGCGAGCGTGCAGAACCGTTCGAGGTCGATCTCCTCGGCGCGCGCGGTGGGCGGGATGCCCGCTTCGCTCAGCAGGTCATCGATCCCCGGTGCCAGACCCTTCAACGCGGCGCGCAGCATCTTGCGGCGCTGGTTGAAGGCAGTCGCGGTGACGTGGGCCAGGATCTTCGCATCGGCCGGATAGCGTGGCTCTGGCATGGCGGTCAGATGGACGACCGCCGAATGGACCTTGGGCGCCGGAGTAAAGGCCTCGGGCGGCAGGGTGAGGACGATCTTCGCCTCCGCCCGCCATTGCGCGAGAAGCGCCAGACGTCCGTAGGCCTTCGATCCCGGCTTCGCGACGATCCGCTCGGCCACTTCCTTCTGGAACATCAGCGTGAGGCTCTGCCAGAAGGGCGGCCAGTGTGCGGGAGTAAGCCAGCGCACCAGAAGCTCGGTCCCGACATTATAGGGCAGGTTCGCCACCACCTTGATCGGCTGGCCGAGATGCTGCGTGGGGTCGACAGTCAGGGCGTCGGCATTGAGGACGGCGAGGCGCCCGGGGTAGGCATCGGCGATCTCGGCCAGCGCGGGCAGGCAGCGCTCGTCCTTCTCGACCGCCAGCACCCGTCGGGCGCCCTCGGCCAGAAGCCCGCGCGTCAGGCCGCCGGGGCCGGGGCCGACCTCAAGGATATCGGCGGTCGTAAGGTCGCCCGCCGCCCGGGCGATGCGGGCGGTGAGGTTGAGATCCAGAAGGAAATTCTGGCCGAGCTGTTTCCTGGCCGAGATCCCGTGGCTGGCGATCACGTCGCGCAAGGGCGGCAGGCTGTCTATCGTCGCCATCAGTCCGGGCTCCGGCGGGGAAAGGGGGCTCTGCCCCCGTCCCGGACGGGGTCCAGGACTCCCCCGGGATATTTGCAAACGGAAGATCGGGTCATGGGTGGGTCTTGCGGTTCTCTGCCATGCGCGCCGCGAGGCGCAGGGCGGCGATGAGGCTGGAAGGGTCGGCCCTGCCCTGGCCCGCGATATCGAAGGCGGTGCCGTGATCGGGCGAGGTGCGGACGAACGGCAGGCCGAGTGTCACGTTCACCCCGTCGGCGAAGGCAAGCGTCTTCAACGGGATCAGCGCCTGATCGTGATACATGCAGATCGCCGCGTCATAGCGGGCGCGGGCTTCGGCATGAAACATCGTGTCGGCGGGCAGGGGGCCCGCGATCTGAAATCCTTCAGCGCGCAGCCGGTCAAGGACGGGCAGGATGAGGTCCAGCTCCTCGCGCCCCATCGTGCCGCCTTCGCCTGCGTGCGGATTGAGGCCCGCGACCGCGAGGCGGGGCTGGCTAAGACCGAAATCGCGGGCGAGGCCGGCGTGGGTGATGCGCAATGTCTCTTCGAGCAGCTCGGCCGTCAGGCGGGTGGCCACGTCGGCGAGCGGGATATGGATGGTGACCGGCACGGTGCGGAGCGTGTCGGAGGCGAGCATCATCACCGGGCGATGGCCGCCGCCCGCGAGATGGGCGAGATATTCGGTATGACCCGGGAAAGCGAAGCCCGCGCCGCGCTTCAGCGCCTCCTTGCTGATCGGCAGGGTGCAGATCGCACTCGCCTCGCCCCTCTGGACAAGCTGCACCGCGCGCTCGATCACCGAAATCACGGCAGCGGCATTTTCCGGCGCCGGGCGGCCGGGCAGGGCGGGTGCGGGGAACGGATGGGGCAGGACCGGCAGTCTGTCTGCCGAAACGCGGGTTGCCTCTGCGGGCGTGGCGATTTCCTGATAGATGGTGCCGGGCGGCAGGTGGCGCGCATTGCCGATCCAGAAGAAGGGCAGCGCCGCGCCCAGAGCGACGCGTGCCTTCACCGCGATCTCGGCACCGATGCCCGCAGGCTCGCCGCAGCTCAGCGCGACCGGCAGGCCGGGGCGTCCACTCATGGCCGGGTGATGATCGCGCCCGCCTTCAGGTCCGCGAGCCAGGCATCGGCAAGCTGGCCGATCTTGCGGTTCTGCAGTTCGTCGCGGATCTGGTCGCGGCTCGGGCCATTGCCGAAACCGAGCCCTTCGATCGCCGAGGGGATGATGTCGCCATCGGCGGTCTTCACCGCCGGATCGGCGATCACCGGCACGACGGCATCCAGATGGTTGGCCGCGATGGTGGCGTTGCGGGCACAGAGCATGACGACGCGGGGACCGGAGGCGCCCTGAACCACGGCGGCCTCGTTCGCGTCGAGCCGGTCGAGTGCTGCGGCAATATCCCCGGGGATCGCGCCCCTGAGCGCCGTCTGCCGGTTCACCGCACCGCTTTGCCCCTTGGTCATCAGATAGAGATCGTCGCAGGAGCGTGCCTCGGTCGCGATCCGCTGCGCCTCTGCCGCCTGACCCGCACCAAGCGCGAGGACGGCATAGTCGCTTGCGATGGCACCGGGTGCCAGCTTGTCCTCGCCGCCGGTCATGCCGCGCAGCAGGAAAAGCGCGACATAGCCGTTCAGCGGCACCGGCTCGCTGATCTGGCCCTGGCCGAGCTTGCCCACCGCCGCCTGTGCCTGTGGCGGCAGGTTCGATAAGGGGATCCAGTCGATCCGGCCGCCATCCTCGCGCGAGGGCGCGAGCGACATCTCTCGGGCAAGCGCCGCAAAGGCCGCCTCGCCGCGGGTCTCGGTCGCGAGTTTCTCGGCCTTGCGGCGAACAAGCCCGATCTCGCCCGGACGGGCGCGCAGGATGATCTCGGACAGAAGCACGCGCGGCCCCGTGCCCCGACCATTATCGGCGGAGAGGGCGCGGTCGATCTCGGCCTCGGATACGCTCACGCGGCCCAGATAGCGGGCGCGCACCACCTCGCGCCAGGCGATGCCTGCCTCGACGAAATCGCGGAAGGTTTCGGGCTCGACCCCGCCCTGGGCGATTGCCTGCAGGAACTGTTCGGTATCGAGATTGGCGCGGCCCGCGAATTCGGCCATCCCGGCCGCGATCTGCTGGTCGGTGAGCTTCACCCCGATCGAGCGGGCCATCGCCAGACGCAGCCGGTCCTCGATCAGGCCTTTCTCCGCTTCGGCCTGGATATCGCCGGGGAAACGCAAAAGCGTCAGAAACTGGATGCGCTGGTCAAGCTCATATCCGGTGATGGCGCTGTCGTTCACGCGGATCACCGGGCTGAACTGGCTCTGTGCGAGCGCGGCCGGAGCCACCAGGCCAAGCACGAGGTTCAGGGCAAGGAGGATGAAGCGCATCTATCTGGTTCCGTCTCTGCTCGTTCGTCTTTAGCGGTTGAGGCGGGCGCTGTCAGCCCCCGCAGACCTTGCGATATTGTCGGCCGTCGCTGCCGGTGCCGAAGCCGTTGAGGTTGACCGTCAGGCTGACCTCGGTCGATGGCCTCACACTAGTCGAGGACGTGAAGCGGCGCGAGAGGGAAAGATCGAGCCGCGCGCAATCGCTGAGATAGGTGAGGCCGAGTCCGGCCTTCACCGTCTCGTCGGCGGTGAAATCATACCGGCCATTGGCCGAGACATGCCAATGGTCGCTCGCCTGCCAGCCGGCCGAAAGCGCCAGTTCCGATGTGGCGAGCGGGCGGCCCACGGCGGGATCGGCGACAAGCCAGACATAATTGGCGCCCAGCGAATAACGGCCGCGGTTGAAATCGAGCCGGAGTTCGTCCTTCGAGAATTTGAAGGCGTCGTCGAAAAGCGCGCGATTGATCACCGACAGCCCGTCGTCGGTCTGCAAATGCATCGCAAGAAGCCAGTCGGACCGGGTGCCGGACAGGCGAGAGCCGGTCGAGAACTGCCCGAGGTCTTCCGACCTGAGGATGCGGCCAGCCGTCACTCCGACGCGCCAGCCTGCCGGATCGTAGCGCGTCCAGCGCAGCCCGACATTGGTGCGCAGGCCGCTTTCGTAAAGGTCGGCGCCGGGAAAACGGCTGAAGGCAAAGAGGTTGCCTTCGTCCAGCTCCACCAGCGCGCTGTCCTCGTTCGGAACGGGTTCGATGTCGTCGGGGCTCCAGACCAGCTGCACGACCGGTTCGATCACTTGCGCCGAATGGCCGCCCTGCGTGGCCTTGACCCAGGGCCAGCTCAGTTCGACCGACGCCGTCGGGATGGTACGGGTAACGGTACCGGGCCAGGCCTGATCCTGGCCGATCTGGTAAAGGTCGCTCCGGACCGCCGCGCCGAAGCTCAAGACCATGCCGTTGCCGAGAATTTCCTGCCGCCGCCAGTCGAGCCCGAGCGAGATCCGCGCCACGTCCCGGCCGTCGGTCACCCCGTCGCCGTTCACGTCCGTATCCACGGTGGACAGACGGTTGAGGCCATGCAGATCGAACCGCAGCTCCGCCTGCCCGCCAATCAGTGCAGGCGTGAAACGACGGATATGTTCAACGCTCGATTCGAACGAGGGCAGCACATCGTTGTCATCGGCGGCGCGCAGCGAATAATAGGTCGCAAGCCGCGCATCGAAGAACAGGTCGCGCTTGGTCCGGGTCAGGAAGATATCGCTGGTCAGCCGGTCCTTGTCGGTGATGCCATAGTCGAGAAGATAAGCGTCGTCGCTCGCCGTTTCGACGTCGAAGCCCCAGCGGTAGTCCCTTGGCAGGAAAAAGCGGCCGGTCGCAAAAAGATAGCCGCGATCCTCGCCGGGGAAGATGTCGTCCCGGCCAAGCGCGCCGTTCAGCTCGACCGTGCCGTTCGCGAAGGCCTGACGGTAGCGCAGGCCCACGGAACGCCCGCCTTTCGCGGTCAGATAGGGCGTTACAGTCAGGTCCTTGTCCTCGCCGAGGGCGATGAAATAGGGCAGCTTGAAACCGATCCCGAGTTCCGACGAGGTGCGGACCGACGGCAGCAGAAAGCCGGTCGCCCGGTCGAGCGTCGGGTCCGGCATCCTCAGGCGCGGAATGTAGAAGACCGGCAGCCCCGCGACGCGGAACTGGGCATTGTCGTAGTAAAGCTGCTTGGTCTGCTGATCATGGGTCACCCGGGTGGCGCGGATTTCCCACAAGGGTGTCGGGTTCGTCGGGCAGACCTGGCAGGTCGAGGCCGCAACCCGCGTGGCCGTCGTATAACGGCCCTCGACCCGCCGGATCTCCGCGGCGGCGATCTGCAACTGGCTTTCAAGGACCAGCCGCGCACCCTTCAGGACGCCCTCACGGAAATCGGCGCTCAACTCGCCTTCGTCGGCGAGCATCAGCGTGCCCTTGCCGTCAGCGATGGTGATCGGCCCTTCCAGCGTCAGCCGGTCTGTCGTCTGATCGTAAGTCAGCCGTTTCGCTGTCAGATGCTGACCCTTGTAGATCACCTCGACCGCGCCTTCGGCGACCAGTGTCTGGTCAGCATTGATGTAAAGCGTGTCCGCAACAAGCGCGGGCAGCTCTTCTGCCAGCGCGGGCTGGCGCACCGGTGCGATGAGCAGGGCGGCGGACAGCAGAAGCGCCAGTTTCAGCGACTTTCCAAGACGCATCAGCCGTCCTCCAGATGCAGAAGCAGGCTGAGCGACAGCATGAGCGCGGCAAGCGGCGGTGTCCAGGCAGCGAGGAGGGCGGGGATCTGGCCGCTTTCGCCCAAGACCTGCGCGAAGTTCCGCACGAAGAAGATAGCTATGCCGGAAACGAGCGCCAACAACACCATCAGCCCCGACTGGCCGAACCGCGCGTGCCGCATGGTGAAACCCGCGCCGACCAGCACCATCGCCGCCAGCAGAAGCGGCAGCGTCAGTTCGCCCTGAAGCGCGACAATGTGGCGGCGGGCCGAAAAGCCAGCGGCGTCCAGTCGCGCGATGAAGGCGGGCAGGTCCCAGACCGATATGGTTTCCGGCGAACCGACGGACTCGCGGATCTGGTCCACGGTGAGGTCGGACGAGATCGACAGTTCTGCCTCATGGCGCACCGTTGCCTCGGGATTGTCGCTGCTCGCAAGGTCCCAGACCTTGACGTCGCGGGCGATCCAGCGGCCGTCTTCCAGCCGCGCCTCGGCGGCAAGCAGGCGCGTTTCCGGCCGTCCGTTGGTGCCGAACAGAAGGAAACTGACATTCGACAGGACCCTGTCGTCCTCGCTCGCGCCGCCCGCGCGGATCACCCATTGCCCGTCCGTCGCCGACTGGCGCAGCCAGAGGCCGCCGGCGCCGCCATCGATCGAGGCCTCTGCCGAGACGATCGGCCCGCCGGTCAGCAGCTCGTAGCGCTTGGTAGTGGCCGCGACGATCGGGTTCAGCAGCGCCACGGCGAAAACGCCGATCGCGAAGGCAGCGCCGACCGGGGCCAGAAGCGTACGCAGCGCCGACCGGCCCGAGGCGCGGATCGCCACCAGCTCGGACGTGCGCGCCAGCCGCAGGAACAGGGCAATCGCCGTCATCACCATCAGAAGCGGCAGGATGCGGTAGGCTGTGCCGGGCGTATGAAGAAGCGCAAGCCCCACGAGGTCGGAAAGGCCCTTGTCCGGAAAGCGCCGGATCTGGTCCACGAGATCGAGGAGCCACAGGATCACGAAGAACCCCCCGCCGACGAGGGCGAAGGTCGCAAGAAACCGCCGGGCGATATAAAGCGACAGCCTCATGCCAGCGCCTCCCGACCGGCTCGCGCCGGTCGTCGGCCGCGCCCCGCCCAGGCCAGCATCGCCGCACCGAGCGCGACGCCGACCGCTGGTGCAAGATAGCACAGGCCAAGAAGGCCCGGGCGGCTCGCCGCCGCCTTGTCCGCGAGATTCGAAATGAGGAAGAGAACGACGAAAAGGCCGCAAGCCTGGCCGATCTGGCGCCAGTGGCCGAAGCGGGAATAGCTGCCGCCCTGCAATGCCGCGAAGGCGACAAGCGCCAGCGCCAGCGGCAGGAAGGGCTTGGCGATCCGGTCGTGCGCCTCGAACCAGGCGCGCTCGACCGTGGCGCCGATCGCGCTCATCGCCGCTTCGTCGGCGGACAAGAGCGTTGAAGTCGGCAGTTCCTCGACCTGCGGCCAACGCTCGCCGGGCGGGGTCAGGAAACTCGTGATATCATAGGTGAAATTCTCGAACCGGGTCAGCGACAGCCTGCCCGTCGCCGCGTCCAGCCTCTGCGCTTGCCCGTCCAGCAGCACCAGTTTCGGCCCGCTGTCGCTTCTGGCAAGATAGGCGCGCTTCGAGGAATAGATCACCTCGGCCGCCGGATCGCGTCGGTCCGACAGGAAGAAATCGCCCAATTCCCCCGTCTGGTCGATCCGGCCGATGAAAAGCGTGATCCCCTTGGCCGGATGAACGAACGTCCCCTCGGACAGGAATTTCGAACTGACGTTCTGCGAAACCTCCAGATTGCGCTCGTTCAGCCGCGCCCGCGACATCGGCACGAGGAAATGGCTCAGGACCGACAGCATCAGGGCGACGATCAGCCCGAAATAGATCACCGGCCGTGCAAGTCGGAAGGGCGAGAAGCCCGTGGCCTGCATCACCACCAATTCGCTTTCGCTCGAAAGCCGGTTGGTCGCATAGATCGTCGCCACAAAGGCCGCGACCGGCAGCATCAGCCGGATGACGTTCGGCAGCGAAAGCGCTGAAAGTTCAAGGAAAACCCAGACCGACTGGTTGTCCGAAATCAGTTGATCAAAAAGCCTGACCGCCCGGTTCACCCAATAGACCGAGACAAGGACAAGCGCGAAAAAGCCGAAGAACATCATCAACTGCGACAGCAAATATCTGTCGAATCGAGAGATCAATGCACCGGCTCCCCGTGTTTGGTTTTGACCTGCCTAGCGCAAAGGCGGGGCCGGGAAAACTCCTATCTGGCCAAAGCGGCGGGCCTTCGCTAGGGTCCCGCCAACCCCCCGAAAGCGGAGAGATCATATGTCCCTGCCCGTCGCCATTTCCTTCCATGCCACCGATGCCGCCGAGGCCATCTCTGCCAAGGGCAGGGTCGCGGTTCTTCTGCCCGCCGACGGCAAGCTTTCGGGCGCCGCGGCCAGGATCGACAAGGCCACGAAGGGTGCCATCGGCCGGGCGATGGAGGGCAAGGCCTGGTCCAAGGCCAAGCCGGGCGACGCGATCGACCTCGCCTGGCCCGCAGGGCTCAAGGCCGAGGCGTTGCAACTGGTCAAACTGCCTGCCAAGGCCTCTGTCGCCGAGGCCCGCAAGGCCGGCGCCGCGATCGGCAAGGCGCTTGGCGCCGACGGCGCGACGGTCGTCGCGGGTGGGCACGCGCGCACCGCCGATCTCTCGCTCGGCCTCGCGCTCCGCGCCTATGACTTCAACCTCTACAAGACCGGCGAGAAAGAGCCGAAAGGCGCCGTCCGCATCCTCGCCGACAAGCCCGAGAAGGTCGCGTCCGAGGCCGGGCCGATGGCCGCCGTGGCCGAGGGCGTGCTCTTCACCCGCGATCTGGTCAATGAACCGGCGAACGTGCTGACGACGACCGACTTCGCCGCCCGCCTCGCCGCGATGCAGGAACTGGGTCTCGACGTCGAGATCCTTGAGGAACCGGAGCTCGAAAAGCTCGGCATGCGCGCGCTTCTGGGCGTGGGGCAGGGGTCGGAAAGCCCCTCGAAGGTCGTGGTGATGCAGTGGAAGGGCGGCAAGAAGAAAGAGGCACCCTTCGCACTCGTTGGCAAGGGCGTTGTGTTCGACACCGGCGGTATCTCGCTGAAGCCCGCCGAGGGCATGCAGGACATGACCATGGACATGGGTGGCGCGGGCGTCGTCGCCGGGGTCATGCGGGCGCTCGCGCTCCGCAAGGCCAAATGCAACGTGGTGGGCCTCGTGGGCCTTGTCGAAAACATGCCCGACGGCCGCGCCCAGCGGCCAGGCGACGTGGTGAAATCCATGAAGGGCGACACGATCGAGGTCATCAATACTGACGCCGAGGGCCGTCTCGTGCTCGCCGATGTGCTCTGGTACGCGCAGGAGCGTTTCAAGCCCACCCGCATGATCAACCTCGCGACGCTCACCGGCGCGGTGATCGTGGCGCTTGGCCACGAGAATGCCGGGGTGTTCTCGAACGACGACAAGCTCTGCGCCGCGCTCCTCAAGGCGGCTTCGGCCGAGGGCGAGGGTGCCTGGCGCCTGCCGCTCGCCCCTGCCTATGACGCGCTCCTGAAAAGCCATATCGCCGATATGCGCAATTCCGTCGGCCGCCCGGCAGGCTCGATCACGGCAGCGCAGTTCCTCAAACGCTTCGTCAAGGACGAAACCCCCTGGTGCCATATCGACATCGCGGGCGTCGCTTTGCCCGCGACCGAACAGCCGCTTGTCGGCCCGAAATGCGCCTCGGGCTGGGGGGTGATGACGCTGAACCGGCTGATCGCCGACCTCTGCGAAGGCTGAAGGAAGCCGGATGGGCGCCGTCTTCTTCTATCACCTGACCCGCTCCGCACCCGAGGCCGCGGTCGCGATGCTCGCCGACCGGGCAGCGGGGCAGGGATGGCGGGCGGCGGTGCGGCTGAGGGAGGCCGCGCGCGCCGACTGGCTCGACCAGAAGCTCTGGCTCGGGCCCGAAGACGGTTTTCTGCCGCACGGGATCGCGGGCGGCCCGCATGATGCGTTGCAACCGCTGCTCCTGACCGCCAGCCCCGACTTGCCCGAGGGTGTGCGCTTCCTCATGGCGCTGGACGGTGCGGAGGTCACCGCCGCCGAGGTCACCACCCTCGACCGCGCCGCCATCCTCTTCGACGGCAACGACCCCGCCGCCGTCGAAGCCGCGCGCGGCCAGTGGCGGGCGCTGACGGCAGCGGGGCTTGAGGCGCAATATTGGAGCGAGGAGAGCGGCCGCTGGCAGAAGAAGGCCGAGAGCGGTGTGGCTGGTCAGGGGTGAACCTTCCGGCGCCTGATCTTGCCGCTGTCTATGACGGTTCCGGTGACAGGGCCAAGCTCATGCGGAAGAAATACCCGACAAAAACCCACGTATTACGTGCAGGCATACGTTCTGCCATACGTGAAATGCACCCCGGAAATCGGGGCTGCAGCCCCCCTTGACGCCCCCGGCCCGCTCCTGTAGCAGGCCCCTGTCGCGCGGTGGTAGCTCAGTCGGTTAGAGTACCGGCCTGTCACGCCGGGGGTCGCGGGTTCGAGCCCCGTCCACCGCGCCACTTCTCTCTTGGATCGATTGTCCGGCCGCCGCCTCGTCGAAGGCTGCGGGTCCTTGGCGGACCCTTCGTCCCTCCTCGGGCGTCGGGCCGGATTTTGCAGCGTCACATGGCTTTTGCGAGTGTTTCCAGGGTCTTGGCGGGATCGTCCGTGCGCCAGATCTCGTCGCCTATGGCGAAGAAATCGGTGACGGGCGACAGGGCGCGGATCAGATCTTCGCTCAGCGCGCCTTCGGCGACGACCGGCACTTCGACCATTTCCGACCACCAGGCGAAGAGCTCCGCCTCCGCCCGCTTTCCGTTGCCAAGCGCGGTCTCGCCCACCGGTCCGAAAGCCACATAGTCCGCCCCGGCCTCCCCCGCCGACATCCCCGCATCCCGCGACGCCCCGCACCAGGCGCCCACGATGGCGTCGGCCCCGAGCGCCTTGCGCGCGGCGCGGACGGATCGGGCGGAATCGGTCAGGTGGACGCCGTCAAGGCCATGTTTTTCCACGAGAGTCTGGTGGTTCTCGATCACCAGCGCCACGTCGCGCGCATGCGCCACTTCGCGCACTGCATCGGCGGCACGGCCGAGGTCATATTCGTCGCGCGAGGCGAGCGCGAGGCGGATGCAGGCGACCTCGACCCGGTCGAGCGCACGCGCCAGAAGTCTCGGAAAGATCTCAAGATCAAGGACCGGCGGGGTGATCAGATAGATTTGCGGGCGATCGTCAGCGGCCATGGCATCCTCACGTTTCGCCGCCCCTTAGCGCAGATCGCGGGCCTTTGCCATCCGTCCCGTCATTTGGGCGGCAGGGCCTTCACGAAGCCTAGTGCCAATTTCATCACCTGCCCGCGCCGCGCATCATCGGCCGTGGCCTCGTCGGAGAAATCGACCATCCCCGCCATCGGCTTGCCGGTGAACATCATGGGCGAGGCACCGGAGATCGCCAGCGCCTCCGCCTCGTTCGGCTTGCCCACCCGGAACATCGCGCCGCCCTTGTGGATGCCGCAGACCATATGGCCGTTCAGCTGAAAGCAGAGACCGCCGAACATCTTGCGTTCGGTGACCTTCTCGCCCGCCAGATCCTCGCGCATCAATTGCGCCAGCCCCTCGTCCCAGGCCATGACCCTCTCCTTGCCAGAGTGCCCCCGTCAAAGTATCAGGCCCCGACCCCGACCGATAGAGCCATGTCAGACCTTCAGCCGACCTTCATCCTCGTCCGCCCCCAGATGGGGGAGAATATCGGCGCCGCCGCCCGCGCGATGCTGAATTTCTCGCTCACGCAGATGCGGCTCGTGGACCCGCGCGACGGCTGGCCCAATCCGCGTGCCGTCGCCATGGCCTCGGGCGCGGCGGGGCGGGTGCTGGATCATGCCGGGGTTTTTGCGACCCTGCCCGAGGCGATCGCCGATTGCGCCTATGTCTTTGCCACCACCGCGCGCGGGCGGGAACTGACGAAACCGGTGATGACGCCCGAACGGGCTATGGAACATGCCCGCGCTCTGACGGCCTCGGGCCAGAAGGTCGCCGTTCTGTTCGGCCCCGAACGGGCGGGTCTGGAAAACGAGGATGTGGCGCGGGCAAATGCGATCATCTCTGTGCCGGTCAATCCTGATTTTGCCTCGCTGAACCTTGGTCAGGCGGTGCTTCTGTGTGCCTATGAATGGATGCGCCAGACGGGCGAGCGGCCGCCGGAAGTCGTGGAAATGGCGCGGACCGAATTCGCCAGCCTTCTGGAAATCGAAAAGCTCGGCGACCATTATGAGGAGCGCTTGAGCGAAGCGGGCTTCTTCTTTCCGCCGACCAAGGCCGAGGGGATGAAGCTCAACTTGCGCAATCTCTGGAGCCGCATGCCCTTCACCCGTGCCGACGTGCAGACCCTGCACGGGATGCTGCGCCAGATCGTCCGGCATCGCGACAAGGGCTGAAGTGGGCCTGCTGACCGGGGTCGGCCAAAATCAGCCTATGCGTGCATGACGCTAGGTCAACCTCTCCCGATAGGCACGCAATTGCGCTATCCTCTCCATGCTCATTTTCAGCAGGGAGGTGATTATGTGTGGCCATTGTTTCATCATTCCCCAGGATGTTCTCGAACGGCTTTCCCACGATGAAGGCCTTGAAATGCCCACCCGCGCGGCGATGGAGCGCACGGCACTGCTTGATGCCGAGATCCGCAAGCTGCGCATCCAGAACCAGAAGCTGACGCGGCTTGGCATGCAGATTTCGCCGGGGCTGGAAAAGCCGATGGCGGCGACGCCGCCCAAGGTGCTGATCTATGATTGCCAACGTGGCACCACGCTGCCCGGCGTGCCGGTACTGACGCCGGGCAGTTCGGGCGACGTGACGGCAAGGACCGCCTTCACCGAGACGACGGAGCTTGCGAAATTCTATTCGAAGGTCTTCGGGCGCAACTCGATCGATGATCAGAGCATGTCGCTGGTGTCCTCGATCCACTACGGGGTCGATTACAACAACGCTTTCTGGAATGGCGTGCAGATGACCTACGGCGATGGCGACGGGCGGATTTTCCTCGACTTCACCAAGGGCAATGACGTGATCGCGCATGAGATCACCCATGGCGTGACCCAGCATACGATCCAGCTGGCCTATACCAATCAGGCAGGCGGGCTGAACGAAAGCCTGTCGGATGTCTTCGGCTCGATGTTCCGCCAATGGCAGGCGGGGCAGACGGTGGCGACGGCAGACTGGCTCATTGGCGCCGACATCATGGGGCCGGCGGCCAGGGCGGGCGGCTATAGCTGCCTGCGCGACATGGCGAATCCGGCGGCGAAACATGCGCTTGCGCCGCAAATCACCCATTTCAGCCAATACAAGAACGGCATGGACCCGCATCATTCGAGCGGCGTGCCGAACCTTGCCTTCACCACCGCCGCCAAGGCGCTGGGCGGAAAGAGTTGGGAGAAGATGGGCCAGATATGGTACAAGGCGATGACGGGCTACCGGCCGTCGCCCAACCTGAGGATGGCCGCCTTCGCCCGGCGCACACGCAAGGCGGCGGCGTCGCTTTATCCGAAGGATGCCAAGGTGATGGCTGCGCTCGATCAGGGATGGAAGAAGGTCGGGCTGTGACGGACAAAGAAGCGAAAAAACCCGAGGCGGTCGTCGATGTCGAACGGCTCGGGGGCTTTGCGGGCTTCGGGGGGCCGGGTGCGCGCATCCGCAGCCACGGGACGATGGCCCTATCGGAGTTGAGCGCCGACGACAGGGCGCGGCTTGAGGCGCTGGTGACCGAGGAAAGCCCGCCCTTGCCGATGCCGGACGAGTTCCTCTACAGGATCACCCGGCAGACCGAGGCGGGCAGCGTGACCATCGAAGTGCCGGAATCGCGCGTTCCAGAGGCGCTGCGCGCCTGTGTCCGCGACGAACTGATGTAGCGTGCGGCGCCCTCATCGCGCCGCCTGCGCGCCGCTCTTCGGGCGCGGACCGGGCTTCGCCCGTCTGGCCAGCGCGGTCTGCCCCCAACATCCGCTTCGCGGTCCCTTGAACCCCCGCCCGCGCCCGCCTAGTCTCGCGCGCGGTTGCTAAGGCGAGCGGTGATGACCCCCAAACGGACGATATTCGAAGAGGTGAAGGCGGGGGCCGAGGCGCCCGCCGCGCCGAAAGGCGGCATGATCGATGCCGAAAAGGGCAGGGGGCGCGGACCGGTCCGGCGCTGGCTTGTGGCGATCTTCCTCTTGGTCGCGGCGATGATCCTGGTGGGCGGGCTGACACGGCTGACCGACAGCGGGCTCTCGATCACCGAATGGCGCCCGGTGACCGGCGCGCTGCCGCCCCTGAACGAGGCGGGCTGGCAGGCGGAGTTCGACAAATACCGGCAGAGCCCTGAATTCCAGTTGCAGAACAGTCAGATGACGCTTGAGGGGTTCAAGTCGATCTATTGGTGGGAATGGGGCCACCGGCAGCTTGGCCGGACCATCGGCCTCGTCTGGGCTGTCGGGTTCGTGTTCTTCTGGGCGACGCGCCGTATCCCCACGGGCTGGACCGGGCGGCTTCTCACGCTCGGCGCGCTTGGCGGTCTGCAAGGGGCAATCGGCTGGTGGATGGTGTCCTCGGGCCTTGAGGGCAGGATGGTTGATGTCGCCTCCTACCGGCTGGCGACGCACCTCGGCCTTGCCTTCGTGATCCTTGGTCTGACCGCCTGGTACATCCTCATGCTCGCCCGGCCTGAGGGCTGGCTTCTGCAGGCGCGGCGGTCGCGGGAGGAGCGGCTGTTCCGCCTGTCGACCGGCCTGGTGCATGCGGCCTTCCTGCAGGTGCTCCTCGGTGCCCTCGTCGCGGGGATCGACGCGGGCCGGGCTTTCCCGACCTGGCCCCTGATGGGGGAAAGCTTCTTCCCCGCCGACGCTTTCTACGTGCCGGATGGCGGCGCCAGCTGGCGCGCCTTCTTCGAGAACCCGGGCCTCGTGCAGTTCATCCACCGGATCATGGGCTATGTGACCTTTGGCTTCGGCCTTTTCGTCTGGTGGCGCGCGCGGGGGTCCGCCCATCCACGCACGCGTCAGGCGTTCGACTGGATGGCCGCGATCCTCTTCGGGCAGGTGGTGCTTGGCATCGTCACGGTGCTGCATGCCGCCCCCCTTACCCTCGGCCTTGCCCATCAGGCGGGCGCGATCCTGCTCTTCACCCTCATCCTGCGCGCCCGTCACCGTGCGCTCTACCCTATCGTCACCTCTATCCGGGATGCAAAATGACCGCCTATTCCGAACTGATGTCGTTTCAGCGCGAAACCGAGGCCTTGGCCCAGATCGCCGGCCGACTCGGCTGGGATCAGGAAACGGTGATGCCTGCGGGTGGTGCCGACCAGCGCGGCGAGGAGATGGCGGCAATCGAAAGCGTGCTGCATGCCCGGCGCACCGATCCGCGGCTGGCCGACTGGCTGGCCAAGGCCAAGGCGCCGGATGCGGTGGGCAATCGCGCGCTCGACCTCATTTCGCGCACGTACCTCAGAACCGCGCGCGTGCCGGCGAAACTGGCGGCAGAGATCGCGCGCCAGACCTCGGTCGCCCAGCACATCTGGGCCGAAGCACGGGCGAAGAACGATGTCGCGCATTTCCTGCCGACGCTGGAAAAGAACGTCGCACTGATCCGCGAGAAGGGGCAGGCGCTGGCCGATGGCGGTGACGCCTATGACGCGCTGATCGAGGATTACGAACCGGGCGCCAGCGCCGCCGATCTGGCGGCGATGTTTGACGCAATGCGCCCGCGCCTTGTAGCACTGCGCGCGGCCGTCCTCGGCGCCAGCTACCAGCCCGCCGCACTCGACCATTCCTTCGCGCAAGATGGCCAGCTCGCCCTATCGCGCGAGCTCGCGGACGCGTTCGCCTACGACTGGTCGCGCGGGCGGCTCGATCTTGCGGTTCACCCGTTCTCGTCGGGGTCTGGGAACGATGTCCGCATCACCACCCGCGTGGCCGAGCGTGACCCGTTCAACTGCCTTTATTCGACGATCCACGAGGTGGGCCACGCCTGTTACGAGCTTGGCATCGATCAGACATATCTGCTGACGCCGCTCGGCCAGGGCGTGTCGATGGGGGTCCATGAAAGCCAGAGCCGGATCTACGAAAACCAGCTCGGCCGTTCCCGGGCTCTGACCGGCTGGCTGTTCGGGCGGATGAAGGAAACATTCGGCGCGTTCGGCATCGATGATCCGGACGCCTTCTATGCGACGGTCAACAAGGTCCACAAAGGCTATATCCGCACCGAAGCCGATGAGGTGCAGTATAACCTCCATATCATGCTGCGCTTCGATCTCGAGCGTGATCTGATCGCCGGGCGACTTACCGTCGCCGATCTGGAAGAGGCCTGGAACGCGCGCTTCAAGGCCGATTTCGGCTACGCTGTCGACAAACCGTCGAACGGCGTACTGCAGGATGTCCACTGGTCGGGCGGCCTTTTCGGCTATTTCCCCACCTATTCGCTCGGCAACCTTTATGCGGGCTGCCTGCATCAGGCGCTGCGCGCAGCTGTGCCCGGCCTTGATGCAAGCCTCGCCAAAGGCGATGCGCGGCCTGCCACCGATTGGCTGCTCGCGAACCTTCAGCGCCATGGCGGGCTGCGCACGCCGCGTGAAACGATCGCCCATGCCTGCGGGTTCGAGCCGTCGGCCGAACCGCTTCTGGACTATCTCGAAGAGAAGTTCCGCGCGATCTACCGGTTGTGAGCGGGGTCAGGACGGCGGTCGGGCTGCTGGCCGTCGGCCAGACGCTCACCTATGGCGGGGTCTATTACGCCTTTCCGGCAATCCTGCCGGATCTGGAGGCGGCGACGGGTTGGTCAAAGGCCACTCTGGCGCTCGGCCCGACCCTCGCCATGTTGTTGATGGCGATCTTCACGCCCCTCACCGGGCGGCTGGTCGACAGGGGTCTTGGGGGCGAGATGCTGGCCTTTCTGCCGGTGCCTGCCGCCTTCGCCATCGCCTTGATGGGATTCGCCGCAACGCCCGCGCACTGGCTGATCCTGTGGGCAATCGTCGGGATCACCCAGGCCGGGTGCCTCTATGAGACCTGTTTCGCCTTCCTGACCCGACGGCTCGGGGCCGAGGCACGGCCCGCCATCGTCCGCGTCACGCTGATTGCGGGCTTTTCCGGCACGCTTTCTTTCCCCCTTGGCCACTGGCTGGCCAATGCCTTTGGCCCCGCTGGGGCACTTATCGGCTTTGCCAGCCTGATGATCCTCGTTGCCGTCCCGGCAAACCTGTTCGGTGCCCGTATCCTGCGCGCCTCGACGGGGCTTGCGGGCGCCGAGCATACGCCCTCGCCGCCTGGCATGGTGCGCATCGCCTTGCGGAACCCTGCCTTCTGGATGATCGGCGCGATCCTCAGCCTCGCCTATCTGAACCACGGGATCCTGATAACCTATGTGCGCGAGCTCTTTTCCTCGCGCGGGGCGAATGACGGGATGGTGACGCTTGCTGCCGCGATGATCGGCCCAAGCCAGGTGCTGGGCCGCTTTCTTCTGATGCTGAACGAGGCGCGGGTCGCCAATCGATCTGCCACATTCGCGGCCCTCGGCGGACTGGTGATGGCCGCACTGGCGCTGTGGCTTGCCGGGGTGGCGCCGATGGCGATCTTCCTTGTGGCCCTGTCGCAGGGCGCTGGCATCGGCATCATCTCGATACTCCGGCCTGTGCTCATTGCCGAACATCTCGGCCGTGAAGGCTTTGGTGCAATCTCGGGCGCCATAGCCATCGGGCCGATCCTCGCGTCCGCCGCCGGACCGATGGTCGGCGCCTGGCTTCTGGGGGCGGGCGGTCCTGCGCTGGTGATTGCCGCCTGTGCAGGTTTGCCTTTGGCGGCCATCATCCTCTGGGCGACGATGCGCCCGCGGCGGGCCGGTTAGGCCCAATCGGGCGGGCGTTTTTCGAGGAACGCGGCGATCCCCTCGTCGGTATCGCGCCAGAGCATGTTCTCGACCATCACCGCGCCCGCATGGGCGTAAGCGTCGGCGAGCGAGAGGCCGATCTGGTCATAGAAGGCGCGCTTGCCGATCTTGACCGCCGCCGACAGTTTGCCCGCGATCTTCGTGGCCAGAGCCTCGACCTCTGCACCCAAGGCGTCGGGTGGGACCACCCGGTTCACCAGCCCGACCTCCGCCGCCCGGGAGGCGGAAATGAAATCGCCCGTCGTCAGCATCTCGAACGCCACTTTACGTGGCACGTTTCGGCTCAGTGCCACCATCGGAGTGGAGCAGAAGAGCCCGATGTTCACGCCATTCACGCCAAAGCGCGTGCCCTCTGCGGCCATGGCAAGATCGCAGGAGGCGACAAGCTGGCAGCCCGCGGCGGTGGCGATGCCATGGACTTCAGCGATCACCGGCTGGGGCAGGGCGGGGATCATCTGCATCACCTCGGCGCAGCGGGCGAAGAGGTCTTCGAAGTAGGCGCGCCCCTTGTCAGGCGCCGCCCGGCCCGCCTGCATTTCCTTCAGATCGTGGCCTGCGCAGAAGGCTTTGCCGTTTGCGCGCAGGATCACCACACGCACCGTCCGGTCGGTCATCAGCGCCTGGAACGCTGCCTTCAGCGCGGCAAGCATCGCGTCCGACAGGGCATTCAGGCTGCCCGGCGCGTTCAGGGTCAGGATGGCTATCGGCCCGTTGTTATGGCGCAAAAGTATCGGCTCGCTCATCTTGTCAAAACCTCCGGCTCGGGGAAGTCTAGGGACTGACGCAGATGGAGGGAAGTGCCGGTGAGTGCTGATATCGTGATGAGCGAGGCCGATCTTTCCGCCTTCATCGAGCGCGAGTTCCCACAGGTGCGCGGCGATTTCGCCGTCGAGCGGTTGACCGAAGAGGGAATCGTCATCCGCCTGAAGGTCACTGAGCGGCACCTGCGCCCCGGCGGAACCGTCTCGGGGCCTTCGATTTTCGGGCTGGCCGATGTGGCGGTCTATCTCGCACTTCTGGCCCGGATCGGGCCGGTGGCGCTTGCGGTCACCACCAATGCGAGCGTCGATTTCCTCAGAAAACCCGAGGCCGGTCGGGATCTGATCGCCGAGGCGCGGCTTCTGAAGCTCGGGCGGGTGCTTGTCGTGGGCGACGTGCTGATCCGGTCTGAGGGCCGCGAGGCGCCGGTCGCGCGGGCGTCGATGACCTATTCGATTCCGCCCGATCGAATTGCCGCGACGGCCAGCACCTAGGCCTGACCGAAATCTTGAATAGATTTCGGACCGGAACCTTTCAAAGGTTCCGGCCGGATTTCGTGCCGATATCCGGCGGCGGCGTTCGTGGAAGGTTTCAGGTGATGAAGCCGTCGCCGCCGCAGGTCGCGCAGCGGGTGGTCTTGGTGCCGAAGCAGCCGCCGCAGCGTTCGAACTTGGCGCGGCCATAGACATCGGTGCCCATCAAAACCTGGCCCTTGCCGGCGCAGATCCGGCAGGGCGCTCTCCCGAAACCGTGGCAGCGATTGCAGCGCCTCTTGACAGGTGGGGTCTTGTCTTTCTTGGGTCCGGTGGTTGGCATGGTTTGGGGCTCAGCTCATAGACATCCCTGCGAAAGGAGACCACAAGCCCGCCCTTCTGTCACGTCTCGGGGCCTTGATGGGCCATTCGACTGGCCCGGATGTGGCGCGGGCGCATCGCAGAATGTGGGGTAAAATAATACCTATTTTGTAATCCATTGAAATTAATAAATTAAATAAAACATGACGCCCTTGACCGGCATGCAGAGATCAGAGAAAAGCCACCATCCAAATTCCGGGCGGAGTCGCAACCGCCTGAAAGATCCCGAACTCGAAGGGCTGACAATGAAGACCTATACCGCAAAACCGGCGGAGATCGAGAAGAAGTGGATCCTGATCGATGCCGAAGGCGTCGTTCTGGGCCGCCTCGCGACGATCGTCGCCAACCGCCTGCGTGGCAAGCACAAGGCCACCTTCACCCCCCACATGGACATGGGTGACAATGTCATCGTCATCAACGCCGACAAGGTGCAGATGACCGGCAACAAGCGCGCAGACAAGCGTTACTACTGGCACACCGGCTATCCGGGCGGCATCAAGTTCCGCACTGCCGAGCAGGTGCTGAAAGGCAACCACCCCGAGCGTGTCGTCACCAAGGCCGTCGAGCGGATGATCACCCGCAACCGCCTTGGCCGCCAGCAGATGACCCACCTGCGCGTTTACGCCGGTGCCGCCCATCCGCACGAGGCGCAGAACCCCGAAGTCCTCGACGTCAAGTCGATGAACCCGAAGAACACCCGGAGCGCATGAAGATGGCCGACGAAATCAAGTCCCTCGACGATCTGAAAGCCGCCGTCTCGACCGCCGCTCCCGCCGCTGCCGAAGCCGCGCCGCGCGCGCCGCAGCGTGACAAGCTCGGTCGCTCCTATGCCACCGGCAAGCGGAAGGACGCGGTCGCCCGCGTCTGGATCAAGCCGGGTTCCGGAAAGGTCATGGTGAACGGCAAGGACATCAACAGCTACTTCGCCCGTCCGGTTCTGCAGATGATCCTGCGCCAGCCCTTCCAGATCACCAATGTGGAAGGTCAGTTCGACGTCTATGCGACGGTCGCGGGCGGCGGGCTTTCGGGTCAGGCCGGTGCGGTCAAGCACGGCATCTCGAAAGCGCTGCAGCTTTATGAACCCTCGCTGCGTGGCGCGCTGAAGGCGGCAGGCTTCCTGACCCGCGACAGCCGCGTCGTCGAGCGGAAGAAGTACGGCAAGGCCAAGGCTCGCCGCAGCTTCCAGTTCTCGAAGCGCTGATCCGGTCTTTCCGGCATCAACACAGGCGGCCGCAAGCGATTGCGGCCGTTTTTCTTTGCGCGGTCAGGCTTTGCGGATAGACCGAAGCGAAGAGGTAGGGCATGGCACGGACATTCGTTCTGGGGATCGGCGCGCAGAAGGCAGGGACGAGCTGGCTGCATGCCCTGCTGTCGCGTCAGGCTGGTTTCGCGGCGGGCCTCGAGAAGGAATATCACGTCTGGGACGCGCGCGAGCTGCCGCTTCTGGCGATAAACAGGCGCCGCTGGGGCGATCAGACGGCCGCGGGCGGGCGCGCGCTTGCGCTCATGCAGAAATTTCCCTGGTTCTACTTTCGCCATTTCGACCGCCTGCTGGCACAGGACGGTAGCCTTGCAGCCGACATTACCCCCTCCTACGCGGCGCTTGACGGGCGCACCTATGCGCGGATCCGGACAGGCATGGTACGGCGGAATATCCGGTTCAGATCGGTCTTCATCATGCGCGACCCGGTCAGCCGGTGCCTGTCAGCCTTCAACATGAACCGCAACCGGGGCGCGGGGGGCATGGCCGAAGCCGTCGATCCGGGTGCCGAGGCCGATAGCGCCTTTCGCGCTTATGTGGCTTCTGATCACGCGCGGATCCGGACCTGCTATGAACGGACCCTGGCGGCGGTGGAGGCGCATCTGCCTGCGGATGAACATCTGACGCTGATTTACGAAGAGATGTTCGGTCCCGAGACGATTGCGCGCCTGTCGGATTTTCTCGGCCTGCCGCTCGATAGCGAGTTCGCCCGGGACCGGGTGTTCGGAACCGACTATGCAACCGATGTCTCGATCGAGGCGCAGCGCTCTTGCCGTGACCTCTACGCGCCGACCTACGATTATGTGGCAGAGCGCTTCCCCCAAGTCCGGGCCCTATGGCAAGGCTTTGCCGATCAAGGTTGACCAGGCGGAGCTCGGTCAGGCCGGATAAATCTGCGCCTTCATGAAGGTCACGGCCCCGCCGCTCAGGACCACCCTGTCTTCGGTGACGCTTATCCCTATCTCTCCGCCGCGGCGAGATGCCTGAAAGGCCGAAAGGTCACTGCGACCAAGCCTTTCGACCCAGAAGGGGGCGAGGCTCGCGTGGGTCGAGCCGGTGACCGGGTCTTCGTCGATGCCGCCGCCGGGGCAGAAGTAGCGCGAGACGAAATCGACGGGCGCGCCCGTGTGGGTCTGGCCGCCTGCCGCCGTGATGCAGAGCCCAGTCTCGCCCATCTCGGCGATGATCTGCAGGGGCGGCTGAAAGGCGACGACAGCATCTGGGCTTTCGATCTCGACGAACCAGTTCTCGAAGTTCCGTACCGCGCGGCGCCAACCGCCCTGGAAGATGCGCCGGAACAGTTCCGGCGGCGCGGCGGGGGTGGGGTCGAGGCGCGGCAGGTCGAGCGCGTAGCGTCCGTCAGGCAGACGCGAGACGGTCAGCGCGCCTACCTTTTGTGTTTCGAATCGCATCGCGCCCTCGGCGCCGTAGGCAGAGGCGAGGACATGAGCGGAAGCGAGCGTGGCATGGCCGCAGAAGGCCGCCTCGTGGCTGGGCGTGAACCAGCGGATATTGTAGGCGCCATCGCTTCGGACGACAAAGGCTGTCTCTGACAGCGCATTTTCAGCTGCAATTGCCTGCATCAGCCGCGCCTCCATCGGCCGGTCGAGGATCAGGACGGCAGCGGGATTGCCGGTGAAGGGGCGGTTTGCGAAGGCGTCGACCTGGTACATTGTGAAGCTTTGCATGGGGCCTCGCGCGTGCTGTTGAGCAAAAAAGAGGCCGGGCAGGGCCCGGCCGAGGAAGAGGCTTCCGCTCTGGGGTTAGCGAAGCCTGTGGGGCGGGCCGACGGTCAGTCTCTCCAGAAGGGCCTGATGCCCTCGTCATGGGCGCGGTGGGCGTCGAGGCCGATATCGCGCAGGAGATGATCGTCGAGCACCAGAAGCGCGCGGCGGCTTTGGCGGCGGGTGCGCCAGAGGGTGACAATTGCCTTTGCCGCTGCAACGAGGCCGGTCTGCCGGCCGGGGGCGATCGGGCGGAGGGCGGGTTTGCTGAGGCTGGTCATGTCATCACCTATTGTGTTGATACAAATCTGTCATATCGACATTGAAACACTACAATTCCGTGCTACAATGCGCCAGTGAAACATTGTGACCATGACAATCAGGGATCGTGATGAGCAAGATCTGGCGCCCAGACCTGACACAATTCGACGGGCCGAAGTACTTGGCGCTGTGCCATGCGCTGCGCGATGCGGTGCGCTCGGGCGCGCTACCCGAAGGCGCACGTCTGCCGCCGGTGCGCGAACTGGCCTGGTCCTTGTCGATCACGCCCGGCACGGTGGCGCGGGCCTATCAGATCGTCACGCAGGAGGGGCTTCTGCAAGCGACCGTGGGGCGGGGCACATTCGTCGCCGCGCGCGAGCCTCGGCTTGGCCCGACCCAGCCGATCTTCGAGGAGATCGAGGCAGAGCGGTTGGGACTGAGCGCGAGCAACCTGATCGACCTGCGCTCTCCCCAGTTGCCAGAAGTTGGCCAGACAGCGGCCATTTCAGCGATTTTGCTGCAGATCGCCGGGCAGATGGGGCAGGATCATCTGGAATATCCCTCATTGCGCCGCGACGTTCCCTTGCGCATGGCTTACGCCGACTGGCTGGGCGACCAAGCGCTCGGGCCGTTCAGCGAGGAAGAGATTGCGCTGACCCTTGGCGGTCAGAACGCGCTTGGCATCACTTTGCAATGCTGCCTCAGAGGCGAACGGCCGCACATCTATTGCGAGGAACTGGCCTATGCCGGTTTCCGCCGGGCGGCGCGCCTGAACCGGGCTGAGGTGGTCCCCGTCCAGCTGGACGAAGAAGGGATGGTGCCCGAGGCGCTTGATGCCGCCTGCCGCCGCTATGGTGGGCGGATTGTATGTATCACGCCCGAAGCACAAAACCCGACCACCGCGCGGATGAGCCTGGCGCGACGGGCAGAGATCGTGCGTGTCGCCCGCCGTCACGACCTGCAGATCATCGAGGACAACTGCTATTCCGTGGCCTCGGCCAGTGGCCCGGCGCTTCGGGCGCTGGCGCCGGAACGGACCTGG
Organism: Frigidibacter sp. RF13; assembly: GCF_026626305.1. Taxonomy (GTDB): domain Bacteria; phylum Pseudomonadota; class Alphaproteobacteria; order Rhodobacterales; family Rhodobacteraceae; genus TMP-24. The sequence continues at coordinate 80,340 of NZ_JAPNUE010000007.1, read as the reverse complement.
CATATCACCAGCTTGTCGAAAAGCATCTCGGCCGGCCTGCGCTTCGGTGCGGTCATTTGCCCGACGGGCCTCGGCGAGGCAGCGCGGCTTGCCGCCCAGCACAGCTATTTCGGCCTGCCGCGCCCGGTCTCGGACATTGCCTATGCGCTCTTCCGCTCGGGTGAGGCGCAGCGGCTTCGTGACCGGGTGCAGGCCAGCTTCGCGCGCCGGCAGGAGATCGCGCTGAACCTGCTCGGCCGTCACGAGATGCGCTGGCAGCCGGGTCTGAGCTTCCTTTGGCTGCCGATGCCGCAGGGCTGGCGCGCCTCGACCTTCGCCCGCGAGGCAGAGGCAAACGGCATCCTGATCCGTTCGGCTGACGAATATGCTCTGGTGGATGGCCGGGCGCCGAACGCGGTGAGAATCGCGCTGGCGGGTGCAATAGCGGAAGCTGATTTCACCACCGCGATCGCCCGGCTTGCGCAACTTCTAGACAGCCCACCGGACGATCTTCCGGTCTGAAGCACTTGAAATAAAGTGATAAAGTTCGGGAGACTCGTCCGGCAAAATAAAATGATCAAATTTTTTGCCTCACGCCACCGCCTGTGCTAAGACGCTTCCCAGATCGCACGACCTGTGCGATCTAGGGGAGAGACAGACGGCCTGAATGGCCGCCGCCCGCAGGGATGGGGATATGACACAACGATCAAACTGGGGGCGCCTGACCCGCTCGCCCGCCTTCAACGGCTATGCGCTGATCAGCCCGACGGCGCTTTATGCGCTGCTGCTTCTGGCTGCGCCGCTTGCCACGGTGGTCTATCTGTCGTTTCAGACCGACGGGTCCGGGGTGCGCGAGGTCATCCATCAGTTCACGCTGAGAAACTATCTCGAGGCCTGGACCGACCCGATCTACCGGGCGATCATGCAGCGGTCGCTGTTTGTCTCGTTCATGGTGACGCTCGCGACCGTGGTGCTGGCCTTCCCGGTCGCCTATTTCGTCTCGTTCCACGTAGCGCCGAACAAGAAATCGCTCTGGCTCTTCCTCATCACTATCCCGTTCTGGACCTCCTATCTGGTGCGGGTGTTCCTGTGGAAGGTGATCCTCGGCTATAACGGCGTGATCAATTCCGGCCTGAAGAGCATTGGCCTGATCGACGATCCTCTGACCTGGATCAACGTCAATGTCGGCGCCATCGTGATGACGCTTGCCCACGCCTACGCGCCCTTCGCGATCCTGCCGATCTTCGTGGCGCTGGAAAAGATCGACCGGTCGCTTCTGGAGGCGGGCCGCGATCTGGGCGAAAGCGCGTTGATGACTTTCTGGCGCGTCACGCTGCCCTTGGCCATGCCGGGCGTCGTCGGCGCGGTGCTGATCGTCTTCATCCCGACGGTCGGTGACTATGTGACGCCCGACATCATCGGCGGCGGCAAGATCCCCCTGATCGCCAACGTCATCCAGAAACAGCTTCTCGCCATTGACAACATGCCGCTTGGCTCGGCTGTCGCGGTCTCGGCCATGCTGATCGTCGGCGTCATCTCTGCCGTCTTCGTTCTGGCGAACGCGCGCTTCCTGAGGGTGAAGAAATGAAGTCGCAAGGTAACGGTCTCAGGCTCTATGCCATCCTCTATCTCGCGTTCCTCTATGCGCCGATCTTCCTGCTGCCGATCTTTTCCTTCAACGACGGCACGATCATCGCTTTCCCGCTCAAAGGCTTCACCACCAAATGGTTCGCGGTGATGGCCGAGAAGGGACAGCTGCATCAGGCGGTGATCAATTCGCTGATCGTGGCGGGCTCGACCGCGATCCTCGCCACCACGCTTGCGATCTTTGCCGCCCGCGCTTCGACGAGGTTCGAGTTCAAGGGCAAGGGCGCGATCATGGCGATGATCATGCTGCCGCTCGTCCTGCCGGAAATCATCGTCGCGATGGCGATCCTGGTGATCCTTCTGCAGATGGGTGTCGGCCTTGGTCTTACGACGATCATCCTCGGCCATACGCTGATCTGTACGCCCTTCGCCATCGCGATCCTTTCGGCGGCCTTCCAGAGCCTCGACAAGTCGCTGGAAGAAGCCGCCTACGACCTTGGCGAGGGCAAGTTTTCGACCTTCCGGCTGATCATCCTGCCGCTGGTGCTGCCGGGTATCATCTCGTCCCTCCTGATCTCCTTCACGATTTCGATGGACGAATTCATTCTTGCCGCCTTCATTGGCGGCACCTCGCCGACGCTGCCGGTCTATATTTACTCGCAGCTTCGTTTCCCCAAGGAAATCCCGGTGATCATGGCCGTCGCGACCTGTCTCGTGGCCGTGTCCATCGTGCTTCTCATCATCGCTGAATATTTCCGCCGCCGTGGTGTCGCAAAGACCGGGGGCAAGGATTCCGGAGGCTTCCTGTGAGCAAAGACGCTATGATCCATCTGCAAGATGTCCAGAAATATTACGGCGATTACCACGCGCTGAGGGGCATCAACTGCGACATCAGGGCGGGCGAGTTCTTCTCGCTGCTCGGGCCTTCGGGCTGCGGCAAGACCACGCTTCTGCGCACCATCGCAGGGTTCGAGGATATCACCTCGGGCGTCGTGATGATTGACGGCAAGCATATGGAAGGCGTGCCTGCCAACAAGCGGCCCACGAACATGGTGTTCCAGTCCTACGCGATCTTCCCGCATCTGACGGTCGAACAGAATGTGGGCTTTGGCCTCCGCCGCGACCCACGCCCCAAGGCCGAGAAGGACAAGGCCGTGGCCGAGGCGTTGGAGATGGTGGGCCTCAAGGGTTTCGGCAGCCGAGCGGCGCATGCGCTTTCGGGCGGCCAGCGCCAGCGCGTGGCGCTCGCCCGCGCGCTGATCCTCAAGCCTAAGGTGCTGCTGCTCGACGAACCGCTCTCCGCGCTCGACAAGAAGATGCGCGAGAACATGCAGGTTGAACTGATCAAGCTGCAGCGTCAGGTCGGCATCACCTTCATTCTGGTCACGCACGACCAGGAAGAAGCGCTCGTCATGTCCGACCGGATCGCGGTTATGTTCGAGGGCGAGATCGCCCAGCTTGCTGATCCGGAGACGCTTTACCGCCTGCCCAATTCGCGCCGGGTCGCGGATTTCATCGGCCATATGAACTTCCTGCCGGCGAAAGTCGCGGGCGAGGAGAACGGCGAGATTGATGTGGATGTGCAGGGTCTCGGCCGCTGCCATATCTCGGCCAAGCAGGCGCCGGGCGGCAATCGGGGCGAGGAGCCTTCGGTCGGCTTCCGGCCAGAGACGCTGACCCTTCTCTATGAAGGTCAGACTGCCACCGACCGCGAGGCGACCGGCACCGTCGAAGAGGTCGTCTATTACGGCGACATGACCTATTACGACGTGAAGCTTGACGGCGTGGATGAGCCGGTGCGTCTGTCCATGCGCAACGTCCCCGGCCGCCCGGTGCTCGACCGCGGCGTGAAGGCGCGCGTTGCCTGGAGCCCCTCGGCGCTGGTGCTGTTCCGCTAGAACTTCTATGCCTCCGGCGGAGGTCTTTGGTCCAAGATGAAGGATGCAGTTTCATCTTGGCACAAGTACCTCGGGGGGTGAGGGGGGCAGCGCCCCCCTTCTTTCCCTTGCCGCCATTGACGCCATCGGGCCGCTCTGGCATCCCCGCTTTGATCAAAGGGGAAAGTGATGAACCTGTTTTCCGATATCCGTGCGCTGGTGATCGAGAGCCTCGGGGCCATGACCGCCGAAGGCGCGTTGCCTGCTGGGCTGGATTTCACCGCCGTCGCGGTCGAGCCGCCGCGCGATGCCGCGCATGGTGACATGGCGACCAATGCCGCGATGGTGCTGGCAAAGCCCTCGGGCCAGAACCCCCGTGCGATCGCCGAGGCGTTGGCGGTCAAACTTGCCGCCGACCCGCGCGTGACGCTGGCCGAGGTTGCGGGGCCGGGCTTTCTGAACCTGCGCCTTGCGCCTTCCGTCTGGCAGGGGCTGGTGCGCACGGTTCTGGATGCGGGCAAGGACTATGGCCGCTCCACCCTCGGGCGCGGCGCCCGGGTGAATGTCGAATTCGTCTCGGCAAACCCGACCGGACCGATGCATGTCGGCCATGTCAGGGGCGCGGTCTTTGGCGATGCGCTGGCTTCGCTTCTGGCCTTCGCGGGCCATGATGTCACGCGCGAATATTACATCAACGACGGCGGCGCGCAGGTCGATGTGCTGGCGCGGTCTGCCTATGAGCGCTACCGCGAGGCACACGGGCTCGAGCCGGAAATCCGTGAGGGCCTCTATCCGGGCGACTATCTCATTCCCGTCGGCGAGGCGCTGAAGGAAAAGTACGGCGACAGTCTTCTCGACAAGGGCGAGCAATATTGGCTGGCCGATGTCCGCGAATTCGCGACCGAGCGGATGATGGCGATGATCCGCGAGGATCTGGCCTCGCTCGGTGTGAAGATGGATGTCTATTCCTCGGAAAAGGCGCTGTACGGAACCGGCAAGATCGAAAGCGCGATCCAGACCCTGCGCGACATGGGCCTGATCTACGAAGGCGTGCTGGAGCCCCCGAAAGGCAAGCTGCCCGAGGATTGGGAGGAGCGCGAGCAGACCCTCTTCCGCTCGACCGCGCATGGCGACGATGTCGACCGTCCGGTGCAGAAGTCGGACGGCAACTGGACCTATTTCGCCCCCGACATCGCCTATCATTACGACAAGGTGACGCGTGGCTTCGATCAGTTGATCGACGTTCTGGGTGCCGATCATGGTGGCTATGTGAAGCGGCTGAAGGCCGTGGTTTCAGCGCTGTCGAACGGCAGGGTGCCTTTGGAAGTGAAGCTCATCCAGCTGGTGAAGCTTTTCAAGAACGGCGAGCCCTTCAAGATGTCGAAGCGGGCAGGCACGTTCGTAACGCTCCGCGATGTGGTCGAACAGGCGGGCGCCGACGTGACGCGCTTCGTGATGCTCACCCGCAAGAACGATGCGCCGCTGGATTTTGATTTCGACAAGGTGCTGGAACAGTCCAAGGACAATCCGGTCTTCTATGTCCAGTACGCCCATGCCCGGGTCTCCTCGGTCCTGCGCAAGGCGGCCGAGGCCGGGATTCCGACCGATGACGCGACGCTTGCCGCCGCCGATCTGAGCCTTATCGGCCATGAGGTGGAGCTGGCTCTTGCCAAGAAGATGGCCGAATGGCCGCGTCTGGTGGAGATCGCGGCCAAGGGGCAGGAGCCGCATCGCGTGGCCTTCTATCTTTACGAACTGGCGTCCGAGCTGCATTCGCTGTGGAACCGCGGCAATGATGATACGTCGCTGAGGTTCGTGCAGGAGGGCAATGTCGCTGTCAGCCAGTCGAAAATCGCGCTGGCACGGGCGGCGGGCGTTGTCATTTCGGCGGGTCTTGCTATCTTGGGCGTCAAGCCGGTCGAGGAAATGCGCTGATCAAGAGGCGCCCGCTGGCAGAGCAGGGCGGCCCCGCCGTGGCGGGGCGCCGGATGACAGGACGGCGATGACAGTCTGGCAGGACGACGAGGTCTATCCCGAGGCGCCTGCGGCCTATGCCGCAGACCCGCGCACTGCCGCGTCGGGGCGCGCGGGCGCTGTGGTGCGCGCGGCGGGCGGGCTCGTCTCTGTGGCGCTGATCGCGGGCGTGGTCGTCTGGGGCTACAAGCTCGCGCAGCGCCAGATCCATGGCGTGCCGGTGATTGCGGCCCCCGAGGGTGAGGCGCGGGTTGCGCCTGACAATCCGGGAGGAGAGCTTGCCGACCATCAGGGCCTGGCGGTGAACATGATCGCCGCCGAGGGCGAGGCCGAGGCTGCTGCCGATCTGCTCGTGCTCGCCCCGCGCGCGGCGGCGCTCAGTGACGAAGATACGGCTTCTGACGCGCTGCAAATCACTGCCGGTTCGCCACTCGCGCCGCTCGCCGCGATGCCCGGGCCGAATGTCGGCACAGTCAGGCCAAGCCCGTCGCTTGAGGCTTCGATTGCCGCGCCCGACGGGCTGAAGTTGCCCTTGCCCGAGGAGGCAGCCGAACCGATCGACGCGCCGGAACTGGAAACCGTCGAGGCGGGGTCGGTCGAGGTGGCCTCGATCGAGGCGGCCCTGATGGAGGCCAATGCTTTCGACCCGCTCGGCGAGGCGCCGGTTGAAGGGATCGACCCGTCGGTGCCCGGCGTGTCCACATCCTTGATCCCGGTCGCGAAGCCCGCCGGGCTGGCGCCCATGCGCCAGGAAGTGACGCTGGTATCGGCCTCTGCCGACCGCCCGGTCGAGGATGTCGCGCCCGCGACGATCACCGCTGGCACAACGCTCGCCCAGATCGGCGATTATCCGTCCGAGGCAGAGGCAAAAGCTGCGTGGACAGCCGAGGTCGCGCGGTTCGGCGCGCTGTTCAACGGCAAGGCGCGGGTGATCGAACCGGCGACACGGGGAGAGGAGACTTTCTATCGGCTTCGCGTCATGGGCTTTGCCGACCGCGACGAGGCGCGGCGTTTCTGTGCGGCGCTGAATGCCGAAGGCCGTTGCGTCGCGGTGACCGTGCGCTGATGGCCGCCGCACCGCTTGCCGTGATCTTTGGCTGTGAGGGGCCGGTGCTTGGCGCGGACGAGGCCGCCTTCTTTCGCGAGGTGGATCCTCTCGGCTTCATCCTCTTCGCGCGCAATGTCGAGACGCCCGGTCAGCTGCGCCGCCTGACCGGCGACCTGCGCGCCGCCGTGGGGCGTGATGCGCCGGTGCTGGTCGATCAGGAAGGCGGGCGCGTCCAGCGTCTGCGCGCGCCGCACTGGCGCGAATGGCTGCCACCGCTCGATCAGGTTGCGGCAAGCGCGCAGGGCCGGATGGAGCGGGGAATTTGGATCCGCTACCGGCTGATTGCCGAGGAACTGCGTGCGGTGGGCATCGACGCCGATTGCGCGCCCTCGGGCGATATCGCCTGGCCCGACACCCATCCTTTCCTGAAGAACCGCTGTTTCGGCTATGACACGGTTACGGTCGCCCGGGCCGCTCGGGCGGCCGCATCCGGCCTTCTCGCTGGCGGCGTCCTTCCGGTGATGAAGCACATGCCCGGCCATGGCCGCACGGTTGTGGACAGCCATCACGATCTTCCGGTTGCAGCCGCTTCGGCCGAGGAACTGGCACGCACCGACTTCGCACCCTTCCGGGCGCTCTCCGACCTGCCGATGGGCATGACCGCCCATATCGTGGTGCCTGCCTACGACTCTGGCCACCCTTCGACCCAATCGCCGCGGATGATCGGCGTGATCCGCGAGGAGATCGGTTTCCAGGGCCTCCTCCTCAGCGACGATCTGAATATGGAGGCGCTGAAGGGTACGCTCGCGGACCGCACCCGCGCCGCATTGGCGGCAGGCTGCGATGTCGCGCTGCATTGCAAGGGCGACATGGACCAGATGATAGAGGTCGCCGCTGCCGCCCGGCCGCTCGATGCGGCGGGCTTCAGGCGCGCTGAGGCGGCGCTGGCCCGCCGCGCCGCGCCCGACCCCATTGACGCCGAGGCGCTCATGGCCGAACTTCAGACGATCCTCGCCCCGAACTGAGAACTGACCGTCGTATGTCCGACCCGAGCCTCTTTCAGGAAGACCCCGTGTCGGTCGGTGACCGGCTCGCGGCCGAGGCGCTGATCGTCGATGTGGACGGGTTCGAGGGGCCGCTCGACCTGCTGCTGACACTGTCGCGCACCCAGAAAGTTGACCTGCGCCGGATTTCCGTCCTGCAACTCGCTGAGCAGTACCTGGCCTTCGTCGACAAGGCCAAGGCACTTAGGATCGAGCTGGCCGCCGATTATCTGGTGATGGCCGCCTGGCTCGCCTTCCTGAAATCGCGGCTTCTTCTGCCGCCCGACCCGAACGAGGAAGGCCCGACCGGCGAGGAACTGGCGGCGCACCTTGCTTTCCAGTTGGAACGCCTCGGCGCCATGCGCGAAGCCGCCGCCCGGCTGATGGCGCGCGACCAGCTTGGGCGCGATTTTTTCGCGCGCGGCCTGACCGAGGATGTGACCCGCGTCCGCCGCACCCATTATTCCGCCACGCTTCTCGACCTGATGCAGGCCTATGCCCGCATCCGCACCCGCGACGAGTTCCGCCCCTTCGCCTTCGACCGCACCCATGTCTTCACCATGGAACAGGCGCTTGACCGGATGCGCGGGCTGATCGGCTATGCGGGCGGGTGGACCGACCTCATGGGCTATCTGCCCGACGGCTGGGCCCATGATCCGGTCCGCCGTCGCTCTGCCACCGCCGCGACCTTTGCCGCGTCTCTGGAACTCGCCAAACAGGGGCAGATCGAGTTAAGACAGGCCGAGACCTTCGCGCCCATCACCCTTCGCCGGAAGACCCATTGACCGACACCGCCACCCCAGATCGCCAGAGCGATGCACCCGAGGAACGGAGCCTTTTCGAGGCGCCGCCGATCGCCGAGCAGGAGCGGATGGTGGAGGCGATCCTTTTTGCCTCTGCCGAGCCGGTGACGGTCGCCGACCTCGCGCAGCGCATGCCGCATGGCTGCGATCCGGCCGAGGCTTTGGTGCATCTGAGGAAGCGCTATGAGGGCAGGGGTGTGAATGTGGTCCGCGTGGGCGATGCGTGGGCGATCCGCACCGCACCGGACCTTGGCTTTCTCATGCAGAAGGAAGTCGTCGAGACGCGGAAACTGTCGCGCGCCGCGATCGAGACCTTGGCGATCATCGCCTATCACCAGCCTGCGACCCGGGCGGAGATCGAGGAGATCCGGGGCGTCGCCGTCAGCCGGGGCACGATCGACCAGCTAATGGAACTGGACTGGATCCGCCTCGGCCGCCGCCGGATGACGCCGGGCCGCCCGGTGACCTTCGTCGTCACGCCGCGCTTCCTTGACCATTTCGGACTTGAATCTGCCCGCGATCTGCCGGGGCTGAAGGAATTGCGGGCGGCGGGGCTTTTGGACAACAGGCCGATGCCCGGCACGACCACTCTTGGCGACGAAGAGAGCGACGAGATGGCGGGCCAGACCGAGCTTTTTGAGGATTGAGCCCATGGAGCGCGCGATCCGCATGCTGATCCGGGCAGCGATGGACACCGTCTTCCGCCACCTGCCGGGCTGGCTGGCGCGGCGGGGCGGCAATGACGGCACGGCCCAGGGCCGCGCCCGCATCCGCACGAACGAACGCGACATGGCCAAGAAGATGCGCATGATCCGCAAGCTGACGCGTTGGCTGCGCTGACCGGTCCGACCCGCCCTTGTCCGGGGCGGGCGGCTCCTGTATCAGGCGCAGCGGACGGCTGAGAGGACGAAGATGCGCGCGGAAACCCAGAACAACGTGGATGCGATCAAGAAATCGCTGACGCTTCTCGGCCAGCGCATGGATTGGGAAACCGCCCCGCACCGACTGGAAGAATTCAACGCGATGATCGAGGACGGCAACCTCTGGTCCGACCCCGCGCGCGCTCAGAAGCTGATGCGCGACCGGCAGATGCTGATGGATAAGGTCGAGACTTACAGGAAGATCGACCGCGAACTGACGGACAACGTCGAGCTGATCGAACTGGGCGAAATGGAGGGCGATCAGGAGATCGTCGGTGAGGCCGAGAAGAGCCTGAAGGAGCTGCGCGAATTTTCCGCCGCGAAAGAGCTTGAGGCGCTTCTGGACGGCGAGGCCGACGGCAATGACACGTTTCTTGAAATCAACGCGGGCGCGGGTGGTACGGAAAGCTGCGACTGGGCCTCGATGCTTGCTCGCATGTATGTGCGCTGGGCCGAGAAGAAGGGCTACAAGGTCGAGATGCAGTCCGAGACTGCGGGCGAGGAGGCGGGCATCCGCTCAGTGTCCTACAAGGTCTCGGGCCCCAATGCCTATGGCTGGCTGAAATCGGAATCGGGCGTCCACCGTCTGGTGCGCATCTCGCCCTATGACAGCGCCGCGCGGCGACATACGTCCTTTTCGTCGGTCTGGGTCTATCCGGTGGTGGACGAGAATATCGAGATCAACATTCCCGACAGCGATATTCGGATCGACACCTACCGGTCCTCGGGCGCGGGCGGCCAGCACGTCAACACGACCGACTCGGCCGTCCGGATCACCCACCTGCCGACCAATATCGTCGTCACCTCCTCGATGAAGTCCCAGCACCAGAACCGCGAGATAGCGATGAACGCGCTCAGATCGCGGCTTTATCAGCTGGAACTCGACAAAAGGAACGCGGCGATCACTGCGGCGCACGAGAACAAGGGCGATGCGGGCTGGGGCAACCAGATCAGGTCCTATGTGCTGCAGCCCTACCAGATGGTGAAGGACCTGCGGACCGGGCATGAGACCTCGGACACGCAGGGCGTGCTCGACGGCGATCTCGACGGGTTCATGGCGGCGACGCTGGCCTTGGATGTGGCAGGCAAGAGCCGCGCCGAGGCGCAGGGCGAGGAATAGTGTGAAGAAGGGCGAGGGGCGCTGCTCCTCGCGCTCCCCGAGGTATTTTCGCCAATAGAAGGGGCAGCGGTTCTTGCCCTTCAGCGCGGCTCGGTCGGGCCTGCTCGCGCCTCAGGCCTCACCCTCGCCGAAGCTCTTGCGTTGGCCTGAAATCGCGGCTTCGGCGATGCCGTGGATGATGCGTTCGATCCTCAGACCTTCGCTGAAATCAGGCCAGCAGGGCGCGCCGCTAGCGATCGCCTGGATCAGCCCGGCAGACTCGATCACCTTGAGGTCGTTGAAGCCGATCTGGTGGCCGGGGGCAGGGGTGAAGGCGCCATAGGGCGGATGGGCCGGTCCGGTTAGGAGGGTGCGGAAGCCTGCCTCGGACGCCTCGCCCTCATTCACATAGAGCTGCAACTCGTTCATCCGTTCCTGCGCGAAGGCGATCATGCCCTTCGTGCCATGGACTTCGAAATCCAGCCGGTTCTTGCGGCCCCAGGCCGAACGAGAGGTGGAAAGCGAGCCCTGCGCGCCGGAGGCAAAGCGAAGGATGGCGGTCGCGGTATCTTCGTTTTCCACCGACGCCCGGCCCCCGTCGGGCAGGGGGCGGGTTTCATGGATGATCTGGGCATCGGCGATCAGGCTGTCGACCGGGCCCATCAGAAGAAGCATCATCGACACGAGATGGCAGCCAAGGTCCCCGAGGGCACCAAGGCCCGCGTCGGCCTTGCGGGCGCGCCAAGTCCACTCAAGATCGGGATCGGCCTGATAATCCTCGTCCACCCAGCCGCGGAAATGGACGGGGCGGCCGATCCGGCCCGCCGCGACCAGCCGCACGGCATGCTGGACGGCAGGGTTTCGGATGTAATTATAGCCCAGAAGCGTGGCGCGGCCCGTCTTGCGGGCGGCACTCGCCATCGCCTCGGCATCGGCAAGGGTCAGCGCCATCGGCTTTTCGCACCAGACATGCTTGCCTGCCTCGAGTGCGGCCACGGCAATTTCCCGGTGCAGGCCGTTCGGCGTCGTGATCGACACCACATCCACGGCCGGGTCGGTGACAAGCGCCCGCCAGTTATCGGTCGCGCGGGTAAAGCCGAATTGGTCGGCCATCGCCTTCGCCTTGTCGGCAGGCGTGTCGCACAGCAGTTCCAGCCGCACCGGTGGCAGACCGCCCATCACGCGGCCCGCGTTCGCCCAGGCGATGGCATGGGCCTTGCCCATGAAGCCCGTGCCGATCAGGCCGATGCCGATCGGTCTCATGCGGTTTCCCTTTCAAGCCAGTCCTCAAAGGCTTCGACGACTTCGGCCTCGCTGTCCACGAGATGTTGCGGCGCGGGATAGAGGCCGGCATGGACCTCGTCGGCGAAACGGCCCATCGCCTCGATCCGCAGGGCTTGCAGCCGGTCCTGTTCGGCGGCGAGGTTGGCGTAGACCTTGGCATGGCGCGGCACATGGCCCCGGTTCTGGCCGAGCACATCTTCGGAAAAGAGATATTGCGCATGGCCCGCCGAACCGGCCCCCATCGAGATGAGGAAAAGCGAGGTCTTTTCGGCGATCGCTCGGGTGATGCCATGCGGCACCACCTCGATCTCGGCGGCGAAGGCGCCTGCTTCCTCAAGCGCGCGGACCTGCCGCCAGACCAGTTGCGCGGTCTCCAAGGTCTTGCCCACGGCCCTGAAGCCGCCGGTCCAGGTGCGTTTGGACGGGATGAGGCCGACATGGCCGCAGACCGCTATGCCGTGATCGGCCAGTGCCCGCACGGTGGCGAGCGAGCCCGAGCAATAGACGGCATCTGCCCCATGCTTGATCAGCGGGAAGGCCCATTTCAGGAAATCCGCGGTGCCGCCGATCTCGAAATAGTTCACGCCGGGGAAGGCAAAGGCATCCGGTGCCGCCTCGCGGAAGCGACGGTCGAAGATCATCGCCGGCGGGACGGAAAGCAGTTCCACCCCCGCCGCGGCCGCCGCCGCCGCCTCTTCCAGCGTTTCGACGCGCAGCATGGCATATTGATGGCTGCCGCGCTGGCCGAGCAGGTCATGTACGGTCGGCGGCGCCATCACGACACCTTGATCTGCACGCGGCCGCCTTCGACCCGGGTCGGATAGGTGGCGAGATTGACGCAGACGGGCGCGCGTTTCGCCTCGCCGGTCCGGTAATCGAACTGGCCGTTGTGCTTCGGGCATTCGATCACATGGTCCATCACCAGACCCTCGGCGAGATGGACCTGTTCATGGGTGCAAAGCCCGTCGGTGCAGTAGAAAGCACCATCGGGGCTGTGGTAGATGGCATAGGTGCGGCCCGCGTGATCGAAGCGGATCACATCTTCCTCGTCGATCTCGTCAGTGGCGCAGGCGTCGATCCAGTCGGTCATCTTGTCCTCATTCTGCGGGTTGGCCTGCGGCCATGTGAAGCTCTTCCCGGTAGGGCCGGGCGGTGGCGGGCAGGGCGCGCTTCAGGAACAGGTCCTGACCGCGCAACTGGCGCATCAGGACGGGCAACATCTCGCGGTAGCCCGCCCAAATCGAGCGTGTGGGGGCAGGCAGGTCGTCCTTGATGCGCTCATGCAGGTCCGGCAGCCGGTGGTAGGGCACCATCGGGAACATGTGATGTTCGATATGGTAGTTCATGTTCCAGTAGATGAAGCGGCTGACGGGGTTCATGTAGACGGTACGGCTGTTCAGACGGTGGTCGATGACATTGTCTGCAAGCGCGCCATGCTGCAGAAGGCCGGTCATCACATGGTGCCAGGCGCCGTAGAGGCGGGGCAGGCCGATGACCATCAGGGGCAGGATCGAACCCGTCCAGACCGCAAGTCCGATCGTCGCGGCATAGATGACGACCCAGACACGGGCGACCGTCACGACTTTTTGTCGTTCGCTCTCGGGGATGAAGGTTGCTTCCTCGGGGTCTTGCCGGCCCGAGGCATTCAGGATCATCCTGTTCCAACCCGCCCAGGCATCGGCAAGGCCGAAGAAGTTCGACAGGAGCCTGAGCGCCGCTGGCGGCCGCATCACGGCGATTTCCGGGTCGCGCCCGACGATGATCGTATCGGTATGGTGGCGGGCATGGCTCCAGCGCCAGGTTACTGGGTTCCGCACGATCATGAAGCTTGCGATGTGGTATACGGCGTTGTTCATCCACGCCGTGCGGAAGGCGGTGCCATGCCCGCATTCATGCCAGCGGGAATCTGAGGCCGAGCCGTAGAGCACGCCGTAGGCGAGCCAGAAGGGCGCCGACCACCACGACGGCCAGAGCCAGATGCCGAGACCGGCGAAGAGCACCATCGCGCCATACAGGATTAGCGTATCACGGATCGCGGGTCCGTCTTCGCGCGCCATCAGAGCCTTCATCTCCTTGCGCGGAATGTCGGAGTGATACCAGTCGGCGGCGGCAAGCCCCGCCGCTACTGCGCGTTCCGCATCCGGGCCGATCAGGCTGTAGTCTCTCATGGCACTCCCCCGGCCGTACGAGTCGCGGAAAGGATAGGGGCAGTCGGGGCATGCGCCTATCACTCTGCTTGTCATTCCATCAAAAACCATCAATGAATGACGGGAATGGTGATGTAAAACTTGCAAGGCGAGATGGCGAAGCGACCGACGATACAGGATTTGGCGGCCGCCTCGGGGGTGAGTGCGGCAACGGTGGACCGGGTGCTGAACGGCCGCCTGAAGGTACGGGAGGAAACCGCGCGCCGGGTCTATGAGGCTGCACGCGCCATCGGCTATCACGCCGCGCCGCTGCTGGCGCAGCGATTGCAGCCCGACCTGCAGCGTGTGCGGTTCGGATTCGTCCTGCACAAGGAGCGGCAGGCCTTCTATCAGGCCTTTCATCAACAGATTCAAAAGGCGGTCGAACAGGCAACCGGTGTTCGGGGCGAGGTGATCATCCAGTATGCCGCCTCGCAAGCGCCGGGCGACTTCGCCAAACTGATGGCCGGCATGAAGGGCCGCGCCGATGTGGTCGGGGCGACGGCCGTCACCCACCATGAGGTTACGGCGGCGGTCGAGGAACTGACGCAGGCGGGCATTCCCTGCTTCGCACTTCTGAACGATTTTGCCCAAGGTGTGCGGCAAAACTATGTGGGCTTGAACAATCTGAAGGTCGGGCGCATCGCCGCCTCAATGCTGGCGACGGCGGTGCACCGGCCAGGAAAGCTCGCGGTTTTCGTCGGCGGCTACCGCTGGCACGGGCACGAACTGCGCGAAACCGGCTTTCGCAGCTACATCCGCGAGCTGGCGCCGCAATTCACCATCCTCGACACTCTGGTGAACCTCGAAACCCGGCAACTGACCTACGAGGCGACGCTCGACCTTCTGGGCCGCCATCCCGACCTGAGCGGCATCTATCTGGCGGGCGGCGGAATGGAGGGGGCGATTGCCGCGCTCCGCGAGACGCGGGCACCGGGCGAGGTGGCGCTGGTGGTCAATGAACTGACGCCGGAATCGCGCAGCGCGCTGCAGGATCGCTATGTGGCGATGGTGATCTCGACGCCATTGGAAAAGCTCTGCCGCGAGTTCGTGTCCCTGATGATCCAGGCGGTGCAAAGCGGCGGCGCGGGCACCCCGGGGCAGCATTTCTTGCAGCCCGAGCTCTATATCCCCGAGTCGGTTTGATGATGCGATTGCATCATTACCCAACGTCATTTTGCGTCATGCATGATGTGAAATACCTCCCCGACTGTTGACCCGACTCACCCGGTGGGCACAGGGTCTGCGCGGCAAGGGCGGCATCAGACCGCCGCCGAAGGGGGAGGCGATGGTCCGGTTTGCGATCAATCACATGACGATGGCGCGGATGGGCTTCGACGGCCTGCTTACGCTGGCGCGTGAACTCGGGTTGGTCGGGATCGAACTGCGCAACGACCTTTCCGGGCCCTTGTTCGGCGGGCTCGCGCCCGAGGAGGCAGGTGCACGGATCAAGGCGGCGGGGCTGAGGCTTCTGGCGCTCGCCGAGGTCAAGCGCTTCAACGACTGGTCGTCCGACAAGGGGCGCGAGGCCTTGTCCCTCATCCGCATCGCCAAGGCCGCCGGCGCCGAAGCGGTCAGTCTCATCCCCCGCAACGACAATCAGGGCATGGGCAATGGCGAGCGGCAGGCCAACCTGCGGCTGGCGCTGCGCGAGCTGAAACCGATGCTGGAGGATCACGACCTGATCGGCATGGTCGAGCCTTTGGGCTTCCCCATCTGTGCCCTGCGCCACAAGGCCGAGGCGGTGGAGGCGGTCGAAGCCTTGGGCGCCAAAGGCCGCTTCCGGCTGGTGCATGACACGTTCCACCATTTCCTTGCCGGTGGCGGACCGATCTACCCGGACCATACCGGCATCATCCATATCTCCGGCGTCACCGCGCCCGCGATCGCGGCGGAAGAGATGCAGGACGCCCACCGCGTGCTCGTCGACGGACACGACCGGCTGGGCAATGTCGAACAGATTGCGGCCTTCGAGGCGGTGGGCTGGCAAGGGCCGGTCTCGTTCGAGGCCTTTGCGAGCGAGGTGCACGCGCTCCCCGATCCGGGTGCGGCGCTCAAGGCATCCATGAAATTCATCGGTCAGGCGTTGGAGCAGAGGGCCGCCTGACCGGCGAGTGACTGGCCCCGGAGAGGGCCTTCCGGTGGAGATTTCAAATCAGGGCGTGCCGGACGCCGCTATGGGAGGAAGAAGATGAGAAAGACCATTCTGATTGCCGGGTTCGCGACGCTGATGGGGACAACGGCCATGGCCGAAACCGTCGGCGTTTCCATGGCGCTTTTTGACGACAACTTCCTGACCGTCCTCAGGAACGGCATCCAGAAATACGCCGACGAACAGGGCGTGACGGTGCAGATCGAGGACGCACAGAACGACGTGGCCAAGCAGCTTGACCAGATCAACAATTTCATCGCCTCGGGCGTGAATGCGATCATCGTCAACCCGGTCGACACGTCGGCCACGCAGGCGATGTCGGATGCGGCGGCGGCGGCGGGCGTGCCGCTTGTCTATGTGAACCGCCAGCCGATCAACCTCGACTCGCTTCCCGACAACCAGGCCTTCGTCGCCTCGAATGAGGTGGATTCGGGTACGCTTGAAACCATCGCGCTCTGCGACAACTGGGCCGGCGAAGGCAAGTCCGAGGTCAATGTCTATGTCATGCAGGGCGAACTGTCGAACCAGGCAGCCGTGCAGCGTACGCAGGACATCTATGACGTGATCGAAGCGGGCAAGTGCAAGGTGAAGGTCAATGTGATCGACCAGCAGACCGCCAACTGGAGCCGTGATCAGGCGCAGAACCTCATGACCAACTGGCTGTCGACCGGCACCGCTTTCGACGGCGTGATCGCCAACAACGACGAAATGGCGATCGGCGCGATCCAGGCGATGAAGGCGGCGGGCATTGACATGGCCTCGGTCCAGGTCGGCGGCGTCGACGCGACGCAGGATGCGTTGGCCGCGATGCAGGCGGGCGATCTCGACGTGACCGTGTTCCAGAACGCGGCCGCGCAGGGCTCGGGCTCGCTGAATGCCGCTGTCGCGCTCGCCAAGGGCGAGGCGGTCGATCAGACCGTCTGGGTGCCGTTCGAACTGGTGACCCCGGCAAACGTCGCCGACTATCTCAGCAAGAACTGATCCGGGCAGGGTCAAGGAACGGGGCGGCGGCTTCGCCCCGTTCCGCCCGCGTTTCCGGAGGGCCACTGGGGACGCGGGCCACATAAGGGGAAGGGGACCATTCGTGACGCAGACGACGCACGGCCTGGGCGGCCTGAAATACGACCCCACCAAGCGAACGCGCGCGCCGGAATGGAACGTGTTCCTCGCACTGGTGATCATCATCCTGATCTTCGAGGTGCTGAACCGGCTGAACGGATCGAGTTTCCTGTTCAACATGCGCGACAACATGCCGGGGCTTCTGAACAAGCAGCGGCTGGATATCATGATCCTGCAGGTGGCGATCACCGGGATCATCGCCATCGGTGTCACGCAGGTGATCATCCTCGGCGGCATTGACCTGTCGTCCGGCTCGCTCGTCGGTGCGACCGCGATGATCGTGATGAGTTTCGCGCAGACGGCGCTGGTAAACGGCAATCCCAATCCGAAGGCAGTTCTCGGTGACTGGGCGATGGACCTGCCGGTGATCGTGCCGATTGTCGTGGGCATGGGCTGCGGCATCCTTGCGGGTGTCGTGAATGGCCTCTTGATCGCCTATACCCGCATCCCGCCCTTCATCGCCACGCTCGGCATGATGGTCACCGCGCGCGGGGTGGCGCGTTGGTGGTCGAACGGTCAGCCGGTCAGCTTTCCGACCGAAAGCTACGGCCATCTGTCGAACGGCGACATTCTGGGCACGCTCACCTTCGGGCTCCTGTCCTGGCCGGGCCAGAACCCGGCCGTGGTCTTTGTGGTGCTGGCTATCCTCTTCCACATCCTCATGACGCGCACCGTCTATGGCAAGCGAAGCTATGCCATCGGCTCCAACGAGGCGGCGGCGCGCATGTCGGGTATCAACGTCGACCGCCACAAGGTGCTGGTCTACACGGTCGCGGGATGCCTTGCCGCCGTTGCGGCGATCCTTCTCACATCGAAAAACCTGACCGCGCAGGCGGGCATGGGGGTGATGTACGAACTTGATGCCATCGCCATGGCGGTGATCGGCGGCATTTCCCTTTCCGGCGGGCGCGGCTCGATCCTTGGCACGGTGCTCGGCGCAATGATCTTTTCCACGATCATCTCCGGTTTCACCTCAATCCGGCTCGACGCCTATTATCAGGAGATGGTGAAGGGCGCGATCATCGTGGCGGCGGTCGTTCTTGACCAGTGGCGCCAGCGGCAGCGGGCGAGGGGGTAAGGCGATGAGCGATATCGTTCTTGAAACGCGCGGCCTGACCAAGCGCTATGGCGGGGTCCACGCGCTGGAAGACGCCGATTTCATCCTGCGCGCGGGGGAACATGTGGCCGTCGTCGGCGACAATGGCGCGGGCAAGTCGACCTTCGTGCGGCAGGTGACGGCGGTCGAGCAGAAGACCTCGGGCCAGATCTTCTTCGACGGGCGCGAGGTGGAATTCGCCGACCCGCTCGCCGCCCGCGAGGCGGGGATCGAGACGGTGTTCCAGACGCTGGCTTTGGCCGACGACCTTGACGTGCCCTCAAATCTCTTTCTCGGGCGCGAACTATTCAAATGGCGCTTCGGGCCCTTCTCCTGGCTCGACCGCAAGGCGATGCGCGACCGCACGCTGGAAGCGCTGAAGACCACGGCGGTGAAGATCCCCAATGTCGACAACCCGATCCGCAACATGTCGGGCGGGCAGCGGCAATGCGTGTCGATCGCCCGGACGGCGGCCTTCGCCTCGAAACTGGTGATCATGGACGAGCCGACGGCGGCCTTGGGCGTGCAGGAAACCGCGCAGGTCGAGACCATCATCCGGGGGCTGAAGGAACGCGGCGTGCCGTTGATCCTGATCAGCCACAACCTGCGGCAGGTCTTCGACCTTGTCGACCGGATCGTCGTCTTCCGGCGCGGGCGGATCGTCGCTTCGCTGCGGAAGGACGAAACCGACGGCAACGACATCGTCAGCTACATCACCGGCGTGAAAGGCGGGGCCGATGCCGTCGACGCCTGACATGCCTCACCGTGACACGGTCGCGGTCATCACCGGCGGGGCGCAGGGCCTCGGCCGGGCGGTGGCTGAGGCGTTGATCGCCGAGGGCTGCGGGAGCATTGCCATCGCCTCGCGCCGGGTGGCAGAAGGCGAGGCGGCGGCGGCTGAACTCTCCGCCATGGGCGCGGATGTGCGTTTCATCCGCACCGATCTGGGGGATGCAGAGGCGGCGGGGGCGCTGATCGACCGGGCAGCCGAGGCCTTTGGCCGGGTGACGGCGCTGGTGAATGCCGCCGCCGCGACCGACCGGGGGTCTATCCTCGACACGGACCCCGAGGCGTTCGACCGGCTGATGGCGGTGAATGTGCGCGGACCTTTCTTCGCACTGCAGCGCTTCGCCCAGCGGGCAGTGGAAGCGGGTCATCCGGCAGCCTGCGTCAATATCCTGTCGATGGTCGTTCATTGCGGCCAATCCTTCCTCGCGCCCTATTCGGCGTCGAAGGCGGCGCTTGCCAATGTGACGAAGAATGCGGCGCAGGCGCTTCGGGGGCATCGCATTCGGGTAAATGGCGTGAATTGCGGCTGGATGGACACGCCGGGCGAAGATGACGTGCAGCGCCGCTATCACGGGGCTGAGGACGGCTGGCTTCAGGCCGCCGAGGCGCGCCAGCCGATGGGCATGCTGGTGAAGCCCGCGCATGTGGCGGGTCTAGTCACCTATCTTCTGGGCGCGCGGTCGGGGGTGATGACCGGGGCGCTGGTGGATTTCGATCAGAATGTGGCCGGGGCCTATCCCGAATAGTGGCCGGAAGGAGAAAGACATGGGTGTGAGGTTCGGGCTTCTGGGGGCCGGGCGTATCGGGCGGGTGCATGCAAAGGCAATCTCGGCCGACAGCCAGGCGCGGCTTGTTGCCGTGGCTGACGCGCTGCCGGATGCGGCGCGCGATGTGGCCGCGCAGTATGGCTCAGAGGTCCGCACCATCGAGGCGATCGAGGCGGCAGGCGATATCGACGCGGTGGTGATCTGCACGCCCACGAACACCCACGCCGACCTGATCGAGCGCTTCGCGAAGGCTGGAAAGGCGATCTTCTGTGAAAAGCCGGTCGATCTGTCGCTGGCGCGGGTCCGCGATTGCCTGAAGGTGGTCGAGGCGACCGGCGCGCGGCTGATGGTCGGCTTCAACCGGCGGTTCGATCCCCATTTCCGCGCTGTACGGGCGGCCATCGACGAGGGCCGCATCGGCACGGTCGAGATGGTGACGATCACCTCGCGCGATCCCGGTGCGCCGCCCGTCTCCTACATTCAGAATTCGGGCGGCATCTTCCGCGACATGACGATCCACGATTTCGACATGGCGCGGTTTCTCTTGGGCGAGGAGGTCGAGACAGTTCAGGCCGCCGCCGCCGTCCTGACCGACCCCGGCATTGCTACGGCTGGCGATTATGACAGCGTCTCACTCATCCTGCGCACCGCCTCGGGGCGGCAGTGCCTGATCTCAAATTCCCGTCGCGCGACCTATGGCTATGACCAGAGGATCGAAGTGCATGGCTCGCTCGGCATGGCATCGGCGGAAAACCAGCGGCCCGTGTCGATCGAGGTCGCGTCAGTAACGGGCTATAACCGCCCGCCTTTGCACGATTTCTTCATGACGCGCTATACCGATGCCTACGCGGCCGAAATCGCCGCCTTCATCGCGGGCGTCACCGCGGGCGCCACGATCAGCCCCTCGGGCGAAGACGGGCTGAAGGCGCTCGCCCTGGCCGATGCGGCGCTGAAATCGGTGGCCGAGGGGCGTGCGGTCAGGGTCTCGGAAGTCCTGAACGGATGAAGACGCTCGACCTGATAACCATCGGCCGCGCCTCGGTCGATCTCTACGGCGCGCAGGTCGGCGGGCGGCTGGAAGACATGGCCTCGTTCCAGAAATATATCGGCGGCTCGCCCACCAATATCGCGGCGGGAACCGCGCGGCTGGGGCTTAGATCGGCGCTGATCACGCGGGTGGGCGACGAGCACATGGGCCGCTTCATCCGCGAGGAACTGGCGCGCGAAGGGGTGGACGTGAGGGGGGTGAAGACCGACCCCGGGCGGCTGACGGCGCTGGTCCTCTTGGGTATCCGCGACGACAAGCGGTTTCCCCTGATCTTCTACCGCGAGAACTGCGCCGATATGGCGCTCTGCGAAGAGGATATCGACGAGGACCTGATCGCCGAGGCACGCTGCGTAGTGGCGACGGGGACGCATTTGTCGCATCCCAAAACCGAGGCGGCGGTGGTGAAGGCACTGACGCTCGCCCGCAAGCATGGCTGCCAGACGGCTCTGGACATCGACTATCGCCCGAACCTCTGGGGACTTGCTGGGCATGGTGCGGGCGAGGAGCGGTTCATTGAAAGTGCGCGGGTAACGGAAAAGCTGCAGCGCCACTTGAAGTTCTTCGATCTGATCGTTGGAACGGAAGAAGAATTTCACATCGCGGGAGGCGCGACCGATACGCTTGTTGCCTTGAACAAGGTTCGGGAGACCACGCCCGCAACCCTCGTTTGCAAACGTGGGCCGATGGGGGCCGCCGCCTTCATCGGCCCGATTCCGGCCAGCCTTGACGAGGGGATCACCGGTCCAGGCTTCCCGATCGAGGTCTTTAATGTGCTGGGCGCGGGCGACGGGTTCATGTCGGGCCTCTTGAAAGGCTGGCTGGACGGGGCGGACTGGCGGACCGCCCTGACCTATGCGAACGCCTGCGGCGCCTTTGCCGTCAGCCGCCATGGTTGCACGCCTGCCTATCCGAGCTGGGAGGAATTGCGGTTCTTCCTCAAGCGCGGGGTGACCGAACGCGCCTTGCGCAAGGATGCAGAGCTTGAGCAGGTACACTGGTCGACGAACCGCCATGGAGAGTGGTCGACCATGCGGGTATTCGCGTTCGACCATCGTGCGCAGCTTGAGGACCTGCCGGGCGCTGACGCGACAAAGATATGCCAATTCAAGGATCTGTGTCTTGATGTTGCGCTGAGTGTTTCTGACGGAAGCCCGGGTTATGGCATCCTGTGCGATAGCCGGCTTGGCAGGTCCGCGCTTTACCGTGCAGCCGGACAGGGCCTGTGGATCGGGCGGCCCGTCGAGTGGCCAGGATCGCGTCCATTGACTCTGGAACCCGAGATAGGGCCGGATTTTGGTGGGTTGTCGGACTGGCCGTTGGGCCATGTCGTCAAGGTTCTGTGCTTCTGCCATCCCGACGACCCGGCCGAGATGCAGGCAGCGCAGGAGCAAACGCTTCAACGCCTGTTCGCAGCGTCGCGGCGGAACCGGTTGGAATTCTTGCTGGAAGTGATTCCCTCGAAAGTCGCCCCCGTTGCAGAGGATACGGTGGCGCGGCTGATCCGGCGGTTCTACGAGATCGGCATCTATCCGGACTGGTGGAAGCTCGAACCGATGCGGTCGGATGCTGCATGGAGCGCGACGGTGGCCTCGATCGAAGAGAATGATCCTCATACACGGGGCATCGTCGTTTTGGGCCTCGGCCAGTCCGAAGAGGATCTGGCGGCCAGCTTCCGGCTGGCTGCGAAATATCCGCTGGTGAAGGGCTTCGCCGTCGGCCGCACGATCTTTGCCGAGGCAGCGCGCGATTGGATGGCGGGCAAGATTGGCGACGCGCAGGCAATAGGGCTGATGGCCGCAAATTTCCGACGTCTCTGCGATGTTTGGGACGCGGCGAAAGGAGATGTGAGATGAAAACGATCCGCCTGACGGCCGCGCAGGCCATGGTCCGCTGGCTGGCCGCACAGAAGGGTCCAGACGGCGCGCGGTTCATCGAAGGGGTCTGGGCGATCTTCGGTCATGGCAATGTCGCAGGCATCGGCGAGGCCTTGCAGGCGGCGGGCGACAGCCTTCCGACCTGGCGTGGGCATAATGAACAGACCATGGCCCATACAGCGATTGCCTATGCCAAAGCCATGAAGCGGCGGCGGGCGATGGCGGTCACCACATCGATCGGGCCGGGGGCGCTGAACCTCGTGACGGCGGCGGCGGTGGCGCATGTGAACCGCCTGCCGGTGCTGCTGCTGCCGGGCGATGTGTTCGCAAGCCGCGCGCCGGACCCGGTTCTGCAGCAGATCGAGGATTTCGGCGACGGAACCGTCAGCGCGAACGATTGCTTCCGCTCGGTCAGCCGCTATTTCGACCGGATCACCCGGCCGGAACATATCCTGACCGCCCTACCACGCGCCTTCCGGGTAATGACCGACCCGGCAGAGTGCGGGCCGGTGACGCTCGCCTTCTGTCAGGACGTACAGGCCGAGGCTTATGACTACCCGGAAAGCTTCTTCGTGGAACGGGTCTGGGCAATCCGGCGGCCGGAACCGGACCGGGAGGAGCTGGCGGCGGCGGTCGAGGCCCTGAGGGCCGCGCAGGCGCCGGTGATCGTGGCAGGCGGTGGGGTGATCTATTCCGGGGCGGAGGCGGAGCTAGCTGCCTTCGCCACTGCGCACGGCATTCCGGTCGTCGAGACGCAGGCCGGCAAGTCGGCGCTGGCTCATGATCATGCGCTGAATTTCGGTCCCGTGGGCGTGACGGGTGGCGCGGCGGCGAATGCAGTCTGCGCGGCGGCCGATCTGATTATCGGTCTTGGCACACGGTTTCAGGACTTTACCACGGGTTCATGGGCCCTGTTCAAGAACCCGGCCCGGCGGACCCTGTCGGTCAATGTCCAGCCTTATGATGCGGCGAAACATGGCGCGCTGTCGCTGGTGGCAGACGCAAAGATTGCCTTGCAAGCATTTGGAAAGGCACTGGTAGCGCGGAAATGGGCAATCGACGCAGGACCGCGCACGGACTGGGCGGCGGCAACCGCAACGGCGAAGGCCGCGCCCGACAAGGGCAATGCGCTGCCCACGGATGCGCAGGTGATCGGGGCGGTGCAGCGGGCGGCGGGGCCGCAGACAGTGATCATGGGCGCGGCCGGGACGATGCCGGGCGAATTGCACAAGATCTGGGATGCGGCGCCCGGCGGCTATCACATGGAATACGGCTTTTCCTGCATGGGCTATGAGATTGCGGGGGCCTTGGGCATAAAAATGGCACGTCCCGAGGCGGACGTGATCTGCATGCTGGGCGACGGCAGCTACCTGATGGCCAATTCCGAGCTGGCGACGGCGGTGATGATGGGGGTGCCCTTCACCGTGGTGATCACCGACAATCGTGGCTTCGGCTGCATCAACCGGCTGCAGAAAGGCACGGGCGGGGCGCCCTTCAACAATCTTCTGGACGACGCCCGCCATGTGAACCCTTCGGCGATCGACTTCGTTGCCCATGCGGGATCAATGGGGGCGAAGGCGGTGAAGGCAGCGGATATCGCGGCGCTTGAAGCAGAGCTGCGGGCGGCGAAAGGCGCCGACCGGCCAGTGGTGATCGTCATCGACAGTGATCCTGCGCCCTCGACCGAAGCGGGCGGGCACTGGTGGGAGGTCGCAGTTCCAGAAGTTTCCGGCCGGGCGGAAGTTCGGGCGGCACGGGCAAAATATGAAGCGGCGCTCGTGGCGCGGCGCGGGAAGTGAGAGGCGAAGATGATCCTGTTCGGCACCAATCCGATTGCCTGGTCGAATGATGATGACCCGTCCATCGGCGGACATATCAGCCTGGATGAATGCCTGGATGATTGCGTGAAGATCGGCTTTGATGGCATTGAAAAGGGGAACAAATTCCCGAAAGATGTTACAGGCCTGAAGGCGGTGCTGGAACCGCGCGGACTGCGCTTCGTCTCGGGCTGGCATTCGCTCAATCTGCTTGTGAACGATATCGAGACCGAGAAGCGCGCGATGCAGCCCTTCCTCGATCTTCTGAAGGCGATGGGCAGCAAGGTGATCATCACCTGCGAGACCTCGAACTCCGTCCATGGCAATGACCGGGTCGCGGTGAACGATCGGCCGCAGTTGCGTGAGGATCAGTGGCCGGGCTTCTGCGCGGGCGTCGAGGCGCTGGCGGCCCACGCGGCGGCGCAGGGGATCACGCTCGTCTATCATCCCCATATGGGCACGGTGATCGAGACCGATGCCGAAGTGGACCGGCTGATGGCGGGCACGGGGCCGGAGACCCATCTCTTGCTCGATACCGGTCATTGCACCTTCGCGGGCGGCGATCCGCTGGCACTGGCGCGGCGGCATATGGCGCGGGTCCGGCACATGCATGCCAAGAACGTGCGCCCGGAAATCATGGCAGAGGTGCGGGGCGAGGGGTTGTCCTTCCTCGAAGGCGTGCGGCGCGGGGTCTTTACCGTGCCGGGCGATCCGGCGGGCTGCGTTGACTTCCTTCCGGTGCTGAAGGTTGCGGCGGAGCATTCCTATCGGGGCTGGCTGGTGATCGAGGCGGAGCAGGACCCGCTGAAGGCCGATCCGCTGAAATATCAGATGATGGGGCTGGCCTCGCTGAAGCATTTCGCGGCGCGGGCAGGACTTTTGTGAGAGAAGGCCGGGGAGGCTCTGCCTCCCCGGACCCCTCCGGAGTATTTATGGACAGAACGTGAGGGCAAATGAGTTTGCTTAGAAAGCCGAACGGCCTCGGCGGCAGGGTCCATGACATCACGCCCGAAAGCGCGAGCTGGGGATATGTGGGTTTCTCGCTCTACCGGTTGGCGGCGGGCGAGGCGGCGACCGAGGTCACGGGCGGGCGCGAGGCAATTCTGGTGCTGGTCGAGGGCAGGGCGGATATTTGGGCGGGCGGCGAGGCTTTTGGTGTGATGGGCGAACGGATGAGCCCGTTCGAGCGGACGCCGCCACATTGCCTGTACGTGCCGCCGGGGCGCGACTGGCGGGCACTCGCGGCGACGAATTGCACGCTTGCGGTCTGTACGGCGCCGTCGCCGGGCGGCAGGCCTGCGCAACGGCTGGGGCCTGAAGGCATTGAACTGACCCCGCGCGGGGTGGGGACCAATCAACGCTTCATCAACAATATCGCAATGGAGGGGCGCGATGTGGCCGACAGCCTTCTGGTGACCGAGGTCTTTACGCCAGCAGGGCACTGGTCCTCCTATCCGCCGCACCGCCATGACGAGGATGATTTCCCGCGCATGACCTATCTGGAGGAGACCTACTATCACCGGCTGAGGCCTTCGCAGGGCTTCGGCATCCAGAGGGTCTATACCGAGGACGGCAGTCTCGATGAGACCATGGCACTGCAGGACCACGATGTGGTGCTGGTGCCGAAGGGCCATCATCCCTGTGGGGCGCCATATGGCTATGAAATGTACTATCTGAACGTGATGGCCGGGCCGCGCCGGGCCTGGCGGTTCGCGAACGATCCTGCGCATGGCTGGATAGCGGAGCGCGACAGCGCCGTTTGAGGCGTCTTGGAAGGCCTTGCCCGCGCGCGCCGCGCGCCGTAGCGTCGGGCTCAGGACGCGGAAGGGAGGAAAGATGAGCGAACCGGAGACGGGCGGCGACGCCCTGCCGGAGGCGCGTTCCGTGGGCATGGGCGCGATCGGCGCCGCCCTTGGTGCGGGCTTGCGGGATTTTCGCAGGGCGCCCGCCTTCGGGCTGTTCTTCAGCGCGGTCTATGTGTTGGGTGGCTGGCTCCTGCTTGCGGTGGCGAGTGCTGCGGGGCGGGAATGGTGGCTTATTCCGGTGGTGGCGGGCTTTCCGTTGCTGGGGCCGTTCACCGCTGTCGGGCTTTACGAGGTCAGCCGCCGGATAGAGGCAGGCGAGCGGCTGGACTGGCCGGGTGTTCTGTCAACGATCTTCAGGCAGAAGGACCGGCAATTGCCGTCGATGACGGCGGTGATCCTGGTCTTGTTCCTTTTCTGGATCTTCGTTGCGCACACGATGTTCGCGCTTTTTCTAGGGCTGACGCCCGCCTCGGTGACAGCCGGGGCCGGGCCGCTCGATTTCCTCATGCAGGGCAAAGGGCCCCTGATGCTGCTGATCGGAACGCTGGTGGGGGCGGGGTTCGCGGGCGTTCTCTTCGGTATGGTGCTGGTAGGTCTGCCGGTGCTTCTCGACCGCGAGGTCGATTTCATCTCGGCCATCATCCTCAGCTTTCAGGCGGCGGCGCTGAATTTCTGGCCGATGCTTGGCTGGGGCCTGACGATCACGGCACTCCTGTTGGCGGGGATGGCGCCCCTGTTCCTTGGGCTTCTGGTGGTGCTGCCGGTTCTTGGCCATGCGAGCTGGCACATGTACCGGGCGCTGACGGAATAGACCTTAACGAAAAAGGGCACCGCCCCCGCAGTGCCCTCAAGAGACGCTCGTGTGTCGCGGTTTATTCGACGGGCTGTGCCGCAATCTGCTTGACGCCGCCGGTGCCGATCGGATCGTCCTGACGCTGCACCGACCCTTCGAAATGCGCGCCGGATTCGATGGCGATCGTCTTGTGGATGATGTCGCCCTCGACGCGGGCGGTCGAGGTCAGGCGGACCTTGAGGCCGCGCACCCGGCCGACGACGCGGCCATTGACCACGACGTCATCGGCGACGATCTCGCCCTTGATCGTGGCGCTTTCGCCCACGGTCAGGAGGTGGGCGCGGATATCGCCCTCGACGGTGCCCTCGATCTGGATATCGCCGGTGGTCTTGATATTGCCGGTCACCACCAGATCGGTCGAGAGGATCGACGGCGCGGGCTTGGCCTTGGGCGCAGACGGGGTCGAAAAATCGTAGGCGGGTTTGGTCACCGGAAGGCTCTCCGCTTTCGGTTTATCGGCATCGGCGGCCTTGGGGCCAGGTTCGTTGATCTTGCTTCTAGAAAACATTGGTCGCTGCCTTGATGAAGGTCATGGGGTTTACAGCGGAACCGGACACGCGCACTTCATAGTGAAGATGGGTGCCGGTCGAGCGTCCGGTATTCCCCATATCACCGATCCTCTCGCCGCGCGAGACCTTTTGACCCTTCTCAACCCGGACCTTGGAGAGATGGCCGTAGCGGGTGACGAATCCGTAGGGATGGCGGATCTCAACCATGTTGCCATAGCCGTTTTCCCAGCCTGCATGGGTCACGACCCCATCGGCGGTCGCATAAATCGGTGATCCATGTGCGCCTGCGAGGTCAATGCCTTCGTGCATGCGGCCCCAACGGCGGCCGAAGCCCGATGTGTAGCGGAACGAGGTCTTGACCGGAATCGCGAGCGGGGTCTTGTCGACGGCGATGCGGTAGAGGTTGAGATTGTCGAGCCCCTCGAAGATCGCTTTGGCGCGTTCGTAATCGGCCTTGGCCTCAGGGCTCGCGTTTGCCGGGGGCTCGATGGGCATCAGGGGGCCAAGCGGGCCGCCCTGTCCGGAATAGCCGCCGCGAACGGATTCGATCAGGCTGGCGGGGTCGATGCCGACCGAGGTGAAGACCTTGTCGAGCGGTTCCATCGAGATCGTCACCGCATCTTCGAGCTGGGCGAAGATCTCGTCGTGACGCTCTTCCATCAGCTTCATCTCGTAGGCGATGTCGTCGGCCTCTGCTTTGGCGCTGACGGCGCTGACCGCCATGCTGTCACGCTCCTCGGCGGTCTTGTCGAGTGCCGCGGTCAGGAAGGAGAGTGTCGATGCCATTTCCTCGGGTGTGGAAGCACGTTTGGACTTGCTTGTGTCACCGTTCAGGCTTGCGAGTTGTGCCTCGGCCTCCTGCCGCCCTTCGACAGCATCGTGAAGGGCCGACTGGATGAGGCCGATGCCGGTTTCCAGCTCGCGTCTTTGTTCCTCCGACGCCAGCAGCGCCGATTGCATACGCGAGACCTGTTCAAGCGCGGTAGTGAATCGTTCCTGGGCGGCGATCGCTTCGGCGGCGCGCTGGTCGCGCTCCCTCGACAGTATGTTGAGGCGGGATTCATATTCGAGGTTGGCCAGGCGCGCCCGTTCGCGCGCATCGCCCGAGCCGATCGAGTCGATCATGATGATGGCGGTGGCGAGCATCGCCCAGATGACGACGACGCCCGACGACGCGAAGATCAGCGCCTGCATCCAGGGCCGGATGCGGATGAAGCGCGTTCCCTGATCAGATTTCAGGAACAGGCGCTGTTCCGGCAGGCGCCGTTCCAGCGCCGCCGACAGGCGGTGAAGAGAAACCGGTATCACGCTCAATGTCCCGTTTGGCAGCTTGGCAGAAACATCGTCCCATTCCCCAACGGTCCGACGGCTCTTGGGTTAGCAATCGCCGGGGCCTGTCGCAAACCTTTTCCCGGGATGGCACCGGAATTGGTCGCATTTCAGCGGCATCTTGCCGACGGACGCGGCGTCAGGGGGCTGTTTCCGCCGGGTCGCGCTCGGCGAGCGGCCAGTAGAAGTCGGGCGGAAGCCCCGCTTCGGCGCGCTTTTCCTCGTTGAAGGGCGGCTTCAGGGCGCCGTGGAAATAGCGCCGGACGAGGCTGTGGAACGCGTCTTTCGGGTCGAGACCCTCGCGCCCGCAAAGCCAGTTGAACCATTTTGACCCATAGGCGACATGGCTAACCTCTTCGGCATAGATCACCTCAAGCGCGGCCACGGCCTCGGCTTCCTCGGCCTTGCGGAATATCTCGATCATGCCGGGCGTCACGTCCAGGCCGCGTGCTTCCAGCACCATCGGCACGACGGCGAGGCGGCCCTTGAGATCATCCACCGTATCTTCGGCCGCGCGCCACATGCCCGCATGGGCGGGCAGCGCACCATAGTGGCTGCCCATCCGTTCGAGGCAGTCTGAGATCAGGTTGAAATGGTTGGACTCCTCGTCGGCGGCCTTGACCCAGTCGTCAGAGAAGCCGGGTGGCATGCCCGCGCCGGTGAAACGCGCCACCATGTCCCAATGCAGATCGACGGCGTTGAGTTCGATATGGGCAAGCGCATGGAGAAGCGCGATCCTGCCCTGTGGAGAGCCGGGACGGCGGCGTGGCACATCTTTGGGCGGCAAGAGTTCCGGCCGGTCGGGGCGGGCGGGGCGCAGCGGCGGGGTGGCATGGCCGACCGGAAAGGGCGTGCCTGCCGCACGCGCAGCAAACCAGTCGGCGGCATGACGACGCGACAAAGCGCACTTCACCCGTCCGTCCGCGGTGGTCAGAACTTCGACCGCGCGCTCTGCCAGCGACAGCATCGGCTCAAAGTCCCCGCGCGGCTGCAAGCACCTCGGCGGCGTGTCCCTCGACCTTAACCTTTGGCCAGTGCGCGGCGATGTGGCCATCGCGGCCGATCAAGAAGGTCGCCCGATCGATGCCCATGTAGGTACGGCCATACATGTTTTTCTCGACCCAGACGCCGTAACGTTCGCAGGTATCGCCCGC
This sequence comes from Frigidibacter sp. RF13, assembly GCF_026626305.1. Taxonomy (GTDB): domain Bacteria; phylum Pseudomonadota; class Alphaproteobacteria; order Rhodobacterales; family Rhodobacteraceae; genus TMP-24. The sequence goes on along the minus strand of NZ_JAPNUE010000007.1, from coordinate 50,228 downwards.
CTCGTCCGAGGCAAGGATGATGCCGAGCCCGTGCTTGCGGCAGAACTTGTCATGCGCCTTCACGCTGTCCTTCGACAAGCCGATCACCACAGTGTCGGCGGCGGCGAACTCGGGCGCAAGCCGGGTGAAGTCGATCGCCTCGACCGTGCAGCCGGGCGTGTCGTCCTTGGGATAGAAGTAGAGTACGACCTTCCGGCCTGTGAAGTCCGCAAGCGACACGGTGCCACCGCCGTCACGCGGCAGGGAAAAGGCGGGGGCGAGGGAACCGATCTCGGTCATGACAGCAATCCTTTGCCAACGGGTGAGAGTTAGCGTTTTAATGTTCCGGACGAAAAGATAAAGGGACCGGCAGCCGGGTCTTTCCGGCCTGAGGTCCGGGCAGGATGAAAGAGAAACGGCAGGAGCAGGGCGAAGAGGCCGTGGAGCAGGATCCACCGCGGCATCGTCACTTGCGTTTCTGGGCGACGCTTGGGCTTTCCCTCTGGGCAGTCGTCGCCATTCTGGTTGGGCTCGGCCTGTCAGGCCGCAGCATTCCCTTGCCGAAACTCGTTGTCTCGGCGATCGAGACACGCGCCAACCGGGCGCTCGACGGGCAGGCGCAGCTTCGGATCGGCGATGGTGATCTGGTCGTCACCGAAGGATTCGTGCCGCAGGTGCGGCTCGGCAATGTCACTCTGATCTCAGCACGCGGCCAAAGGCTCGCACTGATCTCCGATCTTCGGACCGGTCTTGACCGCGATGCGCTTCTGTCGGGCCGCCTGCAGCCTTCGCGGATCCGGATCGACGGCGCACGAATCGCAGTGCGGCGGCTGGCCGACGGGACACTCGATATAGCGCCCGGTGCCGCCAATCTGGGCGGCGAGGCAATTGCGCCCGCCGATCTTATCGATGCGCTCGATGCGGCCTTCGCGGGGCCTGCGCTTTCCCGGCTTGAGGATGTGACGGTCGGACATGTGAACATCCTTTTCGATGATCGCCGGGCCGAACAGGTCTGGACAGTGAATGACGGGCACTTGACCCTGCGCCAGGGCGACGAGGGGCTGATCGCGAACCTCGCCTTCGCACTGGCCGGGCAATCCGCCACCTCGCTCGGCGCGATCGAGGAGAGGGGTAGCACGCCGCCGAAAGCCGAGGCGAGGGCGGAGATGGAGCTGACGACCGACCGCGCCTCGCCGGCCGCGGCGCTGAATGTGCGGCTGAGCGGCATTTCAGCCCGAGATCTCGGGCGGCAGGTGCCGGCGCTTGCCTGGCTCGCCGCGCTTGATGCGCCGATGTCCGGGACGCTCGGTACCGGTTTCGACGAGGCCGGCGATCTGCGGCCGCTTGACGTGCGTCTCGCGGTCGGTGCCGGTGCCTTGCAGCCGACCCCCGATACCGCGCCTGTCGCGTTCCGGGGGGCGACGCTTGACCTGACCTACGATCCGGCGCGCTACCGGCTCAGCCTCAACGATCTCAGGATTGACGGGAATGTGCTGCAGGCGCGGTTCGGGGGCAGTGCCTGGCTGAAGGGGATCGAGGATGGCTGGCCCGAGGCGCTGGTCGCGCAGATACGGCTCGATGATCTGCGCGCCGATCCGGAGGGCGTGTTCGCTGATCCGGTGTCGATCTCTCAGGGCGCCGCGGACCTGAAACTGACTTTCGACCCGTTTCGCCTGACCATCGGCCAACTGGCCCTCAGCGAGGGCGACCGACGAATATCCGGCAAGGGCGAAGTATCGGCAGAGGAGGATGGCTGGGCCGTTGCTTTCGACGTGGGCATCAATGCCATCGCGACGGAAAAGCTTCTGGCGCTCTGGCCGCTTGGCGCAGTGCCGAAGACGCGGGTCTGGCTGGCCGAGAATGTCGCGGCGGGCGATCTATATGACGTGAAGGCCGCGCTGCGCCTGCGCCCCGGGACCGAACCGCGCTTTGCCCTCGACTACCGGTTCCGCGAAGCGGAGGTGCGCTTCATGCGCACCCTGCCGCCGATCGTCAGCGGCGCGGGCTATGCGACGATCAGCGACAATGCCTATGTGCTGGTGGTCGAGAGGGGGCAGGTTCATGCACCCGAGGGCGGAGACCTGGATATCGCCGGATCGGTCCTGAAGGTCCCGGACATCCGGCTGAAACCCTCCCCCATCGAGATCACGCTGAAAAGCGACAGCACGATCACGGCGGCCCTGTCGATACTGGATGAACCGCCGCTCAGCCTGATGTCGAAGGCGGGCCAGCCGGTCGATCTGGCGGAAGGTCGCGCCGAGCTGACATCGGTTCTGAAATTCGTGCCGAAGCCGAAACTGCTGGTGGCCGATGTCGCGTTCGATGTCTCCGGCACATTGCTGGATGTCGACTCGGACCGAGTGGTGCCCGGTCATCTGCTTGAGGGCGCCGCGCTGACCATCGCCGCCGACAACGAGGGGATGAGCATCGGCGGCGCGGCCCGCTACGATGGCATTCCGGTTGAGGGCCTCTGGGCGCAGACCTTCGGGCCGGAGGCGAAAGGGCGCTCGGTGGTGGACGGCAAGATCGCCATCACGCCCGACACGCTGAAACGGTTGTCGATTGCGTTGCCCGATGGCGCGGTGAAGGGCGAGGGTTGGGGGACATTCCACCTCGACCTTGCAAAGGACGCGGCGACCGCCTTCCGGCTCAACAGCGATCTGGCGGGGCTTACGCTTGCGATCCCGGAGGTGGGCTGGTCGAAGGTCGCGAAAACCCGGGGCGAACTGAAGATATCGGGCGCGTTGGGCAAGCCGGTGCGGGTCGATGCACTCTCGTTCGACGCGGGCGGGCTGAAGGCCGCGGGCAAGATCACGCTCGGCGCCGACGGCGCTTTCGAGACGGCGCGCTTTCCGGAGGTGACGCTGGGCGACTGGTTCACCGGCGATGTGACGCTGAAGGGCCGGGGGGCGGGGAAATCCGTGGGGCTGACGGTCTCGGGCGGCAGCGCCGACATGCGGCGCGCGACTTTCGGGGGCAGCGGCGGCGCGCGTGGCGACCGGCCGCCGCTTGAGATTGCGCTTGATCAGTTGCGGATCAGTTCGGGCCTGGCGATCACCGGTTTCAAGGGCAGTTTCACGGCCGGGGGCGCCGGTCTGTCGGGCGCATTCGCGGGGCTCGTGAACGGCCGCGCGCCGATCACGGGCGAGGTCGTGCCCGATCCAGGCGGTCGTTCGGCCTTTCGTGTGCGGTCGGATGACGCCGGACGGGCCATGGCGGCGGCTGGCATTTATGAAAGCGGCCGGGGCGGGCGGCTGGAGCTGACGCTCAGGCCGGTGGGGGTGGCGGGCAGCTATGACGGGGCGCTGGGCATCCGGAATATCCGCATCGTCGGCGCCCCGGCGCTGGCGGGGCTTCTGAACGCGATCTCCGTCGTCGGGCTGATCAGCGAACTGCAGGGCGACGGCATCATCTTCACCGACGTGGCGGGCCGCTTCCGCCTGACACCCGAGGCCATCGAGATACAGGAAGGGTCTGCCATCGGTCCCTCGCTTGGCGTTTCCGCGGCGGGGCTCTACTGGTCGGGCGAGGGGCGGTTCGATCTGCAGGGCGTCATCTCGCCGCTGTATCTGGTGAATGGCATAGGCCAGATCTTCTCGCGCCAGCGTGACGGGCTCTTCGGCTTCAACTATACGCTCAAAGGCACGCGCGAATCGTTCACCGTCGGGGTTAATCCCCTGTCGATCCTGACGCCGGGCATGTTCCGCAATCTCTTCCGCAAGGCGCCGCCAAGCCTGCCGGGGGCCCAATCCGAAAGCCCGGGCGGCTGAGCGCATGAAACTTTCCGATTTCGATTTCGACCTGCCCGAGGGGCTGATCGCCACGCGGCCCGCGCGGCCGCGCACGGCGGCGCGGCTGCTGCTCGCAACGGGTGACGCGATCGCCGACCGCCATGTGCGCGATCTGGTCGATATTCTGAGGCCGGGCGACCGGTTGGTCCTGAACGACACGCGCGTTATCCCCGCGCGTCTGTCGGGTGAGAGGCACCGGACGACCGGGCAGGGCGAGGCGGTGGCAAAGGTCGAAGTTACCCTGCTGGAGCCGCGTCCGCACGGGCGCTGGGCGGCGCTGGCAAAGCCGCTTCGCAAGCTGAAGGAGGGCGAAGACATCCGTTTTTCCGCTACCCTCTCGGCGCGCGTCGAAGCAATTGCCGACGGGCAGATGGAGATCGCCTTCAATATGACGGGCGCCGATTTCGACGCGGCGCTCGCCGAGGCGGGCGACATGCCCCTGCCGCCTTATATCGCGGCGCTGCGGGCGCCGGACGCGCAGGACCGCGAGGACTACCAAACTGTCTGGGCGCGCAAGGCGGGCGCGGTCGCCGCCCCCACAGCCTCGCTGCACTTCGATGACACCCTGTTGGCGGCGTTGGCGGCGAAGGGTGTAGCCTTCACCCATGTCACCCTGCATGTCGGCGCGGGCACCTTTCTGCCGGTGAAGGTCGAGGATGTGACGACCCACCGGATGCACGCCGAGTGGGGCGAGGTGACCGAAGAGGCCGCGGCTGAGATCAACGCCACCAAAGCAGCGGGCGGGCGAGTGATCCCGGTCGGCACCACGGCGCTCAGGCTGATCGAAAGCGCCGCGCGGTCGGGCCGGGTGGAGCCGTGGCAGGGACCAACCGACATCTTCATCTACCCTGGCTTCGCCTTTCAGGTCACAGACGGGCTGATGACCAATTTCCACCTGCCGAAATCGACGCTGCTGATGCTGGTCTCGGCGCTCATGGGGCAGGAGCGCATCCGGCGCATCTATGCCCATGCGGTTGCCTCGGGCTATCGCTTCTTCTCTTACGGCGACGCCTCGCTTCTTCTGCCCGGCGGCTGACGAAAACCGCCGCCGCCCGGTCGCCTTTCTGCTGGCCAAGCGCGAAATCCTCCCGCACCATTCACTCGAAAACCGAAAGACCCGTCCGATGCTCTTCGTCCTGCGCAATTCCTGGGCCCTCCTCCTTGGCGTGATGCTTCTGATGCTCGGCAACGGGTTGCAGGGCACGCTTCTCGGCATCCGCGGCAAGATCGAGGGCTTCACGGCGGTCGAGATGTCCTATGTGATGTCGGGCTATTTCGTGGGCTTCCTCTTCGGCTCTCGCATGACGCCCGAGATGATCCGCCGCGTCGGACATGTGCGGGTCTTCGCGGCGCTGGGGTCGGTCATTTCCGCCGCGCTCATCCTCTATCCGGTGGCGCCGCACTGGGTGGTCTGGACCGTCCTCAGGATCGCCATCGGCTTTTCCTTCTGCGGCGTCTATATCACCGCGGAGAGCTGGCTGAACGCCTCGACCACGAACGAGACGCGCGGCCAGGCTTTGTCAGCTTATATGATCATGCAGATGATCGGCATCATCGCAGCGCAGGCGCTCCTCAATTTCCGCGATCCGGGCGGGTTCGACCTGTTTGTGATCTCCTCGGTGCTCGTGTCGCTCGCCTTTACACCGATCCTCCTGTCGGGCAGCCAGGCGCCTGCGTTCGAGCGTATTCAGCCTCTGTCGATCAAACGCCTTTTCGTGACCTCCCCCCTTGGCTGTGTCGGCATGTTCCTGATGGGAGGCATTTTTGCAGCGCAGTTCGGCATGTCGGCGGTCTGGGGGTCTGAGGTGGGGCTGTCGGTCCGCAATATCTCGATCTTCATCGGTTCGATCTATGTGGGTGGGCTGGTCCTGCAATATCCGATCGGCTGGGCGTCGGACCGGATGGACCGGCGCCAGCTGATCCTCGGGCTCGCGGTGGTGGGGGCAGCGGTCGCCTTCGCAGGCATGGCCCTGCCCTGGACGCTGGGGGTGCTTGTCGGCATCGGCTTCATCTGGGGCGGCATTTCGAACCCGCTCTATTCACTGCTCGTGGCCTATGTGAACGATTATCTCGACGGGTCGGAGATGGCGGGGGCCTCGGCCGGCCTGATGTTCATCAACGGCCTCGGCGCGATCGGCGGGCCGCCGGTGATCGGCTGGTTCATGGGGCAGTCGGGGCCGACCGGCTATTTCCTCTTCGTGGCACTCCTCTTCGTGATGATGGCGCTCTATTCGCTCTGGCGGATGACGCGGCGTGCCGTCCATGTAGAAGCGCGCGGCCGATTCCGGACACTGGCACCGACCGCCGGCGCCGTGGCCGTCGAGGCCGCGGTCGAGGCCGCTGCCGTGCCGGAGGGCGAGTCGTACACCCCTGCCGGTCCCGCGCAAAGCTGACGGCTAGCCTTTCGCAGGCAAACCTGCGAGGCTTTCCCTGAAAGGGAGGGAAGCCGATGCAGTTGCAGACCGATGTCCTGCGTTTCTGGCTGGAAGAGGTGGGGCCCGAGGGCTGGTATGTTGCCGACCCTGAGATTGATGGCGCGATCACCGCCCGGTTCGGAACGCTCTGGGAAGAGCTGCGGGGCGGCGCGCATGAGATCTGGGGCGAAAGCGCCGAAGGTGCACTCGCCTATCTGATCGTCGCCGACCAGTTTTCCCGAAACATGTTCCGCGGCCGGCCAGAAGCTTTCGCGACCGACGAACTGGCCCGGCAGATGGCGCGGCGAGCGGTGGTGGCCGGGCAGGATCTGACCGTGAAGGAGCCTGAGCGGGTCTTCTTCTACATGCCTTTTGAACATTCCGAAGCTTTGGCCGACCAGGACTGGTCTGTCGCGCTTCTGGAAGCGCGCATCGGCCCCCTGAGCAACTACACGCTGCACGCCCGCGCCCATCGCGAGGTCATTAGGCGCTTTGGCCGCTTTCCCTTCCGCAATGTCGCCCTGTCGCGTGGCTCCACGCCCGAGGAAGAGGTATTCCTGACCCAGGGGGGCTATGGCGCCATCGTGCGGGAATTGGGCGGATAGCTATGCGCGAGGCGCAGATCAGACCCTAAAACTACGCAAGTTGATCGGAATAGAAAAGTAGTTTAATGGCAAACTACTTTTTCTGAGGGAGGAAAGTGACGTGGCCCAGAGCTTTGATGTCATCGTGATCGGCGCCGGTCCCGGCGGGTATGTGGCTGCGATCCGCGCCGCTCAGCTTGGCCAGAAGGTCGCCATCGTCGAGCGCGAACATCTTGGCGGTATCTGCCTGAACTGGGGTTGCATCCCCACGAAGGCGCTGCTGCGCTCGGCCGAGGTCTTCCACCTCATGCACCGCGCCAAGGAATTCGGGCTGAAGGCCGAGGGCATCGGTTATGATCTCGATGCCGTGGTCGCCCGTTCGCGCGGGGTGGCCAAGCAATTGTCGGGCGGGATCGGTCATCTGATGAAGAAGAACAAGGTCACCGTCTTCATGGGCGCCGCGACCCTGCCGAAGAAAGGTACGGTCAGCGTCAAGACCGACAAGGGGACCGAGGAACTGACGGCCAAGGCGATCATCCTGGCGACCGGCGCGCGGGCCCGTGAACTGCCGGGGCTCGAGGCCGACGGCGATCTCGTCTGGACTTACAAGCACGCGCTGCAACCGAAGCGCATGCCGAAGAAACTGCTGGTGATCGGTTCGGGCGCCATCGGCATCGAGTTCGCCTCTTTCTTCAACACTCTCGGCGCCGAAACGACCGTGGTTGAGGTGCTGGACCGGGTGCTGCCGGTCGAGGATGCAGAAATCTCGGCCTTCGCCAAGAAGAGCTTCGTGAAGCAGGGGATGAAGATCTTCGAGAAAACCACGGTCAAGAAGCTTGACCGTTCGCCCGGCAAGGTCGTGGCCCACCTGGAATCGAACGGCCAGACCACAACACAGGACTTCGATACAGTCATCTCGGCGGTCGGAATCGTCGGGAACGTGGAAGGTCTGGGGCTTGAGGCGCTGGGCGTGAAGATCGACCGCACTCATGTGGTGACCGACGAATTCTGCCGGACCGGGATCGAGGGCCTTTATGCGATCGGCGATATCGCTGGCGCGCCCTGGCTGGCACACAAGGCGAGCCATGAAGGCGTGATGGTTGCCGAACTGATCGCGGGCAAGCATCCCCATCCGATCAAACCGAATTCCATCGCCGGTTGTACCTATTGCCATCCGCAGGTCGCGTCCGTTGGACTGACCGAGGCAAAAGCCAAGGAAGCCGGATTCGAGATCAAGGTCGGCCGCTTCCCATTCATCGGCAACGGCAAGGCTATCGCGCTGGGGGAAGCCGAAGGCTTGATCAAGACCGTCTTTGACGCCAAGACCGGTGAGCTTCTGGGCGCGCATATGGTCGGCGCGGAAGTGACCGAACTGATCCAAGGTTATGTCGTTGGCCGGTCCCTTGAAACGACCGAGGGCGAGTTGATGGAAACCGTCTTCCCGCATCCGACGCTGAGCGAAATGATGCACGAGGCGGTGCTCGACGCCTACGGCAGGGCGATCCATATCTGAGGCCAAAGCCGGGGGCTTCGCGCCCCCGGACGCCATCGAGGTATTTTGGCCAACATGAAAGAGCCGCGCCCCGCCTCGGGCGACCTGGGTCGCGGAGGCGGGACGCTTTCACCTTGGGCGGTCATCGGCGCCTCCGCCTGTACCGCAAGGCCAATATCCGCCAACACTCCTTTCATCTTGGCTAAAATACCTCGGGGGTCGCCTTTGGTGCGCCATTGGTCCGAGCGCAAATGGCGACGGGGCAGAGCCCCCGCGAGAGCTCGGCAAAGCGCACAGTGTTCGCTTTAAGTTCTCATTTTCCAGTTGGAGACTCGGCCGCTCTGCACTATCTGTTAACCGCTGAACCCCGGGGACGCATATGGCCGAGCAGAAATTCATCGAGGTGCGCGGGGCGCGCGAACATAACCTCAAGAATGTCGATGTGGAGATTCCACGCGACAAGCTGACGGTGATCACCGGGCTTTCGGGGTCTGGCAAGTCGTCGCTCGCCTTCGACACGATCTATGCAGAAGGGCAAAGGCGCTATGTCGAAAGCCTGTCGGCCTATGCCCGGCAGTTTCTGGACATGATGGGCAAGCCGGATGTCGATCATATCTCGGGTTTGAGCCCTGCGATTTCCATCGAACAGAAGACGACCTCGAAGAACCCGCGCTCGACCGTGGGCACCGTGACTGAAATTTACGATTACCTGCGTCTGCTTTTTGCCCGCGTGGGGGTACCCTACAGCCCCGCTACCGGCAAGCCGATCACCGCGCAGCAGGTGCAGGACATGGTCGATCAGGTGATGGCGCTGCCCGAAGGCACGCGGGGTTATCTGTTGGCGCCCGTGGTCCGCGACCGCAAGGGCGAATACCGCAAGGAATTCCTCGATTGGCGCAAACAGGGGTTCCAGCGGGTAAAGGTGAACGGCCAGTTCTATGAGTTGGAGGAGCCGCCGACCCTCGACAAGAAGTTCCGTCAGGACATCGACGTGGTCGTCGACCGGATCGTGGTGCGCGAGGGGCTTGAAACCCGGCTTGCCGACAGTTTCCGCACCGCGCTGAACCTCGCTGACGGGATCGCGGTTCTGGAAACCGCGCCGGCAGAGGGCGATCCGGAGCGGATCACTTTCAGCGAGAAATTCGCCTGCCCGGTGTCAGGCTTCACCATCCCGGAAATCGAGCCGCGGCTCTTTTCCTTCAACGCCCCCTTCGGCGCCTGTCCGTCCTGCGACGGGCTTGGGGTTGAGCTCTTCTTCGACGAACGACTCGTTGTACCCGACGTCACGCTGAAGCTGAAGGACGGCGCGCTCGCCCCCTGGTCCAAGACCAAGACGCCCTATTTTCTGCAGACCATCGACGCAATGGCGCGGCATTACGGGTTCGATGCCAAGAAGCCGTGGAAGGACCTGCCGGAAAAGGTGCGGAACATCTTCCTTTATGGATCAGAGGGCGAAGAGATCGCCTTCCGCTTTGACGAGGGCGGCCGGGTCTATGAGGTGACGCGCACTTTCGAAGGGGTGATCCCCAATCTCGAACGTCGCTATCGCGAGACCGACAGCGCCTGGTCACGCGAGGAGATGGAGCGGTTCCAGAACAACCGCCCGTGCGGCACCTGCGGCGGCCACCGGCTGCGGCCTGAGGCTTTGGCGGTGAAGATCGCGGGCCTGCATGTCGGCGAGGTGGTGCAGATGTCGATCCGCGAGGCTTACGCCTGGATCGACACGGTGCCCGCCCGCCTGACCGGCCAGCAGAATGAAATCGCCCGGCTGATCCTGAAGGAGATCCGCGAACGACTGGGGTTTCTGAACAATGTGGGCCTCGACTATCTGACTCTGTCGCGCGCTGCGGGAACTCTGTCGGGTGGCGAAAGCCAGCGCATTCGCCTCGCCAGCCAGATCGGATCGGGGCTGACCGGCGTGCTCTATGTGTTGGACGAACCCTCCATCGGCCTGCACCAGCGCGACAATGACCGGCTTCTGACGACGCTCAAGAACCTGCGCGATCAGGGCAACACGGTGCTCGTGGTCGAGCATGACGAGGAAGCGATCCGCGAGGCCGACTATGTGCTGGATATCGGGCCAGGAGCCGGGGTGCACGGCGGCCAGATCATTGCGCGCGGCACGCCAGGGGAGATCGCGGCGGATGCGGCCTCGATCACCGGCCAGTATCTCTCCGGCAAGCGCGAGATTGCGGTGCCGAAACAGCGGCGCGACGGCAATGGCAAGAAGCTGACCGTAGTGAAAGCAACCGGTAACAACCTGAAAGAGGTGACGGCCGAGTTCCCCTTGGGCAAATTTGTCTGCGTGACCGGCGTGTCGGGCGGCGGCAAGTCGACACTGACCATCGAGACCCTCTACAAGAATGCCGCGCTGAAGCTGAACGGCGCGCATGAGACGCCGGCGCCCTGCGAGACGATCAAGGGGTTCGAACATCTCGACAAGGTCATCGACATCGACCAGCGCCCGATCGGCCGCACACCCCGGTCAAATCCCGCGACCTACACCGGCGCCTTCACGCCCATCCGTGACTGGTTCGCGGGCCTGCCCGAGGCCAAGGCCCGCGGCTATCAGCCGGGGCGCTTTTCCTTCAACGTCAAGGGCGGGCGCTGCGAGGCCTGTCAGGGTGACGGGCTGATCAAGATCGAGATGCATTTCCTGCCCGACGTCTATGTGACCTGTGAAACCTGCAAGGGCCATCGCTACAACCGCGAGACTTTGGAGATTCATTTCAAGGGCAAGTCGATTGCTGACGTTCTGGAAATGACGGTCGAGGACGCGCAGGACTTCTTCAAGGCGGTGCCCGCGATCCGCGAGAAGATGGATGCTCTGGTGCGTGTCGGTCTTGGCTATATCAAGGTCGGTCAGCAGGCGACGACCCTGTCGGGCGGTGAGGCGCAACGGGTGAAGCTGTCAAAGGAACTCAGCCGTCGTTCGACCGGCCGCACGCTCTATATCCTGGATGAGCCGACCACGGGCCTGCATTTTGAGGATGTGAGGAAGCTTCTGGAGGTGCTGCACGAGTTGGTGGAGCAGGGCAATACGGTGGTGGTGATCGAGCATAACCTCGACGTGATCAAGACCGCCGACTGGATCATCGACATCGGCCCCGAGGGCGGCGACGGCGGCGGGCGGATCGTTGCGACCGGTACGCCGGAAGAGGTGGCGAAGGTCGCTGAAAGCCATACAGGCCACTACCTTGCCCCGATGCTAAAAGCCCGCCGGGTGGCGGCGGAATGACCACGGTAGCCTGGCAGAGGCTGGAAGGCGCGCTGGCCTTCGTCGGGGCCACGCTCTGGCTCTGGGCGCGTGCGCCCGGCTGGCCCTGGTGGCTCTGGCCGATTCTGGCGCTTTTGCCCGACCTGGCGATCGTCTTCTATCTGGCGGGTTCGCGCATAGGCGCGCTTTTCTATAATGGCGCGCATCTTTATGCAGGCGGGCTGATCCTTGGCGGTATCGGCCATGCGTTCGGCATGGACGTGACGGTCACTGACCTCGGGCTGATCTGGATCGCCCATGTCGGGTTCGACCGGATGCTCGGCTATGGGCTCAAGGAAGTCAGCGACTTCCACGACACCCATCTCGCCCGGATCGGCCGATAGGGCAGGGCGGTGGCTGCACCCGATATTCCCGTCGCTCAGGTCGGATGCAGCGCGATGGATCAGCTCTGCTTCAGCGGGCAGGTGTTCAGGCCGAGCAGGGAATAGAGCGGACAGGTCCGCATGAGGCCGGTTACAAGCGCCACCAGCCCGAGGACCAGCGGAACCCAGCGCCAGCCGTAGCCCGGCGCGAAGTACCATAGCGCAATCAGCGCGAGGCCGAGAAGGATGCGGATCGCGCGGTCCGCCTGGCCGACATTGGTCTTGAACATGAGTGCCTCCATCCAGTGTGTTTGTCGGAGGTGAGTATCGGTCAAAGGCTGACACCTGTCGGTGATAAGGTCACCAACCGGTCAGTCGACCCCTGTGGCAAGGCGCCGCAGGGCGGCGATGTCCGTGATCCGAACCGCGCCACGTTCGGTGGTCACTAGGCCCTGGCGCGCGAAGGTTTCCAGCCGCCGCGAGATCACTTCGCGGGCCGAGCCGATGGCTGTGGCCAGTTCCTGATGGGTGCTGCGGACCAGATCGCCCTCGGCGCGGGAAAGGAGCGCCTCGGCCAGCCGCGCCTCGATCCTGAGGAACGCCACGCGTTCAAGCACCTGCATCATCGATTGCATCCGTTGCGCGAAGGCGGAAAAGACGAAGCTGCGGAAGGGGGCCGATCCGGCCATGAGGGCCAGAAACCGCTCTTTCGGGATGATGACGGCGCGCAGATCGGTGACGGCGATCGCCTCGCCCGAATAATCCTCGCCGCCCAGCAGCCCGAGCGTGGTCTGCACGCAACTGCTGCCCGGTTCAACCGGATAGAGCAGGATCTCGCGGCCGTTCGGGCCGGTCAGGAAGACTTCGATCCTGCCGTCGAGCAGAATGATGAAACCACGCGCGCTGTCGCCGGGGTGGAAGAGGATCGTCCCCTTTCCAATGGCCGTGACCGGGAGATCGGCGAGCGCGTCGCGGCTTTCCCTGTCGAGGCCACTCAGGACGGCGGCCTCTCTGATCCAAAGCTGCCCGCTGGGCTCAGTCCTGGGCTCAGTCAAGGATCGCGTCGATGGCATTGAGGACGGTGACGACGGTATAGGTCGCCTCGTCCACCACCATCACCCGGTTCCCGACGATGACATAGCGTTGGCCGGGGTCAAGCGGCGGCAGGCCGTAGCGATCGGGATAGCGGATGCGGTGATAGTCCTCGTCACCGACATAGTCGCCGCGATCCCAATGCCGGACCCCTTTCTTGGCGAGCCCCGGCGGAACGCAGGGCACCGCTTTCTTCGCAAGACCGGGTGGGCAATGGCCCTTTTCGGCGAGGGCCCCCTCGGCAGACAGCGTCAGGAGCAGGAGAGCGCTGCTGGCGGCCGTCAGGACAAATCGTTTCGTTAACACTTGGAACTCCGGTTCTCTGGTAGTTGGCCCTGTCAAATCCTCAATACCGCAGGGAACGATACGGTTCCATAATCCCGCGCGGAATGGCCCTTTCCACCGTGAAAGTCGGCGAAACTCTGCCGCTTTGTGGACTTTCGCAAAGGAAAAGGGCGGGTCCGAGACCCGCCCCTTTCCAGTTTGTCTTGCGTTTCAGGCTGCCCTGCGCCGCCGCGCCGCGAGGCCGAGGCCCCCGAGCGCACCAAAGAGCAGGAAGCCCGCTGCCGGTACCGGAACCGGGCTAGGCCCGTACTTGGTCGAACCGCCGCCGGTCAGGCCCTGAACATGGATCATCGCCGACGGATTGGAACCCGAGCCGAAGAACAGGTTCGACAGCTGAGCACCGACAAGCGTGAAGGACGAGAACTCGCCCACGTTCAGGCGGTTTGCACCGCCGTTGGAATTGGAGGTCGCCCAGTTCACGACCAGATCCCACGGGTTGAAGGGGCCGATGCCGCCGCCGAGGGTGAAGTTCGATACCTGAACGCCGCCGGTCCAGAGCAGGCTGATGCCCGACGTGGAGCCGTTGTACATCATCTGCAGCGCCGTATCGAATGTGCCAGTGCCGCCAACGATGCCGGTATTGGTGAAGACCATATCGACATTGTTGCCGTTCTGGGTGGCCGTCAGCGTCGCCAGCGTCGTCTGGCCGAGGTTGGTGCCGGTGATATATTGATCGAAGTTGACCGTCAGGGCCGAGGCGCCGGAGGCGGCGAGCCCGAGGGCAAGACCCGCGATCACGCCCGCAGCCCGCGCGCGCAGGGTCTTGATGAAACCGAACATAATTGTTCCTTTCGCACCAAATAGCTTTGGATGGTCCCCACCGCCCAAGCCGAAAAATACCCGCCACAAACTGGGCCGGAATGCCTTATTAATGCCACTTTTGCGTCACTTCGGCAACAGAATCTCGCTGTCGCGCAGGCGATGGCGCAAGTCGCCAGGTCAAAGAAACAATGCGTATATTTTTGGATATACTGGGTAAATTATCGAAACAGTTGGTCCGATCTTCCGTTACTCCAGTGACCGAACAGCCGTGCGAACATTGATTCGCCTCGACAAAAACGTACCGCGAATAACCTGTGAGCACGTGAGTTGAGCATCCCCGAAATGCCGGTAAGAAGCCAAGAAACAAGGCCCGAATCCTTATTGCCGCCACGGAATCTTCCTTAACAGGTCGTAAACGCCGGGCAGGTTGGCCCACGGTGCTCTCCGCCCGGCGGAGGGATTCGAAATGGTGGTGGAGAGATCATGGCCAAAGTACTGACGATCGCACGCGCGGCGGCTGTTGCTGCTGCAATGACGCTGATGAGCGGTGCAGCAAGCCTAGCTGCCACCATCCAGGCGACATTCAACCTCTATGGTCCCGCCTATGCGGTCGATCCGGGCCTGCAGGTCGGAACGAGCACGACGAGCGGCTCGTTCACGCTCAACCTCTCGCTCGGACAGTCGCAGATGATCAACCTCTTCAACATCTGGTCGATGGAGAACCAGGTCAATGCCGACGATTTGACGCCGCGCGCGCTGTTCGCTGACTTCACGCTTACCTCGACGGGGGCGACAGGAACCTCGACCGGCTTGGTCAACGGCTCGATCGCCTCGCCGTTTCAGTGGGGCGGGCTCACCTGGCTTTCACCGGTGATTCTGGCGGCGCCGGGTGGCAATCAGGTCGTCATCTCGCTGACGAACTCGATCTTCGGCTTTGCCAATGGACGCCTGGTCCAGGGCAGCAGCGCCGCGAGCAATGGACAGATCTTCGCGGTGGTGTCCTTCATTCCGGCGCCTGTTCCGCTGCCGGCAGCGGGTGGCCTGCTTGCACTTGCGCTCGGCGGAATTGGCCTGATGCGACGGCGCACACGCGCGGTCTGATCAGCGTATGACCGGCGCGGCAACCCGCGCCGGTTGACTTGGAGGAAAGTCATTTGATCAGTCCTTGGAAACTTCTGGCTATTATCGCCCTGTCGAATGTTGGAAGTTCGGCCAGTGCCGCCACGGTGACGTTCGACCTCACGCAATCGAGCGGCAATTCATGGCTGAGCGCGTTGAACTACACCGCACCCGGTCTCGGCATGACCGCGACAGGCGCTACGTACGACAATTTCAACAATATCAACGGCACGGCTCAGGTGCGCACTTTTGCGGGCACCGGCCTTGGTATCCGTTCCCCCGGCGACACGAACAATCAGATCGATGGGTCGGGTTCCAATGAGCTGGCGCTCTTTACCTTTAGTCAGGCGGTGACACTCCTGTCGGTCAGCTTCACGCCCAGCACAGTGGCGGCGGATGACTACTTCGACCTCTTCACCGGCAACGGCGGCCCAACGACGATCCAGTATCTCGATCTGCAGGCAGGCGCGAACTATCTTTTCCCGACGCCGCAGACGGCTGTGACCTTCGGGATCGGCGCATACTGGTCATTCTCAGAGTATTATTTGAGCTCCATTACCGTGAGCTTCCCCGACATCGCGCCGGTTCCGCTGCCTGCCGCAGGCGGCTTGCTTGCACTCGCGCTCGGCGGGATCAGCCTGATGCGGCGACGGTCGGTCTGACCGATCCGCGCGCATCGCGTCACAACAAAAAGCCGGACCAAATGGCCCGGCTTTTCGCTGTCAGGACGGCGGTCAGTCCATCTGCTTGAAGTTGAAAGCGGCACCTTCCTTGATGCCGGACGGCCAGCGCGAAGTGATGGTCTTCGTCCGCGTGTAGAAGCGGAAGGCGTCCGGCCCGTGCTGGTTCAGGTCGCCGAAGGCCGATTTCTTCCAGCCGCCGAACGTGTGGTAGGCCAGCGGCACCGGGATGGGCACGTTGATGCCGATCATGCCGACGTTCACGCGGTTCGCGAAGTCGCGCGCCGTGTCGCCGTCGCGGGTAAAGATTGCGGTGCCATTGCCATATTCATGGTCCATGGCATGGCCGAGCGCCTCTTCGTAGGTCTTGCAGCGCACGGTCGACAGGACGGGCCCGAAGATTTCCTTTTTGTAGATGTCCATGTCGGTGGTGACATGGTCGAAGAGGTGCGGGCCGACGAAGAAGCCGTTCTCGTAGCCCTGCAGGCTGAAGTCGCGGCCGTCGACCACGAGTTTGGCGCCCTGCTGGACGCCGCTTTCGACGAGCTTCAGGATATTGGCCTTGGCGGCGGCGGTGACGACGGGACCGTAGTCCACGTCATTGCCGGCGGTGTAGGGCGCGACCTTCAGCTTCTCGATGCGCGGGACGAGCTTCTCGATCAGCGCGTCAGCGGTCTTGTCGCCCACAGGCAGCGCGACCGAGATTGCCATGCAGCGTTCGCCCGCCGCGCCATAACCCGCGCCGACAAGCGCGTCGGCGGCTTGGTCCATGTCGGCGTCCGGCATGATGATCATGTGGTTCTTGGCACCGCCGAAGCACTGGACGCGCTTGCCGTTCGAACAGCCGCGGCCGTAGATGTACTCGGCGATCGGCGTCGAGCCGACAAAGCCGATGGCGCCGATTTCCGGGTTGTCGAGGATCGCGTCGACCGATTCCTTGTCGCCGTTGATGACCTGCAGGACGCCGTCGGGCAGCCCCGCTTCCTGCATCAGCTCGGCGAGCATCAGCGGCACGGACGGGTCACGTTCCGAGGGCTTAAGGATGAAGGCGTTGCCGCAGGCGAGCGCAGGACCCATCTTCCACATCGGGATCATGGCGGGGAAGTTGAACGGGGTGATCCCGGCGGCGACGCCGATCGGCTGGCGCATCGAATACATGTCGATGCCCGGGCCGGCGCTGTCGGTGAACTCGCCCTTCAGCATCTGCGGCGCGCCGATGCAGAATTCGATCACCTCAAGCCCGCGCTGGATGTCGCCCTTGGCGTCGGGGATGGTCTTGCCGTGTTCCGCGGAGAGGGCTTCGGCCAGTTTGTCCATATCGCGGTTGAGAAGCCGGACGAATTCCATCATCACGCGCGCCCGGCGCTGCGGGTTGGTGGCGCCCCATTTCACCTGAGCGTTCGCGGCGTCGGCGGTAGCGGCGTCGAGTTCAGCCTTGGAGGCCAGTGCAACGCGGGCCTGAACTTCGCCAGTGGCGGGGTTGAAGACATCGGCGAAGCGGCCGGAAGTGCCCTTCACATGCTTGCCGTTGATCCAGTGACCGATCTCTTTCATCGGAATCCTCCCTGATGTGCTGGCGACAATCTAGTCTTGCGGAAATGCTGGAAACAGAGGAAAGATTTCAAATGTGTTTTGCGTTTTTGCAAAGGTCCTGCCGTCGCATTGTATGCGGTCCGCGGGGTGCCGACGAGAAACGAAGCGGACGAGGTGGTTTGGATGGACTGGGACGATCTGCGCATCTTTCTTGCCGTTGCCCGCAGCGAAAGCCTGTCGGCTGCCGGCCGACAATTGAAGATCGACCCCGCGACCGTCGGTCGCCGCATCGCGCGGCTGGAAGAGGCAATGGGTGCACGGTTATTCGTCAAATCCCCGCAAGGTTACGCGCTGACCGAAGAAGGAACGCGGCTCTTGCCCCATGCCGAGGGCGCCGAAGGCGCGCTGGCTGGCGCCACGGAAGCCCTGTCGGCGCCGGAAGGCCTAACCGGGCAGATCCGCATTGGCGCGCCGGACGGCTGCGCGAACTATCTGCTGCCGCAGGTTCTGGCGAAGATCTGCGACGAGAACCCGGGGCTGGAAGTGCAGATCGTCGCCCTGCCGCGCGTCTTCAACCTGTCGAAGCGCGAGGCCGACATGGCGATCTCGGTCTCGGCGCCGACGGCGGGACGGCTTTCGGTGCAGAAGATCACCGACTATCACCTGCATCTTGCGGCCTCGAAGAACTATCTGGCGCGCATGGGCGCGATCCGGTCGCTGGACGATCTGAAAGGCCGGCGGATCATCGGCTATATCCCCGACATGATCTTCGACAAGGAACTGGACTATCTGGCGGAACTGGGCACCCAAGCTGTGCCGCTGGCGTCAAACTCCGTCTCGGTTCAGTTCAACTGGGTGCGGGCCGGGGCAGGGTTGGCGATCGTGCATGATTTCGCCATCCCGACGGCGCCGGAAGTGACGAAGCTGCTGGCGGCTGATTTCAGCCTGACCCGGGCCTTCTGGCTGATCCGCCATGAGGACGACCGCCGTTCGGTGCGGTTGAACCGATTTGCCGAGGCACTGGTCCAGGGAGTGAAGCGGGAGGTCACGCGTCTTGAAGCCCTGACTTGACAGAATCTGCCCCCCGGTTGACGTTGGGGACGAAAGTCCTTGCCGCTCAGGAGGTTGGCCATGCAGGTTCACCAGATTCTTCGCTCGAAGACCCAGGGGCCGATCATCACCGTTCCGCCGAGCTCGACCGTTGCGGACGCCGCGCGCCTGTTGGCGGAACGCCGGATCGGTGCCGTGATTGTGTCCGACGATGGTGCGAAACCGCTCGGCATCCTGTCCGAGCGCGACATCGTGCGCGATGTCGGGCGGCGCGGTGCGGGCTGTCTGACCGACAAGGTCGAGGCGCTGATGACCCGAAACCTCGTGTCGTGCGGCCCCGACGACAGTGCCGACAGTGTGCTGGAAAAAATGACGGCCGGACGCTTCCGTCACATGCCGGTCGTGAAGGACGGCAAGATGGTCGGCATCATCTCGATCGGTGACGTTGTCGCGGCGCGGCTTTCGGAGCTGGCGATGGAGAAGGACGCGCTGGCCGGGATGATCATGGGCAACTGACGCGGCAGTGCGGCAGGGCTTGCATTTCCCTGCGCAATAATGTTGCGTGCCGGCCAAAAAAGGGAGGTCCCCATGCGCATCGGCCTTTACCCCGGCACGTTCGATCCGATCACGCTCGGCCATACCGACATCATCCAGCGCGCCATGGCACTGGTCGACCGGCTGGTGATCGGCGTTGCGATCAACCGCGACAAGGGGCCTTTGTTTTCTCTGGAAGAGCGCGTGGCGATGGTCGAGGCGGAATGCGCCGCCATCGTCGCCAAGACCGGCGGCGAGATCGTGGTGCATCCGTTCGAGAATCTCTTGATCGACTGCGCGCGCGACGTAGGCGCAAGCGTGATCGTGCGGGGCCTGAGGGCGGTCGCCGATTTCGAATATGAATTCCAGATGGTCGGCATGAACCGCGCTATGGACGATTCGGTCGAGACCGTGTTCCTGATGGCCGACGCGAGGCGGCAGGCCATTGCCTCGAAGCTGGTGAAGGAGATCGCGCGGCTTGGCGGCGATGTTTCGCGTTTCGTGACACCGCCGGTGCGCGAGGCACTGGTCGCACGGTTCGCTCAGGCTAGGGCAAGGTGACGTCGGCGACGACCGGATAATGGTCCGAGGGCCATTGGCCAGAGAACTTCTGCCTCAGGATCGCCGGTTGGCCGGCGAAGGCCGGGCCATTCGCCAGAGCAATATGATCGATGGCGGAAAAGAGATTGATGCCGCGATTGAAATGGTAGGAAGCGCCGGAGGTCTGAGCGAAGGCCAACCCTTGCGCCTCGAAACTCCTGATGATGGCCGACCCCGCGCGCTCGTTGAGATCGCCGACAAGAATGATCGGCTCTCCGTTAGTGAGCCATGGATCGAGCCGCGCGCGGACCAGCGCGGCCGAGCGGCGGCGGTTTTCCCGGCTGGAATAGTCGAAATGCAGATTGATGACAGTGAAGGGCGGGCCACCTGCGGTCGGCGCAAAGCGCGCCCAGGAGGCGAAGGCGGGATAAGAGCCGTCGAAGGTGCGTGAATAGATCACGTCTGGCGTGTCGGAAAAGAAGAACCAGCCCTGATCGAGGAGCCTAAGCCGCGGGGTTCGATAGAAGATGGGCTGGGTCGAGGGGAAACTCCGCCAGTCGCCTGTGGCAGCGGCGCGGTAGTCGGGGTTCTCGGCCAGAAGATAGTCGCGCGCGAGATTGACCGACCCGTCATCGCCGCGCGAAAAGCTCTCCATTTCCTGATAGGCGACGATATCGGCGTCGAGCGCGCGGAAGGCCGCGCCGAAGGCGCCTTTCCGCGCCGCCCACCCCGCGACCGACCAGGGGCCGTCCTCGGCGTGCAGCAGGATGTAATGGGCATTGTGGGTCGCAACCCGCAAACTTCCCGGCGGTGGCGCGGGCAGGGGGGTGAGGCCGGAATTCCGCCACTGCGCCGCGCAGGCGATGAGCAGAAGGCCGGCAAGACCAAGCCCCAGAAGACGGACTGCGCGTTTCATGCCCTAAGACTAGCCGTGTTACCGGCCGTGGGGCAGGGGCTGCACATCACATTCAGATGAGCCGCCCCATCGCGACGGCCGTATCCGCCATCCGGTTCGAGAAGCCCCATTCATTGTCATACCAGGAGAGGATCGAGCAGAAAGTACCGTCCATAACCTTGGTCTGATCCATATGGAAGACCGAGGAATGCGGGTCATGATTGAAGTCCGACGAGACATTCTTGAACATCGTATAGCCGAGGATGCCCTTCATCGGTCCGTCGGCCGCCGCCTTGATCGCGGCGTTTATCTCCTCGACGCTCGTGGCGCGTTTGGCAAAGAACTTCAGGTCTACGACACTGACGTTCGGCGTCGGCACCCGGATCGCGAAGCCGTCGAGCTTGCCTTTCAGTTCCGGCAGCACTAGCCCCACGGCCTTCGCGGCCCCCGTCGAGGTTGGGATCATGGAAAGCGCCGCGGCGCGGGCGCGGTAGAGATCCTTGTGCATCGTGTCCAGCGTCGGCTGGTCGCCGGTATAGGAATGGATGGTGGTCATCATCCCCTTTTCGATGCCGATCGCCTCGTTCAGGACCTTGGCGACCGGCGACAGGCAGTTCGTGGTGCAGGAGGCGTTCGAGACGACGATGTCGTCCTTCGTCAGCGTCTGGTGGTTCACGCCATAGACGATAGTCCTGTCCGCACCCTCGCCGGGCGCCGAGATCAGCACGCGTTTGGAGCCGTTCTCCAGATGAGGCAGACACTTTTCCTTCGAGGTGAAGATGCCGGTGCATTCCATCACCACATCGACATGGCTCCATGGCAGGTCGGCGGGATTCTTGATCGCCGTGACCTGCATCGGGCCGCGGCCGACGTCGATCGTGGTCTCGGTCGTCGTCACTTCGGCCGGGAAGCGGCCATGGACCGAGTCAAACCGCAACAGGTGCGCATTGGTCTCGACCGGGCCGAGATCGTTGATCGCCACCACCTCGATGTCGGTGCGCCCGCTTTCGATGATGCCGCGCAGCACGTTGCGCCCGATGCGGCCAAACCCGTTGATCGCCACTTTGACTGCCATCTCCGCCTCCTGTCGCCCGGACGCATGCGTGCGCCGTTACCGCTAACATCAAATTATCTGCGAAACGTCAATCGCTGACTGCAGGGTCAGCCTGCCACAATCAGCGCCAGAAGGCGATCCAGTCGATGAAGACGAGAAACTTGCGCGCCACAAACAGGCTCGCCGCCCCCTGCGTAAGGAGGCGGTCGGTCACAAAGGCGAGGATGACGAGGAAGGCGAGCGCAAGCGCGAGGCGATTCGTCATGCTGTCTGACAGGGCGCGGAACGCCCGGGCTCCTTACTGGAGGAGCCGCCCCATGGCGCCGGCCACATCGGCCATCCGGCAGGAGAAGCCCCATTCATTGTCGTACCAGGCCAGCACCCGCACAGTGCGGCCGCCCACGACCTTGGTCTGGTCGGGCGCGAAGATAGAGCTATAGGGCGTATGGTTGAAGTCAACGGAAACCTTCGGCTCCGGATCATAGGCCATGACCATGCCCATGTAGCCTGCGGCCGCTTCCCTTACGATTTCGTTGACGTCGGCGACCGTCACATCCTTGGCCGCGACGAAGGTCAGATCGACGGCAGAGACGTTCGGCGTCGGCACGCGGATCGCGGTGCCGTCGAGCTTGCCCGCAAGTTCCGGCAGCACTTCGCCAAGCGCCTTGGCCGCCCCAGTCGAGGTCGGGATCATTGCCATGGCCGCCGCGCGGGCGCGGTAGAGGTCCTTGTGCCGGCGGTCGAGCGTCGGCTGGTCGCCGGTGTAGGAATGGATCGTGGTCATGATGCCCGATTCAATGCCGATTGCATCGTTCAGCACCTTGGCCAAGGGCGCGAGGCAGTTCGTCGTGCAAGAGCCGTTCGAGACCACCAGATGTTCAGCCCGCAGTTCGCGGTGGTTCACGCCATAAACCACTGTCTTGTCGGCGCGTTTGGCCGGGGCAG
Organism: Frigidibacter sp. RF13; assembly: GCF_026626305.1. Lineage (GTDB taxonomy): Bacteria > Pseudomonadota > Alphaproteobacteria > Rhodobacterales > Rhodobacteraceae > TMP-24. The sequence goes on along the minus strand of NZ_JAPNUE010000007.1, from coordinate 27,840 downwards.
AGACCAGAACCCGCTTCGCACCCCGTGTCAGGTGGACCGCGGCCTTGTCGCGGTCGTTGAACTTGCCCGTGCATTCGAGAACGACATCGACGCCGTCCCAGTCAAGCTCATCGGGATTGTAGGTCGACATGACCTCGATCGGGCCGCGGCCCAAGTCCATCGAATTGCCGGCGACCTTCACCGGACCGCCGAAGCGGCCGTGGACCGAATCGTATTTCAAAAGGTGTGCGTTGGTCTCGATCGGGCCGGTGGCATTGATCTTGACGACCTGGACATCGTTGCGCGCCGCTTCGGCGATATGAGCGAGCGTGCAGCGACCGATGCGGCCGAAACCGTTGATGCCGATGGTGACGGTCATGTCTGTCTCCGGATTGCGGGCGCGCGCCTGCGGCAGCCCGCGCGCGGAATTGGAAAATTGCACTGTTTCTACACAAATCACTGGATCAGAGAAACCCGAAAGTGACTATTTTTCAGCATGTTAGCGAAAACATGAACTGTTAGCGGCACCATCGGCGACAATTTCGGGAAAGTCGGGCCGACTGTTGTCGCTCTGCGGGCTTGCGGTCGGCCCGTAACCCGCTACCTATCTGGAAAGCACGAAAGGATGGGTATGAGCGGACTTCTGGCACTTCTCGACGATGTAGCGGCGATTGCCAAGGTGGCGGCGTCCTCGCTTGACGATGTGGCGGCGGCGGCTGGCAAGGCTGGCGCCAAGGCTGCGGGCGTGGTCATTGACGACGCGGCGGTGACGCCGAAATATGTGCACGGTTTCGAAGCCAGACGCGAGTTGCCGATCATCGGGCGCATCGCGCTCGGTTCACTGAAGAACAAGCTTCTGATCCTCTTGCCCGCCGCGCTCCTCCTCAACGCATTCCTGCCATGGGCTGTCACGCCGCTTCTGGCGCTCGGCGGCGCCTATCTGTGCTTTGAGGGGGCGGAGAAGATCTTTCACGCACTCTTCCCGCATGGCGATGAGGCGGTCGAGGAAGATTTCGACGTGAAGGATCCCGCGCATCTCGAGGAAGAAAAGGTGCGCGGGGCGATCAAGACCGACTTCATCCTGTCGGCCGAGATCATGACGATTGCGCTCGCCGCGATCCCGGCGACGTCTATCTGGATGCAGGCCGCGACACTTGCGGTGGTCGGTGCCGGAATTACCGCAGCCGTCTACGGTGCGGTGGCGCTGATCGTTAAGATGGACGATGTAGGGCTCTTCATGGCGCGGCGCGGGCGTCTGGCACCGACTCGGGCCTTCGGGCGCGGGCTGGTCGTGGCTATGCCCAAAGTGATGACACTCCTGTCGACGGTCGGCACGGCGGCGATGCTCTGGGTCGGCGGCGCGATAGTTATCCATGGGCTGGAGGCCGCGGGCTGGACCTGGATTGGCCATCACTTCCACGACTGGGCGGCAGCGGTCGGCCACGCTGTTCCCAGGATCGAGGGGCTTGCCGAATGGGTGACCAAGGCCACGCTCGACGGGCTCTTCGGTCTGGGTCTGGGCCTGTTGCTCATCCCGGTAGCCACCCGTGCGATCGGACCGCTGATGTCGCGCCTGACCCGCCAGGCGTGATCCGAATGAGCGCCCGTGCTGGGCGCATGCGATCTCTCGGGCCCCGGCCTGGGGCCGGGGCCCTCGGGTTTCTGCGGCAGGGTCAGGTCTGACGTTGCCGACCCAGACCCGCTTTGCGCTATGAACGTTCTGTCCCGAAATACTCCGGGAGGGTCCGGGAGGGCAGGGCCCTCCCGGCGGATCGGCCGGGCGCAGCTCGGACGAAATCAGAGAAGCGCGCGGACCTTGGCAGCAATGGCCTCGGGCGTGATGCCGAACTTCTCGTAAAGAACCTCTGCCGGGGCGGAGGCGCCGAAGCCTTCCATGCCGACGAAGGCCGCCTTCTTCTCGCTGCCCCGCTCGCCCAGAAGCCAGCGGTCCCAGGGCTGGCGCACCGCCGCCTCGACCGCGACGCGGACCGGACCGGCGGGCAGGACTTTCTTGCGGTAGCCTTCCGGCTGGGCCGCGAAGAGTTCCATCGAGGGCATCGAGACGACGCGGGTGCCGATCCCTTCGGCTTCGAGGAGAGCGCGGGCTTTCATCGCGATCTCGACCTCCGAGCCCGTGGCCATCAGGATCGCGCGACGTTTGCCGGTGGCTTCAGCGAGCACGTAGGCGCCCTGCGCAGTCAGGTTCTTGGCCGTGAAGCTCGTCCGTAGCGTCGGCAGGTTCTGGCGCGAAAGGGCGAGGACCGAGGGGGTCTTGTCCGTCGTCAGCGCCAGTTCCCAGGCCTCGGCGGTCTCGACCAGATCGGCGGGCCGGAAGGTCCAAGTGTTGGGCGTCGCGCGGCAGATCGCCAGATGTTCGACCGGCTGGTGGGTCGGACCATCCTCGCCGAGGCCGATGGAATCGTGGGTCATCACATAGACGGCCGGCACGCCCATCAGCGCCGAGAGCCGCATCGCGCCGCGGGCATAATCGGTGAAGCACAGAAAGGTGCCACCATAGGCGCGGACCCCACCATGCAGCGCCATGCCGTTCATCGCCGCCGCCATGCCATGTTCGCGGATGCCGTAATGGACATGGCGGCCCTTGCGGTTCTCGGGTGAGAAGATGCCGAGATCGGCGGTCTTCGTCAGGTTCGAGCCGGTCAGGTCGGCCGAGCCCCCGATGGTTTCGGGCATCACCGGATTGACGGCGGCCAGCACCATTTCGGATGCCTTGCGGGTTGCGACCTTCGGCGCCTTTTCGGCGGCCTCTTTCTTTACCGCGCGGATGGCCGCGGCGAGTTTCTTCGGGGCCGCGCCCGACATCTGGCGTTCGAACTCGGCGCGCTTTCCGGCGGGCAGGGTGGCCAGACGACCTTCCCAGTCCTTCCGCGCGGCGGCACCGCGCGCGCCGATCGCGCGCCAGGCTTTCACGATGTCGGCAGGGATGACGAACGCGTCATGGTCCCAGCCATAGATGGCTTTCGTCACCTTGATCTCATCGGGCCCGAGCGGCGAGCCGTGCGCGCCTGCGGTGTCCTGTTTCTTGGGGCTGCCGAAACCGATGTGGGTCTTGCAGTCGACCAGGACCGGGCGGTCGGATGTCTTCGCCGCGGTCAGCGCCCGGTCGATGTCGGCCGGATCATGACCGTCGCAGGCGATAACCTTCCAGCCCGCGGCGGCAAAGCGCGCGCGCTGGTCGGTAATGTCCGACATCGAGACCGGGCCGTCGATCGAGATATTGTTGTTGTCCCAAAGGACGATGAGCTTCGAGAGTTTCTGCATGCCCGCAAGGCCGATCGCCTCGTGGCTGACGCCTTCCATCAGGCAGCCGTCACCTGCGATCACCCAGGTGTAGTGATCGACGACCTTTGCGCCGAAACGGGCGCGCATGCTCTCTTCGGCCATAGCGAAGCCCACCGCATTGGAAATGCCCTGTCCCAGCGGGCCGGTCGTCGTCTCGACGCCGGAGACATGGCCATATTCCGGGTGGCCAGCGGTGATTGCGCCCCACTGGCGGAAGTTCTTCACCTGGTCGAGCGTCACGTCGGCATAGCCGGTCAGGTGCAGAAGCGCGTAGATCAGCATCGAGCCATGGCCGGCCGACAGGATGAACCGGTCGCGGTCAGCCCATTTCGGGGCCGAGGCATCGAACTTGAGGTGTTTTTCAAAAAGGACGGTCGCCACATCGGCCATGCCCATCGGCATGCCGGGGTGACCCGAATTGGCGGCCTGGACCGCATCCATGGCCAAAGCGCGGATAGCGCAGGCCTTGGCCCAGTGATCTGCATGCTGCGAGCGGAGCGTGGCGATGTCCAAGGCGGGCTTCCTTTGGCTGAGAGCGGATTTGCGCGCTTGATATGGGCGGGGAGGGGCAAGATCAAGCGCGGCACCTAAGTCACTGGCCAAAAAGGGGGGCGCCTCGGAAGATCATTGGCTAATATCGGCGGGACATGGGGCGCGCGGCGATTCGGTGCAGGGCAGCGGCCGGACTGACAGGGTAGGATAATGAGCGATATTGCCGAGTTCGAACGACGTATTCTCTATGCGCTGGAGCGGATCGGCGCGGGTATGGACCGGCTGGGCGAGGGCGGCGCCACGTCGGCGACCGTCGAGTCCATCGACGTAGATGTGCTGCGGGCGGAACTTGAGGCCGAGCGCACAACAAATGCCCAGCTGACTGAACGGGTCCGGGCAATCAAGGAACGACAGGAGACGCTGGTCTCGGGGCTGGAGCGCAAGGCGGCGCGGCTGGGCGAGCAGCTTGGCCAACTTGAGGCGGAACTCGGGCGGCAGCGGCAGCTGAACGGCGATCTGGCGGCACTGACGCGCAAACTGTCGGACGCGGCGCGCGAGGGCGGAGCGGACGCGGGCCTGATCAACGAGGCGCTCGCGGCCGAGGTTGAGGCGTTGAGGGCCGAGCGGGCGGGCGAGATGGCGGAAATGGCCGATATCCTGGCCGAACTGAAACCTCTGATCGGGGAGATGGCCTGATGCCGGATGTACGGATCGTGATCGGCGGGCGGGAGTTCGACGTGTCCTGCCAGCCGGGGGAGGAACATTTCCTGCGCGCGGCGGCGAAGCTTCTGGATAATGAGGCGCAGTCACTCGTCAGCCAGATCGGACGGCTGCCTGAGGCGCGGATGCTGCTGATGGCCGGGCTGATGCTTGCGGACAAGACAGCGGGGCTGGAGGACCAGTTGCGCGCCGCCGAGGACCGGGCAGCTTTGGCGGAACGGGTGGCGAGCGACGCGCGCACTCAGGTCGAGCGGGTCGAAGTGCCGGTCCTGCCGCAGCCGGTCCTCGACACGATGGCCGAGATCGCGGCGCGGGCGGAGGCCCTGGCGGACCAGATCGAGGAACGGCTCGCAGGCTGATCGGCCGGGCGTGACCCTTCGGGCGCCCCACTCACCAACCCGTCCAGAATGTAGCAATGCCCTCAGGGGCACGAAAAAGGCGCCCCTCGGGGCGCCTTCTTGACGGGCTGCGAGGCAGCGCTCAAGCGTTCGCTTCGCGGATCTTTTCGGCGGCGCCCTTGTCATAGCCCACACCCTTCTGGTCGAAGAGCTGGTCCAGTTCGCCCGACAAAGTCATCTCGGTGACTATATCGCAGCCGCCGACGAATTCACCCTTCACGTAAAGCTGCGGGATGGTCGGCCAGTCGGAGAAATCCTTGATCCCCTGGCGGATGTCTGCATCGGCGAGCACATTCACATCGACATAGTCGACGCCCAGGTAGTTGAGCACACCCGCCACGCGGCTGGAAAAGCCGCATTGGGGCATGGCCTTGGTGCCCTTCATATAGAGAACGACATCGTTCTTCTCGATCGTGTCGCGGATCTGGTCGGTGGCGGTTGCGGTGGTCATCATCTACTCCGGTGCTTTTGTCGTCAGCGCGAGCGCATGCAACTCGCCATGCGCGCCGTCCATCTTGCCTTTCAGCGCAGCATAGACCGCGCGCTGCTGCTGGACGCGGTTCTGGCCGCGGAAGCTCTCGTCGATCACTTCGGCCGCCCAGTGATTGCCGTCACCGGCAAGATCGGTGATCGTGATCTTCGCCTTGGGGAAGGAAGCGCGGATCAGCGCTTCGATATCATGGGCTTCCATCGGCATGGGCCGTCCTTCGCTCGGGGTCTTTCGTCTCAATGTAGGCCGCGCCCCGGACCCAAGCAAGGGCGCGCATGTCGCGGGTCAGGCCACCGCTTTTGCGAAAGCCGACCGGTAGAGCGCCGAGAGGGTAGCGATCGGCGCGGCTGACGTGCCGAGCCTTACCTCAGTTCCGCCAAAGCGGCCGACGAGGCTGGCCGCGACCCCTACGGCGCGGGCAGCAACGAGGAGGCGCTCCGCCGCGTCGGGGGCGCAAGCGACGAGATAGCGCGCCTGATCCTCGCCGAAGAGCTGGCCGATGTCGCTGCTGTCCAGCGTCACGCCCGTCCCGGCGCCTTCCGCCATCTCGAAGGCGGCAAGCGCGAGGCCACCGTCGGCGAGATCGGAGGCGGCCTTGATGAGCTTGCGGTTGGCCCGCACGAAATCGCCGTTCTTCCGCTCCAGCGCCAGATCGACATGAGGTGCATCGCCGTCCTCGCGCCCGAACGCCTCGGAGAGAAGGGCGGACTGGCCGAGATGGCCTTTCGTCGAACCGATCAGAAGGGCGATGTCGCCTTCGGCCGGCCGACCCGCGATCAGATCGTCGAGCGAGGCCAGCAGACCGACCGCGCCAATGGTCGGCGTGGGCAGGATGCCCTTGCCGTCGGTTTCGTTGTAAAGCGACACGTTGCCCGAGACGATGGGGAAGTCCAAGGCCCGGCAGGCCTCGCCGATGCCTTTGATGGCGCCGACGAACTGGCCCATGATCTCGGGCTTCTCGGGGTTGCCGAAATTGAGATTGTCGGTCGCAGCAAGCGGCGTCGCCCCAACGGCGGTCAGGTTGCGCCAGGCTTCGGCCACAGCCTGCTTGCCGCCCTCGTAGGGGTTGGCCTTCACATAGCGCGGTGTCACGTCCGAGGTGAAGGCGAGCGCCTTTGGCGTGCCGTGGACGCGCACGACACCCGCGCCAAGACCGGGCGCGCGAACCGTGTCGGCCATCACCTGCGTGTCATATTGTTCGTAGACCCAAGTCTTGGCCGCATAGTTGGGCGAGCCGATCAGCGCCTTCAGCGCGTCAATCGGGTCGATCGCCGGAACCGGCGCCAAGGCGACCGGGGCAGGGGTCTCGACCCAGGGCCGGTCATATTCCGGGGCGCTGGAGGAGAGTTTGGACAGCGGCAGGTCAGCTTTCACTTCGTTGCCGTGAATGATCAGGAAGCGGTCCTCGGGGATCGTTTCGCCGACGATGGCGAAATCGAGGTCCCATTTGACGAAGATCGCGCGGGCGACGGCTTCCTTTTCGGGCTTCAGGACCATGAGCATGCGCTCCTGGCTTTCCGACAGCATCATCTCGTAGGCGGTCATCTGCGCCTCGCGCTGCGGCACGTGATCGAGCGTCAGTTTGATGCCAAGGCCGCCCTTGTCGCCCATCTCGACCGCCGAGCAGGTCAGACCGGCCGCGCCCATGTCCTGAATGGAAATGACGGAGTCCGAAGCCATCAGCTCCAGACAGGCTTCCAGAAGGCGCTTTTCGGTGAAGGGGTCGCCGACCTGCACGGTCGGGCGCTTATCCTCGATTGTGTCGTCGAACTCGGCCGAGGCCATCGTGGCGCCGCCGACGCCGTCGCGACCGGTCTTGGCACCGAGGTAGACGACCGGCATGCCGACACCCGACGCGGCCGAGTAGAAGATCTTGTCAGCATCCGCGAGGCCCGCCGCGAAGGCATTGACCAGACAGTTGCCGTTGTAGCTGGCGTGGAATCGCACTTCGCCGCCCACGTTGGGCACGCCGAAAGCGTTGCCGTAGCCGCCGATCCCTTCGACCACGCCCTTCACCAGATGGGCGGTCTTGGGGTGCGAGGGCAGGCCGAACGACAGCGCATCCATCGCCGCGATGGGGCGCGCGCCCATGGTGAAGACATCGCGCAGGATGCCACCCACCCCGGTCGCCGCGCCCTGGTGCGGTTCGATGTAGGAGGGGTGGTTGTGGCTCTCCATCTTGAAGATCACCGCCTGACCGTCGCCGATATCGACGACGCCCGCATTCTCGCCCGGGCCGCAGATCACCTGGGGGCCGGTCGTGTGCAGTGTGCGCAGCCATTTCTTCGACGACTTGTAGGAACAGTGCTCGTTCCACATGGCCGAGAAGATGCCGAGTTCCGTGAAAGTCGGCTCACGCCCGATGATCTCCAAGATCCGCTCATATTCGTCGGGCTTCAGCCCGTGCGCGGCCACAAGCTCGGGGGTGATCACGGGGTCGGTCATCGGCGTTCCTCTCCTCGGGATGATGCGGCGCCTCTTAGGGCATGGGCGCGGGCAGGAAAAGGGGTGGCGGCGGGTTGCAGAGAACGGTCTGAAATTTTTTCGCGGACATTGTCGAAATCCGCGAGCGCCGCGCGTCCTTGTTGCGTCACAACATGGAGGAGCGAATGACCTTTCCGATCACTGCCGCTTATGCGGCGCCCTTGGCGCTTCTGATGGTGGCGCTGCAACTGCTGGCCATCATCGCACGGGGACGCACGGGCGTTCTTTTCGGCGACGCCGGGCGGATGGAGCTTGTCCTTCCGGTGCGGCGTCACGGTAATTTCATCGAGAATGTGCCGATGGTCCTGATCCTGATGGCGCTGGCAGAGGCCCAAGGCCTGTCCGCAGGCTGGCTGCATGCGTCCGGCTTGATGCTGTGCGCCGGGCGGCTGATCCAGCCCCTCGGCCTTAGCGAAAGCCGAAAGGCGTTGCCGTTGCGGGTGGCCGGGACAGTCGGCACCTGGATCGCGCTTGCCATCCCCGTCGTGGCGCTTCTTGCCGGCACGATCGCGGGCTGACCCTTGCCAGACGGTCAGATCCATCCAAAACTCAACCAGAGGAGAAGAACTATGCAGTATATGGCGCTCATCTATACCGACCCCCAGCGCAAACCGGTGCCGGGCACACCTGCCTTCGACGAGGCGATGAAGCGGTATTTCGCCTTCACCGCCATGCTGAAGGAAAAAGGCGCCTTCATCGCGGGCGACCCGCTGAAGGAAGTCGAGACGGCGACCTCGATCCGGGTGAAGGATGGCAGGGTCGAAACGATGGACGGACCGTTTGCCGAGACCAAGGAGCATCTGGGCGGCTATTATCTTTTCGACGCGCCCGACATCGATACCGCTATCCGCTATGGCGCGATGATCCCCGCCGCTGGCCATGGCACGATCGAGATCCGGCCGGTGATGTCGATCGGTTGATGGGGGACGTCGCCGGTTCTGCGCGCGCCTGCCTGGACCGGACGCTCCGGACCGAACGGGGTCGGATTATGGCGGCGCTGATCGCGCGGGTCGGCGATTTCGACTTGGCGGAGGAGGCGCTGCAGGAAGCCGCCACCTCCGCCCTCGCACATTGGGGCCGGTCGGGATTACCCGACCGACCCGACGCCTGGTTGATCCGCGTCGCCTTCCGCAAAGCCATCGACCGGCTGCGTGGTGCGGCGCGCGATGGCGCGAAGGCCGATGCACTGGCGCTGCTTGCGCAGAGCGAGGCCGTCCCGCCCGAGGCCATTGCCGACGAGCGGCTCAGGCTGATCTTCACCTGCTGCCACCCAGCACTTGACGAGAAAAGCCGGGTGGCCCTGACCTTACGCACGGTCTGCGGCCTGCCGACCCGCGCCATTGCTGCAACCTTCCTCGACAGCGAGCCGAGGATGGGCCAGCGCCTGAGCCGCGCCAAGGCGAAGATCGCGGGCGCGGGCATCCCTTTCCGTGTACCCGAACCCGAAGACTGGCCCGGCCGGCTCGGCTCGGTCCTGCATGTCGTCTATCTGATCTACACGGCGGGCTACGACAGCCCCGCAGCAGCTGACTGCGATCTGTGCGCCGAAGCGCTGTTTCTGGCCCGCATGCTTGATGCTCTCCGCCCCGAAGAGGCGGAAGTGGAGGGCGCGCTGGCGCTTCTGCTGCTGACCGAGGCGCGTCGCCACGCCCGTACCGACGACGAGGGCATGTCTCTGTCCCTCGACCGGCAGGATGCCGCACGCTGGGACTGGGCGATGATCGGCGAGGGGCTGGGCATTCTGACCGCCGCCGTGGCCCGGCCCGGTGACGGCCCCTACCGGATCAAGGCGGGGCTTGCTGCATGCAGGCTCAGGCCCTTCGGGCCCGACTGGCGCGCGATCCTTTCGCTTTACGACCGGCTTCTTGCGATAGAGCCGACGCCGGTCGTGCGCCTCAACCGTGTGGTGGCGTTGGCAGAAACAGGTGCGCTTTCGGAAGCATTGTTGGAGCTGTCGGCGCTTGCCGGGGCGCTGGATGACTACCAGCCCTTTCACGCCACGAAAGCCGACCTTCTGCGCCGCGCCGGACGGATCGAAGCTGCCCGCGCCGCCTATGTCCGGGCGATCACCCTGTCGGCGCGTCCTCAGGACGCCGCCTTTCTGCGCAAGCGCCTGTCAGAACTGCCCGACGACACAGCATGTGGCGGATAGCAGGCGAAAAAGCAAAAAAAAAGGCCGAGACAAGCTCGGCCCAAGTCCAACAGGGAGGTATGAACGGGGGGAGTTGCCTCGACCGCCGCCCATGAGCGTCATCTAGTGCCCGGGTATTCGGCGTTCAAGGAAAAACATGCTGCAGATGCAACATGTCCGTCATGCGTTGCGCGCATGCCTCACTTTCCGGCCCTTCAGGCGGCTTCCTCGCGCAGCTGGCGCTTGCGGTAGCTTGCGATCTCTTCCGAAACGAAGTCGCGGAAGGCCGCGACGCGCTTGGATTGCCTGAGTTCCTCGGGGTAGGCGAGGAAGACCGGAACCTCTTCGCTTTCCACATCCGGCAGGACGCGGACGAGATGCGGGAAGTCGGCGGTTAGATAGTCGGGCAGAACCCCGATGCCGAGATGGTTGAGCACCGCCTGAAGCACGCCGAAATAGTTATTCACGGTCAGCGTCGAGCGGATTTCATATTCCATCAGCCGCTGCACGAGGTCGGCCCCGGCCGACACTTGCGGCGTATTGGGGTTTTGCGCGATCAGCCGGTGGGCCGAAATCTCTGACATCCGCTGCGGCGTGCCGTTCATGGAAAGGTATTCCGGCGTTGCATAAAGCCGCATGCGGATGTTCATCAGCCGCCGCCGGATCAGGTCGGCCTGGCTCGGTTCCTTCATGCGGATGGCCACGTCCGCCTCGCGCATCGGCAGGTCGAGGACGCGCTCTTCCAGCATCAGCTCGATCTTCAGGTCGGGATATTTCGCGTAAAGCTTCGGCAGGCGCGGCGCGAGCCAGAGCGTTCCAAACCCCGTGGTCGTGGTGACGCGGAGGACGCCGAACACCTCTTCCTCGCTGTCGCGGATACGCGCGGCGGCGGCCTCGAGCCGGTTGTTCATCGACTTGGTCGCCTCGAACAGGAGTTCGCCCTGTTCGGTGAGAATCAGCCCGCGCGCATGGCGATGGAAGAGGGTCGTGTCGAGGCTTTCCTCAAGCGCCCTGATCTGGCGGCTGACAGCCGACTGGCTGAGGTGCAGCACATCGCCCGCATGGGTCAGTGACCCGGCGTCAGCGACGGCGTGAAATATCCTGAGCTTGTCCCAGTCCATCCGCTTCGATCCGTTCGTATTCCCACCCGCCCGCCGCATTTTCTGTCTGCGGCTGGCGGCAAGTGCGATTGCCCGCACTGATAGCCTGAAAGCAGATAGTCACCAAAGCCAAATATGGAAAGGGCCTGACAAATCTCTTTATTGGTCAGCAATTATGACCTATACTGAGTGGGCCAGCTGCACCGCCGGGGAGGGTAGGATGACGCGCCAGGACATTTCGCTTTCCGACAGGTTCGAGCTTTCGAAATCGCCGGTCCTGATGAACGGCACCCAGGCTCTGGTTCGGCTGATGCTGATGCAGAAGGCGCGCGACCGGGCGGCGGGGTTGAACACGGCGGGCTATGTCACCGGCTATCGCGGATCGCCGCTCGGCGGGGTCGACCTGCAGATGGGGCGGGAGGAGAAACGGCTGAAGGAGGCTGATGTGCTCTTCCAGCCCGGCCTCAACGAAGACTTAGCAGCGACGGCCGTCTGGGGCACCCAGCAGGCCGAGATGCGCGGCGAGGGGCGCTATGACGGGGTCTTCGCGCTCTGGTATGGCAAGGGCCCAGGGGTGGACCGCTCGGGCGATGTGATGCGGCACGCCAACATGGCCGGAACCTCGCCGCATGGCGGGGTCATCATGGCCATGGGCGATGACCACACGGGAGAAAGTTCGACCGTGCTGCACCAGTCCGACTGGGCGATGGTCGATGCCTATATCCCGGTCGTCTCGCCAGCCGGTGTGCAGGAGATTCTCGACTACGGGCTCTATGCCTGGGCTTTGTCCCGCTTCGCAGGGGTCTGGGTGGGGCTGAAGACCATGAAGGACACAGTCGAGGCGACCTCGGTCGTCGATGGCGACCCGTTCCGGCTGTCCTTCGTCACCCCTGATTTCCCGATGCCCGACGGCGGGCTGAATATCCGTGTGGGCGACACGCCGGTCATGCAGGAAGCCCGAATGATCGACTACAAGCGCTTTGCCGCCGAGGCCTTCGCGCGCGCCAACCGCATCGACAAGCGGGTCTGGGGGCAGGCGGGGGCCAAGATCGGTTTTGTCGCGGCAGGAAAGAACTGGCTCGACCTCATCCATGCGCTCGACCTCCTCGGTATTGACGCGGGCGAGGCAGAGCGGCTGGGCATCACCACCTACAAAGTCGGCCAGACCTTCCCGCTCGACATGACTTCGTTCCATGAATGGGCCGAAGGGCTCGACCTGATCGTGGTGGTCGAGGAAAAGCGCAAGCTTCTCGAAGTGCAGATCAAGGAAGCAATCTTCGACGACCGCCAGGGGCGTCGCGTCTATGGCTGGTACAAGGGCGGTGCGGGTGGCATGCATCGGGAGGAGCTGTTCCCGACCCGCTTCGCGCTCGACCCGATCATGATCGCCGAAAAGATCGGTGGTATCCTGATCGAGGAGGGGCGCGGCACCGAAGAGGTGAAGAAGGGCCTCGCTGCCATCTCGGCCGCGCAGCGTGCCGACAATGCCCCCGAGATCATCGCGCGCAAGCCCTGGTTCTGTTCGGGCTGCCCCCACAATTCCTCGACCCGCCTGCCCGAGGGCAGCCGTGCCTATGCAGGGATCGGCTGTCACTACATGGTCCAGTGGATGGAGCGTGATACGGTCGGCTTCACCCAGATGGGCGGCGAGGGTGCGAACTGGGTGGGTGAGGCGCCGTTTTCAAAACGCCGCCACGTGTTCCAGAACCTCGGCGACGGCACCTACAACCACTCCGGCTCGCTCGCGATCCGCGCGGCTTTGGCGGCGGGGACCACCATCACCTACAAGATCCTCTATAATGACGCGGTCGCCATGACCGGCGGCCAGAAGGCCGAGGGCGACCTGACCGCACCGCAGATCGCGCGCGAACTTCTGGCGATGGGCGTGAAACATGTGGCGCTTGTCTATGATCCGAAAGAGGCAGTTGAGCTTTCGGAGTTCCCGCCGGGGATCGAGGTGCGTCTGCGCGACGACCTGATGGCGGTTCAGGAGAAATATCGCGAGATCAATGGTGTATCTGCCATTCTTTATGTGCAGACCTGTGCGGCCGAAAAGCGCCGCCGACGCAAGAAGGGAACCTTTCCCGATCCTGACCGGCGAGCTTTTATCAATCCCGATATCTGCGAGGGTTGTGGCGATTGCTCGGTCCAGTCGAATTGCGTCTCGGTGGTGCCGGTCGAGACGGAACTCGGGACCAAGCGCGCGATCGACCAGTCGTCCTGCAACAAGGATTTCTCCTGCCTCAAGGGTTTCTGCCCCTCTTTCGTAACGGTCGCAGGCGGTACGATCCGCAAGGCGTGGGCGAAGGATTTCCGCCTGCCTGACCTGCCAGAACCCACGCTGCCCGCGATCCGCGGCACTCATAACACCGTGCTGACAGGGGTCGGTGGCACCGGCGTGGTGACGGTTGGCGCCGTTCTGGCAATGGCGGCGCATCTTGACGGCAAAGGGGCCGGGATGATGGAGATGGCCGGCCTTGCCCAGAAGGGCGGCGCGGTTCATATTCACCTGAGGATCGCAGATCAACCCTCTGATATTTCAGCGATCCGCGTTGCGACGGGTGAAGCCGACTGCGTGATCGGTGGTGACCTGGTGGTGACGGCCGGGGCCAAGACGCTCGGCCTCATGACCGAGGGGCGGACCGGCGCGGTAGTGAATGCGCATGAGATCGTCACCGGCGACTTCACGAAGAACCGCGATTTCAAACTGCCCGCCGACCGGCTGCGCCTGTCGCTGGAGGCGCGGCTGAGGGACGGCGTCAGTTTCTTCGACGCTTCGAAACTTGCGGAGAAGCTTCTCGGCGACTCGATCTATTCCAACATGATCGTTCTCGGTGCTGCCTGGCAACGCGGCCTGCTGCCCCTGACGCGGGCTGCAATCCTGAGGGCAGTGGAGCTGAACGGGGCCGCCGTGAAGGGCAACCAGAGTGCCTTTGAAATCGGTCGCTGGGCGGCGGTCGATCCGGCGGCGGTGGCCGAAGTCACGCAAGAAAAGTCGAACAAGCCTCTGACTCTGAACGAGAAGATTGAAGATCGCGCCCGGCGTCTGATCGGGTATCAGGACGCTGCCTACGCCGAAAGGTACCGCCGTCTGGTGGGTTCGGCGCCCGAAGCGCTGAAGCCGGCGGTTGCGGAGAACTTCTACAAGCTTCTCGCCTACAAGGACGAGTACGAGGTGGCGCGCCTACATCTTTCCAGCGCGGAACGGGCAATGGCGATCTTCGACGGCGATCTGAAGCTCTCCTTCCATCTCGCGCCGCCGCTTCTGGGTGGAAAAGGGCCGGAAGGACGGCCGAAGAAGCGCGAATTCGGCGCCTGGATGCTGCCGGTCTTCCGCCTGCTTGCCCGGATGAAGCGCCTGCGCGGCACGGCAATCGACCCGTTCGGACGCTCGGCCGAGCGGCGCACGGAACGCGCGCTGATTGACCAATACGAAGCCGACATGGCCTTTGCGGCTGCGCATCTTTCGCCCGCGACCGAAGCGGCGGCGTTGGCGCTCGCGCGCCTGCCGCAGGATATCCGCGGCTATGGGCCGGTGAAGGAGGGCTCGGTCCAGAAGGCGGCGGCGCGGCGCGAGGAATTGCTGACGGTCATACGCGCGGGCGGTGCTCCCGCCCGGCAGGCGGCCGAATAGGCCACTTTTCGCGGGCCGCTCGGCCCTTTCTAGCGATTTGCCGCGCGAGCGGACGAAGAGGGGTCTTGCCGGGAAAGGCACATGCATGGGATGGATTTCCGTCCCATCGCTGCTATGACACTCACAAAGGAAGGAGGCAGCATGGCGGTTGGCATATTCGATTCCGGTCTTGGCGGGTTGACCGTCTATCAGGCGGTTGTCGAACGGCTACCTGAGGTTCCTTTTGTCTACTATGGCGACAATGCCCATGCGCCCTATGGCGTGCGCGATTCCGATGACATTTTCCGCCTGACCTGTGCGGGGGTAGAGCGGCTGTGGGACGAGGGCTGCGATCTGGTGATCCTTGCCTGCAACACGGCCTCCGCCGCCGCGCTGAAACGGATGCAGGAAACCTGGGTACCCGCGGACAAAAGGGTGCTTGGCGTCTTCGTCCCACTCATCGAAGCACTGACTGAACGGCAGTGGGGCGACAATTCGCCGCCGCGTGAGGTTGCCGTTAAGCATGTGGCCCTTTTTGCGACACCTGCGACAGTCGCAAGCCGCGCCTTCCAGCGCGAGCTGGCCTTCCGCGCCATTGGCGTCGACGTCGAGGCGCAGCCCTGCGGCGGCGTCGTCGATGCGATCGAACAGGGCGACGAGATCCTCGCCGAAGCGCTGGTGCGGTCCCATGTCGAGGCCCTGAAGCGGCGGATGCCGAAGCCCGAGGCCGCGATCCTCGGTTGCACCCATTACCCGTTGATGCAAAAGACTTTTCAGGAGGCGCTCGGCCCCTCGGTTCGGGTCTTTTCGCAGGCCGGTCTCGTGGCCGAAAGCCTTGCCGACTACCTTGGGCGCCGTCCGGAGTTCGCCGGCGCCGGGGCCGAGGCGAAACTTTTGACAACCGGCGATCCGCGTGCGGTCTCTGACCGCGCAACCCAGTTCCTGAAGCGCCGGATCAGCTTCGAAGCGGCCTGATCGCCGCCGCATTTTCGCTTATATTCGCCCGACAGCATGCATCTTGTCGCCATGCTGCGGCCCCTATTCGCCTCTAGTTTTCAAAGAAGAAACGGCGAAGCAGGGACCAGAATGACCATTGGGATGGTCATACGCGGGGCGGTCCGCGCGGTTTTGGGAGTTGTCTTGGGCAGCGCCCTCTTTGCGGCTGCTCATGCGGCGCCGCTCTTCGACGTCCGCCTCGGCAGTGTCAGCGTCGCGCTTGACATGCCAGAACCGGCGGTCAGGAAACCACGGCTCAGCAAGGTCGTCTCGCTCAGCGGCAACGCACCCGCACCGGCGGTGAAGCGCCTTCTGATCCCGGGCCTATCCGATGGTCGCTGGCGGCATGCATTCTCCTTTTCCGGCCTCTTTGGCTATTGCGCCTACCGGACGCTGAACGCGCGGATGAGCATGAGTGAGGTCGAGGCTTTCACCCTGCTGACCGGGCAGGGCGGCGGATCGATCCTTGCGGCCTACCGTGCGCCCGCGGGCGATTTCGGCCTTGCGATGCGCGTCCATGCGAACGGGGTGGTCCGGATCGCGTTCGACTATCCCGCCCGGCCAGAGGTGCGGGCCGGCAGCGGGCTTCTGCCGGTGAACGGCATTGCCTACAATCCAACACCGGTGCCGCTGCCGCCGGCGGCATTCCTGATGCTCGGGGCGCTGCTTCCGCTCGGACTGGCCGCACGGCGTCGCCAGAGGCGCGGAAGGCGCGACTAAGGCCACTTCAGGCAGAATCCGGACGATTTTCCGATTGAATCTCTCGGCACGCCCCGGCATCACGCGCTCAGCACAGGGAGGCGGCCATGGCCAAGCGAATCGCCATTCTCGGAGCATCGGGATATACCGGGGCCGAACTGGTGCGCCTGATCTCCACCCATCCGGGGCTGGAGATTGCGGCGCTGTCGGGCGACCGCAAGGCGGGCATGGCGATGGCCGAAGTCTTTCCTTTCCTCGCCCATCTGAAGCTGCCGGTGCTGCAAAAGATCGAAGAGATCGACTTTGCCGGCATCGACCTCTGTTTCTGCGCGCTGCCGCACGCGACCAGCCAGGCGGTGATCGCCCAGTTGCCGCGTGATCTGAAGATCGTCGATCTGTCGGCCGATTTCCGGCTGCGCGATCCGGCCGCCTACGAAAAATGGTACGGCAAGCCGCACGCGGCGACGGATCTGCAGAAAGACGCGGTCTATGGCCTGACCGAATTCTACCGCGACGAGATCCGCGCCGCGCGGCTGGTTGCGGGCACCGGCTGCAATGCCGCGACCGGGCAATATGCGATCCGGCCCCTGATCGAGGCGGGGGTGATCGATCTTGATGAGATCATCCTCGATCTCAAAGCGGGGGTCAGCGGCGCGGGCCGGTCGCTGAAGGAAAACCTGCTCCATGCCGAACTATCGGGCGGCACCCATCCCTATTCGGCGGGTGGCACCCACCGGCATCTGGGCGAGTTCGACCAGGAATTTTCCAAGGTTGCGGGTCGCCCGGTCCATATCCAGTTCACGCCGCATCTGATGCCTTTCAACCGGGGTATCCTCGCGACTGTCTATGTCCGGGGCGAGGCAGCGGCGATCCACAAGGCGCTTGCCGATCGCTATGCAGATGAGCCGTTCCTGCATGTGCTGCCCATGGGGCAACTGCCCTCGACCCGCTCGATCGCAGGGTCGAACTTCGTGCATCTCGGCGTCCTTGCCGATCGGTTGCCCGGACGGGTGATCGTGGTCGCGGCGCTCGACAATCTGACCAAGGGCTCTTCGGGGCAGGCGATCCAGAATGCGAACCTGATGCTGGGCCTGCCCGAGACCGAAGGGCTCATGCTGGCGCCGGTCTTCCCATGAGAAGCCTGAAGAAAACCCGCCGGATTCAGGTGATCCTCCTCGCTTTCGCTGCTCTGATCGGTGCAACGGCGCTGATTGGCTACGGGTTCAAGGACGGGATCAACTTCTTCTATTCGCCGACGCAAGTGGCCGAGAAGCCACCCTCCGACGGCGAGATCTTCCGTTTGGGCGGGCTGGTGAAGGAAGGGTCGATCCTGCCGGGCGAGGGGGTGCATTTCACCTTCACCATCACCGATACCAATGCCGACGTGCTGGTGGCCTATGTGGGCAACAATCCCAAACCCGATCTTTTCGGTGAAGGGCAGGGAACGGTGGCGACCGGACGGATGGAAGGCGGCGTCTTTCAGGCGACCGAGCTTCTGGCAAAGCATGACGAGACCTACATGCCCAAGGAAGTGATCGACTCGCTGAAGGAACAGGGCGTCTACGTCGACCCGAACGCTGCCCCTGCGACGAATTAACCTTTCGGCGCGAGCCTTGCCCGGTGCTTTTCGGGGAAGGACATGCAGACAGTCCAGGACATTGCAGCGGCCATCGTCGCCCGCGAGGGCGGTTATGTAAACGACCCCGATGATCCGGGCGGCGCGACCAATCACGGTGTGACGCTCGCAACGCTCAAGCGCCTCGGCCGCGACCTGAACGGTGACGGCAGGGTGAACGCGGCCGATGTGCAGGCGCTGACCGAGGCGGCGGCGGCGGAGATTTTCGTTGATCACTACTTTACCCGGCCGGGACTTGGTTCTCTGCCGGAGGCGCTGCAACCGTCGGTCTTCGACATGTATGTGAATGCGGGCTCCAATGCGGTGAAGCTGCTGCAACAGCTCCTGAACGATCTCGGTCATAGGCTGAAGGTCGACGGGGTGATGGGCCCCGCGACGGCCGGCGCCGCTATCCGGGCAGCGGCACCGGAGCCGCTGCTGCTGGCTGACGCTTACGGGATCGCGCGGCGGAACTATTATTACCGCCTCGCAGACCAACGTCCTTCCAGCCGCAAATACGCGCGCCGCAGGGATGGCGGAAAGGGCGGCTGGATCGTGCGGGCGGAAGAATTCATTTCGCCGCGCTTTCATCTGACGGATGCCGAGCATCGGGAAAGGACCAAAGCATGGGGCTGATCGGCAGGGCTCTCGGCGGCCCGGGCGGGGCGGCAGCACTCGGACAGGCCGCCGCTGACCTGGCCGAGGTCTTTACCCCCAATGCCACCCGCAAGATGGAGGCCGCGCACGAAGCCTATTTGGCGGCGATCGACGAACACGGGGCGGAGTTTCAATATGCGATGCCGGGCGCCTTCGACCGGTTCGTGAACGGGCTGAACCGCCTGCCGCGCCCTTTCCTCGCTTTCGGCACGCTCGGGCTTTTTACCTATGCGATGGTCGATCCCGACGGATTTTCGCGCCGAATGGTCGGCCTCAATTTCGTGCCCGAGCCGCTTTGGTGGCTTCTGACTGCGATCGTGGGCTTCTATTTCGGCGCGCGCGAGGCGCATTATTTCCGGATGAAGGCGCCTGCGCCGCAACCCGCGCAGAAGACAGCCAAGCCGCGCGCCGGTGAAGACAATGCCGCGCTCAGGGAACTGCAACGCGGTCGCGACCGCTAGGCTCGTCGAAGGTCTCCGACCACACCTCGCGCGCCTCCCGCACCGACGCGCCACCAAGTGGCCGAGGAGGGCGGGCGGCGGGATGACGCAGCGCCTCCCCATTTCCCTTTCGGGGCCAACCGTCTACAGTCCCGCCATGATCACCGAGCTTGGCCACTTCTGTCTCATCCTCGCCTTCGCCGTGGCGATCCTGCAGGCCAGCCTGCCGCTTCTGGGGGCTGAGACCGGTCGGCTGCGCTGGATGGCGCTCGGGCCCCCGCTCGCCACCTTGCAGGTCGCGCTGATCGCCGCGGCCTTCGCCGCCCTTGTCCATGCTTTCGTGACCTCGGATTTCTCGCTGAAGGTCGTTTACGAGAATTCCCACACGGCGAAACCGATGATCTACAAGGTTGCCGGAACCTGGGGCAACCATGAAGGCTCGATGCTTCTCTGGGTGCTGATCCTTGCTCTGTTCGGCGCCTGTGCTGGCTGGTTCGGGTCAGGTCTGCCACCTGCGCTGCGTGCCCGCGCCCTGTCGGTTCAGGCGATGATCGGCGCGGCCTTCCTCGCCTTCATCCTTTTCACCTCGAACCCGTTCCTCAGGCTCGCCTCACCGCCCTTCGACGGGCGCGATCTCAATCCGCTTCTCCAGGACGTCGGGTTGGCCTTCCATCCGCCCTTCCTCTATCTCGGCTATGTCGGGCTCTCTATGGCCTTTTCCTTCGCCATGGCGGCTCTGATCGAGGGCCGCGTCGATGCCGCCTGGGCGCGCTGGGTCCGGCCCTGGACGCTGGCCGCCTGGATATTCCTCACGATCGGCATCGCTCTCGGCTCCTGGTGGGCCTATTACGAACTGGGCTGGGGTGGGTTCTGGTTCTGGGACCCAGTCGAGAATGCCTCGCTCATGCCCTGGCTCTTTGCCGCAGCACTCCTTCATTCCGCCATCGTGGTTGAGAAGCGCGAGGTTCTGAAGGCCTGGACCATCCTTCTGGCCGTCCTCGCCTTCGGCTTTTCGCTCATCGGTACCTTCCTCGTGCGCTCGGGTGTCATCACCTCGGTCCATGCGTTCGCCAACGACCCCGAACGCGGGGTGTTCATTCTGATGATCCTTGGCGTCTTTATCGGCGGCGGACTGACGCTGTTCGCGCTGCGCGCCGACCGGATGCAGGCACGCGGCGCTTTCGCGCTGGTCAGCCGCGAGGGGGCGCTGGTCCTGAACAACATCCTTTTGGCGGTCGCGGCTTTCGTCGTCTTCATCGGCACGATCTGGCCGCTGGTGGCGGAGGCGGCCTTCGACCGCAAGCTGTCGGTCGGCGCGCCCTTCTTCGACGCGGCCTTCACGCCCCTGATGGTCCTTCTCGCCATCGCCCTGCCTTTGGGCGCGATCCTGCCCTGGAAGCGCGGGCGCCTGACCGGCGCAGCCCGGACGCTCGTCGCGGCGGCGCTCCTCGCGCTTGCCGTCATGGCACTTGCCTTCGCTGTAAACAGCGGCCGCTCGGCGCTTGCGCCCATCGGCATCCTCCTCGGTGTCTGGTTGGTCGCGGGCGCCTGTATCGATCTTTGGCTGCGCGCAGGCCGCACGCCATCGCGCCTGACCCGCCTGCCGCGCGCCGACTGGGGGCGGGGCATCGCCCATTCCGGGCTTGGCGTTACCTTCATCGGCATCGCCTGCCTGACGGGTTGGAGCACCGAGGATATCCGCACTGTGAAGGTCGGGGAAAGCTTCCCGCTCGGCGCCTATCAGGTGGTGCTGCAGGCTGTTGAGGAGGGCGAGGGGCCGAACTACCTGACCACGATGGCGACCATGCGGGTGTTGAAGGGCGGGGCAGAGGTCGCGGTG
Organism: Frigidibacter sp. RF13; assembly: GCF_026626305.1. Lineage (GTDB taxonomy): Bacteria > Pseudomonadota > Alphaproteobacteria > Rhodobacterales > Rhodobacteraceae > TMP-24. The sequence continues at coordinate 6,883 of NZ_JAPNUE010000007.1, read as the reverse complement.
CTTCATCCAGAGAAGCGGGTCTATCCGGTGGCCGCGATGCCGACGACCGAGGCGGCGATTGCCAACGGCTTCCGCGATGACATCTACCTCGTTCTCGGCGACGCGCAGGCGGATGGCAGCTGGGCGATCAGAAGCTATGTGAAAGCCTTCGCCAACTGGATCTGGGCTGGGTCGCTGATGATGGCCTTTGGCGGCGCGCTCAGCCTCAGCGACCGGCGGCTGCGGGTGGGCGCGGGTGCGCGGCGCCAGCCGCTGGCCCAACCTGCGGAATGACGATGCGCGGGCTACTCCTCGCGGCTGTCCTTGTGCTTGCGGGTCCGGCTTTTGCCGTCCAGCCCGACGAGATCCTTGCGGACCCCGCACTGGAGGCCCGCGCCCGGGCCCTGTCCGAGGGTCTCCGCTGCCCTGTCTGTCAGGGCGAAACCATCGACGAATCGAATGCCCCGATCGCGCGCGACATGCGGCTCGTGTTGCGCGAACGGCTGGTTGCGGGCGACAGCGACGCGGAAGCGGTGGCCTATCTCACCGACCGCTACGGCGAGTTCATCCTCTTCCGGCCGCGCGCGACCGGTGCGAACCTTTTCCTGTGGTTCGCCGCGCCGGTCCTGCTGCTTTCGGCGCTGGTCGGGGCAGGCCTTTACGTGCGCCGGTCGCGCGCTGCCGAAAGGTCCGGGCCGCTGAGCGAGGCAGAAGAGGCGCGGTTGGCCGAGCTTTTGAAGGACTGACGCTCCACCCTTTGCCGCAACGTCAGACAGCGCGCGCGCTTTCCTGCCGCGCCGCGCCCGCTTAGCATTGGCGCAAGATGCGGGGAGGTCGGCATGAGCGACAGCGTGATCTATGAATTGCGAGATGGTATCGCCACCCTGCGCCTCAACCGGCCGGAGGTAATGAACGCCCTTAATCGCGACCTGCGCCTTCGGCTGCGCGCCGCGCTCTCAAGGGCCGAGGATGAGGCACGGGTCATCGTCCTGACCGGCGCGGGCAAGGCCTTCTGCTCGGGCCAGGACCTTGCCGATGCGGGAACACCCGGCGAGGTCGATTTCGAGGCGGTGCTGCGCGACGAATATGAGCCGCTTCTGCAGGCGATCTACCATTGTCCGCTGCCGACCATCGCCGCCGTCAATGGCGCCGCCGCCGGGGCGGGGGCGAACCTCGCGCTGGCGGCGGATGTGGTAATCGCGACGGAAAGTGCAAGTTTCATTCAGGCCTTCACCCGGATCGGCCTTCTGCCGGACGCGGGCGGCACCTACTGGCTGCCGCGTCAGGTGGGCTTTGCCCGCGCCATGGGGGCGATGCTTTTCGCCGACAGGATCGGCGCACGGCAGGCCGCCGACTGGGGCATGATCTGGGAAGCGGTGCCGGACGAGGCGTTCGAGGCGCATTGGCGGGCGCGCGCCGCCCAGCTGGCGGCGGGCCCGGGCCTTGCTTACCAGGCGGTGAAAGAGGCGCTGCGCGCAAGCTATGCCAACGATCTGAACGCCCAGCTGGCACTCGAGGCGCGGTTGCAGGGCACCTGCGGGCAGAGCGCAGATTTCCTGGAAGGGGTCACCGCATTCCTCGAAAAGCGCACGCCGCGGTTCGAGGGGCGCTGAGCGGCTCCGCCCCTCCCCCGGACAGGTCCGGGGTTCACCCCGGAGTATTTCGGGAAAGAACGTGAGGCGGTCGGACTTCGCCTGCAACGGGCGCGTGAAAACGCGGCCTTGACCGGTCCGGTTTCGGGGCAGAGAGTGAGGGGCAGGGCGGATCGGCCCGATGGCACGCGGGTCGCGGCATTTCGCCGGCGCCTCCCGCTCGTGCCGGAAGGGAGCGATCATCATGCGGCTTATCACAGTTATGGGGCCCTCGCAGTCGGGCAAGACCGAGCTCGTGAAGCAGATGGCCCAGCTGGACGGCCATCCGCCGAAGGTGGAACAGGCGGGTCATCTTTCGCTGTCGCGCTTTACCTTCATGGGCGAGCCCTGGTGTGCAATCGACCTCGCGGGCGGCCCCGAATATGCGCGGATGGTCGGCCAGTCGCTCCTGGCCTCCGACGCTGCGGTCCTGTGCGTTGCGCCCGATCCGAACGAGGCGGTTCTGGCCGCGCCCTATCTGCGCGCCATCGAGGCGTCGGGCACGCCCTGCCTCATATTCATCAACCGGATGGACGCGCCCAAGGGTCAGATCCGCGACGTGGTGTCCGAGCTTCAGGCCTATACGTCGCACGCGATCGTGCTGCGCCAGATCCCGATTCGCGAGGGCGGGCAGATCGTCGGAGCGGTCGACCTGATCTCTGAGCGCGCCTGGCGCTACCGCGAGGGCCTGCCGTCGGTTCTGGTCGAGATGCCTGCGGCCGAAAGCGACCGCGAGAAAGAGGCGCGCACTGCGCTTCTGGAACATATGTCGGAATATGACGACCATCTGCTTGAGGAGCTGATCGAGGATCACGAACCGGCCAAGGGCGCGCTGTTCGAGATCGCCCGGCGTGAGACGCAGGAAAGCGTCATCCTGCCCTGTTTCCTCGGTGCGGCGAGCCATGCCAATGGCGTGACGCGGCTGATGAAGGCGCTCCGCCACGAGGCGCCCGGGGTCGAGGCGCTCCGCGACCGGCTTGGTGCGGGCGAGGCGCTGGCGGTTGGTTTCCATGCCCAGAACCGCAAGCATCTGGGCAAATGCATCTTCCTGCGCGCCCTTGGCGATGGCGTGGCGCAGGGCGCGGCGCTGGGTGGCTCCACCGTCGGCGGCCTCTCGGAACTGGGCGGCAAGTCCGGGCATGACCGGCTCGTCCCGGGCGATGTCGCGATTTCGGTCAAGGCCGATCATCTGAATGCCGGACTGATCTACACGGTGTCGGGCGCCACGCCCGCGCCCGACTGGGCGGCAAGCGCCCCTCCGGCGATGGCGCGTCTTCTGACACCCGCGCATGAGAAGGATGATGCCCGCCTGTCCGCCGCACTGGCAAAGCTTGGCGAGACCGACCCGGGCCTGACCATCGCGCAGGACGAGGCGACCGGCCACGCGGTCGTGCGCCTGCAGGGGCCCATGCACTTGCGTGCCGTGGTTTCGCAGCTTGCCGACGGGTTCGGTGTGGATGTCGATCCCCATGTCCCCGCACCGAGCTACCGCGAGACGATCTCGTCAAGCGTCGAGGAAAACTACCGCCACCGCAAGCAATCGGGCGGTGCGGGCCAGTTCGCCGACGTGGCGATGATCGTGGCGCCCCAGACGCGCGGCGCGGGCTTTTCCTTCACCGAGGTTGTGAAGGGCGGCGCGGTGCCGCGCAACTACATCCCCTCGGTCGAGGAAGGCGCACGCGATGCGCTCGTCAAGGGGCCACTGGGCTTTCCGGTGATCGACGTGGCCGTCACCCTGACCGACGGCAAGCATCATGCGGTCGACAGTTCCGATTTCGCCTTCCGCACCGCCGGACGGCAGGGGGTGAAGGAGGCACTCGCAAAGGCTGGGCCGGTGCTGTTGCAGCCGGTGGACCGGGTTGAGATCCATATTCCGTCTATCTATGCGGGCTCCATGGTCTCGCTCATCTCTTCGCTGAAGGGCCAGGTGCTGGGCTTCGACCGTGATCCTGCTTGCCGGGGCTGGGACATTTTCCGCGCGCTCCTGCCTGCCGCGGCGGAGGAGGAGCTGGTCACGGCGCTCGGCTCGGCGACGCAGGGCACGGCCTGGCATGAGGCGAGCTTCGATCATTACGAGGAGCTCTATGGCCGCGAGGCCGAGCGGATATCGAAGGAACACGCTGAAGCTTAGGACCCTAGGCCGGCAACGCACCAGTGCTGCCGGCCTGCTCCGACGCCCACAGCGCAAATCTTTCGATCTCTCGCCTCTTCGAGTGATCCGCGAGCCATACAACGTGGAAACCGTAGCCCGGCATCGAAAAGTCAGAGAGCCGCACCAGCGCGCCGGAGCGCAATTCTGGTTCGACGAGAATATTGCTGCAAAGTCCTACTCCCTGACCGCGGACGATCGCCTGAAGGCCATGCAGTTCCTCGTAGAATCGCATCGCTGGTTTGGCGGAAAAGGACGTGCGCCACCTTCCGGCCTCGCGCTCGTACCTTTCCCAGTTTCGCCAGACGGGTGCCTGGCTGTCATTCGCTGGCCAAAAGAATTCGATAAGCGGCAGTTTGGATAGATTGTCGGTCGTGATCGGTAAAGGAAGCCCGTCCACCAGCCCGGGGCTCGCGACCATGTAGAATTCGTCTCGGGCGATTTCTATCGATTCACCGTCCGCAGGTCGGGCTCTGGCGTACCTTATGGCTACATCAGCCTCTCCCTTGCGCAGATTCATGACATCGTAAGTGCCGAATACTTCAATGCCGACATGAGGATAGCGATGCCGCCAGTTGCCGAGTCGCGGCACAAGCCAGTTCGCCGCGAATGCGTTCGTCGTGGTGATCTTCAATTCCGCTTTGCCCGTCTCGCCGCGGATGCCTTCAAGTTCCCTCGCGATAGATGCCAGGGCGTGGCTGACGATAGGCAGCAGGCGCGCTCCTGACGGAGAAAGTTCCAGCGGTCGTGGCCTGCGCACGAACAGGGGGTGGCCGCAGAATTCCTCCAGCAGCCTTATCTGGTGGCTGATTGCCGTCGGCGTCACGGACAACTCTTCCGCTGCCTTCTTGAAGCTGAGCAGGCGCGCAGCCGCTTCAAAAGCCTGCAATTGGCGCAAGGGCGGAAGTGGATACATGGGCGCATGGTAGCTGAATTGAACTCATCTGCCCATGAATTCTTTGAAATTGCGATCTTGTGTCCCTTGTCCGAGCATGCCTGGCATGTCGCGTTGCGCGGCGCAGGAAGGAACGGGCCATGCAGGATCTATCCATATCCGACAAAGACCGGCTATTGTCATCAATCCGAAGCCTCGAAGATGAAGTCTCTGGGGCTCGCGCTGCGTTCGACAAGGATCGCCAGATCTCGACGCCAATCTTCAAGATCCTTTCAGAGAAGCGCCTGTTCCGCCTGTGGCTCCCCAAGGAACTCGGAGGACTGGGTCTGTCGCCCTCTGACTTCCTTGACGTAGTAGAGGCTGCATCGACGCTTGACGGTTCTGTCGGTTGGTTGGTTGGCAACGGCGGCGGAATGGCGCGCGCGGGCGGATATCTGCCAAAACGCTCTGCAGAACAGATTTTTTCTGATCCCAATGCGTTTATCGTAGCGGCGACCGGCGCCGTCGGCCGTGCAGTCACGGTCAATGGCGGATACCGCGTAAGCGGGCAATGGCCGTTTGGCAGCGGCGCCCATCATGGAACCTATTTCGTTGTTCTCTGTGACGTTGAGGAGCGCGACCCATGCGATCCGGCACGCACTATGTTTGTCTATGTACCGGCTTCGGCAGTCACGACACTCGATACCTGGCACGTGTCGGGCCTGCGCGGCACCGGCAGTTGCGACTTCGCCATGGCGGATGTCTTCGTGTCGAGCGACTTCACGCACGCTTTTCAGGCTGAACCGACCGTCGATGGTGCGATTTACCGGCTTCCGACCAGATCTGTGTTCCCCTTCACCGTCGCAACGGTGCCGCTGGGAATTGCAGTGGCTGCGTCCCGCAGTTTTTGTCAGATGGCTGCCGATCACAAGCGATCTGGCGCCTCGGCCTCGCTTGGGAGTAGTGAAGTCATCCAATCGGAGCTTGGTCGGCTCCGCGCTCAAGTCGATGCTGCGAGATGTCTTCTTCGTCACTCCATGGAGGTGCTTTGCGGTGAAGTGTCCTCTCAGGGCACCGCGACCGAGGAAAGCCGCGCGCGGTTTCGTGGCGCCTGCACCCTCGCTGGTGAGACGGCGTCGAACGCCGTCGCGAAATATTGCGACATGGCAGGCGCGCGCGCGATATTCGAAAGCTGTGACCTGGAACGCTGCGAGCGCGATGTAAGGGCTGCGGTCAAACACGTGGCCATGTCGACAGCTGCCTACGTTACAAACGGAATGTTCGAGCTGGGACAGGATATTTCCGGGCGAAGGTTTTGATACCTCTCGCGTGCACCTTGGCAGGACCTTGACCAATTACGCGGATTGGGGCAAATGCCGGATCGGTCCGCAGTTCACCAAGGCGTTGCCGATCCGGCCTAGCCGGAATGCTAAACCTGCATCTTGCATCCGAGGCGTTTCTTTCATGCGCTCTCACCGTCAAGCGGCGACCGGCGGACTTTCCCCCGAAAGCGGAGCGTACCGAAAGGACGTGACCCATGGCCCGAGACGCCATCTCCCTGTCGATCCCCGATCTTTCCGATTTCGCCAAGCGCCTCAGGCGCGACATTCAAGGGGCGGGGCAGGTGCCATCGCACCTCAGCCTTCTGAACATGCTCGCCCGCGCGGCGGGGTTCGGCAATTACCAGCACTTGCGCGTGGCGCCCGCCATCGCTCCGCCCACGCCGACGCCCGTCGATGAAAAGCGGCTGGCGAGGGCCGTCCGCCTTTTCGACAGCGAGGGTCGCCTGACCCGCTGGCCCAACCGGACATCGCTGCAGGACCTCTGCCTCTGGGTGCTCTGGTCGCATCTTCCGGCCCGGCAGGTGATGAGCGAACCCGAAGTGAACCAGCTGATCGACCGATGGCATCTCTTCGGCGACCGCGCCATCCTGCGCCGCTCGCTCATCGGCCACCGGCTCGCGGAGCGCACCGCCGACGGTCGGGAATACCGAAGGATCGAACGTGCCCCGACCGCCGAAGCACGCGCCCTTCTGCGCTGCATTCCCCGCGGCCGAGCCGACTGACGAGCCTTCTTTCGTTTGCAAATATCCCGGTGGGGGTCCGGGGGAGGCAGCGCCTCCCCCGGCGGGTCGGCCGGGCGAAGCCCGGACGAAATCCCGCTCTCAGCGCCCGCCGACCGCGACCTAATAGCGCCGCGTCGGCCCGACAAAAATCTGGCGCGGGCGGCCGATCTTCTGGGTCGGATCAC
>NZ_JAPNUE010000006.1 GCF_026626305.1 Frigidibacter sp. RF13 | reverse complement strand
GTCTTGCCGTGGTCAACGTGCCCGATCGTGCCGACGTTAACGTGCGGCTTGTTACGTTCAAACTTTGCCTTCGCCATTTTGGCCTCCTTGATTGTGGTGGTGCGTGCCGGACACGCACCCTACTTCTGGTAGGGTGGGCGAACCGCCCACCACGTCATGCGTACTTCTTTTGGATCTCGTCAGAGATGTTCTGCGGGACCGCTTCATAGTGATCGAAGATCATGGTGAAGACGGCGCGACCCGAGGACATCGAGCGCAGGTTGTTGATGTAGCCGAACATGTTCGCAAGCGGCACGAAGGCGTTGATCACGTTGGCGTTGCCGCGCGTGTCCTGGCCCTGCACCATGCCCCGACGCGAGGTCAGGTCACCGATGATGCCACCGGTATATTCTTCCGGCGTCACCACCTCGACCTTCATGATCGGTTCGAGCAGCTTCGCGCCGGCCTTCTTCAGACCGTCACGCATCGCAGCCCGCGAGGCGATTTCGAAGGCGAGAACCGACGAGTCGACGTCATGGAAGGCACCGTCGATCAGCGCCACCTTGAAGTCGATGACCGGGAAGCCCGCGAGCGGACCCGAGTCCATCACAGACTTGATGCCCTTTTCGACGCCGGGGATATACTCCTTCGGCACCGCGCCGCCGACGATCTTCGATTCGAACGAATAGCCCACACCCGGTTCGACCGGAGTGATGACCAGCTTGACGCGGGCGAACTGGCCCGTACCGCCGGTCTGTTTCTTGTGGGTATAGTCGATCTCGGCTTCGCGCGAGATGGTCTCGCGGTAGGCCACCTGCGGCGCACCGATGTTCGCCTCGACCTTGAATTCGCGCTTCATCCGGTCGACGAGAATGTCGAGGTGAAGTTCGCCCATGCCCTTCATGATCGTCTGACCCGATTCCAGATCGGTCTCGACGCGGAAGGACGGGTCTTCGGCGGCCAGACGCGCGAGCGCGAGGCCCATCTTTTCCTGGTCGGCCTTCGACTTCGGCTCGACGGCGATCTCGATCACCGGCTCGGGGAAGGTCATGGTTTCGAGAACCACCTGGTTCGACGGATCGCAGAGCGTGTCGCCCGTGGTGGTTTCCTTGAGACCGGCGAGCGCGATGATGTCGCCCGCGAAGGCTTCGTCGATTTCCTCGCGGTTGATGGCGTGCATCATCATCATCCGGCCCACGCGTTCCTTGCGGCCCTTCGTGGAGTTGACCATCTGGTCGCCCTTCTTCAGGACGCCCGAATAGATCCGGGTGAAGGTGAGCGAACCCACGAACGGGTCGTTCATGATCTTGAACGCGAGGCCCGCGAAGGGCTGCTTGTCGTCGGCCGACCGCGGGATGTTACGCTCTTCCGTCTCGTCGCCCGGGGCAAAGCCCATGTAGGCCGGCACGTCGAGCGGCGAGGGCAGATAGTCGATGACCGAGTTCAGAACCGGCTGGACGCCCTTGTTCTTGAACGCAGAACCCGCGGTGACCGGAACGAAGGCCATGGCGAGCGTGCCCTTGCGGATCAGCTTGCGCAGGGTTTCGACATCGGGCTCCTCGCCTTCTAGGTAGGCCATCATCGCATCATCGTCCTGCTCGACAGCAAGTTCGATGAGCTTGCCGCGCCATTCTTCGGCTTCCGCCTTCAGGCTGTCGCGGATGTCCTGGATGACCCAGGAGGCGCCAAGGTCTTCACCCTGGTAGACCCATTCCTGCATGGTCACGAGGTCGATGATGCCCTCGAGCTTGTCCTCGGCGCCGATCGGCAGCGCGATCGGTGCAGGGGTCGCGCCGGTGCGGTCCTTGATCATCTTCACGCATTTGAAGAAGTCGGCACCGATCTTGTCCATCTTGTTGACGAAGACGATGCGCGGCACCTTGTAGCGGTCGGCCTGGCGCCAGACGGTTTCAGTCTGCGGCTCGACGCCGGCGTTGGCGTCAAGAAGGCAGACCGCGCCGTCGAGAACGGCGAGCGAACGCTCGACCTCGATGGTGAAGTCCACGTGGCCGGGGGTGTCGATGATGTTGAAACGGTGCTTCGGCGACAGGGGGTTCTTGCCGTCCTCGGTCCGTTCCCAGAAAGTGGTGGTGGCAGCCGAGGTGATCGTGATGCCACGCTCCTGCTCCTGCTCCATCCAGTCCATCGTCGCGGCGCCATCATGCACCTCGCCGATCTTGTGGGACTTGCCGGTGTAGTAGAGGATCCGTTCCGTCGTCGTGGTCTTGCCCGCGTCGATGTGGGCCATGATCCCGAAGTTACGGTAAAGATTAAGCGGATATTCGCGTGCCATTTTATCTGTCCTCGGCTGGCCGTATTACCAGCGGTAATGGCTGAACGCTTTGTTGGCGTCGGCCATCTTGTGGGTGTCTTCGCGTTTCTTGACGGCCGAACCGCGCGAGTTCACGGCATCGAGAAGCTCGCCTGCAAGGCGCTCTTCCATCGTGTTCTCGTTACGGTTCTTGGCGGCGGTGATCAGCCAACGGATCGCCAGCGCCTCGCGGCGCTCGGGACGAACTTCGACCGGAACCTGGTAGGTCGCACCACCAACGCGGCGCGAGCGGACCTCGAGCGACGGCTTCACATTTTCGAGCGCCTCGTGGAACGCATCCACCGGCGGGCGCTTCAGCTTGCCCTCGACGCGGGTCAGCGCCGAATAGACGATGGTCTCGGCGACGGATTTCTTGCCGTCGACCATCAGGTTGTTCATGAACTTGGTCAGGACCCGGTCGCCGTACTTGGCATCGGGCAGAATTTCGCGCTTTTCAGCGGCGTGACGACGCGACATGGCGCTCTCTCCTTATTTCGGACGCTTGGCGCCGTACTTCGAACGACGCTGACGACGATCTTTGACACCCTGGGTATCGAGGACACCGCGCAGGATGTGGTAACGGACGCCCGGAAGGTCTTTCACCCGGCCGCCACGGATCAGGACGACGGAGTGTTCCTGAAGGTTGTGCTTTTCACCGGGGATATAGCTGATGACTTCGAAGCCGTTCGTCAGACGAACCTTAGCCACCTTACGCATAGCGGAGTTCGGCTTCTTCGGGGTCGTGGTGTAGACCCGTGTGCAGACACCGCGCTTCTGCGGGCAGCTTTCCAAGTGCTGCGACTTGGACTTTCTTGCATTCGCTTCCCGCGGCTTGCGGATCAGCTGTTGGATCGTCGGCATTAATCTCGCCCTATGTTGCAACCCGTTCAACGTGCGCGCGTCCACGCCGTTTTCCGGGGGCTTTCGTCATGTCGTGCCCTGCGCGTCCGCAAAACACCAAAACCGCATTCGTCCCCTTCGCGGGGGCGACGCGGTGGAATTCCAGAGGATCGAGGCTTTTGGCCCGGATCGTGACCACTTCAGTTTTGATCCCTGTCCGCAGACACACTTCGCCCCCGGTCAGGTGCGCGCCGTATAGGAGGAGTCGCAGGGGATGTCAACAAGACCCCCAGAGCCTGTAGCGCGGCTTCGGTGTCTAGCTGCGAGGCGCGTCGCGAAGCCGGATCAGCGCGGCGAGGATCAGTGCCAGAAGACACATGAAGAGAGCCGCGAAGACCGAATCTGACAGAAAATGGCGCCCGGTCGCAATTCTCTGCAAGAGTGCAGCAACCGGCAGCAGAACCGCCGCCGCTCCCCATGGTCGAAGCGCCCAGCCCGGCAGCCTTCCGGCAAGCGCCGGACGCAACGTCAGAAGCGCGATCCCGAGAACGACAGCCGCCGATCCCTCTCCGGAAACGAAGGAACAGTTGCTGCTGCACTGGTCGGAGGGAATCAGCGCAGGTGTGAAGTTTAGGGCGCCGCCGAATTCGGTCACATCGGCAGGGCGGGCCCTGCCCCAGTGCTGTTTCAGGAGACCATTGACCAGCAGCCCCGGCCCCAGAAGATAGAGGCTGAAGACGAACCCCCAGACCCGCGCGCCGACCCCGGCCAACTGCCGACCGAACAGCGCCAGCGCGAGCCCGATCACTGACAGAAGCCAGAGCGCTATCGACAGGTCCCAGACCACATTCCGCGCGGCTTCGAGGGCTGCGATGCGCGCGAGCGGAAAGCCCGCGCCGGGCGCATAGAAGAGGCTGGTAAACCAGAGGTCCAGCCCCGGCCAGAGCGTGAAGATCAGCGCGGCGAGAACCAGCGCGGCAAGAAGGTCGAGCCATCTTGTCCGGTGGGTGAGCATCATCACAGGCACCCCTCGGGCACCAGATAGGCCGCCAGTGTCCGCCCGGCATAGGCGCCGCCCGAAAGATCGAACGCGCGCAAGGGCGCCAGAATGCCGCCATCACAGACCGGCGCTGCCGCAATCACTGCGAGCATCCGCCCATGATCCTGCGGCAGCGGATATATCTGTTCATAATAGTTGCGCGGCCGTCCCGTCGGGCGCGGCGCGGCGAAGGCAAGGCCCTGCCCCTCACCGGTGTAGAAAAGATCGGCCAGTATGTCGCGATCGTCGGCATAGATCAGGCCCACGCCCTCCGCTCTCGCCACCGCGATGATTTCCCGGCTCAGTTCCGCCCGGCCGAGATAGCGCTTCATAAGTGGCGCGCCGTCCCTCTCGGGCCAGGGCGCAAGCGCGGTCAGCACCGGAAGCAGGATGGCAATCGTGCCATTGACCGCGACGGATGCGGGCAGAAGCCGGGGCCACCGCCGCACGAGGGAGGGCACAACCAGAAGACACCCCGCGAAATAGGCTGCAAGCGCCCAGTTGGCATAGGCCTTTTCCATCAAGGCCTGGACCGAAACCACCAGAAGCGGCGGCAGAGAGGCGAGAACCAGCGCCCTCTCGGTTCCGCCCACGCGCCAGCCGGACACATAAGAAATAAGGAGCGTAGCAAAGAGGACCGGGCCAAAGACGGCAAACTGGCTGAAGAAGAATTCGGCAAGTCCAGCGGGATTGAGGGACGAGGCGGGTGCATCGCTCCGCACCCAGCCGACATTGTCCATCGTATGGCTGACCGTCGTCAGATCATGAGTGAGGTTCCAGACCACGTTCGGCGAAATCACCAGCCCGAAGGCGGCGAGAAGCAGAAGCGCATTCTTCCAGCCGATCCGCCCCTCGCGCGTCAGGCCAGCCGCGAGCGCGACCCCCAGAAGAAAATAGATCGCCGCATATTTGGCTAGGAATGCCGCGCCGATCGCCGCCCCAGCGGTCAGCGCCCAACCGGGTGTGCGACTGTCCATCAGCCTGAGCCAGGCAAGAAGCGCGAGCGCATAGAAGGGCGCCATCACTGTATCAGTAGAGATCAGAAGCGAACCGACGGCAACGAACGGCAGGGTCGCGTAGCTGACCGCCGTCCAGAAGGCGGCGCGGGGCCCTGCAAGTCGCTCCGCCGCCAGCGCCAGAAGAAGTGCCGTCACAGCATGCAGCACCGCGCCCGGCATCCGTACCCAGAAGGGGCTGTCGTTGCCCGCAAGGTCGGTGACCGCGCGGATCAGCCAGCCGATCAGCGGCGGCTTTGAATAATAGCCGAGATCGAGGTTCTGGCCCCAAAGCCAGTACTGACTTTCATCGACGAAAAGATCGGCGCGGTTGAAAGCCAGAAGCACGAGCCGCGCCAACGTCACAGCGACGACAATCGATAGCGCCGGGCCGAACCAGCCTCGGGCCTGCGTCACGCGGCTTCTCCCGACTGACGGATCAGCCAGAGGTTTCGCAGATAGATGAAGACACCGAGAGACTGGCCGAGAATGAAGACCGGATCCTTGCGATAGATCGCATAGCTGAGAAGGATCACCCCGCCCGCAAGCGAGAAATACCAAAACATCACCGGCACGACCGAACGCTTGGCCCTTTCCGATGCGATCCACTGCACAAGGAACCGTCCGGTAAACATCAGCTGGCCGAAAAGCCCGAACGCGACCCAGAGCAGTTCTGCCCTGTTGTCGACATGCATGAGCGCCATGAGTTTTTCCAAGGCCGCTCTCCTACTTTCCCGCGACTTCCGTCGCGCGCGCCTTCTTCTTGCGACGGATGAGCCACATCACGCCAAAAAGATCGACCGCACCGACAAGGCCGCGCTGAAGATTGTTGTAGTTCGACCGCCCCGCGCCGCGCGCCTGATGGGTCACGTCGACGTGGCGCACCTCCCAACCATCGCGCGAGAAAAGCGCGGGCAGATAGCGGTGCATATGGTCGAAATAGGGAAGCGCCAGAAAGGCCTCGCGGCGGAAGGCCTTCAGCCCGCAGCCCGTGTCGCGGGTGCCGTCCTTCAGCATGCGGGAGCGCAGCCAGTTGGCGAATTTCGATGCCCAGCGTTTCGACAATGTATCGCGGCGGCCAACACGCTGGCCCGCCACCAGACCGACCGCCTCGGACCCGTCCGCGAACAGCGGCGCGAAGAGGTTCGGCAGATTGTCCGGCGGGTTCTGGCCATCGGCGTCGAGCGTGCAGATCACGGGCCCGCGCGCCGCCCTGACACCGGAATGAACCGCAGCGCTTTGCCCGCCTGACCGGTCATGGCGCAGAAGCCTCAGGTTCCCCTGTCCCGCGATCCGTGCGGTCAGCATGGCGATACTGTCATCGGTCGAGCCGTCATCGACCACGATCACCTCATGCTCCACGCCCGCGCAGGCAGCCGCGATGCCATCAAGCAGCGCGGGCAGGTTTCCGGCCTCGTTCTTGGCGGGAATGACGATTGAAAGGGCGACCATCGGGCCTGCGTCCAGCTTTGGAATTCGGCTCCGTGCTACTAGAGCCCCCCCTGATTGTAAATGCGGCGCGCCGTGAACTTCGGGTCTAGGGGCGCGTCTCCGCCTGTTGCGCCAGCCGCCGCTCGCGCAGGAATGTATAGATGCCGGTCGCGACGACGATGGCGGACCCGGACAGCGTCCAGCGGTCGGGGAACTCGCCGAACGCCGCCCAGCCGAGAAGGATCGCCGCGACGAGCGAGACATAACGGAAGGGCGCGATGACCGAAATGTCGCCTACGCGCATCGTCATTACCACGGTCAGATAGCCGACGATCAGGAAGGCAGCCGCACCCGCGACCTGCGCCAGCTGGACAGCCGAAACGGCCACGACGCCGGTGAAGGGCAGGAGAAGCCCCGCGCTGAGCCCCACCGACAGCGCCGCCGCAAGTGCCACGAGCGGCGACGGCACTTCCGCCGACAGCTTCCGCGTCGCGATGTCGCGCAAGACCACGCAGGCGACCGAAACCACCCCGAGCAGCGACCAGCGGTCGAAGGCCTCTGTCCCCGGCCGGATGATCATCATCACGCCCGCAAAGCCGATCAGGATCGCCGTCAGCCGCCGCCAGCCGACCGGGGTGCCAAGAAAGACCGCCGCCGCCAGCGTCACCGCAAGCGGCAGGAACTGCAGGATCGCCGATAGGTTTGCGATGGGCATGTGCTTCAGCGCGAAAAGGAAGGTAAGCGTGCCCAGCACCTCGCCCAGGGTCCGCATCGCAAGCCAGAAGCGGTCCGCCCTGCCGGGCCAGGCCGCGAAGGCGCCTGCCCGCCAGGCGATGGCCAGAAGAAAGACAGAAGTGACCACCCCGCGCATCGCGATGGCCTGCAGCACCGGCAGGTCAACCGTCACCGCCTTCATGAATGTGTCATTGACCGTGAAGGCGACCATCGCCGCACACATGAGTGCCGCGCCGCGCAGATTGTCGGAAACCGCCATGAGACACCCGAAAGGAAAGCACCGAGGCCCGGAAGTGAGGTCGGCCGGGCGAGCTAATCCGCTTCGCCGGACAATGGCAAGCATCCGGGCGGCCCTCGCGGCGAATAAAGCCCGGGCTTGAATTCATCGCGCGGCGGGCGTATCTGCCCTCGGGTCGCGAAAACCACGAGAAAGACGCAAAGCCATGGCCAATCCCCTTCTGTTCCTCCAGCAGGTGCGCACCGAAGTGGCCAAGGTCGTCTGGCCGACCCGTCGCGAAGTGGTCACCACCACCATCATGGTCTTCATCATGGCGGCGATCACCTCGGTCTTCTTCTTCCTGGTTGATATGGTCATCCAGGGTGGTTTGCGGGCGATCCTCGGGATGGCCGGATAAGGCGCCCGGCACCGGAAAGGTCTTCGGCGGCTTGAATTCCAGCGACTTAGCCGCTAGAGGAGCAGGACTTTCCCGGAACCGGCGCGCAGCGATTCGGCATGCGCGCTGTTTTTGTTCGGGGCGGTAGCGGGTTAACCCGCTGAATTGATTGGAATAATCCGGCGGAAGATCGTCGGTCGAGCGAGGTCTGGGGCAGATGGCGAAGCGGTGGTATTCGGTGAGCGTACTCTCGAACTTCGAGAAGAAAGTCGCCGAACAGATCAAGCATGCCGTGGCCGAGAAAGGCCTTGAGGAAGAGATCGACGAGGTTCTCGTGCCGACCGAAGAGGTCATCGAGGTTCGTCGTGGGAAAAAGGTGACGTCCGAACGCCGCTTCATGCCCGGCTACGTGCTTGTCCACATGGACATGACCGACCGTGGCTATCACCTGATCACGTCGATCAACCGCGTGACGGGCTTCCTTGGCCCGCAAGGCAAGCCGATGCCGATGCGCGATGCCGAAGTGAACGGGATCCTGAAGCGCGCTCAGGAAAACACCGAACAGCCGCGGAACCTGATCCGGTTCGAGATCGGCGAGAATGTCAAAGTGTCCGACGGCCCGTTCGAGGGCTTCTCGGGCATGGTCGAGGAAGTGGACGAGGCGCACAGCCGCCTCAAGGTCACCGTCTCGATCTTCGGGCGCCCGACGCCCGTTGAACTGGAATTCACCCAGGTGTCGAAAGGCGCCTGACGTGAGGTCGTGGGAGGCTGAGGCAGCGCCGAAGCCGGACCACTAAGCAAGGCCCTGTTTTGGGGCGTGTGAAAAGGAGAAGGCCAGATGGCCAAGAAAGTCGTTGGGCAGCTCAAGCTGCAAGTGAAGGCGGGGCAAGCCAACCCGTCGCCGCCGATCGGTCCCGCGCTCGGTCAGCGCGGCATCAACATCATGGAATTCTGCAAGGCGTTCAACGCCAAGACGCAGGAAATGGAACCGGGTTCGCCCGTCCCGACCGTGATCACCTATTACGCCGACAAGTCCTTCTCGTTCGAGATGAAGACCGCCCCGGCCTCCTACTACCTGAAGAAGGCCGCTGGCCTGAAGCCGGTGGGCAAGCGCAACCGCCCCAAAGGGTCGGAAAAGCCGGGCCGCGTCGTCGCTGGCACCGTGACGGCCGCCCAGGTGCGCCAGATCGCCGAAGCCAAGATGAAGGACCTGTCCGCAAACGACGTCGAAGCCGCGATGAAGATCATCCTCGGCTCGGCCAAGTCCTGCGGCATCGAGGTGAAGGGGTAAGTCATGGCCAAGCTTGGTAAGCGTATCAAAGCGGCCAACGCCGCCTTCGAAGGCAAGTCGAACCTCTCGGTCGAGGATGCCGTCAAACTGATCAAGGGTGCCGCATCGGCGAAATTCGACGAAACCGTCGAAATCGCGATGAACCTCGGCGTCGATCCCCGTCACGCCGACCAGATGGTCCGCGGCGTCGTCGCCCTGCCGAACGGCACGGGCAAGACCGTCCGTGTCGCCGTCTTTGCCCGTGGTGGCAAGGCTGACGAAGCCAAGGCCGCAGGGGCTGACATCGTCGGCGCCGAAGACCTGATGGAAACGATCCAGTCCGGCAAGATCGAGTTCGACCGCTGCATCGCCACCCCCGACATGATGCCGCTCGTCGGCCGTCTGGGTAAGATCCTCGGGCCCCGCAACCTGATGCCGAACCCCAAGGTCGGCACCGTGACGATGGACGTGAAAGCGGCCGTCGAAGGCGCCAAGGGCGGCGAGGTGCAGTTCAAGGTCGAAAAAGCGGGCGTGATCCACGCTGGCGTCGGCAAGGTGTCGTTCGACGAGGCAAAGCTCGCCCAGAACATCCGCGCCTTTGTCGATGCAGTGTCGAAAGCCAAGCCCTCGGGCGCGAAAGGCACCTACCTGAAGAAAGTGTCGCTTTCCTCGACCATGGGTCCGGGCGTCTCGCTCGACCTCGCGTCGGCGACCGCGCACTGAGCGCACAAGAATTTGCCGGGGCCTCGAAACCCGGCGAATGGCAGGGCCTGAAAGGGCCCTGTCCTGTCCGAGACGGAGGGTGGGGCCAACCTGATAAAGGCGTCCCATAATTCCTTCCTGAGATGGGAAACGAGACGGATTTACCGGGGCTGAAGCCTCGGGCGGTCATGGCCTCGGGACCATCACGGACCCGAACGCCCCCAGACGATCGGGGGCAAATGAGAGCCGGGGGGAAACCCCCATACTTGGAGTGAAACCGTGGATAGAGCGCAAAAAGAGAAAATGGTCGAGGAACTCGGCCAGATCTTTGAAAGCTCTGGCGTTGTGGTGGTTGCCCACTACGAAGGCATGACGGTTGCTCAGATGCAGGACCTGCGCGCAAGCATGCGTGAAGCGGGTGGGTCCGTCCGCGTCGCCAAGAACAAGCTCGCCAAGATCGCCCTGGAAGGCAAGCCCTGCGCAAGCATCGGCACGCTTCTCACGGGCATGACCGTGTTGGCCTATTCCGAAGACCCCGTGGCAGCTGCCAAGGTCGCGGAAAAGTACGCCAAGGCAAACGACAAGTTCGTTATCCTTGGTGGTGCTATGGGCAATGCGGCTCTGGACCAGGCCGGTGTCAAAGCCGTTGCCTCGATGCCGTCGCGCGAAGAGCTCATCGCTCAGATCGTGTCTTGCATCGGCGCACCTGCATCGAACATCGCCGGGGCCATTGGCGCGCCTGCTTCGAACATCGCGGGCATCCTCTCGACCATCGAGGAACGCCAGGCGGCGTGAGCAACTGATTGCCTTCGTGGGGTTGTTACCCTGACGTTGGAACCCTAACTTAGAACGGAACAGAGAAATGGCTGATCTGAACAAACTCGCCGAAGAAATCGTCGGTCTGACCCTTCTTCAGGCGCAAGAACTGAAAACCATCCTCAAGGACAAGTACGGCATCGAGCCCGCCGCTGGCGGCGCTGTCATGATGGCGGCTGGTCCGGCTGCTGGCGCTGCTGAAGCGGCTGAGGAAAAGACCGACTTCGACGTCGTCCTGACCGACGCTGGCGCGAACAAGATCAACGTGATCAAGGAAGTTCGCGGCATCACCGGTCTTGGCCTGAAAGAAGCCAAGGACCTCGTGGAAGCCGGCGGCAAGGTCAAGGAAGGTGCTCCGAAGGCCGAAGCCGAGGACATCAAGAAGAAGCTCGAAGCGGCTGGCGCCAAGGTCGAGCTCAAGTAATCAAGGCCGGGGTTTTCGGACCCCGCCCGCGATTTCAAAGGCTGGGCCCGCAGGAATGCGGGTCCAGCCGATCCCGTCTTGGAAGGGGCGTGCCATCGCCCGCCCCTTCCAAGGCCGGATCAAAGGTTCGGGAGCCTCCCTTTGGGACGGGGGGCATGAATTGAACCGATCCGCCCGTTCGCATGCGGCGCGCCTCCGTGACCCCGACGGAGACGCACCCGCGAAAAAGACGAAAGGTAACGACGAGCATGTCGCAAGCGACCGTTGGCCAGAAACGTATCCGCCGCTACTACGGCAAGATCCGCGAAGTTCTGGAAATGCCGAACCTCATCGAGGTTCAGAAATCCTCCTATGACCTCTTCCTGCGCTCGGGCGATGGCCCGAAGGCCGCGGACGGCGAAGGGATTCAGGGCGTTTTCCAGTCGGTCTTCCCGATCAAGGACTTCAACGAGAATGCGATCCTCGAATTCGTGAAGTACGAGCTCGAGAAGCCGAAGTACGACGTCGAGGAATGCCAGACCCGCGACATGACCTATTCGGCGCCGCTGAAGGTGACGCTGCGCCTCATCGTGTTCGATGTGGACGAAACCACCGGCGCCAAGTCCGTGAAGGACATCAAGGAACAGGACGTCTACATGGGCGACATGCCTCTGATGACGCCCAACGGCACGTTCATCGTCAATGGCACCGAGCGGGTCATCGTGTCCCAGATGCACCGTTCGCCCGGCGTCTTCTTCGACCATGACAAGGGCAAGACCCATTCCTCGGGCAAGCTGCTGTTCGCCTGCCGGATCATTCCCTACCGCGGCTCCTGGCTGGATTTCGAGTTTGACGCCAAGGACATCGTCTTCGCCCGCATCGACCGCCGCCGGAAGCTGCCGGTGACGACGCTTCTCTATGCGCTTGGCCTCGACCAGGAAGGCATCATGGATGCCTACTATAACACGGTCGACTTCAAGCTCGTGAAGAACAAGGGCTGGGTCACCAAATTCTTCCCCGAGCGGGTGCGCGGCACCCGTCCGACCTATGACCTCGTGGATGCCGCGACCGGCGAAGTGATCTGCAAGGCCGGTGACAAAGTCACCCCGCGCATGGTCAAGAAATGGGTCGAAGACGGCAAGATCACCGAGCTTCTGGTGCCCTACGACCATATCCTCGGCCGCTATGTCGCCAAGGACATCATCAATGAAGACACCGGCGCGATCTATGTCGAAGCGGGGGACGAGATCACCCAGACGCTCGACAAGGACGGCGACGTCTCGGGCGGCACGCTGAAGGTGCTTCTCGACAACGGCATCGCGACGATTCCTGTGCTCGACATCGACAACATCAACGTCGGCCCCTACATCCGCAACACGATGGCGGCGGACAAGAACATGGGCCGCGATGGCGCGCTCATGGACATCTACCGCGTGATGCGCCCGGGCGAGCCGCCCACCGTCGAAGCGGCAAGCCAGCTCTTCGACACGCTCTTCTTCGACAAGGAGCGTTATGACCTCTCGGCCGTCGGCCGGGTGAAGATGAACATGCGCCTCGACCTCGGCAAGCCCGACACCCAGCGCACGCTCGACCGCGACGACATCATCGCCTGCGTGAAGGCGCTGGTTGAACTGCGCGACGGCAAGGGCGAGATCGACGATATCGACCATCTCGGCAACCGCCGGGTGCGCTCGGTCGGCGAACTGATGGAAAACCAGTATCGCGTCGGCCTTCTGCGCATGGAACGCGCGATCAAGGAACGCATGTCCTCGGTCGAGATCGACACGGTCATGCCGCAGGATCTGATCAACGCCAAACCGGCGGCAGCGGCGGTGCGCGAATTCTTCGGCTCCTCGCAGCTGTCGCAGTTCATGGACCAGACCAACCCGCTGTCGGAAGTCACCCACAAGCGCCGTCTCTCGGCCCTCGGGCCGGGCGGTCTGACCCGCGAACGCGCGGGCTTCGAGGTGCGCGACGTTCACCCGACCCACTACGGCCGGATGTGCCCCATTGAAACGCCGGAAGGCCCGAATATCGGTTTGATCAACTCGCTCGCCACCTTCGCGCGGGTGAACAAGTACGGCTTCATCGAGACCCCCTACCGCAAGGTCACGAATGGCAAGGTCACTGACGACGTGCAATACATGTCGGCGACCGAGGAAATGCGCCATACCGTGGCGCAGGCCAACGCCGACCTCGACGCCCAGGGCCAGTTCGTGAACGAGCTCGTCTCGACCCGTCAGTCGGGCGAATATACGCTCGCGCCCCGCGAACAGGTGGACCTGATCGACGTCTCGCCGAAGCAGCTCGTTTCCGTCGCCGCCTCGCTCATCCCGTTCCTGGAAAATGACGACGCCAACCGCGCGCTGATGGGTTCGAACATGCAGCGTCAGGCGGTTCCGCTTCTGCAGGCGGACGCGCCCTTCGTCGGCACCGGGATCGAGGCCGTGGTGGCCCAGGATTCGGGCGCCGCGATCATGGCGAAGCGTGGCGGCATCATCGACCAGGTCGATGCGACCCGTATCGTCGTGCGCGCCACCGAGGACCTTGAACTGGGTGACGCCGGCGTCGACATCTACCGTCTGCGCAAGTTTCAGCGCTCGAACCAGTCGACCTGCATCAACCAGAAGCCTCTGGTGAAGGTGGGCGACCGGGTCACGAAGAACGAGGTGATCGCCGACGGCCCGTCCACCGACATGGGGGAACTGGCGCTCGGCAAGAACGTCATCGTCGCCTTCATGCCCTGGAACGGCTACAACTACGAAGACTCGATCCTGATCTCCGAGCGCATCGTGCGCGACGACGTCTTCACCTCGATCCATATCGAGGAACATGAAGTCGCCGCCCGCGACACGAAGCTCGGGCCGGAAGAGATCACCCGCGACATCCCGAATGTCGGCGAGGAAGCCCTGCGCAACCTCGACGAGGCGGGCATTGTCTATATCGGCGCCGAAGTGGGCCCGGGCGACATTCTCGTGGGCAAGATCACGCCGAAGGGCGAAAGCCCGATGACGCCGGAAGAGAAACTCCTCCGCGCCATCTTCGGTGAAAAGGCGTCCGACGTCCGCGACACCTCGCTGCGTCTGCCGCCGGGTGATTTCGGCACGGTCGTGGAGGTTCGCGTCTTCAACCGTCACGGTGTGGACAAGGACGAACGCGCGCTGCAGATCGAGCGTGAGGAAGTCGAACGTCTGGCGCGTGACCGCGACGACGAACAGGCGATCCTTGAGCGCAACATCTACGCGCGTCTGAAGTCGATGATCCTTGGCAAGACCGCGGTCAAAGGCCCGAAAGGCATCAAGTCCGGTGCGGTGATCGACGCCGACCTGCTGGAATCGCTGTCGCGTGGCCAGTGGTGGCAGCTTGCCCTCGGTGAGGAGCAGGACGCCCAGAATGTCGAAGCGCTCAACGCCCAGTTCGAGGCGCAGAAGCGCGCGCTTGAGCACCGATTCGAGGACAAGGTCGAAAAGGTCCGCCGTGGCGACGACCTGCCTCCGGGCGTGATGAAGATGGTCAAGGTCTTCGTCGCGGTGAAGCGCAAGCTGCAGCCGGGCGACAAGATGGCCGGTCGTCACGGCAACAAGGGTGTCGTGTCGAAGGTCGTCCCGATGGAGGACATGCCTTTCCTTGCCGACGGCACCCCCGTCGACATGGTGCTGAACCCCTTGGGCGTGCCGTCGCGGATGAACGTCGGTCAGATCCTGGAAACCCACATGGGCTGGGCCTCGCGCGGCCTCGGGCTCCGGATCGACGACGCGCTGCAGGACTATCGCCGCTCGGGCGACCTGACGCCGGTGAAGGACGCCCTGCGTCACGGCTATGGCGATGATGCCTACGAGGAAGGCTTCGGTGCACTTGCCGATGACGACCTCGTGGATCGCGCCGAAACCGTACGCCGCGGCGTGCCGCTCGCGACCCCGGTCTTCGACGGTGCCAAGGAAGCGGACGTGAACGATGCGCTGAAGCGTGCGGGCTTCGACCTCTCCGGTCAGTCGGATCTCTTCGACGGCCGCACCGGCGAGAAGTTCCAGCGCAAGGTCACCGTTGGCGTGAAGTATCTTCTGAAGCTTCACCACCTCGTCGACGACAAGATCCACGCCCGGTCTACCGGCCCCTACTCGCTCGTCACCCAGCAGCCGCTCGGTGGTAAGGCGCAGTTCGGTGGCCAGCGCTTCGGGGAGATGGAGGTCTGGGCACTGGAAGCCTACGGCGCCGCCTATACGCTGCAGGAAATGCTCACCGTCAAGTCGGACGATGTGGCGGGCCGGACCAAGGTCTACGAGGCGATCGTCAAGGGCGAGGACAATTTCGAGGCCGGCGTGCCGGAATCGTTCAACGTTCTCGTCAAGGAAGTCAGGGGCCTCGGCCTCAACATGGAACTCCTGGATGCGGAGGTCGAGGAATAAGGCGGGGTCTCCCCCGCCTACCCTCACCCCCCGCGCCCTTTCAAGGATTTGAAAATGAACCAGGAACTCTCGACCAACCCGTTCAACCCGCTGGCCGCGCCGAAGGCGTTCGACGAGATCAAGATCTCGCTCGCCTCGCCAGAGCGCATCCTGTCGTGGTCCTACGGGGAAATCAAAAAGCCCGAGACCATCAACTACCGGACCTTCAAGCCGGAGCGTGACGGTCTTTTCTGCGCCCGCATCTTCGGGCCGATCAAGGACTACGAATGCCTCTGCGGCAAATACAAGCGCATGAAATATCGCGGCGTCGTCTGCGAGAAATGCGGCGTTGAGGTTACGCTCCAGAAGGTGCGGCGCGAGCGCATGGGCCATATCGAACTGGCCGCGCCCGTTGCCCATATCTGGTTCCTGAAATCGCTGCCCTCGCGCATCGGCCTGATGCTCGACATGACGCTGCGCGATTTGGAACGCATCCTTTACTTCGAAAACTATGTCGTCATCGAACCGGGTCTGACCGATCTGTCCTACGGTCAGCTTCTGACCGAAGAGGAATTCCTCGACGCGCAGGACCAGTTCGGCGCCGACGCTTTCACGGCGAACATCGGCGCGGAAGCGATCCGCGAGATGCTGGCCGCGATCGACCTAGAGGCGACCGCGGAACAGCTGCGCGAGGAGTTGAAGGAAGCCACCGGCGAACTGAAGCCCAAGAAGATCATCAAGCGGCTGAAAATCGTTGAATCCTTCCTCGAATCCGGCAACCGCCCGGAGTGGATGGTGCTGACCGTCGTTCCGGTCATCCCGCCGGAACTGCGCCCGCTGGTGCCACTCGATGGTGGCCGCTTCGCGACCTCGGACCTCAACGACCTCTACCGCCGGGTCATCAACCGCAACAACCGCCTGAAGCGGCTCATTGAACTGCGCGCGCCCGACATCATCGTCCGCAACGAAAAGCGGATGCTGCAGGAATCGGTCGATGCGCTGTTCGACAACGGCCGTCGCGGCCGCGTCATCACGGGGGCCAACAAGCGTCCGCTGAAGTCGCTGTCCGACATGCTGAAGGGCAAGCAGGGTCGCTTCCGTCAGAACCTTCTCGGCAAGCGCGTCGACTTCTCCGGCCGTTCGGTCATCGTGACCGGCCCGGAACTGAAGCTGCACCAGTGCGGCCTGCCGAAGAAGATGGCGCTCGAACTCTTCAAGCCGTTCATCTACTCGCGGCTTGAAGCGAAGGGCCTGTCCTCGACCGTCAAGCAAGCGAAGAAGCTTGTGGAGAAAGAGCGCCCCGAGGTCTGGGATATTCTGGATGAAGTCATCCGCGAACATCCGGTCCTTCTGAACCGCGCGCCGACGCTGCACCGTCTGGGCATCCAGGCGTTCGAGCCGATCCTGATCGAAGGCAAGGCGATTCAGCTGCACCCGCTCGTCTGCTCGGCCTTCAACGCCGACTTCGACGGCGACCAGATGGCCGTCCATGTGCCGCTTTCGCTGGAAGCCCAGCTGGAAGCGCGCGTCCTGATGATGTCGACGAACAACGTGCTCTCGCCCGCCAACGGCGCGCCGATCATCGTTCCGTCGCAGGACATGGTTCTTGGCCTCTACTACACCTCGATGATGCGCGAGGGGATGCAGGGCGAAGGCATGAAGTTCGCCTCGGTCGAAGAGGTCGAACATGCGCTGAACGCCGGTGAAGTGCACCTGCACGCCAAGATCACTGCGCGGATCACCCAGATCGATGCCGAAGGCAACGAAGTGGTCAAGCGGTATGAAACGACGCCCGGCCGCATGCGGCTTGGCGCGCTTCTGCCGAAGAACGCCAAGGCGCCGTTCGAACTGGTGAACCGACTTCTGCGGAAGAAGGATGTGCAGAACGTCATCGACACCGTCTACCGCTACTGCGGCCAGAAAGAGTCGGTCATCTTCTGCGACCAGATCATGGGTCTCGGCTTCCGCGAAGCCTTCCGGGCCGGCATCTCGTTCGGCAAGGACGACATGGTCATCCCGGAATCGAAATGGAAGATCGTCGGCGACGTCCAGGATCAGGTGAAGGAATTCGAGCAGCAGTACATGGACGGCCTGATCACTCAGGGCGAAAAGTACAACAAGGTTGTCGATGCCTGGTCGAAATGCTCCGACGCCGTCGCGAACGCGATGATGGCGGAAATCTCGGCTGTCCGTAAGGATGACGCCGGGGCCGAGAAGGAACCGAACTCGGTCTACATGATGTCGCACTCCGGTGCGCGGGGTTCGCCCGCGCAGATGAAGCAGCTTGGCGGTATGCGCGGCCTGATGGCCAAGCCGTCGGGCGAGATCATCGAGACGCCGATCATCTCGAACTTCAAGGAAGGTCTGACCGTTCTTGAATATTTCAACTCGACCCATGGCGCCCGGAAGGGTCTGGCCGACACCGCGCTGAAGACGGCGAACTCGGGCTACCTGACCCGCCGTCTGGTGGACGTGGCGCAGGACTGCATCATCCGCATGCATGATTGCGGCACCGAACGCGCGATCACGGCCTCGGCCGCGGTCAACGACGGTGAGGTCGTGGCGCCGCTCTCCGAGCGTGTGCTCGGCCGTGTCGCCGCCGACGATGTCTGCGTGCCAGGCACCGAAGAGGTGATCGTCGCCAAGAACGAGCTGATCGACGAACGCAAAGCCGACAAGATCGAAACCGCTGGCGTCGCCTCGGTCCGCATCCGCTCGGCGCTGACCTGCGAAGCCGAGGAAGGCGTCTGCGCCATGTGCTACGGCCGCGACCTTGCACGCGGCACGCTCGTCAACCAGGGCGAAGCGGTGGGCATCATCGCGGCGCAGTCGATCGGCGAACCGGGTACGCAGCTGACGATGCGGACCTTCCACATCGGCGGCATCGCCCAGGGCGGCCAGCAGTCGTTCCAGGAAGCGAGCCAGGAAGGCCGTGTCGAGTTCCGCAATGCGATGCTTCTTGCCAATGACAATGGCGAGCAGGTCGTGATGGGCCGCTCGATGCAGATCGCGATCATCGACGAGGCGGGCCAGGAACGCGCGACCTACAAGGTCAGCTATGGTGCCAAGGTCCATGTGAAGGATGGCGCGACCGTCAAGCGCGGCGCGAAACTCTTCGAATGGGACCCCTACACCCTGCCGATCATCGCCGAAAAGGCCGGTGTGGCGAAGTTCGTCGACCTGATCTCGGGCATCGCCGTGCGCGAAGTGACCGACGATGCGACCGGCATGACCCAGAAGATCGTGACCGATTGGCGCACTGCGCCCAAGGGCAACGATCTGAAGCCGGAAATCATCGTGATGGATCCGGCGACGGGCGAACCGATGCGTAACGACCAGGGCAACCCGGTCTCCTATACGATGTCGGTCGACGCGATCCTGTCGGTCGAGGACGGGCAGGAGATCAAGGCCGGTGACGTGGTCGCGCGTATCCCGCGCGAAGGTGCGAAGACCAAGGACATCACCGGGGGTCTTCCCCGCGTGGCGGAACTCTTCGAAGCGCGCCGTCCGAAGGACCACGCCATCATCGCCGAGATCGAGGGCTATGTCCGCTTCGGCAAGGACTACAAGAACAAGCGCCGCATCACGATCGAGCCTGTGGACGAAAGCCTGCAGCCGGTCGAGTACATGGTGCCCAAGGGCAAGCACATTCCGGTTCAGGAAGGTGACCATGTCCAGAAGGGCGACTATATCATGGACGGCAACCCTGCCCCGCACGACATCCTGCGGATCATGGGGATCGAGGCGCTGGCCGACTACCTCATCGACGAGGTGCAGGACGTCTATCGACTGCAGGGCGTGAAGATCAACGACAAGCACATCGAGGTGATCGTCCGCCAGATGCTGCAGAAGATCGAGATCCTTGACAGCGGAGAGACGACGCTTCTGAAGGGCGAGCATGTCGACAAGCAGGAGTTCGACGAAGAAAACGCCAAGGTCATCGCCCGCGGCGGTCGTCCCGCCAATGGCGAGCCGGTGCTCCTCGGGATCACCAAGGCCTCGCTTCAGACCCGTTCGTTCATCTCGGCCGCATCCTTCCAGGAAACCACCCGCGTCCTCACCGAGGCCGCCGTGCAGGGCAAGCGCGACACGCTTGTCGGCCTGAAGGAAAACGTCATCGTCGGCCGCCTCATTCCGGCGGGCACCGGCGGGGCGACGAGCCGCGTCAAGAAGATCGCCCACGACCGCGATCTGGAAGTGATCGAACAGCGCCGCACCGAGGCCGAACAGGCCGTGGCCCTCGCTGCCCCGATCGAGGATGTGCCCGAGATCGACGAAAGCGCTGCACTGGCCGAAAGCCTCGAAAGCCGCGATTGATCGGCCCTGCACTGAAGATCGAAACCCCCGCCAATGGCGGGGGTTTTTCTTTGTGGCGCCCTCAGCCGGGTTCGCTGACGCCGCGCGGTCTTGCGCGACGGGACAATGGTTTTCCCGTGATTGGATGCAGGCCGGGGGAAACGATTTCTTGAAAAGAAATCGTGCCGGAAACTTTGAAGGTTTCCGGGCGTCAGAGCATCTGCCAGATGAGCCTCAGTGCCATCGCGGTCGAGGTGACGACGAGAAGCGGCTTGATCAGCCCCGCGCCGTTCCTCATCGCGAGATGCGCGCCGACCTGCGCGCCTGCGATCTGGACAAGCCCCATGGCGAGGCCAAGTTTCCAGAGCGGTGCGCCGAGAAGCGCGAAGGCGGCGAGAGAGCCGACATTCGAGGCGAAGTTCAGAAGCTTCGTATGGGCCGTGCCCTTCAGCACGCCATGCCCCGCCAGAAGCACGAAACCGATCATGAAGAACGACCCGGTCCCCGGCCCCACCAGCCCGTCGTAAAGCGCGATCAGCGGCACGAAGAGGGCGGTGAAGAGGGCGGGCGACAGTCGCCGGTGGCGGTCGGCATCGCTCAGGCCCGGTTTCAGTGCGAAAAAGGCCGCGACCCCGATCAGGATCACGGGCAGGATCAGCCGAAAGGCCTCGGTCGGGATGTAGGGCACGAGGCGGGAGCCCGCGAAAGCTGCCGCGAAAGAGAGAAGCGCTGGCAGCTGCTGCGCCCGCAGATCGACATGGCCTTTGCGCGCGTAGGCAAGCGCCGCCGTGCCTGCCCCGAAGGCGCCCTGTACCTTGTTCGTCGCCAGCGCCTGCACCGGCGGGATACCGGCCAGCAACAGCGCCGGCACGGTGATCAACCCCCCGCCCCCGGCGATCGAATCGATCAGCCCGGCGAAGAAAGCCGCGACGAGGAGGAGAAGCGCGATGGACAGCGTGACTTCGAACATGACATCTCCTGCACCCTAGGCGCGTCAGGCGAACTCGGCCGCCGCATAGCCCTGAATGTAGAGAAGCGCCGTCAGGTCGCCGTGGTTGATGCGGATATCGCACTCGGCCGCGACCGAGGGTTTCGCGTGCAGCGCCACGCCCGCCCCCGCGATCCCCAGCATGCCAAGGTCGTTTGCGCCGTCGCCCACCGCGATGACATCGTCCGCCGTCAGGCCCAGGCGCGCCGAAATCTCGTGCAGCGCCTGAACCTTCGCCTCGCGCCCGAGGATCGGGCGGGCCACATCGCCGGTCAACCTGCCACCCTCTTCCAGAAGCAGATTGGCGCGGTTCTCGTCAAAGCCGAGATGCGCGGCGACCGGACCGGTGAAGGCGGTGAACCCGCCCGAGACGAGCGCCGCATATCCGCCCTCGCGTTTCATCGTCGCAATAAGCGTGGCACCGCCCGGCGTGTAGGTGATCCGTTCGGCCAGAACCTCGCCGATGACCGACGTAGCAAGGCCTTTCATCAGGCCCACCCGCTCGATCAGCGCTTCCTCGAAATTCAGCTCGCCATTCATCGCCCGCGCCGTGATCGCCGCGATCCGTTCGCCGAAGCCGGCCTTTGCGCCGAGTTCGTCAATGCACTCCTGCCCGATCATCGTCGAATCCATGTCGGCCAAAAGCATCTTCTTCCGCCGCCCTTCGGTCTTTTGAACCACCAAGTCGACCCCGAGCCCCTGCAACCCCTCCCAGACCTGCCAGAGGTTGTTCGGCACCTCGGCCAGCGGGAATTCGGCAGCGATCCCGGGATTCAGCCAATGCGCCATGCCGCCGCCCCAAGCGTCGCGAAGGGATTCGACGGTCGCGCGGTCGAGGTTGGCGCTGGCGGGGCTGGCAAGAAGCGTCGCGGTGAACATCGGGCGTCCTGAAGGCTTTCGGTGGTCGCGGTAAAGCACGGGCACCGACGAGTTTCCAGCGCCCATTCTCCGGCAATGGAACGTGAGATGTCGCTTTCGTACGATAAAGCGGCGAAATGCGACACATTTTCCGCTTGCGCCTACCCGTGACGCCCCGTAAGCGTGGCGGCGGGACACCCTTCCCCAACGAAGGGCATATATCTGGAAGGATACCATGACGGACCTGACCAAACCGGCTGTGCGCCCGGTTAACGCGCGCTTCTCTTCCGGCCCCTGCGCCAAGATCCCCGGCTTTTCCCTCGACATGCTTGCAGACGCGCCCCTTGGCCGCTCGCATCGCGCAGCCGTCGGCAAGGCCAAGCTGAAAGAGGCGATCGAGCTGACCCGCGAGGTGCTTGAGGTGCCCGCGGACTACCGGATCGGCATCGTTCCCGCCTCCGACACCGGCGCCGTGGAAATGGCGCTCTGGTCGCTTCTCGGCCCGCGCGGCGTCGAGGTTCTGGCCTGGGAGAGCTTCGGCGAAGGCTGGGCAACCGATATCGTCAAGCAGCTGAAACTCGTTGCCAGCGTGAAAAAGGCCGACTACGGCCGGATCGTCGATTTCGCGACCGTCGACTTCGACAAGGACGTTGTCTTCACCTGGAACGGCACGACGAGCGGCGTGCGTCTGCCAAACGGCGACTTGATCCCCTCTGACCGCAAGGGCCTGACGATCTGCGACGCGACCTCGGCCGCCTTCGCGATGGACCTGCCCTTCGACAAGCTCGATGTCGTGACCTTCAGCTGGCAGAAGGTGCTGGGCGGCGAAGGCGCGCACGGCATGCTGATCCTCTCCCCCCGCGCGGTCGAGCGGCTGGAAAGCCACACGCCCGCCTGGCCGATGCCGAAGATCTTCCGCCTGACCAAGGGCGGCAAGCTGATCGAAGGGATTTTCGAGGGCGAGACGATCAACACGCCCTCGATGCTCGCCGTCGAGGATTACCTCGTGACACTGAAATGGGCGAAGGACCTCGGCGGGCTGAAGGCGCTGATTGCGCGCTGCGACGCAAACGCAGGCGCGGTGCGCAGCTTCATCGCGGGCAAGGGCTGGATCGCCGATCTGGCCGAAGACCCGGCGACCGGCTCGACCACCTCGGTCTGCCTGAAGTTCACCGATCCCCGCATCAGGGACGGCGCCACCTTCGCCAAGGCGGTTGCGAAACGGCTGGAAAAGGAAGGCGTGGCGCTCGACGCCGGTGCCTACCGTGACGCGCCCGCCGGCCTCCGCATCTGGTGCGGGGCGACGGTCGAAACTTCAGATGTCGCTGCCCTGATGCCCTGGATCGAATGGGCTTTTGAAGCCGAACTCTCCGCCCAGTAACGCTCATCGTCGCCCTTCGGGCGCTCTTCGTAACCCGCGATGAGTGGCCCGAGGCAACGAAGAGCCACTCGCAAGAAGGAATGCCCAAATGGCTCCCAAAGTTCTCGTCTCCGACAAGCTGTCCGAAACCGCCGTCCAGATCTTCCGCGACCGGGGCGTCGAGGTCGACTATCTGCCCGACCTCGGCAAGGACAAGGACAGGCTCCTCGAAGTGATCGGCCAGTATGACGGCCTGGCCATCCGTTCGGCCACCAAGGTCACGGAAAAGCTGCTCGCGGCCGCAAGCAACCTCAAGGTCATCGGCCGTGCCGGCATCGGGGTCGACAATGTCGACATCCCCGCCGCCTCGAAACGCGGCGTGATCGTGATGAACACGCCCTTCGGCAATTCGGTCACCACCGCCGAACATGCCATCGCCATGATGTTCGCCGTCGCCCGCGACCTGCCCGAAGCCTCGGTCTCGACCAAGACTGGCAAGTGGGAGAAGAACCGCTTCATGGGGGTCGAGCTTTTCAACAAGACCCTCGGCGTGATTGGCGCGGGCAATATCGGCGCCATCGTCTGCGACAGGGCCCTTGGCCTCCATATGAAGGTTGTGGCCTACGATCCGTTCCTGTCGGAGGAACGTGCGAAGACCCTCGGCGTGACCAAGGTCGAACTCGACGACCTGCTGCACCGCGCCGATTTCATCACGCTGCACGTGCCGCTGACCGACAAGACCCGCAACATCCTGAGCCGTGAAGCGCTGGCCAAAACGAAGAAGGGTGTCCGCATCATCAACTGCGCGCGTGGCGGCCTGATTGACGAAGCCGCGCTTTACGATGCCCTGACCTCGGGCCAGGTTGCGGGCGCCGCACTCGACGTGTTCGAGACGGAACCCGCGACCGAAAGCCCGCTCTTCAACCTGCCGAACGTGGTCTGCACCCCGCATCTCGGCGCATCGACCACCGAGGCGCAGGAGAATGTCGCCCTGCAGGTGGCCGAGCAGATGTCGGATTACTTGCTGACCGGCGCCGTGCAGAACGCGCTCAACATGCCCTCAGTCACGGCCGAAGAAGCTGCCGTCATGGGGCCATGGATCCGGCTTGCCGGGCATCTCGGCGCTTTCGCGGGCCAGTTGACCGACGAACCGATCAAGGCGATCAACGTCCTTTACGACGGCACGGTCAGCCACATGAACCTTGCAGCCCTGAACTGCGCGGCGATTGCCGGGATCATGAAGGTGACGAACCCCGACGTGAACCTCGTATCGGCCCCGGTCATCGCCAAGGAACGTGGCGTGCAGATCGCCACGACCCGGCAGGAGAAGGGCGGGGTCTTCGACG
Organism: Frigidibacter sp. RF13; assembly: GCF_026626305.1. Classification (GTDB taxonomy): domain Bacteria; phylum Pseudomonadota; class Alphaproteobacteria; order Rhodobacterales; family Rhodobacteraceae; genus TMP-24. Next base: position 189,923 of record NZ_JAPNUE010000006.1, on the reverse strand, counting down.
GCTACATGAAGTTGACCGTTGTTACCGACAAGCGCGAACGGTCCATCGCAGGCACCGTCTTCTCGGACGGCAAGCCGCGCTTCATCCAGATCAAGGGCATCAACATCGACGCCGAGATCGGGGCACACATGCTTTATACGACCAACGAGGATGTGCCGGGCATCATCGGCACGCTCGGCCAGACGCTGGGCGACGCGGGCATGAACATCGCGAACTTCACCCTCGGTCGCGCGGCCCAGGGCGGCGATGCCATCGCGCTGCTTTACCTGGACGAAGCGCCGAGGGAGAACGTGCTGAAGTCGCTGGCCGCCACCGGCAAGTTCAACCAGATCCGGCCACTCGTCTTTGACGTCGCCTGACCCTGCCGGGGCGCAAAGGGCGACAAACAATGTCGTATTCCGCGCAGCCCGGACGCAAAAGCACAGCAAAAGTCCGGACCGATCCACTGGCCCGGACTGTCCCATGACCCAAGATCATCGTCTTGAAACCTTGCGCGCCGCCCTCGCGGCGCTCTACCGCGCCGAGGGCCGCCCGGAGGCGACGCGCACAGCGGCATCGCTCCTCGCCGGGGTGCTCGCCGCCGAAGCGCAACCGCCCTGCGCGCTTGATGCGCTAATCCGCAGGACCGCCGCGACCTCCCCCCTGCCCGCCGCCCGCGCGGTACTCGCCGTGCAAGAACTGGTCCCCTGGGGCACCAATCCCGTCGCCGACCGCACTGGCAGCGTGGCCGATATCATCGCGGTGGCAACCTTGATGAGCCCTGAGGGGCCGATCCTTTCTGCCGACTTCCGCCTCGGCCTCTTCTACCAGCGGCCTGACAGCTACTATCCGCTGCACAACCATGATGCCGACGAGACCTATGTCATCCTCGCCGGTCGCGCCGACTGGACGGCGGGCGAAGACCGTCTACCACGGGGGCCGGGCGACGTGATCCATCATCCAAGCCGCATGCCGCATGCTTTCCGCACCGGGCCCGAGGGCCTTCTGGCGCTTTGGCGCTGGAGCGGTGATATCAACACCCATTCCTACGCCATTCTGCCCGATCCCGACGCCTGATCGCAGCCGTCCGATTGCATCCCTGCCGCGCCGCCCGTAGGGTCCGCGCGACCTGTCCTGCAAGGCATCGATTCACATGCTCACCTACGCCATCGGCGACATTCACGGCCATCTGGGCCAGCTTCAGGATCTGCACCTTCTGATCGAGAAGGACCGCGCGGCGCAGGGGCCGGCAGAGGCGCCGGTCATCCATATCGGCGATCTCGTGGACCGGGGGCCCGACAGCAAGGGCGTGATCGACTTTCTGATCGCGGGCCGGGCAAGGGGGGCGGACTGGGTCGTCCTGCGCGGCAATCACGACCGGATGTTCCGCGGCTTCCTCGACGATGCCGACTATCAGGACCCGCGGCTCCGGACCGATCTTTACTGGCTGCACGAACGGCTCGGCGGCGCTGCGACGCTGGCCTCTTATGGGGTAAAAGGCGCGGGCGAGCGCTTTCTGCATGATCTGCAGGCCGATGCCCGGGCGGCGGTTCCGGCCACGCATGTCGCTTTCCTCGACGGACTGCAGAATTACCATCTGCGCGGCACGAGCCTTTTTGTCCATGCGGGCGTCCGGCCGGGGGTGGACCTGCGCCACCAGACCGAGGATGACCTTCTGTGGATCCGCAATGATTTCCTGAAGGACGAGCGCGACCATGGTGCGCTGATCGTTCATGGCCATACGCCGGTGGACCGCGTCACACACTACGGCAACCGGCTGAACCTCGATTCAGGCGCGGGCTATGGCGATCCCATGAGCGCCGTCGCGATCGAGGGAAGCGAGGTCTTCCAGCTCACCCCGCGCGGACGGGTGCGGATCGCGCCGTGAGCGTCACAGGGGCGCAAGGCGCGCGCTTCGCGCGCTGGCGGCCCGTCGCCATCGGCGCGCGCCCCCGCCTTGTCCGGCACAGGGTCGCGGATGCGCGCTGGACGCTTCCCCCGCTTTCCATCGCGGTGATCGCCGATCCGCATGTCTGCGCGCCCTGGGTCACCGTTCCGGCGATCGAACGGATCGTCGGACAGGTGAACGGGCTCGGCGCCGATCTCATACTGCTCGCGGGCGATTTCATCGCCGCACGGCAGTTGCCGGGCCGGCGGATCGCGGCGGCCGATTTCATGGCCGCTCTCGCGGCCCTCCGGGCGCCGCTTGGCCGCTTCGCGGTGATGGGCAATCACGACTGGCGCGATTGCGCGCTGTCGCGCGTCACGCGGTTTCAGCGGAATTCGGTGATCGAGGCGCTGGCGGCCCATGATATCCCGCTTCTGAGGAACGACTCCGTCGCCCTGCCCCATGGCGATGGCCGGTTTCATCTTGTCGGTCTCGACAGCCAGCGCCCGCTGGCCCGCAATCCGCAGCCGGGTTTTCACCGGCCGGAGGCGGCGTTCGAAAGTGTCGAATCCGACATCCCTGCTATCCTTCTCGCCCATGAGCCGGACTATTTCGCCGAAGGCGACACCCGCGCCTTCCTGCAGATCTCCGGCCACACCCATGGCGGACAGGCGAACCTCTTCGGCTGGCGGCCGATGACGCCGTCGCGCTACGGCGGGCGCTACGGCTGGGGCCATGTGCGCGAGGGCGGGCGGCATCTGATCGTCTCGGGTGGCATCGGCTATTCCGGTCTGCCGCTACGTCTTTTCCAGCCGCCCGAGATTACGCTTATCACGGTCACCGGCAGCGCCTAACCTTGCCGCAGACACGGCAAGGAGGGTTCCATGACGGATATCGTGATTCTGGGCGGCGCGCGCACCGCCATCGGCACATTCGGCGGTTCGCTTTCGGGCATGGGGCCGATCGACATCGGCACGGTGGCGGCCAAGGCCGCGCTGGAAAGGTCGGGCGTCGCGGCGGAGCGGATTGGCACGGTCGTCATGGGCCATGTGATCAACACAGAGCCGCGCGACATGTATCTGAGCCGCGTGGTGGCGATGAATGCCGGTGTGCCGGACGGCACGCCCGCGATGAATGTGAACCGCCTCTGCGGTTCGGGCGTGCAGGCCATTGTCTCGGCCGCGCAGGCCTTGACGCTTGGCGACGCCGATTTCGCGCTCGCGGGCGGGGCGGAATGTATGAGCCGCTCGCCCTACGCGCTTCAGGCCGCGCGCTGGGGTCAGAAGATGGGCGATACGAAAGCCGTCGACATGATGACCGGCGCGCTGACCTGCCCGTTCGGCACCGGCCACATGGGCGTGACGGCCGAGAATGTGGCGGCCGAGCACGGGATCAGCCGCGCGGCGCAGGATGCGTTCGCGCTGGAAAGCCAGACGCGGGCGGCGAAGGCCATCGCCGAAGGGCGGTTCGAGCGCGAGATCGCGCCGGTCGAGATATCCTCGCGCAAGGGGCCGGTGATCTTCGATCGCGACGAACATCCCAAGGCCACGAGCCTGGAGGCTTTGGCCGCGCTGAAGGCGGTCTTCCAGAAGGAGGGCACGGTGACGGCGGGCAATGCGAGCGGCATAAATGATGGCGCGGGCGCGGTCGTGCTGGCCCGCGCCGAGGCGGCGCAGGCGGCAGGCCTGACACCGCGCGCGCGGATCGTCGGTTATGCGGTCGCGGGCGTGCGCCCCGAGGTGATGGGGATCGGCCCGGTGCCTGCGGTCCGCGCGCTTCTCGCGAAGACCGGGATGCAAGCTGACGATTTCGACGTGATCGAATCGAACGAGGCCTTCGCGGCCCAGGCGCTCGCGGTGTCGAAGGAACTTCATCTCGATCCGGCGAAGGTGAACCCCAATGGCGGCGCCATCGCGCTTGGCCATCCGGTGGGGGCGACCGGGGCGATCATCACGGTGAAGGCGCTTCACGAGCTGGAGCGGACGGGCGGGCGATACGGCCTCATCACCATGTGCATCGGCGGCGGTCAGGGCATCGCGCTTGCCATCGAGCGGCTTTGACCGTTCAGCCCTGATCCAGTTGCGGCCGCGCCTTGAGGCGCGGCCAAGACATCTCTCGCGGCGCGGGCTTTGGCCCGCGCCACTCGGGTTTGCCTCGGGCGGGGATATTTTCGGAACGAAAGAGCGGTGGATCAGTTCACGGTGACGGCGACGGCGGCGCTGCGGCCTTCGGCGTCGATGACCGAGAGCCGGTAAAAGCCCGGACCGCCGAGCGCCAGAAGGCTTTCGCGGCCGGTCTGGCCGAGGGCGGCGGGGGTGCCGTTCACCAGCCATAAAAACGGCGCGCTGCCGTCGCGGACCTTCACCGTGACCGCGCCGTCGGGAGCGTCGAGCGTGGCGCCATCTGGCGGGAAGGCCACTTTCGGCGCGTCGGGGGCGGCCTCCGCGAAGGCCGCGCCGCGTGGGCGGAAAGTGCGCAGGGGTTGCGGCAGACGCGCATTGGGTAGGATCAGCGTTGCGGGCGGGGGGGGCGGCAGCGGGTCGAAGCGCGGCTTCAGCCGCCCGAAGACCTCGAAGAGGAGAGGCGCTGCAAGCTCGCCGCCGAAGGCGCCGGGCACCGGCGTACCATCGGCGCGGCCCATCCAGACACCCGCGACATGGCCGCCGTCAAAGCCTATCGCCAGCGCGTCGCGGTGGCCGTAACTGGTGCCGGTCTTGTAGGCGAGGCGCCCCGGCGCCGCGCCCGGCGGCGGCGGTAGGCCCGCGAGGATGTCATCCACGAGCCAAGCCGCCTCGGGCGCGAAGAGCCGTTGCGGCAGCTCTGTCGCGCCGCCCGGTTCAGCGGAGAGCTGGATGGGCTGGCCGAGGCGCGCGAGCGCCGCGTAGGACTGAACAAGGTCCTTCAGCGAAATCCCGAGGCCGCCCAAGGCGACGGCAAGACCCGGCTGGCCGCCCGGGATCTGCGGGCGGGCGCCCGCACGGCGGAGCGCGGCCAGGAGGTTCGCCGGGCCGATCGCGTCGGTCAGGCTGACGACCGGGATGTTGAGCGAGGCCTGCAAAGCCTCGCGCACCGTGAGCGTGCCGCGGAAGGCGCGGTCGAAATTCTGCGGCGCATAGGTGCCGAAGGCGACCGGCCTGTCGTCGATCAGGGTTTCGGGATGGGCGAGGCCCTGATCGAAAGCCAGCGCATAGACGAAGGGCTTCAGGGTCGAACCGGGCGAGCGCAGCGCCTCCGTCATGTCGACGAAGCCCTGGCGGCGTTCGTCGCCCCAGTCCGCCGTGCCGACCGAGGCGAGGATTTCCCCGGTCCTGTGATCGGCGACGAGGATCGCGACCGAAAGCCGTTCGCCGGCGCCGGCTGCGGCGGGGGCGGCGAGCTTTTCCAGCGAGGCCTGAAGATCGCCATCAAGCGTCGTCAGATGCAGGCGCTTGACCGGATCGGCGCGGCGGAGCGCCTCTGCCAGCAGCGCGGCATGATCGGGAAAGGGGCGGCGGGCGGTGGGCACGGGTTCGGTCTCGGCGGCGGCGACCCGCTCGGCGGTCAGGACGCCCTGCCCTTCCATCCGCGCGAGGACCCGCGCGCGCGCCTCGGCGGCAGCGCCGGGGAAACGGTCGGGGCGGCGGGCCTCAGGGCTTTGCGGGATCGCCACCAGCAGGGCGGCCTCGGCCGGGGTCAGATGGCGCGGTTCCTTGCCGAAATAGGCAAGCGAGGCCGCCCGCACCCCTTCGAGATTGCCGCCATAGGGCGCGATGCGCAGGTATAGGTCGAGGATTTCCGCCTTGGTCAGCCGCCGCTCCAGCGCCAGCGCCAGCCGCATCTGGCGGAGCTTGCCCTGCCAGCGGCCGGTGCCGCTGTCTTCCAGCAACCGCGCCACCTGCATGGTCAGCGTGGAACCGCCGGACACCACGCGCCCGTTCCACAAGGCCTGCAGGCCCGCCCGGGCGATCGCCATCGGATCGATGCCGGAATGGCTGTAGAACCGCCCGTCCTCGAAGCCCACGAGCATTTTCAGGAACAAAGGATCGACCGGACCGGGATCAAGCCGCCAGCGGCCGTCGGCGACGGTGAAGGCCCTGAGAAGCGCGCCATCGCGGTCGCGCACCTCGACCGAAGTGTCGATCACAAGCGGCGGCAGGTCGGTCGCCGCGACCCATTGGTCCAGCCGGTCGCGGGCGATGGCGGCGGCAAGAAGGACCGCCGCCGCCAGAAAGACCACCCGGTGCAGGCCCGGGCGACGGGCCCGGGGCCCCATGTTACTCGGTCACCGTCAGGCGGCCCTCGGTGGTCCGCGCCCGGTAATCCGGCCGATACATGTCCTCGACCGTCGCGGCGGGCAGGTCGTAGCTGCCCGGAGAGATGGCGCGGACGATATAGGCCAGCCGGAAGGGATCAGACGAGGTCCAGTCGACGGCGGCGAGGAAACGGTCCTGCCGGAACTCGACATTGCGCGGATAATCGACGGTCGAGAGCCAGTCGAGGGCTGCGATGTCGCCACCCCGGATCAGGTTCGGATTGTCGATCTCGAAGCCCGCGGGCAGAGGATCGTTGACCATCAGCCGCGCCTCGCCGGGGCCGAAAGGCGTGACCTCGACCACGGCCACAAGCCGCGTGCCCTGCTTCACCGCCGACGGATCGACCGGCGCGCCGTCCATGGTGAACCAGCTGCGGTCGATCCGGTAGCCGTTGCCGCCCGCCGGTTCCGGCGCGGCGGGCACCCCGAAGGTGGTGAGCGTGAGCGTCGCCTCGCTCGCCCCTTCATTGCGGATCACCTGCGCGGCGCCGCCCGCTGTCTGATCCTCGATCACCCGGACGAGCGGCCCGGTGAAGGGCGCACCGTTGACCGAGAACTGGTCGGCCGCCTGACCCGACAGCGAGGCATGGGTGGCCAGCAGCGCCCACGTCGCTTCCTGTGTGGAAAGCGACCGCGACAGGAGCCGTGCTGCCACCGCCTGGCCAATCCGGTCGGCAGGCACTGCCGTCGATCCGGCCTCTGCCGCCAGCGCCAGAACCGCGGTCGCATCGCGAAGGCTGGTGCCATAGTCGGCGCGCCAGATCTGGGCCTCGGGCGTATTCGAATGCGTCTCGATATCGACGACGACCATCTCGGCCGCGCGCTTGAACAAGGCATCCGCCCGCGTCTGGTCGCCGTAGGAGGCGAGCGCCGCCGCAAGCTGGGCCGCCGCGATCGGCGTGTCGAACGCATCGGCCTTCACATCGGCATAATAGCGCAGATCGCCCATCGCCGCCGCGCCCTCGCGCGCCAGCACCATCAAAGCATAGGCCACCGGCCCGCCGTTCGCATCGAAATCGGGTTGGTAGTTGATCTGGTTCCTGAGATTGTCGAGCGCATTGCGGAAGGCGGTGTCGGGGACGTCATAGCCCTGCGCACGGGCGCGGCTGAGGAAATCGGTGACAAAGGCGTCAAGCCACATGTCGCCCGATTCCGGGTACCAGAGGCCGAAGGCGCCGTTCGAGGACTGGTTGAGAAGGATCTCGCCGATGGCCTCCTGCACGCGCTGATGGATCTCGCCGGTCTCGCCCAGGCTGCCCATCGCGCTTGCCACTTCCTCGAAATAGAGAAGCGGCAGCGCCTTCGACGTCATCTGCTCGGTGCAGCCGTAAGGATAGCGGTCGAGCGAGGCGAGGATACCCGGCGCGTTGAAGCGCGCGATGGGGCCAAGCGCCAGCGTCGCCGTGGCGGTGCCGGGTTGGAAGCCTTCGAAGACATTGGCGTCAAGCGTGAAGGTCTGGCCCGCCGCCAGCGTGAACTGGCTTTGGCGGATCGTCTCGGGGCTGAGGTCGCGGACCGGGATCGTGAGGCTCTTCACCAGCTGCTTGCCGTCGGGCGTGGTCAGCGCCACGCGGATCGTCGCGTCCTGTTCGGTATCTGGTGCGGTGAAGGGGATCGACAGGGTTGCCTTGGCCTTGTCCGCGAGGTCGACACCCGAAGGCCCGTCGCCGAGCGTCAAGCCTTCCGATGTCACATCGAGCCCCATCCGCCCCGAGGGGCCAGTGGCATGAACGATCTCCAGCCGAAGCGTGGATGTATCGCCCGGCGCGAGGAAGCGCGGCACCGATGCCGTCACCACCACCGGATCGCGGACCAGCACATCCTTTTCCGCCTGCCCGATCGACGATTTCGACCAGGCCACCGCCATCACCTTCACCGTGCCATTGAACGAGGGCAGCGCGAATTCTGTGCGGGCATAGCCGTCGGCGCCGACCTCGACCGGGCCGGAGAAATAGGCGACCAGTTCCTCGGTCGGCGGCGGGGATTTCAGCTTCACGCCGCCCGCGTCGCCACCCGACCGCACCACGCCCATCGCGCCGTTCTGACCGTCGATCAGGCGGCCATAGACATCGCGGATTGCCATGCCGAGCCGTTGCTGGCTGAAAAAATGATCCTCGGGGTCCGGCGCCTTGAAAGCGGTCAGGTTCAGGATGCCGACATCGACGGCGGCAATCGTGACCCAGGCCTTTTCGCCGGCGGCCACGCCCTCCACCTTCACCGCGACCGGCAAGGGTCCGCGCGGGTCGGCCTCGGCGGCGACCTCAAGCGTGGTCGCCAGCCGCTTCGCGCCCGGGTCGACCTTGGCGTAGGAGAGGCCCAGCGCCCGTGCGGGCGTCCGGCCCGCCGCCGCATCCATCGGCTGGATGACCGAGGCCGTCACATAGGCGCCCGCGCCCCAGTCGTCGGTCACCGGCAGATCGACGGTATTCTCGCCCTCTTTCACCGGCACCGCCTTCATCGCGATCAGATGGTTCGAGATGACGGAGATCAGCGCCGCGCCATCGGCGCGCGGTACGATCCGGACCTTCGCCGTCTCGCCCGGAAGATAAGCAGGCTTGTCGAGCGCCAGTTCCAGCGTATCGGGCGTCGAGGCTGCGTCAGCGGGCACATACCAACCCGCATAGAACCGGTAGGACGCCGCCGCCTGCGAGCCGTCGGCACTTTCGACGACCAGCTCGTATGAGCCCCAGTCGACCTTGCCCGAAACCGTCACCGGCGCCGCGCCCAGATCCGCCTCACCCGAGGCGGCAAGCGTGCGGGTCGTGGTCACATCCCAGTTCCACTGGCCGTAAAGCGAATACCACTGATAGCGGGTCTCAAGACGGTTGAGCTTCCACTTCACCGTCAGGGGGGCGGCTTTGCCGTCCGGCCCGACCGCGATCAGATCGAAAGCAGCATCCGCCCCCTGCGACGAGACGCCGCCCTCGAAGGCGGGCTTGATCCCGACAACCGGCGTCGCGGGCAGCAAGAGCCGCTCGACCGTCCGTTCGACCGGGCGGCCCGAGCCTTCGGTCAGCCGGATCGCATAGCGCACCGACAAGGGCCGTTTCGCCTCGGCGCCAAGATCGGGCAGCGAGACATAGATCGTGCCCTTGCCGTCCGCATCGGTCGCGCCCACGTCATAAAGCGTGTCATAGGTGGTCGAGAAGGGCACATCATACTGGCCGAACTGATAGCCGGGGAAGTCCGGCAGCTCAGAAACCGCGCTGATCCGGTAATCGCCCTCGACCGGCAGATCGGCCCCCGGCGCCCCGAAAAGATAGCGCGCATCGATGGCGATCTCGGTTTCTTGCCCCTGCCGCTGCGGGCCTTCTGCCGAGGCCAGCTCGAAATCGATCCGCTCGGGCAGGAAATCTTCCACAAGGAAGGTCTGGGACGCGAGAAGGCTGTTCTCACCCTCGGCGAAGGTCTCGATCCGCCAGGTACCGCGCGGCGCCGCACCTGCGATGGCAAAGCTGACAGCCCGCCCGCCCGCACCCGCATCGGGCGCAAGCTGGCGGCTGTATTCCACGCCATCGGGGCGCATGATCCGCACGGTCAAGGGTAGCCCCTCGATCGCCACCATGTTGGCGTCCCGCGCAAGGATCGTCGCATTCACCGTCTCGCCCGCGCGATAGGCGCCGCGGTCGGTCGAGAGGAACACATCGACCGCGGGTGCTGCGGGCCGCCCGGCGACGCCCCGGTCGGACAGATCGAATTCCGGCTCGGTCAGCGACAGGAACGAAAAATCCTCGCCCTCTTCCACCGTGATGACGGCGGGCGCCGAGCCACCCGTGCCCGAAACAAGCCCGCTGGAGAACCGCGCATAGCCATCCTTGTCGGTCTTGGCCTGTCCGATCACCGAATTGGCACGCGACACAAGCGTCACCGTCGCCCCTTCCGCCGCCGAAGCATCGCCCAGCCTGCGCACGAAGACATGGAGCCCGTCCGTACCCTGCATCGTGGTGAAGCCGAGGTCGGAGATCACGAACCATTGGGTCGCCGGCGGCACTTGTTCGGGATCGCTGTCACGCACCGTCGCCTGCAGCGCATAGATACCCGGCCCCAGATCCTTCAGGACCGCATCCAGCGGCAGGCGCGTCGTCACGTCGCGGTTGGCCTCGGCCTGCGCTGTGTCCGCCTCGCCGGTCCAGACCTCTTCGGAATACTGGCTGTTGAAATAGTCCGCCGACCAATAGTCGAGCGGGCGGGCAATCAGATCCTCGCGGAAGGCCGCGACCAGATTGCGGTCCGACACGCGGCTGAGCTTGAGGTCCAGCTTCGGCACGTTCACCGTCTCGACCGGAATGCCCGCCTCCTGCGCGCGTGGCAGGATATAGGCGCGGCCCGGGAAGCGAACCGACGCCGCGCGGTCGCGGATATAGGCGCTGATGGTGATATCCTTGGCCAGCGCCTCGCCATCGGCAGCGGGCAGGCCTTCGCGGAACGTGAGCTGATAGCGCTTGCCGTGCTCGACCCCGGTCACGCAGATCTGATTGTCGGTATTCTCGACCGCGAGTCCCGCCTCCGGCAGCGCCACGTAAGGCGCATAGTCGACGCCGGAAAGCGCGAGCGTCCCGTTGAAGGTCGCGCAAATGCGCGCCTCCGCGCCATCATTGTCGACCCGATGTTCCTCGATCCGGAAGCCGTATTTGCCGATCGCCTCCTCCAGAAGGGCCGCTGCATCGTCGCGCGGCGCCATCTCTTGCGCGAGATGCAGCGCCGGGATCATGTCGCGCCCGCGCTCCACCACTTCCAGCGCCCGCGCCATCACCATCAGCGCGGTGGCCTGCAGCGCCGGACCGTCGGACCTCAGATAGCCGTTCACCGAGGCCGACAGCGCGCGCCATCCGTTCGACTGCCGTTCGTTCCAGTCGTTGGTCTGTATCGAAAGCAGAAGGTCTGCATATTCAACCCACTGATTGGCGGCATCCGTCAGGTTGAGCGCCGCCCCCTGAAAGCGCGAGGCACCCAGGTAATCGCCATCCGCGCGCGCCTGGGCTGCTGCCTTCAAAAGCTCCTCTGCCGGCCATTCGCCGGTGATATGGGACATCGCCAGGTCGCGCGCCTGCTGCAGCGCCTGATCGAAATCCGCGTCCTGAAGGAAGGTAAGCTCCGACGCCCGCTTCGGCGCCACGATCATCGCCTTGTCGTCGGCAAGCTTGACCCAGCCAGAGAAGGCACCCTGATAGGGCTTCATGTCAGTGACGTCGCTTTTCAGGAAACAGGCATTGGCATTGGCGTTGAACGTCATCACCGCGCAACCGTCGGTGGCGAAACAGGCCTCGGCGCAGGCATCGAGCGATGTGTCGAACAGGGATTTCAGGTCCGATCCGTAGAAATCAGTATTCTCGGTCAGCACGAGACGCTTCTCGGGGATCAGCGTCCGGTCCTGTGCCAGCGCGCCCGTCGCCAGGACCGCTGCCACGACAACCGCAAGAAGACCAGAACCGCGCATCGAACCCTCCACTGTTAGCGCCAAGAGCGTGCCACGCGCTGCCCGTGAAAGCAATGTGGCCCCTTGGCGGTATTCCATACCTTTCACGCGTTTAGCGCCTTTTTACCTTGCTCGGCCAAACTGCGCCGAGAGCTGGGACGCGAGTCGGAGGCGGACGGTGAATATCGCCGAGAAACTGGTGCGGGAAAGGCGGGCGCGTCTGGCGGCCGAACGGCTTCTGGATCAGAAGGCGCGCGAACTCCACGAGGCGAACGCGCGGCTGTCAGATCATGCGCGCAGCCTGTCCGATACTGTGGTCGAACAGCGCCACGGGCTCGCCGAGGCGGAAAGCGAGCGCGAAGTGCTGAAAGGCCGCACCGCGCAGGTGGAATCGGAACTCGACCGCGCCCATGCCGCGCTGAAGCAGGCGCAGCGCCGCATGTGGGAGGCGCTGGAAACCATCCGCGACGGTTTCGCCGTCTTCGATGCCGACCTCAGGCTCATCATCGCCAACGGCGCCTTCGTCGCACTTTTCCGCGGCCGGTGCGACTTGCAGGCGGGCCAGAGCTACGACCACCTGATCCGTATGCTCGCCGAGAAAGAGATCGTCGAACTCGATGGTGGCGACCAGCATGACTGGCATAACGAGATGATCGCCCGCCTGATGCGCGACGAGATCCCGCCAAAGACCGTGAAACTGACCGACGAAAGGTTCGTGAAATTCATCGACCGGCGCGGCGAGGCGGGGGACCTCGTCTGCCTCATCTCCGACATCACCGACGTGATGCGCCGAGAGGCGGAACTGGAAGAGGCGCGCGCGAAGGCCGAGGCGGCAAGCCGCGCCAAATCCGCCTTCCTCGCCAATATGAGCCACGAAATCCGCACACCGATGAACGGTGTGGTGGGCATGGCCGACCTTCTGTGCGAGACGAACCTCAGCGACGAACAGCGCCTGTTCACCGAGACAATCAAATCCTCGGGCGAGGCGCTTTTGCAGATCATCAATGACGTGCTCGATTATTCGAAGGCAGAGGCCGACAAGCTGCGGCTTTACCCCGAACCGTTCGACCTCGAACATTGCCTGCACGAGGTGATGCTGCTTCTCCAACCGTCGGCGCGCGAAAAGGGCGTGAGCCTAAATCTCGATTTCGACCTCTTCCTGCCCACCCGCTATGTGGCCGACCCCGGCCGCATCCGCCAGATCCTCACCAATCTCATCGGCAATGCGGTGAAGTTCACGCAGGAAGGTCATGTGCTGGCCCGCGTCGTCGGCATGCCGCTCGATGGGGGACGCTACGATCTGCATATCTCGATCGAGGATACCGGCATCGGCATCGCGCCCGAACATGTCGGCCATATCTTCGGCGAGTTCAATCAGGTCGAGGATCAGTCGAACCGCAAGTTCGAAGGCACCGGCCTCGGCCTCGCCATCACCCGGCAGCTGGTCGAACTCATGGGCGGCGAGATCTGGGTGGACAGCGAGCCGGGACGCGGGTCCTGCTTCGGCTTCCGTATCGCCGTTGCAGCGGCGGAGCCCCTGCCCGAGGAACCGGAAAACAGGCCGATCACGCTCCGCCGGGCCCTCGTGCTCGACGCGGCGATCCTCGGGCGCGAGATTCTCTCGCGCCAGCTCGCGGGCATGGGCCTCGCGGTCGAGACCTGTCGCAGCGCGTCCGAGGCCACTGGCCTCCTGGGTCGCGAGCCGGGCTTTGATCTGGTGATGATCGACCAGGATCTGAGCGATGGTGCCTCCGGCCCCGGTCGGGGCGTCGAAATCTCTGCCCAGCTGCGCGGCGCAGGCTATCTCGGGCCGATCCTCCTTTACAGCACCGCGCCGATGAACATCCGCACCTCGGCGGGGCTGGTGCAGGGCTTGATGCAGAAACCGATCCTGCGATCTGACCTTTTCCGCAGGCTGCAGGACCTATCGGAAACCGCACGCCCGGTGGACCCCGCGCCACCGCCCGCGACCCGGGTGGAACCGGCGAGCCTCAGGCAGATGCGTGTCCTTGCGGCCGAGGACAACCGCACCAACCAGCTGGTGTTCCGCAAGATGGTGCAGGCCTTCGACATCGATCTGGTCTTCGCCGAAAACGGCCGCGAGGCAGTCGAGCATTGGCGGACCTTCCGGCCCGACCTGATCTTCATGGATATTTCCATGCCCGGCATGGACGGGCGCGAGGCAACGCGCGCGATCCGCACCGCCGAGGCGGAGGCAGGCCTTGGCGAACACGTCCCCATCGTCGCGATGACCGCCCATGCGATGGATGGCGATAGTGACAGCATCATCGCGGCGGGCGTCGATCACTATCTGACGAAGCCGCTGAAGAAAGCCGCTATCGGCGTGCAGATCGTCGCAAACTGCCCCAAGGGTGCCCGCCCTCCCGCCGCGGACGTCCCCGGCAGTTAGGGCCACTATCGAAAGTCACGGACTTTGGGCCTGCCGCACCGCATTCGGCCGGTCGCCCGGCGGCATGGCGGCCGTTCATTATTTGGCCAGACGCCAGAAAAATCCTTCATTTACTAGAACTTCCGAAAGCCACGCCTCTTAACTCCACGGTAAGGCCCGCCGCTCCAAGGTCGGCACCGCACCAGTCCGGTGCCAGACATGGAAGGTAAAAGATGGCTTCTGCACTCACCGAAATTTCGCACCAGAACGAAAAACTCCAGATGCTTCTCGCCCCGGCGAAGAAGATTTTCGATGAAACCTTTCCCGACCATTCGCGGCGCCTGCATGCCGCTAAATCCGATAAGGAGCGTATGGCGATCTGCGACGAGCTGCGCACGCATGCCTTTGCCGAATACCGCAAGCTGACCGGGTCTGACCCGACCGGCGGCGGGGTCTATTCGCTCTTGCCTTCGCAGTTCACCACACTGACGACCCAGTCGGGCGACGATCTGATCAACACGATGACCACGATGGTCAACTCGCTTTCCTTCATCAAGGACATGCAGGACGCCACCCAGATCTCGGTGCAGATGTACAATGCCGGCTGCTATTTGATGACAGCGGCAGGCTTCACCGCCATGTTCGCCACCGCCGCCATCACCATCGGCAGTGCCACGGCCGTGGTAGAGGCCGGTGTTGCGGGCATCGCGGCGGCGGGCGGCGCGGGACCTGTGGTCGCGCTTGTCGTGGCCATCGTCGTCGCCGTTCTGGTGCCCTTCCTCTATTTCATGCTGAAGCCCGCCTACATCATGTCCTTCGTGGTGAACAACACGTCGAAGACGCTGAACTGGGTCGATCATTACGAGGTCCACGGCAAGATCAGCGGCTGGACTGACGCGATCAATCCGGCCATCGCCATCCCGCAGACGAACGGCGTGACGGCGGTCTACCGCACGCTTGGCATCGTCACCGGCCAGAAGAAGGACATGGCGCTGGTCGGATGCCAGCTCGGCTTCCGCTACAGCTATGGCGACAACACGGCAACCTCGACGAAGGTCGCCATCGGCACCGAATCGCCGCTGACCTCGATCTCGGTCGACAACAATGTCTGGACCGAATTCGACGTCTCGGCCGAGCAGGTGGCCAACGATACCGACAGTCACAATGCGATGAGCTCCTCGGCGACCTCCGGCTCGCTGACCTCGACCATCAATTGCGCGAAAGCCTCGGGCGACGGCGCCTTCTCGGTCGCGGTGGTGGGAGACGGCACGATCACGGCCTGATGGCGGGATGACGACAGGCGGCGCCCGATCAGGGGCGCCGTCTAATCCCGGGCGAGTTCCTCCAGAAAAGCCTGCCCGAACCGGTCGAGCTTGGCCTCGTCGAGCCCGCCCACCCGGCCAAGCTGCGCCATATCTCGCGGCCGCGCCTCGGCGATACGCCTCAGCGCGGCGGGCGTGCAGGACAGGGGTTTGCCCGTGCCGTCCTCCCCCCGCGTCAGCCGCAACAGCACCTCGCTCAGCCGGTCGTAAAGATCGGCCTCGGGCCTCCCCGCGATCTTCGCTCGCGCCGGATGCAAACGCTCGGCCGCGCCGGTGATCACCTCCAGGAAGGCCGCGCCATAGCTTTCAAGCTTCTTTGCGCCCACGCCCGAGACCTGCGCCATCTGATCAAGCGTCGCCGGCCGCGCCTCGACCATCTCGATCAGCGTGCGGTCGGGGAAGATCACATAGGCGGGCACCCGCGCTGCCTCGGCGAGCGCCCGGCGCTTGGCCTTGAGCGCCGAGAGAAGCGGCGCATCCTCCTCCGACACCAGGGCCTTGACCATAGGCCGCGCCACGGCCTTGCGGATCGTGTCGCGGCGCAGCGTTATCGGTTCCTCGCCCCTCAGGATCGGCCGCGCGGCCTCGGTCATGCGGAAGGCGCCCGCGCGTTCGGCATCCGGGCGGATCAGGTCGCGCCCGGTCATCTGGCGAAAGACCGCCTGCCATTCCGCCTTGGTCAGCTCGCGCCCGACGCCGAAGGTCGGCAGCGCCTCATGCCCCCGCCCCCGCACCTTGTCGGTCAGCGTGCCGGTCAGGATGTCGATCAGATGGCCCGCGCCATAGCTCTCGCCGGTTCTCAGCATCGCCGACAGCGCCTTCCTGACCGCATCGGTCGCATCGAAGGTCTCGGGTGGCGCATCGCAGAGATCGCAGGCGCCGCAAGGGTCCGACGCTTCGCCGAAATAGGACAGCAGCAGTTGGCGGCGGCAGCCCGTCGCCTCGGCCAGCCCCAGAAGATGATTGAGCCGCGCGTGATCGGCGGCCTTGCGTTCAGGCGGCGCCAGCCCTTCATCGATCTGCGCCCGGCGAAGGCGGATATCCTCGGGACCATAAAGCGTCAGCGTCTCGGCCGGCGCGCCGTCGCGGCCCGCCCGGCCGATTTCCTGATAATAGGCCTCGATGGATTTCGGCAGGTCGGCATGGGCTACCCAGCGGATATCGGGCTTGTCGATCCCCATGCCGAAGGCGACGGTGGCAACGACGATCAGCCCGTCCTCGCGCTGGAACCGCGCTTCGGCATCGCGCCGTGCCTCGGCCTCCATGCCGCCGTGATAATGGCAGGCGGCATGGCCTTCCTCGCGCAGCGCCTGCGCCAGCACTTCGGTCTTGGCCCGCGTCGCCACATAGACGATGCCCGATTGCCCGCGCCGAGCGGCGGCGAATGTCAGGATCTGGCGGCGCGGCTGGTCCTTCACTCCGAAGGCCAGATGGATGTTCGGCCGGTCGAAGCCCCTGAGGAAGGTCCGGGGTGCCGCACCATAGAAAAGCCGTGCCACGATCTCGGCCCGTGTTTCCTCGTCCGCCGTCGCGGTGAAGGCGGCGAGCGGCAGGTTCAGCGTGCGTCGCAACTCGCCGATGCGCAGGTAATCGGGGCGGAAATCATGGCCCCACTGGCTGACGCAATGCGCCTCGTCGACTGCAATCAACGAGGTGCCGATCCGTCTGAGAAGCTGCAATGTGCCGCCCGAAGCAAGCCGTTCCGGCGCCATGTAGAGGATCTTCAGCCGCCCCGCGTCGAGCGCCTGAAAAACGCTCTCGGTTTCCTCCTCGGTATTGCCCGAGGTCAGCGCCCCGGCCTCGACCCCGCTTTCGCGCAGGGCGCGGACCTGATCGCGCATCAGCGCGATGAGGGGCGAGATGACGACCGTCACGCCCTGCCGCATCAGGGCCGGAAGCTGGAAGCACAGGGACTTGCCGCCGCCCGTAGGCATGATCGCAAGCACATTCCGGCCAGCCGCCACTTCGGCGACGATCTCTGCCTGGCCGGGCCGGAAGGAATGAAATCCGAAGACGGAGGCGAGAAGCTCCTCTGGCGCCTGCATCGCTCAGGCGCCGTAGAAGAAGCCCGCGTTGTTCCGAAGCGTCTGGCGCAGGATGATCAGGATGACGAAGGCGACGAGCGGCGCCAAATCGAGCCCCGGCGTCTGCGGCAGGAAGCGGCGGATCGGGGCATAGATCGGCTCCAGCAGGCGGTTCAGCCCGAACCAGATCTGCGCGACCTGCGGCTGGCGCGGGTTCAGCACCTGAAAACTCAGAAGCCACGACAGGATGATATGGGCGATCATCACGAACCAGATGACCTGAAGGATCACGTCCAATGCCTGATAGAGCGAAACCATCTGCCTCTCCTGCCGGTTTGGGTCAGAGGTAAAGGCTGACGCCGCGCCCCGCAAGCCGCTAACGCCACGTCGCCGGTTGACCTTTGCGTCACCCGGCGTCACGAGACGCCCACGAGACCCTAGACAAGATGGGAAGAGAGCGATGTATCCGTTCGTGCGCATGGCGAAGGAAATCTGGCTCGGGCGGAGACAGCCGAAGATAGGGCTTCTGGACACGCATGTGAGCCATCACATCTGCTGGCCCTGGGATCTCGATTTCTTTCTGGAACTGAACAACGGCCGGACGCTGACGCTCTTTGACCTCGGCCGCGTGCCTTTGGGGCTTCGGACCGGTTTCAATGCGGCACTCTCGCGCCGTCGCTGGGGCATCGCTGTCGCTGGCAGCGCCATACGCTACCGCCGCCGGGTCCGCGCCTTCGACCGGCTTGCGATCCGCACCCGCTGCATCGGCTGGGATGCGCGGTTCTTCTACATGGAACAGAGCATGTGGAAGGGCGAGGACTGCACCAGCCAGCAGGTGATCCGCTCGGCCGTGACCTCGAAAGCGGGGATCGTGCCGGTGGCGGAGGTGCTGGCGGAAATGGGCGTGAGCCGCGAGAGCCCCGCGTTGCCCGCCTGGGTCGCAGCCTGGATCGCCGCCGAGGGCCTGCGTCCCTGGCCGCCGGAAAAGTGATTTCGTCCGGGCTGCGCCCGGCCGACCCGCCGGGGGACGCTGTCCCCCGGACCCCCTGAGGTATTTTCGCCAAGATGAAAGAGAGGCGGGTTTCGGAAAGGACGCCACGGCGCGCTTGCCATCCTGACGGCTTTCGGGCTTGATCCGCCGAAAACCGGGCCGGAAGAGCCGGGCATGACCCAAGGGAGGGACGGATGGACGCGGCGGCGAAGAAGCGGATCTGGGGCTGGTGGTTCTTCGACTGGGCGAGCCAGCCCTACAATACGCTGCTCCTGACCTTCGTCTTCGGCCCCTATTTCGCCGAGGTGGCGCGGGCGCATTTCGGCGCCCAGGGAATGGATGCCGAGGCGGCGGGCGCCGCGGCGCAGGCCTACTGGGGTTGGGGCCAGTCGATCTCGGGGGTGATCATCGCGCTGCTGGCGCCGATCCTTGGCGCGATTGCCGATGGCTCGGGAAAGCGGATGATCTGGATCTGGATCTTCTCGATCCTCTATGTCGCAGGCTCCTGGGGCCTCTGGTATCTGCTCCCGGGCGCGTCCGACCTGCATTGGGCGCTCATCTGGTTCGGGCTCGGCCTCATCGGCATGGAGTTCGCCACTATCTTCACCAATTCGCTGATGCCCGATCTGACGGGCGACGAGGATATGGGCAAGATATCGGGCTCTGGCTTCGCCTTCGGCTATCTCGGCGGGATCATCGCTTTGGTGATCATGCTTCTGTTCTTCGCCGAGAATGCAGCGACCGGAAAGACCCTGATCGGGGCCGATCCGCTGTTCGGTCTTGATGCGTCGGCGCGCGAAGGAACGCGCGCGGTCGGGCCGATCACGGCGATCTGGTATGTGATCTTCATGGTGCCCTTCTTTCTGTGGGTGCGGGAACCGAAGGGCCCGGCGCGGCGTGTGAACCTTGGCGCGGCGATGCGCGATCTCTGGCGCCTCATCAAGTCGCTGAAGGAGCGGACGAGCCTAGGCGCGCATCTGCTTTCCTCGATGTTCTATCGCGACGCGCTCAATGCGCTTTATGCCTTCGGCGGGGTCTATGCCTCGGGCGTGCTGGGCTGGTCGGTGATCAAGATCGGCATCTTCGGCATCGTCGGCGCCGTGGCGGCCGCGATCTTCAGCTGGGTCGGCGGCAAGATGGACAGTGCGCGGGGGCCGAAGCCGGTCATCAACCTGTCGATGTATGTGCTGATCGCCGTCTGCCTCGTCATCGCCGGCATGTCGCGCGAGGCCTTCTATGGCGTGCCTTTCGCCGAAGGCTCGCCCTGGCCCGACTATATCTTCTATGCCTGCGGCTGCCTGATCGGGGCGGCGGGCGGCGCGCTGCAATCGTCGAGCCGCACGATGATGGTGTTCCACACCACGCAAGAACGCGCGACGGAAAGCTTCGGGCTTTACGCCCTTTCGGGCAAATGCACCGCCTTCATCGCGCCCTTCTCAATCGCACTCTTTACCACCATCAGCGGATCTCAGCGGATCGGCATCGCCATACCGTTGATCGCGCTCTTCCTTGTCGGCATGGTGATCCTGAGATGGGTCAAGCCGATGGGAGAACGGACGCCATGAGGATCACGGCAGCTCTGATGCTATTGGCCGCCTTTTGTCTGGGGGCGGGCACGGCCACGGCGAAGGAAGCACGCGCCGCGGCGCTGTTCAGCGCGGTGCCGGGACCGTCGGGCCAGACCGCAGAGGCGATAGGCTTTTACTCCAAGGGCTGCGGCGCGGGCATGGTGCAGCTGCCCGAAAGCGGGCCGACCTGGCAGGCGATGCGGCTGTCGCGCAACCGCAACTGGGGCCATCCGGTTCTGGTGCAATATCTGATCGACCTTTCGCAGGCAGCCACGCAGGTCGGCTGGAAAGGCCTTTACATCGGCGATCTCGCCCAGCCGCGCGGCGGCCCGAGCCCTTCGGGCCATCTCAGCCACCAGACCGGGCTTGATGCCGACATCTGGTACACGCCGCCACCGTCCCTGAGCCTCTCGAAAGGCGAGCGCGAGAAGCTCGGCGCGATGATCGTGCGCACCGAGGATCAGAAGAAGGTGAATGGCAACTGGACGAAGTCACACGCCGCCGTCCTGAAGATGGCGGCGTCGGACCCGCGCGTCGACCGGATCTTCGTCGCCGCCGCGATCAAGATCGAGATGTGCAAGAGCGCGAAGGCCTCAGACAAGAAATGGCTGCAGAAGCTCCGCCCGATCTATGGTCACCACGATCATTTCCACGTGCGGCTGAAATGCCCAAAGGGCTCGAAGAGCTGCGAAGTGCAGAGCCCGACGGTCAGCGAGCTGTCAAACGGCGGCGACGGCTGCGACGATACATTGATGTGGTGGGTGACCACCTATCTTGAGGAGCTGAAGAACCCGCCGAAGAAGGAACCGGGGCCGAAGAAGCGGGGGCCGCGCGAATATCTCATGTCGGACCTTCCCAAGGCATGTACCGGCGTTCTCAACTCGGACTGATCCTCGCCCTGCTTCTCGCCTCGGGCGCTGCCGCCGCGCCGCGCGCCGTGGTGGTCGGCACCTACGACGCGACCGAGGCGGCGGACAGGTTCGGCGGCCTGTCGGCGATCGAGGTGACGGCGGATGGCGCGGGCTTCATCGCTTTGTCGGATTCGGCGCGGCTGTTTCACGGCCGCTTCCGGCGGGATGGCGCAGGTGCGATCGCCGGTATCACGCTCGACGGGCCGGGGGCGGCGCTGACCGGTCCGGACGGCGCGGCACTTGATGGCGAGCATGATGATGCCGAAGGTCTGGCGCTCGCGCCGGACGGGTCGCTCTATGTGTCCTTCGAACTCCGCAACCGCATCGCCCGCTATGCGGCCGACGGGCGCCTCATCGACCGCATGCCTGTCTTCACCGTGTTCAGCACGATCTACAATGACGGGCTGGAGGCGCTGGCGATGGCGCTGGACGGCGCGCTCTACACCATGCCCGAAGGGCCGGGGCGCGGGGTCCGGTCTTTCCCGGTCTGGCGCTATGCGGATGGCACCTGGTCTGAGGCATTCCGGCTGCCCGAGGATCATCACTGGCGACCGGTCGGGGCCGACTTCGGACCGGACGGTCGGCTCTATATCCTCGAACGCGATCTCTGGGGATTGGTAGGCTTCCGTTCGCGCCTGCGGCGGATCACGCTCGCAGAAGGGCAGCCCACGCAGGATGAGATCCTGATGGAAAGCCGCGCGGGCGCTTTCGGCAATCTCGAAGGCCTGTCGGTCTGGCAGGATGCGGCGGGCAGCTTGCGCGCCACGATGGTGGCCGACAACAATTTCCTGCCCGTCATGTCGACCGAGTTCGTCGAGGTCCGCATCGAGGAATGACTTGACCGGGCCTCGCGCGCGGCGTATGGCGCGCGCTGTTTCCGCGATGGGCGCGGAAGCCAAGTCTCCGCGACCTTGTAAAAAACGGAAAGACACATGACCCGTTCGCTTCTTCCTGGCATTCTTGCCATGGCCGCCATTGTCGTGGCCTCCAACATCCTCGTGCAGTTTCCCTATGGCGACTGGCTGACCTTCGGGGCCTTCACCTACCCGTTCTCCTTCCTGGTGACCGACCTGACGAACCGCTTCCAGGGCGCCGCCGCCGCGCGCCGCGTGGTGATCGCGGGTTTTGTCGCGGGCCTCGTCTGCTCGCTCATCGGCTCGCAGATCATGGGCGAGTTTGGCCCGCTCGTGACCCTGCGCGTCGCACTTGGCTCCGGCCTCGCCTTCCTTCTGGCGCAGCTGACCGACATCCATGTCTTCAACCGCCTGCGCGACGGCAGCTGGTGGAAGGCACCTTTCGTCTCGACGCTCGCCGGTGCTTCGCTCGACACGGCGGTCTTCTTCACCGTCGCCTTCGCCTCGGCGCTCAGCGTCATCGAGCCGTCCAATGACGTCTCCTGGGCGGCCGAGATGAAACCGCTTCTCGGCCATGGCCCGTCTGTCCCGTTCTGGGTCTCGCTTGGTTTCGGCGACTGGCTGGTGAAACTCGCGCTCGCCGCTATAGCGTTGATACCTTTCAGACTCATTGTTTCGAATTTTACCAAAAGGGTTGCGTGATTTCTTTTGACAACCACAAAATCTGTGGCACGCTTCTGGTTAACGGCAACCAGGAAAGGAGGTGATCCAGTGTCTAGAGTGATATTGGAGAGAGGTGTCAGGACAGTCAGGGGGGCCGTGGCCTGAGGGCAAACTCACAGGCTGTAACCCATGGCTGGGCCATGCCTTAACCGGCACCCTAACTGGGCCATCTCCTTGGAACTCGGGGGGCCGCTTCGTGAAAACGGGGCGGCCCTTTCCTTTGGCGGCCCGCTTGCCCCCCGCTCGCCCCGGGTCTAATCTGGCCCACCAAGAACAGATCCGAGCAGCGAGCCCCCATGTCCAACGATCTCCTCTCCGGCGGGTCCGGCACCTATGACGCCTCCTCGATCGAGGTGCTCGAGGGGCTGGAACCGGTCCGCAAGCGCCCCGGCATGTATATCGGCGGCACGGACGAACGGGCGCTCCACCACCTCGTGGCGGAAATCCTCGACAATTCGATGGACGAGGCGGTGGCGGGCCATGCCAACCGGATCGAGGTGGAACTGCACGAGGACTATGCGATCACCATCCGCGACAACGGCCGCGGCATGCCGTTCGACCCGCACCCGAAATTCCCCGGCAAGTCGGCACTGGAAGTCATCCTCTGCACGCTGCATGCCGGCGGCAAGTTCGGCGGCGACGCCTACCAGACGTCGGGGGGCCTCCATGGCGTCGGCGCCTCGGTCGTCAATGCGCTCTCGGACTCGATGGTCGTGCAGGTCGCCCGCGACCGCAAGATCGTCGAACAGCGCTTTTCCCGCGGCGTTCCCTTGGGCCCGGTGACGGAAATCGGCCAGACCCCGAACCGCCGCGGCACCACCACCACCTTCCATGCCGACGAACAGATCTTCGGCCATCACCGTTTCAAGCCCGCCCGCATCTTCAAGATGGTGCGGTCCAAGGCCTATCTCTTCTCGGGCGTCGAGATCCGCTGGAAATCGGCAATCAGTGACGGCGAAACCCCGCAGGAGGCCACCTTCCACTTCCCCGGCGGCCTTGCCGATTACCTCTCCGAACAGCTCCAGAAAGCCTCGACCTATGCCGACCGGCCCTTCGCTGGAAAAGTCTCGTTCCAGGAAAAATTCGGGGTTCCCGGTCAGGTCGAATGGGCAATCAACTGGACGCCTTCTGTCGACGGTTTCATCCATTCCTACTGCAACACCGTGCCGACGCCCGAGGGCGGCACCCATGAGGCGGGGTTCTGGGCCGCGGTCCTGAAAGGCATCCGCGCCTATGGCGATCTGGTCAAGAACCGCAAGGCCGAGCTCATCACGCGTGAGGATATGGTGGCAGGCGGCTGCGCGCTCGTCTCCTGCTTCATCCGCGAGCCGGAATTCGTGGGCCAGACCAAGGACCGGCTTGCGACGACCGAAGCCGCGCGTCTGGTCGAGGGCGCCGTCAAGGACCATTTCGACAACTGGCTCGCCTCCGACACCAAATCGGCGGGCGCCATCCTCGATTTCCTTGTGCTGCGCGCCGAAGAACGCCTGCGCCGCCGGCAGGAAAAGGAAACCGCCCGCAAATCTGCCACCAAGAAGCTGCGCCTGCCGGGGAAGCTTGTCGATTGTTCCGCAACCAACCGCGAGGGGACCGAGCTTTTCATCGTCGAAGGCGACAGCGCGGGCGGCTCGGCCAAGATGGCGCGCGACCGCACCAACCAGGCGCTCCTGCCCTTGCGCGGCAAGATCCTCAACGTCCTTGGCGCCGCCTCATCGAAGATGGGCCAGAACCAGGAAATCAACGATCTTTGCCAGGCGCTTGGTTGCGGCATGGGCACAAAGTTCAACATCGACGACCTGCGCTATGACAAGGTCATCATCATGACCGACGCCGACGTCGACGGTGCCCATATCGCCTCGCTTCTGATGACCTTCTTCTTCACCCAGATGCGGCCGATGATCGACAAGGGCCACCTCTACCTCGCCTGCCCGCCGCTCTACCGGCTGACGCAAGGCGCGATCCGCCGCTATGTCTCGAACGACGAAGAGAAGGAATACTGGCTGAAGACCGGCCTCGGCGCGAACCGTGGCGGCAAGATCGACGTCCAGCGCTTCAAAGGGCTGGGCGAGATGGACGCCAAGGACCTGAAGGACACGACCATGAACCCCGAGACTCGGAAACTGATCCGTGTCTCGATCGACGAGGACGAACCGGGCGAGACCTCGGACCTTGTCGAGCGGCTGATGGGCAAGAAGCCGGAACTGAGGTTCCAGTATATCAGCGAGAACGCGCGGTTCGTGGAGGAGCTGGATGTCTAAAACCAAGACACTTGTAGAGCTTGCGGCTGCGTCGTTGGGCAATCGCGAAGGAGAACGTCTGACCGCACGAAAACTTGCCGAAACGATAGTTGAAGAAAACCCAGACTGGGTAGAATCAAAACGTAAGAAGAGTAGAAATCAATCTATCAAAGACGGCGGTATCTCTGAAATGATACTGCAGGTTCAGGCAGAAATAGGCTCCATCAAATACTCCATCGAAAAACATCCGAACCTCAGAATGACAGAGGATCGACCTCGCCGTTACTACTATACATCGCTAACGGAGGAACAAGAGGTTGCGGCAATCGAGGATGAAGCGATCTCAAATGAGCCAAGGGAGTTCAAAGAGCACGACCTGTATCCCCGATTATCTGAATATCTTGCAACTGAACATGGCGTCTATTCTAAGAGAATAAATGAGCTTCGCTCATCAAATCGCCACGGGCCACGCGGCAACCAGTGGCTACACCCCGACTTGATTGGCTTTGAAGCGGTGGGGCGCCGTTGGTCTGACGCAATTAGGCAGCTCGTCAACGTTAGATCTGACCCGGAAACACGGTTATGGTCATTTGAAGTCAAAAGGTTAGTAAACCGATCAAATGCGCGGGAAGTGTTTTTTCAGGCATTGAGCAACTCCGCGTGGGCTAATTTAGGATACCTTGTGGCCGCAGAAATTTCAGGTTCAGGAACTCTCGATGAATTGCGAATGCTTTCTGCGCAGCATGGGATAGGTGTTATTCTTCTATCCGTGAGTGAAGAGACGGAAACATCAATACTAGTTCAGGCTCGACTGAAGCCCGCAATAGACTGGTCTGCGGCAGATCGGCTTTGCAGGGAGAACACTGACGCTGCAGAGGTATTTAGGCAGGTCAGAGTTTATCACCAATCGGGCGAAATCAATTCCCAATTCTGGAACAGTAGTATGTAGGGCTAAGGAGCCTTTGGACCGGTGCTCACGCACGCCAATTCCGACACCGCTGCGTGAAATCACACACCCTACCCCCCGGAGCCCGCATGCGCCCCCTCCTCACCCTCCTACTCCTCTGCCTCACTGCCCTCCCCCTCCGCGCCGAAACCGCCTTCGACGTCACCCTGATGACCGAGGGTCAGACCGTTCGCTGGCGGGCGGAGAACGGCAATACGGCCGTCACCTATCTCGGCCCCGAGGGCGGGCTTTATCGGTTTGCCTTCACCCGCGACGGGTCCAAGGGCGATCCGGCCAAGGTCGCCGTCTGGTCGAACCGGCGGGGCGAGGCGGTGAGGGCAGAGGTCGGCGGGCTGACCGTCCGCTACAAGCCCAGCGACTGCACGTTGACCGTCGGGCGCTGCACCTATACCGAGGCCCTGAGCGACGGGGCGCGGCGCAAGATGGTGCATCTGGCAAGCGTCGCGAATGACGTCTGGACCTACCGCCTCTACCACACGGCCGAGGCGGCGGAGAACCTGATCGAGGAGGGCACATTCACCGTCGATGCGGCCGCAGTGATCCTCGACCGGACCTACCGTATCCGCGAGGGCGGGGTCTGGCGCGACGCCTGGTCGAAGCGCCGCTGAGCGCGCGATCTGTCGGGACACGTGTCGGGACGGATGCCATACGCTGTCGGGACGGATGCGGGACGGTTGCGGGACGGGGGTTTCGGCCCGTCGGCGCCCAGTTGGCCGCCCCGTCAGCCGCCGCTATGGAAGAAGTCATAGACGGTCTGCGCCATCGTCTCCGATATGCCCTCGACCGCCTTCAGATCGGCCAGCCCCGCCCGGCTGACCGCCTTGGCCGAGCCGAAATGGGCCAGAAGCGCCCGTTTCCGCGTGGCGCCGATTCCGGGGATTTCATCCAGCGGCGTGGCCCCCACGGCCTTGGCGCGCTTTGCCCGGTGGGCGCCGATCGCCCAGCGGTGCGCCTCATCCCTAAGCCGTTGAATGAAATAGAGAACCGGCGAGTTATGCGGCAGCGCGAAGGGCCGTTCGCCGGGCCGGTGAAACTCCTCCTTCCCCAGATCACGGTCGATGCCCTTGGCCACGCCGATGAAGGGCACGTCCTTGACGCCCAGATCCTCCAATATCCCCGCCACCGCCGAGACCTGCCCCGCGCCCCCGTCGATCAGCAGCAGATCGGGCCAGGCGCCCGACTGCCGATCGGGGTCTTCCTTCAACAGCCGCTCGAAACGACGGGTCAGCACTTCCTTCATCATCCCGAAATCGTCGCTGTTCGCCCCCGCCTCCGAACGAATATTGAACTTCCGGTACTGGCTTTTGACAAACCCCTCCGGCCCCGCCACGACCATTCCCCCCACGGCATTGGTGCCCTGGATATGGGAATTGTCATATATTTCAATCCGCTGCGGTGGGGCTTCCAGATCGAAAGCTTCGGCCAGCGCATCGAGCAGCTTCGACTGCGCCGCCGTCTCGCTCATCTTCCGGGCCAGGCTTTCGCGCGCGTTGCGGGCGGCGTTTTCCACCAGTTCCGCCTTCTCGCCCCGCTGCGGCACGGCAAGTTCGACCTTGCGGCCCGCCCGGTCGGACAGAAGCTGCACCATCAGGTCGGCATCCTCGATCCCGTGCGATAACAGGATCAGCCGCGGCGGTTCCTTGTTGTCGTAGAACTGGCCAAGGAAGGCCTCCAGCACTTCGGCCTCACCCGCGCCGGCGCCGGTCTTAGGGTAGAAATCGCGGTTCCCCCAGCTTTGATTGGCGCGGATGAAGAAGACCTGAACGCAGGCCTGCCCCCCGTCCATATGCAGAGCAATCACGTCCGCCTCGGTCACGCCGCGCGGGTTTATCCCCTGCGCCTGCTGGACCTGAGTCAGCGCCCGGATCCGGTCGCGCAGCGCCGCGGCGCGTTCATATTCCATCGCCTCGGCCGCTGCCGCCATATCGGCCGCCAGCTTTTCCTGCACCGCTGTCGTCCGCCCCTGCAGGAAACGTTCGGCGTCACCCACCAGCGCGCCATAGTCGGCCTCGGAAATCATGCCGGTGCAAGGCGCCGAGCAGCGCTTGATCTGGTAAAGCAGGCAGGGCCGCGTGCGCGAGGCGAACATCGCGTCCGAGCAGTTGCGCAAGAGAAAGACCTTCTGCAACTGGTTCAACGTGCGGTTCACCGCCATCGCGCTGGCGAAGGGGCCGTAGTAGTCGCCCTTCTCGGTCTTCGCCCCCCGGTGCTTCTTGATCTGCGGAAAGGCGCTTTCGCGGCTGACGAGGATGTTCGGAAACGATTTGTCGTCGCGCAGCAGCACGTTGAAATGCGGCTTCAGCTGCTTGATCAGGTTCTGCTCGAGCAGCAGCGCCTCGGTTTCGGTGCGCGTGGTGAGGAACATCATCGAAGCGGTCTGCTCGATCATCCGGGCGATGCGCGCGCTGTGGCCACCCGGCCGCGCATAGTTCGAAACGCGCGCCTTGAGGTTTCGCGCCTTGCCGACATAGAGCACCCGCGCCTCGGCATCGAGCATGCGGTAGACGCCCGGCTGGCTGGACAAAAGCCGCAGGTAAGACTGGATGACCGCATGTCCGGTCAGGGGCTTTTCGCTCTTGGTCATGGCCTTCCGACGGGTGGGCGAAAGCAGGCGCCGATTCTCCTCAAGCGCTGCAATCTTATTCGCGAGTGTGCAAGTGAAAACCTGTCCACGGAATGTGTGGATAAGTCTGGTGACAAGATTTGGCGCGGGCGAAATTTTCGTTGAATCGGGGCGGGTTCCTTGGTTTGCCTAAAAATTAGGCAGTTTCTCAATATGTTGATTCTAAACAGTATTTTTGTGATATCAGGTAAGGTCCTGAAAATATTGGCAGATTTGTAATACCTTTGTGACCGTGGGGCCGAAAGTGGAAAAGTTAACGCAACCTGCCGCTGAGGAAGGCCAAAAAGCGCATGAAAAAGGGATCAGCCCGGCAGCGGATGGCCGATGATATCGGGGGTTCTCCAGGCAAGGTGCTGGCCGCCATCGACGCACAGAAGCTGCCCGGTGACAGCCGGTGCATCGAGGAAAAAGCCGAGCGCCGCGGTGATATCGGCGGCATTGGCACCACGTTGCAGCGGCGAGGCGGCGCGCTGCAGATCGAACTGCGCCTCGCTTTGATGCTCGCCCTTCAGCGTCGACCCCGGTCCGATGGCATTGACCCTTATGTCCGGCGACAGCGCCCGTGCCGCCGTCTGGGTGAAAGCCCAAAGGCCCATCTTAGCGATCGTGTAGCTCATGAATTCGGGGGTCAGCTTCCGCACCCTTTGGTCAAGCATGTTGACGACGAGCCCCTGGGCGAGCGCGCCATCCGCACCACGCGCGGCCTTGGGGCATTGTGCGGCGAAATGCTGGGTCAGAACGAAGGGCGCGCGCAGGTTGCTACCGATATTGCGGTCCCAGCTTTGCCGGGTCGCGCTGCGGATATTGTCATAGTCAAAGGTCGAGGCATTGTTCACCAGAACGGTGAGCGGTCCACCCAGCGCCTCAGCCGCGCGCCCGACAAGCGCCTCGGTCTGATCTTCCTCCAGAAGGTCCGCCTTAAGGGTCACGGTGCGGACACCGAAGGCGCGTGCCGCGTCGGCCGCTGCCTCGGCCTCGTCAGTCGACGTCGCATAATGGATCGCCACATCATATCCGCGACCGGCGAGATACAGCGTCATCTCGCGGCCAAGCCGCCGGGCCGCCCCGGTTACAAGCGCGCGCCTCATGCCTGCCCCTTCGGGCAGCCACAGGGATGCGGATTGCCGCAATGGGTGCAATAGCGGCCGATCCGCCGTTGCGCCGCAAACCGGCCCCACATCGCCAGAACTGCCATGCTGATCAGGAAAAGGACGACGACCTTTGCCAACATGTCAGAGCCCGTAGCGCGCCCAGAGGGCACGCTCCTCTATCTCGTCGGCCACCCCGCTGAGCAACCGGCCCGAAAAGCGCTGCAGGAACGGCTTTTTCACCCCGTGCGGTACCAGCCTGACCTTGTCGCCGTAAAGCGCCTTCAGCTTCGGCACCAGATGGCCGATCCCGTCGGCGAGGCCAACATCAAGCGCCTGCGCGCCCACCCAGATATCGCCGGTGAAAAGATCGCGGTCGGACGACAGCCGTGTCCCGCGGCGCGCGCGCACATGGTCCTTGAACCCGTCATGGATCGGCTCCAGCACCCGGCGCAGTCTCTCCACGTCTTCGGGCTTCTCGGGGCGGAACGGGTCGAGGAAGCTCTTCGAGGCCCCGGCGGTATGAACGCGCCGCTCGATGCCATGACGATTGAGAAACTCCGGGAAGCCGAAACTGGCCGAGATCACGCCGATCGACCCCACTACCGAGGACGGATCGAGCCAGATGTCGTCGGCCGCGCAGGCGAGCCAGTAGCCGCCCGAGGCCGCCACATCCTCGACAAAGGCATGGACGGGGATCTTCTTTTCCTCGGCCAGCCGGCGGATGCGCGCGGCGATCAGCGAAGACTGCACCGGCGAGCCGCCCGGCGAATTGACCACCAACGCCACGGCACGCGGTTTACCCTTGCGGAACGCCTTGTCGATGACTGGCGCCAAAGCCGCGTCATTCAGCCCGCCGCCAGTGCGGCCACCGGCCGAAATGGCGCCTTGCAGGCGGAGGACCGAAACGGTCGGCGGGGATTTCACGAAAGGGATGAAACGACGCATGGGCGAGATGTAGGCCGGATACGTCCCCGGGGCAAGGATGAGAGGGTCCGCTGCCCCCTGTTCGGAGGCAGCGGCCTCGCGTAGGGTCACGCAATGATCGACAAGCTGGAAATGTTCATAGCGCTGGCCAACGAACGGCACTTCGGCCGGGCGGCCGAGGCGGTGGGCGTAACGCAACCGTCACTTTCGTCCGCAATCAAGCAGCTTGAGGACCAGTTGGGCGTGCAGCTAGTCTTTCGCGGCGCGCGCTTTCAGGGACTGACACCCGAGGGCCAACGGGTGCTCGACTGGGCACTTCGGATCGTCGGCGACACTCGCACGATGCGCGAGGAAATGCGGGCGCTTCGATCCGGCGTCTCAGGCAACCTGCGTCTGGGGGTCATTCCGACAGCGCTGCCGATGGTCGGTCGGCTGACGGTGCCCTATCTTGCCCGCAACCCCAATGTCCAGGTGACGATCCTGTCGCGCACCTCCTACGAGATCCTTGAGGAGATCGAGCGGCTGGAGCTCGATGCGGGCGTCACCTATCTGGAAAACGAGCCGCTTGGCCGGGTGACGACCCAGCCACTGTACGAGGAAACCTACCGACTTCTGGTGGCCAGTTCTTCCCCGCTCGCAGGCCGTTCGTCGGTGTCATGGAAAGAGGCGGCGGCGCAGCCGATGTGCCTTTTGACATCCGACATGCAGAACCGGCGGATCATCAACCGTCACCTCGCCGAGGCGGGCGCCTCGGTCGAACCGAATGTCGAATCGAACTCCTCGATCGCGCTGGTCGCCCATGTCGCCACTGGCCGCTGGGCCTCGATCGTCACACAGACCATTGCCGAGATGTTCGGTAAGGGATCGGGGCTCGTCGCCGTACCGATCCATGACGGTGACGCGCACCACCTTGTCGGTCTGATCGCCGCCTGGCGCGAGCCGCATACGCCGGTCATTGCGTCGCTTCTGGACGAGGCGCGGCGGATCGCGACGGTTTGAAGAGATTGATAGGTTTATCCTATCAATCAACGGTATATTGATATTGATCCCTCAATCGCCGAGACGTATTTTCGAGGCCTGACAAAAGCGAGCCCCGGAGGACCCATGCCAGCCACCCCGTCAGAGGAGCGCGTGCGCGAGATCATCGCGGACCATTTGGCACTTGAAGGGCCGCTTCTGCCGATCTTCCATGCGCTCCAGGCCGAATATGGCCATGTGCCGCAGCTGGCGATCCCGGTGATTGCCGAAGTTTTGAACATCGGCCGGGCCGAGGTTCATGGTACCATGTCCTTCTACCACGACTTCCGCGAGGAACCTGCGGGCCGGCACGTGGTGAAGCTTTGCCGGGCCGAGGCCTGCCAGGCCGCCGGCTCCGACCGGGTGGCGGATCACGCCCGCGAAACGCTGGGCGTCGACTGGCACGGGACGACGAAGAACGGCGCGGTCACGCTGGAACCCGTCTTCTGCCTTGGCCTTTGCGCCTGCGGCCCCGCGGCAATGGTCGACGGCAAGGTCGTGGGTCTGGTGACCAAGAAGCGCTTCGACAAGATCATCGCGGAGATCGACGCATGAGCCTGACGATCTACATTTCCCGTGACGCTGCCGCCAAGGCCTGCGGGGCGGAGGAGCTGGTCGCAGCCGTCCGGGCCGAGGCTGCGAAGCGCGGGCAGGACGTGACCATCATCCGCAACGGCTCGCGCGGCATGGTCTGGCTGGAGCCGCTTCTGGAAGTCGCGACACCCGCAGGCCGCACCGGCTTCGGCATGGTCGGCGCCGATGACGTGCCTTCGCTCTTCGACGCAAATTTCGGTGACCACCCCAAGGCCGTCGGCCTTGTCGAGGAAATCCCCTTCTTCAAGAACCAGACGCGCCTGACCTTCGCGCGCTGCGGCCGGACCGACCCACTGTCGATGTTGGAATACGAGGCCGAGGGTGGCCTCAAAGGCTTGCGCAGGGCGCTTCAGCTGACCGGCGCCGAGATCGTGAAGGAAGTGACCGACAGCGGCCTGCGCGGCCGGGGTGGCGCGGGCTTTCCGACCGGCATCAAGTGGAAGACCGTCCATGAGGCGCAGGCCGACCAGAAATACATCGTCTGCAACGCCGACGAGGGCGACAGTGCGACCTTCGCCGACCGGATGATCATGGAGGGCGATCCCTTCGTCCTGATCGAAGGCATGGCCATCGCCGGTGTCGCGGTCGGCGCGACCAAAGGCTATGTCTATATCCGTTCGGAATATCCCGATGCGATCAAGGTGATGGACGATGCGCTGAAGATCGCCCGCGCGACGGGCCTGCTCGGTCGCACGCTCCTCGGCTCGGACAGGGCGTTTGACATGGAGGTCCGCGTAGGTGCAGGCGCCTATGTCTGCGGCGAAGAAACCTCGCTGCTGAATTCGCTCGAAGGCAAGCGCGGGATTGTGCGCGCAAAGCCCCCGCTGCCTGCCCTTCAGGGCTTCATGGGCAAGCCCA
Organism: Frigidibacter sp. RF13; assembly: GCF_026626305.1. Classification (GTDB taxonomy): domain Bacteria; phylum Pseudomonadota; class Alphaproteobacteria; order Rhodobacterales; family Rhodobacteraceae; genus TMP-24. The sequence continues at coordinate 157,256 of NZ_JAPNUE010000006.1, read as the reverse complement.
CGGTCGTCAACAACGTCATCTCGCTGGCGACGATCCCGGTCATCATGGACAGGGGCGCGGCCTTCTACCGCGACTTCGGCCTTGGCCGGTCGCGTGGCACAATCCCCCTGCAGATCGCGGGTAACGTGAAATACGGCGGGCTTTATGAAACCGCCTTCGGCCTGACGCTCGGCGAGATCGTCAACGACATTGGCGGCGGCACCTTCTCGGGCAGGCCCGTGAAGGCAGTGCAGGTCGGTGGCCCCCTGGGCGCCTATTTCCCGACCTCGCTCTTCGATACGCCCTTCGGCTACGAGGAATTCGCAGGCAAGGACGGCCTTATCGGACACGCGGGCCTCACGATCTTCGACGACCGCGCCGACATGCTGAAGATGGCGCGCTTCGCGATGGAATTCTGCGCCATTGAGTCCTGCGGCAAATGCACCCCCTGCCGCATCGGCGCAGTCCGCGGTGTCGAAACCGTCGACCGGATCGCAGCAGGCGACCCCTCGGCCATGCCGATCCTGAAAGACCTGTGCCACACCATGAAACTCGGCTCGCTCTGCGCCCTTGGGGGCTTCACCCCCTATCCGGTGATGAGCGCCGTGACCCATTTCCCCGACGACTTCGCCCGTTCGAAGGAGGCCGCAGAATGAGCGCGCAAAATTCTTCGAAGAATTTTGCCAAGAATTTTCGAAAATTCTTGGCGCCTCAGACCCACGCCGTCCGTATGAAGGAGGCCCGCGCATGAAAGACTTCATCCTTCCCGATCAGGATTACGGCACACCCGCCTCGAAGGCCAAAGAGATGGTGACGCTGACCATCGACGGGTTCGACGTGACCGTGCCCGCGGGCACCTCGATCATGCGCGCGGCGAAGGAGGTGGGAATTTCTGTCCCCAAGCTTTGCGCCACCGACATGGTCGACGCCTTCGGTTCCTGCCGCCTCTGCCTGGTGGAAATCGAAGGCCGCGCAGGCACCCCTGCCTCGTGCACCACACCCGTTGCCCCCGGCATCAAGGTCCACACCCAGACCGGGCGGTTGAAGGACATCCGCCGGGGCGTGATGGAACTCTACATCTCCGACCATCCGCTGGACTGCCTGACCTGCGTGTCGAACGGCGACTGCGAACTGCAGGACATGGCGGGGGTCGTCGGCCTGCGCGACGTGCGCTACGAGGCCAAGGAAACCCACTTCCGCGCCAAAGACAATTCTGGCGAGGCCAATCCACAGTTCATCCCCAAGGATGAATCGAACCCCTATTTCAGCTACGATCCGTCGAAATGCATCGTCTGCTCGCGCTGCGTGCGCGCCTGCGAGGAAGTGCAGGGCACCTTTGCCCTGACGATCGAAGGGCGCGGCTGGGACAGCCGGGTGAAGGCCGGGATGAAGTCGGACACGTTCCTTTCGTCCGACTGCGTCTCCTGCGGCGCCTGCGTGCAGGCCTGCCCGACCGGCACCTTGGCAGAAAAGTCGATGTACGAGATCGGCACCCCGGAACGGTCGGTCATCACCACCTGTGCCTATTGCGGCGTGGGCTGTTCCTTCAAGGCCGAGATGCGGGGCGACGAGCTCGTGCGTATGGTCCCCTACAAGCAGGGCAAGGCCAACCGGGGCCATTCTTGCGTGAAGGGCCGCTTCGCCTATGGCTATGCATCCCACAAGGACCGGGTCCTGAACCCGATGATCCGCGAGCGTGTCTCTGACCCGTGGATGGAAGTGACCTGGGCCGAGGCGATGGAATTCGCCGCGAACCGGATGCAGGCGATCCAGGCCAAGTACGGCCGTGACTCGGTCGGCGTCATCACCTCGTCGCGCTGCACGAACGAGGAAACCTATCTGGTGCAGAAGCTGACCCGCGCGGTCTTCGGCAACAACAACACCGACACCTGCGCCCGCGTCTGCCATTCGCCCACGGGTTACGGCCTAGGCCAGACCTTCGGCACCTCGGCCGGTACCCAGGACTTCGACTCGGTCGAGGAAACCGATGTGGCGATCGTCATCGGCGCCAACCCCGCCGCAGGCCACCCGGTCTTCGCCTCGCGCCTGAAGAAGCGGCTGCGCCAAGGCGCGAAGCTGATCGTGGTCGACCCGCGCCGGACCGAAATGGTGCAGTCGAACCATATCAAGGCCGCCCACCATCTGGCGCTCCGCCCCGGTACCAACGTCGCCATCGTCACCGCGCTCGCCCATGTGATCGTGACCGAGAAACTCTATGACGAAGCCTTCATCCGCGAGCGCTGCGACTGGGACGAATTCCAGGATTACATGGAATTCGCCGCCGACGAACGCCACAGCCCCGAACGGATCGAAGGCTTCACCGGCGTTCCGGCCGCCGAAGTCCGCGCCGCGGCGCGGCTTTATGCCGGTGCACGGAACGGCTCGATCTACTACGGCCTCGGCGTAACGGAACATAGCCAGGGCTCGACCACCGTCATCGGCATCGCGAACCTCGCCATGCTGACCGGCAACATCGGCCGCCCCGGCGTGGGCGTGAACCCGCTGCGCGGCCAGAACAACGTGCAGGGTTCCTGCGACATGGGGTCGTTCCCGCACGAACTGCCGGGCTACCGCCATGTGAAGAACCCCGAAGTGCGCGACATCTTCGAGAAGCTTTGGGGTGTCACGATCTCGTCCGAACCCGGCCTTCGCATCCCCAACATGCTGGACGCGGCCGTCGAGGGCACGTTCAAGGGGCTCTACTGCCAGGGCGAAGACATTCTGCAATCCGACCCCGACACGCACCACGTCGCCTCGGGCCTTGCCGCGATGGAATGCGTCATCGTCCACGACCTCTTCCTGAACGAGACCGCGAACTACGCCCATGTCTTCTTCCCCGGGTCCTCTTTCCTCGAGAAGGACGGCACCTTCACCAACGCCGAACGCCGCATCAACCGCGTGCGCAAGGTGATGGCGCCGAAGAACGGCTATGCCGACTGGGAAGTGACCCAGATGTTCGCCAATGCGATGGGCGCGGGTTGGACCTACAACCATCCGTCTGAAATCATGGACGAAATCGCGGCGACCACACCCTCGTTCGCCAATGTCACCTACGACCTTCTGGAAGAGCGCGGCTCGATCCAGTGGCCCTGCAACGACAAGTCGCCGGACGGCACACCGCTCGTCCATGTCGACGGCTTCGTGCGCGGCAAGGGCAAGTTCATCCGGACCGAATATGTCGCGACCGACGAAAAGACCGGCCCGCGCTTCCCGCTTCTGTTGACCACTGGCCGGATCCTCAGCCAGTACAACGTGGGGGCGCAGACGCGGCGGACGGAAAACAACGTCTGGCACGATCAGGACATCTTGGAAATCCACCCCCACGACGCCGAAAACCGCGGCGTCAAGGATGGCGATTTCGTGCGGCTGTCCTCTCGGTCCGGCGAAACGACATTGCGCGCCGAAATCACCGACCGCGTCTCGCCCGGCGTCGTCTACACGACCTTCCACCATCCGACGACGCAGGCGAACGTGGTGACCACCGATTTCTCGGACTGGGCGACCAATTGCCCGGAATACAAGGTCACGGCGGTCCAGGTCAGCCCCTCGAACGGCCCGTCTGAATGGCAGGTCGAATATGAGGCGCAGGCCGACATGGCCCGCCGCATCCTGCCCGCGGCCGAGTGATGGAGACGCACCGCGCCATAGACCGCCGCGCCTTCCGCGCGGGGCGGTGGCAGCGCGGAACCCGCGCCGTGCCCGAGGAAGTGCCGGTGGCGCTGGTCTATAATGGCACGACGCAGGCGGTGATGATGGCGACGCCTGCCGCGCTGGAAGATTTCGCGGCGGGCTTCTCTCTGACCGAAGGGATCGTCGGCGATCTGTCGGAAATCCGCGAAACCGAGCTGGTCGAACTGCCGCAAGGGATCGAACTGCGCATGTGGCTCGGGCCCGAGGCAGAGGCCCGTTTCCAGGCGCGTCGTCGTGCCCAGGTCGGCCCGGTCGGCTGCGGCCTCTGCGGCATCGATTCGATCACCGAGGCGATGCGCGCGCTGCCACCCGTCGCGGACGGCCTGCGCCTGACGCCCGCCGATTGCGAGGCGGCGATGAAAGGCCTTCTCCGCCATCAGGCGCTGAATGACGCCACCCGCGCGGCACATGCGGCGGGCTTTTACATCCCCGGCGTGGGCGTGGTGCTCGGGCGCGAGGACGTCGGCCGCCACAATGCGCTCGACAAGCTCGCGGGCGCCATGGCGCGGGCGGGTCTCAAGGCCAGCGACGGCGCCTTGGTCATCACCAGCCGCGTATCGGTCGACATGGTGCAGAAGGCCGCGATGATCGGCGCGCCGGTGCTGATGGCCGCCTCCGCCCCGACCGCGCTCGCCATCGGCGAGGCCGATGCTGCCGGACTGACACTCGTCGCCGTTCTGCGCGGCGCCGAATTTGAACTTTTCACCCATCCCGAACGATTTGACGGAAACGAGGCTGCCGATGTCGCCTGAAAAAATGATCCGCATGGCCAACCAGATCGCCACTTTCTTCGAATCGAAGAAGCATGACGAGGCTGTCGCGGGCACCGCCGCCCATATCAGCGACTTCTGGGAGCCGCGCATGCGCAAACAGCTTTTCGACCATATAGCTTCTGGTGGTCAGGGGCTGAAGCCGCTCGTCGTCGAAGCTTCGGCAAAGATCCGGCCGGTGCAGGCCGCCTGAGAAGCGCGGGGGCTCTGCCCCCGCACCCCCGGAGTATTTCGGGACAGAACGTGGCAGGTCAGACAGAGAGTGTTGCCGCGACCGCGCGTTTCCAACGCGCATATCTTGCGTCTCGCGTCGCCTCGTCCATTACGGGCTTGAACTGCCGGTCCAGCGCCCAGGTGTGGGCGAACCCTTCTGCGTCCGGGTAGAGTCCCGCCTGCATCCCGGCAAGCCAGGCGGCGCCAAGGGCTGTGGTTTCGGTGATGACAGGCCGATCCACGGGTGCCCCGATGATGTTGGCCAGGAACTGCATCGTCCAGTCGGAGGCGACCATGCCGCCATCGACGCGCAGGACGCCATCCGCCGCACCTTGCCAGTCGGCGCGCATCGCCTCCAGGAGGTCGCGGGTCTGATAGCCCACGCTTTCCAGCGCCGCTTTTGCCAGTTCCGCCGGGCCCGAGCCCCGCGTGAGTCCGTAGACGGCACCCCGGCAATCGGCGTTCCAGTAGGGCGCGCCGAGGCCGGTGAAGGCGGGGACGAGGACCACGTCCTGTGCAGGGTCGGCAGCTGCCGCCAGCGGCTGGGTTTCCTTGGCCTCACGGATGATCTTCAACCCGTCGCGCAGCCACTGCACGACCGCGCCTGCGATGAAGATCGACCCTTCCAGCGCATAGGCCGTCTTGCCGTTCAGCCGGTAGGCGATGGTGCCGAGTAGCCGAGAGCGGCTTTCGACGAGAGTATTTCCCGTATTCAGAAGCGCGAAGCACCCGGTCCCGTAGGTCGATTTCATCATGCCGGGCTGGAAGCAGGCCTGCCCGATGGTCGCCGCCTGCTGGTCGCCCGCGACCCCGAGGATCGGGATCGCCCGGCCGAAGAGGTCCGCCCGCGTCGCACCATAGTCGGCGGCGCAGTCGCGGACCTCGGGCAGCATCGAGCGGGGGATGTTCAGAAGCTGTAGGATATCGTCGTCCCACCGGTTCTCGCGGATGTTGTAAAGCATCGTCCGAGCGGCATTTGTGGCGTCGGTGGCGTGAACTTTTCCTCCGGTCAGCCGCCAAATCAAGAAGGTGTCCACAGTTCCAAACAGCAACTCGCCGCGCCTCGCCTGTGGGCCAATGCTTCCGGGCTGGTCCAGTATCCATTTGAGTTTGGTCGCGGAGAAATAGGGGTCCAGAAGCAGGCCTGTCTTTTCGGTAAACATTGGCTCGTAGCCGGACTTTTTCAGCTTTTCACATAGCGGTGCGCTGCGTCGGTCCTGCCAGACGATAGCGTTACACACAGGTTCGCCGGTGGTCTTGTCCCAGACGACTGTTGTTTCTCGCTGGTTGGTGATGCCGATTGCCGTAATGTCAGCGGCACTCAAGCCCGCCCGGTCGATGGCGCCGCGGACGGTGGCGGTGACGGTGGACCAGATTTCCTCCGCATCATGTTCGACCCAGCCAGACGCGGGGAAATGCTGGGTAAACTCCTGCTGCGCTGAGGCCTTCACCCGCATCTCGCGGTCGAAGACGATGGCGCGGGAGGAGGTCGTGCCCTGGTCGATGGCGACGATATGGCTCATGCTCCGGCCCTTTCCTTCATCCAGACGTCAAGCGCGGCGATCTCTTCGACCGTCATCCTGAGCCCCAGTTTCGAGCGCCGCCAGACCACATCTTCCGCCGTCCGCGCAAATTCCTTGGCCATCAGCCAATCGACCTCACGTTCCGTCAAGCCTGCACCGAAGGCGCGGCCGAGGTCCTCCGCGCGCGACGCTCCGGCGACGATCTTTGCCGCCTCTGTCCCATAGGCGCGTGCCATGCGGCGGCAGGTGTAGTCGCTCAGGAACGGATGGTCGAGTTTCAGCATGGCCCCGAGGCTTGGCGCCGCGCCGACGGTAAAATCGCCTCCGGCGAGGGCCACACCCGCGGTCCAGTCGCCGCGCGCGGGCGCGAGAAAGGGCGCGATCTTTGCCAGCGCCGCCTCGGACAATTTGCGGTAGGTGGTGATCTTGCCGCCAAAGACCGACAGGATCGGCGGGCCTTCACTGTTCAGCGACAGAACATAATCGCGCGTCGCCGCCTGCGCCGATTTCGCGCCGTCATTGTAAAGCGGCCGGACACCTGAATAGGTCCAGACCACCTGATCGCGGGTCACCGGCTTATCGAAATAATTCGACGCGAAAGCACAGAGATAGTCCTGCTCGGCCTCGGTACACACGGGTCCCGCCGGATCGTCGCCGTGATCCATGTCGGTTGTGCCGATCAGGGTGAAAGTTTCCTCGTAGGGGATGGAAAAGATGATCCGGCCATCCTCGCCCTGGAAGAAATAGCAGCGATCATGGTCGTAAAGCTTGGGCACCACGATATGGCTGCCGCGCACCAGGCGGATCGATTCCTGCGTTTCGATATGGGCAATGCCGCGCACGACCTTCTCGACCCAGGGCCCGCCGGCGTTGACCAGCACCTTCGCGCGGCGTGTTTCCGTGCGCCCGCCGCGTTCCAGAGTGACAGTCCAGTGATCGCCCGTCCGCTCGGCCCCGGTGACGCGGGTACGGGTCAGGATTTCGGCGCCGCGTTCGGCCGCGTCGCGGGCATTGAGGACCACAAGACGTGCATCCTCGACCCAGCAGTCGGAATATTCATAGGCTTTCGCGAATTTTCGTTTCAGAGGCTGACCCGCCGGATCCATCCGCAGGTTGAGCGTACGGGTGCCGGGCAGGATCTTCCGGCCGCCGAGATGATCGTAGAGGAACAGGCCAAGCCGGATCAGCCAGGCCGGGCGGCGGCCGCGCATCCAGGGCATGAAGACATTCATCAAGCGCGAGGTGGGCGTCTCGCCTTCGAACCGCATATCCGAATGATAGGGCAGGACAAAGCGCATCGGCCAGGAGATATGAGGCATGGCGCTGAGAAGAACTTCGCGTTCTTTCAATGCCTTGCGAACAAGGCCAATCTCGAAATACTCCAGATATCGCAAGCCGCCGTGAAAGAGCTTGGTCGAGGCCGACGAGGTGGCAGAGGCCAGATCGTTCATCTCTGCAAGAGACACGGACAGGCCGCGCCCCGACGCGTCACGGGCGATGCCGCAGCCGTTGATACCGCCTCCGATAATGAAAATGTCGTAAAGCCTGTCCGAATCCATGCCGCACCTCAGGAAGATACGGAATTGAAGGCGTCTACGCGCGATTTGTCAAATAGTGCTTTCGTTTTTGTTCGTTTTTGCTTTGCAACGCGAGCCGTTTTCGTAAGATGGGCCGAAAGGGAGGCCCCATGGTATTGAGCCTGAGGCAAATGGAGATCGTGGAGCTTGCGAGGGCCGAGGGCAAAGTCCTGGTCGAGGAGCTTGCCACACGTTTTGGCGTTACACTCCAGACCATTCGCCGCGATTTGAGCGAACTTGCCGATGCCGGGCGGCTGGCGCGGGTGCATGGCGGGGCGGTCCTGCGGTCGGGCGTCGCCAATATCGGTTATGCGGAACGGCGCAATCTGAACGCAGACGCCAAGGCAGCGATCGGCCGGGCCTGCGCAGCAGCGATCCCCGACAACTCGTCGCTTTTCCTCAACATCGGCACCACGACCGAGGCGGTGGCGCGCGCGCTCCTCGGGCACCGCAACCTGACGGTGGTGACCAACAACCTCAACATCGCCAATATCCTTGCCGAAAGCGAAAGCTGCGAGGTGATCGTTGCGGGGGGCGTCTTGCGCCGGTCGGACGGCGGGCTGGTTGGCGATCTGACCCGCGAGGCGATTGCTGCCTTCAAGGTCGACTTCGCGATCATCGGCACCTCGGCGCTGGATAACGAAGGCGAGCTTCTGGATTTCGACAGCCAGGAGGTTCATGTCAGCCGGGCAATCATCGGCCGGGCGCGGCAGGCCTTCCTCGTCGCCGATCACTCCAAGCTGACGCGCGCGGCGCCGGTCAGGATCGGCTCGCTGCGCGACCTAGCGGCGATCTTCACCGACCGGCCCCTGCCTCAGCCGCTTGCCCGGAAATGCGCGGATTGGGACACCGCAGTCAATGTTGCGGAGCGGAGCTAGCCCTGCAGCAGGCGCAGCGCTGCCGCGTGCAGGTCCGGCGTCGCGGCGGCCACGGTCGAGACGCTCTCGCCCATGTGCAGCCGCCCGCCAGCCCAGTCGGTCATCCGCCCACCCGCTTCCTCGACCAGAAGCGAAACGGTCAGGTAATCGTAGGGTTGCAGATCGAAATCCACCACGACGTCGACATGACCCATGGCCAGAAGCGCATAAGGATAGCAGTCGTAAGAAAACCGCCGGGTCGTGCCCGCATTCATCAGGCGCGCGAAGGTCTCGGGGTGGGCGCGCCAGATCTTCTCGCCCTCGTTCACATAAAGCGTTGAGCCCTCAAGCGTCCGGCGCCCCGAGGATTGCAGCCGCGCGCCATCTTTCCACGCACCGCCGCCCCGGCGGGCGGCAAAGACCTCGCCCAGGGCGGGCATGCCGACAGCGGCAAGCTCAACCTCTCCCTCGACGAGATGGGCAAGCAGGAAGCCGAAAAGCGGATGGCCGGAAATGAAACTGCGGGTGCCGTCGATCGGGTCAATGACCCAAAGGGCGCGGGCGTCGCCGCCCTCTATCCCATGTTCCTCGCCGTAGATGCCGTGGCCCGGGAAACGGTCGGCAATCAGGCGGCGCACCTCGGCCTCGACCGCGCGGTCCGCCTGCGTCACCGGGCTTTCGTCTGCCTTGAACTCTATCCCAAGACGACCCCGGAAAAAGCCAAGTGCCGCCTCAGCGGCGGCACCGGCTATCGCGAGCGCATCGTCCAACTCTGCGTTGCGCATATATCAGCCACCACAGCGCTTGGCGGCTTCGTCCACGGCGGCAGAGAAGCCGAGAAGCGAGAATGTATCCTGCGTCTGGGTTCCGCGCGCCGAGCGCGCAGTCAGGATCGCACCTGACCCGGCCTTCAGCGCCGCGATGATCTTCGCATCCTCATCGGGCGAACCGGCCCAGGCCCATTCGCCGTCGACGAACAAGTCGAACTTGGTTCCACCGACATCAAGACCGACCGTCGATCCCGGCGCGAACGGGTAGCCGCCGGTGAAGGAAATCTCACCCTTGGTGCCCTGCCGATAGGTAATGAAAAGAAGGATGTCGCCACGACGGACCGCGACCGACTTGCCATCCTTGGTGTTCACCGTTTCCTTCGGCGCCGACACCCCCCAGCAATCGGTGCCCTCGACGAAAACACTCCAGTCGGTATTGGCGGCCACCCGATTGGTCGAAACCTGCGCCTGCGCCGCGCCCGTCCCCGCGGCCAGCAAGGCCGCAGTCGCGATCCAACTTTGCCAAACCTTCATTGTCCGCCCTCCAGCCTCTGCCCCGCCCTGATTCTGGCGCGCCGATCCGGTCTCTGGTCGCGCGTGTTTTTGGGTGGCGGGAGCCAATCCAACTCGATATTGAACTCATAGCCCAACGGAGCCCGGCAGGGAAAGACCCGTAGGCACAGCATGTGGCGAAAAATCGCTGAAACGGGCAGCAACGGAAGGTGGACCGATGGCAGCGGCGGAACTGATCGAGGTTTGGCGTGGCGGGCTTCTTGAAAGCACCCATCGTGGCCATGCGGTCATCACCGACGAGACCGGCGCGATCGTCGAGGCCTGGGGGGACCCGGACGCGATCATCTTCCCCCGCTCTTCTTGCAAGATGCTCCAGGCGTTGCCGCTTCTTGAAAGCGGCGCGGCCGACAATGCGGGCCTTACGGACGCGCAGCTTGCCCTGGCCTGCGCATCGCATCAAGGCGCAGCAATCCACACCGAGGCGGTTGCCAGCTGGCTTAGGGATATTGAGCTCGGAGAAGCCGATCTGCGCTGTGGCACTCACTGGCCCACGGATTGGCCTGCCCGCGACGAGTTGATCAAGACCGATGCAACGCCCTGCCAGTTGCACAACAACTGTTCTGGCAAGCATGCGGGCTTTCTGACGCTGAACCAGCATCTAGGCGGCGGATCCGAATATGTCGAGTTAGGGCACCCGGTCCAGAAAGCGGTCCGCGCCGCCTTCGAGGAAGTGACCGGAATGGACAGCCCCGGCTGGGGTATCGACGGCTGTTCGGCGCCGAACTTCGCTACCTCCGTCCACGCACTCGCGCGAGCGATGTCATTCTTTGCCGGAGCGCGCGAGGAGGGCGATACTCGCGCTCGCGCCGCCTTCCGGTTGACGCGAGCCATGGCGAAACACCCCGACCTCGTGGCCGGCGAAGGCCGGTCCTGCACGAGCCTGATGCGCGCAATGGGTGGCCGGGTCTCGGTCAAGACCGGGGCGGAGGCGGTGTTCATCGCTATCCTTCCCGAACAGAAGCGCGGCGTGGCGTTGAAGGTCATGGACGGCGGCACGCGCGCCGCCGAGGCCGCGATCACCGCGATCCTGGTTCGCCTGGGCGCGCTCGACGCCGCCGATCCGGTCGTTGCTCACTATCTGACCGGGCCGCAAAAGAACTGGCGTGGCTTCACGACCGGCGAGTTGCGCACCGCACCGGATTTCTGCTGAGCGGATGTACGGGGAAGCAGCGCCTCCCCGGCCCAGAGTCAGGCGCTTTCGGGGATGAGATCGGTCGGCAGGTTCTGATAGCAGACCGGTCGCAGCCAGCGCCGGATCGCCATCGTACCCACAGATGTATGCCCGAAGTTGGTCGAGGCCGGATAGGGCCCGCCATGGACCATCGCATCGGCGACCTCGACCCCGGTCGGGAAACCGTTCGCAATGATCCGGCCCGCCTTGCGTTCAAGGATAGGCAGCAGGTTGCGGGCGTGATCGGTATCTGCAGCGTCCATATGCAATGTGCAGGTCAGCTGGCCCTGGAGGCTGCGCGCGATCCGCTCCATTTCGTCCGCGTCCCGGGCCCGGACGATCAGGCCCAAGGGGCCAAAGACCTCTTCCGCCAAAGCATGATCGGCCAGCCAGTCGGCGGCGGAAACCTCGTAGAGGTAGGGCGTTGCGGTGCGCAGGTCACAGGAGGTGACCAGCACTTCGCGCACGCCGCGCCCGGCGGCAATCCGCCGCTGGCCGTCGCGGTAGGCGGCGGCGATGCCGTCCGTCAGCATGGTCTGCGCACTGACCGCGCCCACCGCCTCGCGCGCCGCCGCAACGAAAGCTTCGGCGTCAGGACCGTCGATCACCACCGCGATGCCGGGGTTTGTGCAGAACTGCCCTGCCCCCATGGTCAGCGATCCGGCCCAACCCTTGGCCAGATCGCCACCCCGCGCTTTCAGCGCGGAAGGCAAGAGGAACATCGGATTGACCGAGCCAAGCTCGCCGAAGAACGGGATCGGGTCGGGGCGCTGCGCGCAGAGGTCGAAAAGCGCCCTGCCCCCAACAAGCGAGCCGGTGAAACCCACCGCCCGGATCAGCGGATGCTTCACCAACGCCTCGCCCACATCGCGTCGTCCGCCCTGGATCAGCGAGAAAACCCCGGGATGCAGCCCCTCGGCCTTGATCGCCGCATCGATCGCCTGCGCGACCAGTTCGCCCGTGCCAGGATGGGCCGAATGGCCTTTCACCACAACCGGGCAACCTGCCGCCAAAGCCGAAGCCGTGTCACCGCCCGCGACCGAAAAGGCGAGCGGGAAGTTCGAGGCGCCGAAGACCGCGACCGGCCCGATCGGGCGCTGAATTAGCGTCAGTTCAGGACGCGGCAGTGGCGCCCGGTCCGGCAGCGCCGCATCATGGCGGCGGTCGAGATAGTCGCCCTTGCGGATATGAGAGGCAAACAGCCGAAGCTGCCCGACTGTCCGCCCCCGCTCGCCTTCCAACCGCGCCGTGGGCAGGCCAGTTTCCTGATGGCCGATCTCGGTGATCTCGGCCCCCCGCACCTCGATCTCGGCGGCGATCCGTTCCAGAAACCGGGCGCGGGCTTCGCGCGTCAGCGAAGAGAAAGACCAGAAGGCCTCTTCCGCCGCCCGTGCGGCCCGGTCCACATGGGCAGGCGTTCCGACCGAGAAATCATGGGCCTCACCGCTCGCGGGCTGCGAGGCAAAGGTTGCCTCGCCCATGACCCAGTCCCCGGCAATCAGATGGCGTCCGGTCAGCATGTTCTTCTCCTTCCAAAGTCACCGCATCGGCCAGGTGTCACCCACCCGGTAGCCACGCGGCCAGGGGTCTGCGGGGTCGCAGACCAGTTGCTTGATTTCAGTGATCCAGGCCCGGCCCGAGATCGAGGGCACGACCGCCTTCGTTCCGTTCAGATCGGTCTCCCGCTCCAGCCGGCAGTGGAATTCCGAACCGATGATCGAGACGCCGGTGAAAGCCTCGCCCACTGCAAGCTCGCCCTTCGCATGCAGAACCGCCATCCGCGCCGAACACCCCGTACCGGTCGGCGACCGGTCGAGCTTGCCCGGCTCGATCGCCACGGTGTTGCGGCCGGTCTTCGTGCCGTTCACCAGTTCGACCGGGCGGGTGAACTGGCAGAAGGATATGTGGTTCCAGTCAGGGTTGGTCGGATGGCTGAAGCCCAGTTGCTCCGATGCCGCCTTGCGGATCTTCATACCGGTCTCAGACAGCTCCCGCGCCTCGGACGGGTCGAGGTCGAAACCACAGGAAGCCGCGTCGACAAGGGCAAAACTGTCACCGCCATAGGCCGTGTCGACAGTCAGAGTCCCCAAGCCCTCGACCTCGACCTTGGCATTGAGCCGTGCGGCGAAGCTCGGCACATTCGTCACCCGGATGCGCTCGGCCTTGCCGTCCCGGCAGGTGGCGACCACTTCGACGAGGCCGCCCGGCGCTTCCATGAAGAAGCGGGTCTCAGGCTCGACCATCGGCACGATGCCGGTATCCAGAACGACCGTCGCCACGCAGATTGAGTTCGACCCTGACATGGGCGGCGTATGTATCGGCTCCATGATGATCCAGCCGGTCGCCGCGCGCGGGTCTTTCGGCGGCACCAGCAGGTTCACATGGCGGAAGACCCCGCCGCGCGGTTCGTTCAGGACGAAATCACGCAGGTGGTTGTCGGTCGCGATCCAGCGCGACTGTTCCCAGATCGTCTCACCGGGCGGCGGCGCGACGCCGCCGACGATCACATCGCCCACCTCGCCCTCGGCATGGCAGCCGACGACATGTATGACCCTGTTCGAACGCATCTCAGACCTCCAGCACCGGCGCGCCCAGCGCCGCCATGATCGGTTCGACCCCAAGGCCCGGCGCATCCGACGCCTGCATGCAGCCCTCGACCCGCTTCGGCGCCCCGGTCGCGATATCCTTCGTTCCGTAGGAATTGAAATCGGTGGCCGAAAAGCAGAATTCCGCAGGCGTCGATTGCGCCAGATGGGCGATGGTCGCGGTGACGATATCGCCACCCCAGGTATCCTCGATCGTCATCGGAATGCCCGCCGCGATGCACAGATCGCGCATCTGGCGGGCCTTGGTCAGTCCACCAACCTTCGAGATCTTCAGGTTGATCACATCCATCGCCCCGTCCGCGATCCCGCGCATCAGGTCACCCACCCCGCCGATCACCTCGTCGAGCACGAAGGGCAGCGAAGACCGGCGCCGGGTAGCGAGGCATTCTTCATAGGTCGGCGAGGGCTGTTCGATATAGACGTCAAGGTCGCGCACCGCGTTCACCACACGGGCGGCCTCGTGCATCGTCCAGCCGGTATTGGCATCTGCCACAAGGATATCGGACGGCTGCAAGATCGCGCGCGCCGCGCGAATACGAGCGATATCACTGTCGGCGTCCGCCCCGACCTTCAGCTGGAACTTCGTGTAGCCTTCGGCCCGGTATCCCGCGACATTGCCCGCCATCGCCTCGGGTTCGATCTGGGAAATCGCCCGATAGAGGTGGATCTTGTCCTGCGCCTTGCCGCCCAGAAGCTGATAGCAGGGCAGACCGGAGGACTTGCCAAGAATGTCCCAGCAGGCCACGTCAATCGCCGCCTTCACGTAAGGATGGCCGCGCAGCACCGCGTCCATATGGCGGTTCAGGACACCCAGATCGCGCGGATCGAGCCCGATGACTTTCGGCGCGATCTCGGCCAGCCCCGACCGCACACCCAGCGCATAGGCAGGCAGGTAGGCGGATCCAAGCGGGCAACACTCACCCCAGCCGGTTATGCCCGCATCGGTCTCGACCGCAACCACGGTCGCGTCAAAGACCTCGACGTAATTCCCGTTCGACCAGCTATAGCGGCCCTCCTTCAGGGGCAGATCGACCTGATAGGCTTTGATTGCGGTGATTTTCATGATCGTCCTCCCTCATTGCAGGATAGGCAGTATTGCCCACCCTGCGCCCTGTCCTCACAATACCTGGAACCCGTGCGCGAACGGATCGCGATCATCGATGAAGATCGTGTTGTAGCCCGTCACCCGCGCCCAGCCGGCAATCGAGGGGATGACCGCAGGCTTGCCGCCCACCTCCGCCCGCCCGACGATCTGGCCCTTGAACATCGACCCGATGATGCTTTCGTGGACGAAGGTCTCGCCTTCCTTCAGCTTGCCCTTCGCCGCCCATTGCGCGATCCGCGCCGAGGTGCCGGTGCCGCAGGGCGACCGGTCGATCGCCTTGTCGCCGTAGAAGACCGCATTGCGCGCGGTCGCCTCGGGTTGCGTGGGCTTGCCCGTCCAGAGGATATGGCTCAACCCCTTGATCTCTGGCTTCTCGGGATGCTGGAACATGTATTTCTCGTTCAGCGCCTTCCTCAGCAAAGGCGACCAGCGCAAGAGATCCCCCGCCGAATGGTCCGCCATGTCGCGGAAAGCGGGTTGCGGGTCGACGATCGCATAGAAATTGCCGCCATAGGCCACGTCGACCGTAACCTCGCCCAGCCCCTCGACCTCGGCCGTCAGCCCTTCGGAATGCAAGAAGGCCGGCACGTTCGTCAGCTTCACTTCCTCGACGAGTTGCCCCTCCTGCCGGTATTCGGCAATGACCAGCCCGGCCGGTGTATCCAGCCGCAATACCCCCGGCACCTTCGGCGTCACCAGCCCGCGTTCGATCGCCGTCGTTACCGTGCCGATCGTCCCGTGCCCGCACATCGGCAGGCAGCCCGAGGTCTCGATGAACAGGATCGCCACATCGCAATCCTCGCGCGTCGGCGGGTAAAGGATCGAGCCCGACATCATGTCATGGCCCCGCGGCTCGAACATCAGCCCGTGGCGGATCCAGTCGTACTCCGCCAGGAAATGCGCGCGCTTTTCCAGCATCGTCGCGCCTTTCAGGTTCGGCCCACCACCCGCGACGACTCGCACGGGGTTCCCGCAGGTATGGCCATCGATGCAGAAGAACGTGTGGCTCGCCATGGTCAGAATCTTTCCGGTCTGTAGGGGCTGAGGTCAATCGCCGGGGTCCGCCCCAGCGTCATGTCGGTCAGAAGCCGCGCGGTGGCGGCGGCCTGGGTCAGGCCGAGGTGGCCATGACCGAAAGCATAAAACACGTTCGGCGCGCCGTGCGCCCGGCCGATCACCGGCAGCGTATCGGGCATCGAGGGGCGGAAGCCCATCCACTGCACGCCGCCCTCGGTCTTCAGGCCCGCCATGACGCCTTCGGCCTTCTTCAGCAGGATTTCCGACCGCCGGAAATCGGGCGCCCGGTCCAGGCCCGCCAATTCCACCGCGCCGCCGACCCGGATACCGGTCGAGAGCGGCGTGATCACATAGCCGTCCTGCGGCAGGACCAGTTGGCGCTTCAGATCGAAGGCCCCCGGCGGCAGGGTCGTGTTGTAGCCCCGTTCGGTTTCCAGAGGCACCCTGTCGCCCAGCTTCGCCGCCAGCTTGTGCGACCAGGCACCACAGGCGAGGATGACCTTCGGCGCGCTCATCCGCCGCCCATCGGCGAGCCTGACACCCACCCCCTGCCCGTTCGGCAAAAGGTCCACGACCTCGCCCTTCTCGAACCCGGCACCACGCGCCAGCGCCGCCTGACCGATGGCGCAGGCGACCTCGTAGGGATCAGACAGCGTCATCCAGGCCGGGATGAAGACGCCATGGGTGTATTTCGGGTGCAGGCCGGGCTGCAGTTCGGCCAGCCGCGCACCGCTGACGGTCTCGAATTCCACTCCATGGCGCGCGCGCAGGTCCCACAGGCCCCGCGATGCTTTCAGCGCCCTTTCGCCCTCGTAAAGATAGATCGCGCCATCACGGCGCAGGTGGTGCGCAAGCCCGGTCGCATCGAACAGATCGTCTGTCTCCGCCTTGGCCAGCTCCATCAGCCGCGCCTGCGCCGCTGTCGATGCCTCGTGCCGTGCCGGGCGGCTCGCCCGCCAGAAGCGCCACATCCAAGGCAGCATCTTCGGCGCATAGGACAATGGCATCGACAGGGGCCCCAGCGGGTCCATCAGCCAGAAGGGCGCCTTCCAGATCACCCCGGGCGAGGCGAGCGGTTCCACATCGGCAAAGGCAAAGGCCCCGGCGTTACCTCGGCTCGCCTCCTCGGCGATGCCCTTGCGGTCGAGGATCAGGACCTTCCGGCCTGCCTCGGAAAGACGGAAGGCGGCCGTAAGGCCGATGATCCCGCCGCCGATGACGATCACGTCAAACATCAAAACGCCTGCAGTGCGCGGTAGAAATTGGTGCGGCCCGCGCTCCTCGCCGCCGCAACGGCGCGGGCCATGCCTCTGCGCGAGCAGAGGCGCTTTGTCACTCAGGCCGCCAGTTTCGGCAGGGCCGGACGGCAGGCGATCCGCTCGCGCACCAGCTTTTCGACCCGCACCCGATGCTCGCCGACCAGAGGCTGACGCGGCGCGCGGACATGCTCGGTCGAGCCGATGGCGATGGCTTCCGCCAGCTTGATCTGCTGGACGAGGAAGGTCGACACGTCGAGGTCCAGGAGCGGCCGGAACCAGCGGTAGATTTCCCGCGCCTCGGCCACGCGGCCGGCCTTCGCGAGGTCATAGATCGCCTGGTTTTCCTTCGGGAATGCGATCGACACGCCCGACACCCAGCCGTCGCAGCCCATCAGGATCGCCTCAAGGCCAAGGTTGTCGACCCCGGTCAGCACCTTGAACCGGTTGCCTACCGTGTTGAAGATTTCCGTGCAGCGGCGGATGTCGTCCGAGCTTTCCTTGATCGCCACCATCAGCGGGTTTTCCGCCAGTTCGATCATCATTTCCGGCGTCACATCGACGCGGTAGCCGACGCGGTTCGAATAGATCATCACCGGCAGCCCGCCCGCATTCGCGATGGCGTTAAGGTTCGCGATCGTCTCGGCGCGGTTCGTGTGATAGATCGGTGAGGGCACGACCATCAGGCCATCGGCGCCCGCCTTGCCCGCCTGCGCGGCCAAAGCGCAAGCCTCGCGGGTGCCTGCTTCCGAGATCGTCAGCAGAACCGGCTTCTTGCCCGCGACCGATTTCGCGATCTTCAAGACCTCAAGCCGCTCTTCGGGCGACAGCATGTTGCCCTCACCCAGCGTGCCGCAGGTGATCAGGCCGGCATTGCCCGCATCCATCTGCAGGCCAAAGCAGCGCTCCATCTCGGCACGATCCAACGCTCCTTCGGCGGTGAATTTCGTGGTCACGGCCGGCATCATTCCAGTCCACATTCTCTGGGAACTCCTTCGTTACATCTCAGTGTGCGGCTTTCAGGAAAGCCGCGGTTTCCGGTTTTTCGGGCGCCTCGAAAATCTGGGCGGGCGTGCCGATCTCATGAATAAGTCCCTCGCGGAAGAAGGCAACACGATCTGAAACCTCGCGCGCGAACCGCATCTCGTGCGTGACGCAAATCATCGTCATGCCTTCGCTGGCCAAGAGTCGCAGCGTGTCCAAAACCTCGCCCACCAGCTGCGGGTCAAGGGCCGAGGTGACTTCGTCGAACAGCATGTAGTCCGGCGACATCGCCAGCGCCCGGGCGATCGCCATGCGCTGCTGCTGGCCGCCCGACAGGCGCGAAGGATAGACCATGAGCTTGTCGGCCAGCCCCACATGCGACAGCTGCTTCACCGCGATCTCGTCAGCCGCCTCGCGGCTCATCCCCAGCACCTTGCGGGGGGCGAGCGTCACATTTTCCAGAACCGTCAGATGCGGAAAAGCGTTGAACTGTTGAAACACGATCCCGATTTTCTGGCGCAGCTTGTTCAGGTCGGTCTTCGGGTCATGGACGACCGTTCCATCGACAGTGATCCTTCCGCCCTGGATTGGCTCCAGCCCGTTGATGCAGGTCAGAAGCGTCGACTTGCCGGACCCCGAGCCTCCGATGACCGTAACCACCTCGCCCTTCTCGACCCGCATCGACACGCCCTTCAGAACCTCGAGGGGTCCGAAGGATTTCCGCACATTTTCAATCTCAATCATTCTCGCGCCACCGTGCTTCAAGCCGGCCGCCCATCCGGGCGATCGGGAAGGAAATCAGGAAATAGATCGCGCCGGTGATCATCAGGATGAACAAAGGCTCCTGCAGGCGCGTGACAAGGATCTGCGACGACCGCAAAAGCTCGATGATCCCCAGCCACAACACAAGCGCTGTGTCCTTCATCACCCCCAGCGTCAGGCCGATCCAGCCCGGCAGGGCCACCCGCAGCGCCATCGGCAGGGTCACGTTCGCCATGTCCTGCGCCCAGGTCATGCCCAAGGACCGCGCCGCGCGCCGGGTGACGGCCGGCACCGCCTCGATGCCGCCCCGCACGATCTCGGCGCAATAGGCCGAGGTATAAAGCGACAGCATCACGCAGGCGACGGTAAAGGGCGACCAGCCGAAACCGGCGATCGACTGGAATGCATTGGCCAGGATCAGCTGGATGAGCAGCGGGACCGAGCGCAGCACGTCCAGCACGAAGGTCAGGGGCGCCGCCGCCAGCGCCGAGGCCTGCGCCTTGAAGGCGCCGAAGATGGTGCCCAGAAGCGTGCCAAAGAGGACCGCGACGGCGGTGATCGCCAGCGTGATCCCGGCGCCCTTGGCCAGAAATATCAGGTCTTTGAGGGTCAAGGCAGTATCGAACATCTCTCCCCCTCAGTACCGAAACAGCCGCCAGGCGATCAGGCGCGCGCCCAGCATCACCGCCTTGGCGATCAGATAGTAAAGAACGGCCGCCAGCGCGAAGAATTCGAAGGTGCGGAAAGTGCGCACGTTCAGCTCCTGCGTCACACCCGCAAGGTCGGTCGCCAGCCCGACGGTCAGACCAAGCGAGGTCATCAGGATCGCCCAGACCATCTGGTTGGTCATCGGCGGGAACGATATGCGAAACATCTGCGGCATCACGACCGACCAGAAGGCGCGCAAGGGCCCCATGCCCAGCGACCGCGCCGCGCGGGTCTGCGTCGGCGGAATGGCCCTCAGCGCACCGCGGAAGGTTTCGGCCAGATAGCCCGCATTGTTAAAGGTGATCCCGGCCAGAAGCGCCCACCAGGGGCTCAGATGGATGCCAAAGGACCCAAGGCCAAAATGCGCCATGTAGATCTGGAACAGCGCCGGCGTATTGCGCGCCACCTCAATCCACGTCGTGGCCGCGCCATAGGCCAGACGGTTCGCCGACATCCGGGCCACCGCCAGAAGAACGGCGAAGGCGATGCCCAGCACCATCGACAGGACAGCAACCTCGATGGTGACCAGCGCCCCCCACAGCATGTCGGGCAGCGCGCGCAGGGCCTGATGCCAATGAAACGTATAGTTGAACATGACCCTCCCCCGGGTCTGCAATCAGCGAATGAAGGGGCGCGCGCTCAGGGAGGAGGCACGCACCCCCGCGACGGCTCAGCGATAGACGCCGTCGATCGTCAGGCCCGGCGCAGTGCCGCCGACCCATTTGTCATACAGTTCCTGATAGCGGCCCGACCGGACCTGCTGGTTCACAAAGAGGTTCAGGTAGTTGATAAGACCCTGCTCCTCGCGCAGCGAGATCAGGCTGACATAGTCGATCGGATAGGGCGCATCGCCCGCGATCTTCAGCCCTTCATACTGGCCCGAGGCGACGATGGCCGAAGCGACGGTCGAGGTCACGACGGTTGCGTCGATCTGACCCTGGCTCAGCGCCAGGAACACATCGGCCTGCGACTGGTACGGCCGGAATTCGCCTGCGCCCCAGGCCTTGATGTTTTCTTCAAGCTTGATGCCTTCGAACGTCCCCGCGACCGAACCGACCACATGGCCGGACATACCTTCGAAATTGTCGACACCCGCGCCCTCGCGGGTCAGGACGACGTTGGTGAAGGCGAAATAGGGGATCGAGAAACCGATGGTCTTCGCCCGCTCCAGCGTGTCCGAGGTCGAGGCGACACCCACATCGGCGCGGCCCGAGACCAGCGCGGGGATGCGGTCGGGGAAGGGCGTTTCCACATATTCTGGCGTCACGCCCAGCGCGGCAGCCAGGTCGTTGCAATAGTCGACGTCAAAGCCCACCGGATTGTTGTCGGCATCGCGCGATCCCATCGGCGGAAAGTCCAGCACAACCGCGCAGCGCAGCGTGCCTGAGGCGATGATGTCGTCCAGCTTGTCGGCCTGCGCGGCACCTGTGGCAAGCAGTGCGGCGAGGCTGGCGGTTGCAAAATATATCTTCTTCATTGTGATCCCTCCTGTCGGAACGCGCTCCCCCCGGGGATTCGCGATGCAAGAGTTCTAGTGGATATTGGATCCAATTTACAATACACTTTATCCGCAAGAAAGTGGATGCAATCCACATTCGGAGATTCTATCGATGCAACCGAGGCAGTTTTTCGTGAGCGAATGATGATGGCGCTGAAGCTCAAGGCCACCAATCTGGGCAGCATGCCATCCCCGGCCGATGTGATCTTTGAGGCGCTGCGCGAAGCCATTGTCGAGGGTGAGTTGAAGGACGGCGAGACCCTTCGACAGGATCACATCGCGAGCCTGTTCAACGTCAGCCGCATTCCCGTGCGCGAAGCGCTCGCGCGGCTTGAGGAACAGGGGCTTGTGACAACCCAGCGCCACAAGGGCGCCGTCGTCTCCTCGCTTTCGCTTGAAGAGATCGCCGAGATGTTCGAATTCCGCGCCCTGGTGGAAGGCGAGGTGATCCGCCATGCCGTGAATGTCATCAGCGACAAGACGCTCGCCGAGGCGAAGGCCTTTGCGCAGGCGTTCGCCGCCGAACCAGACAGCGGAAAATGGGCAGGGCTCAACCGGCTATTTCACTATACGCTCTACAAGGACTGCGGCCGCCCCTATCATCTTCAGATCATCTCCAAGGCGCTCGACAAGATCGCACGCTACCTGCGCGCCCAGCTTGTACTGACCCATGGCATCGCGCGGGCGCGGGCCGAACATGAGGGCATCCTTCGGGCGGCGATGGCGCGTGACGCGGACGAGGCGGCCGCCCTCACCCGCGCGCATATCCTCGGCGCCAGCCGTTCGCTGA
Organism: Frigidibacter sp. RF13; assembly: GCF_026626305.1. Lineage (GTDB taxonomy): Bacteria > Pseudomonadota > Alphaproteobacteria > Rhodobacterales > Rhodobacteraceae > TMP-24. The sequence goes on along the minus strand of NZ_JAPNUE010000006.1, from coordinate 135,407 downwards.
TCGGCTTTCTGCAGGCACAGGAAAAAAAATAGTACCGCGGGTGCGGCGATTTTTCGCTTCTCAAGCTGCTTTACACTGTTAAGGTGGCGAGGTCTGATCTCTAACAAGAACCGCGGATGACCACCGAACCCGGCAAACGCCAACCCTATCGCCGCAATGAAGACCGGCGGCACGAGATCGCAGAGGCAGCAATAGCTTGTCTGGTGCGCGACGGCCATGCGAAGCTTACCGCCCGCGCAGTGGCCAAGGAAGCGGGCCTATCGCTCGGCCATATCACCTATCACTTTCGCGATATGGACGAGATTCTGTGCGAGGCCTACCGGATCGCATCTTCCCGGCTCCGGCAGGCGACCGCCGAAGATCTTGGCGCAAGGACATCGGGCGATCCGCTTGAGCGTCTCGAAACCTTCGTACGGGCCGGTTTCAAGCCCGATTTCCTGTCGCGTGGCTATCTGCGCCTCCGGCTCGACCTCTGGTCGGCGGCGGTCGATCATCCGACCCTCGCCGAAACCGAAGCGGCGCTTTACGAAAGCTACCGAGAGGAGCTGGCCACTCTTCTCGGCGATATTGCGCATGACCGCAACGCGCAGGCGGTCCGCATCTGCGCGACGACCGACACGATCATGGCGCTGCTCGATGGTCTCTGGCTCGACTGGATCCGGCGCGGAAACGAAAACGCTCTCGAAAACGGCCTGTCGACTGCGATGGAGCTGGCGCGCTCTCTGGCGAAGCCCTGAAGCTGCGGCGGCGCGCCTAACCCCGGTGCCGCAGCAGAAAATCCCGGATCGGCGGAAGCGCGCGGTCGGTCGCCTCAATGAAGATCGCATGCTTCAGCGCATCGAGAATCACCAGCTCGGCCTTCGGCATCGCCGCCGCGATTTCCCGGTTAAGGCGCGGGTTGCAGCCGCCGTCATTTTCGCCGGTCAGCACCAGCGCGGGCGCTGCGATCTCGTGCAGCCAAGGCCCCATCTCGGTTTCGGCATAGATGTCGAAGACATTTAGGAAAACCCCGGCGTCCGTGTCCATGACCTGCTGCTTGCGCCACTCGATCACATCCGGCCGCGCCGCCGCGAAATCGTCGGTGAACCAGCGCGCGGTGAGCGTATCCAGCACCAGCCCGATCCCCTTGTCACGCATTGCCTGCACCACCGCCCTCACCTTCCGGCTGTCATCTTCGGTCCGGAAAGCTGCCGTCGAATAGAGCCCCAAGGACAGTACCCGATCAGGATAGCGCCGCGCATAGGCCGGGCCGATCATGCCGCCCAACGAATGACCGGCGAAATGCGCCTGTTCTATGCCTAGCCGCCTGCGCAGAGCTTCGAGATCGTCGACCAGATCCTCCAGCCCGAACCGGCCTTCCGGCAGGGGTGACAGGCCGTGGCCGCGCAGATCGTAGGTCACGCAGGTGAAGCCATCCTTCAGCCCCTCGACCAGTCCGGCAAAGGTCGCCCGCCGTGCGCCGATTCCATGGATGAGGAACAGCGCCGGCCCCTCGCCGATGACCGAATAGGAACAGTCGATCGCCATCTCACGACCCCGGCTTGGGGTCAGAGGCGAGACGCCCCGCCGTTGCCCAGTCATGCTTGGCGACATCGGTGAAGATCACTGTCACCATGTCGGGCGTTCCACCGCAGGTCGCGACCCAGGCTTCCGTGACCGCCTTGGCGCAGGCGCGTTTCTGATCGGCTGTGCGGCCCTCGAACATCTCTATCCTGATGACTGGCATGTCCTTACTCCCCGACTTCTGCCCCAAGGCCTGTCACATGCGGCATGACCTCTGCCGCGAACCGTTCCATCATGTCCAACGTTTCTGCCTGCGGCTGGCCAAAGTTTGACGAACTGATCACGTCGTCGATGCCCAGTTCGGCGTAGTGGGACAGCTTGTCAATCATCTCCTGCCGCTCGCAGATCAGGATGTTCCGCCCCAGTTCATCGATCGTCTGCTTGCGCGGCAAGGGCCGCACGATGCCGTGGTCGACCAACCCCGGCCCGCCGAAAACATTGTCGAACCGCTCATAATAAGCATAGGCGCGGTCAAGCTTTTCGCGCGCGTCGGCGGCGTTTTTTGCGAGATAGAGCCCGCGCTGCAGCGACAGCCTATTGGCGCCACCGTCTGGTGCCGCCGCGCGACCGCGATGGAAAGCGCCGACTTGTGCGGCAAGGATTTCCTCGCTCGCGCCAAGAGGAGTCGTCTGCACATGATAGCCCCGCCGCGCCGCAGCCTCGATCCCTTCGGGTGCCATGGATGCCAGCTGGATCGGCACTGGCCGGTCGGGGCGTGGCATCACCGTCAGCGCATCGAACCGGTACCAGCGCCCGTCCCAGCTCACCTCCTCGCGCGTCAACAAGGCTTCCAGCACGGCAAGCGATTCCTCGAACCGCGCCTTGGTCTCCTCCATCGGTACGCCAAGCCGCCCGGTCTCATACCCGAAGGCGCCCTTGCCGACGCCCAGCATCAGGCGGCCTTCGCAAAGTGCCTGCGCCTGCACCACTTCGCCCGCGAAGATGCGCATGTCACGGATTGGCAGCTGGCAGATCGAAGTCACGAGCTCCACCCGCCGCGTCCGCGCCGCAATCGCCACCGCCATCTGCAGAGGCGACGGGATCAGAAGCAGGTTGACCAGATGATGCTCCGGAATGCCCACGCCCCGGAACCCCAGCAGGTCGGCCGCAACCGCCTGTTCAAGCACTTCGGCATAGTGCCTGCCCGCCCCGACATTCGGATCGAGGAGATGGCTGTTGAGAAAATGGATGAACTGCATCGCCGTCCCATTTTATTGTACATGTGTACCATATAAGATCAGAGGTATGACGACACGTCAAGCGGCTTGCCTGCCGAGAGTGCCAGATCAGTGCTTATGAGTGATTGGCGATCCCGGGAGGACTCGAACCCCCGACCCGCTGCTTAGAAGGCAGCTGCTCTATCCAGCTGAGCTACGGGACCGTTGCCTTCCTTTAGCGGCTCGCGGCGGCCTCAATCAAGGGCGCGCGTCATGAAGACGCTGTTGGGGTCGTCCCAATAGCCCTCGAACGGGGGGCATTCAGTGAAGCCCGCTTTCAGATACAGCGCCCGCGCCGCGGTGAAACCGCGCTGAGAGCCGGTCTCCAGGCTTAGGCGCCGAAAGCCTGCCGCCCGTGCCTCGTCCATCAGATGGTCGAGCATCCGGCGCGCCAGTCCCCGGCCGCGTTCCTCGGCCAGGACATGCATCGATTTGATCTCCGCATGGGTCGCATCGATCCGTTTGAAGGCGCCCATGCCGATGGCGCGGCCCGTATCGCGCATCACGAAGAAGGAAATGTCGGGCCGGTCGAGTGCGGAGGCATCCATCATATGAATGCTCTCGGGCGGGGTTTCCTCATGCATCGCCGCAGTATGGCGGTGAAAGAGCAGCGAAAGCTCCGCCTGGGCGGGGCTTTCGCGGGAAATCACCACCGTGCCGGTCACTGCCCACCCATCATGGCAGCCATGTCGACGCCATTGACCAGAAGGCCACCCGCCTCGGTCATTTCGATGTCCCAGACCAGTTCGCCGTCGGCACCGGGCTTGGCCATGCCGCCCGCCATACCGACCATCATCATCGCCTGCCCGCCCATCTCGGGCGGCGCCGACTGCAGCGCCTTCTGGATCGCTTCCATCCCGACAAGCGTAAGTTTGGCGGTTCCGACCGGCGTGGGGCGTGCCGGGCCTGCCGCGAAGGCCGCCTGATAGGTCAACTTGTAGTCGGGCGCGACGACCGCGCCGGGGGCGATCGTGATATCGACCATCCCGTCGGGAAGGACAGCCGACAGAAGCTGCCCCTCGAACCCGGCAGGAGGCACAGCACCGTCGGGCAGGTCGAGAAGGCCAAGCCCCAGCGCCGCACCCGCCGCCGCATCGAAACCGCTCGCTGCGAAATCGAGGCTGACCTCGTTCGGCACGAGAGTGGCGGCGAAGGGCGGCACCAGCCCCTCGGGAATCTTCAGGCCCTTGACTGTCAGCGCCTCGCGGACCTTGCCGTCAGCGACTATGCCGTTGATGTCCGCCGTGACGCCCAGCTCAGCGGCCAAGAACGGCCCGAGCGGCGTTTCGACCGCCACCGTCCGGTAGGCCCCATCCATCTTCACATTGCCAAAGAGCGGTAGCGCCTTCTCGATCACGGGTTTCAGCGAGGCACGGTCGGCCTTGATCAGCTCCTCGCTCGGGTGAGCGATGAACCATGACCACAGACCGAGAAGCCCGATCGGCTGATGGCCGGTCGTGACGATGTCGAAACTGCCATCCGCGATCGTGCCTGTGATGCTGATCGGTTCCGGCGATGCCCCGGCGATCGCAACCGAAAACTCGGTATCGCTTGCGGTATGCGCGTAGCGTCCGTCGACGCCCGCCGCGCCCTCGACCGCGCGGCCATCCATGACCATCAACTTGGTCCGGCTGTTGACAACCACCGCGCCGAGCCCGCCCCCGGCTTGTGATTGCACTGTCGCGACATCTGTCATTTCCATATGCATGGTACGCGACGCGCCGAGCGCTTCGTCGAAGCTGCCCGAGAGTTTGACCGATCCATAGTTGGTTTCGGTCTTGGATTGTCCGCCTTCCCCGTCGGGGATCGTATAGGCGAGGGACACCGGCTGATCCATCTGATAGGCCCAGGTGCCATCGCCCTGATCGGTCAGCCGCAGCTGAAGAGGCGAAACCGATGCGTCGAACTTGTCGAGCGGGGCTTTCGCGAGAAGCAGCGCGAAATCGAGTTTCACGCCATAGCTCTCACCCTCCGGCGCGACGGTGACCACACCGGCGGTGGTACCGAGATAGGATTGGAAAAGCGTAGTCAGCTCGTCCGCACCAGCCTGGGTCGCTGGTTCCGCAAGCGCGGCGGCGGGCATGAAAGACGCGACCGTCAGAAGAAGAGTACGAACAAATCGCATGCGAATGGCCTTTCATAGATCAAGGCCCGCCAGTGGTGGCGGGCCTAAAGGGAAGGGATCAATGGGTCCAGGCGCTCCGGCGGTCGGTGGCGAAATTCTCGCCATAGCCCCGCGGCCGGACATTGGGTTTGCGCGCCTGCGGCAGGGTCACGTCATAGTCGATCCCGTTCGCCTGGGCATAGGCCTCGGCCGCCTCGCGGCTTTCGAACCTGAGCCGCACCTGCGCCTGGGTATCGCCCGACCCGGTCCAGCCCATCAGAGGATCGACCTCGCGCGCCGCACCTGGGGCGAATTCCAGAACCCAGGAATGGGTCTTGGCCGTGCCGGATTGCATCGCGGTTTTGGCCGGCTGATAGATACGTGCGCGCATGGGAATCCCCTTTTGTCGCCCCTCTTATCGAAAAACTCGCGCGTCGGCGCAAGCCCGCGTAAGGGTATTCGATAACCCGATGCCTATGTGCAGGCTGCGGGCGCTGCGACGCGCCGTGGGGCAATATGTACAGCGGTTTCAGTCGAGCGCGGATCATAGCTTCGGCCCTTCCGCGCGGCGCCCAAGATTGTTAAATCTGTGCCAGAAAACCAGGCGAGAGTTACAATGATCCTTTTCGGCATCCCGACCTGCGACAGCTGCAAAAAAGCAATGAGGGCGCTTGAGGCGGCAGGCCGGGAGGTAACGTTCCGCGACGTGCGCGCGGCGCCGCTGTCTGAGGCGGAGATCGCCGTGATCGTGCGCGAGTTCGGTGACCGCGTGATCAACAAGCAGTCAACGACCTACCGCGGCTTTTCGGATTTCCTGAAACTGTCGGAGCCCGAGGCGCAGATTGCGTCGCAGCCGACGGTGATGAAGCGGCCCGTGATCCGCGATGGCGAGCAGTGGCACCTGGGTTGGGACGAAGAGGTTCAGGCTGCACTTCTGGGGTGACCCGTCAACAACAAAGCGGCCCCCGAAGGGGCCGCTGACATGGTATCTGATCCGGGGATCAGAGAAGTTTCAGATCGCTTGCCGAGGAGCGGCCGTCGCGGCCCGCCTGCAGTTCATAGGCGATCTTCTGATTGTCGTTGAGGCTCTTCAGCCCCGCCCGCTCGACCGCCGAGATATGGACGAACACGTCCTTCCCGCCGTCGTCGGGGGCGATGAAGCCATAGCCCTTCGTCGTGTTGAACCATTTTACGGTGCCGGTGGCCATCCCGTAGTCTCCCTCTTTGGTCTCCCCTCGCGCGATTGCCAGGGGCCGTGCAGCCAGGTCTTTCGGATCTTCCGGCTGCCCCAGTAAGAGGGAGGCGGTAGGAAAGTCTGCGGTCACGCGAAGGTGATGATCGCCGATTCCTTGAAAAAATCAAGGAATTTGCGGAATCCGGCGCCCGGCCAGGAGACTGTCAAGCGAAAAGCGCCCGGCACCGTGGAAGGCAAGGATGAGAAGGACCGTGACCCACATCAGCCGCTGATCGAGTATGAGCGCGCCCGAGGCGGCATCGAACCAGCGGCCGAGATCATCGCCGCCCACGCCATGGCCCCAGATGTCGGTCAGGCTTTGCACGAGGATGAAGCCGATCATCCCGAGGCTGGCCAGGCGCGTGAAGAGGCCAAGGAGGAGGAGCGCCGGCAGGATCAGCTCGGCCAGCGTGCCCGCCGTGACGACTGCCCAATGGAAGACGGTCAGCTGCGACACGTCGTAGCCCACAGCCTCGACCGCCTTGGGGAATATCTGGATGTAGGCGCCGTCGGACGGCGAAAGGAAGCCGAAGGGCCCTTCGCCCAGTTTAGTGCGGGCGGAGTTCCAGAAATAGACCAGAAGTACTGCCGCAAAGCTGAAGCGGGCGATGAGTGGCAGCGCCTCGGGTGCGAGCCGCGTCGCGGTACGTGCGGCGCGGTCGTGGAGGGAGAGGAGGGCGTTCATGGGGCCTCTTGTTCGGTGATAGCGGTTATGGCGCCGCCAGACAGAAGGATGCCGAAAGTGGCGGTCAGGTCGAATGTGCCCGCGCGTTCCAATGCGGCACCGAAGCTTTCGCCCGCGAGAAGGGCGGCGATGAAATCCCCGGCACCGGTCGGCAGGAGCATGGGTTCGGGGTCGTACTCCGGGCGGACGATCAGAACATCCTGCGCTTCGGCCCTCGCGGGTGCGGGTGTGCCGCGCATGTTCGCCGACCAGATCGCATGGACCGGCCAGCGCGAGCGCAGAAGGCGGGCCGCTGGAGCGACGGTCAGGCGCGACGCCATCAGTCGTTCGGGCGGCAGCGATTGCAGGGCCTCAGGCGCCACAGGTGCTGCGTCGGCGGCGTGGTAGGCGCGGCGCAGCGCCAGTTCCAGCCGCGCCACATCGGGCAGATAACCCAGATGGGCGACGGGCGGAAAGCTTTCCAGAAAGGCGGGCATCGCCTCGCCATAGAACATCATGACCGGCGAGGTCGGCGGATGGGCGCGCAGATGTTCGCGCGCCATCGGCGCGAAGAATTCCTCGCCCACCAGTTTCAGGATCACCGGGAAGGATTGCCTCAGCGCCTCGGTCAGGCCGACGGTGACATTGTTGCGATAAACGCCGAAACGGCGCGCATCCACCCGGCCCTCGGGGTCGGTGATGCCGGGCGGAACCGGCAGGTGCGGGTCGAGGATCGCGGCGCGGAAAGCGGACTGGCTCATGCGAGGACCCGGTCGAGGATCGCCTCTGCCCGCGCGGCCTCTTCGGCCAGAACCGGCCAGTCGGGCACGTCATTGTCCCATTCGATCAGCGTGGGCTTCGGCCCGCCGGTACGAATGGTTTCGGCGTAGAGCTGCCAGACCGGATCCACCACCTCGCGTCCGTGGCTGTCGATCAAGAGCGGCGCGCCACTTTCGTCCTGATCCTCGTCATGGCCGCCAAGGTGGATCTCGCCGACCAGATCGTGCGGGAAACGTGCGATGTAATCGTAGGCGTCGGTCTTGCGGTTGGTGCAGCTCACATGGACGTTGTTCACATCGAGAAGAAGGCTGCAGCCGGTGCGGCGCGCGACTTCGGTCAGGAACTCGATCTCGCCCATGTTGGTCTCGGTGAAAGAGACATAGACGGAGGGATTTTCCAGAAGCATCTGGCGGCCCACGACATCCTGCACCTCGTCGATATGGGAAGCGACGCGGGCCAGCGTTTCTTCGGTATAGGGCAGCGGCAGCAGGTCGTTCAGAAAGTCCATGTCATGGGTGGACCAGGCGAGATGTTCCGAAAAGCTCGCCGGTTCCAGCCAGCCGCAGAGATGCTTCAGCCGGGCGAGGTGGTCGCGGTCAATCCGCCCCTCGCCGCCGATCGACAGACCAACACCATGGACCGACATCGGGAAGCGCTCGGCCAGATGGCGCAGCTGTGCGAGCGGTCGACCGCCGTCGCCCATGTAATTCTCGGCATGAACCTCGAGCCAGCGCACGGCACCGGCATCGGACAGAATTTCGGAAAAATGCTGGGGCTTGTAGCCGATGCCGGGGCGGGCGGGCAGGTGCGAACGGTGGCTGGCGTCAAGCATCTTTCGAAAACTCCGTCTGGCGCGAAGGGGCGGCTTCCCCGGCGGCGGCCGGGGAAGCCTGCGAGGCCGGGATCAGCCCTGCGGCAGGTCGCGGTCCAACGCCTCGAGCGAGCCCATGCGGCCGTCGGGCAGTTCCATCGTGGCGCAGGTGCCAGCGGGGACGAGCTTCCAGGAATTGCCCTGATAGTCGACTTTCGAGGTGCCCGCGCAGGTGGTGCCAGCGCCGGCGGCGCAGTCATTCTGGCCGGCGAGCGCGACGCCGAAGCACTTTTCCTTGGCTTCGTCGGCCGAGGCGGCGGTGGTGAAATGAGCCGAGAGAGCGGCGGCAAGCGAACCGGCAACGGCGAGCGTCTTGATCGTGTTGGACATAGTCATTCCCTTGTGTGAGCGTTTCACTGTCGTTTGGTCGACGTGGAAACCCTAGATCGACCCGGGCGCCCCGTTCCACTCACGAACCCGTGGGACACGCGTGCGTGAGCGAAGTTTATCGCGAAAGAGGAGAGCGCACAAAGGAAAAGGCGCGCCGCTTTTCCAAGCTTGCGCGACTTTTATTGTTTTTAATCAGTTTGTTAGGCCGATTTCAGATCCGGCGGCAGTGCGTCGTCGGTCAGGGCGGCCACAGCCTGATCAAGGGCAAGCGTTTCAGTCTGGTTCTCACCGAGGCGGCGGATTGAAACAGTCCGCTCCTCGACCTCTTTCATGCCGATGGCCAATATTACAGGCACCTTGCCGACCGAATGTTCGCGGACCTTGTAGTTGATCTTCTCGTTCCTTGTGTCAGCCTCGGCGCGGATGCCTTTGGCTTTCAGCGCATTCACCACTTCATGCACATAGGCGTCGGCGTCCGAGACGATCGAGGCGACGACGACCTGCCGCGGTGCGAGCCAGAACGGCAGCTTGCCCGCGTAGTTTTCGATCAGGATACCGATGAAGCGTTCAAACGAGCCGAGGATCGCGCGGTGCAGCATGTAGGGCCGGTGTTTGGCACCATCCTCGCCGACATATTCCGCACCAAGCCGGTCGGGCAGGTTCGGATCGACCTGGAAGGTGCCGCACTGCCATTCGCGGCCAATCGCGTCGGTCAGCTTGAAATCAAGCTTCGGGCCATAGAAGGCGCCATCGCCGGGATTGATCTCATAGGGCAGACCAAGTTTTTCGATGGCGCCAGTCAGCGCGCCCTCGACCTTGTCCCAGGTCTCGTCAGACCCGATGCGGACCTCGGGCCGGGTCGAGAGCTTGATGTCGAACTTCTCGAAGCCCAGATCGCGGTAGACTGACGAGAGAAGGGCGATGAAGCCCGCGCATTCGGCCTCGATCTGATCCTCGGTGCAAAAGATGTGGGCATCGTCCTGAGTGAAGCCGCGCACACGCATCAGGCCGTGCATGGAGCCGGAGGATTCGTAGCGGTGGCAGGAGCCGAATTCCGCAAGGCGTAAGGGCAGATCGCGGTAGGATTTGAGGCCCTGATTGTAGACCTGCACATGGCAGGGGCAGTTCATCGGTTTCAGCGCGTTGATACGCTTTTCCTTCGCGCCTTCCTCATCCACCTCGACGATGAACATGTTCTCGCGGTAGGCCTCCCAATGACCCGACTTTTCCCACAGGACGCGGTCGACGACCTGCGGGGTCTTGATCTCGCGATAGTCGGCCCGGCGCAGGCGGCGGCCCATGTAATCCATCAGCGTGCGATAGATCGTCCAGCCGTTCGGGTGCCAGAAAACCATGCCGGGCGCTTCTTCCTGCAGATGGAACAGTTCCATCTCGCGGCCCAGTTTGCGGTGGTCGCGCTTGGCCGCTTCCTCGAGCATCGTGAGATAGGCCTTCAGGTCGTCACGGTTCTTGAAGGCGACACCGTAGATGCGCTGAAGCTGCTTGTTGCGGTGATCGCCGCGCCAGTAGGCGCCCGCGACCGACATCAATTTGAAGGCGTCGGCGGGAAGCTGACCCGTGTGCTGCAGATGCGGACCCCTGCACAGGTCCTGCCAAGGCCCATGCCAGTACATGCGGATGGGCTGGCCATCGTCGGGAATCGCCTCGACCAGCTCGACCTTGAATGGCTCATTCTTCGACTTGTAGTGGGCAATCGCGTCTGCGCGGGACCAGACTTCGGTCCGGACCGGGTCGCGGGCGTTGATGATCGCCTTCATCTCCTTTTCGATCGCGCCGAGGTCCTCCGGCGTGAAGGCCTCTTCCCGGTCGAAATCGTAATACCAGCCATTTTCGACCACCGGGCCGATCGTGACCTTGACGTCGGGCCAGAGTTGCTGGACAGCGCGGGCCATCACATGGGCGAGATCGTGGCGGATGAGTTCCAAGGCCTGCGCGTCATCCTTCATCGTATGGATGGCGATGGCGGCGTCCTGGTGGATTGGCCATTGCAGGTCGAAATGCCTGCCGTCCACGCTGGCCGAGATCGCGGCCTTGCCGAGCGACGGCGCGATGGAGGCAGCGACTTCTGCAGGCGTCACGCCAGCCGCGAAATCGCGCTTGTTGCCATCGGGGAATGTCAGGGAAATCTGGCTCACGGCCCTTCTCCTCGTCGGTTTGGCGCCTACGGGTGCGCCCGGTTGCGGGTATATCGGGGCTTCTTTCACGGGTTTGGGCGCCCTTGTCAATCGCCGGGGGTTTCACCCCCGGACCCCCGGGGATATTTGTACCACAGTGAAGAGGAGGATCGGGATGAGCGACTATCTGGACACGGCGGACGGACGGCGGCTTGCCTATGACCGGACCGAAGGCGCAGGCCCCGGGGTCGTGTTTCTGGGTGGCTTTGTCTCGGACAAGGAAGGGACGAAGGCGGTTGCGCTGGAAGACTGGGCGAGGCGCCGGGGTCGGGCCTATCTGCGGTTCGACTATTCGGGGCACGGATCCTCGTCGGGGGCGTTCACCGACGGCTCTATCGGCGACTGGTTCGAGGATGCGCGCGCGGCGCTGATGAAGCTGACCGAGGGGCCGCAGGTTCTGGTCGGTTCGTCCATGGGCGGCTGGATCGCACTTCTGCTGGCGCGCGAGTGCCCTGAGAAGGTGGCGGGTCTGGTGACGGTGGCTGCGGCGCCGGATTTCACCGAGGATCTGACCTGGGCCGAGTTTTCCGAAGCCCAGCGGCGGCAGTTGATGGCGGAGGGCCGTGTTGTCGTGCCGTCGGATTATGCGGCGGAGGGCTATGTTATCACCCGGCGGCTGATCGAGGACGGGCGGTCGCGGCTGGTGCTCAGGACACCGCTTGATCTGCCCATGCCGGTCAGGTTCCTACAGGGGACGGCGGATATGGATGTGCCGATGGCGGTGGCGCTTAGGCTGATGGACCATGTGAGTGGGCCGGACATAAGGCTGACGCTGGTCAAGGGGGCCGACCACCGCTCTTCCACGCCTGACTGTCTGCGGCTGATCGAGCGGTCGGTGGAGAAGGTCATTCAGCGGGTGGAGCGCGTAGATGCGTAGGTTTGCGGCGGTCACGGCGATCCTTTTCGGGGCGCTGGCCTTTTTTCTCGCGGTCTTGTTGACGTTCGGGCCGCGCGAAACGCTGAACCTGACGCCAAGGTTCGATGAGGCAGCCCTGCCTGCCGATCTCGACACCTATCTGGCCGCACAGGAGGCCGAAGTCGGTGGCATCCTGCCCGGGGCGGAGAAGCGGATCGTCTGGGCGGGCGCCGCCGGAGCGAAGACCGATCTGGCGGTCGTCTATCTGCATGGCTTCTCGGCGACGGCGGAAGAGATACGCCCCGTGCCCGATCTGGTCGCCAAGGCGCTGGGCGCCAATCTCTATTATGCGCGGCTTGCTGGGCACGGACTCGGGTCCGAGCGGTTCGCTGGGCCGAAAGTGCAGGACTGGATTAATGATACCGCCGAGGCTCTGGCGATCGGGCGACGGATCGGCGGGCGTGTGGTGGTGATCGCGACCTCGACCGGCGGGACGCTGGCGGCGGAGGCGGCTTTGCAGCCCGCGATGATGCGGGATATGGCGGGGATCGCATTCGTATCGCCGAACTTCGGTATTCAGGCACAGGCCTCGGTGATCCTGACCTGGCCCGGCGCACGCTGGTGGGCACCGGTCATCGCGGGCCGCGAGCGGTGTTTCGAGCCGGTGAATGAGCGGCACGCACAGTTCTGGACGACCTGCTATCCGACGGTCGCGCTTCTGCCGATGGCGGCGCTGGCCGAACATGCGGGGGCGGCAGATTATGCAGGTGCCACCGTGCCCGCGCTCTTTCTCTTCGCCGAGGCTGATCAGGTGGTGTCGCCGGACGCGACGAAGGCGGTCGCGGCGCGCTGGGGGGGCAAGGTGACCTTGTCGCCGCAGGTGGTGGGCGCGGGGGATGATCCCTATTCCCATGTGATCGCGGGCGAAGTCCTCAGCCCGTCGATGACCGAGCCCGTGGCCGAGGCGATCACGGGCTGGGTGCGGGGCCTCTGATCAGACGGCGCGGATGCGGCCGCGGCGGGCCTTGGGCGCGCCGGAATTGCGGTCGATGAAATCGAGGACCAGCGGGCGGATGTTCGTCCGCCAGCTCTTGCCCGCGAAGATGCCGTAATGCCCGGCCTCGGGTTCGAGGTGGCTGGCCTTTTTCTCATCCGGCAGGCCGGTCAGGAGGTCGAGTGCCGCGAGGCACTGGCCGGGGGCGGAGATATCGTCCTTCTCGCCCTCGACCACCTTGACGGCGACCTGGGTGATCTTGCCGATGTCGACCGGTTTCCCCGCGACGGTGAAGGCATTGGTCGCGATCTCGCGCCGTTTGAAGATGCGCTCGACAGTCGAGAGGTAGAATTCCGCCGTCATGTCCATGACCGAGAGATATTCGTCATAGAAGCGGTTGTGCTTGTCACGCTCACCCGCCTCGCCGCGCGCGGCGCGGACGATCTGGTCCTGGAAGGCCTTGGTATGAGTCGGAAGGTTCATCGAGATGAAGGAAGCCAGTTGCAGAAGGCCCGGATAAACCTTGCGGCCGGCGCCCGCATATTTGAAGCCGACCTGCTGGATCGCGAGATGCTCAAGCTGGCCCATGGTCAGGCGGCGACCGAAGTCGGTGACTTCGGTCGGGGCCGCGTCGGGGTCGATCGGGCCGCCGATCAGCGTCAGCGTGCGGGGCTGGGCGCTCGGGTCTTCCTCAGCCAGATAGGCGGTTGCGGCCAGCGTCAGCGGCGCGGGCTGGCAGACGGCGACGACGTTGATGTCAGGTCCGAGGTGGCGCATGAAATCGACGAGGTAGAGCGTGTAATCCTCGATATCGAACTTGCCCTCGCTGACCGGAATGTCGCGGGCGTTCTTCCAGTCGGTCACATAAACCTCGCAGTCGGGCAGAAGCGAAGCGACGGTCGAGCGCAGGAGCGTCGAGTAATGGCCGGACATGGGCGCGACCAGAAGGATGCGGCGGGCGCGGACGGGGCGACCGACGGCGCGGAAATGAATGAGATCACCGAACGGCCGGGTAACAAGCGTGTCGACCTCGACGATATGGTCGCGACCATCCTCGCCAACCACTGTGCGGATGCCCCAGTCGGGCTTGATGACCATGCGGGCGAAACTGCGTTCGGTGATTCGGCCCCAGGCGGACATGACCTTGAACATCGGATGCGGCACCAGACCCCAGACCGGATAGGAGGCCATGGCGCGGGCCGAGGCGCCCAGCCATTCATTGGTGTTGCGGACGCTTTCCATCCAGTCGTAGGTCGCCATGTCCTTCATCACACACCCTTTGCCCTTCGCTAATCCAAGCTTCCCCCAAAGCCCGGGCAGCGTTATGCTGCAGTGCAGGAGAGTAGGGGGGATTTGTTACCATGACAACAAAAGTTGCGAACTCTCCACCAGATCTTGAGAAATTGAACGCGAATGTGGCGCGGATCGAAGCTTTGTCACAGCGGCTGATTGCTGCAATTGCACAAAAGCGCGCGCCCAATCCGGCGCTGGAGGCGCCGGGGTTCGAGCTTTACGCGAAGGCAGCGGGCGCCTGGTGGGCCGAGGCGCTGCAAAATCCCACGAAGGTGATGGAGCAGCAGGTCAGCTATTGGGGACAGGCCCTGCAGCATTATGTCGAGGCGCAGAAGGCGCTGGCAGAGGGCGAGATGAAAGCGCCCGACGATCCGACGCCGAACGACCGGCGCTTTGCCAACCCGCTGTGGAAGACCCACCCCTACTTCAACTTCATCAAGCAGCAATATCTGCGCAATGCCGAAGCCATGCAGCAGGCGATCGGCAATCTTGAGGGGCTGGATGCGCGCGACCGGGCACGGGTCGACTATTTCTCGAAACAGATCCTCGATCTGATGGCGCCGACCAATTTCCTTGCGACCAATCCCGATGCGCTGGAAAAGGCGGTGGCGACGGAGGGCGAGAGCCTGGTGCAGGGTCTGGAAAACCTGGTGCGCGATATCGAGGCGAACCATGGCGATCTGGTCGTCACGCTTGCGGACCGCGAGGCGTTTCAGGTCGGCGGCAATATCGCCACGACGCCGGGCAAGGTCGTCTACCGCAACCGGCTGATCGAACTGATCCAGTATGAGCCGACGACCGAGAAGGTCAGGGAAATCCCGATCGTGATCTTCCCGCCCTGGATCAACAAATTCTACATCATGGACCTTAAGCCGCAGAATTCGCTGATCAAATGGATCGTGGATCAGGGCTTCACGCTATTTGTCGTCAGCTGGAAGAACCCAGACGCGACCTATGCCGATGTGGGTATGGACGACTATGTCGAGGACGGATTTCTTGCGGCAATCCGCGAGGCCAAGGCCATCACCGGCGAGGAAAGGGTCAATGCCGTCGGCTACTGTATCGCGGGCACCACCCTGTCGCTGACGCTCGCGCTATTGAAGAAGCGGGGTGACAAGTCGGTGAATTCGGCGACCTTCTTCACAACGCTCACCGATTTCTCCGATCCGGGCGAGGTCGGCGTCTTCCTCGACAATGACTTCGTCGACGGGATCGAGGCGGAATGCCAGCGGGCGGGTTTCCTCGACAAATATTTCATGTCGCGGACCTTTTCCTTCCTCAGGGCGAACGACCTGATCTATGGCCCCGCGATCAAAAGTTATATGCTGGGCGAGGCGCCGCCTGCCTTCGATCTTCTGTTCTGGAATGGCGACGGCACCAACCTGCCCGCCCGCATGGCCATCGAATATCTGCGCGGCCTCTGCCAGTCGGACGGGCTCGCCAAGGGAACGTTCACGATCTGCGGCGAGAAAGTTTCGCTGAAAGACGTCAAGGTGCCGCTCTGCGCCATTGCCTGCGAGACCGACCATATCGCGCCGTGGAAATCCTCTTTCGCGGGCGTCCGGCAGATGGGGGCGAAGGACAAGACCTTCATCCTCGCAGAAAGCGGCCATATCGCCGGAATCATCAGCCCACCCGGCAAAGACAAGTACGGCCACTACACCAGCGACGGGCCTATGGAAGCGGCGGGCGACTGGAAGGCCGGGGCCGAAAAGCACCGGGGCAGCTGGTGGCCAACTTGGGGCGACTGGCTTGACGAACGATCGGGCAAGAAGACTGCCGCCCGCGCGCCCGGCGATGCCGAGCACCCGCTCCTGACCGACGCGCCGGGCACTTATGTCACGGAAGTGCCAAACGCCTGATACAACCTGCGGATAGAATTTTTCTGCAGTGCAGCAATTCCTCTTGAAATGCTGCACTGCGGCATGTATATAGGCTGCAGATGCGAAACGGGCGTGGCCCGCTGATCAGGAGATATGAAATGGCTAAGACCCAAGACTTCACCAAAGTCATGCAGGACATGATGCAGGCTTTCCCGTTCGACGCGACCGCTGCCCAGGGCGCGTTCAAGACCTCGGCCGCGTTTGGCGAGAAGCTGACCAAAGTTGCTCTCGAAGCCGCCGAGAAGTCGAACGAAATCTCGTCCAAATGGGCGAAAGAGACGATCGCCAAGGTTGGCGTTCTTGCCAAGGTCAAGGAAGAGCCGGCCGACTACACCAAAGCCGTGAGCGATTTCGCTTCGGCCTCGGCTGAACTCGCGGCCGAAAACCTCGCTGCCTTCGCCGAAATCGCGAAGAAAGTGCAGATGGACACGGTCGAGCTGATGCTCGCCGCTGGCAAGACCGCTTCGGAAGATGCGGCTGCTGCAGTGCAGAAAGCCACTGCCGAAGTGACCAACGTCGCCAAGAAAGCGGCTGCGGCTGCGAAGTAATCCCTGTTCTTGCCTCCCTGAGGACAGGTTGATCGGGGCGGTTCCCTTGCGGAGCCGCCCTTTCTTTTTGTTGTCTTTTTTTGCAAGTGCAGCTTATCTTGCCGCAGTGCCAAAAGAAGTCCTGGGGAGGATGTGATGGCGGACGACAAGAAGCCGCTTCTGATCAAGCGTTATGCCAGCCGGCGGCTCTACAATACCGAGACGAGCGACTATGTGACGCTTGAGGATATCGCCGCCTTCATCCGCGACGGCCGCGAGGTGCAGATCGTTGACCTGAAGACGGGCGACGACCTGACGCGGCAGTATCTTTTGCAGATCATCGCCGAACATGAGAGCCGGGGCGAGAATGTGCTGCCGGTCGATGTGCTGACCGATCTCGTGCGCAGCTACACGACCAGCGCGCAAAGCGTGGTGCCGCAGTTCCTGGCGGCATCGTTCGAGATGCTGCGGGACGGCCAGTCGAAGCTGATGGAACAATGGTCGCACCTGCCCAATCCCATGGCCTCGATGCCGGGGTTCGACGCGCTGCAACGCCAGCAGCAGGCCTTCCTGAAGTCGATCATGGGAGGATTCGCCGGGTCTTCCGGCCCGGCGCCCGAGGCAGATGAGGAGGAAGCGCCGAAGGCCAAGGCCAAGGCGGCGCCCGCGGCCGACGACGATCTGGCCGCGATCAAGAAGCAGCTTGCCGATCTGCAGGCGAAACTGTCGAAACTCTAGAACCGGGGGCCCGGGGGCAGATGACCGACCATCCGGGCCGCGTCACGCTTTGGGCGATCGAGGCTTTCCTGGCCGCAGCCGGGGAGGGCACGGTGCAGGGCGCCGCGCGGCGGCTTGGCGCCTCGCCCTCGGGGATCAGCCAGCAGGTGTCGGCGCTAGAGGCCGCGCTGGGGGCCACTTTGTTCGACCGGACGCAAAGGCCCCTCAGGCTGACGCCGGCGGGCGAGACTTTCCGGCGACACGCACAGGCGATCGTCAATGAACTGGCGGCGGCGCGGGCGGCGATCGGGCTTTCGGGCCTTTCGGGCCTCTCAAGCTTTCGGCTGGGCTTTATCGAGGATTTCGAGGCGGAACTGACGCCACGGCTTTTGTCCGACCTCGGGCAGGAGTGGCCGGGATGCCAGTTCGTGCTGGAAACCGGTCCGAGCCATCGGCTGCAGGAGGGTCTGGAGGCGAGGACGCTCGATCTGATCGTCGCGGCCGATCTGGGACTGGCGACCGAGCGGCACGAGGTGCACCGGCTTCTGGAGGAACCATTCGTCGCCGTGATGCCAAAGGAAAAAGCGCGGGAGCCCTTTGATCCGGCGCTGCCCCTCATTCTCTACAGCGCGCGTCATTTCATGGGGCGGCTCATCGCTGACGCGCTGGCAGGCCAGCCCGCCCGGCCCACACACCGGTTTGAGCTCGACAGTTACAATTCCATCCTCGCGATGGTTGCGGCCGGGACAGGCTGGACGATCCTCACCCCGCTCGCCGTCCTGCATGCGGCGCGGTTCCGCGAAAGCATTGAGCTGAAACCGCTGCCCATGCCGCCGCTCACGCGCCGCATCGCGCTGACGGCGCGGCGGGACGTGTTGGGCACAATGCCCGCCGAGATCGCGGCGCGACTGCGCCTGCTGCTGCAGGAGATGATCGTGGCCCCGGTCCTCGCCGAGCATCCCTGGATGGCGCAGGGTTTGAGGGTGATTCCTGCCTGAAGGGGCTCTTCGTCGGGCTACGCCCGCTCATCGCCCTACGCTGCTCTTTCGTTCGAAAATATCCCGGGGAGCGCGAGGGGCTGGCCCCTCGCCCCTTCGCGATAAGCGGTCGAAGCGCGACGAAGAGCCCGTTCAGGCGGCATCCGGGCGGGCGGTCTTGACCTGACCGACAGCCGCAAGAAGTGCGTCGGCGATAAAGTCGAGCTCATGCCGCTTCAGTCGGGCGGGAAGCCTGAGGTCGCAGGCGCGCATCAGCATCGCGCGGGTTTGCGGCATGTCGGGTATCTCGCCGAGGAACTGCCAGTTCCAGAAGGCGCGGGCATTGTCCTCGGAGAGGCCGAAAATCTGCACCGCGATGCCGCGCTTCTTGGCCGCATCCTGGAAGGCGCGGGCCTCGGCGTCTGTCCAGTGGCCCACGAGGTTGAATTGCAGGCTGTCGGGGGCGCGGTCTTCGGGCGCAAGCGGCGGGGGTACGTCGAACCATGCCGAGGTGTTCAGGCGTTCAGCGACATGATCGTGGTTCGTGCGGCCGGCGTTCACCCGGTCCCAGACGAGCGGAAGCTGCGGACGGATGACGGCGGCCGATAGGTTCTGCATGCGCATGTTGTAGAGCGGTAGGCGGTTTTGCCAGTGCATGTAGCTGTTCTGGAGGCCGGGATGTTTCTTCCAGTTCTGTTCATAGGCGCCCGACATGATCACGCATTTTGCCGCGATCTCGGGGTCGTCGGTGATCAGGATCCCGCCTTCGCCTGCGTTCACAAGCTTGTAGGACTGGAAGGAGAAGCAGCCGATCTTGCCGATCGTGCCGATGTTCCGGCCATGCCATTTTGTCCCGAGCGAATGGGCGGCGTCTTCGATGACGGGAATGTTCCGCGCGTCGCAGAGTTCCATGATCCGGTCCATGTCGGAGGTATGGCCGCGCATGTGGCTGATGAGGACGCAGGCGATGTTGTCATCGAGGCGCGCTGCGAAATCGGCCATGTCGACGCGGAAATTCGGGCCGACCTCGGCCAGAACCGGGATGCAGTCGGCGTGGACCACAGCCGAGGGCACGGCGGCGAAGGTGAAGGCGGGGATGAGGACGCGGGCGCCCTTCGGCAGGTCGAGCGCCTTCAGGGAAAGGAAGAGGGCGGCAGAGCAGGAGGAGACGGCGAGCGCATAGCGCGACCCCAGGAGCGCCGCGAATTCCTGTTCCAGAAGGGCGACCGGCGCGCCTTCGGGCGCGGTGTAGCGGAAGAGATCGCCCGAGGTCAGGAGCCGTTCGATCTCGGCCCGCGCGGCCTCGGGGATGGGTTCGGCGTCATAGACGTTCGGGGCTGCCGTTCTGGTCAGGCTGTCGGGCGCCATGCGTCACCTTTTCTGAAGGTCTTCTTCAGCTTTCCTGTAACTGAAGTTAACAAGACCGTCCAAAGGAATTGTGACGGATCGGCTTAAATCCCCAATCGGTCGCGCAGCGCGTACCAGGTCATCGCAAGGACGAGGAGCGGCGAGCGCATGGCCGGGCCGCCGGGGAAGCGGTGGATCGGGACCCGCGCCATCACATCGAACCGTTCGGCCTGACCTGCGATGGCCTCGGCCAGAAGCCGGCCCGCGAGCGTGGCCATCGCGACGCCGTGGCCGGAATAGCCCGAGGCGGAGAGGACGTTCGGTTTCACGCGCGCAAAGCAGGGCATGCGGTTCATGGTGATGGCGAGCGTGCCACCCCAGGCATAGTCGATCCTGATGTCCTTGAGGCCCGGGTAAACTTCAAGCATCGGTTTGCGCACGGTCTTGACGATGTCGGGGAAACGGTAGCCGTAGCTTTCGCCGCCGCCGAAGAGAAGGCGGTTGTCGTCGGAGAGCCGCCAGTAGTTCACGACGAACTTGGTGTCGGCGACGGCGACATTCTCGCGCAGGACCTCGGCCGCGCGGTCGCCCAGGGGTTCGGTCGCGACGATGAAATTGTTGATCGGCATGACGCGGGCGGCGACGTAGGGGTCAAGCCCGCCGAGATAGCCGTTGCAGGCGAGGACCACATTGTCGCAGGTGATGCGCGCGTTGGCGGTATGGACGACGGGTTTCGCACCATGGTCGATGCGCTGGACGACGGAATTTTCGTGAAGCCGCACGCCTGCCTTTGCGCAGGCGCGGGCGAGGCCTACGGCATAGTTCAAAGGATGGACATGGCCCGCCCCGCGGTCGATGTCGCCGCCCTTGTAGACGGGCGCGGGCAGGATCGCCTGCAGCGCGTCATTGTCGAGGGGCGTGATCCGGTCGTAGCCATAGTCGCGGGCCATCTTTTCGGCATAATGCCGTGCGTGATCGACCTCGCCCTGGCTGAAGCAGGCGTGGACGATGCCCTCGTGGAAGGTGCAGGGCATGGCATGGTCGCGGATGAGCGTCCGCACCATGTCGACCGATTCCAGCGACAGGTCCCAGAGCTGGCGGGCGTGACCCTTGCCCACGGTTTTCTCGAGCCAGTCCTGATCCTGGCGCTGGCCGGTGCCGACCTGGCCGCCGTTGCGGCCAGAGGCGCCGAAGCCGACGCGGTGGGCTTCGAGCAGGACCACATCAAGCCCGCGCTGGGCGAGGTGGAGTGCGGCGGAGAGGCCGGTATAACCGCCGCCGACCACGCAGACGTCGGCGCGCAGGTCGCCCGCGGGTGCGGGGAAGGGCGCGAGGTCGGCGCGGGTGGCAGCGTAGTAGGAGGCGGGGTAGGTCCCCGCCTTGTCGTTCGCGAAGAGAAGATCCATGGGCGCCTCAGACGTTGAGGAGCAGATGCTCCCGCTCCCACGGGCTGATGACTTCCAGGAATTCCTTGTATTCGTTGCGCTTCACGCTTTCGTAGACGAGGCAGAAATCCTCGCTCATCACGTCACGCAACGGCTGTGCCTCGGCCAGAAGGTCGAGCGCCTGACCGAGCGTCAACGGGATATCATCGTCGAAATCGTTGAACTCGATATTGCGCTCGGGGCGCGGTTCGATCTTTTCCTTCAGCCCCAGATAGCCGCAGGCCAGCGAGGCGGCGATGCCGATATAGGGGTTGCAGTCCATGCCGGCGAGGCGGTTTTCGACGCGCCGGGCGGAGGGGGTCGAGACCGGGACACGCAGGCCGGTGGTGCGGTTGTCGCGGCCCCACTCGACGTTGATCGGCGCAGCGAAGCCCGGGACGTAACGGCGGTAGCTGTTGACGTAGGGCGCGAGCAGCGCAATCGCGGCGGGCAGGTATTTCTGCAGGCCGCCGATGAAATGGTGGAAGGCCTGGGTTTCCTTCTTGCCGTCGGAGAAGATGTTCTTGCCCGTCTCCTTCGACACCACCGAATGGTGGATGTGCATGGCGCTGCCCGGTTCCCCTTCGATGGGCTTGGCCATGAAGGTGGCATAGCAGTCGTGGCGCAGCGCCGCCTCGCGGATCAGGCGTTTGAAGAAGAAGATCTCGTCGGCGAGCTTGACCGGATCGCCGTGGGCGAGGTTGATCTCGATCTGGCCCGAGCCGCCTTCCTGCAGGATGCCGTCGATCTCGAAGCCCTGATGTTCGGCGAAATCGTAGATGTCATCGATGACCTGGCCGTATTCATCGACGGCCGACAGCGAATAGGCCTGTTTGGCGGCGGCACGGCGGCCGGAGCGGCCCATCGGCGGGATGACGGGCAGGTTGGGGTCGATGTTGCGGGCGACGAGGAAGAATTCCATTTCCGGTGCGACGACCGGGGTCAGGCCTTCGGCTTCGAACAGCTGCACGACGCGCTTCAGGACGTTGCGCGGAGCGGTGGGCACCATGTTACCCTCGTCGTCGATCACGTCATGGATGACCTGCAAGGTCGGATCGTTCGCCCAAGGCGCCGCGGTCGCGGTCGAATAGTCGGGCACCAGAACCATGTCCGGCTCGGTGAAGTCGCCCAAGGGATTGTCGGCCCATTCCCCGGTGATCGTCTGCAGAAAGATCGAGTTGGGCAGGAAGAAGGATTTCTGCTTGGCGAATTTCGAGGCAGGCATCGCCTTGCCTCGCGCTACGCCGGCAATGTCGGAGACGATGCATTCCACCTCGTCGACACGGCGCCCGCCAATATAATCGCGGGCTGCTTGCGGCAGTTTCTGGGTCCAGTCGGACATGAATCACACTATTTGTTGCGGTTTTGCTTGAAGAAGTCCGCGATCCGGTCCGCAACCGCGGCAGCGTCGTTGTCATGCCCAAGTTTCGCGGCGGCCGCCGCCATCACGTCGGGGGGCACAAGTCCCGGCGCGCGGGTCCGAAGCAGCCCGTCAACGAATTCATCCTTGAATTCGGGATGGGCCTGGACCGTGAAAGCGAGGTCGCCGTAGACAAGCGCCGCGTTTTCACAAAATTCGTTCGAGGCGCAGACCGTGGCGCCGTCGGGAACCTCGGTCACCTGGTCGCGATGCCAGGCATTGAGCTTGATCGTCTGGCCGTCGAAATCATAGTCGGTTGGCCCGACGGCCCAGCCGGCATCGAAACGTTCGACCTTGCCGCCCATTGCCTGGGCGATGATCTGATGGCCGAAGCAGATGCCGACCATCGGCACCTTCTCGGCGATCGACTTGCGGATGAAATCCTCAAGCGGCTTGATGAAGGGGTGATCCTCGTAGGCGCCATGGCGCGAGCCGGTGATCAGCCAGCCGTCGCAATCATGGACCGAGACGGGGAACTGCATTCCCTCGACATGATAGCTGCGGAACTGCAGGCCGCGGTTGGCCAGAAGTTCGCGGAAGAAATCCGGATAGTCGCCCATCTCGTCGCGCAACGTGTCGGGCGCCTGTCCGGTCTGCAGAATGCCGATCAGCATGAAAATCTCTTGGTTTCAGGGTCTCTTCTCTAGGTAAACCCGCGCCGACGCTCTGGCAAGGCGATGCGGGCCGTGGCGGCGGGGCGGACGTGCCGTTCGCCCCGCGCAGGCCTCACACCGTATCGAGGTAAATCTCGGTCTGCTCGGTCGGCGACAGTTCGGCCATGTAGTGCAGTTCCTGACGCTTGGTCATGACCAGGTTCTGCACGAGTTCCTTCGAGAAGATGCGCGCCATCTTCTCGCTCTTCTCGAAGACATTGATCGCCTCTTCCCAAGTGTCGGGGATCAAGGGCAGGTCGAGCGCATAGGCGTTGCCGGTGATCGGCGGCGGCGGTTCCATCTTTTCTTCGATGCCGATCAGCGCGGCGCCGAGGATGGCGGCGAGCATGAGATAGGGGTTCACGTCTCCGCCTGCCGTGCGGTGCTCGATCCGCCGGGCGGCGGCACTGCCCGAGGGGATGCGGATGGCCGAGGTGCGGTTCTCATAGGCCCAGCAGACCGCGTTCGGGGCATGCGCCTCGGGCACAAGCCGTTCGTAGCTGTTCGCATGGGGTGCGAAGAGAAGCGCGGAATCGTTCATCGCCCAGAGGCAGCCGGCGACAGCGTTCTTCAGCATGTCGGAGCCTTCCGGCCCGCCGTTCGAGAAGACATTGTTGCCGTTCGCGTCGATCACAGAGAAATGGGTATGGAGCCCGTTGCCGGAATATTCCGGATAGGGCTTGGCCATGAAGCTGGCGGCAAAGCCATGGCGGCGGGCGAGGCCCTTCACCAGCATCTTGAAGAACCAGGCATCGTCGGCGGCGCGCAGTGCGTCGTCCTGGTGCATCAGGTTGATCTCGAACTGACCGAGGCCTGATTCCGAGATGGCCGTGTCGGCCGGGATATCCATCGCCTCGCAGGCGTCGTAGAGGTCGGTGAAGAAAGTGTCGAAGGCGTCGAGTGCGCGGATCGACAGGATCTCGGCTGCCTTGCGGCGCTTGCCCGATCGCGGCGAGGGCGGGACCTGCAGGGTCTTGCCGCTGTCGTCGATCAGGAAGAATTCCAGTTCCATCGCGCAGACGGGCGTCAGACCGCGCGCCTTGTAGCGGTCAACGACGGCGCGCAGGGCATGGCGGGGGTCGCCCTCGTAGGGGCGGCCATCCTCGCGGTACATCCAGATCGGCAGAAGCGCGGTCGGCGCCTCAAGCCAAGGCATCGGCATATAGCCGCGTTCGGTCGGCTTCAGGATGCCGTCGGCATCGCCGCTTTCAAACAAGAGCGGGCTGTCCTCGATATCCTCACCCCAAATATCGAGGTTCAGCACCGACATCGGGAACCTTGTCCCGTCCGTCGCCACCTTTTCCGCAAAGCGGGCGGGGATGCGCTTGCCGCGCGCCTGCCCGTTCAGATCCGCTGCAGCTACACGGATCGTGCGCACCTGCGGGTGCTTTCTCAGCCAGTCTTTCATCATCTGTCGCAGCCAGGGCCCGGTTCCATCCGCGCCGCCCACCGGACCACGGCGGTCCGGAAGCGGGGATGGGGACCATGCCCTTGGTCCTTTCTCCCGTTATGACCAATCCCATCCGTCCCGGAAGTCAGGTGCCAGACGCCGCTCTCGCAGTCCGGGCGGGTGCCCGGTGAATTTGATCAAATAACAGATACTACCGGATCAGCTGTGGACGCAAGCGGATTCTTGCTTTCAGATTCTGGGGCAGGTGGCGGTTCAGCCGCTTGTTCACCAGACCGAAGATCCAGGTCAGCGCCAGAGTGATCAGGATGAAGTAGAAGGCGATCACCGGATAGGCCATGAAAGGATTGAAGGTCTTGGCCGAAAAGTAGGAGGCGTAGTAGAGCGCGTCGCCCTGCTGGCGAAAGGCCGGGAAGCCCGAGAAGAAGACGAGCGTGGTGGCCTGGAAGAGGAAGATCGCCTCGTTCGTATAGCCGGGCCAGGCGAGGCGCATGATCGTCGGCCACATCACGCGGCGGAAGCGCGGCCAGCCCGACATGCCATAGGCATCCGCCGCCTCGATATCGCCCTTGGGGATCGAATTCAGCGCGCCATAGAAGATCTCGCCCGCATAGGCGGCGGTGTTGAGCGTGAGGACGATCAGCGCGCCGAGCCAGGCCTTGGTCAGCCAAGAGGTCTCGACTGTGATCGTGGTGAAGCCCAAGGGCAGGTCGAAGCCCACGCGCGGCAGAAGGACGAAGCTTTCATACGCCAGGAAGAACTGGATGAAGAGCGGCGAGCCACGGAAGATGAAGATGAACCATTCGGCGGGCTTGCGGACCCAGGGGTTGTGACTGGCCTTGGCGACCGCGACGGCATTGGCAAGAAAGAAGCCGAACATCAGCGCAAAGATGCCGAAATAGAAGTTCCAGACGAAGCCCGAGCCGATCAGCACGAAATGTTCGCAGAGCGTGAAGTCGGATTTGGGCAGGAGCCGTTCGCCGATGCCGATCGAGCGCAAGCCATAGTCGAGAAGGGTCTGATAGCAGCTCATCGTCCGGCCCTCCGCATCCGTTCACCGGCAAGCGTCGCCTGCCCGTGGCTGAGGTTGCGGGTCAGCCGGCCGATGATCACCTCGGACCCTTTGGTCATCAGAAGGTAGAAGACGAGGAGGACGAGGAAGTAATAGACCCGCCAGTCAGGGTGCGGATAGTCGAAATGTTCGGTCTTGTAGCCGCCGTTCTCGCGCGCCCAGTAGACCACATCCTGGATGCCGAGGATGAAGAGAAGCGGCGTCGCCTTGATGAGGATCATCCAGAGATTCGAAAGGCCTGGCAGCGCATAGGTCCACATCTGCGGCACCATGATCCGCCAGAAAGCCTGCCTGTCGGTCATGCCGTAAGCCTCGGCGGTTTCCATCTGCGCGCGCGGCACGGCCTGCATTGCGCCATAGATCACGCTGGCGGCGAAGGCGCCGAAGACGACGGCGAAGGCAATGACGGCCAGCGTGAAGGCGTAAAGGTCGTGATAGATCTGCGGGCTCGTCGAGAGCGGAAACTTCGCCTGCTGGCAAACCACAAAGTCGCTGCCGCGAAAGATCGGGTCGGTCCATTCCGGGCATTTGATCTTGTGACGGATCATCTCCAGCGCCTGATCCATCGCGATCGGCACGAAGAGGAAGAAGACAATGTCCGGCACGCCCCGCGTCATCGCCGAATAGCCCTTGCCGAACCACGAAAGTGGCGCGATGCGCGACCGCGCCGCCATGGCGCCGCCGAAGCCGAAAGCCAGCGCCACCGGCGCCGTGACGGCCAGAAGGATCAGCACGATGAAGAACGAGCGGTAGAACAGAAGCTGCTTGCCCGAGGTCAGGAAGCAGAGAAACCAGCTCAGACCTTCGAGTGTCTTGGGGTCGGCGCAACTGTCAAACATGGGAATGGCCCGGATGGGGGACGGGGCGCGCAGCAGGCGTGCGTGCGCGCCCCGACCGGTTCAGATTACCAGGTGGTGGCGTTCTCGCCGAACCACTTGACGATCATCGCGTTGAGCGAACCATCGTCCTTCATCGACGTGATCGCCGCGTCGAACTTGGCGCGAAGCTCGGCGTCGCTCTTGCGCATGCCGATGCCGACGCCGCCGCCCAGCGGAACCGGCTCGCCGACGACCATCAGTTCGCCGTTCGATTCCGCGACGATCGGTGCAAGATATTCGCCGTCGGCGAAGACCGCATCCGCCTCGCCATTGCGAACCGCAGCGATGGTTTCGTCGCCAGTGGCATATTCGGCAAGCGTCATGCCTTGTTCGGCGACATAGCCCGACTGGATGGTCGAGGTCTGCGCTGCGATCACGCCGCCCTTGATATCGGCATCAGCCGACTTCGCGACAAAGACCGACGGGGTCGCAGGTTGATAGGCTTCGGAGAAATCGATGACTTCCTTCCGCTCGTCGGTGATCGACATGGCGGCGATGATCGTGTCGTAGTTACCCGAGACGAGGTTCGGGATGATCGAATCCCACTCGTTCACCACCCACTCGCACTTGAGTTCCGCGCGCTTGCACAGCTCGTCGCCCAGCTCCCGCTCGAACCCGTCGACTTCCCCCTTGTCGTTGATGAAGTTCGAGGGAGGATAGGCGCCTTCAGTGCCCATGCGGACAACGTCCTGCGCAAGGCTTACGCCCGCCGTCAGGGCGACGATCGCCGTGGAAAGGATCAGTTTCTTCATATCAAACTCCTCTGTTGGACTTTTCGTTTATCAGGGGCGGTTGTCGCCCTAGAACCATCGGTCGGACAGCGCGTCGAGCGTGCCATCCTCCTGCATTTCAGTGATCGCGCCATCAAGGCGGGCACGCAAGGGATCATTGCCCTTGCAGACGACCATCCCGACGCCGTCCGAGGCGACCGTCTCCTCCCGGACCGTTTCGATGCCATTTGCCTCGAAGAAGGCATCCTTATCGTCCCGGTCGAAGGGGCCATAGGCCAGATCGACCTGGCCGGCCAAAAGCGCATCCAGAAGCGCGCTTTCGCTGCGGTAGGCGCGGAAGCGCAGGCCCGCCTGTCGCAGATGCGCTTCGTGGATCGTTCCGGCCTGAACGCCGGTCAGCGCGGCTTCTGGCGCAGGCGCACCGGCGCGGCCGACGAAGTAATCGCTGCCGCCCGCATGGGTATAGGCTATGGTGAAGTCGACGCTTTCGGCCCGGGCAGGCGTCACCGCGATACCGGAGATCGCCAGATCGAACCGTCCCGACATCACGCCGGGGATCAGCTGATCGAAATCGGCGACCTGCCATTCGCAGTCAAGCGCTGCACGGCGGCAGACCTCGTTGCCGACCTCGACATCGAAGCCGGCAAGCCCGCCCGCCTCGTCGTGGAAGACGTAAGGCGGAAAGGCGGCCTCGGTCCCGATGATCGTCGGTCGCCCGGCAGTGCCTGACGAAACGAGCGTCACCGCGGTCAGAAGACCGGATATGACGCCTGCACAGGGCATCAGGCGGCGGTGGCCGACAGAAAGCCGCGCAGGCGTTCGGTCTGCGGATTGCCGAACAGCTGATCCGGCGCGCCTTCTTCCTCGATCAGGCCCTTGTGGAGGAAGACGACATGATCCGAGACGTCGGCGGCCAGTTTCATGTCGTGGGTGACGAGGAGCATGGTCCGGCCTTCCTCGGCCAGCGCCTTGATGACTTTCACCACTTCCTGTTCCAGTTCGGGATCGAGCGCCGAGGTCGGCTCATCGAACAGCAGCGCCTTGGGTTCCATGCAAAGGGCACGGGCGATAGCGGCGCGCTGCTGCTGGCCACCCGACAGCTGAGCTGGGTAGACATCGCACTTGTCGCCGATACCCACCTTCTCCAGATACTTGCGGGCTGACGCCTCGACCTCGGCCTTGTCGCGGCCGAGAACGGTAACGGGAGCCTCCATCACATTCTGCAGGATCGTCATATGGGCCCAGAGGTTGAACTGCTGGAACACCATCGAAAGGTTGGTGCGCACCCGGATCACCTGCGCGCGGTCAGAGGGATGACGGTTATGCCCATCGCCCTTCCAGCGGATCGGTTCACCATCGAAGAGGATCTCGCCCTGCTGGCTTTCCTCCAGGAGATTGCAGCAGCGCAGAAGCGTGGACTTGCCCGAGCCGGACGAACCGATGAGAGAGATGACCTCGCCCTTGTGAGCGGTGATGGATACGCCCTTCAGGACTTCGAGCTGACCATAGGCTTTGTGCAGGTCAGTGATCTGGATGACCGGAGTCTCTGCCGTTGACACTTTTATGAAATCCCTTCCCCGTTTCTTCGAATAGGGCGGAATCATGTTCGCTTTGCAACGTGAAATATGTCGGGTTTGACGCCACGTTGCGCGAATTGAACGGTACAATCGTCCAATCTGCTACATTCCGGGCGGGGTCGGGACCGCGAGATAGGCCGAGGCCGGAATCTGCACCACACCCTGCAGGTGAAGCGATTTCCGGTCTTCCGGTGCCAGGGCGGCGATCGTCTCGGCGAAGGCCGTCCGCAGCAGGCCGGCATGATCGCGAAGCGCGGTGATCAGCGGCAGGCCCGGCGTAGGCGTGGTGCGCGCGCAGATCCTCAACCTGCGGGCCACGTCGGGCCGGTACGCCTCGACCAGACGCCAGGTCATGGCGTCGATGGCAGCGATATCTGCCTCGCCGTCGGCGACGGCGGTGGCGCTGTCGCGATGGGCGCCGGTGACGAGAATGCGTCCGAACCGGCGCCCGACCCCGGCCGCATGATTTTGCGGTGCCGCCCAGCCCGACTGGCTGTCATAGCCATTGATCGCCAGCGTTCCATCGATGAAGTCCTGCCAGTCTCCCCCGCGGTCAGCAGGCACAACGAGAACGGAATAATAGTAACCGGGCGGAGCGCCTTCGAGCCCGTAATCGGGCGTGCCAACCAGCGTGACCTTGCCGTGCAGCGCAGTCCGGTAGGGAAAGCCGCAGGTCTGGGACAGGAGCAGGTCAGGCGCCGTCCAGTCATGCGCGCGCCGGTCCCGGCTGAGGGTTTCGGGGGCCGCCAGCCCGGTCGCGCGCAGCCGGTCGCGGACACTTGCCCAAAGCTGGTCGTTGGCCGGTTGAACCTCGGGCCAGTCATACATGGGCAGGCTTGCGATCATCGGGCTGTCACTTTCTGCCGGGCGAGCGCGCTGTCACGGTCGGTGATGCCGAGAAGGTTCGCGACCAGCCGGATCAGCGCGTCTTCTTCCGCGTCGCGTCTGTCGTCGGCGAAGGCCACCGACCAGAGCGCCTCGATCAGACGCAGCCGTTCCTCATGGGGGACGGCTTCTTTCAGGGCGCGGGTGAAGCGGACCGTATCGGGCGCTTCCGCCTCAAGCGCTTCGGCGCGCTGCCGCAGATCGACTGCTTCGAACGGGCCGAGCGCATGGTGCGTGGTGAGGATGCGGTCGATCCGGTCCCGCTCGGCCGATTCATAGCTGCCGTCCGCCCGCGCCACCCGGACGAGAAGCGCCGCGAGCGCAAGAGCCGCATCGTCGCCGGAGACCGGTGTTGGAGCGGGCGCGAGAAGAGACTTCAGGAAACGGCTGACCATGAACCCGCTATAGCGGTCCTTTCCAACCGCGAGAAGCCCACGACGCGCCGCCAGTTGAAAGCGCGCGCTTAGTTCACTAACTATCGCTCAAATATTGGGGACAGTCTCGGATGATGGAAATCTTTACGCCTGAGGGGTTCAGCGCCCTCATGCAGGTCATTGCGATCGACCTGGTGCTTGCGGGCGACAATGCAATCGTGATCGGCTTGGCCGCTGCCGGCCTGCCGCGCGAACAGCGGGCAAAGGCGATCCTGGTCGGGATAATCGCCGCAACGGTCATGCGGATCGGCTTCGCGCTGATCGCGACCGAGTTGATGGGGATCATCGGCCTGCTTCTGGTCGGCGGCATCCTTCTCCTTTGGGTCTGCTGGAAGATGTGGCGCGAGCTGCGCG
Organism: Frigidibacter sp. RF13; assembly: GCF_026626305.1. Lineage (GTDB taxonomy): Bacteria > Pseudomonadota > Alphaproteobacteria > Rhodobacterales > Rhodobacteraceae > TMP-24. The sequence goes on along the minus strand of NZ_JAPNUE010000006.1, from coordinate 105,019 downwards.
AAGGTCACGCCGACGAGGAGCGCGCCGAAGAAGCTTTGACCGGCGAGGACATTAACGCCGACGGGCTGGTTGCGGCAGGCGGGCCGCGCAAGACCTTCTCGCAGGCGGCCTGGCAGATCGTCATCGCCGACGTTTCGATGTCGCTCGACAATGTGCTCGCCGTCGCGGGCGCCGCGCGGGAACATCCGACCGTGCTGGTGATCGGCCTCGTCCTGTCAATCGCTCTGATGGGGCTGGCGGCAACTTTCGTGGCGCGGCTTCTGAACAAGCACCGCTGGATCGCCTATGTGGGCCTCGCGATCATTCTCTATGTCGCACTGAAGATGATCTGGGAGGGCTGGCACGATGTCGGCCCCGCCGTCGCGGGCGTGATCGGCGGCTGAGCGAAAGGAACGGGGGCCACGGCCCCCGTTTTCATTTCCAGCAGCTGACGAGAACGGTCATGTCGCGGGCAAGTTTCGCGAGGTCCTCGGCGGCCAAGGTGCCAGTGCGGTCCGACGTGGTGAAGGTCAGGCCTTGCGCTTCCAGCGCCTTGCCAATTGCCGCGCCCTTGAGGGTGAAGCTGACATCCTTGGGAAGCGCGCGCCCCGCCTCGTCCGTCTTCGGTAGCAGCATGCCGATCATGGCACCCGATCCGTTCAGGACCGCGCCACCCGCGTCGCCCGCGAGCGTGGTCAAAGTCAGCCGGTCGAGTTCGGCCTCGCCATTCAGCCCCTGCCCTTCCGAAAAAGTGCCGGTCGACACGACCGGGGCAGAGAGCTTGTCCTCATAGGAATAGCCCGCCAGAGCCACGTCGGAATCAAGGCGCGGTGCCGTCGGCGCAAGTGCCGCGAAAGCGCGCGGCGCGAGCGGCGCGGAGGGTTTCAGGATCGCGAAGCCAAGCGTCGGGTCCTCGAAGGCGACGGTTGCGTCGGTCCGGCCGTCAAGCGTAACCCGCGTGCAGCCCGCAAGCACTTCGCTGGTCGTCAGCACCGTGCCCTCGCCGTCGATGAAGGCGCCGGTGCGCGCAATTGCCGGGCGGCGGATGTCGAGACCGCTTGTCAGGTCGGCGGCGGTGGTCGAGGAGGGCTCGCCCAGATTTTCGTCGAGCGCGACCGAGCCCGCGGGCTTGAAGCTCGCCTTCATAGCCTCGAGCACGCGTGCCCGGCGGGCGCTGTCGTCGGTGGGCGCGATCAGCGCGAAACCCTTGATGAAACCACCCTCAAGCGCGGCTTCCGCATGGGCAGTCTTGCCATTGCCCTCGCCGTCAATGGTGAACGAGGCGCGGCCGATCGACCGAGCCCCCTCCATCGGCATGATTTCCATCGCCTGAAGCCGCTCATAGAGCGCCACAAGATCCTTCTGATCGCCGCGGCGCGAGATGAGCAGGACCTGATAACCCGAGCCATCCTTCTCGCCGTACGCGGCGAAGGGAGGCTGGTAGCCGTCAAATTTCACGAGACCGAGCGGAAGGTCGATGTCGATCCCCGCTTCCTTCTCGCTTACGCGCTCGATACCCATGGTCGCGCGCTCCGCAGTCCAGCGACCCGTAAGATCGCCGCGCTGGGCGGTCGTTAGGATGCCAGTCTCGGGCGCCCCGATCTCTGCTTGCCAGCTGGCCATCGCCGCGCGCGTGCCCTTGCCGAAAGACCCGTCGATGGCGCCCTGATAGACGCCGAACCATTGCATGGCGCGCTGCAGATCCATCCGCTCGTCCGCCGACAGTGCGGATTCCGACCGGCGCGCCTCTTCCACCGTTTCTTCCGGGAGAACTGGCGTCGGGGCGGCGGCCGGTTCTGTCGCCGGGGGTTCAGTCGACGGAGCCTCTGGCGCGGCTGTCGTCTCCGCCGGTGCGGCCGCATCGAGCCCCGCAGGCCAGAACCGGCGGCCAAGCTCGCCCTCGGTCGCCACGAAACTGTCGCCCGGGATCAGCCGTTCGCTGGTCAGAAGCGCAAGCTGGCGCGCGGCTTCTTCGGGCGTGAAGGGCCCGAGAACGATGGCGTACCAGCCGCTTTTCAGCCGGTAACCCTGCACATTGGTAAAGGCCCCGGCATAGGCGCGGGCGCGGCCCTCTGCCTCGGTCAGCGAGGGTTGTGCCTCGATCTGGACCCAAGTGTCCTGCCCGTGCACCAGGGTTGCGGCGAACGCCGCCCCCAGAAAGGTTGCGGTCCAAAGCGCGCGTTTCATGCTCAAATGCCTCTCGGTCGGGTCTTATGCCTGCGAATCCGGGCCGCAACCTAACAGGTTTCAGCGCGGCGTCACCCCAAAAACCCGTGTGTTGCCCGTCCGCCGATTGACCGAGGACCGGCTGTTGCCTAAGGAGGATCAGCTTTCCACCACAGGCGCGCGAATGTCTATCACCCGACCCCGGTCCTTTCAGGAAATCATCCTCCGCCTGCAAGCCTACTGGGCGGGCAAGGGCTGCGCCGTGCTGCAACCCTACGACATGGAGGTTGGCGCTGGCACCTTCCATCCGGCGACGACCCTGCGCTCACTTGGTGCGCGGCCCTGGGCGGCGGCCTATGTCCAGCCCTCGCGCCGCCCGACCGATGGGCGCTATGGCGAGAACCCCAACCGGTTGCAGCATTATTATCAGTATCAGGTTATCATCAAACCTTCGCCGCTTGATCTGCAGGATCTCTATCTCAGCTCGCTGGCGGCGATCGGTCTGGACCCCGCACTGCACGATATCCGTTTCGTCGAGGATGACTGGGAAAGCCCGACGCTCGGCGCCTGGGGCCTTGGCTGGGAGGTCTGGTGCGACGGGATGGAGGTGAGCCAGTTCACCTATTTCCAGCAGGTCGGCGGGCATGACTGCCGCCCGGTCTCGGGCGAGCTGACCTATGGCCTTGAACGGCTGGCGATGTATGTCCTCGGCGTCGATCATGTGATGGACATGCCGTTCAACGACCCGCAGTCGCCCATTCCCCTGGCCTATGGCGACATCTTCCGCCAGACCGAGGAGGAATACAGCCGCCACAATTTCGATCAGGCCGACACTGAGATGCTGTTCCAGCATTTCAAGGATGCCGAGGCGGAGTGCGAGCGCATCCTCGCGGCGGACGAGATGGACAAGGCCGGTCGGCGCATCGTGATGGCGCATCCGGCCTATGACCAGTGCATCAAGGCCAGCCACCTCTTCAACCTTCTCGATGCGCGCGGCGTCATCTCTGTCACCGAGCGGCAGGCCTATATCGGCCGGGTCCGGGCGCTGGCCAAGAAATGCGCGGATGCCTTTGTCACCACGCCCAGCGGACAGGCCGCATGACAGACTATCGGCCGGCAAACGCCTATCAGCGGCTGCTTGCCCGCATCGGACGCTGGCCAAATCCCATTGGCGCATCAGCGCGCCGCAAGCTGCGTCGTGCCTGGGCCGCGCGAACGCTTGCTGACTTCGAGAAGGAAATGGGGCGACTCGGTCCCGATGACATAGCGCTCGACCTCGGCGCAAATGTCGGTGTCTTCACGCGACGCCTTGCCGCGACCGGCGCCACGGTCCACGCTTTCGAACCTGACCCGGATACATTCGCGCAGCTGAAGGAGGCATGCGGCGGCCTTCCGAATGTCATCCTGCACGAGGCGGCGGTCGGCGCCGCAAGCGGTACCGTTCGTCTCTATCGGGCGCCGTCTGATAGGCGCACAGTTTATTCGGAAATGGCGTCGACCGTCTTTTCCGCGTCGCGCCAGTATCGGGCCGAGTCGATCGACGTCGAACAGCGGGCGTTCGCCGAAGTCCTGGAGGGACTTCCACGACCGGCCGCGCTTATCAAGATGGACATAGAAGGAGCGGAATTTGACATCTTGTGCGACATCTTCCGCGACCCGGGCCGATGGAGCTTCGGTGCGCTATTCGTGGAAACCCACGAAACCCGCGCTCTGAATCAGATCCCGGCAATTGACCAGATGCGCGCAATTGCGGCAGACCTCCGGCGCCCACGGATAAATCTCTACTGGCCCTGATCATGAATGGTAAGATCGTTGCAGGTACTATTGTGATAACCGCCCTCCTGGCTGGCATGGCCCTCTACTATGCTCAGGAATACGCCTATTTCCGTGCGATCGAACCGGCCTCTGCCGAAGCAGAAATCGGGCTGCAACCGATCGCGGGCGCAATTGCCGAACCCATGCTGGTGACATCGGATTTCGAAGGGGTGGACGCGAACAGCTCCCCCCTGCGCTTCCGCGCCTGTTTCATGACGCCGATGTCGCTCGCGATGCTCACCGAAAGCTATGTGATCTACGAAAAGCCCACACCGCTCAACGCGCCTTCCTGGTTTGACTGTTTCGACGCGAGCCTAATCGGCGCTGACCTGGAGGCGGGCAAGGCCGTGGCCTTCCTGTCAGAGGAAAACATCGCCCCCGGCGTCGACCGGGTGGTGGCCGTCTATCCCGATGGCCGGGCCTACGCCTGGCAGCAACTGAACGAAAGCGCGGACAAGTAATGCCCGACCTGCTGATCGAACTCTTTTCCGAGGAAATCCCCGCCCGCATGCAGGCCCGCGCGCGCGAGGATCTGAAGAAGCTCGTCACCGACGGGCTGGTCGAGGCCGGTCTGACCTATGGCGGTGCCGCCGCCTTCTCGACGCCCCGCCGCCTGACCTTGGCCATCGAGGGGCTGACAGCCGAAAGCGCAGCCGTCCGCGAGGAACGCAAGGGGCCGGCAACGACCGCGCCTGACGCCGCGATCGAGGGCTTTCTGCGCTCGACGGGCCTCACGCGCGACCAGTTGGACGTGCGCGACGACAAGAAGGGCCAGGTCTATTTCGCCGTCGTTACCAAACCCGGTCGCGCCGCCCCCGCGATCATCGCCGAGGTGCTGGAGGCCACGATCCGCACCTTCCCCTGGCCGAAGTCGATGCGCTGGGGATCGGGCAGCCTGCGCTGGGTCCGCCCGCTGCATTCGATCCTCTGCCTGCTGACGACAGAGGCCGGGGCCGAAGTGGTGCCTCTTGATATCGACGGCATCGCCTCGGACAACCGGACCCGGGGCCACCGGTTCCTTTCGAATGGCGACCTGTCGGTCTCCTCCTTCGACGATTACGCCGTCAAACTGAAACGCGCCCATGTGATCCTCGACCCCGCCGAGCGCGAGGCGCGCATCTGGGCCGACGCCACCAACATGGCCTTCGCGGCCGGGCTGGAGCTGGTCGAGGACAAGGCACTTCTCTCCGAGGTCGCGGGGCTTGTCGAATGGCCGGTGGTGCTGATGGGCCGGATTGGAGAGGACTTCCTTCACCTCCCGCCCGAGGTGCTGCAAACCTCGATGCGCGAACATCAGAAGTTCTTCTCGGTCCGCAATCCCAAGACCGGGCGGATCGAAGGCTTCGTGACGGTGGCCAATACCGAAACCGCCGACCATGGCGCGACGATCCTGAAAGGCAACCAGAAGGTCCTCTCGGCCCGCCTGTCAGATGCGCGGTTCTTCTGGGAAAACGACCTGCGCGAGGCGAAGGGGGGCATGGGCAAGTGGCTCGATGGCCTCAAGTCCGTCACCTTCCACAACAAGCTCGGCAGCCAGGCCGAACGGATCGAGCGCATCGCCGCCCTCGCCCGCGAGATCGCACCGCTTGTGGGTGCGGACGCCGCACAGGCCGAACGCGCCGCGCGGCTGGCGAAGGCCGACCTCCGCTCCGGCATGGTCGGTGAATTCCCCGAACTGCAAGGCACCATGGGCCGCTATTATACTTTGGAGGCTGGCGAAGCCCCCGAAGTCGCCAACGCCGCCCGCGACCATTATTCCCCGCTCGGGCCGTCCGACGCCGTGCCGTCGGTGCCCGTGTCGGTCGCCGTGGCGCTCGCCGACAAGATCGACACGCTGACCGGCTTCTGGGCGATTGATGAGAAACCCACGGGGTCGAAAGACCCGTTCGCGCTGCGGAGGGCGGCGTTGGGGGTTATTCGGTTGGTGCTGGGGAATTCGATCCGGGCGGGCCTTTCTTCGGTAGTCGATGGCCATCGCGAACGGGTTGCGAACAGCTCTGCGGGAGGAGCTATGGCTGATAGAGCCGACCTCCTCTCCTTCTTCCACGACCGCCTGAAAGTCTTCCTCAAGGATCAGGGCATCCGCCATGATGTGATCGACGGCTGTCTGGCCATGCCGGGCAATGACGACCTCACCCTCCTCGTCAAACGCGCCGAGGCGCTCGCGGCCTTCCTCAAGACCGACGACGGGGAAAACCTGCTGCAGGGCTTCAAGCGGGCGAACAATATCCTGACGCAGGCCGAGGCGAAGGATGGGGTGGAATACAGCTACGGCGCCGATGTGAAATTCGCCGAGACCGCCGAGGAACGCGCCCTTTTCGCCGCCCTCGACGCCGCCGAGGCCGCCATCGCCCCGGCCATGAAGGCCGAGGATTTCGGGCAGGCCATGTCCGCCATAGCCCGCCTCCGCGCACCCATCGACGCCTTCTTCACCGCCGTTCAGGTCAACAGCGACAACCCGGTCGTCCGCCGCAACCGCCTGAACCTTCTCTCCCGCATCCGCACCGTCTGCCTCTCCGTCGCCGACCTGACGAAACTCGAAGGCTGAGGCGCAAGGCTGTCTGCCCACCCGAGACCATTTCAGTACAGAACGCGGATCATCCCTACGTTCTGTCCGAAAATACTCCGGGAGGGTCCGGGAGGGCAGAGCCCTCCCGGCGGGTCGGCCCGCCGCAGGCGGGACGAAACCTTTCGCCCTCCCCCGAATCTTCGCCTTGCCCCGAATCAGAACCGGCGTATTCTGCGCGCGAAAGGAATCGCTGCAGTGCAGAAACATCAGGACTTTGCAGAGCTGACCGAGATCACCCCCTCTTCGGGGATCGAGGCCGCGCGCCATGGCTGGCGGGCGAAGTGCCTGCAGCGGCTCATCCGGATGGACCTGCCCGTGCCGAAGACGGTCGCCCTGCCGGTCGAGGCGGTGCGCGCGATTGCCGCAGGTACCCCGCCCGACACCAGAAAGCTCGCGGGCCACTTCGGTCCCACACCCCTCATGGCGGTCCGCTCGAGCCCTGCGAACCCCGAATGGGGCGGGCCGAACACCGTCCTGAATGTGGGCATGAACGCTGAACGCCACGCCGAACTGACGGCAAGCCATGGCGCCGCTTTCGCCGACGCGGTTTATCTCGGCTTCGTGCAGGCCTATGCGATCAATGTCGCGCGGCTTGACCCCGATATGTTCTCGGACGAACCCTCGCCCACCGCGCTCGCTGCCGCCCTTGCCGCCTACGAGGCGGAGATGGACGAGGAATTTCCTCAGTCCGCCGCCCAGCAATTGTCCGAAGTGCTCCGTTCCATGGCGCGCGCCTGGGAAGGCACGACCGCGCGGCTTCTCAGGCAGGCCAAGGGTGCGCCGGCGGACGCGGCGCTCGGGCTTCTGGTGCAGGAGATGGTGCAGATGGTCGGCCCGGGCCTTGCAGGCTTCGGCACCATCCAGCTGGTCGATGCCGTGACCGGCGCGCCGCAGGTCACCGGGCGTTTCAGGGGCCAGAAACCGGCCGACCGCAAGGCGGAAGAAACGCTCTACCTCGTGCGCGACAAGCGCGGCGCCTCGCTTGAAGAGGCGAAACCGGAGATATTCGCCGACCTTCAGCGCCATTGCGCCGCCGCACGCGAGAAGCTGCGCGAGGAGATGCAGATCGAATTCGCGCTGGAAAACGGCGCGCTGAAGATCATCGATGCGGTGAAGGTCTCGCGCTCGTCCCGCGCGGCGGTGCGTATCGCCGTGGGTCTTGCGCGCGACGGGATCATCAGCCGCGAGGAGGCGCTCTTGCGCGTTCAGCCGCGCGCTTTGTCAGAACTCCTCCACTATCAGGTCGACCCGCGGGTCGAGCGCGACCGTCTGGCGCGCGGCATTCCGGCCAGCCCCGGCGGCGCCTCGGGCCGCATTGTCTTTACCGCCGCCGACGCGCAGACCGCCGCCTCGCAGGGCGAGGCTTGCATTCTTGTGCGCCGCGAAACCGCGCCGGAAGACATCCGCGGCATGCATGCCGCCGTAGCCGTCCTGACCGAACGCGGCGGCATCACCAGCCATGCCGCCGTGATCGCACGCGGCCTTGGCCTTCCCTGCATCGTTGGCGCCTCGGACCTGAAGCTGAACCTGCGCGACAAGGTCATCATCACGCCGGACGGGCGCACGCTCCGCGAAGGCGACAAGATCACCGTCGACGGCACGTCGGGTGAAATTCTGGCGGGCGAGGCGGCGATGCTGGAACCCGCGCTCGATGAATATTTCACCACGCTTCTGCACTGGGCCGACAATGTCCGCGACATCGGCGTGCGCGCCAATGCCGACACGCCCGACGATGCCCGCACCGCGCGCATGTTCGAGGCGGAAGGGATCGGCCTGTGCCGGACCGAACATATGTTCTTCGACGAAGACCGGTTGACGGTGATGCGCGAGATGATCTTCGCCGACACGGCGAAGGACCGCAAAGTGGCGCTCGACCGGCTTTTGCCAATGCAGCGCGCCGACTTCATCGCGCTTTTCGACATCATGGCGGGGTTGCCGGTCTGCATCCGCCTCTTCGACCCGCCGCTTCATGAATTCCTGCCGCAGGACCGCGAGGGCATGCGCGAACTGGCCGAAGCCCTGGACAAGCCCCTGTCGGACGTGACCCGCCGGGTCGAAGCTCTGTCGGAATTCAACCCGATGCTCGGTATGCGCGGTGTGCGCCTTGGCGTTACCGTGCCGGAGATCTACGAAATGCAGGCCCGCGCCATTTTCGAGGCAACGGTCGAGGCCCGCCGCCGGGGCGCGGAAGTGGTGCCGGAAGTGATGATCCCGCTCGTTTCCGCCATGCGCGAGGTCGAACTGGTCAAGAATCGAATCGATGCGGTGGCGGCGGCGGTCCGAAACGAGCTGAAATGCGATTTCGACTTCAAACTCGGGGTCATGGTGGAAACCCCACGCGCTGCGCTTCGCGCTGGTGACATCGCCGAACATGCGGCGTTTCTGTCCTTCGGGACGAACGACCTGACACAGATGACCTACGGCCTGTCGCGCGACGACGCTGGCCGGTTCATGTCGACCTACGTCAACCAGGGCGTGTTCGCCGAGGACCCGTTCCATGTGCTCGACGCCGAGGGCGTGGGCGAGCTTCTCCTCATCGGTTGCGAGCGGGCGCGCGGTGCGCGGGCCGACCTGACGCTGTCGGTTTGCGGCGAACATGGAGGGAATCCGGAGTCGATCGCCTTCTGCCGCAAGGCCGGGGTCGACTATGTCTCCTGCTCGCCCTTCCGCGTTCCGGTCGCCCGGCTGGCCGCAGCACATCTTGCGTTGACCGAGCCGAAATCTCTCTAGATTTCGCTTTTCAGTTGCGAAATTTCCACTTAATTATCAGCGCATAACCCACCCAAATGGGCCTGAGTGATTCGCTCTGATCGGCAAAAATCCGCTCAGAAAGCCTGCGTTCGTCCTTGATGCTGGACGCGCTGGGCGCAGCCCCCTATGCCCTCGTCTGTCATTGCCTGGGGGCTGTGGCTCGTCGAAACCATTCGGGACTTCTAAATGTCATCGCTGAAGTGCTGGACCAGAAGCATGGTCATGCTTCTTGCCCTTGCTCCTGCTGCGCATGCCGAAATGACGGTGAGCCAGTCGAACGATCCGTCCGCGCCGCTGAGTATCAATCTCGCGGGCCTTTTCGCGCAGGAAAATGCTGCGCTGGGGCAAGTGGATGAAGGCCGGTTTTCCGAGATCATCGCGCCACCGGTCGTGACCAAGACGACCAAGGCCAAGAAGGCCGATCCTCTGGCAGCGACCTATGATGCGGCCTGGATCGAGGCGTTGCCAGCGGCGCCAGAGACGGCCGAACTCGATTGTCTGGCGCGCGCGGTCTATTTCGAGGCGCGCGGCGAATCGATCAAGGGACAGGCAGCGGTTGCCGAAGTGGTGCTGAACCGCACCGACAGCCCCTATTTTCCGCGCACCGTTTGCGGCGTGGTCAATCAGGCGGGCGGCGGCGGATGCCAGTTTTCCTTCGTTTGCGATGGCCGCAAGGATGTGATCGGCGACCGCCAGGCCTGGTATGTCGCCGAAAAGATCGCCGCTGCCTATATCGCCGGTACGCCGCGCGACCTGACCGACGGTGCGACCTACTTCCACACGCCCGCCGTGAAGCCGTCCTGGGCGAGCCGCTTCCCGATGACGGTCCGGATCGGGGCGCATTTCTTCTATCGTCAACCAATCTTCACCGCTTCGAACTGATTGTTGCCAATTTGGTGACTTTAATCCGCGCACGCGATCCGCGATCATCGTTGACGGGATGCGATCAATAAGTGTGCGTGGGGCCCTTGCAGTCGACTGACGATATCGGTGCGGTTTTCGGGCCGCTGGAAGGTTCGGCCGACATGTCGGCGGATCGCCTGATCCTGCGCGACTATGTGGTGAGCGCCGAGATCGGCGCCTTCCAGCATGAACGCGGGCAAGAGCAGCGCCTGCGGTTTTCGGTTGTCGTGGAGCTTGCGCCGCATGACGGTCCGGCCAAGGATGATGTTGACCAGATTCTCTCATACGACCGGCTGATCGAAGCGGTGGACGTGGAACTAGGCGCTGAAAGGCTCGACCTCCTTGAAACATTGGCGGAGAGGATCGCAGCGCGGGTGCTGGCCGAGCCGCAGGCCGCAAAAGTCTATCTCAGGATCGAGAAGCTTGATCGCGGCCCCTGGATTCTGGGTGTCGAGATCGCGCGGGATCGTGCATCGGCCATCTCGGTGCAGCCTGCACCCGCGCCGCGCCCAGTCGTGGCATGGCTTGGTGGCTCGGTCGTTAACCTTGCCGCGCGGATGGACGGGCTAGTCGCGCTCGGCCAACCGGTCGTGATCGTCCTCGGCCCGCCCGACCTGCCACGCCCCCGCGCACATTCACCGGAGGCACTGCGCCGGATCGACCTCTTGGCCATTGAACAGGCGGCGTGGGCGCTCGCCTCGCGTGACGACAGACTGTCGGTCGTCGCGACCCGCACCGAGATCGACTGGGCGCTCCGGCAGGGCCGGATCATTGTCTGGGCGCCCGCGAAGATGGTCAGTGACACGTCGGGCGCGCCAATGGAGGTAGGCGACGGCCTGCCCCTCGCCGAATGGCTGGCGCGCGAGCTTGACGCGCTGAAGATCGTGACTCACGCTCCTGTTGCACCCCCGGCGGAAAGCCGCATTCCGGTCGACGTGCTCTGACGCTTGGCTCTTGCCAAAGCGCGGACGAGCGGTGATGAAACCGCATGATCCGCTATCGCCCGATTGCCCAGACTGACGTTGCGCGGCCAAAGGACGCCCTGCCGCTTGCCGGTGGCTGGTGCTGGTTTGACCGGGTCGAAGTGCTGACCCGCGCAGGGTCGCAGGGGCTCTTGCCCGCCCGGGAGCTTCCGTCCGGTATCGCTGACCGGCTGACAACCGTACGTCCGCCCATAGTTGGCCTGACGATGGATGCGCCACGCCTTATGGGCATCCTGAATGTAACGCCAGACAGTTTCTCAGATGGCGGGCGCTTCGCGGACGACGAGGCCGCGCTGGCGCAGGCGAGCCTCCTCGCCGAGCATTCCGATATTCTCGACATCGGCGGTGAAAGCACCCGCCCCGGCGCGGCGGAGGTCGATCCAGCGGAAGAATGCGCTCGTACGGCGCCGCTGATCGCGGCTCTGAGACAGGGCGGGCTCGCAACGCCGATCTCGATCGACACCCGCAAATCGACTGTCGCCCAGGCCGCAATCGCGGCAGGCGCTTCGATGGTCAACGATGTGGCGGCGCTGACCTACGACCCGGCGCTCGGGCCGCTGGTCGCGGCGGCGCGCCTGCCGGTCTGTCTGATGCATGCGCAGGGCGCGCCCGCCACCATGCAGGCCGATCCGCGTTATGACGACGTTCTTCTTGATGTCTATGACTATCTGGAAGGCAGGGTCGCGGCGGCAGAAGCTACGGGCATCGCGCGGGACCGGATCATCGTCGATCCCGGCATCGGCTTCGGCAAGACGGTTGCCCATAATCTGGCGCTCATACGCGGATTGTCGCTGTTCCACGGGCTCGGCTGCCCGATCCTCTTGGGCGCCTCGCGCAAGCGTTTTATCGGAGAGGTGGGCGAAGCGCCCGACACCGACCGGCGGGGTCCGGGGACCATTGCTGTCACATTGGCGGGGATCGCTCAAGGCGTGCAGTTTCACCGTGTCCATGATAGCGCTGAGGCGCGACAGGCCGTCCGGCTCTGGATGGCCGCCGCGCAAGGTTAGAAGGCTGAAAGGCTGAAGCGATGAGCAGGAAATATTTCGGCACCGACGGGGTTCGCGGACGCGCCAACAGCCATCCGATGACGGCGGAACTTGCGCTGCGGCTTGGTGCCGCGGCAGGCCGTTATTTCCGCAAGGATGGCCGCAATGGCCACCGCGTGGTGATCGGCAAGGACACGCGACTGTCCTGCTACATGATCGAGAACGCCCTGACGGCTGGCCTCAACTCGACCGGCATGAACGTTCTGCGCCTCGGCCCGGTGCCGACGCCGGGTGTGGGCTTCCTGACCCGCTCGATGCGCGCGGACCTCGGGATCATGATCTCGGCCTCGCACAATCCGGCCTATGACAATGGCATCAAGTTCTTCGGCCCCGACGGGTTCAAGCTCGACGATGCGGCGGAGCTGGAGATCGAGGCCATGCTCGAAAGCGTCGTCGAGCTGGTGCCGCCGCAGGAGATCGGGCGGACAACCCATATCGACGACGGCGTCGGGCGCTATGTCGAATATGCCAAGACCACGTTCCCCTTCCGGGGACAGTTGTCGGGCCTGAAGGTGGTAATCGATTGCGCGAACGGCGCGGCCTACAAGGCCGCCCCGCAAGCCCTTTGGGAACTGGGCGTCGAGGTTGTGCCCGTGGGCGTGAACCCGAACGGGCTCAATATCAACGACCATTGCGGCTCGACCCATCCCGAAACGGCGGCCGAGATGGTGGTGGCGCATGGCGCGGATATCGGCATCTGCCTTGATGGCGATGCCGACCGGGTGATCATCATCGACGAAAAGGGTCAGATCGCCGACGGCGACCAGTTCATGGCGCTTCTCGCCGCCCGCTGGGGCGACGCGGGGCGGCTGAACCATGGGACGCTCGTGGCCTCGGTCATGTCGAACCTCGGGCTCGAACGGTTCCTGTCGGCGCGCGGCCTCAGGCTGGAACGGGCGCCGGTGGGCGATCGCTATGTGGTCGAGCGAATGCGCGAGGGTGGCTTCAATCTCGGCGGCGAACAATCGGGCCATATCGTGATGACCGACTATTCGACGACCGGCGACGGGCTGATCGCGGCGCTGCAATTCCTGGCGGCGATGGCAGAGACAGGTCAGCCGGTGTCGGAACTGGCGTGCCAGTTCGAAACAGTGCCGCAGATGCTGAAGAACGTGCGTTTCAAGGCCGGGCAGGAGCCGTTGAAGGCCGCCGCCGTGCAATCGGCGATCAAGGGCGCGGAGGCGCGGCTTCAGGGCCTCGGGCGGCTTCTGATCCGTAAATCGGGCACTGAGCCGCTGATCCGGGTGATGGCCGAATGCGAGGATGAGGCGCTTCTGAACGCAGTCGTTGACGAGATCGTGGGCGCGGTCGAGGCAGCGGTCTGAGCGGTCGCGGACCAGGTCGCTCCTCGCTCCGTTCCGTCGCTCCTCGCGAAGGGGGCCGGAAGGCGCGATAAGCGGCCCGCCTGGCGTGCGTAACCCAGCGTTACGCTTGCCCGTGCCTCTCGGCCCGCGCAAGCTCAGCCTATGATGGATCACGCTGCCCTCCGCGCCTTGTTCGACCGCCATGCGACGGCGGCGGTCGCCCGCCGCAAGAGCTTTGGCCTCAGGGAACGCCGCGCGGCGCTGACGGCCCTGTTCGGGGCACTCGGCCGGCATCGGGACAGGCTTCTAGCCGCGATGAAGGCGGATTACGCCAAGAATGAAACCGAAGCGACGCTGTGGGAAATTCTGCCGGTCCAGACCGAGATCGCCCATGCCCGCCGCCATCTGCGCCGCTGGATGCGGCCGCGTGTTGCGCTGCCCTCGCTGACCATGCTCGGCACTTCCGCGCGCCTGAGGCCGGAGGCGAAAGGCGTAGCACTGATCATCGCGCCCTGGAACTTCCCGGTCCTTCTGGCGCTTGGGCCGCTCGTCTCGGCCATCGCTGCTGGCAATTCGGTGATCCTGAAACCGTCCGAACTGACGCCCGCAACCTCGGCCGCCCTGAAGGCGATGCTGGTCGAGGCCCTTCCCGACGATCTTGTCGCGGTCGCCGAAGGCGGGCCCGAGGTTGCAGAGGCGCTTCTTGACCTGCCCTTCGATCATATCTTCTTCACCGGCTCGATCGCCGTCGGCCGCATCGTGATGGAGCGGGCGGCGCGGCACCTGACGCCGGTCACGCTGGAACTTGGCGGCAAAAGTCCGGTCCTCATCGGCCCCGGCGCCGATCTGGCGAAGACCGCCCGCTGGATCGCCTGGGGTCGGTTCGCCAACACCGGCCAGACCTGCGTCGCCCCCGACCATGTCTTCGTGCCGCGCGCCGAGGAGGCGGAACTCTTGGCGGCGCTCAAGGCCGAACTGGGACGGCTTTACGGGTCGGACCCGGCCCTTTCGCCTGACTATGGCCGCATCGTCAACGCCCGCCATTTCGGGCGCCTCGCAGGGCTCATCGACGACGCGGTCGCGCAAGGCGCCACCCTCGCCCACGGTGGCGCGCGCGAGGGCGACCAGAACTATATCGCCCCGACCCTGCTGACCGGCACGACGCCTGCGATGCGCATCTCGGATGAGGAAATCTTTGGCCCGATCCTGCCGGTCATTCCCTATGATGATCCGGCCCAGGCGATCGGCCAGATCAACGCCCGGCCAAAGCCGCTCGCGCTTTATGTCTTCGGCCGGGACCGCGCCTTCATCCGCCGCGTCAAGGCCGAGACCACATCAGGCGGCCTTGGCGTGAACCTGACAGTCGTGCAGTTCGTCCATCCGAACCTGCCCTTCGGCGGTATCGGCGCCTCGGGCCTCGGCGCCGGACATGGCCGCGCGGGGTTCGAGACCTTCAGCCATCTGAAGCCTGTCCTCACCAACCATCTCTCGACGCTGCCACTGGTTTTTCCACCCTACAGCGGACGGGTGCGGGCTCTGACTCGGCTTCTGCTTCGTTTCCTTCGCTGAACCGAATTGGTCAGGTTTTCCCGCCTTTTCGGGGGCTTGCGGACCTGCGAAAACCCGCAAG
Organism: Frigidibacter sp. RF13; assembly: GCF_026626305.1. Classification (GTDB taxonomy): domain Bacteria; phylum Pseudomonadota; class Alphaproteobacteria; order Rhodobacterales; family Rhodobacteraceae; genus TMP-24. The sequence continues at coordinate 89,873 of NZ_JAPNUE010000006.1, read as the reverse complement.
CCATGAAACGGGAGCCCCTGATGTATCTTCGCCTTGCTCTTGCGGCCTGCCTCGTGGCGACGCCCTTGTTTGCCGACACCGTTGACCTGCAGGGCCATGCCATCGAAGTGGTCGATACCGAGGCGGGGCAGGCGCTTCTTGTCGATGGTGCGAAAGCGCACGAGGACGGCGTGATCTATCTGGACACCCAGCCGCGCGAGGTCGGCGGCGCGACGGTTCTGGTCGGGGCGGCTGGATCGGGTGGCAACATATGCAATGCCGGTCCTTTCGTCCTGTCCCTGCAGGAAGGCGTGTTCCACTTCGATGGGCCTGCCGACAGCTGCGCCTATCTTGAACAGACGATCGGCGCCGATGCCGTCGACTTTGTCTCGGCCCCAAGTGCCGCCTGGGCGGGAGAACACTGGCGTTGGACACCTGTCGAAGGGTTGGTGAGGCTCGACCCGGTTACCTTCAAACCCGACCCGTCGAAAGGCTGGGATCAACTGGGCGAGCTTGAGGGCGCGCACCCGCTTGATGTGTTTCGTCTCGGCCCTATCGCCGATCAGATCTATGCCCTGCTTGGGGAAGAGGAGGGCGACACGTTCGTCGATCTTCTTTCCGGCGTGGGGTCGGGCGGGTTGGCCGCGCCGGGCTATGTCGGCAGCGGCCACAACATCGACGGCTCCTACGCCGTCGTGATCCTCGACGCGGCGACGCGTCAGCCCTATCTCGCCTGGGCCTTCGGCGGTGGCGAGATTCAGACCCGGCCCGAAGGGCTGGAAAACTGGTCCCCGGGGGCGATCCGTGCCCTGAAGACATGGAGTGAAGCGCAATGAAATCGGTTCTTGCGGCAGCGTTGATCGGCATTTCCGCCTTGCCCGCGGAGGCAGAGGTGAAGGAAGAGCATTTCGTCGTGGGCGATCAGCAGATCTGGATCGAGCCCATTGATCCGCTGGAGTTCCTCTTCTTCGGCCGGAACGAATATGAGCGCGATCAGTTCCTGTCGGGTGGCGATCTGGAGATCGTGGGTTTCGTTTCTGACACGGACGATGTTGCCTTGCTTGGAGCGCCCGCGATCGTCGTCGAGACGCTTGGCACGCAAACCTGTGGTGACCTCGATGAGGTGGCGCGCGACTATTATGTCATCAGCCTTGGCGAGGTGCCGACCCTCAGCGAACCCGCGATGACCTGCAAAAACCTGACAATGTCGATCACGAACGGGATGCTGGTGCTGGAGGAGAACCCGTCGGGCGACGGCGAATTCTGGGCCTGGACGCCAGAGGGCGGGCTGACGCTGCGCTAGGTGCGGCGGAAGGCCTGGTTCTGGCTGAGTGCCAGCCCGGCCAGGATCAGGATAAGCGCGGCGAGGAACCGGGGTGACAGATCCTCGCCCAACACCAGCGCGCCGAAGAAGGCCGACCAGAGTGGAACCTGATAGCTTGTGAGTGTGGTGAAGCTGGGTCCGGCACTGCGGATCGTGGCGACGCGCAAGAGCGTGGCAAGCGCGGTCGGAACAAGGCCGAGGAGGATGACGGCCGCCATTGCCTGTGGCGCGGCGGGGCCCGGGATGCCTTCGGTCAGAAGCATGGCGGGGATCAGTGCAGCGCTGCCCACCACAAGCGCCATGGCCGTCAGAACGACCGCATCGACAGGCGGGCAGCGGCGCGTGGTGATCGAGGCGATGGCATAGCAGAGCGCCGCCCCGACGCAGGCCAGCCGGGGCAGAAGCGCGCCGCCGGTGGCGAAAGCCTCATTCCCGACAAGCACAAGAACGCCCGCAAAACCGAGCGCGAAGCCCAGAAGTTTGGCCAGCGTCAGCCGCTCGCCCGGAACGAAGAGATGAGCAAGCGGGATCACGAACAGCGGGACCGCCGCCATTGAAAGCCCGGCGAAGGCCGAAGGCACCGATTGCTGGCCCCAGGAGATGAGGAAGAAGGGCAGTGCCGTCGAGAAGATGCCGATCACCAGAACATGGGCCAGGAAACGGCCGCTGATCACGGGAAAGGGGCGGCGGGTGATCAGGACGGCGGCAACCAGCGTGACCGCGCCGAGCCCGGTACGCGCCGCCGCGACCGTGACCGGCCCGTAGCCCTTGAGCGCCAGCGCAATGATCATGAAGGTCGCGCCCCAGACGAGGCCAAGGAAGCCGACGGAGAGCCAGTTCGCGAGGGTGGGTCTTTGCATGGTCTCTCCTGTGTGGGCGGGGGCAAGATAGTGCCGAACCGGTCCCTTGTGCTTCGGTATTGAACGAAGTTTCGATCCTGCGGGCGGTCAAGCGCCTTTCAGGATTTCGCGAGCGCCGACGCAGCGCGGGGACTGCCTAGGCGGGCGGCCATTCGGCAGTGTCGTGGTCGGGGTGTTGCCGACAGGAGAGGCGAATTTTCTCGTAGCGTTCCGGCGTATCTCCGGCACCATTGTCCCCCTCGCCCGTTTCGGTCTGCGGAAGGGCGGGAAGGTCGGCAAACCACGGCTCGCGTCCTTCGATCCCGTACTGGGCCTGTGGCTTGATTTCTGAATGGCGATCGAGCGAGCCGATCGAGACAGCGACGCGCTGGCTGGATTGGTATACGTAAAACAGCGGCGTGCCGCAGTCGCGGCAGAAACCGCGCCTTGCCTCGTCGGAACTGTCAAACCAGCCGGGCTCGCCGCGGGTGATGTGGAACTTGTCGGGGAGAACGTCGGCAAAGGCGCCGAAGAAATTTCCGAATTGCTTCTGGCACATGCGGCAGTGACAGATGCAGGCGTTGCCGGGTCTTTCCGACAGCGCATATCGGACTGCGCCGCATTGGCAACCGCCGGTCCAGGTGGTTTCGTTCACTACAGTTCCTCGGGTCTCAGACAGAAATGGCGGCCTCCTGCGGCGCCGGTTTCAGGCGCAGGATAACGAAAGACAGGATCGCCGCGCCCATCAGAAGCCACAGCCCGCCCAGCCAGAGCAGCGTGTATCCGCCTGTGGTATCGAAGACATAGCCGCCGAAGAAGGCCGCCATGGCTGCACCCAGCGCATGGCCCCCTGAAATCATGCCCATGGCCTGTCCCATGACCGGAAGACCGACGTGGCTGGCGGTCAGGCTGGCCGTGACCGGGACGGTGGCATAATCGACCAGTCCGAACAGGACGGCAAAGGCAAAGAGCACCTCGATCGACGTGCCGGGCAGGTTGATGAGGATGATGTAGGTCAGCCCGCGCAGGAAATAGATCGAGCCCAGCAACAGAGGACGGTTCACGCGGTCGGTCATCCAGCCGGCCAGCACCATGCCGCCGAGGTTGACCAGCGACAGGAGGCCATAGGCGGTGGCGCTGGGCAGGGGCGGGAAGCCGCAAAAGGCGGCGAAGGGCAGGAGGTGGGTTTCGATCGCGCCGCTGGAGGTGAAGCCGCAGATCAGATAGCTCCAGAACAGGGCGTGAAAGGCGGGGCGCCGCAGGATGGTGGCGAAATCCTGCGACATGCTGGCGCCGACCGCCGGGCCGTGACCGCCCTCGCGTGCGCTGCCTTCCGCCATGATTGCCCGAATGCAGGGTATCAGCGCCAGGCTGGCAAGGGCGAGAGCGCCGAAGCTCCAGCGCCATCCGACCTGGGTCAGCAACAGGGCGATCAGCGGCACGATCACGAACTGGCCGCCGGTCGAGCCAGATGTGGCGATGCCGGTGGCGAGGCCACGCTGGCTGTCGAAGGCGCGGGTGACGGCGGTGGCGACGGCGTGGGTCGCGACGATGCCAAAACCCAGGCCGCATAGGATGGAAAATCCAAAAACGAAAAATGGCTTGCTGGACATGGTCGCCACGATGGCGCAGCCGAGGCCCAGGATGCCCAGCCCCAGGTTGAGGGTGAAGCGCGGGCCCTTGCGGTCGACGAGCCGGCCCGCGAATGGGGCGACGAGGGCCATGACGACCAGCGCCGTGGCCCCGGCGCCGGACAGGAAACTGCTGGACCAGCCAAGTTCACGCTGCCAGACCGGCATGATCAGGCCCAAAGCGGCGCGGGCGGAAAAGGCCAGCGCCAGAGCGAGGAAGCCGAAGCCGACCAGTGTCCAGGGCTGGGATATGCGGGCTTGCGGAAGGGGAGCAGAAGTCATCGCGCCTCCGGTCAGGCAGGAAGGCCCGACCCTTGCACGGATTGCATTTGCAACAAAGTTGTTTCTTTGCCCGGCGCCCCGTTGGGAGGCGCCGGGGGTTGGCTTGTGGGGCGCGGTTTACCCGCGCCGCCGGATCAGTTCCGCGACTTGTCGACCATCTTGCCCTTGGAGATCCAGGGCATCATGGCGCGCAGCTTCTCGCCCACCTGTTCGATCTGGTGTTCGTCATTCAGGCGGCGGGTCGCCTTGAAGAACGGTTGGCCGACCGAGTTTTCCTGCATGAAGTCGCGCACGAACTTGCCGGTCTGGATGTCGGTCAGAACCGCTTTCATCCGCGCCTTGGTCTCGTCGTAGGGCAGGATACGCGGGCCCGAAACGTACTCGCCATATTCGGCGGTGTTCGAGATCGAGTAGTTCATGTTGGCGATGCCGCCTTCGTAGATCAGGTCGACGATCAGCTTCACCTCGTGCAGGCATTCGAAATAGGCCATTTCGGGTTCGTATCCGGCTTCCACGAGGGTTTCGAAGCCCATGCGGATCAGTTCGACGAGGCCGCCGCAGAGAACGGCCTGCTCGCCGAAGAGGTCGGTTTCGCATTCCTGGCGGAAGTTCGTCTCGATGATGCCCGAGCGGCCGCCGCCGATGGCGGAGCAGTAGGAGAGGCCGATTTCCATCGCCTTGCCGGTCGCGTCCTGATGGACGGCGACGAGGCAGGGCACGCCGCCGCCCTTGACATATTCGCCGCGCACGGTGTGGCCCGGGCCCTTCGGCGCCATCATGATGACGTCGACGCCCTTCTTCGGCTCGATGAGGCCGAAGTGCACGTTGAGGCCGTGGGCGAAGGCGATCGCGGAGCCTTCCTTGAGATTGTCATGGACATATTTCTTGTAGGTTTCGGCCTGCAGTTCGTCGGGCATGGTGAACATGATCAGGTCGCACCAGGCGGCTGCCTCGGCGATGCCCATGACCTTCAGGCCTTCCTTTTCGCACTTGGCCGCCGAGGGCGAGCCTTCGCGGAGCGCGATGACGACGTTCTTGGCACCCGAGTCGCGCAGGTTCAGCGCGTGGGCGTGGCCCTGCGAGCCGTAGCCGAGGATGGCGACCTTCTTGTCCTTGATCAGGTTGATGTCGCAGTCACGATCGTAATAGACGCGCATGGCGTTCTCCTTTGCTTGATGGGGCGAGCATAGGGGTGGCCGCGGAAATTCCCGTGCAAAGTTTGACGAATTTTGCTGTCTGTGGGATAAGTCATTCCTCAATTGGCTATTTCGTGAAATTTTCATGCAGATCGACGATACCGACCGCCGCATCCTGCGCCAGTTGCTGGCCGAACCGGGGCTTGCGACCGCCGACCTGGCCGAGCGCGCGGGCGTGACGTCGGCGACCTGCTGGCGGCGGTTGGAGAAACTGACCGAAGGGGGCGTGCTGAAGGGCCAGCATGCGGTGATCGATTGGCGGCGGCTCGGCTGGGCGGTCGAGGTCAGCTTGCGCTTCACACTCGACAAGACGAACCCGCGCGCCTTTGACGAATTTGTCGATGCCGCCCGCGATGTGCCTGAGGTGATCGAGATCCAGACCTTCCTCGGCCGGGTCGACATCCGCCTGAACGTGATCGTCCGCGACATGGGCCATTATCAGGAGGTCTATCGCGACCGTATCCTGACCCTGCCGCACATTGCCGATATCGAAAGCCTGATGCTGGTCTCGACCATCAAGGACAGCGGGAGCTTGCCGCTGTGATTGACCTGGATGACACCGACCGCGCGATCCTGAAGGCGCTGGCTGCCGATGCCACGCAAAGCGCGGGTGCGGTCGGGCGGGCCCTGGGCCTTTCCCAGCCGGCCGCCTGGCGGCGCATCAAGCGGCTGGAAGAGGCGGGGGTGATCGCCGGGCGCAGGATCGACCTCGACAGCGCGGCGCTGGGGTTCGGTGTCACGGTCTTTCTGGGGGTGAAGCTTGCCACCAAGGGGCGCGTGAGCCTTGAGGATTTCGAGCGCGCCGCGACCGCGATCCCCGAGGTGCAGACCGTGCAGCATGTGTTGGGGCTTTACGACTATCGCCTGCGCGTGACCGCCCGCGATCTGGCGGATTTCGAACGCGTCCTCAGGCGCCGGATCATGACCCTGCCGGGTGTTGGCAATGTCGAGGCGAATGTGCTTCTGTCGGAAGAACGGCGACCCGGGCCGCTCGGCTAGGCGATGGGGCGGCGAATCCGCGCAACAGCGACGCAATTTTGTTGCGCCATGTCGCTCACGTCTTGTTTTTTCTTGCGTTGGCCCCTTAGGCCGGGGCGCGCAATAAAGGAGGAAATCATGCCCGCACTTCTGCCGAACGTCGATCCCGAAGGGCTTGAGGAATTCTCGGTCGTCTTCACCGACCGCTCGCTGAACCATATGAGCCAGCAGTTCCAGGGTGTGATGCGCGACATCTCGTCGATACTGCGCGAGGTCTACAATGCCGACGCGGTGGCGCTGGTACCCGGCGGCGGGACCTGCGCGATGGAGGCGGTGGCGCGGCAGTTCGGGGCGGGGCGGAAGGCGCTGGTCGTCCGCAATGGGTGGTTTTCCTTCCGCTGGAGCCAGATTTTCGAGGCGGGCGGGTTTGCCGCAGACGTCGCGGTGGCGATGGCGCGGCAGACGGGCAATGCGGCGCAGTCGCCCTTTGCCCCCGCGCCAATCGCCGAGGTGACGGACGCGATCCGGAAAGGGCGACCCGATGTCGTCTTCGCCCCCCATGTCGAGACGGCAGCGGGGATGATCCTGCCCGACGATTACTTGAAGGCGGTCGCCGAGGCCGCGCATGAGGTCGGCGCGCTGTTCGTGCTGGACTGCATCGCCTCGGGCTGCATCTGGGTCGATATGAAGGCAACGGGCGTCGATGTTCTGATCTCTGCCCCGCAGAAGGGCTGGTCGGCCTCGCCGTCCGCGGGCCTTGTGATGTTCTCGGACGCCGCGCTGAAGCGGCTCGACGAGACCACATCCAATTCCTTCGCGCTCGACCTGAAGAAATGGCGGGCGATCATGGCGGCCTACGAGGGCGGTGGTCATGCCTATCACCTGACGATGCCGACCGATGCGCTGAAGGCCTTCCGCGACACGATGGCCGAGACGCGCGACCACGGCTTCGAACGGCTGCGCGAGGCGCAGTGGCGGCTGGGGAACGCGGTGCGCGCGGAGCTTGCCCGCCGCGGCATCCGTTCCGTCGCGGCCGAAGGCTTCCAGGCGCCGGGCGTGGTGGTCAGCTACACCGACGATCCCGAGATCCAGACCGGCAAGAAATTCCTCGCCCAGGGCGTCCAGATCGCGGCGGGCGTGCCCCTGCAGGTCGGCGAGGGGGCGGAGTTCCGCACCTTCCGCCTCGGCCTCTTCGGCCTCGACAAGCTCTATGATGTCGACGGCACGGTGGCCCGCGTCACCCGCGCCCTCGACGCCGCCCTCTGACACCCGGTACAGCGTTCACACGGGCCGGACGCGCCGACCAACCGACTCCCTTCCCCGGGGGGAAGATAGCGCACGGAGGCACGCCACAAGAGTCCGGTCGGGAACCAAATCCCGGGGCCATCGCCCCGGGCGCCGCGACCGGTTTGAGAAGGATGCCCGGGCGGCCCCCGCCCCCCGGTCGGCGGGGGCATTCGCCTCCACCGGGGCGGGCGCGCGCCCATGCCCCAATCGTCCGGTTCTGTGGAGAACCCCTTGGCGCCGCCTTGCGTCAGCGCCAATCGGCCCGGCCAACGCGCCACCGGCGCGTTGGCTTCGGTCCTCGGGCGAAGGGCCGTGATTTACGCTAGGGCGGTGGTGGTCTGGCGCGCATCCTTCGGCTCGCTAGATAAGAATGAGCTTTCCAAGACGCCGTCGCCTGCGAGAAACGGATATACTATCGCGGAACTCCAGGTCCCATTTCTCGAATCCGGCAACGATATCTCGGCAGAATGACGAAATGTCCAAATAGGCGCGGCGGCGAACGGGATCATAGCAATTATGCACGATATCATTGTTGCTCGAGGCTAGGAAAGTGAACCCCTCAAGATATGGCCGCGCAGCGTGGCATGGTGTCTCAAAGTCAGCGCCATGCACGATAGCATTACGTAGCGCGTAGGCGTCGGCACCCGTCACGCCGGGTTTCGGCGGCCAGTTTTCTTCCGAGACTATGCCGCCGGTCGGAGGCCAGCCTCTGCTTGGATATTTTTGCGCCACATATCTGTCAAACCACCGCTCATATCTGGCTTGGTTCATCTTGTTCGCCCGTACGCCGGTCACAAAATGATTCTCAACTCTTCCACAAATATCGGGAACAGATAGTGAAGAAGTCAGTGCTGTCGCAAAACAGCTGTTGAGTAGGCATTTATCAATATCTTCAATTAATTCAGTCAAGTAGTCGCGACTTTCCCGCTGCCCGAGTTCAGGCAGTTCGCAAAAAATGCTTTCAACTATCCGGCTTCCGGCCATCCTCACCCCCTCCGCCTCTTCCCACCCCTCTGCCCGGCCCGGCCCGCCGTGCTCCTCCCCCTGGCCTTCACCGCCTCGTCCACGGCCTCCTCGACCGCTGACTGGCGCGCGAGGGGATCGTCGGCGACGGTCAGTTCCACCGCCTCCAGCCGCTTGACCTCGTCCCGAAGCCTTGCGGCTTCCTCGAATTCCAGGTTCTCCGCCGCCTTGCGCATCTGGGTGCGCAGCGCGTCGAGGTGGGCGGCGAGGTTTTGGCCGACCATGGATTTTTCGACCTTGGCGGTCACGCGCGACATGTCGGTGTCGCCCTGCCAGAGGCCCGCGAGCACATCCTCGACATTCTTCCTGACCGTCGTTGGCGTGATGCCGTGGGTGATGTTGTAAGCCTCCTGCTTCTCGCGCCGCCGGTTGGTTTCGGCGATGGCGCGTTCCATCGAGCCGGTCACGCGGTCGGCATACATGATGACGCGGCCCTCGGCGTTCCTTGCGGCGCGGCCGATGGTCTGGATGAGGGAAGTTTCCGAGCGCAGGAACCCTTCCTTGTCGGCATCCAGAATGGCCACGAGCCCGCATTCGGGGATATCGAGCCCTTCGCGCAGAAGGTTGATGCCCACCAGCACGTCGAAGGCGCCGAGGCGGAGGTCGCGCAGGATCTCGATCCGTTCGATCGTGTCGATGTCGCTATGCATGTAGCGTACGCGGATGCCCTGTTCGTGCAGGTATTCGGTCAGATCCTCGGCCATGCGTTTCGTCAGCGTGGTGACGAGGACGCGCATGCCGTTTGCGGCCACTTTCCAGACCTCGTCGAGAAGGTCGTCGACCTGCATCGAGACGGGGCGGATTTCGACGGGGGGGTCGAGTAGGCCGGTGGGGCGGATGACCTGTTCGGTGAAGACGCCGCCGGCCTGTTCCATCTCCCATGCCGCCGGGGTGGCCGAGACGAAGACGGATTGCGGACGCATCGCGTCCCATTCCTCGAACTTCAAGGGGCGGTTATCCATGCAGGAAGGGAGGCGGAAGCCGTGTTCGGCGAGCGTGAACTTGCGGCGGAAGTCGCCCCGGTACATGCCGCCGATCTGGGGGACGGAGACGTGGCTTTCATCCGCGAAGACGATCGCATGGTCGGGGATGAATTCGAAAAGCGTGGGGGGTGGTTCGCCCGGCGCGCGGCCGGTGAGGTAGCGGGAATAATTCTCGATCCCGGCGCAGGAGCCGGTGGCCTCTAGCATCTCGAGGTCGAAGTTGCAGCGCTGTTCGAGACGCTGGGCTTCGAGGAGTTTGCCCTCGTCCTGGAGTTGCTTGAGGCGCTGGGCGAGTTCCACGCGGATGCCCTTGATGGCCTGCTGCAGCGTCGGTCGGGGGGTGACATAGTGCGAATTTGCGTAAATTCTGATTTTTTCGAATGTATCGGTTTTTGAGCCAGTTAAAGGGTCAAATTCGGTGATTCCTTCGAGTTCTTCGCCGAAGAAGGAGAACCGCCAGGCGCGGTCTTCGAGGTGGGCGGGCCAGAGGTCGACGGTATCGCCCTTGACCCGGAACGAGCCGCGCTGAAAGGCGGCGTCCTGACGGCGGTATTGCTGGGCGACGAGTTCGGAGAGGAACTTGCGTTGGTCGTAGAGTTGCCCGACCGCCATGTCCTGGGTCATGGCCGAATAGGTTTCGACCGAGCCGATGCCGTAGATGCAGGAGACGGAGGCGACGATGATCACATCGTCGCGTTCCAGAAGCGCCCGGGTGGCCGAGTGGCGCATCCGGTCGATCTGTTCGTTGATCTGGGATTCTTTTTCTATGTAGGTGTCGGTGCGGGCGACATAGGCCTCGGGCTGGTAGTAGTCGTAGTAGCTGACGAAATATTCGACGGCGTTGTCGGGGAAGAAGCCCTTGAACTCGCCGTAAAGCTGGGCGGCGAGGGTCTTGTTGGGGGCGAGGATGATCGCCGGGCGCTGGGTTTCCTCGATGACCTTGGCCATGGTGAAGGTCTTGCCGGTGCCGGTGGCGCCGAGGAGCACCTGGTCGCGGTCGCCTGCGAGGACGCCCTGGCTGAGTTCGGCGATGGCGGTGGGCTGGTCGCCGGCCGCCTGAAAGTCGGTCTTCATCACGAACCGCCGCCCGCCTTCAAGTTTGGGCCGGGTCAGCACCTCCGGTCGCGCGGTGGGGGCGTTGGTGTTGTTATGGGGCATGGGGCGATTCCTTCGCAGCCCCTCAGATTTGATCCGTTTTTGTTCTGGTGCAAGGGGTGGTCAGCAAATCTGTCGGCGGGCCCCGCCTGCGCCCCCAACCGGAAACCGTCAGAAGGTTACGGCTCGCCTGATGTCGTAGTAAATCCGGTGTAACCGCAAGGCGCAGCGCACTCTGCAGAGACATATGCCCAAAGAGATATTTAATTCAAGAATACAATTTATAGTTGTTTTTACCCCTGCGATATCGTACCTTGATCACACCCAAGCCGGACTGCCGGTCATTCGCACCTACTCCCCCACCGCACCTGAATTGACTGGCAGTCCACTTTCTTCGCAATAGCGCACCTACCCCGCGTGCGAACGTCAAGAAAGTCCGGACGGACGGCGGTCCACGCGGTGATCGGCGGATCTGGCCTCCCTGCCCCGCGACTGGCGTCGAGATTTCCCGCAAATATTGCTGGCTACGTGTCCACGCTCGACCGGTTCCTGGGCGATCTCAGTAATTGCTGCCGCGTTGATCGAAGTCGGCGCGACCAGCAGTCGCCAGTCGGCGCGCGCGCCACCGCAGGATCTTGCCGGGGTGTCAGTTAAGAGCCCTGGCCGCCGATGCCCAATTGGATCAGCGGCACCTGCCCCCCTTCCCGGATCGCAACTCCTTCGCTAGGGTGCCGGCATGAGCTGGAACATCCCGAATATCCTGACCGTGCTTCGCCTGTTCGCCGCCCCGGGCGTTGCGGTGATGTTTCTCTATTTCCACCGGCCCTGGGCGGACTGGTTCGCGCTGACGCTATTCGTCGGCGCCGCGATCACCGATTATTTCGATGGCTATCTCGCGCGGCTCTGGCGGCAGGAGTCGAAGTTCGGTGCCATGCTCGACCCGATCGCCGACAAGGCGATGGTGGTGATCGCGATCATGATCCTCACGGGCTACAACGGCATGAACCCCTGGCTGATCCTGCCCGCGACCGTGATCCTCTTCCGCGAGGTCTTCGTCTCGGGCCTTCGGGAATATCTCGGCGCGGCGGCGGGGACGCTGAAGGTCACCAACCTCGCCAAATGGAAGACCACCACCCAGATGGTGGCGATCGCGGTTCTCTTCCTCGGCACCGGCCTTGAGTATCTTAACGGTGTGGCGATGAAGGGCATGACGCCCGAACAATATGCTGATGCCGTGACGGCGGGGATTGCCGACCCGGTCCGGGCCTGCGGGCGGCGTGACTGCGCCTCGGTCGCCAACGATGCCGGGATCGTGCTTCTTTGGCTTGCTGCGGTCCTTACATTCCTGACCGGATGGGACTATTTCAGGAAGGCGATGCCGCTCCTGAAAGACGATAAATGATCGACCTTCTCTATTTCGCCTGGGTCCGCGAACGGATCGGCCTGCCGCGCGAGCGGGTGGAAACTCGTGCCGAGACAGTGATGGATCTGATCGAGGAACTGAAGGCTCGCGAGGACCGCTATCAGGCGGCTTTCGCCGACCTGCGGGCCCTGCGCGTGGCAGTGGATCAGGAGCTTGCCGATTTCACCGCACCGCTGTCGGGTGTGCGAGAGGTGGCCTTCTTCCCGCCGATGACCGGGGGCTGAGAGGATGGTCCGCGACATCCGCGTTCAGGCCGAACCGTTCGATTATGGCGCCGAATGCGCGGCCTTCGCAGCGCGTACCGAGGGCGCGGGCGCGGTTGTCACCTTCCTTGGTTTGGTTCGCGACGATGGCGGGCGGCTAACCCGGATGGAGATAGAGCATTATCCCGGTATGACCGAAAGCGCGCTCGATAAGATCGCTGGCGAGGCTGCCGGGCGCTGGCCGCTGTCGGCCTGCCTTGTCCTGCACCGCCACGGCAGCCTGAGACCCGGCGAGCCGATCATGATGGTCGCCACCGCCTCGCGGCACCGACAGGCGGCCTTCGAAGCGGCCGAGTTCCTGATGGATTACCTGAAATCCCGCGCCCCTTTCTGGAAGAAGGAATATGGCGCGGACGGCGCGGCCTGGGTGGCCGCGAAGGACGAGGATGAGGCGGCGCTGACCCGCTGGTAGGGCGACCTCCTCGAAGCGCTTCGCGCTCTCGTCGGGCCGCCCCCGGGCCTGCGGCGGCTAAGGTTCATCCGTACGAACGAACCCCCACTGCCCGCCCTCGCGGAAGAATGCCGACCGCGCCTTGGGCCGGATCGCTAGGAAATCTCCGACCGCCGCCTTCACCGTTTTCCGCCCGCCCTCGGCGAGATCGGAAAAGCCGAGATCGTCACCGGTGATCAACCCGCCGGGCCGTACGGTTTCCCACGCCCCGGCGATGTCTGCCAAAGCGCCCTCATAGCTATGATCGCCATCGACATAGACCCAGTCGAGGCTCAGGCTCTGCGCGCGGCAGCGCGCGAAGAAGGCCGCACCCGGGGCCCGGACGATGACCACATCGGACCGCGCGGCGAAACGCCCGACGACCTGATCGTGGAGCCGGTCGAGGTGCCGCTGCGGCCCGCCGGCGGCCAGAACCTCGGCCCGGCTGTTCACGAGCATTCCCGTCCCGAAGGTCGGCATCCAGCGATCCGGCCGGAACCGCCAGGGATCGACGAGGAACAGCAGCGCGGGGCGAACCCTTTCGAGAATCTGTGCGCTGAAGTCGCCCTGCCAGACGCCGATCTCGGCCCCGACCGACCCGGCGGGCAATTGTGCCAGCAGCGCCGCCCGGGCGCGGGCACGGCGGGGTGCCGCCCCGCCGCTCATCCGCTGAGATGCGGGCCAAAGGTCAACGCCGCGACGATAACCGCATACACCGACGTGATCAGAACCGCGCCTGCCGCGATGTCCTTTGCCTTCCGAACCACGTCCGAAAATCCGGGTTGCACCACGTCGCAGAGATATTCGAAGCCGGTGTTCATCACTTCCGCGAACCAGACGAGCGCGATCGCCGTCACGATCCAAAGCCAGTCCGCGCGATCGAGCCCGACAAAAAACCCAAGGATCACGACGACCGCCGCCGCCATAAGGTGAACCCAAGCGTTGTGCTGGGTCCTGAGCACGAAGGCGAGGCCGGCAAGCGCGAAGCCGACGCTTCTGAGCCGATCCCGCAAAAAGCCGGTCATAAGGGCCGCTCCTCTGCCCGCCAGCCGACAGCCCGCGCGGCGCGGGTTGCACGCCCGCTCAGCCAGCCGAGCGGCGCGGCGATCAGGGCGGCAAGGGCGACGCAGCAGATCACGCACCTTCCTCCAACGTCAGGGCAATCGGTTCCCCGATCTCAAGCGGCAGACGGAAGCACCCATCAAGACCTGCCTGCGCGCCGCCTTCGGTTGCGCCCGTCCAGCGCAGCCGGGCGCCGGGGTGGAAACCTGAGAACGGCAGGTCGACGCGGACGGGCGCCCGCCCTGGGGAAAGCGAGAGGCGCAGGCCTCGCCCTTCGATACGGGCCTCGGTGACAATGATCTGGCCGTGTGCGGCAAGGTCGAGGCGCGGCCCGGCTGGCAATCCTCCGTCGGTGAAAAGCGCGCGGTAGCCGCCGCCCGGATTGAGCCGCGCCATGAGTTCGCTGAAATGCGCGAAGACCGAAGCGCGTGGCCGGTGCCAACTCTGGCCGTCCACCGCCGGGCATTCCGCCTCCAGCTGGGCAAACAAGGAAGCGCAGCACAGAAAGCCAGAGCGGCGGCGCATGGACCAGCGCCGGGGCGGTCCCGGCCGCCGTGAGGGCGCTTGCGAGCCAGACCAGCGGCGGCGCCAGCGCGTTGCCTGCCCCGAACCAGAAGACCACCGCCGCCAGAAACCGGCGCCCGGTAACGCCAGCCCGAGGGCGAACGCGCGGATGGCGGGGGTCGTGCCGACAATCAGGATCAGTGCGGCGAGTGCAAGCACGAGGCACAGCGCGACGCAGGTCAGGCGCAGGCGCCGGGCGCCCTCAGCCAGCCCCGGGCGTACGGGCCTGCTCATCCACGCGCGTTCATCCGCTCGATATAGGCGCGCAGTTCCTCGCCTTCGGCGCGGGCATCACGCAAGCCATCCATCGCCGCTCGCAGTTCCGCCTCGGTCTGCGACAGCTGGTTGGTCAGGTCGCGTTCGCGCTGCTGGAAATAGGTGATCGCCTCGTCGCGCGCCTCTTCGGCGTCGTGCAGGCTGCGCGCCATCGAATCGAGATCGCTGATCTCGGCCTGGGTAACCCGCGTCAGGCGATGGACAAGCCAAGAGGCGAACCAGCCGAGCCCGAAGGCGATGAAGAGAACGATGCTCATCGCGATGATGAATTCGGTGCGTCCCATGTGTCTCTCAGGGCTCCTGCTTGCCGATTGTGTCGGGCCGTTTCTTCGGGCGGAGGGTCTTGTCATCAGGCGATTGCACGACAATTGCCGCCTCGCCCTCAGCCGAGCCCTCTTCCGCCGCAAGTTCGTCTAGCGCGGGTGTCAGAAGGCGGAACTCGATCCGCCGGTTCTTCTCGCGGTTTTCCTCGGTATCGTTGGCCATGACCGGCTGGGTTTCCCCATAGCCCTGCGGCGTCAGATTGCCCGTCAGGATGCGCCGCGCCTGAAGCGCAACGATCACGGCGCGCGCACGCTGCTCTGAGAGCGCCATGTTCATCTCTTCGCGCCCCTGGCTGTCGGTATGGCCGCCGACTTCGATGGGGTAATCCGCACAGTCCTTCATGGCATCTGCGACGCGATCGAGGGTCGGCTTGGCCCCGGGAACGATGGTCGCGGAGCCCGGTTCGAAGACGATCTGCTTCTCGGCAAGGATCGAATTCACACGGTCCACGCATTCCTGATCGGTCGGCAGGCCTGCGGTGGGGTCGAGGCCATCATCGTAGCGGACCGCGATCCGGTAGCGCCCCGTCGCCCCGAGTTTAGAGGACAGAAGCCGCGAGACCCGGCCAGAGGCATCCTTGTCGCCGGTGCGACCCTCAATGGCGATATCGCCCTCCTGCACCACGACCTTGCCGTCATGCAGTTCGGCCAGAGCCTCAAGCGAGACGAGCACCCGCTCCGGCCAGCCTGCCGGCAGATCGGGGTCGATCCGCGCCGCGCCATAGACATTGGCCGCCCCGAACCGGCTGCGGGCATAGCTTTCGACCGCATCCCTCGACAGTTCGTCGCGAAGCCTCCCTTCCAGTGCAACCTTGCCCTCGTCGTCGAGCACCGCTGAAAACTCGACCCCGACCTCGCCCGCCACGGGTGCCGCGGTCTGCGCAGCAGTCAGGGTGAAGACCCGCGGCAGGTTCGATTCCAGATCGCCCGTCACCGAATCGAACGTCGACTGCGGTACCTCTGGCCCGGCAAGTAGCGCGACACTGGTGTCCGAAAAGGTGATCGAGCCCGAGCCGAGTTTCTTCACCGCCCGGATCCCCTGGATCACCGCATCGTCCCAATCAGGTGTCGGCATGCCGAGGCCGATGGTGCAGCCTTCGGTGCGCTTCGCGCCGGCGTCGAGGGCCGCCTGAAGGATTCGGCGGCGCGACTTGTCATTGTCGGCAGAGCAGGCATCGAAGCGTGCCTGGCCGTCCTCAATCAGGAAGCGCAGGGTGAAGGGCGCGATCACCGGACGCGGCGCAGAGATTGACAGCGCAAGCGCAAGACCGGACGGGGCCGCCTTGCGCAAGCGGCTTTCGATCTGGCGCTTCTCTTCGGCGCTGTCGCCGATCGCGGTTACCGCAACCTTGCCGGGCGTGACCGATATCTTCGAGCGCGGCAGCGATTTCAAGGCATCGAGCGCAAAGCGCAAGGCAGAATCCCATCCTTCAGGCACCGGATGATCCGCGGTCTCCAGCATGTCGGTAACTTCTCCCTCACCCGCCAGCGCACCGAGATCGGCGACGAGCCCGTCACGCGCGAGCGTCGCGGGCGCCAGCCCAATCAGCGAGAGTCCGTCGTCATTGCGGAGTATTTCGATATTGAATTCGGGCGCGGCCAGTTCCGCTTGCGCCGCCACCGTCATCGAATCGACCAGCCGAGACGAATCGACGGTCTCGCCCGCGACCGACAGGGCGCGGAACCTCAGCGCCTCGGTCGGCGCGGTGCCGGAGAGAATCAGCTGCAACCCGTCGGCATCGACATTCACCCAGGAGAGGCCCGCCTCATGCACAACGCGCCGCACACCAAGCCTTGAGAACCGCTCGATCGCATCGACCGTCCAGATCGAGAGCAGGAAGCACAGAAGCGCTGCCACGGCAAAGACGCTGGGGCCGATCGCCTGGGCTGGAAAGGTCTGGGGAAGGCGGATCTTCACGCGGCGCACCTGCATCACTCTCGCCACCTCCTTTAGGGGCGCGCGCGGCCCGGATCAATCAAAGGAAGGCCGCAATGGCAAGAAACAGCGCAGCGACGAGGCCCGCGTCGCGGTTGGAGCGGAAGATGCGCATGCAATTGTCTGGATCCGAAATGTCGAGCCGATTCATCTGCCAAAAGAGGTGCCAGCCCATCGCCCATGGAGCGATGAGCGCTAGGACGAGTTTCAGCGGCTTTTCCTGAGGCAACAGAGCCATGAGAACCGAGGCGCTCATCAGAAGGACGGTCAGCACGAGGAAGAACGCCAGCCAACGCCCGGTCGCGGCGCCGAAGAGCCGCGCGGTGGACTTCACCCCGATCAGCACGTCATCCTCCTTGTCCTGATGGGCATAGATCGTGTCGTAGAAGAGCGTCCAGGCGATTCCGGCGGCATAGAGAAGCAACGCAGAAGCGCCAGGCCATCCCGCATGGGCGGCGAAGGCTACGATCACGCCCCAGTTGAAGGCGAGGCCGAGGAAGAGTTGCGGCCACCAGGTAAAGCGCTTGGCATAGGGATAGATGGCAACGAGGCCGAGCGAGGAAACGGCGAGGAGGATCGTCGCCCAATTGTAGGTCAGCACGACCAGACCCGCGAAAGCCATCTGCGCAAACATCCAGACAAGTGCCTGTTTCACGCTCACCTGCCCCGAGGGGATCGGGCGGGATCGGGTGCGCGCGACCGAGGCGTCGAACTCACGGTCGGTGATGTCGTTCCAGGTACAGCCCGCGCCTCGCATTAACCAGGCACCGACAGCACAACCGCCTGCGATCCACAGATCCCAGAGGCGCCAACCGTCGCTAAGCGCAGCCAGCGCGACGCCCCACCAGCAAGGCAGAAGGAGAAGCCATGTTCCGATCGGCCGGTCGGCGCGCGAGAGCCGCAGGTAGGGCCGCGCCGGTTCGGGCGCCCAACGGTCGACCCAGTTGCCGCGCACCGCGTCAGCGACACTTCCCGCCGGTTGCGCGCCCTCTGGCAAAGGATCGGTCGGGGACATAAGTTCGGCCTCATGGCAGGTGCAAAGATCAGACTCTGTGTAGACCAGAGCCTCGGGGTGGGGCAATCTGTGCCGCTCAGCGAGGCGCAGGCGCATTACCTTTTCGGGGTGATGCGGCTCGCACCCGGGGCGGAAGTGCTGCTGTTCAACGGGCGTGACGGCGAATGGCTGGCGCGGGTCGCGCCAGCAGGCAAGCGTGGCGGGTCGGCCGAATGCGTCGAGCGGACGCGCGCGCAGGCCGCGCCGCCAGATGTCTGGCTGCTGTTCGCGCCGGTGAAGAAGGCGCGCACCGATTTCATCGTCGAAAAGGCCGTGGAACTGGGTGCAGCGCGGCTCTTGCCGGTACAGACCGATTTCACCAATGCCGAGCGGCTGCGCCGAGACAAGGCCGAGGCCCATGTCCGCGAAGCAGCCGAGCAATGCGAAGCGCTGTGGCTGCCCGAGGTCGGCGACCTGCAGCCCCTGTCGAAACTGCTGGCGGGCTGGGACCGCGCCCGCCGTCTGTTCTGGGCCGATGAGGCCACCACCGACGGCGAGGGTCCAGGCCGCTCATCGTCGCCTGCGGCGCTTTTCGCGGGTATGCCGCCGGGGCCTGCGGCCCTGCTGGTCGGCCCCGAGGGTGGCTTTTCACCGGCGGAACGCGAGCGCCTGCGCGCGCTGCCCTTCGTAACGCCGGTCGCGCTCGGCCCGCGCATCCTCCGTGCCGAAACGGCGGCTCTTGCCTTCCTCACGCTTTGGCAGGCGCACGTTGGCGACTGGCGGGGGGACTGGGCGTGACATGGTGTACGGCCCGGCAGAATGACTCCGGCAAGATCGCCTCTTTCCTTGAGGCGTACATCGACTGGGCGATGTTTCCCCTGTCGAACCTCCGGGCGGGGCAGAGGGGCGAGGCCGGGCGCTATCGCACGCGGTTCCTGATCCGCCGGGTTGGAGAATCGATCACGGGCGCTCTTGGGCATAGCGCGACCGGCATGCTGTTTCCGGTGATCCCCGATCTCTCATCGGCGGATGTCGCAGCACTGCGGCCCCTGCTAGCCGGAGAAGCGGTTTCGGGACTGATCGGCCGCAAGGACTGGGCGCATCCGCTGGCGGCGAGTCTCGGGTTCGACCGTGCCGCCCGTCAGCGTTTCACTGATGAGCCGGGTTTTGCGCTCGACCTTAATCGGCTGCGGATGCCCGACAGGACCGGGCTGACGCTAGCCCCCCTGTGCCATAAGGATCGTGCGCTCCTCATCGGCTGGCGGGGCGCCTATCATGTTGAAATTCTTGGACTTGACCCGGCGAAGGCCGACGAAACGGCGGCCGCGGATATCGACGAGTATGTCGCACGCGGCAGTCACCGTTTGCTGCTACAGGATGGAACGCCCGTGGCGATGACGGGCGTGAATGCTGCCCTTGAAAGGATCGTCCAGATCGGCGGTGTCTATACGCCGCCCGCGCTTCGGGGTCGGGGTTTTGCCCGTGCCGCCGTGGCGCTGCATCTTGAGGAGCTGCACGGGCGGGGCATTCGCCGCGCGGTGCTGTTCGCCGCAAGCGAGGGCGCTGCGCGCGCCTACCGCGCCATCGGGTTCGAACCCACGGGCGAAATGACCATGCTGCTTCTGTCCACACCCGCGAGGATTGCCGCATGAGCCTGATCCGGCCCGATCTTGCCGCACGTCTGAACCGCTGGTCGGAGGCGCTGATGGCCCTCGCCGTCGCGCTCATTGGCCTCTGGCTTCTGTCGCGCGGCGGCTATGTACTTGCGCCGCTCGGGCTCGTCACTCTGGCACTCGGCGCTCTCTGGGCGCTGGTCGCGATCCGGCGGCTTGCCTTCCTGCGGCCGGTGGCCGCACCCGGGATGGTCGAGGTCGACGAGGGGCAGGTCGGCTATCTCGGCCCGAACTTCGGCGGTTATCTGGCGCTGGCGGATCTGACGGAGATTCGGCTGACGTCCTTTCACGGCAAACTGCACTGGCGCCTGCGCGCCACCACCGGCGAGGTTCTGACGATCCCCGTTGATGCGAAGGGTGCAGAGCGGCTGCATGATGCTTTCGCCTCGCTGCCGGGCCTCGACATGGCTGCACTTTCGGCAGCACTTGCGCGCGGCACCGAAACCCTGCCGCTATGGCGCCGCCCACCATCGCAAGTCTGACGGAAACGGATCACGAAATGTCATATTATCGCACAGACGATCCTCTCGGGATGCTCTTGACTTAGGCGGCGCGGGACGACACCTCTAGCCGTCCCTGTATTGCCAGAAGGTCGAGGCTGTCATGTCCATACCCCAGTCCGGCGGCGGCCCGATCGAACGGTTCGAACAGCTGGCCGACTATATGGCCGCGGGCGAGAAGCCGCGCGAGGCTTGGCGGATCGGGACCGAGCATGAAAAATTCGGCTACCTCACCGATACGCTCCAGCCGGTGCCCTATGAGGGCCCGCGGTCAATCCGCGCGCTGCTGGAGGGGTTGCGCGACCGGTTCGGCTGGGCACCGGTCATGGAACAGGACAAGGTCATCGGCCTGACGAAGAATGGCGCCAACGTAAGCCTGGAACCCGGCGGGCAGTTCGAACTTTCCGGCGCGCCGCTGGGTTCGGTCCATGACGTGCGGGCAGAGCTTGAGGCGCATCTGGCGGAAGTGAAAACGGTTGCCGGACCGCTGGGCATCGCGCATTTCGGCGTCGGTGCGGCGCCTGTCTGGCGGCATGAAGACATGCCGATGATGCCGAAGGGTCGCTACCGGCTGATGACCGATTACATGGGCCGAGTCGGCACACATGGCACCCAGATGATGTACCGGACCTGCACAGTACAGGTGAACCTCGACTTTTCGTCCGAGGCCGACATGGTGAAGAAGCTGCGCGTGGCTCTGGCGCTGCAGCCGGTCGCGACCGCGCTTTTCGCCTCGTCCCCCTTCTTCGAAGGCATAGAGAACGGCCACCGCAGCTGGCGCTCGCGCATCTGGCGCAGCCTCGATGATTCGCGTACCGGCATGCTGCCTTTCGCCTTCGACGAAGGAATGGGATATCAGCGCTATGTCGACTGGGTGCTCGATGTGCCGATGTATTTCGTCTATCGCGACGGGCATTATGTGGATGCGCGCGGCCAGTCCTTCCGCGATTTCCTCAAGGGCGAACTGCCCGCCCTGCCCGGCGAAAAGCCCACGCTTTCAGACTGGGCCGATCATATGACCACCGTTTTCCCCGAGGCGCGGGTCAAGAAATTCATCGAGATGCGCGGCGCGGATGTGGGCGATGCCGCCCATATCGTAGCGCTGCCCGCCTTCTGGGTCGGGCTGATGTATGACCAGACCGCGCTTGATGCTGCCTGGGACCTTGTGAAGGGGCTGGACGCGGAAACGCGCGAGGAATTGCGTGTGGCGGCTTCCGTCTCGGCACTTCAGGGCGAGGCAGGCGGCGTGAAGCTCCACGATCTGGCGCGCGCGGCGGTGGGCCTGTCGCATGCGGGTCTAGCGGCGCGCGGGTTGGGCGAGGAGGTGCATCTGGCGCCGCTGATGGAAAGCCTCAGGACCGGCAAGGTGCAGGCGGACCGCTGGCTCGACCTTTACCGTGGCGACTGGCAGAGCGATCTGACACAGATCTATTCGGCTGCGGCGCTTTGAGGATGCCCGTCGCGCCGTCTACGGCGCGATCCGGTCGGGCTTAAAGCCTAGGATGAAGGCCCGCACCTTCGCCTCCGGCATTTCGCACGGTTTCAGCAGATCGCCCCCGGCAAGGTGATAGAGGTTGAGGCTAACGAAATCTGAGCCGCCCAGCTCCCGCGCATAAAACTTCAGGCTCCGGCCGCCGGAATGACGTGTCTTCTCCACCCGCCAGCGGCGCCCTTCGTAGAGCCCCTCGCTGTAGCCGTCCGGAATGCGACCGAGCGCCTCCCGGAACGGGTCGGTCACTTGCTGCCGATCCGCGGTTCGGTCCCGGCCTTGATCCGTTCGATGTTCGGCAGGTGTTTCCAGAAGACGAGCGTCGCGAGCGCGACCGTCAGCCAGATCATCTCGGAATGGCCAAGGAACCCGGCCCAGACCGCAGCGAGCGCTGCCGCGACGAGGGCCGAAAGCGAGGAGATACGGCTGAGGATCGCCGTCGCAAGCCAGGTCGCGCAAGCGGCCAGGCCCACCGGCCAGGCAAGCGCCAGAAGCGTGCCGAGGAAGGTGGCCACCCCCTTGCCGCCCCGGAACCCCAGCCACACAGGGAAGAGATGGCCAAGGAAGGACGCCCCGCCCGCGACCTGCGCCGCATCCTCCGCCGCGAGCGCCCGCGCAATCAACACCGCCGCCGCGCCCTTGCCACCGTCGAGAAGAAGTGTCGCAAGTGCCGCCGCCTTGTTCCCGGTCCTCAGCACATTGGTCGCGCCGATGTTGCCCGAACCGATCTTCCTGAGGTCGCCAAGGCCCAGCGCCTTCGTCACCAGAACCCCGAAGGGGATCGAGCCCAGCAGATAGCCGAGCGCCGCTGCAAGGATCAGAAGACCTGCGCCCGAGGTGACCAAAGGCATGTTACGCTCCCGTCCCGAAGACCTGCTTGCCGCCCACGAAAGTGGCAAGAACCTTACCTTCCATCCGTGCCCCGTCAAAGGGTGTGTTCTTCGATTTTGACCTCAGCGTGAAGCGGTCGAGAACGAAGGGCGCGTCGGGATCGAACAGCACCAGATCGGCGGGCGCGCCGACCGAAAGCCGCCCCTGCGGCAGGCCAAGGCGCTTCGCCGGATTAAGCGCCATGGCGCGGAACAGCTGCGGCAGGGTCAGCTGCCCGGCGTGATAGAGCCGCAGCGCGGCGGGCAGGAAGGTTTCGAGCGCCACGGCACCGCTTGCGGCCTCCTCATAGGGCAGGCGCTTACTCTCTTCATCCTGCGGCGTGTGCATCGAGGAGATGATGTCGATCAGCCCCGAGGCCACCGCCTCGACAATGGCCAGCCGGTCATCCTCGGACCGCAAGGGCGGCTTGACCTTGAAGAAGGTCCGATAATCGCCCACATCAAACTCGTTCAGCGTCAGATGATGGATCGAGGTCCCCGCCGTCACATCAAGCCCGTTCTTCTTGGCCCGCTCCAGCGGCGGCAGGGCACGGGCCACGGTGATCTGGTCGAAGTGATAGCGCGCGCCCGTCATCTCGATCAGCGACAGGTCGCGGTCAAGCCCCATGCGCTCGGCCATGGGCGAGACGCCGGGCAGGCCGCGCAGGCTCGCAAATTTTCCGCTGGTCGCCGCCGACCCGGCCGACAGGCCCGGGTCTTGCGGATGGCCGATGATGAGAGCGCCCAGCGATTTCGCATAGGTCATGGCGCGGCTGAGGACCTTGGTGTCGCTGACCACATGGTCGCAGTCGGTAAAGGACACGGCACCGGCGTCGAGCAGAAACCCGATCTCGGTCATCTCGCGCCCCTGCCGCCCCTTGGTAAGGGCAGCCATTTGGCGGATGCGCACCGGCGAGGCCTCCGCCGCGCGGCGGTTGACGAATTCAAGCGCCTCGGGTGTGTCGATTGCCGGATTTGTGTCGGGACGGGTGATGATGGTCGTAACGCCCCCGGCAGCGGCGGCCAGCGCAGCAGAGCGGAAGCTCTCCTTGTGCCGCTCGCCCGGTTCGCCGACCTTGACCCCGATGTCGACGATGCCAGGGGCGAGGCATTTACCGCCACAGTCGATGACCTGCGCGCCCTTGAGGCCGGGACCGTTCAAGGCGGTGATCTGGCCGTTCTCGACGGTCAGGGAACCTTCGGTCTCCGTCAGGCTCTCGGGGTCGATCAGGCGGGCGTTCTGGAGGTGGAGGGTCATGGGCTGCCGCTCTTGATGATTGACAAGACATGGTCGGCTTCCGTCTGGCCAAGCCACATCTGAACAACCGGCTTCCGCGTTTGGCGATGCAAGAAAATCAGCGGCGTCCTTGGGTGCTTCACGGCTTCCGCTTCCGCAAGACGGATGCTTTCAAGTCTTGGCTTCCGCCATGGCGCAGTGGAAAGCAGCAACGCGCGGTGCTGAGTAATGGCGTAGTAAGCTTGATGAAAAGCCATATAGAGAAGGCTTGCGATAATGAAGACGACAATCCACGGCGCGGCTTTGACGGCGAGTTGCACACGCTCAGACCCATCGTTGAAGTAGGGAAGGGCGACGAAGAGCGCCAGCACGCCCAGCGCACCGAGCGCGGTCGAACGGTTCTCTTTTCTGCCTTGCCAAACGATGCGCTCGTCAGGCTGTAGCCAGGGCCCCCAATCAACGTCGCTCACACCATCACCCCCACTGCCTTCGCGCCCCGTTCGGCGCGCAGGTTCCGCGCCAGCAGGTCCATGCAGGCCATGCGGACGGCGACACCCATCTCCACCTGCTCCTGAATGACCGACCGGTTGATGTCGTCGGCGATCTCGCCGTCGATCTCCACCCCGCGGTTCATCGGGCCGGGGTGCATTACGATGGCATCTTCCTTCGCGAACGCCAGTTTCTCGGCATCCAGCCCATAGCGGTGGTAATATTCCCGCTCCGACGGGATGAAACCGCCGTCCATCCGCTCCTTCTGAAGCCGCAGCATCATCACCACGTCGGCGTCCTTCAGCCCTTCGCGCATGTCATCGTAAAGCTCGCAGCCGAAGTCCTGAACGCCCGAGGGCATAAGGGTCGGCGGCGCGATCAGGCGCACGCGGTTTTCCATTTTGCCCAGCAGGATCAGGTTCGACCGTGCGACGCGGCTGTGGGCGATGTCGCCGCAGATCGCGACCGTCAGCCGCTGGATGCGGCCCTTGGCGCGGCGGATGGTCAGCGCGTCCAAAAGCGCCTGTGTGGGGTGTTCATGCCGCCCGTCGCCCGCGTTCAGGACGGCGCAATTCACCTTCGACGCCAACAGGTTCACCGCGCCCGAGGACGGATGGCGCACGACCAGAAGGTCCGGGTGCATCGCGTTCAGCGTCATCGCCGTGTCAATGAGCGTCTCGCCCTTCTTCACCGACGAATGCGCCACCGACATATTCATCACGTCCGCACCCAGCCGCTTGCCCGCAAGCTCGAACGAGGCCTGGGTGCGGGTCGAGTTCTCGAAGAACATGTTGATCTGGGTCAGCCCGGCCAGCGCATCGGCCTGCTTCACCGTACGCCGGTTCAGGTCGACATATTTCTCGGACAAGTCGAGGACGGTGCGAATCTCCTCCGGGGCCAGATGTTCGATGCCCAGAAGGTGACGCGCGCGGAATGTCATCGGAGGCTCCCGTCTCGTGTGGGGCGCTTATGGCAAAAGGTCGCGCGTAGGGCAACCGGGATCGGCTTTACCGCAGTGCGACGCGCGCATAGGGTGGCGCCATGCAAAGCCACGCCGCAGAGATGGATTTCCACGCCGCCCGCGCCCTTCTGGAATGGCAGATGGAGCTTGGTGTTGACGAGGCTATCGGCGAGGCGCCAGTGAACCGCTATGCGCTGGCGGTTGAGGCGCCGAAGGTGGTGCGAGATGTTCCCCCCTCCTCGGCCGCACCGACCACGGAGTTACCGGCAACAGCGGCGGAAGAGGTCGATACGGTTGCGGCGGCCAGACGGGCGGCGGATGCAAGCACGGACCTTGCGGCGCTGGCGGCGGCGCAGGCGGCCTACAACCACTGTGATTTGAAGAAGGGGGCGCGGAATTTCGTCTTTGCCGACGGCAATCCGGCTGCGCGGGTTATGGTGATCGGCGAGGCGCCGGGCCGCGACGAGGATCTGGAGGGCCGCCCGTTCGTGGGTCGCGCCGGCCAGCTTCTGGACCGGATGTTTGCGGCGATCGGCCTGTCGCGCACCGGACCGGATGCCGAGGCGAGCCTTTACATCACAAACGTGCTGCCCTGGCGCCCGCCGGGCAACCGCGACCCCGAGCCGCAGGAGATCGGGATGATGCTGCCGTTCCTGACGCGGCATGTGGAACTGGCCGACCCCGACCTGATCGTCCTGATGGGCAACACGCCCTGTGTGGCGGCGCTCGGCACGCGCGGTATCCTGCGACTGCGGGGCAAATGGACCGAGGCCTTCGGGCGGCCGACCCTGCCGATGACCCACCCGGCCTATCTGCTCCGCAATCCGGCCGCGAAGCGCGAGGCCTGGGCGGACCTCTTGGAAGTGAAGGCGAGGCTCAGGGACAAGGCATGAGTCGCATTGACGAAACCAGGGATTTCATTCCGGTCAGGATCGCGGTCCTCACGGTATCCGACACGCGCGGGCTGGCGGAAGACCGGTCGGGCGACACTTTGGTCGAGCGGCTGGCCGCTGCCGGTCATCTGCTGGCCCATCGCGCGATCCTGCCTGACGAGCGGGCCGAGATTACCGCGAAGCTTCGCGAATGGGTGGCCGATCCGGGCGTCGACGTGGTGATCTCGACCGGCGGAACTGGGCTCACCGGCCGCGACGTCACGGTCGAGGCGCATCGCGATGTCTATGAGAAAGAGATTGAGGCCTTCGGCACGGTCTTCACCATGGTCTCGATGCAGAAGATCGGCACATCGGCGGTGCAAAGCCGCGCGACCGGCGGTGTGGCGGGCGGGACCTATCTTTTTGCCTTGCCGGGCAGTCCCGGCGCCTGTCGGGACGCCTGGGACGAAATATTGAAGTGGCAGCTCGACTACCGCCACCGGCCCTGCAATTTCGTCGAGATCATGCCGCGTCTAGACGAGCACAAGCGGCGGAAATAGCGCGGCGGCGGCTCGTCGACGCACTGCGTGCACTCCTCGCGGGGCGACCGACGAGAAGCGAAGTGCACGAGGAGGTTTGGTAGGGCCTCAGCCCTTGCAGCCGTCGAACTCCACGACATCCCCGCCGCTGAATACGGTCAGCCGCACCGCAGACCGGCTGAGCGCGAAGGGCTTCGCATTCGCGGGCACAAGGTCTGAGACCTGAACCATCCCCTGCCCGCCCACCCTGGTCTCGACCGGCGCGACCCAGACGGCGCGATCGTCAAGCTCCACCACCGCAAAGCTGTCCTGCGCCGGAGCCGGGAAGGGAATGTCGGCTGTCAGCCGCATCCCGTCGCGGATCGGCTCGGCCGTACAGCGCGCCGCCGCAAGGCCCCGCCGCGCTGCATCCTCCGGCATCTGCGCAAGTGCTGCGCGGATCGCCGGGTCGGGCGCAGAGGTGCCGGACAGGTCGGCGCTGACCGAGAAGCTCACCGGTACGCAGATCTCGTCGCATACGCCGAGATTGACGCTTGCAGAAAGTGTGACCGGCTGGCCGGGCGCCGCTGCGATGATCTCGACCGGAAGGACGAGCTCATCAGGGTACACGAGCGTCCGGTAGCCGGAGATTTCGTAGACCTGCGGTCTTGGCCAGTGCAGGCGCACCGATCCGACATTCTGCGAAGCAGACCAGTCGAATTCCGGCGGAATGCCCGCCTCGCCGGGGCTGCGCCAATAGGTCTTCCAGCCCGGCGCGAAGGTCAGGTGTAGCGCCGCCATACGGGTGCCGTCCTCGGTCTGCCAGCCGGGCAGGATCTCGGCGCGGATCAGATCGTCCGGCAGGTTCTGCGCAGCCGAAGGGCCGCCGGAAAGGGCGGCGGCGATGAAGAGAACGACAGAATGCATCTTCCGAATTTCCATATGCCCTAGATAGGCAGAACCATGCCCAAGGGAAATCACTTCCACGTCAAGGCCATGTCATCGGCCCGGACGCCCGGCTTGCATTCGTGCCGGGAGAGCGCGATCATCGGGCCGAGGAGAGCAGGCATGGACCTCACAGGCAAACTCTTGATCGCGATGCCGGGCATGGGCGATCCGCGCTTTGAACATAGCGTGGTCTTCCTCTGCGTCCACACGCACGAGGCGGCGATGGGTCTGATCGTGAACAAGCCGGCGCGGGACCTGCGCTTCGATGCGCTTCTCAACCAGCTCGGCATTCCGCGCAGCGACAGGTCGCGCGACATCCGCGTTCATTTTGGCGGACCGGTCGAACATGCGCGCGGCTTCGTGCTGCATTCGGGCGATTACGAGGGTGAGGGCTCGACGCTGCGCGTGGACGGAAGATTCGGCATGACCGCGACGCTCGATATCCTTCAGGCGCTCGCCGAAGGCGATGGGCCGGAAAGGTCGATGCTGGCGCTTGGCTATGCAGGCTGGGGGCCGGGCCAGCTTGAAGGCGAGATACGCGACAATGGCTGGCTGACCTGCGACGCCGAAGAGGAGTTGATCTTCGGCCTGCCGGATGCGCGAAAATGGACATCCGCGCTCAGGTCGATCGGCGTCGATCCTCTTTCGCTCTCTTCGACGGCGGGCAATGCGTGAAGGGCGAAGGACGGGCCGCTCATCGGGCCTGCCAGCCCACTTCGCTCCGTTCCGGCACAGTCACCCCCCCAGCGAAGAGGGCCGCAAGGTCCGATGTGCGGCCCGGGACATTTGGCTTCAACGCGGGGCAGCGGCGCGGCGGAGGCGATCGTTGATCGCGCGGCCGAGGCCCTTCTCAGGGATGGGCGCAACGGCGATCCGTCCCCCAGATCCGGCGCAGCGGTCCGCCTCGCGCAGGTAGTGAAAGAGGTTCGCGGCCGCCTCGACCAGATCGCCGGAGGGCGAGAGGTTGAGGCCTTCGGTCCCGGTCCGTGATCCGAAGCCGATCCAGACATCGTCCGGCCGCGGAGCGGTCACCTCCAGCATGACCGCGGCGCTGGGCGCATAGTGGCTCGACAGTTGGCCGGGGGCGTTGGGGCGCAGGGGTGCGGGATCGGGCGCCGCAAGCCGCACGCCGAGACACTCCTCGATCGCCTCGACCGGGATGCCGCCGGGGCGAAGGAGCGTGGGGCGCGGTTCAAGGCCGATGATGGTGGACTCCACCCCAACCGGGCAGGCGCCGCCGTCAAGTACCGCCGCGATGCGCCCCGCTAAGCCGTCCAGTACATGCTCGGCCCGTGTCGGGCTGATGCGACCGGAAGGATTGGCCGAGGGCGCCGCCACCGGGCCGCCGAACGAATGTAACAGTGCCACCGCCACCGGATGGGCGGGCATGCGGATCGCGACGCTCGGAAGGCCCGCGGAAACGAGGGGCGAGAGACCGCTGTCGTCCCGCATCGGCAGGACGAGCGTCAGGGCGCCGGGCCAGAAAGCCGCAGCCAGCCGCAGCGCCGGATCGGAAAAGACCGCGAGACGCGCGGCGGCGGCCATGTCGGGCACATGGACGATAAGCGGATTGAAGGCGGGCCGCCCCTTGGCCGCGAATATCGAGGCCACCGCCCGGTCGTCGCGCGCATCGCCGCCAAGGCCATAGACCGTCTCGGTCGGGAAAGCGACGAGGCGCCCCTCCGCCAGATGGCGGGCGGCGTGGCCGAGGCCTTCGGCAGTTGGGGGAAGAAGCTCGGTCAAGAGGATCCGTGACGCTGCGTTGCGGGTTGCGGGCGCCTGACCCAGCGGCAATGATGGGTGAAACGGGCGCCATTTGGTGATGCTGCGCCCTGATTTACGCGCTATGCCGCCGGTTGCCAAGGCGAGGGGAACAGATGTCCTACAGATCCGCGGTGAACGAGGTCACCTTCATCCTCGACCATATCGTCCCTCTCGCGGAAATCGGCGCCACCGAAAGGTTCGCGGATGCGACCCCCGAAACCGCGCAGGCGATCCTGACCGAGGCGGCGCGGATGTGCGACGAGGTGATCGCGCCCCTGAACCGCAACGGCGATCTGACGCCCGCACGGCTGGAAAACGGCATCGTGCGTTCCTCGCCCGGTTTTGCCGAGGCGCTGGGTCAATGGGGGGCGGGTGGCTGGATCGGCCTCTCCGCCGGGCCGGAGCATGGCGGCATGGGCCTGCCGCAACTTCTGAACATGGCGGTGCAGGACATGATGTCGGGCGCCTGCCTCGCCCTGCAGCTCAATCCGCTTCTGACCCAGGGCCAGATCGAGGCGCTTGAGGCGCATGCGAGTGACGATCTGAAGGCGCTTTACCTGCCGAAGCTCATCTCGGGTGAATGGTCGGGGACGATGAACCTGACCGAGCCGCAGGCAGGGTCGGACGTCGGCGCGCTGCGCACGAAGGCGGAGCCATTGGGCGACGGCACCTATGCGATCACCGGCCAGAAGATCTTCATCACCTGGGGCGACAGTGACGCATTCGAGAATGTGAGCCACGCGGTTCTCGCCCGCCTGCCCGACGGCGCGAGCGGCACCAAGGGCATTTCGCTCTTCCTCGTGCCGAAATATCTGCCGGACGCGAACGGCAGGCCCGGACAGCCGAACAACCTGAAGGTCGTGAGCCTTGAACACAAGCTTGGCATTCATGGCTCGCCCACCTGCGTGATGGCCTATGAAGGCGCGACGGGCTGGATGGTCGGCGAGCCGCACAAGGGCA
The DNA here is from genome assembly GCF_026626305.1 of Frigidibacter sp. RF13. Lineage (GTDB taxonomy): Bacteria > Pseudomonadota > Alphaproteobacteria > Rhodobacterales > Rhodobacteraceae > TMP-24. The sequence goes on along the minus strand of NZ_JAPNUE010000006.1, from coordinate 59,705 downwards.
TGGCCGCGATGTTCACCATGATGAACAACGCCCGCCTTGCCGTGGGCGTGCAGGGCGTGGGCATGGCCGAGGCCGCTTATCAGAAGGCGCTGGCCTATGCGCGAGAGCGCCAGCAGATGGGGCCGATCATCGATCATGCCGACGTGCGGCGGATGTTGGCGACGATGAAGGCCGAGATTTTCGCAGCACGTGCCATCGCGTTGGCCTGCGCGGGCGCGCTCGACATGGCCAAGGCCACCGCTGCTGCCGATTGGGCGGCGCGGGGGGCGCTTCTGACCCCGATCGCTAAAGGGTTCGGCACCGATGTGGGCTGCCGCGTCGCCGACATGGGCGTGCAGATCCACGGCGGCATGGGGTTCATCGAGGAAACCGGCGCGGCGCAATATCTGCGCGATGTGCGGATCACGCCGATATATGAAGGCACGAACGGCATCCAGGCGATGGACCTCGTCGGCCGCAAGATGATGGATCAGGGCGAGGCGGCCTTCCGCCTGCTCGACGAGATCGACGCGGGCGCCGAGGCGTCGCGGGCTGCGCTGCCTGCGCTGTCGAAAGAGGTCTGGTCAGCTGCCCAAAACCTGCGCGAGGCGACCGAGACGCTCCTTGGCCAACAGATGCAGGACCGGTTCGCGGGGGCTGTTCCCTATGCCCGCGCCTTCGGCCGGGTGCTTGGCGCGCATTTCCATCTGAAGGCGGCGCGGGTCGCGGGCCCCTCTTCGGCACGCGCGCGGCTTGCCGCCGTCTACATGACGCGCCTTTTGCCCGATCACGCCTCGGCTCTGGCCGAGGCGCGCGCGGGGGCGGATGGGCTTTACGCCCTGTCGCCCGACGATCTGGAAGCGTGATGGACCAGCCCGCGCCAGCGTCGGGCCTGAGCCAGCCATTCGCGGAGGCGCCCGCGCCCGGTGAGGGCATCGAAGTGGCGCCGGGCATCCTGTGGCTGCGCCTGCCGCTGCCGATGGCGCTTGACCATGTGAATGTCTACGCGCTTGAGGATGGCGACGGCTGGACGCTGATCGACACCGGACTAAAGAGCCGCAAGACCAAGGCGATCTGGGAAGACATCTTCGCCGGACCCTTGGGCGGGCGCCCGGTCCGCCGGGTGGTGGTGACGCATCATCACCCCGACCATATCGGCCTTGCCGGCTGGTTTCAGGCACGTGGTGCCGAGCTGGTCACAACCCGCACCGCCTGGCTTTTCGCCCGTATGCTGACGCTTGACGAACAGGCTCTGCCCCTGCCCGAATCGATCGCCTTCTGGCGGGCGGCGGGGATGGACGAGGCGCTTCTTGACCGCCGGGCGGGCGAGCGGCCTTTCAATTTCGCCGATGTGGTGGAGCCCATGCCCTTGGGCTTCACGAGGATCGCGGAAGGCGGCCACATCTCGATGGGCAGGCGCGACTGGCGGGTCAGGATCGGCAACGGCCATGCGCCGGAACAGGCGACCTTCTGGTCGGTGGATGGCGAGATCGTGATCGGCGGCGACCAGCTTCTGCCCGGCATCTCGCCCAACCTCGGCGTCTATGCGACTGAACCGCTGGCCGATCCGGTCGCCGACTGGCTGGACAGCTGCCGCGCCTTCCAGACCCATGCGACCGACCGCCAGCTGGTGCTGCCCGGCCACAAGCTGCCGTTCCGCGGCCTGCCTTTCCGCCTGAACCAGATGATCGACAACCACGAAGGCGCGCTTGCGCGGCTTCTTGCCCATATCGACCGACCGCGCACGGCGATCGAATGTTTCGCGCCGCTTTACAAGCGCGAGATCGGCGAGGGCGAATATGGGCTGGCGCTGGTCGAGGCGGTTGCGCATCTCAATCATCTGTGGAAGGCAGGGCGGGTGATAAAAGTGCGCGATGAGGGAGGCGTCGACCGATGGCAGGCCGCAAGGAACCCCGCGATCTGAGGCCCCGTGACATGGCCGACACGATCATGACTTCGGCCGAGGCGATGGAGGCGGCCGCCCTGCCCCGCGCCCGCGTGGCACCTGCGTGCGACGACCTGCCGCCGACGGCCGAGATGCTGCCCCTGCCCGCCGGAATCGCCGCCGAGCCGGTCGAGGACAAGAGCCCCGCCCAATGGGCCTATGAGCGGCTGATCCTGTACATCAAGAATTTCGAGGAGCGGCTGGACGATGCCCATGAGGTGGCCATGGGGTTCGCGGGCAGCGAAACGGGCGTGATGCGGATCGAGGGAATCGGCTATTTCGCCCCCGATATCGTCACCTTCTATGGCCGCGACGAAGAGGGCAACCGCACCCAGCTGATCCAGCATGTGACCCAGCTGAACGTGATGCTGCGCGCGATGACGCGGGCGCCCGAGATCGAGGAACCGCGCCGCATCGGCTTCCGCCTCGCCGCCGAACTCGGGCCGAAGAAGAAGACCGGAAAGGCCAAGAAAACCAAAGGGGCGTGAGCCCGCGCGACCGACTCGTCACAGGCCCCATCACAGGCCCCGTGACAGGCCCCGTGACAGGCCCCGTGACAGGGCGGACGGAATAGGCTAAATCCACCGCGACCAACCGAAGGGACAAGGATCATGGCAGAGCACAAGCCCGGCAGCATGAACATCAAGGCGCAGGAACAGACCTTTGCAGGGTTCGTGACCTTCACCAAATGGGCGGTGATCGTTATTATCGGCATCCTGATTTTTATGGCGCTGGTAAACGCCTGACATCTAGCTGGTTTGGTATGATCCGATGCGCCGACTACTTCTTGTTCTGATTCTGCCGCTGTTCCTTGCCAACTGCGCGGAACCCGTCTGGGCACCCGACGAGGCGGTCGCGCGGGCACGCTATGTCTCGTCCGAGCCGCCGTCGATCTCGCTGATCACCGTGGTACGCACGCTTGGCGGCGAAGGGGCGCATTCCGGCCTTCTGATCAATGGCAGCCAGCGGGTGATCTTCGACCCCGCAGGCACCTGGACCAATCCGGCCGCGCCCGAGCGCAATGACCTGCACTACGGCATCACGCCGCGGATGGAACAGTATTACATCGATTACCACGCGCGCGAAACCTACTATGTGGTCAAGCAGACGGTTCTGGTCAGCCCCGAGGTCGCCGAGTTGGCGCTCCAGCGCGCGGAAGCCAACGGCGCGGTCGGCAAGGCCCTGTGCGGCACGTCGATCAGCGCGATCCTGCGCGACCTGCCGGGCTTCGACGCTGTGCGGCGCAGTTATTTCCCGGGCAAGATCATGAAAAGCTTCGCCGAAATACCGGGTGTTCAGACGCAGAAATACACAGACGACAGTCCCGACGACAACAAACCGCTTCTGGTCGAACAACTGGTCGCAACCCAATAAGAAACGCGGCCCCATAAGCGTAAAGGGTCGGTTCACATGCGCATCTTCGGCCTCATTCTCGCTGGCGGCGCCGGACAGCGGATGGGCGGCGCCGACAAGGCGCTTCTGCCCTTCGGCGCCGGTTCACTTCTGTCAAGCGCGATCGAAAGGTTTGAGCCTCAGGTCGAAATGCTCGCGCTCTCGGCCAATGGCGATCCCGCGAGGTTCGGCGCATTTGACCTGCCGGTCCTGCCCGATAAGGACGGCGGCGGCGCGGGGCCGATGGCGGGGCTGCTGGCGGGCCTCGACTGGGCGGGGGCCACAGGCGCGACGCATCTGGCGACCATGGCGGTCGATACACCCTTCATTCCCGGCGATCTGGTTGCGCGACTGATGCTAGCGGGCGACGGCGGCCCCGCCATTGCTGAAAGCGCAGACCGCGCCCATCCGACGGCCGGCCTGTGGCCCGTGGCGCTGCGCGCGCCGCTTGAAGCGGCGCTTGCCCGCGCGGAACGGCGGCTGGGGCAGTGGGCAGACCAAGTCGGCGCTGCGCGCGCGACCTTTCCTGCGACCGAACCCGATCCGTTCATGAATGTGAACACGCAAGAGGAACTGGCCACCGCCGCCCGTTACCTCGACTAGACTGCCTCAGTCGAAGGTGCCCGTGACCCGACCGAGCAGCATGAAGGCCCGCGCGGTGCGGGTGTCGGACAGCGCGATCAGCTCCTGATCCGAGGCATTCTTCTCGAAATCCGCGATCGTCTTGTCGAACTGCCTTAGGAAGTGGTGGGCCGTGTCGCGGAAGACCGTGTCCTGCCGCATCCGCCCGGCGGTGAGCGCGAGGCTTGAGCGGTCGCGCACCCCGCCCAGCGCGGCGATGGTCTTGCCGCGTTCCCCCTGCGCGAAGCGTCGCCACAGGTCGGGCTTGGCGCGGTCGGCCTTGATATCGTCCATATAGATCCCGTCCTGGCCGAGAAGCGTCAGGATATCCTGCGCGGCGCGGATCAGTTTGGCGAGGTTGCGGTCCTCTAGCGCGCGGCGCAAGGCCCGGATCCCCTCGCGGTCGTCCTGGCTTTCGGGGAAGTTCAGCGCGCGGACGAAATCCTGCACCGACACCGGCGCGGGATTTTCCTCGCCGGGCGTGCCGAGCGCGAGCGCGGGCTGTTCCTCGTCAGGTCGGGCGGGACGCGCGGGAACCAGCGCCGCCTTGCGGTCGGCGGAGGGCTCGGTCGCCTCGGCGTCGCGCCGCGAGGTGAAAGTGGCGAGCGCGGTCTCGGCCATCCGTGCCGCCTGCGCGATCTCCTCCAGCCGCTTCTCGACCGAGGGGCGCGGCGCCATCGATTGCTGGACGAGCGTGGTGCGCAGGATGTCGAGCGTCGCCTGTAGGCGCTGCGTCTCGGTCCTGAGCGTGCTGGTCGCGCGCGCCGTCGCGGCGGCCATCCAGATCAGCGCGACGGGCAGGACGATGGCCAGAAGCACCATCAGCGTGCTGAAGCGTCCCGCCGCATCCGTACCGCCGGAAAAGAGGAAGAACAGCCCCACAAGCGCGAGCCACACCAGCGTGACTGCCCCCGCGATCAGGTCGGCGGGCGCGATCCGGCGCTCCGCCGGCGGCGGCTGCAAACGCCCGAGGTCCAGCCCCTGCGGGCCGGTGCGATCATTGGACTGATCGGACATCAACGCCTCCTTGAGCGATCAGATATACCGGATGCTCAGGATTTCGTAGCTTTTTTCGCCGCCGGGCGTGCGGACTTCCGCCGTATCGCCCACATCCTTGCCGATCAGCGACCGGGCGAGCGGTGAGCGGATATTCAGAAGGCCGCGTTCAATATCGGCCTCGGCCTCGCCCACGATCTGATAGGTCTTTTCCTCGTCGCTGTCCTCATCGACGACGGTCACGGTCGCGCCAAACTTGATCGATCCCGAAAGCTTCGACGGGTCGATGACCTCGGCCAGCGACAGAAGCGCCTCAAGTTCCTTGATCCGGCCCTCGACAAAACTCTGACGCTCGCGCGCGGCGTGATATTCGGCGTTCTCCGACAGGTCGCCATGTTCGCGCGCCTCGGCGATGGCGCGGATCACGGCGGGCCTCTCCACCGATTTCAGGACCTTCAGTTCGTCGTCAAGCGCGCCATACCCGGCCCGCGTCATCGGGATCTTTTCCATATCGTCCGTCGGTTAGGATCAATCTTGCCGTTCAGTAGGTTGTTAACCCGTGTTGGGAACCGAAAGTCAATAGTCGCGGCCGGGCATCGGCGGCTGCGCAAACCTGCCGCCTCCTTGCGGCATATTTTGTCGCGAATCCGTCACGTCACCGCAAGAAAGTTGCGCGCGCAGGAATTGCCAGAGCCCTATGGCTGAGCTACAGGGGCTGGTGACAAACAGTCGGCCTTTGGCCGGGACCGCGTGAGGACATACCCATGACAGAGATCGTGCGCGAAGCGATGGAATATGACGTCGTGATCGTCGGGGGCGGCCCGGCGGGCCTGTCGGCGGCGATCCGGCTGAAGCAGCTCGATCCCGACCGGTCCGTCGTTCTGCTTGAAAAAGGCTCCGAAGTCGGCGCGCATATTCTGTCGGGTGCGGTCCTTGATGTCTCGGGCCTCGATGCGCTTCTGCCCGACTGGCGCACGATGGGCGCGCCGATCAAGACCGAGGTACACGAAGACAATTTCTACATCCTCGGGCCCGCGGGCCAGATGCGCATTCCGAACTGGCCGATGCCGCCCCTGATGTCGAACCACGGCAAATACATCGTCTCGATGGCCAATGTCTGCCGCTGGCTGGCGACGGTGGCCGAGGGGTTGGGCGTCGAGATATTCCCCGGCATGGCGGCGTCCGAGCTGGTCTATGGCGCGAACGGCGAAGTGAAGGGCGTCGTCGCGGGCGAGTTCGGCAAGAACCCAGACGGCACGCCCGGCCCGAGCTACGAGCCGGGGCTGGAGCTGCATGGCAAATATGTCTTCCTGTCGGAAGGCGTGCGCGGGTCTCTCGCCAAGGAAGTTATCGCCAAATACGACCTGTCGAAAGACCATTGCCCGCAGAAATTTGGCCTTGGCATGAAGGAAATCTGGGAGATCGACCCGGCCAAGCACAAGGAAGGCACCGTCACCCATACGATGGGCTGGCCGCTTGGCAAGAATGCAGGCGGCGGATCCTTCATCTATCACCTTGAAAACAACCAGGTCTATGTGGGCTTCGTTGTCCATCTGAACTACGAAAACCCGCACCTGTATCCCTACATGGAATTCCAGCGCTTCAAGCACCATCCGATGGTTGCGGAACTCTTGAAGGGCGGCAAGCGCGTGGCCTACGGCGCGCGGGCGATCAGCGAGGGCGGCTGGCAGTCGATCCCCAAGATGGTTGCGCCGGGTGTTGCCCTTCTGGGCTGCAGCGCGGGCCTTGTGAACGTGCCGCGCATCAAGGGCAACCACAATGCGATGCTGTCCGGCAAGGCGGCGGCAGAGGCCGCGCATGAAGCGATCGCGGCCGGGCGACAAAGCGACGAATTAAGCGATTACGAGACCGAAGTCCGGGGTGGCGCGATCGGCAAGGACCTGAAGCGGGTCCGCAACGTCAAGCCTATGTGGTCGCGCTGGGGCATGATCCCGTCGCTGGTCCTTGGCGGCATGGACATGTGGATGAACAACATCATCACCGGCATGTCCTTCTTCGGCACGCTCCGCCATGGCAAGTCCGACGCCAAGGCCACCGGCAAGGCCAAGGATTTCCCGAGGATCGATTATCCCAAACCAGATGGCACGCTGTCGTTTGACCGGCTGACCAACGTCGCCTTCGCCGCGACCAACCATTCCGAAAGCCAGCCCTGCCATCTGAGGCTGAAGGATCCGTCGGTTCCGGTATCGGTCAACCTGCCTGAGTATGACGAACCGGCGCAACGCTATTGCCCGGCAGGGGTCTATGAAGTGCTGGAAGGTGACAATGGCCCGCGCTTCCAGATCAACTTCCAGAACTGCGTCCATTGCAAGACCTGCGACATCAAGGACCCGAGCCAGAATATCGTCTGGACCACCCCGCAGGGCGGCGACGGGCCGAACTATCCCAACATGTGACGGATCACCGGCGCGCGGTTTCCCGCGCGCCCAACCCTATCGGCTCTCTGGATCGCGAAAAGGTGCGGGATACCCGCATTGCCTTGGGCGAGGCGGCAGACTAGGCTTCCTCGGCCTGAATGAGGGAGTGAGCCTTGCGTCTCTTGCGTTCCGTTTCGCTGATTGCCCTGCTTGCCGCCGGTGGCACCGCCGCTGTGGCCGACGGGGGAGCTGGCGCCTACCTCGCCGGGAGGGTGGCGAGCATCCACGCTGATTACAGGGCGGCGGCGGCCTATTTCACCCAGGCACTCGTAAGCGACCCGACCAACGCAGAGCTGCAGGAGAACGCGCTTCTCGCACAGCTGGGGATCGGGGCCTTCGAGAAGGGGCGACCCATGGCCGAGGCGCTTGATAGCGCAGGCGTCAAAAGCCCGATTGCCGATATGGCGATCCTGGCGACCAAAGTACGCGCGGGCGACTATCCGGGCGTGATCGCGGCACTTGATGCGGGCAAAAGCTCCGGTCCGTTGGTCGACGGGTTCCTGCGCGCCTGGTCGGTCCTCGGCAATGGCCAGATGTCGGATGCGCTGGCCGCCTTCGACGGGCTGGTGAAACAGCCGCAGATCAAATCGCTTGCACTGTACAACAAGGCGCTGGCGCTGGCGTCCGTCGGCGATTTCGAAGGGGCGGACAAGATCCTGTCGGGCGCCGAGTCCGGGCCGATCAACGCCACCCGCCGCTCGCTTGTCGCGCATGCGCAGGTGTTGAGCCAACTTGAGCGCAACAAGGATGCGCTGGAACTGATCGACAAGATTTTCGGAGCAGAAACGACGGACCCGGTGATCGCGCCGCTGCGCGCCGATCTGGCCGCTGGCAAATCGGTGCCGTTCGACCTGATCCGCTCGCCGATGGACGGGATTGCCGAGGTCTATTTCGCCGTCGCCTCCGCACTCGCGAACGATCTGCGGCCAGGGGACGTATCGTCCGAGATCGACGTCCTGCTTTTTGCCCGTACCGCGCTGTACCTGCGCCCTGACCTGAGCGAGGCGGCGCTGGTTGCCGCCGACATGCTCGAACGGCAGGAACAGCACGAGTTGGCGATCGAGGTCTATCAAGCGATAGACCCCGCAAGCCCCGATCATCTGGCGGCTGAACTCGGCCGGTCGGAGGCGCTTCTGGCCGAAGGCAAGACGGATGCTGCCATCGAGGTCTTGCAGCAACTGTCGCGCGCCGCGCCGGACCGGATCGCGATCTGGGCCTCGCTCGGCGATGTGCTGCGCCGCAATGAACGATTCAGCGAAGGGGCCGAGGCCTATGACAGGGCCTTGGCGCTGGTCGAGGGCGAGGCGAAGGATTTCTGGGGCCTCTATTACGCCCGCGGCATCTGCAAGGAGCGGTTGGATCAGTGGGAGGCCGCTGAGGCGGATTTCCGCAAGGCGCTCGACCTCAGCCCCGATCAACCCTCGGTTCTCAACTATCTCGGCTATTCGCTCCTGGAAAAGAAGGTGAAGTTCGACGAGGCGCTTGCGATGATCGAGAAGGCCGCGAAGGCGCGGCCTGACGACGGCGCGATCAGCGACAGTCTGGGCTGGGCCTTCTACCGGCTCGGCCGCTACCCGGAAGCGGAGGCCGAGATGGAGCGGGCGATCCAGCTCATGCCGGTCGATCCAGTGGTGAACGACCATCTGGGCGATGTCTACTGGGCCGTGGGGCGCAAGCGCGAGGCGGAGTTTCAGTGGAAGCGCGCGCTGTCCTTCAAGCCCGATACCGAGGAAGAAGCGAACCGCATCCGCCGCAAGCTGGAGGTCGGGCTGGATCTGGTCCTGAAGGAAGAAGGATCGGAGCCGCTTGCCGTCACCAAGAATGGCAATTGAGAGCTTCGCACCCGCCAAGATCAACCTGACGCTTCATGTCACCGGACGGCGGGCGGACGGCTATCACCTGCTGGACAGTCTGGTCGTGTTCGCGGACGTCGGCGACCTTGTCCGCGCCGAGCTGGCAGATGATCTCACGCTTGAGATTACCGGGCCGATGGCGGCCGGACTGACCGCGGGGCCGGACAATCTGGTGATGAAGGCCGCGCGGATGATCGGGGTCCGGGGCGCGCGGCTGGTCCTCGAAAAACATCTGCCGCTTGCCTCGGGCATCGGTGGCGGCTCGTCGGACGCGGCGGCGACACTCCGTGCCCTCGCTCGGTTGACAGGCCAGCCGCTGCCGGAGATGTCTGCGACCGTGGCGCTCGGAGCCGACGTGCCCGTCTGCCTCGACCCGCGCCCCCAGCGCATGCGGGGGGTGGGCGAGCGACTGGACCCGGTTGCGTGCCTGCCGCGCTTCTGGATGGTTCTCGTCAATCCCCGCGTCGATGTCCCGACGCCGGCGGTCTTCCGCACTCTCGACCGCCGCGACGGGGCGCCGATGCCGGACCCCTTGCCCGCGTTCCGTGATCTTGCGTCGCTTGCCGTCTTTCTCGCCACGCAGCGCAATGACCTTGCAGCACCCGCCCTCCGGATCGCGCCTGTGATCGGCGAGGTTCTCGCGGCGCTGTCCTCGGCTTCGGGCTGTCGTCTGGCGCGAATGTCGGGATCGGGCGCAACCTGCTTCGGACTGTTCGACAGTAAGGCGCAGGCCGATGCCGCCCGCGCGCGTATTGCTGTCATGGAGCCGGCATGGTGGGTCCAGTCCGCGGCGGCGTTGGTCTGAGCGAAGGTTACAGGCGGCAACGCTTCAGGCCCATGGCGTCGGCATGATCGTCCACCAGCTTGCGCTCACGCAGTGCGAGGCGCTGGTGGCGCGGGTAGAGCGGCTGCGCGCGATCGTCGATCAGGGACGTCCAGCCGACCGTGGTGGCGAAGAACCGCGCCACACCTTCGGGCCCGAATTCGCGGTCAAACCCCTGAACCACCGCATCCAGATAGGACAGAAGGACCGGATGCGCGGCTTCATGGTCCGCATGCGCCGGATCGACCGCATAAATCTCGACCCGTTCCACCCAGCCGGGTGTTGGCATCAGGCTATCGTCGGGCAGGGTATGGCGGCGGTAGGCGGCTTCGCGCAGGTCGAGCGCCGCCCAATCGCCCGCGCCGACGCCTGCAATCAGGCCGTCAATCGCCCAATCCGCGGCAGGTTCGTCGGACAGGAAAGCGTATGGGCGCAACCGCGTCTGCCGCCAGACCCGGCGCCAGCCCTCGAGCCGGGCGGGCTCGCCCGGCACATGATCGTGCGTCGCGCGGTTCACGAGCGAACCATAGCCGAAGAAGGCCGGAAGGCGGTCTTGATCCATGCAGGAGTGATCGCCCGGTCCGAGCCGTCAGGCAAGCCCCGCGTCGTGTCGGGCAACTGAAGTGTCGCATACAGTCGCATACCTCTTGCCAATCGCCCCCTTTGTCGGCTAACGAAGCCGCGTCAGGATCGGGAGAATCCGGTCAGGCGTTCACGCCTGTGCCGGTGCCGAAGGAGCAACCGCCCCGGTAAACTCTCAGGCGCAAAGGACCGTCCTGGCAGCGGAACTCTGGAGAGTGGCCATATGGCCCGCCGAAGGGATAACGATCTCAGGCGAAAGGACAGAGGGGGCATCGGAGCGGACGGGACAAGCCTGTCCGGAAACGGTGCCGGAGCTCTAGTGACCGGCGTGACAAGGGGAGGGCGGCAATGGCCGACCTGAAGCGTACGGTCTTTTACGATCTGCATGTGGAACTGGGCGCGAAGATCGTGCCTTTTGCGGGCTATGAAATGCCCGTGCAATATCCGATGGGGGTCCTGAAGGAGCATCTTCACACGCGTTCCGACGCCGGTCTGTTCGACGTCAGTCACATGGGGCAGGTGATCCTGAAGCCGAAGTCGGGCCGCTACGAGGATGCGGCGCTGGCGTTCGAGCGGCTGGTGCCGGTCGATGTGGCGGGCCTGGCCGAGGGGCGCCAGCGCTATGGCCTGTTCACCAATGACGAAGGCGGGATCCTTGACGATCTGATGTTCGCCAACCGGGGCGATCACCTGTTCGTCGTGGTAAACGCCGCCTGCAAGGATCAGGACATCGCCCATATGAGGGCGCATCTGTCCGACGTCTGCGAGGTGATTGCGATCACCGACCGCGCGCTGGTGGCGCTGCAGGGGCCGAAGGCCGAGGCGGCGCTGGAGGGGCTGGTGCCCGGAGTGGCTGCGATGAAGTTCATGGATGTGGCGATCCTGCCCTGGGCGGGCGTCGACCTCTGGATTTCACGCTCGGGCTACACCGGCGAGGACGGTTACGAGATTTCGGTGCCCGAAGCACAGGCCGTGGCCTTCGCCCGCGCGCTGCTCGCCCGGCCGGGCGTCGCGCCCATCGGTCTTGGCGCGCGCGATTCGCTCCGGCTGGAGGCGGGCATGTGCCTCTATGGCCATGACATCGACCAAACGACGAGCCCGGTGGAGGGCAATCTGACTTGGGCGATCCAGAAGGCCCGCAAGGCCGGTGGCGCCCGCGAAGGCGGCTTCCCCGGTGAGGCGCGCATCCTGCGCGAACTGGCCGAAGGCCCCGCGCGCCGTCGCGTCGGTCTGCGCCCCGAAGGCCGGGCGCCGATGCGCGAAGGTACCGTCGTCTATGCCGGCACCGAAGGTGGCGAGCCGATCGGCACCATCACCTCGGGCGGTTTCGGCCCCTCGATCGAAGGTCCGATGGCGATGGCCTATCTGCCCGCCACACTGAAGGATGGCGACACGGTCTATGCGGATGTGCGCGGCAAGCGCCTGCCCGCGACGCTTGCGCCGATGCCCTTCCATCCGACATCCTACAAACGCTGATCCAACAGGAGCTACCCATGACCATGAAATACACCGAAGACCACGAATGGCTGCGCGTCGATGGCGATGTCGTCGTCGTTGGCATCACCGAACATGCCGCCGAACAGCTGGGTGACGTCGTCTTCGTCGAATTGCCCGAGGTCGAGACGATGGTCGCCAAGGGCGACGATTGCGCGGTGATCGAAAGCGTCAAGGCCGCGTCCGACATCCTCGCGCCGCTCGATGGCGAGATTGTCGCGGTCAACGACAAACTCGTCGACAACCCCGGCCTCGTAAACGAGGACCCGCTGGGTGCCGCCTGGTTCTTCAAGATGAAGATCGACGATCTGTCGGTGCTCGACCAGTACATGGACGAAGACGCCTACAAAGACCTGATCGGCTGACGGGCGCGATCGCGCCGCCCGATCACGCGTCCGGGGCCGGTTGTTGGCCCTGCCTGCCCCGGACGTCTTTCCCTTTGGAGCTGACCATGACCTACAAACCCACCGATTACCTGCCTTACGACTTCGCCAACCGCCGCCACATCGGCCCCTCACCTGCCGAAATGGACGAGATGTTCAAGGTCCTGGGCGTGAAGGATCTGGACGAGCTGATCGACCAGACCATCCCGAAGTCGCTGCGTCAGGAAAAGCCACTGGACTTCGGCAAGGCCAAGTCAGAGCGTGAGCTTCTGTGGTTCATGCGGCAGGTGGCCAAGAAGAACAAGGTCTTCACCTCGATGATCGGCCAGGGCTTCTACGGCACGGTCTGCCCCCCGGCGATCCAGAGGAACATCCTGGAAAACCCCGCCTGGTACACGGCCTACACGCCCTATCAGCCGGAAATCAGCCAGGGCCGTCTGGAAGCGCTCCTGAACTATCAGACCATGGTCTGCGACCTGACCGGGCTTGAGATCGCCAATGCCTCGCTTCTCGACGAGGCGACGGCCGCGGCCGAGGCGATGACCATGGCGCACCGCGTCGCCAAGTCGAAATCGAACCTCTTCTTCATCGACCAGGAATGCCACCCGCAGAATATCGAGGTGATGCGCGTCCGAGCCGAACCCCTGGGCATCGAGATCATGGTGGGCGATCCGAACGATCTGGACGCGTCCAAAGTGTTCGGCGCGATCTTCCAGTATCCGGGCACGCACGGCCATCTGATGGATTTCACCAAGCAGATCGCGAGCCTGCATGAGCAGGGCGCCATCGGCATCATGATCGCCGACATCATGGCGCTCACCATCCTGAAAGAGCCGGGCGCGATGGGTGCTGACATCGCCGTGGGGTCGACCCAGCGTTTCGGCGTGCCCATGGGCTATGGCGGGCCGTCGGCGGCCTACATGGCCTGCAAGGACAAGCACAAGCGCGACCTGCCGGGCCGGATCGTCGGCGTCTCGATCGACGCGCAGGGCGGCAAGGCTTACCGGCTGTCGCTGCAGACCCGCGAACAGCATATCCGCCGCGAGAAAGCGACTTCTAACGTCTGCACCGCACAGGCGCTGCTGGCCAATATGGCCTCGTTCTACGCGGTCTATCACGGGCCCGAGGGGCTGCAGGCGATCGGCCAGCGCATCCACCGCAAGGCGGTGCGCGTGGTGAAGGGGCTTGAGGAGGCGGGCTACAAGATCGCCCCCAAGCATTTCTTCGACACGTTCACCGTCGAAGTTGGCGCCATGCAGGGCATCATCCTGAAAGCTGCCCGCAAGGAACGGATCAACCTTCGCAAGGTCGGCACCACGAAAGTCGGCATCTCGCTTGATGAGACCACACGCACCGAGACGGTCGAGCGGCTGTGGCGCGCATTCGGGATCGAGAAGAAGGATGACCGGGTCACGCCGGGTTACCGCATTCCCGACGCGCTTCTGCGCGAGAGCGAGTATCTGACACATCCGGTCTTCCACATGAACCGGGCCGAGACCGAGATGATGCGCTACATGCGCCGCCTCGCCGACCGCGACCTGGCGCTAGACCGGGCGATGATCCCGCTGGGCTCCTGCACGATGAAGCTGAATGCGGCGGCCGAGATGATGCCGATCACCTGGCCGGAGTTCTCGAACCTTCACCCGTTCGCGCCCGCCGATCAGGCCGAGGGCTATGCGGAACTTTTCAAGGATCTGTCCGCGAAACTCTGCACCATCACCGGCTATGATGCGATGAGCCTGCAGCCCAACTCCGGCGCGCAGGGCGAATATGCGGGGCTTCTGACCATCCAGGCCTATCACAAGGCGCGGGGCGAGGCGCACCGCAAGGTCTGCCTCATTCCCACTTCGGCGCATGGCACCAACCCCGCTTCGGCGCAGATGGCGGGCATGAAGGTCGTGGTGGTGAAGGCGCGCGAAAACGGCGATATCGACGTCGAGGATTTCCGCGCCAAGGCCGAAGCGGCGGGCGGCGATCTGGCGGCCTGCATGATCACCTACCCCTCGACCCATGGCGTCTTCGAGGAAACTGTGCGCGAGGTCTGCAAGATCACACATGACCATGGCGGACAGGTCTATATCGACGGCGCCAACATGAATGCGATGGTCGGCCTCGTCCGGCCGGGCGATCTTGGCGGCGACGTGAGCCACCTGAACCTCCACAAGACCTTCTGTATCCCGCATGGCGGTGGCGGCCCGGGCATGGGGCCGATCGGCGTGAAGGCGCATCTCGCCCCGCATCTGCCGGGCCATCCGGTGACGGGCGGACATGAAGGGCCGGTCTCGGCCGCGCCTTGGGGCTCGGCCTCGATCCTGCCGATCAGCTGGGCCTATATCCTGATGATGGGCGGCCAGGGCCTGACGCAGGCGACGAAAGTGGCGATCCTGAATGCCAACTACATCGCCAAGCGGCTTGAGGGTGCCTATCCGATCCTCTTCAAGGGCCAGTCGGGCCGGGTCGCGCATGAGTGCATCCTCGACACCCGCGCCTTTGCCGACAGCTGCGGCATCACCGTTGACGATATCGCCAAGCGCCTGATCGACAACGGCTTCCACGCGCCGACGATGAGCTGGCCGGTCGCGGGCACGCTGATGGTCGAGCCGACGGAATCGGAGACGAAGGCAGAGCTTGACCGGTTCGTCACCGCGATGCTCGCGATCCGCGCCGAGATCGACGCGGTGGAAAAGGGCGAGATCGACCGGGAAAACAACCCGCTGAAGCACGCGCCCCATACGGTGAACGCGCTGATCGGCGACTGGGACCGACCCTATTCGCGCGAACAGGGCTGCTTCCCGCCGGGCGCCTTCCGGGTCGACAAGTACTGGCCGCCCGTCGGCCGGGTCGACAATGTCTATGGCGACCGCAACCTGATCTGCATCTGCCCGCCGGTCGAAAGCTACGCCGAAGCGGCGGAGTAAACGGAGGTTGAGCTGCCCGCCCCAAACGGGGCGGGCGGTCCGTTGACCTTCCCCCCTGCGCCCCCTAGCGTCACGCGAAACGACGCGGACGAGGCGCGATGACATCACCAGACATAACCGGACCTACCGGCAGGCTCGACCCGCAGGCCGGAACCTTCCTGGAAGGTCTTTGGGCCTCGCTGCCCATCGTCCTTGGCTATGTGCCGATCGCCTTTGCCTTCGGCGTTGCCGCGCGCGGCATCGGCCTGACGCTGGCCGAGGCGGTAGCCCTGTCGCTCATTCTCTATTCCGGCGGCGCGCAATTCGTGGCGCTGGCGCTGATCGGCAGCGGCGCGCCGTTCCTCGTTTCTGCCTTCACGCTCATCGCCATGGGCCTGCGGCATCTGCTCTACGGCCCGACGCTGATGCGCCGTGCAGGCCCCGGCGCTTCGCGGCGCCATGCCTGGGCCTGGGCCTGGGGCCTGACGGACGAGGTTTTCGGCACCGCGCTTGGCGCGCTCGCGCGCGGACGGCGTTTTTCGGAACCTTTCATGTTCGGCCTCGGCCTTGGCGCCTACTTGGCCTGGGCCTCTGGCACGGCAATGGGCGCCTATGCGGGCAGCGGCGCGCTCGCGGCCTGGCCCGCCGTCGAGACAGGCCTCGGCTTCATGCTGCCCGCGCTTTTCCTCGCCCTCCTCCTGTCGGTGCTGTCTCGTGCCCAGCTTCCGGTAATCGGAATCGCAGCAGTGGCGACCATTGCCGTGACGCTCGCTTGGTCCGGCACGGCAGGGCTTCTCGCGGGTATGATCGCGGGCGCCGTGGCAGGTGTCCTGAACCGCAGGGGAGACGGCGGTGCGCCTTGAGATCCTTTCCCTCGCCGTCATCGTCGGCGCCTGCAACTGGGCCTTCCGCTACTTCCCGACCCGCGCCAACCTGCATGAATTGCCGCCCGGCAGCCCGGTGACGCGTTTCCTTGCAGCGACCGGCCCCGCAGCCATCGGCACGCTGTTCGTCGCCTCCGCCCTGCCGCTTGTGAAAGACCTCTCCGGGCCCGCGCCGCTGACGCTCGGCGCAGGCGTCGGCGCAGTGCTTCTCGTTTATGCAATATCCCGGTCCGTCGTCATCGCCACGCTGGCCGGTGCCATAGCCTACGGCGGCGCCTTCTGGCTTTTTGCCACCTCGTCCTGATTTGATCTCTGACAAGGCGGGCCTTCCTGTGGCATGATTTCCTGAGCCCACAGGAACGAAAGGGCGCGATCATGCTGGAGATAACCCCCGCCACGGTCATTCAGGTCGTCTTTCTCGCGCGCGAGGGCGCGCCCGCCGAAGCCGAGCTGCGCGACTTCATCGCCGGGCTGAACGAGGACGAGAAGGCGCAACTTACTGCCGTCGCCTGGGTTGGCCGCGGCGCCTTCGAGCCCGAGGAGTTCGACGAGGCGGTCGCCACCGCGATGGCCGAGGCCACGACGCCCACCGAGGATTACCTGATGGGCATGCCGCATCTGGCCGAGAACCTCGAAGCGGGGCTGGACGCCCTAGGCATCGACGTGACGGCGGAAGAAGAAGATTTGCTCTGATCTTGCAAAACACGCGACCGGCCCCAACATATTCCTTAAACAGAATATGAGGATGTCATGGCCGACGCGCCCGCCCCTTCGCTCAAACTGACCTGCACCGCCTGCGGCCAGATGAACCGCCTGCCCGCCGACCGCCTGTCGCGCGGACCGAAATGCGCGATCTGCGGATCGGCACTGGCTGGCCCGAAGGTCGCCGAGCTTGACGCGACGACCCATGACAAGGCGGTCCGGGGTGATGACCTGCCGATTATCGTCGACTATTGGGCGCCCTGGTGCGGCCCCTGCCGGATGATGGCGCCGGAGTTCGCAAAGGCCGCCGCCGCGACCGGACCCTCGGTCCGCTTCGCCAAGATCAACACCGAGGATCACCCGGGCGTGTCGCAGCGGCTGGCAATCCGGGGCATCCCCCTCCTAATCCTGTGGAAAGGCGGACGCGAGGTTGCCCGCCTCGCCGGCGCCCGCCCCGCGGCCGACATTCTCGCTTTTGTGCGGGCGCATGTTCCGGCATGACCAGACGCGTCGCCGACTTACGCCCGCATCTGACCGGAGCCTTGACATTGCCTTGCCCCTCGGCCAAATAGCCCGTCACGGACGGGGCAGTAGCTCAGTTGGGAGAGCGTATCGTTCGCAATGATAAGGTCAGGGGTTCGATCCCCCTCTGCTCCACCAATAAATCACAATAAGTCATTGTTTATATTGTGAAATTTGAATTTCTCATGAGGCGTTTCCCTCGAAAATTCCCCCAATAGCCTTAGGATTGCGCCGGAATTTGCCGGATCGCGGCGGCTTCTCTCGGCTTCTAGCCTCTCATCTCCTGAAACGACCTAGATGGCGCACGGGCTCTCTGCAATCGAGTACGCCATCGCTGAGCGAGTCTCGCAGTTATGGCTGATGGCAGACTTCAAGAGGGAAGCGGTCTCACAACTCGGGTTGTCATCCGTATTCTGTCAGGCATATGCTCCAACCCAGCAGTAAATCGTGGGCAAGCAGATGTTGATCAATCGAATTCTGGCGGCGGCACTCTCGATATTCTGTGCCGGTTGCGTTAACCCTGACGGATCGGTCGGCAGGCCCGGAAGCCCGGCTTGGTTCAACTCGGCCTCACCAGAAACTCAGGCGGCATATTTCAGGCCAATATGCAGTAGTTACGGCTTTTCTGACGGCACGCCCGAGATGGCCCAGTGCATTCAGCAAGAAAAGATAAATGCTCGGGCTGACGCGCGGGCGCGATCCGCGTTAATCATGGCTGCGACCGCGCCAAAGCCAACCGTAGAATGCACGACCATCGGCAATATTACGACCTGCAACTGAGGTTGCTGAAAGGCTTGCAGGTTGCCCTTCGCATTGACAGGCCGCAGGCACCGCAGACAGCGGCTTATCGCATTTCCTTCGCGCTCAACCAAGCCTCCCGCAGGCCAACGCGGAAATGCTCGTGAACAGTTCCAGCGAACCGGCACTGCCCAAAGGGCCGTGAAGCTCGAAGTACCTTAGGGTATTCCTAGGGTTACGGCTAAGCGCCGCTAACAAACGTCTGACGCCCTGTCCGCAAGCCACTTTGCCCAGCGCTTTCGCTGCGCCTCGGCAATCCGCGCCCTGCCCTCGGCTGATTTCGGCCCCGTGCTGCAGCCACCGTGAAACTTGCATCGCTTCTTGCCCGGCTGGACCTTGTGACGGCATGGCTTTCCTGCTTTCCGAATAGCTCCGCAGCGCAGCTGTATGGGCTGGAAATCCGGCAAGTCTAAGACCCCATGTCGCGCGTGTGCGTATTGGTCGCCTTTGTCATCTAAGACTCGATTCGCGCGCGCTACCGGTTCCGCAAAATACGGCAGCTCGGAAAGGCCCAAGACGGCCAGCATACGACAAATCGCCCAGCCATTTCTCGGCAAGTCAGAACGGATTTCCCAATAGCTCACCGCATGTCGACCAATACCCGCGCGTTGGGCCAGGGCGGCTTGCGATAACTTAGCCGCCTTCCTAGCCCTTTTCAGATCGGCACCAGTCATCGTGACCCTTTCCGCCAGCGGGCAGCTCGCTTCCGGCAACCCTCGCTGCAGAAGCGCGAGTCAACCCGTTTGAAGCACGGCAAGTCGTTGCGGCACCACCTGCATATCCAATCGCCCCGTGACGCCCGTATCAACATCGCAATCGCCCGCTTTTTTCTGTCGCGCGAGCCGTGCCCCCAGAGCGGACTGGCATAGGATACGTAAAGCGCACCAAACCGGTTGCCTTCTATCCAGACACCTTCAGGATCAGGTGCAGGCATGGCTCTGCCCCCTATTTTCGGGGGGCGACAGACGGGTCAACCAGTTGTTTTTGCTGAGCCGTGCAGAGCTGACTTCTTGGCCCAGGACCAACGCCGGATACTCCGGACATAGCAGGCACCATTGCATGCACCGTCCCTCCTATCAGTGGTAACTATTAGTGTTCCATTCCAGAACCGAGG
This sequence comes from Frigidibacter sp. RF13, assembly GCF_026626305.1. Lineage (GTDB taxonomy): Bacteria > Pseudomonadota > Alphaproteobacteria > Rhodobacterales > Rhodobacteraceae > TMP-24. The sequence goes on along the minus strand of NZ_JAPNUE010000006.1, from coordinate 40,282 downwards.
CCGCGCGCCAAAACCGCGTTGACGGGTTCTGTGGCGGACCCTGTGAAGGGCCTTCGGTTCTGTGGCGGACCCATGCCGGGGCGCGACGGGTCCGTATTGGAACCGCGTTCTGTTTTATGCGACCATGACCGCCAGTCATTTGTCGGCGCGACACTGCCCTTGCCCGTTTCCAGGGCCTTCGTTGTCAGCTGCCATTCGTGCGCCTGTCGGCCATACCAGTTGCCAGCAGTCTGAAGGACGATGAAGCCCTTGCCCTGCAATTCGTGATAGGCGCGATGGATCGTCGCCTTGCCAAGGCCCAGCGCCTCGGTCGCCTCATTCAGGGACAGGCGCACCTTGCCGTTATTGCCGCCGTTATAGCGGGTGTGCAGTTCGAGAAAGAGTTTGACGGCGGCCCCGGACAGGGACCGCCACGCTTCGGATTTGAGCATGGCGTAGGGCAGCGGCGCATACTGCCCTTCAGCGCTTCGCTTGCCCTTGTGGCTTCGGCCCGCCCTAGTCATGGGCGGACTCGCCATAGGCCAGAAATGCCATCAGACGGGCCGAAGGTTCGGGCAAGCCATGTCGGCGCATCAGGCGCAGGACGGGCGCTGGGCGGGGCGCTGGGCGCGCAGGGAAGGCAACCGGTTTCATGCCGCCACCTCCCCTTCAAACGATACATGCACTTGAAGGACATATCTTGCATGGTGGCCAGGAAATGGCCCGTCGTGTTCCTCGGTCAGCGTCTCAATGTCCAGCCCGTGTTCGTGGCGCAGGTCGAATGTGTACGCGGACCATCTTGGGCCGGGGTGATCAATCGGCGTGCAGCCTGTCTGCCCTGCCGCGATCAGGCATTCCAGCGCCCAGCGGTCGCGCCCCTGCACGACAATCGTTCGCGTTGAGCCATCGCTTTCGTGGACGGTGAACCGGGCTTTGCCCCAGCGTCGAATTACTTTCATGTGCACATGCCTCTTGCAGCCTTGAGCAAGCGGGGTCGAAGGTCTAAACTCATCTCGTCAGCGAATGAGAATTGAGCCGTCGTGCGCTTGCCCGTGCGGCGGTTTCTCATTTCAGGTGGCGTCGCGACTTGCGAGCCATTCCGCGATTTTGCTCTCAGGCCATCCGACGGCGCGCTTGCCGATCTTCACTTGCCGAGGGAAGAGACCTTCCGACATCATCTGGTAAAGCGTCGAACGGGAAAGCCCCGTCCAGGCTTCGACTTCTTTCCTTCTCAGGATGCGCATCGCGCTCCTCCTTTCCAAAACAAAAAGGCCGCCTTGCTGACCTCAAATGAGAACAGCAAGACAGCCATCACCCTCGCGCCGCGCGAAAGCTTCCAACGTCTGACTTTGGGATAGAATGTCCGTCAGAGACTACCTCTTCCGGCGGGCACACTTCCTCAGGCCACAATATGCGGGGTAGTTCTGGTCACTGAAAGCCGAAGAGTTCCTATAAAGTTCTCATTTTTGGAAATGTTGCATGAAGGCAACATTGCCGACAGGTCCGGCCAAGTGTCCCGACCAAGCTTCCATCATCTTCCGCCGCTTATCGAACAGATCGCTGCGCGCATAGGCCCGCTCGACCTCATCCCCGGACATGTGCGCCAACGCGGCCTCGGCCACCTCACGCGGGAAGTTCGTGCGTTCCTGCGCCCATGTCCTGAAACTTGTCCTGAAGCCATGTACGTCAGCATCGAACCCAAGTTCCTTCACCAGCTTCGATAGCGTCATGTCAGACAGCGGGCGGCCCTTCTTTGTGCCCGGGAACACCAGCCCGGAACCGTCACCCAGCGCCTTGGCTTCTTCAAGAATGGAAACGGCGCGCGCCGACAGGGGCACCCGATGCGCCCGCTTCGCCTTCATCCGCTGGGCAGGGATTTCCCAAACCTTGGCCTTCAAGTCGATTTCTCGCCAGTGCGCTTCCCGAACCTCGCCCGAACGCGCGGCACAAAGGACAAGGAATTCCAGCGCCAGCTTTGTCGCCCGCCCCGCCCCAGAAGCTTTCACGGCGTCGATACAGCCCGCGACCTCAGCGTAGGGCAACGCCTTTCGATGTGACTGACGCTTGGCGGTCTTGGGCAGGGCCTGAGTGATGTTTTCGGCCGGATTGTCCTGACGCCAACCTTGGGCGACGGTCCATTTCATCACGGTCCCGATGCGCTGGCGCACCCGGCGAGCGGTCTCCGGCTTTTCGGTCCAGATCGGCATGAGCACGGCCAGAACGTCCGCCGTATTCACATCCGTTGCCTTCAAGCGGCCAAGTCTTGGGAAAGCGTAGGTTTCCAGAGAAGTAAGGAAATCCCGTGCATGTTTGGCATTGCGCCAGGTCGGCTTATGAAGCTCATGCACCTTGCGGGCAGCTTCCTCAAACGTGAGGACAGCTAGCGCCTCGCGTCTTGCCTGCAACGGATCGCCACCGGCGCGCGCGAGTTTGCGGTTTTCCAGTGCCGCCGCGCGGGCCTCGGCCAGAGAGACCAAGGACGGCGACCCCAGCCCGATTTCACTGCGCTTGCCCCGAATGGTGATGCGCTGCACCCAGAACCGCGAGCCATTCGGATCAACGCGCAGGAAGAGGCCGTGGCCATCGAAATACTTGCCCGGGGTAGTCGCGTTCCTGACCTCCTGCGCGGTCAGGGCCTTTTCCGGTCGGCGATTGAGGTGCGTAGCCATGCCTTCCCCCATTTCTTCCCCCAATAATTGGGGGAAGTAGCCGGATTATGCCGGAATGTATCGGACTTTGGAAGGGTCCTATCGTATTGGAAATGCGGTGTTAAATGGAACTCCTAGGCGCGTAGCGGAACATGAAATGGCAGACCTCTGCTCCACCAGATTATTCAAACAAATCTATAAGGTATCTGTATAAATCTTGTGAGATGAGGGTTTTCTCCACCGATCGCCCCCACAATAGGGATTTTGTTCGGGCGCTTTAGTGCATCTTCGTGCGGCCACCGACAAACCGGCCCGGGCATCACCCGTGCGCTGTTTGAGGGTCGCGTCGCGCGGTGATCCAAGCTCCCGAACTAACGCGGGTGAAGGTGAACAGGTCCGTCGCGCTTGGGGCGCGAGGAAGGATCGGCTGAGTCGTTCTTTCCAAGGAGCCATCGCAAGCCGCGTGTAGATGACCGCCAATTTCCGGCAGGTGGTGAAGGAAGGCGAGTTGCAGATGCATCCGCACATCGGCGGACCTGTGGAAGGTGAGATACCGTCGAAGAAGAGACAGGTCGCGAAACTGCGGCAGGTTGCCCCCGCATAGCCTCCAATCTGACCCGTCCCGAACATCACGACGACGGTCAGAACAAGCTACACATCTCCATCGGACGTCATCCGCGCCGGAACAGGCGGCGCGCTGAAGCGCGCCCCACGGGGCCGACTTACGGGCCGCTTGACCGCACAAATTCAAGCTCATCATCGATGCCCTTCGACAAAGCGTCCCAGGTCGGCGGGCAACTCATGTCGGGATGAAGGGCATCGGGGTCGCCCAGACCAGAAAGCGTCTGGTAATAGGCCACCGACACGTCGTGTCGCGGATGCGAGTTCGTCAGGATCAGGCGCTTCGGTTCCTGATAGGAATTGGGCCGCTCGCCGATCGGCTCGCCGACCAGCGTGGCGTTGGTCTGAAGGCTCAGGTCGGCGGCATTGGTCATCGCGGCGGAAAACATCTCGCGCCCGATCAGGACGAACAGCCGGTCGCTGCGGTTGAGTCAGTCGCGCCCGGTGATTTCCGGCAGGACGATCCGCCGGAACAGCTTGAAGTCACCGCCGCCATTGTCGCGCATGTCGAAGACCACGCGCACCGGCTGTGCCCGGTCGATCTCGGCCATAAGTTCGACAATCTTCTTGCCCAGCCCATCATAGCCGCGGAAGTTCACATAGAGCGTGCCGTCGTCGAGTGGTCGCCAGAAAAGGCTTTCGTCGGGGGCCTGTTGCCAGAGCGGCGGTGCCCCTCCGGCATGGCGCCATGCGCCCGTTTGAGGTCTCGGCCCAAAGGCTACCGAGACACTTCGCAGGGTGCCGTCCGGCAGTTCGAGATCAAGAAGTGCCTCGCCTTCCGGTTCAATCAGGTCGAAATAGTCAAGCACGTCGCGCCGCACGATGAAATGGGGGGTCGCAACCAGGGGCGCCCAGCGGTTCTCGGGCGGGACGAGCGCGTCGACCCGGCGCTCTGCCTCATCGGCGGCGACCCTGCCGATGGCGAGGATGCGCGCGCCCAGAAGATCCTCCTGTCCTGCCGTTGTCCGGATGATCCTCAGCCCGTCCTCGAACCGGAAGAGGCCAATGGGCAGCCGGTCGACATCGGCGGGCAATTGCAGCGATGTATGGCCGTCTCCGACAAGCGCCAGAAGCTGGCGCAGCGCAACCGGCACATCCGCGTCGCTGAGCGCGGGTAGCCGCCGGCGCAGGCGGTGCGTCGCTTCATACCACTCATCCTCCGGCAGGCTGTGGAAGGCATCCGCGTGGTGCAGCGGAATCTCGCCCTCGATAAAGCCCAGATCCTCGGACCATGCCTGAGGGTCGAGATCGGTGCGCGCCGGCGGTTCCGCGATCAGGTCTGCGTAACTGGTGGTCTGATCGGAAACAGTTCGAGCGTGCCATTGCGCGGCCCGGCAGCGAATCTGCCGCGCCAAGCCGAGCCCGAGCGTTCGGCGGACAAGGAAATCTTGAACCCGTCCTGATCGATCTCGATCGCGAGGCGCGCCTCTTCCGACTGCCCGCCGATGATCGGGTTGGTGCCGAACTGCGATTCGACCTGGCCGCTGACAGCACCCTCCTTGCAATTGACCGTCACGACGACCGGAAAGGCGGGCTGACCCTCGGGCTGCGCCTCGCCCACGAACCGCCGTGCGACGCAGGCCGCAACCGGTGACGCGACCACGATGCCGGCAACGATTGCTAGAGAAAGGGGGTTGAGCATTGCCGCCTCGCGCCTTCCTCAGGGTCAATGCAACCTGAATTGGGGGCTGGCAGCTTGTTCGTCAATTCACATGTCGTTCGGACGTGCTACAGTCAAAAGGGTGTCAGCGATCTGCTGCGCTAGCGTATCGATGGCGTCCGGATCCAGCCGGTCGGTTGCTATCTCGCGTTCCTCTTCGCGGCCGAACCGCGCGCGGTGTTTCTCATACCGTCGGTCGTAATGGTCGCGCATCAGGCCCGCCGCGAGGGCCTGAAAATCCCCTGCCCGGGCCAGTGTCAGCCAGTCCGCGATCCGCTCGGCAGGCTGGACGGGGCGCAGACTTTCGACCACGCGGGCGAGCCTTTCGGGGTCCGCCGTCAGGTCGGCATAGGCGCGGGTCAGGTAGGCGGCGCGCGCCTCAAGCGGGGCGGCGATGCGGATGCGGGGGGCGGCGCACATGGCTTTCCAGAGTTGCTTCGGCAGGTTCAGATCGCCGATCCGGGAACTTTCCGCCTCGACCACCACAGGCCTTGCCGTGTCGATCCGGGCAATCGCCATGGCCAGATGGCTGTCGAAGGCCTTCTGACCCGGCTGGCCGCCTTCGCGATGACCGAAGAGCGAGCCGCGATGGTTGGCCAGCGCTTCGATGTCGATGGTCTGGACCCCGAGCGTCGCCAGCCGGGCCAGCACCTCGGTCTTGGCCGTGCCGGTATTGCCGTCAAGCACCCACAAAGGCGCCGCGAAGGGCCGGTCATTCAGTTCAGACAGGACCAGCGCCCGCCAGGCCTTGTAGCCGCCCTCCAGCACCTCGACCCGCCAGCCGATCTGGGCAAGGATCGAGGCGAAGGAATTGGACCTCTGCCCGCCCCTCCAGCAATAGACGAGCGGCCGCCATCCGCCTGGCTTCTCCGCCAAAGGCCCCTCGATATGGCTGGCGGCATTGCGCGCCACCAGCGCCGCGCCGACCTTGCGGGCGCGGAAGGGGCTTTCCTGCTTGTAGATCGTACCGACGCGGGCGCGTTCCTCATCATCAAGGACAGGCAGGCTGATCGCGCCGGGCAGGTGATCCTCGGCATATTCGGCTGTCGCGCGCACGTCGATCACCGTGTCGAACCCTTCCGTCTCAAGTTGGGTCAGCGAGGTGAGGCTAAGCGCCATGGATCAGAAGTCGCGGTGGTCGGTCAGATGGGTGGCGATGGCGGTCGGCAGTTCCGGCACCGGCAGATCGACGATCAACATCCCCGGCGCCGCGCCCGCCCGCGCCAGAAAGGCGCCGCGCTGATCGACGACGGCGCTTTCGCCGCAATAGAACTGCGTGCCCTCGGTGCCCGCAAAATTCACATAAGCGATCATCACGCCGTTGGTGATCGCCTGAGCGGGCAAAAGCCGGTCGGTGACAAGGGGATCGTAATTCGCGCTCGGCGCGATCACCAGATCAACACCGCGCAACGCCAGCGCCCGGACATGATGGGCAAATTCGACGTCATAGCAGATCAGAAGCCCGACATGCAGATCGCCCAGATCGAAGCTTGACAGGCTGTCGCCCTCGTCGAAAAGCCGCGCCTCGCGCGCGCCGAAAAGCTGGACCTTGCGGTGATGGCCAATGACCTTGCCTGCTGCAGAAATTGCCACTGCGCTGTTGAAGAGCTGAGTACCCTCGCGTTCGGCATAGCCGAGGATCAGCCCGCAACCCGCCTGTTTCGCCCGCTGACACAGGTCTGCGATCCAGGGTCCGTCCAGCGCCTGGGCATGGGTCGCCATGTCTTCGACCCCATAGCCCGGCAGCATCAGCTCCGGCAGCACCGCTATATCCGCCTCGGTGGCGCGGCCCACGGCGAGCGCCCGGTCGATCTCGGCACTGGCCGCAGTCTCGTCTCCCGCAGGCGAGAGAGGCTGGGAAATCAGCAGCCTGAGAGCGCGGTCCTGCATCAGAAGACCGTCACCGGCGCGCCAAGCTCTACCCGGGCATAAAGGTCGGTCACATGTTCGTTCAACATGCGGATGCAGCCGTTCGAGACCGACTTGCCGATCGAGTTCGGCTCGACCGTGCCATGGATGCGCACGGCGGTGTCATGGCCGTTCTGGTAAAGATAGATCGCCCGCGCACCCAGCGGGTTGCCAGGGCCGCCGGGCATGCCCTTCTCGGCATATTTGGCATAGGCCCTGGGATTGCGCTCGACCATCTCGGGCGTCGGCTTCCAGCTTGGCCATTCGGTCTTGGCGCCAACATCCGCCGCGCCCCGGAACTGCAGCTCCGCCTTGCCGACCGCGACCCCGTAGCGGATCGCATGGCCCTTCTTGGTGACGTAGTAGAGGAAGTATTTCGACGACAGGACGATGATCGAGCCCGGCGCGAAATCGGGCTTCACCCGCACCATCACCGGCCAAAGGTCGGGCGCGATCGTTACGCCCGGCAAAGGCGCCTCGGCACTGCCCAGATGTTCGGCATCGAGCGGCGTCAGTTTCGGCGCGGCCAGCGCCTGGCCAAGGGCCGGGGCGGCGAGATGGGCAGCCGCGAATGCGGCGCCGGACAGGATCAGGGTGCGGCGGTCGGGCATGTGGGTTCTCCCTTGCCGACAAACATCTGAAAAGACGGGGGCTTGCGCAAGGGGCGGGTCGGGCGGGTCTGGAAAAATTCAGGGCCGGGTGACCGACATGCCACCCGGCCCCGCTTGTGGTGCCTCAGGCGCCCGCGGGCTGCGCAGACGGTTCCGGGGCAGCGACGGTCGCCGCCTCCGGTGCGGCGGTACCTTTGGCTGCAAGCAGCTTTTCCATCACCGCGCCGCCAAGCGGGCTTTGCGAAAATGCCTCGACCGCCGCCGCAAGATTGGTGCCGCCCTTGGAGGAAAAGAGATCCATCACCGTTCCCATCCCCTCGCCCGCGCGACCGGTGTTGGCAATCACCTTCACCTCCGCGGCCTGCAGCGCCTTGGCCTGCTCGCCGCCGACCACGACATACCCTTTGATGCCCTCGATGGTCATCAGATATTGCTGATAGCCCGCGTTCTCGCCGATCTCCTTGGCGAGCACGATCTGCGCCTCGACGGGAGCCAGCTGCATCGCGCGCTCGGCGGCGGCCTTTGCCTCGCCGATTGCCTTGATCCCCTCGGCCTCGCGCTGCTGGGCGGCAAGCTGGCCTTCGGCGATAATGACTGTGGTCTGGCGATCCTGCTCGGCGGCGACGAGCTGCTTGTCGCGCTCGATCTCGGCGCGGCGCACCTCGTCGACGCGCGAGACCGCCATGTGACGCTCGCGGGTTTCCCTTTCCTGGGTCAGCACTTCCTGGCGCGCGACCTCGTTGGCGATGCCCACCGCCTTGTCCTTCTCGGCGGTCTTTTCGCCCACGGCCCGCTCTGCCTCCTGCTTGCGCATGTCGATCTCGCGCTGCGCCTCGATCTCGGCGGTTTCGGCGGCCCGCTTGTTCTCGGCGACCTCGCGGCGGCTCTCCATCTCGATATGCGAGGTCTTCTTGGCCATGATGTTGAAGATCACCTTGCTGCCCTCGCCGTCGCGGATATCCATCAATTCCATCGACTTCACCGGCTCGACGCCCCATTGCTTGAGCTGCTCGACCACCTCGCTGGTAAAGGCGAGGCCGAACTTCGACCGTTCCAGCATGATCGTGTCGATCTTGTCGCCGGCCAGCACCTTGCGGACCGCGCCCTGCACGATCTGCATCAGCTGTTCCTTCAGCTCGTCGATGCTGGCCACGCGCTGCGCCGCAAGGGCGGTATCGGCGATGCGGAAGAACGAGGTGACATGCACGACGAAGGGCACGCGGTCGGTGTCATAGGCCTCGTAATCATGCAGCGACAGGTCGAAGTTCGAGACGGGCAGCTGGATGACCGTCACGCCGAAACGCGGGATCCAGCTGGGCCAGGCATAATAGACGTTACCGTCCGACAGCCCGGTGCCATAAGGCGTCGTCGCATGGCCGCGCTGCACGATATGGACCATGTTCGTGCTGACGACGCGGCGAAAGAGGATAGCGAGGATCAGACCGACGGCCAGAAGGCCGAAGAAGGTCACGATCAACGCCGGGCCGTATTGGTTTGCCCTCTGTTTCACCCCTGGGTTGAAGCCCCCCGGGGATGACCTATGCACATTTGGCGCGGGTTCAATCGGTCGCGACCAGGATGCCGCGACTGTTGCAGCGCTGCATCGGCCGCGTCAGGCGCGGCGTTCGCCGATCTGGGTTATGCCGAGCGCTTCCAGCACCTTCGCCTCGATCTCCGGCGCATTCATGCCCGCGACCGCGTACATGTCTTCGGGGCTCATCTGGTCTATGAAGATGTCGGGCAGCACCATCGAGCGGAACTTGAGGCCCCGGTCGAAGATGCCCTCCTCGGCCAAGAGCTGCGCGACATGGCTGCCGAAGCCACCGATGGCGCCTTCCTCGACGGTGATCAGCGCCTCGTGGTGGCGCGCGAGCTGAAGGATCAGCTCGCGGTCGAGCGGTTTGGCGAAGCGGGCGTCGGCGACGGTGGGGGCAAGGCCCCGCTGGCTGAGGTTCTCGCGGGCCTTCAGCACTTCGGCGAGCCGTGTGCCGAACGACAGGATCGCGACGCGCCCGCCTTCGGCGACGATCCGGCCCTTGCCGATTTCAAGCGGCTCGCCGCGTTCCGGCATCTCGACGCCGGTGCCGTCGCCACGCGGGAAGCGGAAGGCCGAAGGGCGGTCGTCGATGGCCGCCGCCGTGGCCACCATATGGACCAGCTCGGCCTCGTCGGCCGCCGCCATCACGACGAAACCGGGCAGATTCGCGAGGAAGGCCACATCGAAGGCGCCTGCATGGGTAGCGCCGTCGGCGCCAACGAGGCCGGCCCGGTCGATCGGGAACCGGACCGGCAGGCGCTGGATCGCCACGTCATGCACGACCTGGTCATAGCCGCGCTGCAGGAAGGTGGAATAGAGCGCACAGAAGGGTTTCATGCCGCCCGCGGCAAGACCGGCCGCGAAGGTCACGGCATGCTGTTCGGCGATGCCCACATCAAAGCAACGGCGGGGGAACCGTTCAGCGAAGAGGTTCAGGCCGGTGCCGTCCGGCATGGCCGCCGTAATCGCCACGATCTTGTCGTCGCGTTCCGCCTCGCGGATCAGCGACTGGGCGAAGACCTTCGTATAGGAAGGCGCGTTCGACGGCGCCTTCTTCTGCTCGCCCGTCACCACGTCGAACTTCGCGGTCGCATGACCCTTGTCGGCGGCCCGTTCGGCTGGGGCGTAACCCTTGCCCTTCTTGGTCAGCACATGGATCAGCATCGGCCCGGTCGCCCGTGCCTTCACCGTGCGCAGGACGGAGAGGAGCTGGTCCATGTCGTGGCCATCGAGCGGCCCCACATAGGAGAACCCGAGTTCCTCGAAAAGCGTTCCGCCGATAGCCATGCCTTTCAGCATTTCCTTGGCGCGTCGCGCGCCCTCCTGGAAGGGGGGAGGCAGCAGGCTGACCGCGCCCTTGGCGGCGGCTTTCAGCTCCTGGAACGGGCCTTCGGTGTAAAGTCGGGTAAGGTAAGCCGACATGGCGCCGACCGGGGGCGCGATCGACATTTCATTGTCGTTGAGGATGACGAAAAGCCGCTTCTTCAGATGGCCAGCGTTGTTCATCGCCTCATAGGCCATGCCCGCGCTCATCGCGCCATCGCCAATCACGGCGATCGCGTCACCCGGATCGCCGCCGAGGTCGCGCGCGGCAGCAAAGCCCAGCGCGGCGCTGATCGAGGTCGAGCTATGCGCCGCACCGAACGGGTCATAGGGCGATTCAGAGCGCTTAGTGAAACCCGACAGCCCGCCCTTCATGCGCAACGTGCGGATCCGGTCACGCCGCCCGGTGAGGATCTTGTGCGGATAGCACTGGTGGCCTACGTCCCAGATGAGCTTGTCGCGCGGCGTGTCGAAGACCGCATGGATCGCGACCGTCAGCTCGACAACGCCCAGTCCCGCGCCCAGATGGCCGCCGGTGACCGACACCGCGCTGATGGTCTCGGCACGTAGTTCGTCTGCCAGAGTCGCCAGTTCGCGGTCGCTAAGACCCTTCAGATCGGCAGGCGTATGCACACGATCGAGAGTCGGCGTAAGAAGCTTATCGTGCACTACGGACATCTGAGGACCTCTGGTTCGACCCTGGCCGATCTAGACGAAAAGAGGCAAAGGAACAATCTCTTGGTCTGGGGCGGAAAATCCCGGTTCAGGCTGCCTGGTTCGCGTTTGCGGCGGTACGGTCGTCCGAATTAACGCCATATGGGCAACCAATTGTTGACTTAATCAAGTGCATCCATAGCGGGGTCGGGCGCCTTGCTTGGTCTGATTGGATGGTGGAAGCGGTAAGCAGAAGGCGACGCGCCTGAATCTTCGAGCCCATATCATTCGGACGAGGTCTCTATGTTTGATCGCGATGAGGACTACACCCAGAATTCATTCTTTGCTGCCCGTACTTCCACGCTAAGGGCATGCTGCACAGTTGTCAGCGTGATACTTGGTATGGCGGGAACTGCTTCCGGCGGGTCTGCGCCGCATCATCCGAGCTACGATTCGGTCGCGCTGATTCAGCGTGCCGCCGCCGACGACAGTACAGTCGCACTCATTACGGGCCTGCTCGGGATCGAGCGGGACCTTCTTCTTGGGCAGCTTTTCCTTCAGGGGGGAATGATCAGCGCAGAGGGTTCCCATTTCACTCACCCGCGTCGGGATAATTTTCCCTCGATAAAGGACGGCCTCGAAGAAGCGGGTGTCCCCGATCTGGAGCCGCTGCTTATCGCACTCGAAGCTGCAGGCACACAGGAAGAGGTAAACGCCGCCTATCTTGGCGTGCTCGGCGCCGTCCAGAAGGCAAAGCAGACCCTGAAACCATCGGATGAAGACGTTTTGTCGGCGGTCGTCAGAACCGCTGAAGATGCCGCGACCATGCTCGACCCGTCCGGCACGACGGATCTCGTCGCCTATCAGGAATGCTGGGGACTTCTGATGGTCGCACGCGGGCAGCTCGATACACTCATGCGCAGTTCCGATCCGTTGACGAAGAAGTCGGCAGAAAAGATGGCGCTTGCCTTTGATGAAGTCGTGCTGGATTTGCCGGACCCGGGCGCAGGCGCGGCCGTCGAGATCGAACCGACGACGGTACTGGCGCTGATCGATACGCTCAAGAACGAAAGCGCGATGAACTAGGCTTGCCGCTCCACGACAAAACGGGCGGCCTGGCGTAGCGCTTCCGCCCGGGCGCCGTACGGTGTGAGTGCAGCTTCCGCTTGACCGATCAACTCGGCGGCTTTGGCTCGAGCCCCGTCCACCCCAAGAAGCGACACGAAGGTCGCTTTGCCCGCGCCAGCATCCTTCCTCAGCTTTTTTCCGGCCTTTTTTGGGTCACCCACCACATCGAGGATGTCATCGGCGATCTGAAAGGCGAGGCCCAGAGCGCGGGCGTATCTTTCCAGAGGCGCGGTGTCGGCACCCGCAAGGATGGCGCCCGCCGTCGCCGCGAAGGTAATGAGCGCCCCGGTCTTGCCGGCCTGAAGCCGCGTGATTTCGTCAAGCGTCAAGGGCGCGCCCGCGGTTTCGGCCGCGATGTCGAGCGCCTGGCCGAGCACCATCCCTTCTGCCCCCGCCGCCTTTGCTAGCGCCGTGACGAGTTCGATGCGCCGCGCCCCGAGAATCGGGTCGCAGCAAAGCTCGAACGCCAGCGTCTGCAGGGCATCACCCGCAAGGACCGCCGTTGCCTCATTCCATTTCACATGGACGGTCGGCTGCCCGCGCCTGAGATCGTCATCATCCATGCTGGGAAGATCGTCATGAACCAGCGAATAGGCATGCAGCGCCTCGACCGCCGCCGCAGCGGGCAAAGCATCGGGATCGTAGATGCCGTGCAGGCGCGCGCTTTCCAGAACCAGAAAGGCGCGCAACCTCTTGCCGCCCTGCAGCGCGTAGCGCATCGCTTGAACGACGGGCACGTCGGCATGAAAGGCCAGCGCATCGTCAAGCGCGGTCTGGGTCAGCCTTTGTACCTGTGCCAGCCGTTCGGGAAACACTCAGAGCCCTTCTGCGGGAACGGTTCCTGTCGGTATGCCGTCAGCATTCAGCGTGATCTTCTCGACCCGTTCCTCGGCTGCCTTCAGTTTGGCCTCGCAATGGGCCTTCAGCGCCGCGCCGCGTTCGTAAAGTGCGATCGACTTTTCCAGTTCGACATTGCCGGATTCGAGGTCGCGGACCACGCGTTCCAGCTCTGCCATCGCCGCTTCGAATGTCATCGCTGCGATATCGCTCATCGGCCCCGCTCCATCAGTACCCGGACATGGCTCGCGACTGATGCCGCGAGTGCCGCCAGATCATAGCCGCCCTCCAGCGATGATACCACCCGCCCGCCGCAGCAATCGTCGGCCAGATCGCAGATCGCGTGCGTGAGCCAGGCGAAGTCCGCCTCGGTCCAGTTCAGGCTCGCGAGCGGGTCGTCACGATGGGCATCGAAACCGGCGCTGACTAGGATCAGTTCGGGTTTGAACAGGGCGACTTTTTGCAGCGCGCCCTCCCAGGCGGCGCGCATCTCGCGCCCGCCGGAACCCGGGACAAGCGGAAGATTGACGATCTGGCCGTGCGCGCCCCTTTCGTTCGCGTAACCCGTGCCGGGATAAAGCGGCATCTGCTGGGAGGAGACAAACATCGCGCGCCCCTCGTCCCACAGGCAATCCTGCGTGCCATTGCCGTGATGGACATCGAAATCCAGAACCGCGACCCGGGAAAGGCCTTTCGCGTCGAGCGCATATTTCGCCCCGATGGCGACGGTCGAGAAGAGGCAAAAGCCCATCGCCCGGTCGCGTTCGGCATGATGGCCCGGCGGGCGCATGGCAAGGAAGGCGTTCGGCGCCTCGCCCGCAAGAATCGCGTCGATGGCGGCCTCGGTCCCGCCGATGGCGCGCAGCGCAGCCTCAAAGGAACCGGGCGCCATGAACGTATCGCCATCGAGCGCCGCCCAGCCCTGTGCGGGCCGCGCCGCGCGCACCCGGTCGAGATGTGCCCTGTCGTGACAGCGCAGCACTTCGGTCTCATCGGCCAGGGGCGCCGCACGGCGGTCGAGACCGGCAAATTCGTTGGTCCGCAGCGCGCCATAGATCGCGTTGAGTCGTGCCACCTGTTCTGGATGGCCGGACGGAGTTTCGTGGGCGAGGCCCGCCTCGTGGGTCAGGAAGATCGTCATCGTCTCACTCTGTTCCGAACAGCCTGGCCAGGCCGCTCATCGGTCCGTGCCGTCCCTCTTCGCTGCGTCGCGCGACGAGCGCCGGAGGCGACGAGGAGCGCTATTCAGGCGCCAGCATATAGCCTGCGCCCCTGACGGTCTGCAGATAGCGCGGCATCTTGGGATCCGCCTCGAACTTGCGCCTCAGCCGGGTGATCTGCACGTCGATGGCGCGTTCCTGCGCCAGCCCGCCGCCGCGCCCCAGATCATCGACCAGCTCCGTCCGGCTGACCGCCTCGCCGGGCCGCGCCGCGAGGATGCGCATCAGCTGCGCCTCGGTCGCGGTCAGGCGCACCAGCTCCTCGCCGCGCCACATCTCGCCGCGGTCGGCGTCATAGCGCACCGGCCCGAAATTCAGAACCTTCGGCAGTTTGACCTGCACCGGCGCCGGGCTGCGGCGCAGGATGGCGTTGATGCGCAGGAGCAACTCTTTCGGCTCGAAGGGCTTGGCCAGATAATCGTCTGCCCCGGCCTCGAGCCCCGCGATCCGGTCCGATGTCTCGCCCTTCGCGGTCAGAAGCAGAACCGGCGTTGAAAGCTTGGTCCTCAACTCCCGCGTCAGGCTGATCCCGTCCTCGCCCGGCATCATCACGTCAAGGACGATCAGGTCGAACTCCAGCCCCGCCATCAGGCGCCGCGCATGCGCGGCATCGCGAGCGGCCGTCACCAGAAAGCCGTTCTTGATCAGGAACTTCTGCAAAAGCCCCCGGATACGCTCGTCATCATCGACGATCAGAAGATGAACCTCGGTTCCCGCCGTCATGCGTTGCCGTCCTTCATCGTGGTGTAATAGCGGCGCAGGTCGGGATCCATCATCGCCTCCAGCACCTCGCGGAAACCCGCCACCGCCGAAGGCCCCGCCGCGCGATAGGCCGCGCGCATCCGCGCGCGCTGCGCCTCGCTCAATTCCCGCTCCAGACCCGCGCCCTTTTCCGTCAGATAGAGATGACGCTCGCGCTTGTCCTTGCGGCCGACGCGGGTTTCCACCAGCCCGTCCTCGATCAAGGTGCGCAACACCCGGTTCAGCGACTGTTTGGTAACGCCCAGAACCGACAGGAGCGTATTCACCGTCAGCCCCGGCTGGCGGTTGATGAAATGCACGGCGCGATGGTGCGCGCGGCCATAGGCGAGCCCTTCCAGGATGCGATCTGGATCGGCCGTGAAGGCGCGATAGGCGAAGAACATCGCCTCGATCCCTTTCCTGAGCTGCTCGTCAGTGAGGAAGAGCAGGTTTTCCCCGCCCTGCTTGGCGCCGGCGCCCGGTTCCGACATGTCTGCCCCAGTTGTTTCATCCCGAACGGTTCGGGGATATTATGTCAGTCATGTTGACTTTCCAAGAATGAATCGCTAGCGAGAGTCGCAAAGTGCGCAACATTATGTCCGGTTCGGACCTAAGATGCGCAACATTCGAAAAATCGGGCGGAGGACATGATGGCCGGTTCCTATGAAGATCGTGACGGCAACATCTGGATGGACGGGAAACTGGTCGAGTGGCGCGACGCCAAGGTCCACATCCTGACCCATGCGATGCACTATGCCTCGTCCGTGTTCGAAGGCGAGCGCTGCTACAACGGCAAGATCTTCAAGAGCCGCGAACATTCCGCCCGCCTGATCCGCTCAGGCGAACTATTGGACATGACGATCCCCTATTCGGTTGATCAGATCGAGGCCGCGAAAGAGGCGGTCCTGAAGGCTAACGGCTGGACCGACGCCTATGTGCGCGCGGTAGCCTGGCGCGGCGCGGGCGAAGATATGGGCGTGGCCGCCAAGCGCAATCCGGTCCGGATGGCGGTCGCGGCCTGGGAATGGGGCAATTATTACGGCGACGCCAAGATGAAGGGCGCGAAACTCGACATCGCCAAATGGCGCCGCCCCGACCCGGCGACGATCCCGTCAGAGGCAAAGGCCGCAGGCCTTTACATGATCTGCACCATGTCCAAGCACGCGGCCGAGGCCAAGGGCTGTTCGGACGCGATGATGTTCGACTATCGCGGCTATGTGGCCGAGGCGACCGGCGCCAACATCTTCTTCGTCAAGGATGGTGAAGTGCATACGCCGAAGGCCGACTGCTTCCTGAACGGACTGACCCGCCAGACCGTGATCCAGATGCTGAAGGACATGCAGATCAAGGTGCACGAACGCCATATCATGCCCGAGGAACTGGAAGGGTTCGAGCAATGCTGGCTGACCGGCACGGCGGCCGAAGTTACGCCTGTGGGCCAGATCGGTGATTACAATTTCGAGGTCGGCGAGATCGTGAAACGCGTCGCGACCGAATATGAGCGTCTGGTCCGCGCGTGATCCTGATGTCGGCGGATGGGCGTAAGCGCCCATCCAGCTACGTCATGCAGTGGTCTCGCGCTCGATCCGCGTGAAATTTTCGACGCGCTTGGCGCTGTCGCGGCTCAAGGGGCGCTTGTGCAGCGCGCGGCTTGACGGGTGGATGCCGTCGGCATCGCCGGTCTTCTCGATCCGGTAGAAATGCTTCAGGCGCCCGCCGTCGCTTTGGGCGCGGTGATCGGCTAGGTGGCGGCTCATTCTCTCCTCCCGGGTGGCGAACGGTCGTGGGGTCAGCTTGCGCCCGAATCGCGCCTGCCACAAGACTTTCTACCCTGGATGGTAACACGGGTATGAAACCGCTGATCCGGGTCGCGCGGCCAGCGGTCATTCGCGGCTGTCTGCAGACTCGCGCCGCGCCTGTGCGCACAAGCGCACTTCCCGTCCGCTGCGCGACAGCATAGCTCTTGGTGCAGAAAGAGGTGCGCCCATGAGCCAGACCATCGAACTCGCGCTGGATACGTTCGGCGATGTGACCGTCGGCGCCGACGGCAATCGCCTGCCGCAGGATCAGGTGATCCGCAATGTCGTTGAAGAGGCGGTGCTCGCCGATCAGGTGGGCATCGACTATATCGGCCTTGGCGAACATCACCGCGACGATTTCGCGATCTCGGCGCCCGAGGTCATCCTCGGCGCGGTCGCCGCCCGCACCTCGCGCATCCGCATGGGGACGGCTGTCACCGTCCTGTCGTCAGACGACCCGATCCGCGTGTTCCAGCGGTTCTCCACGCTCAATGCCCTGTCGGGAGGCCGCGCCGAAGTGATCCTTGGCCGGGGGTCGTTTACCGAAAGCTTCCCGCTTTTCGGTTTCGACCTTCAGGACTATGAGCTGCTCTTCGAGGAAAAGCTCGACCTCTTCGCCCGTCTTATCCGCGAACCCGCCGTCAGCTGGCAGGGCCGGACCCGCCCGGCGCTGAAGAACCAGCGGGTCTTTCCGCCACTCGGTCCCAATCCTCTGAAGACCTGGATCGGCGTTGGTGGCAGCCCCGAGTCCGTGATCCGCGCCGTGCGCCACGACCTGCCGATGATGCTGGCGATCATCGGCGGCAATCCGGCGCGGTTCCGGCCTTTCGTCGACCTCTATCATCAGGCTTACGGCCAGATCGGCAAGGCGCCGCAGCCCCTGGGCGTGCATTCGCCGGGCCATGTCGCCGAAAGCGACGAGCGCGCGCGCGAAGAGCTGTGGCCCGGCTACAAGGCGCTGCACGACCGGATCGGGCGCGAACGCGGCTGGCCGCCCACAAGCCGTGACAATTTCGAGCGCGAGGCCGATCACGGCTCGCTCTATGTCGGGGCGCCCGAGACGGTGGCGAAAAAGATTGTCCAGACTGTGAAGGCGCTGGGTCTTGCGCGGTTCGAGATGAAATATTCCTCGGGCACGCTCGCACATGAGCATCTCATGCGCTCGATCGAGCTTTACGGCACCCGCGTCGCGCCGATGGTGCGGGACATGCTGGCCTGAGGCATTTAGCTTCCTGACATGCCTGCGGCGCCATGCGATGCTGAAGCGCCTTACGACGGCCAAAAAGGGGGAGGCTATGGCGGACAGGTTCGATCCCGACGGCGTCTCGGCAACGATGATGGCGGTGGTCACGGCGGGTCAGGGCGGTTTCGACCAACTGCTCTACCGATGCGTGCGGCGCCCCTTACCGAAGAACGGCGAGGTTCTGGTCCATGTCCTCGCCGCGGGCGTGAACAATACCGATATCAATACAAGGGTCGGCTGGTATGCGAGTACGGTCACGGCGTCGACCGCGGAAAGCCTCCAGCCGGCAGGCGAGGGCTCCGCTGAAGCAGGCGGCTGGCAGGGCGCAACACCGTTTCCGATGATCCAGGGGACCGATTGCGCGGGACGCATCGCCGGGTTTGGCGCTGGTGTCGATCCGGGGCTGCTGGGCCGCCGCGTGCTGGTCAGGCCGTGCATGAGGATCAACGGATTCCATGATCCGGCGACGCGCTGGCTGGCTGCAGATTTCGACGGCGCCTTCGCCCAGTTCGTGACCGTTCCGGCAAGTGAGGTCTTCGTCGTGGAATGCGACTGGACCGATGCCGAGCTCGCCAGCATTCCCTGTGCCTACGGCACGAGCGAGAACATGCTGCATCGCGCGCGTGTCGGCGCGGGCGAACTGGTTCTGGTGACGGGCGCCTCCGGTGGGGTTGGCTCTGCGACGGTGCAACTTGCCCGCCGGCGCGGCGCCAGGGTGATAGCCGTCGCGGCGCGCGGCAAGCACGACGACCTGCGCTCGATTGGCGCCGATCGTCTGCTCGACAGGGACGCCGACCCCGCGGAGGTACTGGGCACCGAAAGCGTGGATGTCGTGATCGACAATGTCGCAGGACAAGGCTTTCCGCGGCTGCTCAAGGCACTGCGCCGGGGCGGCCGCTATGTCTCGTCCGGCGCCATCGCCGGTCCGATCGTATCGCTCGACATGCGCGATCTCTACTTGAAGGACCTGACGCTGATCGGCACGACGGCCTGGGACGAGCCCGTCTTTCCAAACCTGATCGGCTATATCGAACGGAATGAAATCAGGCCACTTGTGGCTGCGACTTACCCGCTCTGCGACATCGCAAAGGCGCAGAAGGACTTCCTGGAGAAGCGCCATGTCGGCAAGCTGGTTCTCATTCCACCGTCTGCCGGTCAGGCCTGACCCCAGTCTGCTGCCTGCATTTCTCTCAGCCGACTTGCCGTCCGTTCGAACTCGAACGAGCCGGTCCCCTCGACATAGAGCCGCTCCGGCTCGTCGGCGGCCGAACAGATCAGGCGGACCTTGCCCTCATAAAGCGCGTCGATCAGCGTCACGAACCGTTTGGCCTCGTTGTAATTCTCGGCCGACAGATGGGGGATTTCCTCGACGATCAGCACCCTTACCGCCCTTGCAATTGCCAGATAGTCGGCGGGGCCGAGCGGCCGGCTGCAGAGATCCCAGAACGAGGCGCGTGCGACGCCTGAGCGGTGATCAGGCAGGGTAACGGGGCGGTTGTTCACGGTAAGAACCAGCGGCCCGTCGCCGCCTCCGCCGGTCAGTTCGCGCCAAATCCGGTCGATCTCGGTCCGCGCGGCGGTGTTCGCGGGCGTGAAATAGGTCCGCGCGCCTTCCAGCCGGTGCTGGCGGTAATCCGTCTCGCTCTCGATCTCGCAAACCGCCATCCGCGCCTTAAGAAGGTCGATGAACGGCAGGAACAGCGGCCGGTTCAGCCCGTCCTTGTAAAGATCGTCCGGCACCCGGTTCGAGGTCGTCACTACGCAGGTGCCGCGTTCGAAGAGCATCTGGAAAAGCCGGCCCACGATCATCGCATCGGCGATGTCGGTGATCTGCATCTCGTCAAACGACAGAAGCCGCAGCTGCGACGATATCTCCACCGCCACGGGGCGGATTGCGTCGTCCACCCCGGTCTTCCGCGCCGCGTGCAGGGCGGCCTGCACCTCCTGCATGAAGGCGTGGAAATGCACACGCCGCTTGGCGTCGATCGCGGTTGCCTCGTGGAAAAGGTCCATCAACATCGACTTGCCGCGCCCGACGCCGCCCCAGAGGTAGAGCCCCTTCGGCGCCACCGGCGGCTTGCCGAAGAGGCCGCCCAGGAAGCCCTTCTTCTTCTGCCCCTCTTCTTCCAGCGCCGCCCGGATGCGCTCGAATTCGGGCAGAAGCGCACGCTGGGCAGCGTCGGGGCGGATCGCACCCTCCGCCACCTTGCGGTCGTAGATCTCTGTCAGGCTTTCGCGCACGTCCGTCATGGGTCGCTGATAGCAACCCGCGCCGCGCCTGTCACTGTGCCCGGTATCGTGCGCCGGGTCAGAACGGCAGCTTGAAGTCGGGTGGCAGGCCGAAGCCTTCGGTCAGGCGCTTCATTTCCGCCTGTGCCCGTTCGCCCGCCTTGCGTTGAGCATCCTTGATCGCGGCAAGGATCAGGTCCTCGACCACTTCCTTCTGGGTCGGGTCGAAGATCGTGGGGTTGATGTCGAGCGCCTTGAGTTCCCCCTTCGCCGAACAGGTCGCCGTCACCAGCCCCGCGCCCGCCTCGCCCACGACCATGATCCGGTCGAAGCTTTCCTGCAGTTCGCCGATCTTGCCCTGCATCTCCTGCGCGGCCTTCATCATCTTGGCCATGTCGCCAAGGCCGCCGAGGCCCAATCCCTTAAGCATGTTCTCTCCTATTCCTCGAACGGGTCCCATTCGTCCTCGACCTCGGGCAGCGCGGTCAACGCCGCTTCGGTCCGCGTCTCCTCGGGCGTGCGGATCGCGGTGATCTTCGCGCCCGGGAAAGCGGCGAAGACCGCCTGGACGGTGGGGTTCTGCATCGCTTCTGTCTCGGCCTCCAGATAGGCGGCGTTGCGGACTTCGGCAATGGTCGGCTGGCCGCCCTCGGCCACGACCGAGACGCCCCAGCGCGTGCCAGTCCAGCTTTGCAGGCGTTGCGCGAGGGTTGCGGCCAGATCGCGGGGGGCGTCCGCCGTCGGTTCGAACTCGATCCGCCCCGGCGCGTAGCGGGCAAGGCGCAGATGGGTCTCGACCTCCATCAGAAGTTTCACGTCGCGGTTGGCGCGGATCAGTTCGACAACGGCCGGGAAAGTCGCATAGCGGGCGAGCGCGACATCGGGGGCGACAGCAAGCGCGGTGGCCGCGCCAGACGCGGTCGGCATGGCGGTTGTCGCGGCGCGGGGCGCGGCATGGGTCATTGTACCGCCCGGGGCGGGGCCGCGCCCGGTGGGCGCGGGCGCCGTGGGGCCGGGGCCCTCGGAAAGACGGCGGACCAGTTGTTCGGGGTCGGGCAGGTCGGCCACATGGGTGAGGCGGATCACAGCCATCTCGGCCGCCATCATCGCGTTCGGGGCCTGCGCCACCTCCTCGATCGCCTTCAGAAGCATCTGCCACATGCGGGTCAGGACTCGCATCGGCAGGGCGCCAGCCATGGCCAACCCGCGCGCCTTTTCGTCGGGCGGCACGGTCGGGTCGTCGGCGGCCTCGGGCGTGATCTTTATCACCGAGATCCAGTGGGTAACCTCGGCCAGATCACGCAGGACCGCCATCGGATCGGCGCCGTCGGCATATTGCGCGGAGAGTTCGGCGAGCGCCGCCGCCGCCTCGCCCTTCAGGATCATGTCGAAGAGGTCGAGAACCCTTCCCCGGTCAGCAAGCCCCAGCATGGCGCGCACCTGGGTCGCGGTTGTCTCGCCCGCGCCATGGCTGATCGCCTGATCGAGAAGCGAGGTCGCATCGCGCGCCGAGCCTTCGGCGGCGCGCGTGATAAGCGCAAGCGCCTCGTCGCTGATCAGGGCGCCCTCGGCGGACGCGATCTTTTGCAGAAGCGCGATCATCACTTCCGGTTCGATCCGGCGCAGGTCGAAGCGCTGGCAGCGCGACAGGACGGTGACCGGAACCTTGCGGATTTCGGTCGTGGCGAAGATGAATTTCACATGCGCGGGCGGTTCTTCCAGCGTCTTCAGCAGCGCGTTGAAAGCGTTCGTCGAGAGCATGTGCACTTCGTCGATGATATAGACCTTGTAGCGCGCCGAGGCCGCCCGGTAGTGGACGCTATCGATAATCTCGCGGATGTCACCCACGCCGGTGCGGCTGGCCGCGTCCATCTCCATCACATCGACATGGCGGCCTTCCATGATCGCGCGGCAGTGCTCGCACTGGCCGCAAGGATCGGTCGTCGGGCCGCCATTGCCGTCCGGCCCCACGCAGTTCAGGCCCTTGGCGATGATCCGCGCCGTCGTGGTCTTTCCCGTCCCCCGGATGCCGGTCATGATGAAGGCCTGCGCGATCCGGTCGGCGGCGAACGCGTTCTTCAGCGTGCGCACCATCGCTTCCTGACCGACGAGATCGGCGAAGGTTTCGGGCCGGTATTTGCGAGCGAGAACCTGATAGCGGGTCCCGGTGTCGTCGGTCATGCGCGCCTCGGAAGGTAGGGTCCGGGGCAGTCTAGAGAAGTGCTTGGGTGGCGTAAACCGGGCAGGCCGCTCTTCGCCCCTGACAGGGCTCATCGCTTAGACGCAGCGAAGAGGGCTGTCAGGCCCGATGAGCGTCCCGCCCGGGTGCTTGAGACGGTTGGGCGAGATCGTCGAGGATCGGGCAGTCGGGCCGATCATCGCCCGCGCAGCACTGAACAAGATGCGCCAGCGTCGCCCGCATCGAGCGTAGCTGGGCGATCTTGTCGTCTATCGCCTTCAGATGATCTTCGGCCAGCGCCTTCACCTGCGCGCTTTCGCGGCCCTTGTCTTCATACAGCTCCAGAAGCAGGCGACATTCCTCGATGCTGAATCCAAGCGTCCGGGCGCGGCCGAGGAACGCCAGCTTGTGCAGATCGCTGTCACGGAAACTACGATAGCCATTCGCGGCGCGCATGGGCTTTACCAAGCCGATATCCTCATAGAAGCGGATGGTCTTGGCCGGGAGGCCCGAGCGTTCAGCCACATCACCGATATTCATCGTGCGCCTCCCGACCGTTCGTCCATCGCAGGCGCGATGCGTCGGAGGCGCAAAGCGTTGGTCAGGACGAAGACCGAACTCAGCGCCATGGCCCCCGCCGCTAGGACCGGCGAGAGGAGAAGGCCGAAGGCCGGGTAAAGTGCCCCCGCGGCGACCGGTATCAGCGCGACATTATAGCCGAAGGCCCAGAACAGGTTCTCGCGGATATTGGCCATCGTGCGGCGCGAAACCTCAAAAGCGTTCACCACACCCCGAAGGTCGCCAGACATCAGCACCACGTCAGCACTTTCGATGGCGACATCCGTGCCGGTGCCGATGGCGATGCCGACATCGGCATGGGCAAGGGCGGGGGCATCGTTGATCCCGTCACCGACGAAGGCGATGCGGCCCGCAGCCTTCAACGTCTCAAGCGCCTCGACCTTGCCGCCCGGCAGCACATCGGCAACCACCCGGTCAATCCCGACCTCGGCTGCGATGGCCACTGCCGTCTCGCGCTTGTCGCCGGTGATCATTGCCACCTGGAGCCCGCGCGCCCTGAGCGCGGCGATGGCGGCGCGGCTGGCGGGCTTGACCGGGTCGGCGACGCCGATGACGGCGGCGATCCGGCCGCCGATGGCAGCGAAAAGCGCGGTCCTGCCACGCCGGGCAAGATCGGCCTGCGCTTCCGCGAGCGGGCCGAGGGCGATCCCTTCGCGGACCATCAGCCGCTCGGCCCCCACAAGCACGTCCTCAACTGCAACCATAGCACGCACGCCATAGCCAGTGAACGAGGCGAAATCCTGCACATCGAGCCTCTGCACACCCTCCGCCGCCGCGCCACGCACGATCGCTTCGGCGATCGGATGTTCAGACCGCGCCTCGGCCGCCGCGACGCGCGCCAGAACGTCCGCCCGCTCGAAACCGTCCGCAAGGATCACATCTGTCAGTTCAGGCCGCCCAAGCGTCACCGTGCCCGTCTTGTCGAGCGCCACGGTGACAACCCCGCTCAGCGCCTGCAACGCGTCGCCCTTGCGGAAGAGAACGCCAAGTTCTGCCGCGCGCCCCGTGCCCACCATGATCGAGGTGGGGGTCGCGAGCCCCATCGCACACGGGCAAGCGATGATCAGGACCGAAACGCCCGCGACGAGCGCGTAGGTGAGGGCCGGGTCTGGCCCTAGGAAAAGCCAAACGAGTACCGTCAAGACAGCCAGCGCCATCACGGCGGGCACGAACCAGAGCGTGATCCGGTCCACCAGCCCCTGAATGGGCAGCTTCGCGCCCTGCGCCTCTTCGACCATGCGGATAATCTGGGCGAGTGTCGTGTCGGCGCCGACCCGTGTAGCCCGGAAAGTGATGCTGCCCGCGCCGTTCACGGTGCCCCCGGTAACGGAAGTGCCCTGCACCTTGGCGACCGGCAGCGGTTCGCCGGTGATCATGCTTTCGTCGACATGGCTTTCGCCTTCGATGACCTCGCCGTCGACCGCGATCCGTTCGCCGGGGCGAACGAGGACCAGATCGCCCGCCTTCAGCGCCTCGATCTCGACCTCGCGCGGCTCACCGTCCGCAAGCACGGTCGCTGTCCGCACCTGAAGGCCCAGAAGCTTGCGGATTGCCGCGCCGGTGCGGCCCTTGGCCCGCGCCTCCATCCAGCGGCCGACGAGGATCAGGACGATGATAACCGCCGCCGCCTCGAAATAGACCGCGCGCACGCCCGCGGGCAGGAGGCCCGGCGCGAAGGTGGCGACAAGCGAATATGCATAAGCCGCGCCCGTTCCGACTGCGACGAGGCTGTTCATGTCGGGCGCGCCCTTGAGCAGCGCGGGAACGCCCTTGATGTAGAACTGCCGCCCCGGCCCGACCAGAACGGCGGTCGTCAGCGCGAACTGGACAAGCCAACTCGCCTCGCGCCCGATGGTCGCCATGATCAGATGATGGAAGGCGGGGATCATATGGCCGCCCATCTCCAAGACGAAGACCGGAACAGCCAGCAGCGCGGCGATCAGCACCTTAACCCTCAGCGAGCGCGCCTCCTCTTCCTTGCGCGTCGCCATGTCTTCGGCCGCATCAGCCTTCGCGACATGTGCGGCATAACCCGCGCTTTCTGTGGCACGGATCAGATCGGCCGGTTCAATCGCGCCATCAAGGTAGGTCACCTGCGCGTTCTCCGCCGCGAGGTTCACATGTGCCTCGGTCACGCCGGGAACGGCGGCCAGCGCCCGCTCCACCCGGCCCACACAGGAGGCGCATGTCATCCCCTCGACCGCAAGCGTCACCGTGGCCTTCCGCGCCGGGTATCCCAGCGCATCGAGCCTCTCCGCAACTGCCGCGAGGTTTTCCGGCCGCGCCAATGTCAGCCGCGCACTCTCTGACGCGAGATTGACCGAGACGCCGGACACGCCTTCAACGGCGGACAGGCCGCGGTCAACCCGAGCGACGCAAGAGGCGCAGGTCATACCTTCGACCGAGAGGGATATGGATTTGAGTTCATTCATCAGGGTACCGGATGCTTGTCTGACAGAGCAGATAAGGCTTCCAGATACTGGAAGGTCAAGGGCTCCTTCAGGATGATCGGACATTACGTCGGATCAGCCCGCAGATACCAGGTAGCGGCAAGGGTTTAGGCACACCGTCGTGGTCTTGCGCTCGATCGACCGTGTCACCGGTCCAGGCCGACGAGCGTCCTGACAACCTTGATCTGGTGCTCCCGAAAAGCCCGATCTTTCCAGCCGCAATCCGAAACCAGGCGCCGGAACATGGTTGGGTGGACCTGCGCCCAGATCGCCTCCGCGATCCGCGCCGGTTCGCCGGGCAGCGGGTGGCGCGCGTGGACGGCTATTGCTAGGCGCGTGAAGCTGCCGAGGAGCGCGCCTTTCATACGATCATCCCAGGCAGCCGCCGCTTCGGGGTCGCTTGCCGATGCGGCGTCGAGCAGGATGCCGACCGGATAAATGACCGGCAGATAGTCGAGCCAGATTTCCGCAAACCGCACAAGCACTTCCGGGTCCGGATCGGGCGTCGCCGCAACCTGCCTGAGCCGGGTCACGTGATCTGTCAGTGTGTCCTTGTGGCGCACCATAGCAAGAAGCAGGCCCGAGCGCCCGCCAAAGGCATAGAACAGGGCTTGACGGCTGACGCCCGCGCGTTTGGCCACTTCGGCCATCGCGACATCCGCCCGGCCGCTTTCCGAGATCAGATCCCATGCTGCATCAAGAATGGCCTGTTTGGTCGCCGTGGATATGGATTTTGGTTTACTCACGTTAACCTTAGTGTTAGTTTACCTGCGTTAACCTATATCATCGGAGATCGGAATGTCACCCGTTTCGGCGGTGGTTCTCCATATTGCCATCGGATCGATCGCCCTCGCCGGCTATTGGATCGCGCTGCTATCGCGCAAGGGCGCGGCCCTCCATCGTCGCGCGGGCCTTATCTGTCTGATAACGCTCGTAATGGTCGGATTCTCCGTTGCCCCCATCCTCCTTACTCGCGCAGGTCCTTTCGATCCGGGCTGGATCGTGCAGATGGTCTATCTCACCACCTGCCTGGCAACCGTCTCGATGATCGCGTTTGCCGCGATCAGGTGCAAATCCGACCCCGCGCGGTTTCGTGGCATGGCCTTCCGCATCTTGGGGCCGGTGCTCTTGGTCCTCGGGTTTGTGGTTCTGGCGGCAGGTATCGCCAACCGTGATCCCGTCGCAATCGTCCTGTCCTGGGTCGGCCTCGCCTTTGGCCCGGCTATGATCGCCTTTTCACGGTACAGGGAGGCGCTGCACCCGCGATGGTGGCTGGGATGGCATCTGAATGCTGTGTGCGCCCTATTCAACGCTGTGAACGGCACGTTCCTTTTCGTCGCCGCGCGCTGGCTCGACCTGGCGGACGACAGTGCGCTGCAGCAAGCGGGCTTTCAACTGCTGACGATAATTGCCGCACTGTCGCTGCGGATCTATCTTGGAGCGAAGTTCGGGGCGCCCTGGCGCTTCGGACGCACCAGCCAGCGGCAACCCTTCGGCGACTTGGGGCGGGTCGTCCCGGCTAACACGGAACCAATGTTGCCAACGCGCGTTTGCCCGTCCTGCTCGGGGCATGAACCCGGTCGAGCCGAATAAGTGGCGGAGGGAATGGACCTGATATCCAACCTTCTCCAGTCCGTAAATAATTGTTATTGATGGAATATAATTGAGTTGAGCAGGTCATCGGATCACGGAGCGACTGCCATCCAAATCGAGCGGCAGATGACCGACGGCTACTCTGCAGCCTGGAGTTCGCGGTCCTGCCTTGGAGGCACTCCGAACTTGCGGGCGTATTCCCGAGAGAACTGGGCCGAACTTTCGTATCCAACCCCGAACGCGATCTCTGAGACCTTCTCGTTCGTGCTTCGCAAAGCCTCGCGGGCCCGCAGAAGGCGCAGATCCTTCTGGTATTGCAGCGGCGACGTGCCCGTGACAGCCTTGAAGTGCTCGAAAAAGGCGGAACTGCTCATGCCTGCCCGGCCCGCAAGGTCGCCGACCACGAGCGGGCGGGCGAGGTCCGACTGGATCTCGCGCGTGGCTTCGAAGATGCGGCTTGCGGTCGTTTCAACCCAGAGGAGCCGTTGCAGCGGCACGGCATGGGGGCCCAGCAGGAGGCGCGCGTGGATTTCGCGCGCGGTGATCGGGGCCAGCAGGCGGCGGGCCTCGGGGCTTTCGCATTGGTGCAGATAGCGCAGCAGCGCATCCTTCATCCCTGCGTCGCCGGGGCAGAGCGAGATCGAGAACGGATCGCGCGGCGACTGGCCCGTGCGCGGCGGCACATCGGGCGCAAGCCCGCGCAGAAGATCGAGGTCGATGGGAAAGACCAGCGCCACATAGGGCAGGTCAGCTGCGGCTTCGGTGATGCGCGAGACCACAGGCAGGGCGTGGCTGACCACCAGCGATTGCCCGTGACCGACGCGCAGGGTCCGGCTGCTGGTGCAAACCTCCTTGGCGCCCTGCAGCACTAGGCACAGGAGCGGGCGGTAGACGGTCGCGTCCTGCCCGGTGGGCGCGGTGTGGCGCAGGAAATGCATCCCGCTGGGCGGATGCGCCAGGGCGGGCAGAGATGGCGCGTGGCGGTCCATCAGCGCGGTGACGTGGTGCAACAATGAGTTGGGGGTCATGCCGGTCCCTCCTGCACTCTGTCTAGCACGGATCAATTCCCAACCTAACTGAAAACTGTCCTTTCTGGAGAATCAGGCAAGAATCCCGGTCAAACAGGGAAGAATGCCATGGGCGTACGGACTATGGTTGCTCGATCAACAGCAGAGGACGGCGATCATGGCAAAAGTTTTCATCACCGGGATAGCGGGCGGTTTCGGCAGGCCCACGGCGCTGGCGCTGTTGGCGAAGGGGCACGATGTCGCGGGCAGCGTTCGCAGCCGGGCGGGGCACAACGCCGCCACGGTCGCCGAGTTGGAAGCGCCGGGCGCGCGGATCGTCGAGATGGACGTGACCGACAGAGCCAGCACCGAGGCCGGCGTGGCGCAGGCCATTGCGGCGCTGGGTGGTCTGGACGTGCTGTTCAACAACGCCGGGATCGGATCCTACGGCATCCAGGAACTGATGTCGCCCGAGGACATGACCCGTGTCTTTGACGTGAATGTCACGGGTGTTCAGCGGGTGATGCGCGCCGCCCTGCCGCACATGCGGGCACAGGGACGCGGCACTGTCCTTTACTCCTCCAGCCTGATCGGCCGGATCGCGACGCCGTTCTACGGCACCTATTCCGCATCGAAATGGGCGCTGGAGGCGATCGTGGAATGCTATCGGACGGAACTGTCGGGTTTTGGTATCGAGTCCTGCATCCTCGAGCCGGGAGCGATGCCGACCGCCTTCTTCGACGGAATGGTTGCGCCGAACGACCCTGACCGCGAGACCGGCTATGGCGATTTCGCAAAGGTACCTGCGATGTCCGCGGCTGGCCTTGCCCAGATGCTTGAGGCCACGCCCGACCAGCGGCCCGAGCGGATCGCCGAGGCGGTGGTGGCCCTGCTGGACGTGCCGTTCGGGGAGAAACCCTTTCGCACGGTCGTTGACCACACCGGCGTCGGCCCCGAGATCGAGCGCTACAACGACGTGCTGCACGACGTGACGCGCACTGTCCTGACCAATTTTGGCATCGAGCGGATGCTTGACCTGAACGCCTGAGGAGAACCACATGAAGACCATTCTGATCACAGGCGCCTCCTCCGGCATCGGCAAGGCGACCGCCCTGCGCTTTCAATCCGAGGGCTGCAACGTCATCGCCACCATGCGCGATCCCTCCGCCGGGGGCGACCTGGCGGCACTCGACAACGTTCTGGTCACACGGCTGGACGTGACCGACGCGGGCTCCATCGCCGCGGCGGTGACTGACGGCTTGTCCCGCTTCGGTGCAATTGACGTGCTTCTGAACAACGCCGGCTACGGCGCCTATGGCCCGCTCGAGGCCTTCTCGGCTGAGCGTATCCGCCGCCAGTTCGACACCAACGTAATCGGCCTTCTGGAGGTGACGAAGGCCGTCTTGCCGCACATGCGGTCGAACCAGTCTGGCACAATCGTCAACGTCTCGTCCATCGGCGGGCAGATCACTTTCCCGCTCGGCACGCTCTACCACGGCACCAAGTTCGCCGTCGAAGGGCTGTCGGAGGCGCTGCACTACGAGCTGGAGCCGCTCGGCATCCGGGTGCGCATCGTCGAGCCGGGCATGGTCCGGACAGACTTCGGTGGCAGGTCCTTCGACTTTGCAATGGACGAAACGCTCACCGACTACGCCCCGACCGCCGAGGCCATGGGGCGCCTCTTCGGCAAGCTGGCCACCGACCCGTCGGCACCCGAGATCGTTGCCGGGGTGATCTGGCAGGCGGTGACCGAAACCGGAGACCGTCTCCGCTTCCGGGCCGGTGCCGATGCCCATGCCTTGCTTGACGACCGAAAGGCCAAGGACGACGCGGCCTTCATCGGCGGGCTCAAGGAGCTGATGAAGGACTGAACGCGCAGTATCAGGCGATGGGCAAAGTGTGATCGCCGTCGGTTCCTCAGAATTCGAAAGAGTTTCCCCGTGGGTCTCAGCGCCGGACACCGAAAGTGGCCGATTCCTTGCCACTTCTTCCCCCCAATGTTCCAACACGCATTGTTGCTTGGCAGCGCTGTCAGGTCGTCACCACGATCTTGCCGCCGGCCGCGTTTCCTTCCATTGTCCGGTGCGCCTCGACGATCTCGTCGATGGGGAACATGCGGCCGATCGGAGCGCGGAACGTACCCGCCTCGACCGCGTCGATCACCTGCTGCAGCGGCGTCGCGATGAAGTCGTCGGCGCCGCCGGCGTAGGTGGTCAGGTTCACGGCTGTTGGGATCGCCCCCATCGGGCTGAAGCGCTCGAACTCCCAGGCATTGCCGACCATGCCGGTCATGCAGACCGCCCCGCCGGGCGCTGCCGCCTGTAGGCTGTCGAGCAGCGTCGTCGTGCCGACAAGCTCCAGCACGCGCTGCACGCCGCGGGGATGTGCGGCCTTCACCGCCTCGGCGATCTGCCCGTCATCGACGAAGACCTCGTCGGCGCCATTGGCCAGCAGCATCTCGCGCCGGTCCGCCCGGCGCGTCGTGGCCAGCACGCGAAGTCCGGCCTGCCGCGCCAGGATCGCGGCCGTCAGCCCGACCGAGGTCGTCCCGCCTCGGATCAGGAGCGTTTCGTCTGCGGTGATGCGCAAGGCCGTGTGGAGTGAGCCCCACGCCGTCTGCACCATTTCGGGCAGCGCCCCGAGCACGGGCCAGGCAAGGCCCGTGTCGAGCTTCTGGACCTGTCCGGCGGGGACCAGGGTGTATTCGGCATAGCCGCCGTCGAAGACGCGACCCATGCCGCCCATAGCTGTCGCCACCCGGTCCCCGACTTTGAACCTGCCGTCCGGATCGGCCGCGACCTCGCCCACCGCCTCGATGCCCAGGACACGCGGGAATGCCACGTTCGGAGAATGGCCCTGCCGGGTGAACAGCTCTGATCGGTTGAGCCCGAAGGCCCGTACGCGGATCAGGATCCAGCCGCGCCTTGGCTCAGGGATCGGGCGTTCTTCCAGTTTCAGGACCTCGGGGCCGCCGGCCTCGTGGATCACCACCGCTTTCATCGTGTTCATGCTGCCGCCCTCCTGATGGTGTTACTGCCTGCATCATGCCGCGCCGCGCGGCGGGTTCGTGGTGCAGAACGCATACCGCGCGATCTTCCACGCCCCTTCGATACGCTGCATCACGAACAGCTCCTGGTTGGCCTCCGGGCCGCTTTCGCCGGTCGCCAGCACGGTCACCGTACCGGTCGAGTTGGTGCGCGCGAAGGCCCAATCCTCTGCAACCGGCACGGCCTCGACGATGTCGAAGGCAACCGACAGCCGGATGGTGGCGAAGACGCCGTCATAGGCCGCCCGCACTTGCGCCGCTCCGACCGCGGACGGAAAGTGCTGCGGCATGAACACGCCATCGTCTGCGTAGAGTTCCATCACAGCTTCGGTGTCTCTGGCGTTGAGCGCCATTTCGTACCGGCGCAGAGTGTCGGTGATCGCGGCGGCTGCACCCGCCCCCGGGCCGCGAGCGCCGTCTGCCGGGGCCCGCAGATGCCCTGTCCGGGCCGGCCGTCCCATCTTTTCGAGAATAGACATGTGCGTTTCCTCTGTTGGCTGGTCTCAGCCAAAGGAATTTGCCACTATCCCTTTTTTTGGAATTAGCCGTAGAATTCGAGAATCATAATCTCGTTTGAGGGATAATAGATGCAGGACTTCGCCGCGATGGCCTATTTCGTCCACGTCGTCGAACAGGGCGGATTTTCAGCGGCCGCGCGTCATCTGTCCGAACCCCTGTCCACGATCAGCCGCCGTGTCGCCGAGTTGGAGCAGAGCCTTGGCGTCAGGCTGCTGGAACGATCGACCCGAAAGGTCAGGCTGACAGATCTTGGCGAGACCTATTTCGACTATTGCCGGCGTGGGCTGCAGGAGTTCGATGCAGGAACGCTTGCCCTTCGGGACCAGCAATCTGCCGTCTCAGGCCTGCTGAGGATCACGGTGCCGCCCAGTCTGGTCGAGCCGTTCTTCCTGCCGGCCGTGGTCGCGTTCCAAGCGCAATATCCCAACGCGCGCGTCGCGATCCTGAGCACCGAGCGCTACGTGGACCTGCTGCACGACCGTATCGACGTCGCCTTCCGAATCAGCCCGCTGAAGGACAGCCAGATGACCATCAGGCGCATTGCAAGCTACGCCATGTATCTGGTGGCGGCGCCGTCCTACCTGAAAGGGCAGCCGCCGGTGGCGGCGCCTGCGGACCTGTCGTCGCACCGGTTCGTCGCCTTCGAGGTTGGACCCGGCCCCGTGACCTGGAGCCTGAGGCAGCAATCGGCCGCGAAACCGGACAACGCGGTAGCCGTCGAATTGGTGCCGCATCTGTCGATGAACGACTTCGCGGGCGTCCTTGCTGCGACGATCGCCGGGTGCGGGATCGCCCGGATACCCTCCATCCTGTGTGCGTCGCCCCTGCGGGAGGGTCGGCTGTCACGCGTCCTGTCCGGCTGGACGTTCGATCCGGTGACGATCTCGGCCGTGACGCCCGGAACCCGCAACATGTCCCGGCTCAATCGCCTCTTCCTCGATCATTGCGCTGCAACTCTTCCGGGAATGCTGGCGCAGGCTGAAGTATAGGCGCATCGGCAACCGCTGCTTGGACGTTTCAGCTGACCCCTACCTGGTCACGACGATCTTGCCGCCGGCGGCCCCCCCGTCCAGCAGATGATGCGCTTCCCGGATGCCCTCGACCGGGAACACCCTGGCCAGACTGCTTGGAACAATAGCGCCGGCAATTCCGTTGGCGACCGCATCCAGCGGTGCATCCTTGAGAAGGAGCGCGTCCGAACCCAGCATCTGGCCGTTGAAGAAACTGAGCTTCACGGTGTTGGGGATGTCCATCTGTCCGCCATCAGCGCCCATGGAACAGTTTAGCATGATTGCGTAGCGGAGGGTTTGCAGCTCATCGTGACCCCACATGGAGGTGGAGATGAGAAAGAACCCCGTGGCGACGAAGGCGCCTGCCGAGCAGGTAGTGAAGGACATCCGGCGCGCGACGCGCAATCTGCATTCGTCTGAGGAGAAGATCCGGATTGTCTTGTCCGGTCTTCGTGGCGAAGACAGCATCGCCGAGCTGTGCCGCAAGGAGGGCATTGCCCAACGCCTGTACTACAGCTGGTCCAAGGAGTTCCTTGACGCTGGCAAGAAGCGGCTGGCTGGCGACACCGCCCGCCAAGCCAGCACGGGCGAGGTCAAGGAGCTGCGCGCCGAGGCCACTGCGCTGAGGGAACTCGTGGCTGACCCGACCTTGGAAAACCGCTTGCTCAAAAAAAGCATGAGCGGGGCTGGGGGCGACCAAGAATGAGATACCCAGCAGCTGAAAAGCTCGAAATCATCCGGCTCGTGGAGCAATCGCATCTTCCTGTCCGGCGCACGCTGGCAAAGATCGGTATCCCGCCCACGACGTTCTACCGGTGGTATGACCGGCTCGTCGAACACGGGCCCGAGGGTCTGGAGGACCGGTCTTCTTCAACTTCCCGAGTCTGGAACCGTTCCCCGACGCGGTGCGGGATCGGATCGTGGCCCTGGCGCTCGAGGAGCCCGAACTGTCGCCGCGCGAATTGGCGGTTCGGTTCACCGACACGAAAAAGTATTTTGTGTCAGAGGCTTCCGTCTATCGCCTACTCAAGTCCCACGATCTGATCACCAGCCCGGCCTACATCGTCATCAAGGCGGCAGATGAGTTCAATGACAAGACCACGGCGCCGAACCAGATGTGGCAGACCGATTTTACCTACCTCAAGGTCATTGGATGGGGCTGGTTTTACCTGTCTACGATCCTCGATGACTACTCGCGATACGTCGTCGGCTGGAAGCTCTGCGGCACCATGCGGGCCGAGGACGTCACCAATACGCTCGACATCGCCCTGGCCGCGGCAGAGCTGCGACAGCGCAAAGGTTCTGCACAAACCGCGGCTTCTCAGCGATAATGGCTCGTCCTACATCGCCGAGGATCTGGCCAAATACCTCGAGGACAAAGGCATGGCACATGTCCGCGGCGCGCCGATGCATCCCCAGACCCAAGGCAAGATCGAACGCTGGCACCAGACCCTGAAGAACCGCATTCTCTTGGAAAACTACTTCCTCGAGGGCGAACTTGAGGCCGCCATCGCTGCCTTCATCGACCACTACAACAATCACCGCTACCACGAGAGCATCGGCAACCTGACCCCCGCTGACGTCTACTTCGGGCGCGGCGAAACCATCCTGGCTCAAAGGAGGCGCATCAAACAGCAGACCATCCAAAACCGCCGCTTGAACCATCAGCGTCAAGCAGCATAACCTGAACCCGATGAGCCCGAGCTCTCCGCTCCAAAATTTGGCCACCCGTTCCAAAGCATTCGACGACGGACAGCCTCGATCCTAGGCCTGACCCGACAGCGTGCGGATGAAGGCCGAGAACAGCTCGCCCTGTGAGGAGATGCGCAGCTTGCCGTAGATGTTGCGGCGGTGAATGCGCACCGTTCCGGGCGAAATATCTAGAAGGCGGCCGATCGCATCGGCGGAATGGCCCTTCAGTGTATACTCCGCGATCTCTCGTTCACGGCGCGTCAGAAGATCGCCGCCAAAACTGTGGAAAGATTTCTCAACGTGGGTATCAAACCCACGCGGCCCGTTGCCCCGCGCGCCCAGATCGAACCGCGAGGAGAGGTCATGCCATTGCCGTCGCACGATCGCGGCAATCACCGGAAACATCTCGGCCAGGCGCGCAACTTCGCGCGTCGTAAAGCTACGGGCGGCACGCATTAGCGAAACCACAGCCATCGCGCCGCCCGGCAGGTCGACGAAATAACCGATTTCTTCCGCAAGACCGGTACGGACATAATAGTTGCGGAAATATTCGCCTTGATAGAAGCGGTCAGGCGCGAGATCGCGCATGCGGTAAAGACCGGGCTCGACCGGCCGCGCAGCGGCGAGGCAGAAGGGATCGAGCATGTAGGGCCCGTCCTGATAGTCGGTTACGAAGACCTGCCGCTTGTCCGCCGGGAAATCGTCAAAAAGGTCGATGGGGCGCGCGGCGCCGCGATAACCGAAGATCACCATGTAGTCGAAGGAGGCGATGGCGCGCACGAGGCTTGCGAGCCTCGGGGGAAGGGTTTCCTGCCCCAGATCGGCGATCAACTCACCCATGAGCTGAATTTCATAAGGCCTGTTCACGGGCGCCTCGGCCTCTCTGGGACTATGCAGTTTGTGATATATACAACAAACGGCCAAGTTCATACGATTTCTATGGTTTTGAAGCATAGAGACCTAGGATGGATTCCAACGCCGACCCAGTGGTGCAGGCGCCGATCGCCGAATTCCGCGGCGTCGGGAAAAGGTTTGGCACGGTCGTCGCGGCCGACGATCTGTCGCTTGCCATCGGGCGCGGTGAATTCTTGTCTTTCCTCGGGCCGTCCGGTTGCGGCAAGACAACGGCGCTGAGAATGCTCGCGGGGTTCGAGCAGCCGACCTTCGGCGAGGTTCTCATCGATGGCGTAGTGGTCAACGAGGTTCCCGCCCATCAGCGCCCGGTCAATATGGTGTTCCAGCATTATGCGCTGTTTCCGCACCTGAACGTCGCCGGCAATATCTCTTACGGGCTGCGCCAGCTGCGTCCCCAGCCTTCCGCGCTGGAAATCTCTGTGGCGGTCGAGCGCGCGCTTGACACTGTGCGCCTACCCGGGTTCGGCCTGCGCCGCATCTGGGAGATGTCGGGCGGTCAGCAGCAGCGCGTGGCGCTCGCCCGTGCGATCATCAACCAGCCGAAGATCCTGCTTCTGGACGAGCCACTGGCGGCGCTCGACAAGAAGCTGCGCCATGACATGCAGATCGAATTGCAGAATCTGCAGCGCAGTCTGGGCATCACATTCATCTTGGTCACGCACGATCAGGAAGAGGCGCTGTCTATGTCGGACCGTATCTGCATTATGCGCGAGGGACGCATCGTTCAGATCGGCAGCCCGCGCGAGCTGTATGATCAGCCGCGTAACCGCTATGTCGCGGATTTTGTGGGGAAATCGAATTTCTTCACGGGTCGCGTGACCGCTCTGACCGACGGACAGGCGCGGCTTGAAGGCGCGGGCGGGCTGGTGTTTTCGGGGTCGGTAGGTGATGGTGTGAGGGTGGATACGGCTGCGACGGCCAGCATCAGACCCGAACAGATCGTCCTGGCGCGATCGGGTCCGGGGCTACAGGTGAGCGTCGTCAACCGCATCTTTCTGGGCGAGCACACCGAATATCTCGTCCGGAACCCTGATGTCGGTGAATTCCTGATCCTAGCCTCACGCCAAGCGGAAGCCGGGGAGGGCAATTTCGAGCCGGGTCAAACGGGTTTTGCCCGCTGGCCCGAAAATGCTGCACGGATACTGACCAACGACTGACAACCAACGGGGAGAATGAACATGACGGATCGTAATGACTTCATCTCGCGCAAGAAGTTCATCGAGGAGTTGGAGCGCTACCGGAAGGGCTCGGTCAGCCGCCGCCATTTCCTTGGCGTCACAGGACTGGGGCTCGCGACCTCGGTGCTGGGTTCGGCCATGCCGGGCCCGCGCAGCGCTGCATGGGCACAGGCCAACATCGGAGACAGGGTTTCGCTGTGCACCTGGCCAAACTACCATGACCCAGCTAATTTCGAGGCATTCACGGCTGCGACCGGGGCGGCGGTCGATGTCAGTGTCTTCGGCTCGAACGAGGAAATGCTCGCGAAGCTGCAAGCGGGCAGCACCGGCTGGGATGTGTTCGTGCCGACGAACTACACGATCACGACCTATGTTTCGCTCGACCTCATCCAGCCGATCGACCTGAGCCGTATCCCGAATTTCGACGCCGGGGCCTTCAATCCGCGTTTCGCCGAGGCCGGAACGGTCGATGGCAAGGTCTATGCGCTTTCCAAGGACTGGGGGACGACGGGCTTTGCGGTCAATACCAGCCATCTGGGTGACCTCGCCAAGCCCACGTCCTGGAAGGAATTCTGGGACATGACGCGGGCGGAGTTCACCGGCCGGACGATGGTGCACGACTATCAGCTGACGACGATCGGCAATGCGCTGAAGTACTACGGATATTCCTTCAATTCGGTCGATGCGAACGAACTGGCGGATGCCGAGAGGCTGCTTCTGGATGCAAAACCGCATCTCTTTGCCATCAATTCGGACTATCAGCCCTCGATGCGGTCCGGCGATGCCTGGATGACGGTCTGCTGGACCGGCGACGGCAAGCAGCTGAACCGCGACATGCCCGAGATCGAATATGTGCTCGGCAAGGAAGGCGGCGAGATCTGGT
This sequence comes from Frigidibacter sp. RF13, assembly GCF_026626305.1. Classification (GTDB taxonomy): domain Bacteria; phylum Pseudomonadota; class Alphaproteobacteria; order Rhodobacterales; family Rhodobacteraceae; genus TMP-24. The sequence continues at coordinate 3,093 of NZ_JAPNUE010000006.1, read as the reverse complement.
CCGATTTCTACGCCATTCCGAAGGATGCTCCGCATCTGGACGCGGCCTATGCGCTGATCAACTTCCTGCTGGATCCGGCGGTCAACGAGAGGGAGCAGATGTTCCACGGCTATCCGACAGCCGATACCCGCGTCGATGCGCTGTTGCCGCCCGAGGTGCTGGCGGACCCGATCCTCTATCCGGCGGCAGAGCTTCTCAGCGCGCTTGAATTCGGGGCGGCGGTGACGCTGACCGATCCGAACCGGGCAGAGCTGATGGCGCGGTTCAAGTCGGCCTGAGGCCATGCAGGGAAGGCTCAGGATTACGCTCTTTCTACTGCCGGCAGCGGCATGGTTCGTGACCATGCTTGTGCTGCCCTTGATCGTTGTCCTGATCTTTTCCTTCGGCGAAAGGGCGGCGGCCGGAGGATATGCCGCCGCCTTGTCGCTGGAGAACTTTCTCAACCTTGGCGCCCGTTGGACGGCGTTCAAGAACACGTTGACGCTGGCGCCGGTGGGTACCTTCCTCTGCCTCGTCATCGCCTATCCACTGGCCTACTTCCTTGCGATACGCGCCAGCGCGCGCTGGCGAACGCTCCTTCTGATCCTGGTCATCGTGCCCTTCTGGACATCGATCCTGATCCGGTCCTACGCCTGGATATTCCTGTTGGGCGGCCAGGGCCTGCCGCGCTTCATCGAGTTTCTGGGACTTGGCAGCCCACGCCTGATCAACACACCCTTCGCCGTCCTCTTAGGCATCGTCTACGGCTATCTGCCGCTGATGGTCTTTCCGATCTACGTCAGCCTCGAACGGCTCGACAAAAGGCTGTTGGAGGCTTCGGCAGACCTCGGTTCGCCGCCCTGGCGCAGTTTTCTGCAGGTGACGCTGCCCCTGTCAATGCCGGGCGTCGCGACCGGCTGCATGCTGGTCTTCATTCTGCTGATGGGGGAATATCTGATCCCGCAGATGCTCGGCGGCGGCAAGGTGTTCTTTGTGGGCAACGCGCTTGTCGATCTCTTCCTGCAATCGCGCAACTGGCCCTACGGTGCGGCCGTGGCGGTTGCGCTGGTTGCCATCATGCTTGTCACCGTAACCGCCTACATGCGTCTTACGCGCCGATGGGCGGGTGGGCGCGATGACGTGTCACTGATGTAGGGGGCGGACATGCGCATCTATGCCCTCGCCGTCTATCTGTTCCTTTACACACCGATCGCCATCATTGCGGTCTTCTCGTTCAATTCCGGGCGCCATGCGGCACAGCTGCAGGGCTTTTCCGTCCAGTGGTACGGCAAGGCCCTGTCCAACCCTTTCGTGATGGAGGCGCTGAAGACGAGCGCGACCGTCGCGTTCCTGTCGGCGCTTCTCGCGGTGGTCGCAGGTACGCTGGCGGCATTGGCCCTGCAGGGCGTCAAGGGTCGGGTCAGGGCGCTGTTCGACGCGCTTATCTATGTCGCCGTGATGGTACCGGGGATCGTCATCGGCATCGCGACTCTGATCGCGCTGGTCACGCTGTTTGACTGGCTGAATCCGATCCTGGCGTCGCTCTGGCCGGTGTCCGAGCGCGCGCCGCAATTGCAAATGGGAAAAATTTCGCTTGTCGCCGCGCACGGGCTTTTCGCAATGGCGCTGGTCATCATCATTGTCCGGGCGCGGATAGCCGGGATGGATCGCAGCCTGATCGAGGCATCGGCCGACCTGGGCGCGACACCTTGGGGCACGTTCCGTCAGGTGACGCTGCCGCAGATTTTTCCGGCGATCCTTGCGGGGTTCCTTCTGTCCTTCACCTTCAGCTTCGATGATTTCATCGTCGCCTTCTTCGTTGCGGGGTCAGAAACAACCCTGCCGATCTATGTATTTTCCTCGATCCGGCGGGGCGTGACGCCGGAAATCAACGCCATCGGCGCCATGGTGCTCGCGGCATCGCTTGTGCTTCTGATCACCGCGCAGACCATCCTGCAGCGCGGTCGCGCAGGCCGGGGTTCCTGAGCGATGCGTGCCGGGGCCGAACGCGACATGCTGCAGGGACGTGTCGCCTTCGTCACCGGTGCGGGCGCAGGCATAGGCCGGGCGGGTGCGCTAGCGCTGGCGCGAGCCGGGGCCTTTGTCATCGTTAGCGACCTTGACCCGGACCGCGCCATCCGTGTGGCCGATGAAATCACGGAGCTTGGCGGGCGGGCAAAGGGATTGGGCCTCGACGCGTCCGACGATCTGGCACTGATCGCTGCGATCGACGCTGCCGCTGTTCGCCATGGGAGGCTTGATATCCTGCATTCGCACGCGGGTATTCAGATCCCCGGAGCGCTGGAGCAGGTTACGGCCGACGACATGGACCTTTCATGGCGGCTGAACGTGCGCGCCCATTTCGTCGCAGCGCGGGCGGCGATGGCCCACATGAGGCCGCGTGGACGAGGTTCCATCATTATCACCGCGTCGAATTCTGGCGTGCAGTATGACCGGGAAATGATCGCCTATGCGACGACGAAACATGCGGTCATCGCCATGGCCCGCCAGATTGCCGCCGACTATGGCCGTTTCGGCGTGCGCTGCAATGCGCTTTGTCCGGGGTTCGTCGATACCAGTTTCAACGCTGGTTTCGAGCGTCAGATGGGCGGCCGCACGGCCCTGGAAGGCTATGTTGCGGGGCAGATACCGATGGGCCGTTGGGCGCTGGCGGAGGAGATCGCCGACAGTATCGTCTATCTCGCCTCGGACCGGTCATCCTTCATGACCGGCCATGCGCTGGTGATTGACGGGGGCGAGAGCCTTTAATCCTGGCCGCACAGCCCCCAGGGGTGCTGCCAGACGAATTCGAACCAGTCTCCACAAAGACAGTGAAGCTGTCCCTTATCCCGCGCAGAGACCGCGCCACACGGCGAGAGCGGCGGCGCGGTTGAGCTTGAAAGGGGGTCGGCTGGTGAGGCTGCGTTCCTGGTTGAAGTGGTTGGTCACGGAAGCGTGGACGGTGGCGAATTTCTGAAGACTTCGCATCCGCCGGAAGCGAAGCATCGCCTGCTCTCGTCGTCGGAACGGCAGGCGTTAGGGTCCAGACTCATTGACCGTCAAAGCCAGAACATGACGGTAGCGGCGAGGGCGACAGCGGACAGGAAGGTCTTG
>NZ_JAPNUE010000005.1 GCF_026626305.1 Frigidibacter sp. RF13 | reverse complement strand
GTCTTGCCGTGGTCAACGTGCCCGATCGTGCCGACGTTAACGTGCGGCTTGTTACGTTCAAACTTTGCCTTCGCCATAGCGCGGGAGCCTCATGGGTTATGGGGCCCGAAAGGACCCGATTTCATCTGCGCGCGCTGACTACCCAGCGGGGCGCAAAAAATCAAGCGGCAGTTGCGGCGGGGAAGGCGGCGCCGTGGAGGGTGTGCCACATCCTGATTGATGGGAGGCGCGGGCGAAGTTTCCCATGGAAGAAAGACCGAGGCGCCTAGAGATTGTAGGCTGGCTTCAGCATGAAGGAGGGCAAGATGAGTCTCATGGGAACACTTGCGAAGGTCGCGATCGGTGTCCTGGTCGTGAAAGGTGTCGGCGGCATGCTGAAGGGCGGCAGCGCGCAGGCCGGTAAGGGTGGCGGTTTCGGAACCGACGCCGACGGGCGTTTCGGTGGCCCGGCCTCACCGGGGCGGCGGACGACCGGGCTTGAGGACATGATGGGCGACATATTTGGAGCGGACCCGTCCGGTCCTGGCGCGGGGAAACCGCTTCCCCGCCGCCCCTCGGGCGATCCGTTCGGTCAGCAGGAAGGGCCCGTCGTGGCGCAGGAGCCGGGGCGCGGGAGTGGCGGGCTCGGCGATCTGCTGGAACAGATTGGCGGTCGCCTCCGGGGTGACGCGGGCGCTGGCGCGCAGCCGGGGTCCGGCGGCGGGCTTAACGATATTCTGGGCAAGCTTGGCGGCCCGGGCGGCGGTGGTCTCGGCGATCTTCTGGGCGGCATCCTCGGCGGCGCCGCGGCAGGACCGGCGCCCCGGGGATTTGGCGAGACCTTGAACGAGGCTTTCCGCAATGGCGGTGAGCCCACGATCCAGCCCTCGCGCGATCAGGAGGCGGCGGCGGCCCTACTGCTAAAGGCGATGATTCAGGCGGCAAAGGCGGATGGCCGCATAGACGACGCGGAAAAGAAGCGGCTGATGGACAATCTCGGCCAGGCCACCGCCGAGGAAATGGCCTTCGTCAAACGCGAACTTGCCGCGCCCGTCGATGTGCGCGCTTTGGCGGCGCAGGTGCCCGACGGCCTTCAGGCGCAGGTCTATACAATGTCCCTGATGGCGATCGATCTCGATAGTCGGGCCGAGGGCCGCTATTTGATGGAGCTCGCAAATGAACTTGGCCTCACGCAGCGCGAGGTGACGGCGATCCATAGCCATGTTGGGGCGGCGATAGGCGCGAGCTGACAACCTGCTGCGCGCGATGCCCCACCTGGCGCCGCGGGCAGATGACTGTCGTCAGTTGGCGGGAGCCGGTGCAAGTGCAGGCGCGGCCTTCGCAGGCTGTGCGGGCTGGGCAGCGGCAAGTGCCGCGCGCGCCGCGACCGCCTCGGGCGTGAACCAGGCGCGGTTCTCGTAAAGCCATTCCTCGATCTTCAGTGCCAGATTGTCGGCAAGCGTCTGCATCTGTTCCTCGCGCGACTTCGTCAGGCCCGATCCGATGACGGTCGCACCGGATAGGCCCTCGAACACCGTGAACTCCTTCGGCTCGGCATTGATGACCTTGGAGATCGCGTCATCCCAGACATCGACCTTGGCCACGATCACCGATTTCGGGCTGAGCACCACCGGCACGCCCGGCACGGCGAGCGCATAGGCGGTGATGCCCGCACCGATGTGATAGAGCTTCTCGCCCTCGTAGCGGCTGAGCCGCGTCTGCAGCGAGGCTTTCAGCACCTCTTCCCATTCATCCGCCGTCGCCTTGCGCGACGGGCCGACGGCCTGCGCATTGTCCGCGACCACGATCCCGTAGCCAAGGCGGAAGTCGCCGAGGGGTTTCGGCGGTTTCGTCATGTCGGGGCCGGCGCAGGCGGCGAGCGCCGTGATGGCGGCAAGAAGGAACGGACGCAGCAAGTTCGACATGAAGTCCCCCGGTAACTTTCCCACGGGCATAGCCGCTTGGCCGCGCCCGGGCAATGGTGTCGCATTGACCGCGGGTGATTGCCGCCTAAGGTGACGGGCGAAAGACGAGGTTGACCATGGCTCTGCGCTCGGCCGACGAACCCGCGCACCTGCCGGTACAGGTACCGCTTCACACGCGCCCCATGGGCGTGTGGGAAAGCTTTACCACCACACAGCGCAACGTGCTGGAGCTGATCCCCGAGATTGCCACCCGCCAACCCATCGTTTCGGGCCGCACGGTGAAGCGCTGGCATATGGTGATGGACCCGGGCGCCAACCGGCGCATCCTGAAGGACCGGCTGGAAATCTATCCAAAATCCGATGTGACGAAGATGATCCTCGGCCCGGCGATCGGCCAGAGCCTGTTCATCGCCGAGGGCGCCCATTGGCTCTGGCAAAGGCGCGCGGCGGCCCCGGCCTTTTCACCGCGGCATGTCGAGGCTCTGGCGCCGGTGATGACGGCTGCGGCAGAGCGCGCGGCAGAACGGGTATCGCGGGTGGTGGGTGGTGTCGCCGATCTGAACGCCGAGATGGTCGCGACGACCTTCGAGGTGATCGCCGATGTGACCTTTTCCGGCGACGATGCCTTTGACCGCGCGGCAGTCCACCGCGCCATCGACGGCTATATCGCCTCGACCGCGCGGGTATCCTTCCTTGATATCGTCGGCGCACCGCCCTGGGTGCCGCGCCCCTCGCGCCTGTTCAGTGGCGGGGCGATGCGGCAGATGAAGGCGATGGCCGACCGCGCGATTGAGCATCGGCGCGGTGCCGGGGCGCGGACGGTGCCGGACCTTCTTGACCTGCTCCTCGATGCTGCCGATCCCGAAACCGGGCGCAAGATGACGACCGAGGAGTTGCGCGACAATCTCCTCACCTTCATCGTCGCGGGGCATGAGACGACGGCACTGGCGCTGTCCTGGGCGCTCTATCTCTGCGCCTTCGATCCTGCTGTTCAGGACCGTGCCGCGGCCGAGGCAGCTGCGGCGCTGGGTGGCCGCGCGGCCACGGTCGCCGACTTGCCCGCGTTGCCCTATTGCCGCCGGATCATCGACGAGGCGCTGAGGCTCTATCCGCCTGCGGCATTCCTCTCGCGCACGGCGATCGCCGAGGATCAGCTTTGTGATCGCGAGGTCAGGCCGGGCGACACGATCATGCTGCCGATCTACGCGCTGCATCGCAATCACCTGCTGTGGCCCGACCCCCACCGGTTCGATCCCGACCGCTTTGCGGATATGAAAACGGTGGACCGGTTCGCCTATCTGCCTTTCGGTGGCGGGCCGCGCATCTGCATCGGCGCCTCCTTTGCGCTGCAGGAGGCGGTGATTATTCTGGCGACGCTACTTACCCGCTTTCGATTCATGCCGGTCGCGGGTCGCCGGCCGGACCCCGTCCTCATTCTCACCCTTCGGCCGCAGGGCGGTGTCTGGCTTCAGGTGGCGGGGCGCGGCCAGTAGTTCGGGCAGGTCGGTTTTTCACCCTCTTCCGTCGCTTCGAGGCGGCTGCCGCGATGCGGCATAATCCTTATGCAGCCATTTGGCGTCCGCACCAAATTTTGCACATTTTCCCCGCATTGCCACCATATTTCGGCTGCAGGAGGCCGCCGCACACCAGCGAAGCGGCCCGGTCGCCGCACTATCCCTTTCCTTCCGGGCGCCTTCTCGCGCCCGTCCGATACCTGAGGCACAGACCACCATGATCACCAAGACTGCCCGTTCCGCCCGCCGGACATCTTTGACCGTCGCCCGGACCCTTGCGACAGCAGCCAGCATCGCAACCCTTGCCTTTGCCGCGCAGGCCGGGACATCGGCGCAGGGCAAGCCGCAACGCCCGGGCAGCTCTGGCTTGCCCAGGCGGTCGTGATCGGCAGCGGGGACGAGGTCGTCGACATGCTCGTGGGTCTGGCGCATCTTGACGCGCGTCTCGGCGTCGGCATGGACCTCTTCCATCAGGGCAATGACGAAGCGGCGCGTGGTCACTTCCAGGCCCTTGCCGAAACGCTCTACCCCGAGTTTGCCGCGCAATTTGCCGACCGTCAGATGCCAGAGATGGCCGGGGCGCTCGCAGATTTGGCGAGCCTCGGTGAACCCGCTGAAATGACGAGGAAATATCTGGCGGTTCGCAAGGTTATGGCCGACGCCGCCATCGCGCTGCGTGCAACCTCGGGGCAGCAGTTTACGGCGCTCGCGGTCGAAGTGGAGGCTATAGCCGATGCGCTGGACAACAGCGTGTCGGGCGGGCGGGTGACCGACCCCGTCGCATTCCAGGCCGCCTGGGGGCTGTTGCTGACCGCCTCGTCCCATGCCAGCCAGCTCGCGAGCGCGAGCGATCCGTCGCTGCGGACATCGGGAGCAAAGGCGTCGCTTCTTATCGATGACCTCGTGATCGCCTTGCCGGAGGCCAGCCCATCCGCCCCGGTCGAACTCAGCAGCATTACCGTGCGTGAGGTTGCCATGAAGATCAAACGGATGGCATCGACGGTTGCCTATCAGCAAAGTGTCGCGACCAATTGATGCGCGTGAGACGCGCCGGAGCGTCGCCTGCCGCGGGCGGCGCTCTGACGTCTGACGAGCTGGGCTGTCGGCATGGGAACGCCAAACGCAGACCCCAAAGAAAACACATTTTCCAGTGAAGAGAAGCAATCCGTCGATTCGACCCTGATTGATCCGCGGCGGTGGATCGGGGCGCTGAAACGGCAAGGCGTGTCACACGCTGCTACCCGAAACACTGGAGCAAAACGCAGATGAAACAGGACGAACAGATCCGGCATACCCGGCCGGCTGTATGGATCGCCTTCGCGCTCGCAGGTGCGGTGTCTGGACTGGGGACGACATCGGCCATTGCGGGCTCGGCCAAGGGTCTGCCACCTCAGGGAGCCGACGAGCTGGTGCTCGCGGCTGCCACGGCGACCCAGGCGACCACCGGCGATGAGATCGTCGACCTCCTGATCGCGCTCGGTTCGATTGATGCCCGCCTGCAGGCCGGCATGACGCTTTATCAGTACAAGGATCGCAAGGGCGCGATCGAACATTTCCGCATCGCGCGGAAGGATGTCTACACGCCGATGGCCCCGCAGCTGCAGGCCAGGAACCTGCCCGCCTTTGACGAGGGTATCCGCGCGCTGGAAATGGCCAGCTCGCCCGGTCAGGTGGCAGGTGCCTATCTGAACGTGGTGCGCGGCCTCGCCATGGCCCGCAACGGTCTGGCACCCTCGCCCAAGCAGATCATGGCGGCGGTAGAGATGCAGACGTCGCTTGCCGCTCAGTCGCTGGGCAAGGGGTTGAAAGAGGGCCAGATCAAGAACATGGTCCATTACCAGAATGCCTGGGGCCAGATCCTGTCCGCCCGCGCGGTGATCAGCACGCTGGAAACTTCAAGCGATCCGGCCGTCAAGCCCGCCATCACGGCGGCCGCCTCTGCGCTGGACGATCTGATCATCGCGATGCCCGATCCGGTGCCGGAAGGCCCGATCGACGCGACCGAAGAGATGGCGGTCGCCGCGGTGGAGCAGATCAAGACCGCCGCCGCCGCGCTTCAGTAAGCACGGACGATCTACAAGACGCTTAACGCCGCCTGTTCGCACAGGCGGCGTTTTCGTTGTGGCGAGGAAAAGCCGCCTCAGCCGAACCTGTTGTCGCGCGGGAAGCCGTGGGGCGGGCTCTTGCCAACGCCCGCGCGCTTGGCCAGCCAATCGCGCATGTCTTCCGTACGCGTATTGCCGTTCGACATCGACCAGGACAGACCCTTTGCCAGATCGAAGGTCGTCACGTCCGACAGCCCGCCGTCGAGTTCCAGCACACCCTGACGGCCGCGCGCCATATTGTATTTCTGCAGCCGGACGCCCTTGCCGCGACCCATTTCCGGAAGTTCTGAAATCGGGAAAACCAGCAATTTGCGGTTCTTTGAGACGATCGCGACATGGTCGCCCGCGACCGGTTTGACCGCCGCCATCATCGCACCATCGCCGAGGTTCATCACCTGTTTGCCGGCGCGGGTCTGGGCGATGACCTCGTCCATCGCCACCAGGAACCCGTCCCCCGCATCCGAAGCGACGATCAGCTTCTCGCCCGGCCGGTAGACCAGAAGATCGACGATCTCTGCATCGTTGGGCAGGTCGACCATCAGGCGGACCGGTTCGCCCATGCCACGCGCGCCGGGCAGGTTCGCGCCGAGAAGCGTGAAGAACCGCCCGTTCGCCGCCGCCAGAAGGATGCGGTCGGTGGTCTCGGCATGGAAGAAGAACCGCCCCTCGTCGCCATCCTTGAACTTCACTTCGGTGCCCGGGGCCTGATGACCCTTCATCGCCCGTATCCAGCCCATCTTCGAACAGATGACGGTGATCGGCTCACGCTCGATCATCGCCTCAATCGGCACTTCCTCGACCTCCGCCGCATCGGCGAAGGTCGTGCGGCGGGCACCGAAGGGGCGGTCCTTGCCGAAAGTCTTCTGCACCTCGGCCAGTTCTTGACCGATCTTCTTCCACTGGCGGGCTTCGGAGGCGAGCAGATCCTCCAGATCCGCGCGTTCCTTCAAAAGCGCGTCATATTCGCGGCGCAGCTCCATCTCCTCGAGCTTGCGCAAGCTGCGCAGGCGCATGTTGAGGATCGCCTCGGCCTGAACCTCGGTCAGTTCGCCCTCGCCGTCGGCGGGCGAGACATAGTCTTTCTCGGAGGTGGCGCGCACATGCGGCCTGCCCCAGTCCTCGGCCATCAGCGCGCGCTTGGGGTCGGCGTCATAGCGGATGATGTCGATCACCCGGTCGAGGTTCAGGAAGGCGATGATGAAACCTTCCAACACCTCAAGCCGCGCGTCGATCTTCGCCATCCGGTGCTGCGAGCGGCGCTGCAGAACGTCACGGCGATGGTCGAGGAAGGCGCGCAGCACTTCCTTCAGCGAACAGACCTTGGGCGTCTTGCCATCGATCAGCACGTTCATGTTGAGCGAGAAGCGCACTTCCAGTTCCGAATTGCGGAAGAGCATGCCCATCAGCATCTCGGGATCGACGTTCTTCGACTTCGGTTCCAGCACGATGCGCACATCGTCTGCGCTCTCATCCCGTACGTCGGCAAGTGCGGGAACCTTCTTCAGCTGGATCACTTCTGCAAGCCGTTCGATCAGCTTCGATTTCTGCACCTGATAGGGAATCTCGGTGACAACGATCTGCCAGGTGCCGCGCCCCTGATCCTCGACCGACCAGCGGGCGCGGAGCCGGAAGGCGCCACGTCCGGTGCGGTAGGCATCAAGGATGTTCTCGCGCGGCTCGACGATCACGCCGCCGGTCGGAAAGTCGGGGCCGGGGATCAGCGCGACGAGCGCCTCGTCCGTCACCTGCCGGTCACGGATCATCAGCTGGCAGGCATCGATCAGCTCGTGCAGGTTATGAGGCGGGATGTTCGTGGCCATGCCGACCGCAATGCCGGAAGCGCCATTGACTAGAAGGTTCGGGAAGGCGGCGGGCAGGACGACCGGTTCTTCCAGCGTACCGTCATAGTTCGGACGGAAATCGACGGCATTTTCCGCGAGCCCTTCCATCAGGGCCTCTGACGCCGCCGTCAGCCGCGCCTCGGTGTAGCGTGAGGCCGCCGGGTTATCGCCATCGATATTGCCGAAGTTGCCCTGCCCGTCCACCAGCGGATAGCGCATGGCAAATGGCTGGGCGAGGCGGGCCATCGCGTCATAGATCGCCGCATCGCCATGGGGGTGATAGTTGCCCATCACATCGCCGGAGATCTTCGCTGATTTCCGGAACCCGCCGGTGGGCGAGAGTTTCAGCTCGCGCATCGCATAAAGAATGCGGCGATGGACGGGCTTCAGCCCGTCGCGTGCGTCCGGCAGCGCTCGGTGCATGATGGTGGAGAGCGCATAGGTCAGATAGCGCTCGCCGATCGCCCGGCTCAGCGGTTCGGATGTGGTCGCGGAAAGCGGGATATCGTCGTCGCTCGGGTCGCTCATGCCCCCCGTGTAATTCGCGCGGGCGGGGCGGTCCAGCGGGTTTTCGTGGCTTGACCGACGCCGCCGCGGCGGTTGTCGCATCGAAAGCGCGGACAGTCATGCACAGTCGCGCGAGAGATGTATGACTGTGCCTGATCCTCAGCCGTCCGGCGACCCTGGCCCATGAAACATGCGCATTTTCCTTGCCTGCCTCACCGGATCGGTGCTTAGTTTCGCGCCGGGGAAGCTGTTGGTTGCGTAGGTGGTGATATGGTCCGGTCAGGGCTGTTCTGGGTTTGGTGCGTCTGTCTTGTTCTTTTTCTCATCCCGGTGCGGATCGAGGTCGGCCCTGTAAGGGCGCGTGAACCTCTGCCGCCGTCGGACCCGTTCCGCACAGCACTGGTCTCGGGGCCGCTGGGTGACCGGCAGGTCGGTGCTGATCTTTGGCTGCGCACCTTGCCCGAACCTGCAAGCATCAGCCTTTATTCAGAACCGATCCTGCCGCCCGTGCGTCCGGTCGAGCGCGTGGACCGGCGCGCCCTGTCGATGGCGGCGGGTTTCGGGTCGATGGGGCTGGGGGCGTTCGGCAATGGCGCAACGCCAGCCGGTATCTTTGCGGCGGGACGCGGTGCGCGGATGGTGGTCGAGGCACCCCGCGCCAGTCTGCGGTCAAGCCCCTCGACCGTCGCGCCGGAACTGGCGGTCCTGTCCTACGGGTCAGAGGTCGCGGTGGTGACCCGGGCGGGCGAGGGCTGGCTCAAGGTGCGCTGCCCAGAGACCGGCGCCGAAGGCTATGTCGCCGAGGCCTTTCTGGGCACGGCGCTCGGCAGCGGCGGCTGAGGGCGGGTTGCCTTGTCCCGCGATTGCCCCTAGCGAAGGGCAGGGGCGCGCGAGGCAGACATGACGACCATCAGATCCATTCTCATCACTGGCTGTTCGTCAGGCATCGGTCATGACGCAGCCCATGGGCTGAAGCGTGCGGGCTGGCGCGTCTTCGCCACCTGCCGGAAAGAGGAGGATTGCGAGCGGCTGCGCGCCGAGGGGCTGGAAAGCTTCCGCCTCGATTACACCGACGAGGCCTCGATCGGCGCGGCACTGGACGAGGCGCTGGCCCGCACCGGCGGCACACTGGGCGCGGTCTTCAACAACGGCGCCTTCGCCTGCCCCGGTGCGGTCGAGGACCTGCCGACCGGCGCCCTGCGCGAGATTTTCGAGACGAACCTCTTCGGCTATCACGAACTGACCCGCCGGGTGATCCCGGTGATGCGGCGGCAGGCTTATGGGCGGATCGTCAATTGCTCCTCCGTTCTCGGCCTCGTCGGCATCCGCTGGCGCGGCGCCTATGTCGCCACCAAGTTCGCGATGGAGGGGCTGACAGATGTGCTGCGGCTCGAGATGGCAGATACTCCGATCCGGGCGGTACTGATCGAACCGGGGCCTGTCACCTCGAAGATCAGGGTGAATGCGATCCCGCATTTCGAACGCTGGATCGACTGGCGGTCGAGCCCGCGCCGCGCCCAGTATGAGGCGGGGCTTCTGAGGCGGCTCTATGAACATTCCGGCCAGCCGGACCGGTTCGAATTGCCTCCCGGAGCGGTGACGGCGAAAGTTCTGAAGGCGCTTGAAAGCCACAATCCCAAACCGCGCTATTATGTGACGACGCCTACCTACCTGATGGGCGTCGCAAGGCGCGTCCTGCCGGGCCGGGCGCTCGACTGGGTGCTCGGCAAGTCGTGACGTGCGCCGGATTTCGGCACGAAATCCGGTCCGAAATCTTTGAAAGATTTCGGATTACGGTCGATTTGTCGCGCGCGTGCCGTGATGGTACTAGCGCAAGCGAAACCCTGCAGGGATTGCGTCGCGTCCCTCGAGGATGAGGTCGGCCATCACCTCTGCAACCCTCGGCGCCATACCGAAGCCGATCTTGAAACCGCCGTTGGCGACATAGTGTCCCTCGCGCCCCGGCCAGGCGCCGAGAAGCGGCGCACGGGTCGAGGCGCGCGGGCGGATGCCGGCCCAGCGGTCGATCACCGACGCATCGGTGAGCATCGGGCAGGCGGCGCGCGCCCTGTCGATCAGCCCGTCGAGCTGATCGTCGGTCGCGCTGTCGTCCTGCCATGCCCGTTCCGAGGTCGATCCCACGGCGACTGTTCCATCCCCGTGCGGTACGATATGCAGCCCGTCGACGAAAAGCTGAGGCTGTGTCTCTGCCGCACAGGCGAGCAGCGCGGCCTGTCCCTTCACGCCCGTCCCGACCGGGCGGCAGAGATCGGTCGAAAGATCGGCAAGGCCTTGGGCGCCAGTCGCCCAGAGGACTTTTCCGGCGGGCTCCACCGGTCGATCCAGGCGCCCCCGCATCTCGATGACTTCGCCTCCCGTCTCGCGGATTGCAGCTGCGAGCGCCGCTGCCGCCTGCCGGGGGTGCAGGCGCGCCGACAGGCTGTCGTGGATCCAGAGACCGGTCGGGCTTTGCCCGCGCCAGTCATCCTCGCCCCGCTCCACCCGCCAGTCTGCCGCGCCGCGCCACAGAGTGCGGGCACTTTCTGCCCTACGCTTCGCCTGAGCGACGGCACCCGTGTCGGCAAGGGGCTGCAATCGGCCGAGGCGCGCATAGCCCGGGTCGATCCCCGAACGCTCCCGCACCTCCGCCCAGAAGCCTTCGGCCATCAGGAGGCTATCGAGTTGGAAGTTCTTCTTCTCGTTCCAGTTCTCCGGCACATGCGGCGCGAGCGCACCAACAAGGCCGCCCGAAGATCCCGCTCCGATCCGGTCGCGCTCGATCACCCGCACGCGTGCGCCCCGGCGGGCGCATTCCCATGCGGTGGCGAGGCCGAAGATGCCGCCCCCCATCACGATGATGTCCGCCGTTGCCAATCCTGCCGCCCTTCGCCATGGTCGCGGCCGGAAGGTCTAGGGCACATGGCAGCGGAAAACCAGAGCGAGCGGGTGGGCTGGACGGCGGATGGCGTTCCGGTCTCGGCCCTGTTCGACGACCCCTATTTTTCCAAATCCGACGGACTTGCCGAGACGCGCCATGTGTTTCTTGACGGCAATGGCCTGTCGGACAGGTTCCGTGACGGGTTCCGCATTGCCGAACTTGGCTTCGGCACCGGGCTCAATTTGCTTGCGACGCTGATCGCGTGGAACGGATCGGGCGCACCGGGGCGTCTGCGTTTCACCAGTTTCGAAGCCTTCCCGATGCCCTCCGACGACATGGTTCGCGCGCTTGAGTCCTTCCCGGAGGCGCGGGCGGCAGCCGGCCCTCTGCTCGAACACTGGGCGGCAGGCCATCGGCGGTTCCAGCTTGGTTCGGTGACGGTCGACGTGATCGTAGGCGACGCGCGCGAGACGCTGCCGTGCTGGCCGGAGCGGGCAGATGCCTGGTTTCTCGACGGCTTTTCGCCCGCCAAGAACCCCGAACTTTGGGGCGAGTCCCTTATGGCAGAAGTCGCGCGCCATACGGCGCCGGGCGGCACGTTCGCCACCTATACCGCGGCGGGTTTCGTGCGGCGGGCCTTGCAGGCGGCGGGTTTTCAGGTAGAGCGGCGCGCGGGCTACGGACGCAAGCGGCATATGTCGGTAGGCCGGTTTCAGGGCAAGGACGGGCAGGGGCGATGACCGAACAGAATACCCGTCTCGGCATCCTCTTGATGTCTCTCACCAGTCTCGTCTTTGCCTTGCAGGACGGGATCTCGCGCCATCTCGGCACCGATTATTCGGTCTTCATGGTGGTGACGATCCGCTTCTGGGCCTTCGCGGCTTTCGTGCTGTTCCTCGCCGCGCGCCAGCCCGGCGGGATCAGGGCCGCGGTCCGGTCGCGCTATCCGCTTCTTCAGATCGCGCGCGGTGTTCTGCTGGCGCTGGAAATCTGCGTGGTGGTCGCGGCATTCGTCCGGCTCGGCCTGGTCGAGACCCATGCGATCTTCACCTGCTATCCGTTGCTTGTCGCCGCGCTCTCTGGTCCGCTTCTGGGCGAGAAGGTCGGCTGGCGGCGCTGGACCGCGATCGGCATGGGCTTTCTCGGCATCATCATCATTCTCGAACCGGGCGGGCGAGTGATCTCGCCCAATGCGCTGATCCCGCTGCTCGGTGCCTTCATGTTCGCGCTTTACGGACTTCTGACGCGCTATGTCGCGCGGGGTGACGCGCCTTCGGTCACCTTCTTCTGGGCAGGGATCGCGGGGGCAGTGACCATCACGCCCTTCGGCCTGATGCACTGGTCACCGATGACGCCGGGCGATTGGGTCTGGATGGCAACGCTGTGCTGTTCGTCGATCCTTGGCCATTTCCTGATGATCCGGGCGCTCGCGGTCGCCGAAGCCTCCGCCGTGCAGCCCTTCGCTTACTTGCAGCTCGCCTTCATCGCCATTCTCGGCGTTACCTTCTTTGGCGAAACCCTGCGCCCGAACCTGGTCGTGGGCGCGGCCATCGTCGTGGGCGCGGGCCTCTTCACCCTCTGGCGCGAACGCATCCGGGCGCGGCAGGAACGGTCAGCCTGAGCGCGCCAGCCGCTCGGCGATCAGCGCCTGCATTCGCCAGAGCATCGGGTCGTGAATGCCGGCCTCTTCCAGATGCTCGATCGTGTTAAGCACATATTCCGCCATGGTGCCGCGCATGCCGACGCAGCAGGAGAGCCGGTCCGCGATCTCGCACTCGCTCAGGCCGCTGACATAGCCCGCATAGTCGCGCGGGCAGGTAAAGGCCCAGGCCGCGACGGGCCCGGTTGCGGTGTGGGCGGTCACCGGATGGGGTGGCGGCGGTGGTTCGGATTGCACGAGGTCGAGCAGCTCGGCCTCGCCCACATCATCCTTCAGCCGGATCACCATCCCCTTGCACGATCCGCCCCGGTCAAGCGACAACATCAGACCGGGGGCGTCCGGGTTGCCACGATAGCGGGTGTCGGGGCCCAGGCAGAAGGCGCGGTGCCAGCCATAGATACGGGCAGGCTCCATCCCTGCGAAATAGGGGCGGGGCTTCCAGATGAGCGAGCCGATGGCGAAGAACCGCGTCGCGCCGGTCCCCCTGTGCGCCTCGAAGAGTTTGCGCGCAATGGCGGGATAATGGTCCTCGGACACCTGTGCGCGCGCAATCGAGCCGGGGTCCGGCACGCATTCGGGCAACCGCCCGATCAGGTCGCGGGTGAGGCGCAGTTTCATCATAAGATCCCTTCCACCGCCCATTATCGGACGAGGTGCGGCGCCGTGCAATGGGGCGATCTGTGCGGCGGGGTGAGAGTACTTGTGCCAACTGGCTCATCCCGGGCGCAGGCAGCTTGACCCGTCGGTGTCGAGTTGCCCTTCGGGGCGATAGTTGGCGATTGCGGTGCGGGCGGCCAGCGCGATCAGACAGGCAAGCTCGTCCTCGCGGTCAGGATTGGGCGTGGTCAGACGGGCACGGACGCCGAAGCGTGGTGTGCCATCAAGCGGGATGACGTAGCTTTCGGGCGAGATGCCCACCGTCACATCGACCCGGTAGAGCCAGGCACGCGCGCTGCCGGTACCGACCCAGCGGCCGACATCGCTTTCGGTGACGATGTTGAAGACCACGTCTGCCCCCGGACCCTTGGCAGGGCGCAAAGCCGACCGGTTGAGCGCCTTCAATAGCGGCGGCAGCAGGTAGGCGGCGTAGCCGCTCGCATCCTGTGACGAGGATATTTCGACAATGTAACTCTTGCCATCGAGCGGCCCGGCCGCTGCGGTTGTCGGCGCCAAGAGAAGCAAGGCGATCAGGCGCCACATGGTGTCAGACCCGGCGCGCGAACAAGATCGAGGTCGGCCGGTCATAGCCCTGATGCGCTGTCCGGCCGATCTCGGTGAAGCCCATCGCCGCGAAGGCCTGATGGTTTTCCTGCAGTTCGACCCGTGTCTCCAGCCGCAGCTCCGGCAGTGCAAGCGCCTTCGCCCGCGTCGCTGCATGCCGGACGAGTTGCCGCGCCAGTCCATGACCGCGGAAGTGTTGGGCGACCGCCAACTTGCCGAGATAGAGGTGATCGGCGGCAGGTGTCAGGACAAGGCAAGCGATGGTTTGGCCGAGGTCCTCCAGCACCCAGACTTCTTCGGTCGCGGCGCGCGCGGCCAACGCATCGGCCGTCAGCCGGTGGACGGAAGAGGGTGGGTCAATCCGCCGATCCATATAGGCGAAGGCCTCCCGGATCAGCGCCAGCACCGGCCCGAAATCATCGGCCGCCTGCATGCGGCGCGGGCTCCGCATACGTTTCAGCCCATCGTCAAGCCTTACCCATGGCAGATGCTCGTTCCAGTTCACGTGCAGGCCAGGTTCGAATTCCGACGGATCGTCCAGGCTTGCCGCGTAGAAATGGATCTCATGCGCCCATGTTTCGCCCTCGAACGCCATCGGCGTGCCGCAGATCGCACAGAAATGCCGCCGGACGCCGGGCGAGGAGGCGTAGATCTGCGGCACTGTCCCCGTCCAATGCCATTTGCCGTGGTTCACACCGAAATAGCTGGTGAAGGGAGCCGAACAATTGCGGCGGCAACTTTCGCAATGGCAGTGCGCCTGCCAGTTCGGTGGCCCCTCGAACCGGTAGTTGACCGCTCCGCACAGACAATGACCCGCGCCGCCGTCCATCGCCGCCTCCCCGATCTTTCAGCGGGATTTGGCGACGACAGGGCCGCGCGGTCAAGGGTTCAGACGATGTCGATGTAGTTCTGCAGACCCGATGTGGTCGTGAGCCCGGCGAGCATCAGCTCATCCTGACCGAAATCGAACAAAACTCCGCCCGCGACCACATGCGCAAAGGTCGAAACGACCTGTGACGCCGCCATCGCGACGTTGCCCCAGAGCGCGTCGTCGAACTGCAGCCGGTCGCCGTCAGTCGCAGAGAAGTCGGTGATCGTGTCCTGGAAGTCTCCGACGTTGAAGAGGAAGCGATCAGCATCCGCGCCGCCGGTCAGCTGGTCTATTCCCCAGCCGCCGCTCAGAATATCGCGGCCCTTGTCGCCCCACAGGGTATCATAGCCGCGATCCCCGCTCAGATAGTCGTCGCCCTGGCCACCATGCATGATGTCGGCGCCTTTGCCGCCAAACAGGATGTCGTGGCCCTGCCGCCCGCTGAGATTGTCATTCGACTGGCCGCCCGACAACCGGTTCGCGCCGTTGTTGCCGACCAGGAGATTGGCGTCAGCATTGCCGTTCGCGTTGAGATCCGCGATCCCCAGAAGTTCAACCTGCTGGATGCCGGTGCCGAGCGAGATATTGCCGGAGGTTCGGAACTTGAATCCGTCGACCACATCAAGCTTGACGTTGCCGCCGTCCATGTCCAGTGCGGCAGAGAAGGCGAGCGCCCCGACCGTGCCGGTGACGGTCATGCCCTTGGCGCCCGTCAGGCCGATTGCGTAACCGCCAGCTGCCGCGGTCGTCGCGCCCGACCCGCCGACATCGAAGGTTACGCCGCCCAGACCTTCGCCGATCGAGTAGAATTGGTCGCCGTCGCTGTCAGTATAGGCGACGCCAGTCAGGAACGTCTTGCTGCCGGAGGTGCCGAAATTCTCGGTCGCCATCATTGCGTTGTAGGTCGTGCCGCCCGAGGTGAACTGACCCGTTTCCACGCCGAGGCCCAGCTCGCGGAAATTGTCGCCGAGCGTGTTCGTCCGGTGACCCGAGCTGCGGAAGAGGCCCTCGTAGATCGAGTCGATTGTTGCTTGTATATTCAGCGTACCGGTCGTCCCGCGCCAAGCAATGTTCTCGCCATAGCGCTGCCAGTTGTAGCCCTCGGCGGAGATCCGGTCGCCGGGGTCAGACCCGCCTGCGCCGGTGTGAGAGAACGTGTTCGTCGCAAGCATCCACAGCGAATGTTTGGTCGCCGCGGCTTCAAGCAGCGCATTCGGGGCAAGGACCTGCTTGGCCGCGCTGCTGATCGTCCCGGCGCTCAGCCCGCTGTTCAGCGAGATGCCGAAGCGCGCCGCTTCGGCATCGGGGGCGAGCCGTCCGCGATTGATCAGTTCCAGAAGATATTGTTCGGTAGCCGAAAGGGTCATGTCTGTCTCCTCGGGTCATGCAGGTGAGGCCGGAATTGAGGCCGAATTATGGCTTTCCGGTCGATTTGACGGGCCCGCACAGCCCGGCGATTGTCGGTAGCCCGGCAAAACTGCCTCGCGATGAAGAACCGCGTCGAGTCCGCGATCGCCAGACGGGTGGCGTGAGGGCGGATCGTCGCCCGAACGCGCTCCGTGCGCGGCGGAGTGCCGCCCGCGCGCCTGGGGCGCCCGCTTGACCGGCGGTCTTCCGCCCGCGCAAGCTGCGCAAAACGGCGGAGATCGGCAGGATGGCGGAGATTGTGGTACGACCGATCCGGGTAACCGATATCGTCACGGTTGTGGCGATGATCCGCGCGCTGGCCGCGCATCACGGCGATACAGCCGCGGTGACCGCCGAGACGCTCATCCGTGATTCGCTGGATGACCCGCCCTGGTGCCGGATATTGGTCGCCGGTGCACCAGACGGGCCAGTTGGCTATGCCGCTTTCCTGCCCCTGCATCTTCTGCAATATTCGCGCCGCGGGCTCGACATGCATCACCTTTATGTCGAACCGGACTGGCGCGGGCGGGGCGTTGGCGCCCGGCTGGTGGATGCGGGAATCGGGCTCGCCCGGTTAGTGGGCTGTTCCTACCTCTCGGTCGGCACCGCTCCGGGCAACGACCCGGCCGAGGCCTTCTATCTGAAACGCGGGTTCGAGGCGCGACCGGTCACGGGCGGGCGCTTCCGCCTCAGCCTCGAAGCGCCAGACGGCTGATCCGTCACACCGGCAGATCGCGCCCGTTCACGATTGCCTCCATCGTGATGCAGGAGGTGACAGTGTCCAGTTCCACCTTTTCGATCAGCCGCTGATAGACCCGGTCGAAATCGTTCATGTCGCGCGCCACGACCTTCAGCATATAGTCGTAATCCCCTGCGATCCGGAAAAAGTCGATCACGTTGGTGATGGCGGAGACCTCGCGCCGGAAGAGATCCAGCCATTCCTTTCCATGATGCTTCGTACGGATCATCATGAAGACCGTCAGCCCAAGGCCGAGCGCCTGTGGATCGAGCCTTAGCGTCTCGCCCCTGATCAGCCCGCTGTCTCTCAGCGCCTTCAGCCGGCGCCAGCAGGCGTTCTGCGATAGGCCGACCCTTTCGGCCAGATCGCGTTGCGATAGGCTCGCGTCCTTTTGCAGAACCCTGAGGATTGCGCGATCAATCTGATCTATTTTTTCTGCCATCGTCGATCATATGACCCAATATTGAGGAAAACTTTGCACATACTGATAATGAAATCGCGACAAACTTCAATCATCATTGGCTTGATCCACTCCAATGTCCGCCCGAGGCCTCGATGACCATCGCTTCCAGCACCAGCTTCTTTGGCGACTTCGCAAACAGCCTAAGTGGGCCAAATTCCGTCCAACAGCTTCGCGACGGGCTCATCGGCGAGGGCACTGAGATCGAAGGGCCGTTCGGCAGGAAGAAACTTGTCTATGCCGATTATGTCGCCTCTGGCCGCGCGCTTTGGCAGGTCGAGCGCTTCATGATGGAAGAAGTGCTGCCCTTCTACGCCAACAGCCACACTGAAGCCTCCTACTGCGGTGAGCGGATGACAAAGATGCGCCGCGAGGCGCGTGCGATCATCGCCCGCGCCTGCGGCGCTGATGAGGGCTTCGCCACGGTCTTCACCGGCTCCGGCGCGACGGCCGGGCTCAACCGGCTGGTTGGCCTTTTCGGTGTGCGCGAAGCAGCGGCCGCGCAAGGAGCCGTCGTCTTCATCGGCCCCTATGAGCATCATTCGAACATCCTGCCCTGGCGCGAAAGCGGGGCTGAGGTAGTCGAGATTCCAGAAGCGGCAACAGGTGGTCCCGATCTCCTGGCCCTGGCCACCGCGCTATCCGCGGCCCCGAAGGGCGCGCTGAAGATCGGCGCCTTTTCGGCTGCCTCGAACGTTACCGGCATCGTAACGGACCCCGATCCGGTGACACGACTCTTGAAGCTGTTCGACGCGCTTGCGGTCTGGGACTATGCGGGCGGCGGGCCTTACCTGCCCGTCGACATGCGGGCGGGCACCGATGCAGAGAAGGACGCCGTTGTCCTGTCGCCCCACAAGTTCATCGGCGGCCCCGGCGCCTCGGGCGTGATGATCGTCCGCCGCGCCGCAGTTGCCCGCGCGACGCCCACCGCGACCGGCGGCGGCACCGTCCGCTTCGTCTCGCCCTGGGCGCATGACTATTCCGCCGATGTCGCCGTGCGCGAAGAAGCGGGCACGCCCAATGTCGTGGGCGACGTCCGCGCGGGTCTGGCCTTTCTGGTGAAGGAAGCCATCGGCCAGGCTTTCATGGACCAGCGACACGAAGAGCTGCGCCAGCGCGCGCTGAAAGTCTGGGCCGCCAACCCGAATATCGAGGTGGTCGGCAATCCCAAGGCCACTCGCCGCCTGCCGATCTTCTCGCTGCGCATCCGCGATCCGCGCACCGAGGGCTATGTCCATCAGCAGCTTTTTACCCGCATGCTGTCGGATTGCCACGGCGTGCAGGCCCGCGGCGGCTGCGCCTGTGCGGGGCCTTATGCCCACCGTCTGCTCGGCATTGACGAAGCACATTCCGAGGCACTCCGCGCCGCGATCCTGTCGGGGGAGGAAATGGAAAAGCCGGGCTGGACGCGGCTCAACCTTTCGGCGCTGGCCGATGATGCCAAGGCCGATCTGATCATCGGCGCGGTCGATCAGCTTGCGCGCAATCCCTATCCGATGATCGAGACCTACGCCTGCGACCGGTCTACCGCCCGGTTCAAGCCGGCGCGGGCGGCCTGATAGCGACATATTGGGGATAACTGCCGATCTATCCCCATATCATGTGGAACGCCGTTGACTCACGAGGCCATCCGTCCAAGGATTCCTGATCCGAGGAATCAGACCGGACCTGCCCTTTGCGTTTCACGCGCCTCAGACTGAACGGCTTCAAGAGCTTCGTCGATCCGACGGACCTGCTGATCCATGAAGGCCTGACGGGCGTCGTCGGGCCGAATGGCTGCGGCAAGTCGAACCTTCTGGAAGCGCTGCGCTGGGTCATGGGCGAAAACCGCCCGACCGCCATGCGCGGCGACGGAATGGAGGACGTGATCTTCGCCGGTGCCGCCACTCGGCCCGCCCGCAACTTCGCCGAAGTGGTCATCACCATCGACAATACCGAACGGCTGGCGCCCTCTGGCTTCAATGATCAGGACCAGTTGGAGATTGTCCGCCGCATTACCCGTGACGCGGGTTCCGCCTACAAGGCCAATACCAAGGACGTCCGCGCCCGCGACGTGCAGATGCTGTTTGCAGACGCTTCCACCGGCTCCCACTCCCCCGCCCTCGTCCGCCAGGGCCAGATTGCCGAACTGATCAACGCCAAGCCGAAGAACCGCCGCCGGATCCTTGAAGAGGCGGCGGGCATCTCGGGCCTCTACCAGCGCCGCCACGAGGCAGAGCTGAAGCTGAACGCCACCGAACAGAACCTGCTGCGCGTCGACGATGTAATCGAACAACTCGCCCAGCAGCTCGCGCAACTCGCGCGTCAGGCAAGGCAGGCCGCCCGCTACCGCGAGATCGGCGAGGAACTGCGGCGCGCCGAAGGCATGCTTCTCTACCGCCGCTGGCGCGAGGCCGATCAGGCCCGCCTTGCCGCCGAAACCGACCTGAAGGCGCGCACCACTGCGGCCGCGCAGGCCGAAACCGCCGCCCGCGCCGGAACCAAGGCCCGCGAAGCGGCCGAGGACCGGCTGCCGCCCTTGCGCGAGGAGGAGGCGGTCGCGGGCGCGATCCTGCAGCGGCTGACAGTCAGCCGTGACACGCTGAAGGATCAGGAAGCCCAGGCGCTCCAGATGATCGAGACGCTGAAGGGCCGCATCGACCAGCTGACGCGCGACCTCGACCGCGAGGCGGGGCTCAACCGCGATGCAGGCGAGACGATCCAGCGGCTCGACTGGGAACAGGGCCAGATCGCCAAGGCGACCGAGGGTCACGAGGCCCGGCTCGAAACTGCCGCGACCGAAGCGGCAGAAGCTGCGCAGGTCTTGCAGAACCGTGAAGCGACGCTTTCCGAACTGACCGAGGATGTCGCGCGCCTCTCCGCCCGCCACCAGTCGGCGCACCGGCTTCTGGCCGACAGCCGGTCGACCGTCGAGAAGAACGAAGCCGAAGCCACCCGTGCCCGGGCGCAGGCGAGCGAGGCAGAGGCGGCACTGACGCGCGCCAGCACCGACCATCAGGCGGCGGAATCCGCCCAGGCCGGGGCAGTCGCAGCGGCCGAGGGCGCCGAAGAGGCGCTGAAAGCGGCCGATGAGGCGCGCAACGAGGCGCAGGCCCGCGAAACCGATGCCCGTGCTGCGAGGTCCGAAGCCGAAGGCGAAGCGGGCGCGCTGCGCGCCGAGGTGGCGGCCCTCGCCAAGCTCGTCGAACGCGAGGCGCAGACCGGCAAGCAGATGCTCGACCGTCTGCGCGTCCAGCCCGGTTATGAAAAGGCACTTGGCGCGGCGCTGGCCGACGATCTGCGCGCCCCGGAAGTTCACGGTGACAAGGGCAGCGGCTGGGCTGTCCTGCCCGCCTACCGCGAGGCGCAGGCCCTGCCGCCGGGCGCGAAGGCCCTCTCAGATCTCGTTACCGTGCCAGAGGCGCTGGTGCGCCGCATCGGCCAGATCGGCCTCGTCGCCCGCGCCGACGGGGCCCGCCTGCAGGCCGAGTTGAAGCCGGGCCAGCGGCTTGTCTCGGTCGAGGGCGATGTCTGGCGCTGGGACGGGTTCCGCGCGGCGGCCGAGGATGCGCCGTCGGCGGCGGCGCTGAGGCTGCAGCAGCTCAACCGGCTTGTCGAACTGAAACGCGACCTCGAAGAGGTCGCTGCCCGCGCCGAAGGCGCCCGTCAGGCGCACGAGCTTCTGACCCGCACGCTTGCTGACGCGACCCGCGCTGATGCGGCGGCGCGTGAAGCGCGCCGCGAGGCCGACCGGCGCATGGCGGATGCCAGCCGGGCGCTCTCGCGCGCCGAGGCCGACCGGTCGATCGCGGGCGGTAAGCTGGAAAGCGCGCGCCTTGCGGTCAGCCGTCACGAGGAAGAGGCGATGGGCGCCCGCACCCGCCTGAAAGAGGCCGAGGCAGCGGTTACGGCATTGCCAAACCTCGATGCCGCCCGGGCGCAGGTCGAGGACGTGAAGCTGACCGTCGAGGCCGCGCGCGTCACCATGCTGACCAAACGCTCTGTCCATGACGAACTGCGCCGCGAGGGCGAGGCGCGTCTGAGGCGGCGGCAAGAGATCACCAAGGAAATCTCCGGCTGGAAACTCAGGCTGGAGAATGCCGAGAAGCGCACGGCGGAACTGACCGAGCGGCGCGACGCGACCGAGGCAGAGCTGAAGGCGGCCTCCTCTGCCCCGGCCGAGATCGCGGCCAAGCGTGCCGAACTCAGCGATGCAATTGACAAGGCGGAGGCCCGCCGCAAGTCAGCCGCCGACCGGCTGGCCGAGGGCGAAACCGCCCTGCGGCTTGCCGCCGAAGCGGAACGCGAGGCCGAGCGCGGAGCATCGGAGGCGCGCGAGGCCCGAGCCCGGGCCGAAGCGCGCGCCGATGCGGCGCGCGAGACCGTGACCTACGCCGCCGAGCGGATCCGCGAGGAAACCGACAATACGCCGGGCACACTGCTGCAATCGCTGAGTGCCGATCCTGACCGCATGCCGGACGCCGAGGCGCTTGACGCCGATGTGAACCGCCTGAAGCGCCAGCGCGATGCGTTGGGCGCCGTGAACCTGCGCGCCGAGGAGGATGCGAAGGAGGTCCAGGTCGAGCATGACACGCTGGTGAAGGAAAAGGCCGATCTGGAGGAAGCGATCAAGAAGCTGCGCGCCGGGATCGCGGGCCTGAACCGCGAGGGCCGCGAAAGGCTGCTCACCGCCTTCGAACAGGTGAACGAAAACTTCCGCCTGCTCTTCACCCATCTCTTCGGTGGCGGCGAGGCCAATCTGGTGCTGGTCGAATCGGACGATCCGCTGGAAGCGGGACTGGAAATCATGTGCCAGCCCCCCGGCAAGAAACTCGCGACCCTCTCGCTTCTCTCAGGCGGCGAACAGACGCTGACCGCGCTTGCATTGATCTTCGCCGTCTTCCTCGCCAATCCCGCGCCGATCTGCGTGCTGGACGAGGTCGATGCGCCGCTTGACGATGCCAACGTCACCCGTTTCTGTGACCTCCTCGACGAGATGACGCGTCGCACCGACACGCGCTTCCTGATCATCACTCACCATGCTGTGACGATGAGCCGGATGGACCGGCTCTTCGGTGTGACCATGCAGGAACAGGGCGTCAGCCAGCTGGTCAGCGTCGATCTGAAACGCGCCGAACAGCTCGTGGCCTGAACCCATGGCCGCGCGGAGCGACGATCTGACCGGCCGCTGGCTTGGACGCTATGATTATCAGGGGGCAGCAGAACCGGTGCCCTTTGAAGTCGACCTGCACGATGCGGGCGGCACCCTGACCGGCGATATCACCGAGCCCAATAGTTTCCGCCCCGATCAGGGCACAATCCTGAGTGCGGTCCTGAATGGCGATCACAACGGCCAGCGCGTCAGCTTCCTCAAACGCTATGTCGGCTTCGATCAGGGCGACCACCCCCGCTATCAGGGCGAGTTGAATGCGGCGCGCACCCGGATCGAAGGACGCTGGCATTTCCCGAAATCGCCAACACTGACGGGTCGTTTCGTAATGATGCGCAAACCGCGCGCCGCCGCCGAAGAAAAGGCGCGGGGGAGTGCCGAGGTGGCGGAAACCGCCGTGCGATCGGTTCGATAAAGTGATATTGTGCAATGGTTTAACTGAATTTCAGCTGCGCGCATGGTTAATGTTCCGGTAATGTTCTGGTAACCGCGACTTAATGGTTAACGGCTAGAACGATCCAAGAACAACGGATCGGAACCCACCATGCAGGAAGCTGTCTTCATTGCCACGCTCTTCGCCCTTCTCGCCTTCGCCGGGGTCGAGGCCGGACATGCCCAGCCGATGAAGGTTTGCCGGGTGGGAGCGATCTCGCAGGTTCTCGGCGGCTGCTAGACCTGTCGCCGCAGGCCAGGCGGTGCCGCGGCGCCAAAGGCGCCAGCCTCCTGTCAGCCTCCGCCCGGCCCTGTGGGCCGGGGCCGCAGCCCGGGCCCCTTATGCCGCAAGGTTGAAGAGCAGGCCCGAGAGAAGCGCCCCGCCGGTTGCCAAAGCGAGATAGAGCGCAAAGACGCGCGGGCGGACCAAAGCCCAGACCGCCATCGCCGCCGGGATCGAGGTCACGCCCCCCGCCACCAGAAAGGCCATGGCCGCGCCCGGCTGTAGCCCCTGGCCAAGCAGCCCCTCGACAAGAGGCAGCGCCGCATAGCCGTTCAGATAGGCCGGAATGGCCGCGACCGTCGCAAGAACGATCGGCATCAGGCCGGAACCACCGAGATGGGTCGAGATGGCCTCAGCTGGGATGAGGCGCAGCATCAGGCTTTCAAGCACGAAGGCAAGCAGCAGCCATTGGCCGAGCATCATCAGCGTTCTTGCTGCCTGCAGCCGGAAGACGGCAGCGCGCTCCTCCTCCTTCCAGAAGGCCCAGACGATCGGTTTCCGCGCCCTGCCTTGCGCGCGCGCGGCGCAGCTCTTCGGGCCGGGCAGGTTCCTCAGGCTCTCCGGGCCGAGGTGGGCGGCCAGAAGATGGGTGACCGTGCCGCCTGCCAACCCGATCCCGATCGCCGCTGCGGTCTTTGCGAGCCCGAAATCCAGCCCGAGGATCCCCCAGGTCAGCACAAACATCTCGGGGTCCATGATCGGCGAGGCGAGCCAGAAAGCCATGACCGGCGCGAGCGGCACTCCCATGGCGAGAAGCGCCGCAATAAGCGGGATGACCCCGCAGGAGCAGAAGGGCGACAGGGCGCCGAACAGCGCGGCCATCGTGATCATCCGGGCCGCATTTCCCGAGAATGCGCGGGCGATCATCGCGTCCGCGCCAGACGCCTGTGCCCAGGCCGCGAGGATCACCGACGCAAGCAGGAAGGGTGCGATCGCCAGCGCGGCGGATGCGGCGAATCTTGCGGCGGCTCCAGCTTGCGCCGGATCGAACAGCGCGATTGCCGCAAGGATTGAAATCGCCGCAAGGCCAACGCGCCAGGGACGGACCACGGCGCGAAAGCTTGTAGGGATGGTCGCAATGTTGGACATATTTTATATCCTTAGTTATATGGTTGTATTTGGCATGGCAAAGGTTGAAGGCTCAGGTCGCCTCCCGCAGGTCGGTGACCGCGGGCAGGCCCGCGCAGCATTCGGCCATGAGAAAGGCGGCGATGCGCTGGATCGCGGCGAAGTCGGCGCGGTTCACGACCTCGCGGCCGTTCCGTTCCTGCAAGACGAGCTTTGCGTCGACGAGCGCCCCGAGGTGATGCGCAAGGGTCGATGGCGGAACGTCAAGATGCGCGCCGATCTGGCCCACGTTCAGCCCGGCCTCGCCCGCCCGGATCAGAAGCCGGAAGATCGATAGCCTGGCGTCGTGGCCAAGGGCCGCAAGCGCGCGTGCTTCTGGGGT
This sequence comes from Frigidibacter sp. RF13, assembly GCF_026626305.1. GTDB lineage: Bacteria > Pseudomonadota > Alphaproteobacteria > Rhodobacterales > Rhodobacteraceae > TMP-24. The sequence goes on along the minus strand of NZ_JAPNUE010000005.1, from coordinate 210,259 downwards.
CATGGTCATCATGACCCCAATATAACCAGAAATCTAGTTTTGTAAACCTGTCAGTTGATCAGGCCTGCGTGCCGCATGGCCGCGTCGATCTTCGCCTTCGTCGTGTCTAGGAGGCCGGTCAGCGGCAGGCGCACCTCCTCGGAGCAAAGTCCCAGCCGTGACAGGCCGTACTTGGCGCCGCAGAGGCCTGGTTCGATGAAGATCGCCTCATGAAGCGGCATCAGCCGGTCCTGATAGTCCAGCGCCTTGGCGAAATCGCCGCGCAGGGTCGCTTCCTGGAATTCGGCGCAAAGGCGCGGTGCCACATTCGCTGTGACCGAAATGCAGCCGACCCCGCCATGGGCGTTGAAGCCCAGTGCGGTGGCATCCTCGCCCGACAGCTGGACAAAATCGCGGCCGCAAGCGGCGCGCTGCTGGCTCACCCGTTCGATCTTGCCGGTCGCGTCCTTCACGCCAACGATGCGTGGCAGTTTCGCGAGTTCCCCCATCGTCTCGGGCGTCATGTCGATGACCGAGCGGCCGGGGATGTTGTAGATGATGATCGGCAGCGACGAGGCGTCGTGCATCGCCTTGTAATGGGCGTAAAGCCCCCGTTGCGTGGGCTTGTTGTAATAGGGCGTGACAACCAACGCCGCGTCGGCGCCAGCCGCTTCCGCGCCTTTGATAAGGCCGACGCCCTCCACAGTCGAATTCGACCCCGCCCCGGCGATCACCGGGATGCGCCCGGCGGCAGCCTTCACCACTTCGCGGATCACGATCACATGTTCCTCATGGGACAGCGTCGGGCTTTCGCCGGTCGTGCCGACGGGCACCAGCCCGTGCGAGCCTTCGGCCACATGCCAGTCCACGAGTTTCTTCAGCGTGTCCAGATCCAGCTCGCCGTTCTTGAACGGCGTGACGAGGGCTGGGAAGGACCCTTTGAACATGACACGCTCCTTGAGGATGGGGCAGGGCGCCCGGGGTGAAAATCGCGGCGGAACCTAGCCGCATCTGAGCGCCTTGCCAAGTTTGTGTGTTGCGTGGCGCCGCCGCCGCGGTAAATTCGCCGAAACAAGAACGAAGCAGTCGACGAGGCAGCATGATCCGGACCCTTCTTGCCGCGCTTGTCGCGGTCATCTTGCTTGCGCAGACGGTGCGGGCCGATGAGGCGGCGTCGCTGCGCGCGGCCATCGCCTCGGCCGACAGGGGCGACTGGAACGCGGCGCTGGCCGAGGCGGGCGGCGGCGGGTCGCTGGCCGCCGACGTGATCGAATGGCGCTATCTGCGCGAACAGCCCGCCTCTTTCGCGGCCTATGTCGATTTCCTGCGCCGTCGTCCCGACTGGCCGGGCCTGAAGCTGCTGCGCAAGAAGGGCGAGGCGGCGATCACCGACGGGCTGAGCCCGGTGCTGATCGTCTCCTATTTCGCTGACGAGCCGCCGCAGACTGGTCAGGGCAGCCTCGCGCTTGCGCACGCGCTGCGGGCGCAGGGCGACAGAAAGGCGGCCGCGAAAGAGGCGATCCGCGCCTGGCGCAACCTTTCGATGCGGCCGGAGGATCAGGCGGCCTTCCTCGCCGAGTTTGGCGAGGTACTTGCCGACCATCACGATGGCCGCATGGCGGCGATGCTGCAGGCGGGGCTCACCACAGACGCCAAACGCATGCTGCCGCTCGCCAGCGCGGGTACCCGCGCGGTCGCCGAAGCGCGGATTGCCTTGCAGGAACGCGCGAACGGGGTGGATGCGCTGATCAAGGCGGTGCCGGATCGCATGAAAGGCTCGGCCGGCCTCGCCTACGACCGGTTCCGTTGGCGGATCGGCAAGGATCTTTACGCCGACGCCGGGACGCTGATGCTGGAACGGTCGGGCAGCGCCAAGGAGCTTGGCGATCCGGAGGCCTGGGCCGATTGGCGGCGCAAGCTGGCGCGGAAGGAAATGCGCGAGGGCGATCCGCGCCGCGCCTACCGGATGGCAGCGAACCATCATCTGGAAAGTGGCGACGATTACGCAGACCTCGAATGGCTGTCGGGTTACATCGCCCTGCGCAAACTTGGCGATGTCGATACGGCGCTGAAGCATTTCGCCCGCTACAAGGCGGCGGTGAATGGGCCAATCAGCCTCGCCCGCGCCGGGTACTGGCTGGGTCGCGCCTACGAGGCGGCAGGCCGCGCGGGCGATGCCCAGGCCGCCTATGCAGAGGCCGCGCGCTATCAGACCGCCTTCTACGGTCTGCTTGCCGCCGAAAATGCGGGCCTGCCGCTGTCGCCCGCGCTGCTGGGCGGCGAGGCCTATCCCGGCTGGCAGGATGCCTCTTTCGCCGGATCGTCGGTCTTCAAGGCCGGGCGGCTTCTGATGCAGGCAGGCGAACATCAGCTGGCTGCCCGGTTTTTCCTGCATTTGTCCGAAGGCCTTTCCGGTGAAGATATCGGCCGGATCGCAGGCATGGCGCTTGAGGCGGATGAGCCCTACATCGGCGTGGTCCTCGCCAAGGCCGCCGCCGACAAGGGCGTGATCTGGCCGTCGGCCTATTTCCCGCTCGTCGGTCTCGATCATCTCAATCTGCCGGTGCCGACCGAACTGACGCTGTCGATCGCGCGCCGGGAAAGTGAGTTCAACCCCGAGGCGGTATCTTCCGTGGGCGCTCTCGGCCTCATGCAGGTGATGCCTGAGACCGGCAAGATGATGGCGGCCAAAGTGGGCGTGGGTTTTGACCGCACCAAGCTTGGCAGCGACTTTGATTATAACGCCACGCTCGGTTCGGCCTATCTGGCGGGGCTGGTCGAGGAATTCGGCACCTCGCCGCTTCTCGTGGCCACCGGCTATAATGCCGGGCCGGGACGGTCGCGCAAATGGATCGCAAGCCTTGGAGATCCGCGCGTCAAGGGTGTCGATCCCGTCGACTGGATCGAGGCGATCCCCTTCCGCGAGACCCAGACCTATGTGATGCGCGTGGCCGAAAGCCTGCCGATCTACCGGGCACGTCTGACGGGGCAGGTGGGTCCGGTGGATTTTACAGGCCTTCTGAAGGGGCGCTGGTAAAGAGGGCGCGGAGCGCCTAAAGCAGGGGAAAAGCCCCGGGAGGCATCATGACCAGAGACCCGCTTTTCATCGTCGCGGCCATCGCCTGTTTCGTGGTCTTGGCCATCCTGATGACTGGGATAGGCGGCTTCGCCAAGGGCGGCGACTTCAACCGCAAGCACGCCAACCGCATCATGCGCTACCGGATCATCGCTCAGGCGGCGGCGGTGGTGCTGATCCTCGCCTTCGTGCTGATCCGGGGTCGCTGATGGTCGTCCTGAACAAAATCTATACGAAGACCGGCGACAAGGGCGAAACCGCGCTCGGAAACGGCGCGCGGGTCGCGAAACATTCGGCGCGCGTTTCGGCCTATGGCACGGTGGATGAAGTCAATGCCACGGTGGGTCTTGCCCGCCTGCATGCGGCCGGAACCGAGATGGATGCAGGCCTTGCCCGTATCCAGAACGATCTTTTCGACCTCGGCGCCGATCTTTGCCGCCCCGAGATGACGAAGGACGCGGAAGCGGGCTATCCGGTCCTGCGCATGGTGCCCGGCCAGGCCGAGCGGCTGGAACGCGAGATCGACGTGATGAACGCGCCGCTTTCGCCGCTCCGCAGCTTCATCCTGCCGGGGGGCACACCGCTTGCCGCATACCTCCACCTCTGCCGCACGGTCAGCCGCCGGGCCGAACGGCTGACGGTCGAACTGGCGGAAAGCGAAGAGGTCAATCCCGCCGCCATCACCTATCTGAACCGTCTGTCGGACTGGTTCTTTGTGGCGGCGCGGGTGGCGAACGGCGGCGAGGATGTGCTCTGGGTCCCCGGCGCCCACCGCTAGGCCGCTTCTCGCGCCCTGACGCGCGCTCCTCGCGAAGAGCGGCCGCAAGGGCGCGATAAGCGGCCCGGCCTGGCCGGTGTCCGTCGCTAACAGGCCAAAACGTGGCGTCTGAGCGTCAACTCCTGTCGATTTTGCACTGTCCTCTGCGTTGCAGAATCGCTAGGAACCGGACGGGAGTTATTGCGCCACCCGCAAGGGGGGCCCGTCTTGAGGAGATACACGCCGATGAAGGTCCTCGTGCCTGTGAAGCGCGTGATCGACTATAACGTGAAGGTCCGCGTGAAGGCGGACGGATCGGGGGTCGATCTCGCTAACGTCAAAATGTCGATGAACCCGTTCGACGAGATCGCCGTGGAAGAGGCGATCCGGCTGAAGGAAAAGGGCGTCGCGACCGAGGTTGTCGTCGTGTCCATCGGCGTGAAGCAGGCGCAGGAAACACTGCGCACCGCGCTCGCCATGGGGGCCGACCGCGCGATCCTGATCGAGGCGGCGGCGGACGTTCATACCGATATCGAGCCGCTCGCGGTCGCAAAGCTGCTCGCTGGCGTCGTCAAGGAAGAGGCGCCCGGGATCGTCCTTTGCGGCAAGCAGGCGATCGACAATGACATGAACGCCACTGGCCAGATGCTCGCGGCGCTTCTCGGCTGGGCGCAGGCCACCTTCATTTCGGAACTGAAGATCGAGGGCGACAAGGCAACCGTGACCCGCGAGGTCGACGGCGGCCTGCAGTCGATCGCGGTCAAGCTGCCCGCGATCGTCTCGGTCGACCTGCGCCTGAACGAGCCGCGCTATGCGTCTCTGCCGAACATCATGAAGGCCAAGACCAAGCCGCTCGCCGCCAAGACGCCCGCCGACTACGGCGTCGATGTCGCGCCGCGCCTCACGGTGGTGAAGACCAGCGAGCCCGCAGGCCGCAAGGCGGGCGTGAAGGTTGGCTCGGTTGACGAGTTGATCGCGAAACTCAAAGACGAAGCGGGGGTGATCTGATGGCTGTTCTTCTGCTTGGTGAAGTGACCGATGGTCAGCTGTCGGTCGACGCGACCGCGAAGGCGCTGACGGCGGCGAAGATGCTTGGCGATGTCACTGTGCTTTGCGCCGGGGCGCGTGCTGCCGATGCGGCTGCCGAGGCGGCGAAGCTCGACGGTGTGAAGAAGGTTCTCTGCGCCGAGGACGCGGTGCTTGGCCATCGCCTGGCCGAACCGACCGCCGCGCTGATCGTGTCGCTCGCGGATGGCTATAGCCATATCGTCGCGCCTGCCACGACCGACGCCAAGAACGTGCTGCCCCGCGTGGCCGCCCTTCTCGACGTGATGGTGATCTCGGATGTTTCCGGCGTCGTCGATGCCGATACGTTCGAACGGCCGATCTATGCCGGCAACGCGATCCAGACGGTGAAATCCTCCGACAAGATCAAGGTCGTCTCGATCCGTACCTCGACCTTCGAACCCGCGGGCATGGGCGGTTCGGCTTCGGTCGAGACCGTCGGCGCACCTGCGAGCCCCGGCCTGTCGGAATGGATCGAGGACAAGGTCGCAGCCTCTGACCGGCCAGAACTGACCTCGGCCAAGGTCGTGGTCTCGGGCGGCCGTGGCGTCGGCTCCAAGGAAAGCTTCGACCTGATCGAGGCGCTTGCCGACAAGCTCGGCGCAGCCGTCGGTGCCAGCCGCGCGGCGGTCGATTCGGGCTATGCCCCGAACGACTGGCAGGTCGGCCAGACCGGCAAGGTCGTGGCGCCGGACCTCTATGTCGCGGTGGGCATCTCGGGCGCCATCCAGCATCTTGCCGGGATGAAGGATTCCAAGATCATCGTCGCGATCAACAAGGATGAAGAGGCGCCGATCTTCCAGGTCGCCGATTACGGCCTTGTCGCCGATCTTTTCGCCGCCGTGCCGGAACTGACCGGCAAGCTCTGATCCGCCGAGCGGCCCGGACAAACCAGAAAGGCCTGCCATCGGCGGGCCTTTTCCTTTCAGTGCCCTTTCAGATGCCGGGCGATGACCGGCGTCAGCGCCTCGGCCACTTCCTCATGGACCTTGGGCCCGGGCAGTTCCGCGGCCGATGGCGCGTCGAGCGGCGCGAAGAACATGCCGAGCGTTCCCGATGACCTGGCGGCATCGCTTGGTGCGAAGCGGACGAAGTCGGTGGCGAAGGGGCGGATGGTCTCGATCATCTTCTCGTCGATCAGCAGGGGCTCCGGCCCCAGCTCATCGCCCGGCCGACTGGCGCCGCGATGATCGCCGATCGCCAGAAGCACCGTCCTGGTCCTCATCTTCTGCAGGAACAGCCGCATGCGCGCCACCCAGGCGGCCTTCAGCTCGGTCTCGACCAGGCCGAACTTTTCCGGCGCAACGCGCTTCAGCGTCAGAAGCATATGTCGGGTGAAGTGGAACTCATTGAAGTCGACCTCGCCGAAGATGGTCTTCATCAGCGCTGAGGCGCGCAGGAACCGGTCGTTGCGGCGCGGGTGCACGGCATAGAAGCGGTTTGACATGTTCTGCGCGCCGAGGATCTGGATCACCGCAACCCGCGCACCGTTGGCGGCATCGATGACCGCGGGTTCGTTCAGAAAGACATCCGCGCCTGCATTCATATAGCCGAGGTTCACCATCGGCAGGCCAAGCGCCGCCTCAGCCAGCGCCGGATAGGGGTCGCGCACATATTTTCCATAGGTCTCCGACCCGCCGAGAAAGGCACAATACTTCCCTTCCAGCTTCCTCCGCGGCCCCCGGAACAGAAGCTTTGACGCGCCATAGCGGCATGGAAGATAGTCAAGCGCCCCCGCGCCCGGGAATTCATAGGCCATTGCTCCCACCTTCAGTTCTAAGTCACCCGACAACAAGGCTTGCACGGAAGGCATTGCGAAATGCCTAATGCGAGCGGGGATTGCCGTGGCCAAGGCTTGCGCAGGCGGGGCCGGGGTGCATAAGGTCGCGCGGCAGAGCGGGAAAGGACAGACAATGGCGATCCAGTCGGTGGGTATCGTGGGCGCGGGCCAGATGGGCAACGGCATTGCCCATGTCTTCGCGGCGGCGGGCTACGATGTCCTGATGACCGACGTGAGCCAGGAGGCGCTCGACAAGGCGATCGTGACGATCACCAAGAATTTCGACCGTCAGATCTCGCGCGGCAAGGTGTTGGAGGCCGACAAGGCAGCCGCCCTCAGCCGCATTCGCACCACGCTGAGGCTCGCCGACCTTGGCCAGACCGATCTGGTGATCGAGGCCGCGACCGAGCGCGAGATGGTCAAGCAGGCGATCTTCGAGGATCTGGTCCCCCATCTGAAGCCCGAGACGATCCTGACCTCGAACACCTCGTCCATTTCGATTACCCGGCTCGCCTCACGGACCGACCGGCCGGAAAAGTTCATGGGCTTCCATTTCATGAACCCGGTGCCGGTGATGCAGCTTGTCGAGCTGATCCGCGGCATCGCCACCGACGAGCCGACCTACAAGGCTTTGGTCGAGGTCGTGGAAAGGCTCGGAAAGACGGCCGCAAGCGCCGAGGATTTCCCGGCCTTCATCGTGAACCGCATCCTGATGCCGATGATCAACGAGGCGGTCTATACGCTGTACGAGGGCGTCGGCTCGGTGAAATCCATCGACCAGTCGCTGAAGCTCGGCGCCAACCATCCGATGGGGCCCTTGGAACTGGCCGATTTCATCGGCCTCGACACCTGCCTCGCGATCATGAACGTCCTTCACGAGGGGCTCGCCGACACCAAATATCGGCCCTGTCCGCTTCTGACGAAATATGTCGAAGCCGGCTGGCTCGGCCGCAAGACCCAGCGCGGGTTCTACGACTATCGCGGCGAAGTGCCGGTGCCGACGCGGTGACCTCCGGGCGAAGGCTGGGGGCTGTCTGCCCCCAGACCCCCGAGGATATTTGATCCACAGTGAAAGCATATCTTCATTCTGGCCGAAATATCTCGGGGGTTCGGGGGCTGACCCCAGCTGGCCGTCACCTGCCGAGGCTAAGCGTATGTTCCCTGAGCCACGCCAGGAACCCGCGCGGGTTGCCCTCCCAGTCCTTCAGAACCGTCGCCGGGATCGGTTCACCGATGACCGGGCGCTGCGGTTTGAAGAGCGCGCGTTTGATCTCGTGCAGCAGCAGGCCCTGGCGGATCGTGTCTGATACCTGATTGGCGATCTGGAAGGCGCGGCTGTTCTGGCCCGCGAAATAGATCGGCAGGATCGTCGCACCGGTCGAGCGCACGATCTTGTGGGTGAAGACGTTCCATTCACCCTCGACCGCAGCCCCCCACCAGCCTTCCGACATCGCGACCTTCCCGGCCGGAAACAGGATCACCACGCCCCCCGCCTTTAGGTGCTTCATCGTGTCATCGCGCATGATCAGCCCCAGTTCGCGGGCGTTTTCCTCGTGCGGGAAGGGCACAGGGATCATGAACTCCTCGACCTCGGGGATACCGGTCAGCAGCGAGCGGGTGAGGATCTTGAAATCCGACCGGACCCGATTGACCATCTCGGCCATGATCATCCCGTCGACAAGGCCCGACGGGTGGTTCGCCACCACGACGACGGGACCGGTCTTCGGGATGCGGGCAATTTCTTCGGGCGGGGTCTGAATATCGATCCCCATATGGCGGATCGCCTTCGGCCAGAAGGGCGAACCGACCGGCGCCCCCGATTTCTCGAACGACCGGATCAGGCGGATGAGCGTGACCTTACCCGTCAGCCATTCGATGGTGCGTATCGCCCCCGCCTTGAACGGGTTGGAAAAGGTGCCCGCGTAGGACAGGCGCCGCATTTCGTAGCGCTTGTTCTTCGGCGCCGGGGTGGGCCGGGTTTCGGTCACGCTCACCATGCGCGTGCCCCGGTCATCCTCAATGCTCCTCGCCGAAGCGGTTGGCGACGAGTGCGCGCAGCGCTTCGAGGAGCTTTTCAGCCTCCGGACCGCTGGTCACCACGCTGATCTGGGTCCCGCGCGAGGCGGCGAGCATCAGAAGACCCATGATCGAATCGCCCGACACGCTCATCCCGTCCTTCTCGACCGTCGCCGAGGCATCATGCGCCTCGACCACTTCGACGAACTTCGCCGAGGCGCGGGCATGAAGCCCCTTTTCGTTCACAATATCGAGGAGAATGGGGGTCATTGGCTGCCCTGCCCGGAACCGACGTAACTGTTGATATACTTCCTGCCCGCATCGAGCGCCGAGGCGACCGCATCGGGCACCGGCAGCGCGCGCGATTTCGCCAGCTTGATCAGCATGGGCAGGTTGGCGCCGTAAATGATCTGGCGATCCTGCGACACGCAGGCCTTGAGCGAGAGGTTCGAAGGCGAGCCGCCGAACATGTCGGTCACCACCACCACGCCATCGCCCTCGTCAACCGCATCGGCGGCGCCCATGATCTCTGCCTGTTTCTTGGCGCGATCATGGTCTTCCTCAATGGCGATCGCGCGGATGCCCCTCTGGGGCCCCACCACATGTTCGACGGCCGCGAGATATTCCTTCGCCAGCCCGCCATGCGCGACGATCACGATCCCGATCAAGCCCCGCCACCTGCCATTCGTCTGGGCGAACCACCCGTCCGCCGTTCCAATTCACGATGCCTTATAGACACCTGCCAGCCAGCGGCTGCAAGCGCCTTGGCCATCCGTTCCCCCATCATCACCGACCGGTGCTGACCGCCGGTGCAACCGAAGCCCACGGCGAGGTGGCTCTTGCCCTCATCCACCTGCGCAGGCAACAGGAAAAGCAGAAGATCGCGGGTTTTTTCAAAGAACGTGGGGTAAAGCGGGTCATTGGCCACGAAGTCCGCAACGCGCTCATCGCGCCCGTCGAGCGGGCGCAGGGCGGCTTCCCAATGCGGGTTCTTCAGGAACCGGCAGTCGAACATCATGTCAAGCCCGCGCGGCACGCCGCGCTTGTAGGAAAAGGAATGGACCGAGACGGCCAGCCGTTCGGCTGCCCCCGCATCGACCCAACGCGCGATCTCGGCCTTCAGGTCGTGCGGCGACATGTCGGTCGTGTCGATCAGGATATCGGCGCGCGCCCGGATCGGCGTCAGAAGCTCGATCTCGCGCTCGACCGCGTCCTCGGGCGTCGGCGCCAGAACGAACGGATGGCGCCTGCGTGTTTCGGAATAGCGGCGCAGGAGTTCCGTCTGGTCGCAGTCGAGGAACATCAGTTCGGCATCAACCTCGGGCCGCTCAGTCAGATCGTCGATCAGGTCGATGAGCGCCGCGACCGAGAAATCGCGGTTCCGGACATCGATGCCGAGCGCCACGGGGCGCCCGATCGGCGGGCCGTCGAAAAGTCGCGGCACGAGGCTGAGCGGCAGGTTGTCGATCGGTTCATGGCCAAGGTCTTCCAGTGCCCTGATCGCGGTGCCGCGGCCCGCACCGGACGGCCCCGTCACCATCAGGAGCCTATGGCGGTTGTTCGCGGTCGCGGCCCGGTCCTTGCCCGTCATCTGGGTCGGTCCTTCGATAGCTAGTCCAGACGTTCCGACCTCAACACATGCAGGATCGCGGCTGGAAAATGCGCTCCCTCGATCCTGTGAAGGCAAGGGATGGGAATGCCAAGATAGGTGCGGACACGGCGCGGGGGAAGGCGTTCGCGTTCATCTGTCGAAAGATCGACGATGAGTGTGACCGGGATGCGGCCTGCAGCCTCGGCAGCGAAGATGCCCGCGCCGCGAATCTCGATCCTGCCGCGGATCGGGTCTGGCGCTTCGGCGCGGAGGATGCCGGATTGGATCGACAGAAGCGTCCGGTCGTCGGCGACCAGCGAACAGCCCAATGCCATCAGCTCCAGCGCCATCGCGGATTTGCCGGACCCGGATGGGCCTGCGATCACCACGGCCCGCCGCTGCCAGGCAACGGTCGTAGCGTGGATGATCTCCGAAGGGGTATCCGTCACACCGGCAGGCCGACGACGAAACGCGCGCCGAGCGGCTCAGAGGTGATGTCGGCATCCGTGGGCCTGATATTCTCGGCCCAGATCACGCCGCCATGCGCCTCGACGATCTGTTTGGAAATCGCAAGGCCAAGGCCCGAATGTTCTCCGAACTGGCCGGGCGGGCGCTCGGAATAGAAACGCTTGAAGATCTTTGTCAGCGCCTGATCGGGAATGCCGGGGCCTGTATCCTCGACCACGACAAGTACGCGCCCCTCGCGCTGCCGCGCCCAGATGCGCACCGCGTCGCCTTCAGTGCAGAAGGATATCGCGTTGGTGATCAGGTTGACGAAGACCTGCGCAAGCCGCGCCTCAAGTCCGGTGATGGTGATCGGTTCGGCGGGAAGATCGGCGATGAATTCGACGCCTTTCGACCGTGCCTCCTGACCCAGATAATCGCTGAGGTTGGTCAGCATCTTCAGAAGATTGAACGCTTCTTCCTCTTCCTTCACCAGTTCACTGTCGAGCCGCGAGGCGTTCGAGATGTCGCTGACCAGCCGGTCGAGACGGCGCACGTCATGGTCGATCACGTCAAGAAGCTTGTCGCGCTGATCCTCGCGCTTGGCGACGCGCAGCGTACCGACGGCGGACCGCAGCGAGGCGAGCGGGTTCTTGATCTCGTGCGCCACATCGGCCGCGAATTGTTCGTTCGCCTCGATCCGTTCATAAAGCGCCGAGACCATCCCGCGCATCGCGCCCGAAAGCCGCCCGATCTCGTCGGGTCGTGCCGTCAGGTCGGGGATGCGCACGCGGTTGGGCGAGATCTTGCGGGCATTCTTGTCGCGCCCGATTTCCGCCGCCGCCGCGAGGTCCGACAGCGGATTGGCGATTGTGGACGCCAGAACCAGCGACAGGCCGATCGACACGATGATCGCCACAACGAACATCTGTAGCACCTGTTCGCGCTCGACGCGGACAAGCTGGTTGATCTCGCCCGCGAAGGAGGTCACGGCAGCAACGCCCACGACCGTGCCGTTCTGGCGGATCGGTGTTGCCACGGTGAAGGTCGCGTCGCCCAGTTCATCCTTGCCGGTATGGGCCTGTGTGGCCCCGGCCAGCGCCGCATCCACCAGCCCTGCGGCGAGTCTTTCAGGATGTCGGGTGATGTCGGGCGTATCGCCGGGGCCAAGAAGCGCTTCGATCGTATCCCAGACGCGGTTGAGGATATCGGTGATGATGGTCGACCGCTCGTCACGCTGCAATCCCTTGATCAGCTCCTGCTCGGGTCGCGCCATGCCAACCGACGAGGTTACGAGCTGCCCGGTCGCGTCATAGATGAAGAGTTCGACGCCTTCGGGCAGCTCGATGCCGCCGGTGGTCGCCACCGCGTCAATCCCGTCGCCGGTGACGAAATTCACCGGCCCCGCCGTATCAAGCTGGGCCTCGAACACATCGGCGATCAGCTGCGCCTCGGCGACAAGGCCGCTTTCGCGCTGCAGGACAAGGCTGTTGCGGAACGGGTTCAGGTACAGGACACCGGCAACCAGCACGACCATCGCCATGAGGTTGAACGTAATGATCTTGCGGGCCAACGGCGAGCGGTTGAGCGAGATGATGCCTCGCCGTTCCCGCCCTTCCCTCAGTTCGGTATCGACGACCCCTTCCGGTCCGACCCAATCCTCGCCGAGTACGACGTCTGCCCTGTCAGAGGTCCTGCCACCCACCACAAACCTCTACTAAGGGTCATTCTTCGTTATAACGGTACCCAATCCCGTAAAGGGTTTCGATCGCGCCGAAATCGTCGTCCACCATGCGCATCTTCTTGCGCAGGCGCTTGATATGGCTGTCGATCGTGCGGTCGTCCACATAGACCTGATCGTCATAGGCCACATCCATCAGCTGATCGCGGCTTTTGACAAAGCCGGGGCGTTGGGCGAGCGCCTGCAGAAGCAGGAACTCGGTCACAGTCAGCGCCACATCCCGGCCTTTCCAGCTTACGGAATGGCGCAGCGGGTCCATCGTCAGATGGCCGCGCGTCATGATCTTGGTCTCTTCGGTGGTCGCGACCTCGCCCGAGGCGATCGCGTCCTGGCGCCGCAGAAGCGCACGGATTCGCTCGACCAGCAGGCGCTGGCTGAAGGGCTTCTTGACGTAATCGTCCGCGCCCATCCGCAGGCCCAGAACCTCGTCGATCTCGTCGTCCTTCGAGGTCAGGAAAATGACCGGCATCGAGGTTTTCTGCCGAAGCCGCTGCAAGAGGTCCATCCCGTCCATCCGGGGCATCTTGATGTCCAGCACAGCCATGTCGGGCAGGCGTTTGTTGAACGCATCAAGCGCCGATTGGCCGTCGTTGTAGGTTTCGACCTCGAACCCCTCGGCTTCGAGCGTCATGGACACGGATGTCAGGATGTTCCTGTCATCGTCCACCAGTGCGATCCGCGACATTTCTGCCTTCCCTATTCTGCTCATGCCTTGTTTTGATCACAGTTTCCGTTTTTCGCCCCGCGGAATCAACTGGTAAGTACGAATCACCAAGAAACGAGTGCCTTACAGTCGGGTGAAAGTTCGCGCGCATGACGAATTTGTCGCAGTGAGACCGGTTTTGTTTCCGAATGTGATCACCGATTCACCTTGGTTGCGCTAAACCGCCCATGGTGGCGCTAACGCCCGTAAAGCCTTCTGGTTCAATGTGATAGGCTGGGTTATAGGCGGCCCAACGGCTTAGCCGTGACCGCCGGTTCCGATGGCCCGGAACCCCGAAGACCTGAGAAAGCAACCGATAAGCCGCGGGAGCGGCGCCAGGAGCGAGCACATGAGCACAGGACGAGTGAACCCCGCCAACCGTCTGGAAGACCAGGGCATCACGGGGCTCGGCCATGTCTATTACAACCTTCGCGAACCGGCGCTGATCGAAGCGGCGCTCGGCCGGAAGGAAGGTACCCTCGGCAAGGGCGGATCGTTTCTGGTGACGACCGGCAAACACACCGGACGCTCGCCCAAGGACAAGTTCGTGGTCCGCACCCCCTCGGTCGAAGACACGATCTGGTGGGACAACAACAAACCGATGGATCCCGCCGCCTTCGACCGTCTGTACGAAGATATGGTCGCGCACATGCAGGGGCGCGACCTTTTCGTTCAGGACCTGTTCGCGGGCGCCGACCCCGAGCACCGGCTTGATGTGCGGGTCGTGACGGAACTGGCCTGGCACGGGCTTTTCATCCGCCACCTGCTGCGCCGTCCCTCGGTCGAGGAGTTGGACGAGTTCGCACCCGAATTCACCATCATCAACTGCCCGTCCTTCAAGGCCGATCCGGCCCGCCACGGCTGCCGGTCGGAAACGGTGATCGCGCTCAATTTCGACCGCAAGCTCATCCTGATCGCGGGCACCCAGTATGCTGGCGAGAACAAGAAATCGGTCTTCACGCTTCTGAACTACATCCTGCCCGGCAAGGGCGTGATGGCCATGCATTGCTCGGCCAACCATGCGATCGGGGACGAGGCGGAAACCGCGGTCTTCTTCGGCCTGTCCGGCACCGGCAAGACTACTTTGTCGGCCGATCCCTCGCGCACGCTCATTGGCGACGATGAACATGGCTGGTCTGACAAGGGCACCTTCAATTTCGAAGGCGGCTGCTATGCCAAGACCATCAACCTATCCCGCGAGGCAGAGCCCGAGATCTATGCCACGACCGAGAAATTCGGCACCGTGGTCGAGAACATGGTCTTCGATCCCGAGACCTTCGATCTGGATTTCGAGGACAATTCGATTACCGACAACATGCGCTGCGCCTATCCGCTGGACTATATTTCCAACGCTTCGGCCTCATCGCGCGGCGGTCACCCAAAGAATGTGATCATGCTGACCTGCGACGCTTACGGCGTCCTGCCGCCCATCGCGCGGCTGACGCCCGCGCAGGCGATGTATCACTTCCTGTCGGGCTTCACCTCGAAGACACCGGGGACTGAGGTCGGCGTCACCGAGCCGATCCCGACCTTCTCGACCTGTTTCGGTGCGCCCTTCATGCCGCGTCGGCCCGAGGTTTACGGGCGGCTGTTGCAGGAAAAGATCGCCCAATATGGCGCGACCTGCTGGCTGGTGAACACCGGCTGGACCGGCGGCGCCTATGGCACAGGCAAGCGCATGCCGATCAGGGCGACGCGCGCGCTTCTGACGGCGGCGCTCGACGGCTCGCTGAATGGCGTGTCCTTCCGCAAGGATCCGAATTTCGGCTTCGAAGTGCCGGTCGCTGTTCCGGGCGTCGATACCGAGCTTCTTGATCCGCGCGCCACATGGGCTGACAAGGCGGCCTATGACGCGCAGGCCAAGAAGCTTGTCCAGATGTTTTCGGACAATTTCGCCCAGTATGTGCCGTTCATCGATGCCGACGTGAAGGCGGCGGCGATCGGCTGAGGCCTGATTTCGTCCGGGCCTCGCCCGGCCGACCCGTGCGAGGGGGCGCTGCCCCCTCGCGCTCCCCCGGAGTATTTTGGGACAGAACGTGAGCAGGCCTAGGAAAGGGCCTGCCGGATCAGGTTCGCGCCGGTGACGGCGAGAAGGATCAGCGTCCAGCGGCGGAATTTCTGCTGGTCGAGCCGGTCCTGGATCGCGAGCCCGAGCCGGTTGCCGAGAAGGGCGGGGATCACGAGGAGGGCGGAGACGGGCAGCGTTTCGGCGTTGAGCACGCCCGAGGTCAGGTGCGCAGCGAAGAGGGCTGCCGACCCGATCAGGAAGACGACGCCCTGCACACGCATCATTTCCTGCTTGTCCGTCCTTAGCGACAGGAGAAGGACGATCAGGGGCGGCCCCCAGATGCCCGAGATACCGCCGTAAAGCCCGCCTATTACCCCGAGTCCGAGTTCGGCCCGGGCGCGATGTTCGACCTTCAGCGCCATCGGGCGGCCGGAGAGCTGCCAGAGCGCGAAACCGAGGATCGGCAGGCCAAGCGCGGCCTCCATCGGGGCCTTCGGGATGCCGGTCACGAATTGCGCGGAGAGGAAGAGGAAGACGAGGACGGCGGCGATATGCAGACGGAAGGCAAGTGCGCTCTCGATTGCCGCGCGGCTTCCTTGCCGGAAGGCCTGCATCAGGTTTGTCACGAAGGTCGGCAGGATCAGCAAGGCAAGCGCCACCGGCGGCGGCAGGAAGGCGGTGAAGGCAGACATCATGATCATCGGCATGGCAAAGCCGATCGCGCCTTTCACGAAGCCCGCGAACAGCGTGACAGACACGGCCAGCACGATCTGATGAAATTCGAACCCGGTCATCATCCCTTCCTGAAAGGGTCTTAGCGGCTTTTCGCCGTGACAGGGACTGGAAATTTCCAGAGACACAAAAGCTCGCCGAGAGATCATATTGTGAATTATTATTGCGCTGCGACTGCGAAATCGTTAGGACAGTGCAGATGCAGAAACGGAGCCGATTCATGGCGCATGACGGGGTTCAGATGCCAACGACCGCCCTTCTTTCCGATCTTCTTGATCTTACCGAGGCGGCACTGCCCGAGGTCGAGGCGCTATTGGCCGAGGCACAGTCCGGTGTGAGGGCGCGGGTCAGCCACGACGGCAGGGTTTCCGCGTCGCTGCTGGAGGAAAACCAATTCGCGGCTCATGCGCTGTCGTGGCTTGCGACCTACGTCGAGGCACTGAGACAGATGCGCGCCTGGGCGGGCCGGGTGGCTGAGGCGGGCGACTTTGGCGAGATGGAGGCACTGATCCTGCAGATCGGGTCGGGCGAATATCTTGCGCAGATCGCCGGCGGCATTCCGATGAGCCAGGGCGAGGTGGCGCGGCTGGCGGACATGGGTGTGAGCTGGACGCCCGGCACTGCGGCGGCGCGGCTGATGGCGATGGGCAACAACCCGGCAGCGCGGGCGCAACTTGTCTCGCTCATGCGCGACAATCACGGGCGCGCGACCTTCGGGGCCTCGGGCCTGGATGACGATCTGGAAATGATCCGCGACCAGTTCCGGCGGTTTGCCGATGAACGGGTCGTGCCAAACGCGCACGGCTGGCACCTGCGCGACGAGTTGATCCCCATGGGGATCATCGAGGAACTCGCCGGTCTTGGGGTCTTCGGCCTGACGATCCCCGAGGAATTTGGCGGGCTGGGGCTTTCGAAGGCTTCGATGGTCGTGGTCAGCGAGGAACTCAGCCGCGGCTATATCGGCGTGGGCTCGCTGGGAACGCGCAGCGAGATCGCCGCAGAACTCATTCTTTGCGGCGGTACGCCCGAGCAGAAGGCAGAGTGGCTGCCGAAGCTTGCGTCGGGGGAAATCCTGCCGACCGCCGTCTTCACCGAGCCGAACACCGGATCGGACCTCGGCTCGCTCCGCACCCGGGCGGTCAAGGAGGGCGATGACTGGAAGGTCACCGGCAACAAGACCTGGATCACCCATGCCGCCCGCACCCATGTGATGACGCTGCTTGCGCGGACCGACCCAGAGACGACCGATTATCGGGGCCTGTCGATGTTCCTGGCCGAAAAGACGCCGGGCACTGATGAAAACCCCTTCCCGACGCCTGGCATGACTGGCGGCGAGATCGAGGTGTTGGGCTACCGCGGCATGAAGGAATACGAGCTTGGTTTCGACGGGTTCAAGGTGAAGGGCGAGAACCTCTTGGGCGGTGTGCCCGGGCAGGGCTTCAAGCAGCTGATGCAGACCTTCGAGTCCGCCCGCATCCAGACCGCTGCCCGGGCGATCGGGGTCGCGCAATCGGCACTGGAAGTGGGCATGAAATATGCCGAGGACCGCAAGCAGTTCGGCAAGTCGCTGATCGAATTTCCGCGTGTGGCGGGCAAACTGGCGATGATGGCGGTCGAGATCATGATCGCCCGGCAGCTGACCTACTTCAGCGCCTGGCAGAAGGACCACGACAAGCGCTGCGACCTCGAGGCCGGGATGGCCAAGCTTCTGGGCGCCCGTGTCGCCTGGGCAGCGGCCGACAATGCGCTGCAGATCCACGGCGGCAATGGCTTTGCGCTGGAATATCAGATCAGCCGCATCCTGTGCGACGCGCGGATTCTGAACATTTTCGAAGGCGCTGCGGAAATTCAGGCCCAAGTCATCGCGCGGCGGCTTCTGGACTGATCAGCGCGCCCAGACAGCGACGACCTCGCACGGGTACCGTGTGAGGTAGCCCGAATAGTTCCGAAGCAGGTCCTGCTCGCAGGCCCTCAAGGCAACTTTACCCGCCTGTTCCGGCCCGAGCGTCACGCCGCTATAGCCCTTGGCGCCTATGCGGGAACGGGCAAAGGCTCGCGGGCCGGTCGCCTTGGTGGCGCGGATATAGTCGAGCGACTGTCTCTGGTTCAAAGTCTCTTCGGAATCCGTCAGCGACGCCGTCCGGTCCTTCGGTCCGCGCTCGGCGATCAGTCTGCAACCGGTCGATCGTGCCAGGCACCGTGCCAGCGCCTCGGCCCTGGCGGCGGCTGGGCTGCCAGCCCCAAGCGACATCCCCCATGCCCCGTCGGCACCGACATAGAAGGCGCCGAAATAGGGACCGGCCACAAAGTTGTGCCGGATCGACTGTGCCTCGTTCATCGTCAGGCGCTTCTCATCGGTCAGAATGAGACGGTTGGTCGTGCCGAAGATGCGTGGTCGATAGGCCTCATAGGCGGGTGCCACTACAGGTGCGTCGCCGGTCTCCTTGGTCAGCTGCGCATCAGCGGCGGCTGTCGCATCAGCGGGCGCGTGCTTCGATGGTTCCGGGTCGATCCACGAAAAGATCAGTGAGACCGGCTTGGTGACCTCCAGCCAGAAAAGAGCAACGAACGCGACAGACAGGATGAAATAATCCCCCAGGTCGAGTGTTTGAATAAGGCGGCGCACGAACAGGGTCCACATATGCAGGCATGCCATCTGCGCCGGAAACCATACGCTGCGCAAGCGATCCGTGGCATCATTGGATTACAGGCGTCTGGAGGGGCAGAACGATGAGCGCACATGACCTGATATTCGTGACCGGCGCGTCCGGGTTTCTGGCCAAACATATCGTGTTGAAGCTGCTCGGCGCCGGTTGCGCAGTACGGGGTTCCGTGCGGGGGGAGCGGCAGGCGCAGGCGGTCAGGGACGCGGTTCTGTCGCTGGCGGGAGAGGCAGCAGCGTCCCGGCTTTCCTTTGCCACGCTCGATCTTCTGAAGGACGAGGGCTGGGCGGAGGCAATGCAGGAATGCGATGCGCTGATCCACACCGCCTCGCCCTTTGTCATCACGGAAAGAGACAATCCCGATGCGCTGATCCGACCGGCGGTCGATGGCACGCTCAGGGCCCTGATGGCGGCGAGGGCGGCGGGCATCGAGCGGGTGGTCCTGACCTCGTCGGTGGTCGCTGTGCAAGGGGCGATCTCGCCGGACCGCAGCGACCCCTATACCGAGGCCGACTGGTCAGATCCGGACGACCCGCGTCTGGATCTCTATGCCCGCTCCAAGACCCTCGCCGAACGGGCGGCCTGGGACTATGCCGCTCAGTACGGGCTGCAATTGACCGCGATCAACCCGGGTTGGATCCTTGGTCGGCCGCTCGATCGTGATTTCGGCACGTCGGTCAATCTCGTGGCCCGGGTCCTGCGTGGCAAGGACCCGATGCTGCCGCGCCTCTCCTTCTCGGTGGTGGATGTGGAAGATGTCGCGGAGGCCCATGTCAGGGCGCTGCGTATCCCGGAGGCCATCGGCGAGCGGATCATCGTGACCACTGAAGGATCGCTCTGGTTTCCCGACTGGGGCCGCGCCCTGAAAGAGCGCTGGCCAGAGCGCCGCATCGCCACCCGTACCGCTCCGCGTTTTCTCTTGAAGCTCTTGTCGCTCTTCGACCGCGAAATCCGCGCGGCGCTGCCGCGGCTCGATGCACCGATGACATCCTCGAACGAAAAGGCACGAAGGCTTCTCGGGCTTGAGTTTACCGACGCGAGGACGGCGCTTCTGAAATCGGCCGAATTCCTCATCGAGGAGGGGCTGGCCTAGGCCGCCTCGGCGCCCGCGGGTTCACCGCCACGTGACGGGCGCTGTACCCCGAGCCTCGGGTGCAGCCGCCCGGCGATCAGATGCGCCGCGCCCATCGCCGCGCCGCAGGCGGCGAAGATCGCGGCTGTGGGGGCGACGGCCAGCACCGCCCAGGCGGCCCCGGGCGTGAGGATCGAAGAGACATCGCGGAAGCTTGAATAGACCGCCGACATCTCGGTGCGCTCCGACGGTTTGACCGACATCAGGAACGGCAGGCCGCCCACCACATCGAGCATGACGAGGAAGATCGAGGCACCCATGCAGGCCGCGACGGTCAGCCAGGGCAGGGGCGAGACAAGGGATGCCGCCAGGAAAAGCCCGCCACAGAGACCGAAGGCGGTGCGCACCGACAGCCTGACAGAGGCGCGGCGGGCGAGCTTCAGCATGAGGGGCGAGATGAAGAGAAGAGCGTTGGAAATGGAAAGCGCGACGCCGCCGACCTTGTCGCCGAGGCCAGATTCAATACAGAAATAAGGCAGATAGACAACATAGACCCACCAGCCGCACGACCGGATCACCGCAAAAAGCCAGCCCGCGATCAGCCTCGGCTGGGCGAAGAAGCGCGAAAGATAGGCGAGCGGGTTGACCGCCGGTCCCTTGGCGCGGGCGATCTGCTTGCCGTTGCCGAGCCTCAGAACCCAGAAAGCGGTGAGGAGCGCGAGCGCGAAGGCGCCCGCGAGCAGGAAGGGCAGGGGCCGCGAATAGCTGTAGAGCCACACGCCCAGCATCGGGCCTACCGCCCAGGGTGTCGCCGCATAGACCATCTGCATTGACTGGCCGCGCCCAAGTTCGGCCCGGTTCACATAGTCGAGCACATAGGCGTTGAAGCAGACGAAGGTCGTCGCCGTCGCCATCGCATTGACGAGAAGGGCCAGCGGCACGGTCACCGACGTGTCGGCGAGCGCCAGCGCCATGCCCGCGAGATAGAGGCAGGCACCCGCCGTATACATCCAGCGGCGCGGCAGATGGCGGGTGAACCAGGGCACCATCAGCCCCCAGAGGAGCGAGATTATCCCGGCGAAGAAATAGATCCGCGAGGCGCCGACCGTGCCCCCCATCGCCTCGCGCACCGCAAGCGGCATGACGGAAATCAGCGTGCCGCGCACCGCGGCCTCGAGACCGGCGAGCAGGGCGAAATGCTGTATTGTCGGCTTCGGCGGATGCTTCAGCGCGAGCGGGACGTAACGCAGGGCCATGTGCAAGTGATGGTCAGTGCGGGCGTCCGGGTCTGTGCCGGGCGCGACAGAAACCGCCTGCCCGCGACCAGATATGTCGTTATTTTGCCCGGCGTTGTAGAAGATCGATGAACCGGCGCCGCGCCTCGGGGATCGGCGCGGGGCCAAGCTCGCGCGCAAGCCGGTCTTCGAGGAAGAAACCGGTGGTGGCGAGGGCATCTGCCAGTTCGGCCTCGTCCGTTGGCGTCTCGCCCAGAAGACAGGGCGGCAGCGGCAGGAGCCTTGACGCCCACTCGCCTGCGCCCCGACGCGAGACCGCGCGCCCGCTTTTCGGGCTGACATAGGCCAGATCGTCGCTATCGCCGGTCACCGCGCAGGCCGATAGATCGAGGCCGAAACCGAGTTCCTCAAGGAGGAGAAGCTCCCACTGCAGATAGTCGGCGGGCCAGCCCTCAACTTCCATCGAGGTCAAGAGTGCCTGGGTTGCGGCATAAAGCGTCGGATGGGGGTCCCGTTCCGGAAGCGCAAAGGCAAGAAGCGCGAGCGTTGCCGACAGGCCGGCGAGCGCGAGCCGGTCCTGCCAGAGGAAACTGCGCGACAGGACCGGTTCGGCGATGAAATGGCCCAGGTGCTCCTCAAGCCGCGCCGACCAGGCGACGGAAAGCTGGCTGCCCGGCTGCAGGACCGGCGCCAGCCGCCGCGAGGCGCCGCCCCGCACCACGCCCGCATGGCGGCCTTTCGAGGGGGTGAAGACCTCGATGATCGCCGCGCTTTCGCCGTGCGGCCGGACCGATAAGAGCAGGGCTTCGTCGCGCCAGTCCATGGGCTTCCTTCACACCGAAGGCCGGAGAGGCGCTGCCTCCCCGGAACCCTACGAGGTATTTGGGCCAAGATGAAAGGGGATCAGGCGGAAAGTCCATCCTGATCGAGCAGCGTTGTGCCGTCGCGGCTTTCGATCTCGATGATCCAGAGGTCCGGGTCGTTCCGCCGCTGGCGGGCGAGCGTTGCGTCGACCTCCGCCTCTGGCCCTTCGGCGAGGGTGACCCAGGTCCGGTTCCCGCTCATCAGGTCGAAGGAGCGCTGGAGGGCGCGCGCCTGCCCGTCGAGCGTGGCTAGCTTCACGAGGATGGCGCCAGCGGTCGGGTCGCCCTTCCTGGTGACATAGGCGGGGATATTTGCCAGTTCGAGGCGCCGCAGGTAGGCGCGCACCCAGAAATCGGCGGTAAGGCGCGGATCAGTTGCCATCTTTCCAGTCGAGGCCCATCTCGGTGAAGCGCTCCTTTTCCTCCAGCCAGTTCGGCCGGACCTTGACCTGCAGGAACAGATGCACCGGCCGTTCAAGGAACTCCATCAGATCGGCGCGCGCCTGGCTTCCCACCGCCTTCAGCGTTTCGCCGCCCTTGCCGAGGATGATGCCCTTGTGGCCGTCGCGGGCGACATAGATGATCTGGTCGATGCGGGCGGAACCGTCCTTGCGTTCCTCCCATTTCTCGGTCTCGACGGTCAGCTGATAGGGCAGCTCCTCGTGGAGCCGCAGCGTCAGTTTCTCACGCGTCACTTCGGCGGCGATCATGCGCAGGGGCAGGTCGGCGATCTGGTCTTCGGGGTAAAGCCAGGGCCCCTCGGGCAGTTCGCCCGCAAGCCAGTCTTTCAGATCGTCGCAACCATAGCCCTTTTCGGCCGAGATCATGAAGGTGCGTTCGAACGGATAGGCCTCGTTCAGCTTCTGGGACAGGGCCAGCAGCTCCTCGGCCTTCACTCGGTCGATCTTGTTGATGGCGAGTGCCACGCGAGGGTTGCCGCGTTCCTTCAGGGCGTCAAGGATCGCCTGCACGCCCTCGGTCAGGCCCCGGTGCGCCTCGATCAGGAGGACGGTGATATCGGCATCAGCCGCCCCGCCCCAGGCAGCCGCAACCATCGCGCGGTCAAGACGGCGGCGCGGGCGGAAAAGGCCGGGCGTGTCGACGAAAACGATCTGGCTGTCGCCCGCCATCGCGATGCCGCGGATGCGCGCGCGGGTCGTCTGCACCTTGTGGGTGACGATCGAGACCTTGGCGCCGACCATGCGATTGAGCAGCGTCGATTTTCCGGCGTTCGGCTCGCCGATCAGTGCCACGAAACCTGCGCGGGTGGAATCTTCAGTCATTTCGTTTCTCCATCCGCAACAGAAGGGCGCGGGCTGCGGCCTGTTCGGCCTGACGTTTGGCGCCGGCTTGCGCGCGTTCGGCCTCGCCGGTCGCGAGCTTTACCTCGACGGTGAAAAGCGGCTGGTGATCGGGGCCGTCGCGGCTGATTTCGGTATAGCTGGGCGGGGGCAGGCCGCGCGCCTGGGCCCATTCCTGGAGGCTGGTCTTGGGGTCCCTCGCGTCGGTCTCGACGCCCTCGATCCGTTTGCCCCAGAGCCGGAGGATCATCGCCCGCGCCGCTTCGAAACCGGCGTCGAGATGGACGGCGGCGATCACCGCCTCCATCGCGTCGCCAAGAAGGGCTTCCTTGCGGCGCCCGCCTGACATCATCTCGGATCGGCCGAGTTTCAGGACCGAACCGAGGTCGATCTCGCGCGCCACCTCGGCGCAGATTTCCTTGCGGACCAAGGCGTTATAGCGCGGCGCAAGCAGGCCTTCGCTTGCCGTCCGGTCTGCGGCAAGCAGCGCCTCGGCCATCACAAGGCCCAGAACCCGGTCGCCGAGGAATTCGAGCCGCTGGTTGTCGGGCCGGGTTGGCGTGGAAATCGAGGCATGAGTCAGCGCCCGCGCCAGAAGCTCCGGCCGGGCGAAGGAATGGCCGATCCGGGCCGAAAAGGCCTGAAGGTCGGAACCGAGCTTCACTCCACCGCCTTGAAGAAACGGTCGGGGCGCCAGGTCCAGAAGTAGAAGAGCGAGCGGCCGGCGGAGGAGAAGATGATCCGCTCGGCGCGGCCAATCAGATATTCGGCGGGCAGCATGCCCACGCCGCCTGCGGCGGTGGGGAAGCGGCTGTCCTGCGAATTGTCGCGGTTGTCGCCCATGAAGAAATAATTGCCCGGCGGCACGGTGAAGATCGCCGTATCGTCGCCCGGGCCGGTGCCGATGTTCAGCACGTCATGTTTCACACCGTTCGGCAGGGTTTCGACGAAACGCTCCTTCTGGCAAAGACCGCCTTCGCCGACCGGGCCATTGGCGCAGCGTGGCCAGTTGCCCTGCGATCCCTGACGGGCATAGATCTCGTCGAACGTGCCTGCAGGTTCCTGTGGTGCGGCCTCGCCGTTGATATAGACGACCCCGCCCTTTACCTGGATCTTGTCGCCGGGAAGGCCGATCAGGCGCTTGATGAAATCCGCGCCCGTCGTCGGATGGCGGAAGACCACCACATCGCCGCGTTCGGGTTCGCCCGCGAGGATACGGCCCGAGATCGGGCAGATCGCGAAGGGGCAGGAATAGCGCGAATAGCCATAGGCCATCTTGTTGACGAAGAGGAAATCGCCAATGAGCAGCGTGTCCTTCATCGAACCCGAAGGGATCCAGAACGGCTGGTAGAAAAGCGTCCGGAACACGCCCGCGATCACCAGAGCCCAGATCACCGTGCGGATCGTTTCGGCGATCCCTTCCTTGGCCTTCGTCGACATGATCGGTCCTGTTCTGCCGGTTCCGGCGCTACATGAGCGCGGAGGGGCAAAGAGTCAAGCAAACTAGCCCTTTGGCGACAGTGGGTGCGCCTCGATCACCACGAAGGCCTGCGCCCAGGGATGGTCGTCGGTCAGGGTCACATGGACGACGGCCTCATGGCCTGGCGGGGTCATCGTGGCGAGCCGTTCGGCGGCCCAGCCGGTCAGATGCATCACCGGCTGGCCCGAGCGCAGGTTCGACACCGCCATGTCCTTCCAGCTGATCCCCATCCGCAATCCGGTGCCGAGCGCCTTTGAACAAGCCTCTTTCGCGGCCCAGCGTTTGGCATAGGTCGCCGCCACCGCGCGGGGGCGGCTTTGGGCTTTCGATTGTTCGCGTTCGGTGAACACGCGGTCAAGGAAGCGTTTACCAAAGCGTTCGAGCGTCGCCTCGATCCGCTCGATGTTCGCAAGGTCGGTCCCGATGCCGAGGATCATGGTTTCTTGCCCGATAATGCTGTCTGGCCTGCGTCGGTCATCCGTCCCGCAAGCGTATGGCATCCGTCCCGACAATTGAACAGCGTTTACGAACGATCGGGCGGGGCCAAAATCCTTCGAAGGACTTTGGCAAAAGTCTTTTAAGACTTTTGGGGCGACGTCTTAGGCGCGCGCCACGTCCATCAGGCGGCGCATCTCGGCAATGGCGGGGCCGAGGCCGGTGAAGATCGCCTCGGCGATCAGGAAATGACCGATGTTCAGTTCGCGGACTTCGGGGATGGCGGCGATGGGGCTGACCGTGTCGAAGGTCAGGCCGTGGCCCGCATGCACTTCGAGACCGAGCGAATGGGCAAGGCGCGCGCCTTCGACAAGCGCCGCCAGTTCTGCGTCGCGTTCGGCGAAGCGGCCTTCGGCGTGAAGGTCGCAGTAATGGCCGGTGTGCAATTCAACGACTGCCGCGCCGATGCGGGCGGAGGCTTCGATCTGGCGGGGGTCGTGGCCGATGAACATAGAGACCCGGCAACCGGCCTCGCTGAGCGGCGCGATGAAATCGGTCAGGCGGTTCTGGTCGGAGGCCACATCGAGCCCGCCTTCGGTCGTCCGCTCCTCGCGCTTTTCGGGAACGAGGCAGACGGCATGGGGGCGGTGGCGGAGCGCGATCGCCTGCATCTCGGCCGTCGCGGCACATTCGAAATTGAGGGGGCGCGAGAGCGCGGCCATCAGCGCCTCGATATCGGCATCGAGGATATGGCGGCGATCTTCGCGCAAGTGCGCGGTGATGCCGTCGGCGCCCGCCTCTTCGGCCAGAAGCGCGGCGCGTACCGGATCGGGATAGGCCGAGCCACGGGCATTCCTGACCGTCGCCACATGGTCGATGTTGACGCCAAGGCGCAATCTGTCGCCGGTCATCTGTCGTCCTCCACCTTTGCCGCCACTTTCTCGGCCCGCCGCCGTTCCTTGTCGGCCGCTTTCTGGCGCTTTTCAATGGCGCGTTCGATCCTTTCGCGCCGCTGGCGGTCGCGGAGCTTCTGATAGGCCGCCACACCGGGAAGCGTAGCGTAATAGCAGATCATTCCAAGGACGATGCCAGGGAGCAGCCCGCCGATCAGATAGGGCAGGAAAATATCGTCGAAGAAATGCCTGAGCCCCGCCCAGTCGGCGATCTCGGCGGTGAAAAGCGCGCGGACATTGTGATAGAAGCTCGTCCAGACACCCGAGAAGCTTTGCAGGATCTCCTCGAAGCCAATGCCGGAGGGATCGCCGAGCATCCAGTGGCCAAGCTCGACCGAGCCATAGGCGATGAACGGCAGCGTGACCGGATTGCCGAAGAAGGTGGCGATGAGAGCCGCGAGGATGTTTCCGCGGATCGCCCAGGCGATCACGCCCGCACCGATGAAATGCAGGCCGAACAGAGGGGTGCAGGAAATGAGGACCCCGGCGAAGACGCCGCGTGCGATGCGGTGGGGCGGGTCGGGCAGGCGGCGCAGGCGATGGACGATATATTGCACGGCGCGCCACCAGCCGCCGCGCGGATAGACGAGCTCGCTCAGGACCGTCGTAAACGGGCGCCGGTCGCGCCGTCTGAAAACCATAGCCTTCCCCTCGGGGTCTTCTCGCTTAGGGCTTGCGCGAAAGATCCCTGATGCGCTCCACCTGCGCCACGTCGCTTTCCGCTTCAAGCGCTTTCAGCACCATATGCAGATGTTCGGCATCACGCAGGTCAACTTCAAGAATGAGACGATAAAAATCCGGTTTGCGATCGACGAACGTCAGATCGGAAATATTGGCCTTCTGTTCGCCGATAAGGGTGCAGATGCGGCCGAGGACGCCCGCGCCGTTGGCGATGGTCAGGGTCAGGCTGACGGGAAAGGCGGCGGCGTGGCGCCCCGAATGCCAGTGCAGATCGACCCAGCGTTCGGGCTGTTCCTCAAACTCGGCGAGTGCGGGACAGTCGATCGCATGCACGACGACGCCCTGGCCGCGATAGGTGATGCCGACGATCCGTTCGCCCGGCACCGGCTGGCAGCAATTGGCGCGGCGGAAGGACTGGTCGGCGGCGAGGCCCACGACCGGGCGGCGGCTGTCGACCTCGTCGGCGGTGTGGGTGGCCAGTTCGGGATAGATCGCCTCGATCACCTCGCGCGCGGTCAGTTCGGCGCTGCCGAGGCGGGCGAGCACTTCGGATTCGTCGGGCAGGCCAAGGGTCTTGGCCGCGGTGCGCAGCGCCTTGTCGGTGGCTTTCTTGCCGACATGTTCGAAGGCGACGCGGGCCAGTTCATGGCCGAGCTTGACGAACCGTTCGCGGTTTTCCTCGCGCAAGCTGCGGCGGATCGCCGATTTGGCACGGCCGGTGGCGACGATGTCGATCCAGGTGGCCTGCGGGCGCTGGCCGGCGGCGGTGATGACCTCGACCGACTGGCCGTTCTTCAGCCGCGTCCAGAGCGGCACGCGGATACCGTCGACCTTGGCGCCGACGCAGGCATTGCCGATGCGGGTATGGATCGCATAGGCAAAGTCGATGGGCGTGGCGCCCTTCGGCAGCTGCACCACATCGCCCTTGGGCGTGAAGCAGAAGACCTGATCGGAATACATCTCGAGTTTCACATTCTCGAGGAACTCGTCATGGTCGTCGCCATTGTCGAACCGTTCGGTCAGCGTGGCGATCCAGCGGGCGGGATCGACGGCGAACGGGTTCTGCGCGCGTTCGCCGTCGCGGTAGGACCAGTGGGCGGCGACGCCCGCCTCGGCCACTTCGTGCATCTGGCGGGTGCGGATCTGCACCTCGACCTGCTTGCCGTCGCGGCCTGAGACGGTGGTGTGGATCGAGCGGTAGCCGTTCGACTTGGGTTGGCTGATATAGTCCTTGAACCGGCCGGGAACTGCACGCCAGCGGCGGTGGATGGCGCCGAGGATGCGGTAGCAGTCGCCTTCGGTCCGGCAGATGACGCGGAAGCCGTAGATGTCGGAGAGGCGCGAGAAGGCGAGCTGCTTTTCCTGCATCTTGCGCCAGATCGAATAAGGCTTCTTGGCGCGGCCATAGACGTCGGCCTCGATCTTTTCCTTCTCAAGTTCCAGCCTTATATCGGCGGTGATCTTGTGGATCACATCGCCGGTTTCGCGCTGCAGCGTGATGAAGCGGCGGATGATCGAGGAGCGCGCTTCGGGATTCAGGACCTTGAAGGACAGGTCCTCCAGCTCCTCGCGCATGTACTGCATGCCCATACGGCCCGCGAGCGGGGCGAAGACATCCATCGTTTCGCGCGCCTTGCGGGCCTGCTTTTCGGCCTTCAGGGACTTGATCGTGCGCATGTTGTGCAGGCGGTCGGCCAGCTTGACGAGGATCACGCGCAGATCCTTCGACATGGCCATGAAGAGCTTGCGGAAGTTTTCCGACTGTTTGGATTCGGTTGAGGAAAGCTGCAGGTTGGTCAGCTTGGTGACGCCGTCCACCAGTTCGGCAACCTCTTCGCCGAACATCCCGGCGATCTCGCCCCAGGTGGATTTGGTATCCTCGATCGTGTCGTGCAGAAGGGCGGTGACGATCGTGGCATCGTCCAGCCGCTGTTCGGTCAGGATCGCGGCGACGGCGACCGGATGGGTGAAGTAATCCTCGCCCGAATGACGCTTCTGGCCGGCATGCATCCGGCGGCCGTAGTCATAGGCCCGGCGGATCAGATCGGCATTGGTCTTTGGGTTGTAGTTGCGGACCAGCGCGATCAGGTCTTCGACGTCGATCATCGCGGGTCCGCCTTCGGGCCGTTCAGGCCTCGCCCTGTGCTTCCATCAGGGCGCGGAGGAGTTTTTCTTCCGACATGTCGTCCTGGGCGGGGCGGTCCATCTCGGCGCTCATCAAAAGCGCCATATCGTCGTCCTCGGCCTCGTCGACCTCGATCTGGGTCTGGTGGCTTTCGATCATGCGCTCGCGCAGGTCGTCGGCGGTCTGGGTTTCGTCGGCGATCTCGCGCAGCGACACGACCGGGTTCTTGTCGTTGTCGCGGTCGATGGTCAGCGGCGATCCGGCAGCGATTTCGCGCGCCCGATGCGCGGCGAGCATCACAAGCTCGAACCGGTTCGGGACCTTGTCAACGCAATCTTCGACCGTAACGCGGGCCATAAGCAGACTCCAATTCCTTCGGAAAAGCTGGAAACCGCTATTTAGGCCGAAGGGCGGGGAAAGACAAGCGCCTATCGCTGCCGCGCAGAAAAACCGCGCTGCCCGCAGAACCACTCAGAGCGGGCGAACCGCGCGGCGATCCTCCTCAGGAAGTGCGGAGAGCATTTCGGCCACCGTCCGACCTGTCAAGGGGTGGCGGAGCCCTGCTGCGATCTCGGCCAGCGGAACAAGAACGAAGGCGCGGTCCTGCAGGCGGGGATGGGGGAGAATCAGCCTGTCGGGTGCCGCGCGCTGTTGCATTTCGAGCGGAAGGCGCATCCAATTTGCAACAGTGTCCCGGTCGGGCAGGGTCAGATCATTCAGGAAAAGAAGGTCCAGATCGAGCGTCCGTGCGCCCCATCTGGATGTGCGCGCGCGTCCGGCCTCTGCCTCGATCTCATGAAGCCGGGCCAGGATCGCTTCGGGCGCGAGGCTGGTTGCTAAGATCGCGACCGCATTCACATATTCCGGTCCCGAGCCTGCCGGAAAGGCGGGTGTGAGATAGAACCGGCTGACCGCGGAAAGCACGCCGACGGCGGAAGACAGGCGGGTCAAGGCATGGGCGATTGTGCGCCCCGAAGAGCCCCAGATCGACGGTTCGTTGCCACCGAGTGCTACAATGCAGCACCTGTTCTTTTGGACAGATTCCATTTACGCTAGTATTTCGCTTAATCGTGTACGCTTTGGCTGTGTCCGCCAGAGCGCGTTCTTGTTTGTAGTAACTAGTCTGTAGACCACACTTACGGAAGCCACTCTGTCCGGTATTTTGAAAGGGACATTAATGTTCTACAAAGACGAACGGCTTGCGCTGTTCATCGATGGCTCCAACCTTTACGCGGCGGCGAAAGCGTTGGGATTTGACATCGACTACAAGCTCTTGCGACAAGAATTCGAACGGCGGTCGAAATTGTTGCGGGCCTTCTACTACACAGCCCTTCTGGAAAACGACGATTACTCTCCGATCCGACCTCTGGTCGACTGGCTGAATTACAATGGGTTCACCATGGTGACGAAGCCAGCGCGGGAATACACCGACAGCCAGGGCCGCCGGAAGGTGAAGGGCAATATGGAGGTCGAACTGACGGTCGACGCGATGCAGCTTGCGCCGCGTGTCGATCATATCGTGCTCTTCTCCGGGGATGGTGACTATCGTGCGCTGGTGGAAAACCTGCAGCGTCAGGGGGTTCGGGTCTCGGTCGTGTCGACCATCCGCTCGCAGCCGCCGATGATCGCCGACGAATTGCGCCGTCAGGCCGACAATTTCATCGAGCTTGATGCGCTGCGCGATGTCATTGGCCGCCCGCCGCGCGAACCGCGCGGGGAATCGGTCGCTGTGGCCGCCGTCGAAGATTGATCCCGGGCCCAAGGGCCCCGGCCAATCCGCTTGACACCAGTCCCGTGAGCGGGCCTAACCGGGCGTGACTACGCCCGGCTGGAATATTCATGTCGAACGCAAAGCTTCACCTCTATCTCGCCGCGCCGCGCGGCTTTTGCGCAGGCGTCGACCGCGCGATCAAGATCGTCGAGATGGCGATCGAGAAATGGGGCGCGCCGGTCTATGTGCGCCATGAGATCGTCCATAACAAATATGTGGTGGACGGGCTGAAGGAGAAGGGCGCGGTCTTCGTCGAAGAGCTGGACGAATGCCCAGTGGACCGGCCGGTGATCTTTTCGGCGCATGGCGTGCCGAAGGCGGTTCCGGCCGAGGCCGAGCGGCGGCGGATGGTCTATGTGGACGCGACCTGCCCCTTGGTGTCGAAGGTCCATATCGAGGCCGAGCGGCACCACCAGAACGGCTTGCAGATGGTGATGATCGGCCATGCCGGGCATCCGGAGGTGCTGGGCACGATGGGGCAGTTGCCGGAAGGCGAGGTGATCCTTGTCGAGACGGTTGCCGATGTGGCGCAGGTCGCGCCGCGCGACGAGGGTAAGCTAGCCTTCATCACCCAGACGACGCTTTCAGTCGATGATACGGCGGCGGTGGTGGCGGCCTTGAAGGCGCGCTTCCCCGCGATCATCGGGCCGCACAAGGAAGATATCTGTTACGCCACCACGAACCGGCAGGAAGCGGTGAAGGCGATCGCGCCGAAAATCTCGGCGCTTCTGGTGATCGGCGCGCCCAATTCGTCGAACTCCAAGCGCCTGGTGGAGGTGGGTCGCGCGGCGGGTTGCGCCTATGCGCAGCTTGTGCAGCGCGCGACCGATATCGACTGGCGCGCGCTTGAGGGCGCAGCGGCGGTCGGCGTGACGGCGGGGGCGAGCGCGCCCGAGGTGCTGGTCAACGAGGTGATCGACGCTTTCAGTGCCCGGTACGATCTGACGGTCGAACTGGTCGAGACGGCGCAGGAGCGGGTCGAGTTCAAGGTGCCGCGCGTCCTTCGCGAACCGGCATGACGGGCGATGCGCGTACCCTTGCCGCCTATGAGGCGCATGTCGGCGACTATGCCGACCGGTTTGCCTCGGCGGAGCCGGGCGTGCATCTGAAAGCCTTCATCGCGGCGCTGCCGCCAGCTGCGCATGTGCTTGACCTCGGCTGCGGGCCGGGCACGGCTTCGGCCTTCCTGCGCGCAGCGGGGCATCGGCCCGATCCGGTCGATGCGACGCCCGCGATGGTGGCGCTGGCCAATGCGCGCCATGCGCTGGGGGCGCGTCTGGGTAGCTTCGACGATATCGAGGCCGAGGCCGCCTATGACGGCGTCTGGGCGAACTTTTCGCTCTTGCACGCCCCGCGCGAGCGGTTCCCGCTGCATCTGGCTGCCCTTCACCGGGCGCTGAAGCCGCGCGGGCTTTTCCATATCGGGATGAAGCTCGGCGCGGGCGAAGCGCGCGACGCGCTGGACCGCTTCTACTGTTACTACAGCCGCGAGGAACTGCTGGCACTCTTGGCCGCTGCCGGATTTTCCCCCCAAAAGATCTGGGAGGGGCGGGAGCGCGGGTTGGCCGGAACAGAGGATCCTTTCATCGTGGTGCAGTCCCATGCCTGACTATTTCGCCTTCACCGACGGTGCCTGTTCGGGCAATCCGGGGCCGGGGGGCTGGGGGGTCCTGTTGCTGGCAAAGGACGGCGAGAGGGTGGTGAAGGAACGCACCCTTTCGGGCGGCGAGGCGGGGACGACCAACAACCGGATGGAGCTTCTTGCGGCGATCTCGGCGCTTGAGGCTTTGGGTCGGGCGACGGCGATCACTTTGGTGACCGACAGCGCCTATGTGAAGAACGGCGTCACCCAATGGATCTTCGGCTGGAAGCGGAACGGATGGCGGACCGCCGACAAGAAGCCGGTGAAGAATGTCGATCTGTGGCAGAGGCTCGATCAGGCACAGGCCCGCCATCAGGTGCGCTGGGAATGGATCAAGGGCCATGCCGGGCACCCCGAGAACGAACGCGCGGACGAGCTGGCACGGGAGGGGATGAAGCCGTTCAAGCCCGCCGCCGCCCGGGGCGAGGCCGCGGATCGCACGGCCTGACCCGCGTCAGGCAGCCAGAATCTTCGCGACAGCCTCCCACTGATCAAGGCCCGAGGAGATGCCTTCGAGCATGCCGATGCCGAGGAATTCCTCTTTCATCGCGACGGTCGCGAACAGGATCGAGACGGTGACGGTGGTGAAGCCGCCCACCTCGTCGAACGTGACGGTATGGATCATCTCGTCGCCCGCGTTGCGAAGGTTCATCTCGCCGCCGACGCCATCTTCGAAACGGTTCGAATAAACGATGCGCCGGTTTGGCTCGATGTCGAGGATCGTGCCGCCGAAGGGCGGGCCCTCCACGCCGTCGGGACTGGTCATCACCATGCGCCAGCGCCCGCCGACGCGGAAATCGTAGTCGCAGCTGGTGACCGGATAGCCAACCGGCCCGAACCAGCGGCTGATATGGTCGGCCGAGGCATGGGCCGCGAAGAGATAGCGCGCGGGCACCGGGATCTTGCGGCTGATCACCGCGGTGCGTTCGGCCTCGCTTTCATGTTCCGGGATCGCTGCCATCTGTCTTTTCCTTTTCCTGCAGGCTTTTCGCGTAGGCTTCGAGCCGTTCGAGCCCTTCGGCCCAGAAAGCCTCGTACCGGCCGATCCAGCGATGGGCATCGGCCAGCGCATGGGGCGCAAGGCGGACGGGGCGGAAATTGGCCTGGCGGCCTCGCTCGACAAGGCCCGCCTGTTCAAGAATGCGCAGATGAGAGGAGATCGTCGGCTGGCTGAGCGCGAAGGGCGCGACCAGTTCGTTCACCGTCGCCGCGCCGAGGCTCAGCCGGTCGAGGATCGCCCGCCGCGTCGGATTTGCGAGGGCGGTGAAGATGCGGTCGAGCGTAGCGGCTTCCGTCGTCATAATTGATTATCATCTATATTGATGATTCTCTATATATTGAATTCCATGCCACCTGTAAAGTTGCCGTGCACCGGGCAAGCGTGCGGGGGAACGCATGAAAACGGGCGGCCCGAGGGGCCGCCCGTGAAATCGTCCGTCGCAGGAATGGCGGATCAGGCGTCGCGCATCGACACGGTTTTCACATCGTCGCCCGGGGCCGATTTGGTGCGGCGCACGATCAGGCGGTTGAGCGCGTTGATATAGGCCTTCACGCTCGCGACCACGGTGTCGGTATCGGCCGATTGGCCGGTGGCGATGCGGCCATCCTCCTCGACCCGGACCGAGACGGTCGCCTGCGCGTCCGTGCCTTCCGTCACCGCATGCACCTGATACAGCTGCAGCCGCGCCTTGTGGGGGAAGAGCATCTTCACCGCATTGAAGGCCGCGTCCACCGGGCCATCGCCGGTCGCGTCTATCGAATGATCAACGCCATCGACCGACAGGGTGAGTTCCGCTTCCTGCGGGCCGTCGGTGCCACAGACCACGCGCAGGCGCTTCAGCTGCAGATGGTCGCTGTCGGTGTTGGCCTCATGGTCCTTCATCAGCGCCAGGAGGTCGTCGTCATAGACCTCTTTCTTGCGGTCGGCCAAAGCCTTGAAGCGGACGAAAACGTCGTTGAGCTGGTTGTCGGCGAGGTCGAAGCCCAGCTCGCTCATCTTGGTACGGAGTGCATGGCGCCCCGAATGCTTGCCCAAGGGCAGGCTGGAGGCGGCGAGGCCGATGTCAGAAGGGCGCATAATCTCGAACGTCTCGGCGTTTTTCAGCATGCCGTCCTGATGGATGCCGCTTTCGTGCGCGAAGGCATTCTTGCCGACGATGGCCTTGTTGAACTGGACCGGGAAGCCCGACACCGTGGCGACGCGGCGCGAGATGTTCATGATCTTCGTCGTGTCGATCCCCGTGCGATAGGGCATGATGTCATTACGCACTTTCAGCGCCATCACCACCTCTTCGAGCGCGGTATTGCCCGCGCGTTCGCCGAGGCCGTTGATCGTGCATTCGATCTGGCGCGCGCCCGCGACGACGGCGGCGAGCGCGTTCGCCGTCGCCATGCCGAGGTCGTTGTGGCAATGGGTGGCGAAGATCACCTTGTCGGCGCCGGGCACCCGTTCCAGAAGCATGCGGATCAGGTCGGCGCTTTCAGCAGGCGCAGTGTAGCCCACCGTGTCGGGGATGTTGATGGTCGTCGCGCCCGCCTTGATCGCGATCTCGACCACGCGGCAGAGATAGTCATGCTCGGTCCGCGTCGCATCCATCGGCGACCATTGCACATCGTCGCAGAGGTTGCGGGCATGGGTCACCGTTTCGTGGATCCGTTCTGCCATCTGGTCCTGCGTGAGGTTCGGGATGGCGCGGTGCAGGGGCGAGGTGCCGATGAAGGTGTGGATGCGGGGGGATTTCGCGTGTTTCACCGCCTCCCAGCAGCGGTCGATATCCTTGAAGTTCGCCCGCGCAAGGCCGCAGATGGTGGAGCCTTTCGCGCGTTTCGCAATCTCTGACACGGCGGCGAAATCGCCCTCTGAGGCGATGGGAAAGCCCGCCTCGATGATATCCACGCCCATCTCGTCGAGCATCTCGGCGATCTCGAGTTTTTCGTCATGGGTCATGGTGGCGCCCGGCGATTGTTCGCCGTCGCGCAAAGTGGTGTCGAAGATCACCACACGGTCCTGATCGGCGCGGGTCTTGGGAGTGTCGGTCATGGTCTGTCTCTGCTTTAAGTCTCTGGCTTCTTCATCCCGGCGCGCTGACACATCTGAGCGGTCGCGCCGGATGGCACGCTCAGAGGCCAGTAAGAAGAAGGAGCCCGCGAAGCGGCAGGGCGCGGGAGGCACCCGAAATCGCACTAATCTGGATCAAGCTTCGCGTCATGGCGCCGGACTATACGTGCCTTGACGGAAAGGAAAAGCGAAAAAATCCGGGGGAGGGCGGAGAAATCCGGGCATCTGTTAGCGCAGCGCCATCCAGAGCGCCACCGCTGCGAGCGTCAGGCCGAAGAGTTGGTTGAGCCGCCGTGCGGCTCCCTCGTCGCGCAAACGCGCGGCGATACGGTCGCCGGCGACGGTCCAGGCGAGGAAGGCCATTAGGTTGTTCACGGTGAAGATCGTGGTGATCCAGAGGACCGGGACGGTATGCGCTGCCGGATCGGCGGGAAGGAACTGTGTGAACATCAGCGCAATGATCACATAGGCCTTGGGATTGAAGAGAAGGAGAAGCGCGCCTTCCCAGAAGCCAGAGCGCGCCGTGGCCCGAAGCGCGGCGCCGGAAGCGGGCGCGCGCAGGAAAGCGCAGGCGAGGTAGAGCACATAGGCCGCGCCGCACCAGCGCAGCGCCTCGAGCAAGGCAGGGGCTGCGTCGGCCGCCGAGGCGAAGCCCAGACCGATCGTGGCCGTCACCAGCCAGGTCGCCAGATGGTAGCCCGCATTGGCGGGAAGCGTCGCCCGCCAGCCGAACCGCGCGCCATTGGCCGCAAAGTAGAGATTGCCGGGGCCGGGGCTGTAGGCCAGCGGAAAGAGGAAGAGGAGAAGGGCGAGTATATCGGCTTGCATGGCGGCCTCCTGCGATTTGGCAGGCCCCACTGTCGGGGCGCAGGCAGCCCGGCGCGACCCGGAAGCTGTGGAAAGCTCGCCTTGCGCGTCAAGCCGTCGGCCGGTTCCTGAGCGCGCGGCGGACGATGTAGGCGGTGGCGGGGCCGGGGCTTTCGGCTGTCCAGCTTGAACAGAGCGCCTCGACCCAGTCGGGGCGGCTTTTCCAGGCGTCGTTCAGCCAGTTGGCAGTGGAATCCTGCACATAGCGCGAAGGGTCGGCGCGGACGTGACCCAGAAGGGCGCGCCCGGGCTCCGGGTCAGACTTCAGCGCGGCGATATGGGCGCACCAGACGCCACGCGGGCGGGTGGCTTCGATGGCGAAGCGGCGGATGTTGGCGGACGGGTCGGAGGCCCATGGGGTCAGAAGCTCGATCGCCTCGCCCGGCGCTTCGACGACATGGGGGCGAAGCGCAAGCCAGGCCCATTCGCGTACACCAAAATGCGGATCGTCCGCGAAGGGCCTGATGCGCGAGAGCCGGTCCGCGAGCGGCAGGCCGGGCAGCGCGGCCAGCGCGAAGGTGGCCCAGCCGCGCGCGAGATCGGAGGGGTGGCGGGCGAGGTGAGCAATCCGGTTCTCGGCATCGCCTGCCAGTACCAGATCGGCGACCATGGCCATGCGCCGGGTGACGCCCGCCCGTGGGTCGATCTCGTGGGCGCGGGACGCAAGGTCGGGCAGGACATGCGACAGGAGCAGGCCGAAATCGGTTGCGAGATTTTCCGAAAGCGTCGCCGCCTCGATCCGACCGGCGTTGAGGTCGGCCAGCACACCGGGCGGCACGTCGGCGATACGAGCCGCGCCCTTGCGGGGATTGTCCGCCATGGGTGCGCTCAGTTCCCGCTGCCCTCGGCAGGCGCGGCTTCGCCTTCGGCCGGGGCGGGCGCTTCCTCGGTCAGGGCGCCTTCGGTCCAGGTGCCGGTCGCTGTCTCGCCCGACTTGTAGCGCATCGTGCCCTTGCCCTGTCGGCGGCCGTTGCGGAATTCGCCTTCATAGACATCGCCGTTGGGATAGGTGGCGGTGCCCACACCGTCCATCTCCCCGCCCTTCCAGCCGCCGGTATAGCGGAAACCGTCCGTCATCACGATCTCGCCCTGGCCCTCGCGCTGGCCCTTCACGAAGCCGCCGGTATAGGTGGTGCCGTCGGCATAGCTGGCCACGCCCTGTCCGTCGCGGTTGCCGTCCTTCCAGTCGCCGTCATAGGTGTAACCGTCGGGATAGGTCATCTTGCCCTTGCCGTGGTTCTTGCCCTTGAGGAACCCGCCTTCATAGACGAGGCCGTTGGCGTAGGTGGCTTTGCCCTCGCCCTCGATCACGCCCGCCTTCCAGCCGCCTTCATAGGTCGAGCCGTCCTTGTAGGTGATCTTGCCGGTGCCGTCGGCGGCATCGTTCAGGAACTGGCCTTCATAGACCGAGCCGTCGGGGTAGGTGACCTTGCCGGTGCCGCTGATCTGGCCCTCGCTCCACTCGCCTTCATAGGCATAGCCGTCGCCGCCCCTGAAGCTGCCCTGGCCCGAGCGCTTGTCATCGACGAAACCGCCGTCATAGACATCGCCATTGGCATAGGTCACCCGGCCCTTGCCATGGCGCTTGCCGGCCTTCAGCGGGCCTTCATAGATATCGCCGTTCGGCTGGACGAGCTTTCCGGTGCCGTTCATCTGGCCGTCGGCCCAGGTGCCTTCATACGTCAGCCCGTTCGCGAGCCTCAGCGTGCCGGTGCCGCCGCGCTGGCCGCCGATCATCTGGCCCTGATAGGTCGCGCCGTCCGGGTAGGTGATCTTGCCCTGGCCTTCCTTCACGCCCTTGACCCAGTCGCCTTCGTAGCGGTAGCCGTCCGGCCCGGTCATCACGCCCTTGCCGTCATGCAAGGCCTTGGTGAAATGGCCGGTATAGACCGAGCCGTTGGCATAGGTTGCGGTGCCTACGCCCTCGATCTCGCCCGCCACCCAGTCGCCCTCATAGGTCGAGCCGTCGGCATAGGTGATCTTGCCCTTGCCGTCGGGGCGGCCCTTCCGGAACTGGCCTTCGTAGACCGACCCGTTGGGATAGGTGGCCTTGCCCTGGCCGAGGATCTCGCCCTCGACCCAGTCGCCTTCGTAGACATAGCCGTTCGGCAGCCGGTAGGTGCCGCGCCCGTGCTGCTTGCCGTCCTTGAACGTGCCCTCGTAGACGCCGCCATCCTCGTACTGCTTGGTCACGACGTCCTGCGCCGTGGCTGCGCCGGGTGCCGCGAGCGTCACGCCCGCGAAAAGGGCTGCCGCCAGTCCTGTCGAAAGTGCCTTCATCGAAACCGCCTTGCACAAGATCCCGGCAGGAGGGCGCGGGACGGGGTGAACTTAAAGGCAGGGCGGGGGCGAGACAAGCGTTGCGCGGCCCTGTCGTCCGCTATCGGCGATCGCAAGCCTTTCCCTTGGCCGGACAAGTGGCATAAGAAACCATGAGAATTGCCGAGGGAATGATGACCGAAAGCTTCCGCCTGACGCTCGCGCAGCTGAACCCCACGGTGGGCGCAATTGCCGCCAATGCCGCCAAGGCGCGTGCCGCCTGGGAGGAAGGAAAGCGCGCTGGCGCGGGCATGGTGGCGCTGACCGAGATGTTCATCACCGGCTATCAGACCCGCGACCTGATCCTGAAGCCCGCCTTCCACCGCGACGCGATTGCGGCGCTCGAACAGCTGGCGCTCGATTGCGCCGATGGCCCGGCGCTTGGCATCGGCGGGCCCTGGGTCATGGGCGAGCGGCTTTACAATGCCTATTGGGTGATGGAGGGCGGCAAGGTCGTGGCGCGGGTGCTGAAGCACCATCTGCCGAACGACACGGTTTTCGACGAGGCGCGGCTTTTTACCTCGGGCGAGGTCTCTGGCCCTTACCGGATCGGGCCCATACGGATCGGCACGCCGATCTGCGAGGATGCCTGGCATGACGATGTGGCCGAGACCCTGGCCGAGACCGGGGCAGAGGTGCTCTTGGTCCCCAATGGCTCTCCCTACTACCGCAACAAGTACGACCGGCGCGTGGCCCTCATGGTTGCCCGTGTGATCGAGACGCGGCTGCCGCTGATCTATCTCAACATGGTCGGCGCGCAGGATGACCAGATCTTCGACGGCGGCAGTTTCGTGCTGAACCCCGGGGTGGAGCTGGCGCTGCAGATGCAGCCCTTCGACGAATGTATCCGGCATCTGGATTTCGAGCGGGGGCCGCAGGGCTGGCGCGCGATCCGGCAGGAGATCGAGCCTTTGCCGGACGAATGGGAACAGGATTACCGCGCCATGGTCGAGGCCTTGCGCGATTATCTGGGCAAGAGCGGGATTTCGAAGGTGCTGCTCGGCCTCTCGGGCGGCATCGATTCGGCCTTGGTGGCGACGGTGGCGGCGGATGCGATAGGGCCCGAGAATGTGCGCTGCGTGATGCTGCCGTCGGAATTTACCTCGGCCCATTCTCTGCAGGACGCGGCATCGGTGGCCGGGGCGCTGGGGTGCCGGTTGGATACGATTTCTATCGAGGGGGCGCGGGAGGCGGTGGGCGCCGCGCTGGCGCCGTTGTTCGAGGGCACCAAACCCGGCATACCGGAGGAGAATATCCAGTCGCGGCTGCGCGGGCTTCTCTTGATGGCCCTGTCGAACAAGTTCGGGGAAATGTTGCTGACGACCGGAAACAAGTCGGAGATGGCGGTGGGCTATGCCACGATCTACGGCGACATGGCGGGGGGCTATAACCCGTTGAAGGACCTCTACAAGACCCGTGTGTTCGAGACCTGCCGCTGGCGGAATGCCAACCACCGGGCGTGGATGAAGGGGCCGAAGGGCGCGGTGATCCCCGAGCGGGTGATCGACAAGCCGCCGTCGGCGGAACTGCGCGCCAACCAGAAGGACGAGGACAGCCTGCCGCCCTATCCGGTGCTGGATGCGATCCTTGAGCGGCTGGTGGAGGGCGACCAGTCGGTCGAGGAGGTGGCCGCGGCGGGGTTCGAGCGGGCGGTGGTCAAGAAGGTCGAGGCCCTCCTCTATGGGGCCGAGTGGAAGCGCTACCAATGCGCGCCCGGCATACGGTTGACGCGCCGGGCCTTCTGGCTCGACCGCCGCTATCCGATCGTGAACCGCTGGCGCGACGGAAGCTGAGGATCGGCCGGCGGGGAGGAGGATCATGACCAGTCCGCCCCATGCAACGCTGCGATATGAACCCGGCACCGGCCGGGGCCTCGCGCTGATCCTCGCCGGTCTGACCTATCGCTCGGACCGTCCCTTGCTGGCGATGGTGGCCGCGCGCGCTGCCGTGCAGGGACTTGCCCGGCTCAGGGTGGATTTCAGCTATGCGGACGATCCGGCTTTCATGGCGCAGGAGGATGAGGCGCAACTGGCGCGGATCGAGGCGGATGGCGCGGCGCTGCTGGGCGAGGCGCTGGCGCGCTCGGACGGCCGCCCCTTGTGGGTCGCGGGTAAGTCGCTCGGCACGATTGCCATGGGCGGGATGATGGCGGCGCCTCCGGCGCGGGCGCTCTGGCTCTGGCTGACGCCGTCGTTGAGGGGGACGTATCTGATGGAACGGATGGTGCTTTGCCCGGGGCCCTCCTTTTCGCTGATCGGGTCGCGCGATCCGTCGGCGGCGTTGTGTCGCGAGGCCGCCTATCAAGGCCTGCCGGGCCTGCATCATGTCGAGATCCGGGGTACGGATCATGGCTGGACGCATGAGGACGGCCCCGCGGCGACGGCAGGGGCGGAGGCGGATGCTGCCCGGGCTTTGGCGGGCTGGTTGCTGGGCGTTCGAGATATTTATTGAATAGTCAGTCAAAATAAACTTCCCCCGAATCTCTTCCCGCGCTAGCCTTCCCCCGCCCGAAACAGGGAGGCACATATGCAAAGACACATCATCGCCGCGCTGGCGGCGGGGCTTCTGGCAACACCGGCCGGGGCCGAAACCACGCTTCGGATCATGAGCTTCAACATCTACGGTGGCGGCGCGAACGACGGCAAAGGCGTCGAGGAAACCGTGGCGGTCCTGAAGGCCGCCAATCCCGATATCGTGGGCCTTCAGGAGACCCGGATCGAAGGCGACGATTGCACCGCCGAAAGCTGCCCGGCGGGTGGGCCGTCGGTCGCCAAGGAGATCGCCGAGGCGCTGGGCTATTATTATTACGACCAGACGCAGGAGAATGTCGCGCTCTGGGCCAATGCGATCCTGTCGCGCTATCCGATCGGCGCGGCGTCAACCAACGATCTGGGTGTGCCGATCGATGTGAATGGCCAGACGGTCTGGGCCTTCAACATCCATCTCGATGACGAACCCTATCAACCCTACCAGCTTCTAGGCATCGAATATGGCCCGGCGCCCTTCATCAAGACCGAAGCCGAGGCGCAGGACTGGGCGAACCAGACGCGCGGCCCCGCAATGGACCTGCTGTTTGAGGATATGAAGGCTTCAGAGGGGGCGGCGGCGGTCTTCGTCTTCGGCGATTTCAACGAACCGTCGGAACATGACTGGACCGAGGCCGCGGTGGCGGCGGGTCAGCAGCCGGTGACGGTGGAATGGCCGACGACGCACCGCCTGTCGGAGGCCGGTTTCGTCGACAGCTACCGCGCGGCCAACCCCGACCCGGTGGCGAAGCCCGCCTATACCTGGACACCACAGGGCGACGAAAAGGACCCCGAGGATCATCACGACCGGATCGATTTCGCCTTCGCAAAGGCAGAGGGTCTGACGGTCAAGGGCGGCTGGATCGTGGGCGAGACCGGCCCGCGCACCGATCTTGCCGTCGATCCCTGGCCCTCGGACCACCGGGCGACGCTGGCCGAGATCAGCTTCTGACGGCAGGGCCGATCCTGCCGGATTGCCGGAGGCCGGACCGGGCCTCCGGCATGCCTTTCGGCGAGCGGTGCCCTCAGAGCATCAGCTGATAGCTCGCCGGGACATAGCGGAACCCATCGCCCTGCGCCTCGACGTAGCCGATCGAGGGGAAGGGCATGTGGTAGCCGATGAAGGGAATGCGGTCGGCGGCGATCTTGCCGAAGACCCGGCGGCGACTTGCGGCAGCGTTGGCCTTGTCGGCGTCGAACTTCACCTCCCAGTCGGGATAGGCAAGCGACCAGACATAATGGTTCGCCGTGTCGCCGGTGATGGCCATGACCTTGCCGCCACTGTCGAGGACGAAGGCCATATGGCCGGGCGTATGGCCGAAGGCCTCCATCGCGACGATGCCGGGCGCGGCGGTGCCGCCGTCGTCGAGGAAGGCGATCCTGTCGTTCAGCGGTACGACATTGGCGGTGAACTGGTCGCTGGGGTTGGCCGACCAGAAATTGTGCTCGGTCGCGCCGGTCACATAGGTCGCATTGGCGAAGGTCGGTTTGCCCTCGGTCATCAACCCGCCGATGTGGTCGGGGTGC
This sequence comes from Frigidibacter sp. RF13, assembly GCF_026626305.1. Taxonomy (GTDB): domain Bacteria; phylum Pseudomonadota; class Alphaproteobacteria; order Rhodobacterales; family Rhodobacteraceae; genus TMP-24. The sequence continues at coordinate 167,850 of NZ_JAPNUE010000005.1, read as the reverse complement.
ATATGGGTCAGCACGACCTTGTCGATCTGGTCGGGTGCATAGCCCGCAGCGGCGAGCGCCGCCGTGATGCTGCCGGGATCAGTGCTGGTGTCGAAGAGGACGAGTTCGGAGCCAGTGTTGACAAGCGTCGGCGTGAAGAAGAACTGCGCCTTGTCGGTGGGCAGGAAAGCCTGTGCGGAGACGGCAGCAAAGTCTTCGTCCGAAGCATTCAGGCCGAAAATCTCATGCGGTTTTTCCACGGTGCGATTGTTCGACAGAAGCGCTGTCACTTCGAGATCGCCGAGCATGAAGCGCTGATAGAGCGCGGCGGAGGGGCCCTGGATCGGGGCCTTGGCCGAGACCGGTGCTGCGGCAAGCGCAATGGCCGGTGCAGCAAGACTAAGGGTAATGCTTTGGCGGCGGGTCAGGTCTTTCATTACAGCTTCCCCCTTGGTTGAAGGCTGGAATGCTAACCAGTGACGATCGCGGACCGGAATCACGATTGTGTGTTGGGACGGGCAGACCAGCGGGGCGTCGAGACCTCGGCAGGCCAGCGCCTTCGGCAGGAAATTGGTTGGCCGATTCGATTTCGCTGCCTAACATTTGGTCAAATCGACAAACGACGCCCTGTGACCACCTGATTTGTGGAGTTCGGAAGATGCGTTTTCGAGTAGCTTTGGTCATTGCCATTCTTCTGTCTTTCCCGCTTATCGCTGGCGCACAAGAAGAGCGCACCGTGGCGGTGCATTTTCCTGCCGGCAGTTCGGGCAAGACCATCAAAGATACAATCGTCGGATATGAATCCGTCCTGTATGTAGTTGGGGCCGAAGCCGGGCAGCGCATGTCCGTCGACCTGTTCCCGTCAAATGGGGCGACCTATTTCAACATATACAGACCCGGACGAGGGCCGGGGGACGAGGCGCTTGCGAGCAGCGGCTTCCTTGGGGAAGGCGTGTTCGACATAAACCGTTTTGAGGGTGTTCTGCCCGCTTCGGGCGACTACACGATTTCCGTCTATTTGATGCGCTCAGCCGCCCGTCGGAACGAGAGGTCGGACTATTCGCTAGGTATTTCGATCAGCGGTGCGATGGGTGAGGTGATTACGGGCGACTTCGCTGACGGGCTTGCCGGAGGGCCGGACTATCTGGCGGTCAGCACAAGCGGCGGGCCGTTGAACCTGCGCTCGCAGCCCTCTGCGGGTTCCTCGGTCGTCAAAGCGGTGCCCAACCGCACACAGTTGCGCAACCTCGGCTGCAGAATGTCGGAAGGGCGACGCTGGTGCCGCGTCGCCACGCTCGCCGATCCCGGGTACGAGGGTTGGGCGGCGGGCGATTACCTCGTGGAGGGATCGGGCGCCGCAACACAACTTCCCGAAATGCCCGCGGCGGGTGGTGAAGGAAGCGGTTCAGTGCATGTCAAGTTCGCGCCGGGCGCCAGCGAAGCCAACTATTCGGGAACACTCGCGCCAGGCGAGTCCCGCAGTTACGTCCTCGGGGCGCGCAACGGGCAGTTTCTGGATGTGGCTATAGCCGGGAATTCTTTGGACCTGAGCTATCAGATCTTCAATCCGGACCGCTCCTTCCTTTTGGAGCAGATCAATGTGGCAAAAGACTATCGCGGCCAGTTGTGGCAGTCCGGCGATCACATAGTGGAAGTGATCAACCGAAGCAATGCGACCATCAACTATCAGATTTTGCTGCGTATAAAGTGAATGGGTTTGGAATTGACAAACGACTGCAAACAGGGGGCAAAACATGAATAGGAATTTCAAATTCGGTATCGCGGTTCTTTTCGTCGCAGGCTTGGCGGGCTGTGTCGAGGAATCATCGGCCATCACGACGACCTCTCCGTCACCCGAGACTCAGGCCTGTCTGCGCGCGATCAGCCAGACAACCAACAATCCCGACGTTGTTCTGCTGAGTTCGAGCTTCTCTGAAGCAGGCACCGAAGTCATCGCTGGTGTAGGTCCGCAGCAGGCCAGATGGCAGTGCATCGGCTATCGTGACGGTGCAACCACGACGCCCATGTCGTTGACCAACGAAGGGTCTCTCTAAAGCGCAGCGGCGGCCGCGCCTGGCGTGGCCGCCCTCGTCATTCCCACCAGCGGTCGATCTCGGCAATCTCCTCGTCGGACCAGCCGAAATGATGGGCAAGTTCATGGATCGTCACATGGGCGACGAGCTGGCCCAAGGTCACGTCGCCGCGTTCGGCCCACTCGTCGAGGATCGGGCGGCGGAAGAGCCAGATCATGTCGGGCCGGTCGACCACATCCATCACCGATTTCTCGATCATCGGAATGCCGTCGTAGAGCCCGGTCAGTTCGAACGGGTCCTCGATCCCCATGTCCTCGAGCAGTTCCTCGGGCGCGAAATCGCTGACGCGCAGAAGGATGCCCTGCGCGGCGGGGGCGAACTGCGGCGGCAGGTCGGCGAGCGTCGCCCGCGCCATGCTTTCGATCGCCTCAAGGTCGGGGGCCGCGCGGCCCAGCCAGTCGTTCATCGCATTCTCCGGTTCAGGCGCTTCATATGGACAAAAGCAGTGCCCTATGGAAGGGGTTGTGCGACCAGCGCGCTTGGGTGGGGCAGCCTGCCCGCCGAAAGCGACGTGCCGGATGGGAGGGGCGATTGTTTTCCAGCCGGTATTTCCAGGCCTATGGGTTCTGGCACGCGGGCGAGGGTTTCCAGACCATCCTGATGATGTGGTACATGGCGTTCCATGCCCGTCTGACGGCGGCAGAGATCGGTTTCTACCAGTCGCTGCAGCTTCTGCCCTTCCTGATCCTGACCGCCCTAGGCGGCAGCCTGACCGACCGTCTGGGTGCGCGGCTCTCCTACAGCGTCTCGACCGGGCTTTTTGCGCTGACGCTCGGGCTTTACGGGCTGGCCGAGGCGGCGGTCGGGTTCAGCCCCTGGGCCTTCGGCGCCTATTGCCTGTTCAGCGGCATCTTCAGCGCCATTTCCAACCCGGCGATCGACACATTCATCCCCGAGGCAACGCCGCGCCCGGCCACCGATAACGCCCTTCTTGCCGCCACCGTGCATAATGCGGCGAAACTGTCGGGAAATCTCGCCACGCTCCTGTTGCCGGTTCTGTCGGCGCTGGGCGGCTTTGTCGTGAACGGGCTTTTGATGGCGCTGAGCGTCCTGCGCCTGCGGGCCCATACCAACGCGCCGACCATCACTGTGCGCCCCAAGTGGCAACCGCCAAGCCCGCACCGTGTGGCGGCGCATTTCCGTGCCTTTCCCGAAAGCTTCGACATCTTTCTGGGCAGCGTGATGCTGGGCGCCTTCGTCATCCCGGCCTACTACATCTTTCATCCGATGATCATGCGCGAGCATTTTCCGGACAGGGCGGCGCTTTTTGGCGTGACCGGGGCGGTCGGTTGGGTGGGCGCCATCCTCGCATCGGGGCTGGCCGTGCGTTTCGCCTCGCGCCTTCAGCATCCGGGGCGCTGGGCGATGCTGGTCTGGGCGCTGGCGGCGTTGCTTTTCTTCTGCACGGTTCTAGTCGGCAGTTTCTGGGCTTTCCTCGCCATTCTCTTCCTGCTCGGCGGCAATTCCGTGGGAAAGGCGATGATCTATGGCCATTATCTGAGCGATGCGCCCACCGCCGACCGCGCCTTTCTGATCGGGGTCGATCAGACCGCGATCTGGGGGCTTGCGACGATCGGGACGGCGGCGCTCGGCTGGCTGGTCGAGGTGGTGGGCCTGCGCCAGGCGGTCCTCTTGGATTGCGGCGCCGTCCTTCTCTTTGTGGGCTATCTTCTTCTGCGCGGGCGGCTCTGGAATCTCAGCGCGCGTTGACGGAAAGAGGCGCCAACTGGACAAAAACGCCTGCCTGTGAAAGAGGACAGGCGAACAGGAGCCTTTCCATGACCGTCTGCCGTTTCGCCCCCTCGCCCACCGGATATATCCATGTCGGAAACCTCCGCACGGCGCTGATGAACTATCTGATCGCCCGCAAAACCGGCGGCACCTTCATCCTGCGGCTGGACGATACCGATCAGGAACGCTCGAAACAGGAATATGCCGACGGGATCATGGAAGATCTCGAATGGCTCGGCCTTACCTGGGACCGGATCGAGAAGCAGTCGCTGAGGCTCGACCGTTACCGCGAGGCGGCAGACGGCCTGCGCAAGGGCGGGCATCTGTACGAGGTGTTCGAAAGCCCGACGGAGCTGGACCTCAAGCGCAAGAAACTCCTGAACATGGGCAAGCCGCCGGTCTATGACCGCGCGGGGCTGAAGCTGTCGGACGCCGAGAAGGACGCGCTGCGCGGGGAACGGCCGGGATATTGGCGGTTTCTCCTCGACCAGAAGCGGACGGAATGGAATGACGGCATTCTCGGGCCGGTCTCGATCGATACCGCCTCGGTCTCCGACCCGGTGCTGATCCGGGCGGACGGGCAGATCCTGTATACCTTCGCTTCCTCGGTCGATGACGTTGACATGCGCGTGACACATATCGTGCGCGGCGCCGACCATGTGACCAATACCGCGACCCAGGTTCAGATCATGCAGGCGCTGGGTGGCACCCCGCCCGCCTTCGCGCACCATTCGCTTCTGACCGGGGCGCAGGGCGAGGGGCTGTCGAAACGTCTGGGCACGCTTTCGCTGCGCGACCTGCGCGCGGCGGGCGTGGCGAAAGAGGCGCTTCTGAGCCTGATGGCGCGGCTTGGCTCTTCCCAGCCGGTCGAACTGAAAATGTCGCTGGATGAGATCGCCGACGGGTTCGACCTGTCGCAGTTCGGTGCGGCGCCGACGAAGTTCGACGCCGAGGACCTGTGGCCGCTCACGCGCGAGCGCAACCAGCGCCTGCCCTTCGCTGAGGTGCAGGAGCGGATCGCGGGGCTGGGCGTGCCGGCGGAGAAGGCGGAACGGTTCTGGGCCGTGGCCTCGAAGAATATCGTGAAGCTCGACGATCTTGCCCATTGGTGGACGCTCTGCCGCGACGGGGCGGAACCGATGATCGCCGACGAGGATCGCGACTTCGTCGCTCAGGCGCTGGCCTTGCTGCCCGAGCCGCCTTATTCCGAGACGACCTGGGCCGAGTGGACCGAAGCGGTCAAGGCGGCGACCGGACGCAAGGGCAAAGGCCTGTTCATGCCGCTGCGCCTGGCGCTGACGGGCGAGAAGAGCGGGCCGGAAATGGCCGAGCTGATGCCGCTGCTGGAGCGTGTGCGGCGCGGCTGACTTGTCTTCCGCCCGCCGTTGGCGCAAAGGAGCGCTAGCGGTAACGGAGTGTCCATGTCAGAGCCGGGCAGTCAGAATCTGAAGGGTGCCTTGACGGCGCTGGCGGCGATGGGCGTCTTCGCGACCCATGACGTTGTGGTCAAGACTTTGGGCGCCGATTATTCCGCGATCCAGATCATCTTCTTCGCCGCACTTCTGTCCTTTCCGCTCTTTTCGGTCTTCATCTTGCAGGACCGGTCGGGGGGTAGCCTTGTGCCCGTGCACCCGGGCTGGGTCGCCTTCCGCAGCCTGACCGCGGTGATCACCGGCATCTCGGCCTTCTATGCCTTCGGACATCTGCCGCTCGCGCAGACCTATGCGATGCTGTTCGCGATCCCGCTGATCATCACTATCCTGTCGGTGCCGATCCTAGGTGAAACCGTGCGGCTCCGCCGCTGGATGGCGGTTCTGGTCGGGCTGATCGGCGTTCTGATCGTATTGCGACCGGGGCAGGCCGACCTGTCGCTTGGCCATCTCGCAGCGCTGGTCGCGGCCTTTTCCGGCGCGCTGACCTCGATCATCGTGCGCAAGCTCGGCAATGACGAACGGCCCGCCGTGCTGCTGATTTACCCGATCCTCGGCAACTTCCTTGTGACCGGCGCGCTGCTTGCCTTCGTCTACAAGCCGATGCCGGTCGGGCATCTGGGGCTGATGGGGGTGATCGCGGCGATGGGCATGGCGGGGACGCTTCTGTCGATCCTCTCCTACCGGATGGCCGAGGCGGTGATCGCGGCGCCCATGCAGTACAGCCAGATGATCTGGGCGGTGGCCTATGGCTACATGCTTTTCGACGAACGTCCCGACCGCTGGACGCTGATCGGCTCGGCCGTGATCATCCTGTCGGGCATCTATATCGTCCTGCGCGAGACGCGCTCGGGTGCCTCGCGCAACCAGCCGGTGCTGGAGGCGCGCGGGCGGAACGAGACGATCACCACGCCGCGCTCGGGCCTTCTTGGCCGCATGCTGCACCCCGGCCGCGGCGGGCGGTGAGGCCGGTCGTGCGGCGGCTGTTTTTCTGGATCGGAGGCTCGTCGAGCACTTCATGCACGCCTCGCGCCCGCCTTCCGACGCGTGCACGCAGTGCTCGAGGAGGTCCTGTCAAACCGGTGCGCCAGCCCCGCCTCTATCTGCTTGCAAAAGCTGCCGCGACTCGGTAACTCCCCGCCATCGGTCGGAGCGTAGCGCAGCCTGGTAGCGCACCTGCTTCGGGAGCAGGGGGTCGGAGGTTCGAATCCTCTCGCTCCGACCAATTTCCCGGACTTCATGAAGAACTGAGATCGGGCCCCGGCGAGGCGTGCGAAAGCTCTCAACCTTTCGGGCGCGCCGGGTTCATGCCGAGACCGGCTTTCATCAGTGTCTTGCGGACCGGCGCCATCGAATAGAGGGCGTTCAACGTGCCCGCGCGCAGGTCGCGGAGCGCGCGTGTTTCGATCATCGAGGCGCGGTTGAGAAGGTCGATCCCGGCGGCGCGCGCCTTGACCTCGGGCCAGCGGCGGCGTTCGTAGGCGGCGAGCATCGTGCGGTCGCCGAGCCCGTCGGGGCGCTCGCGGGCGAGGTCGAGAAGGCAGCGGAGATCGCCCAGCGACATGTTCAGCCCCTGCGCGCCGATGGGCGGCACCACATGCGCTGCCTCTGCCATCAGCGCGGTCCGTTCACCTGCCATCCGTGCCGCCGTCTGGCTGATGATCGGCCAGACCGAACGTCTCGTCACGAGTGTGAGCGGACCATAAAGTCCGGCGCTGCGTGCGGTCATCTCGGCTTCGAATTCCGGGACGGGCAGGGCGGCGAGCCGCGCCACCTCGGGCCCCGTTTCCATCCAGACCACGGCGGAAGAGGGGCGCCCGTCGCGGTCGGGCAGTGGTACGAGGGTAAAGGGGCCGCCGGAGCGGTGAACCTCGGTCGAGACATTCTCATGCGGGCGGTCATGGGTGACGGCAAAGGCCAGCGCCTTCTGCCCGTAGCGGGTGGTGTGAACGTCGATGCCGAGCGCATGGCGGACCGGGCTGTCGCGGCCGTCGGCGGCGATCAGTAGCCGCGCGGCGATGGTCGCGCCGTCCGAGAAGGTGACAAGTGCCGCGCTTTCGCGGGTCAGGACCGATTTCGTCGCGGTGCCGGGCCGGAAGCTGACGTTCGGCAGGTCGGCAAGGCGCGCCACCATCTCGCGCCTTAAAAGCCAGTTGGGCAGGTTCCAGCCGAATGGCTCGTCCGAGATTTCGGAGGCCACGAAATCCTTCACGATGCGTGGCTCGGGCGCCTCGCCGCCCGCATCGACGATCCGCATCACCTGAAGGGCGGCGGCATGGGGCACGAGGCGCGGCCAGAGGCCGGCCTCTTCAAGCAGCTGGCGTGCGGGTTGCAGGAAGGCGGTGGTGCGCAGGTCGGCGCCCTCGGCCTCGCCATCCGTCACCGGGGGGGCTGGATCGACGCAGGCGACCGAAAACCCCATGCTGCCGAAGGCTGCAGCCGCCGTCAGGCCCGCGACCCCGCCGCCGGAGACAAGGATATCGACCGTTTCGCGTGCCATGGCGCCCCCTTCTTCGGGGTGCACCCTATCCCAGCGCGCCGGGCGGGTCCAAGCGGCATTCTGCCCCGGGGGCCGCGCCTGGACTATTTGCCGAGCGTGATGAGGATCAGCATCAGGAAGACCAGCGGCACGGCCGCGAGGCAGACCATGGTGATGCCCGCAAGACCCCAGGTTTTGAAGATGAGGACAAGCGCGGTGAGCAGGATCACCAGCGCGTAATAGATGTTGTCCTCGTCGCCATGGGCGATGTCGCGGGCGATCCAGCCCAGAAGCGGGATGGCGTAGAACCAGTGGCGCGGGGCGGCCGCGCCTGTCATGTCGGTCATGAGACAACCTTTCCTGTTCGCGGGTGCGTAGCTATGCTTCGCATGGGGCGCGGACCATGCGACAGGATGTGCCTGCGGCACTATGGCGCGGGTGCGGAAAGACGGGCGAGGAAGGCGGCGAGATCCGTGGTGTGGAACTGGATATGGTCGGCCGGCTCGGGGGCGGGCGCGACATGGACGGTGCGCATGCCCATCGCATGGGGCGCGGCGAGGTTGCGCGGATCATCCTCGAACATTGCGGCGCGGGCGGGGTCTGTGCCGTCGATGGCGAAGATCGTCTCGAAGGCTGCCTGTTCGGGTTTCGGGCGGAAGCCCGCATGTTCGATCCCGTAGACCGCGTCGAAAAGCCCCGAAAGCCCGCGCGCTGCGATCACCTGTTCTGCATAGGGCGCGCAGCCGTTGGTATAGACGATCTTGCGGCCGGGCAGGCGGGCGATACCGTCGGCCAGCCCCGCATCCGGAGACAGAACGGAGAAGTCGATTTCGTGCACATCCGTCAGATAGGGGCCGGGGTCAGCGCCATGTTCGCGCATCAGCCCGGCAAGCGTGGTGCCGTAGGTCGCCCAATAGTGCGAACGCAGCCGGTCAGCCTCGGCCCGGTCGACGCCGATCGTGCGCATCACATAATCGGTCATCCTGACCTCGATCTGGTCGAAAAGCCGCACTTCGGGCGGGTAAAGCGTATTGTCGAGGTCGAAGACCCAGGTGGTGACATGCTGGAAATGGGCGCGCGGCATGGGCAGGACCCTATAGCGGCGCAGGGGCGTTCGCAACGCGCCGCAACCGGGCCGCTTGCCAAGGGGGGCGCTGCGGCCTTAGGCTCGCGCTCCGGCGGGAGGGACGGATGCAGAAAGACGCGTACACGCTTATTCTGGAGGCGATCGAGCAGGGCGACTACCGGCCCGGCGATCGGCTGGTGGAATCCGATCTCGCCGAACGGTTCGGCGTGTCGCGCACGCCGGTGCGCGAGGCGCTGCAGCGGCTGGAAACCCAGTCGATGCTGGCGCGCGACGGCCGCTCGCTGATCGTCGCTTCGCTCGACCATAACCAGCTGGCTGAACTTTACGTGGTGCGGGCCGAGCTGGAGGGCCTTGCCGCGCGGCTCGCGGCAAAACATGCAAGTCCCGAGGAGGTGCGGGTCCTGACCGAGATGGTCGAGGAAGACCGCGCCCATCTTGGTAATCCCGAGGCGCTGTCGCGGGCCAACAAAAGGTTCCACAAGCAGATCCATCTGGCCTCTCACAATCGCCATCTGGTCAGCCAGCTTGACCTCGTCCACCGGTCGATGGCGCTTCTGGCCACCACCTCGCTTGCAGCCGAAGGCCGGGGAACGGCGGCGCTGGATGAACACGCGGCCATCGTTGCGGCGATTGCGGCTGGCGATGGCGAGGGCGCTGCCAGCGCGCTCAAGGCGCATATCTCAAAAGCCTTCGAAACGCGGCTGAAACTCGATGCCGGTGCTGCCCGGCGCGAACGCGACGGCTAGGGCCGCCGCGCCCTCGGGCGGGGCGGGCGGCGGTTCATAGAATCGCGGTGCCGGATGCGACCAGATGAGCCTGCGGCGGCGAAGCGGCAGGATGGTTGCCGCGCCATCGCGCGCCGGAAGAGCAGGATTTGTCAGCACCAGAAACGGCAGGGCGGGTTCCGCGACTATGGCCCCCGCCATGTCCAGCACGCCATGGCGGGTCTTGTCCCAGAAGAAGGGCGCGCGCACCATTTCCCACAAAGCCTTGTAGGAGGCGAGCGCGCCGAGCGGGAAATAGAGGCAGAGCGTCGGCACCCAGGGCATCAGATGGCGGTGAGTGCGCCCGCGCACAGCCCACATGCCGACCGCGATATTAAGGCTTTCCGAGAGGACGAAGAGGCCGCCGAGCGCGGCGAGGCCCCAGACCGGCATATGCGCGGCCAGCGGATGGCCGAGGCCGAAGGCGAGGCCCCAGAAGGACCAGAGAACCGGCGCCAGCACGAATTGAGACAGCGTTCCGAGGAACATGATCTGGAAACCGGCAAAACGCCGCGGCCCGAGCTGCCGCCAGAGCCGCGCCGGATCGCGCATATGGACGGCCCAGGTCATCGCATAGCCCTTCAGCCAGCGTGAGCGTTGCTTGACCCACGGCAGCGCCCGCCCGTTCGGCTCTTCCTCGGTCACGGTTGGGATCAGTTCGGTCCGGTAGCCGTGGCGCGCAAGGCGCACGCCAAGGTCGGCATCCTCGGTCACATTATGCGCGTCCCAGCCGCCAAGCGCCTCAAGCGCCGCGCGGCGGAAGAAAAGCGTGGTGCCGCCAAGCGGCACGACGAAGCCCAGACGCGCAATGCCGGGCAGCATCACCCGGAACCAGGCGGCATATTCGATGGTGAAGCAGCGGGTCAGCCAGTTGTGGCGGGAGTTGTAGAAATCGAGGATGCCCTGCAGGCAGGCGACCTCTGGCCCGCGTTCATGGAAGCGGCGGACAACCGTGCGGATCTGGCCGGGATCGGGCGCATCTTCGGCATCATAGACGCCGACGATCGCGCCCTTGCAGAAATCGAGCGCATAGTTCAGCGCGCGCGGCTTGGTGCGGATCGGGCCTGCGGGCACGGTGACGACTCGCATCCAGCGCGGCAGGCGGCGGCGGGCGAGCGCCGTGCGGGTACGTCGGTCTTCCTCCTCGACCACGAGGAGGATGTCGATCAACTCCTTGGGATAATCGAGCCGCCCGAGCCGTTCGATCAGGCGGGGCGCGATATCGTCTTCGTCGAAGAGCGGCACCATGATGGACACGACCGGCAGGCGCGCGATGGCGGGCGGTTCGGCCTGTGGCGGGGCGCTGACCTGCGCCCTGAGTTCCGACAGGAAGGCGGCCGCCTTCAGGCCCATGCAAAGGAGGAGCGTCAGGCAGGCCCAGCCGAGAAGCGCAAGGAAACCGGCGGCCGGAGCCAGCACCATCAGGCCGGCAAGCATGGCGAGGCCCAGCGTCGCGACGCGCCCGGCGCGGGCCATGTCGAGCGTGCGGCAGCTTTCGCCGGCATCGGTGCGGGTTTCGGCCCGGCGTATGAGGCGGGTCTGGCGCGAGGAGATCATCGCCGCATGGATGTCGCGCTCGGACGCGAGCGCCATCACCACCGGACCGTAGCCTTCCGGCAGGCGGGTGCGCAGGCGGGCAAACTCATCGGGCCGCGCCGTGGCGATCACGGTCGCCGCGCCGATCCGCCGCCAGGGCAGGACCGCTTCCTTTAGGCAGAAATCGGGGCCGAGCGCGTCGATCAGCCTTGCGTCCGGCGGTTCCGTCGCGAGGTCGAGGATACGGGCGCCCCACTGGTTCGCGAGTGCCGCCATCAATGCAGGCTCGGTGACCCAGCCATGCGCAAGAAGGATGTCGCCCAGCCCCACCTCCTGCCGGTCACGCAGGGCGAGCGCCTTCAGCATGTCGCCGGGATCTACCGCCTTCATGTCCATCAGGATCTGGCCAAGCGGCTTGCGGCGCGGCGCCACGGACCGGGCGGCCGGGCGCGGCTCGCGCCCCGGCAGGCCCGCGACCGGCACGAAGTCGGCGGTGACGAGGCGCAGATGCGACGCGGCGGGCGGGGGTGACATGGCGGCAGCACTCACGAAAGGCCGGACCAGCCTTCCGCGCGCATGGTTAACGGGCCGTTAACCGCGGCCCGCCGTTCATGAAAATAGTCCCTCAGGCCGCCTTGCGGGCAGCCATTGCGGCGGCGAACCGCTCGAACAGGTAGAAACTGTCCTGCGGCCCGGGGCTCGCCTCGGGGTGGTACTGCACCGAAAAGACCGGGCGGTCCTTCATGCGTATGCCGCAGTTCGAGCCGTCGAAGAGGCTGACATGGGTTTCAACGACGCCCGGCGGAAGGGTCTGGCTGTCAACGGCAAAGCCGTGGTTCATCGAGGTGATCTCGACCTTGCCGCTTTCGACATCCTTCACCGGATGGTTCGCGCCATGGTGGCCGTGGTTCATCTTGATGGTCTTCGCCCCGAGCGCGAGCGCCAGCATCTGATGGCCGAGGCAGATACCGAAGAGCGGCACGTCATGTTCGAGCACACCCTGAATCATCGGCACGGCATAGGCACCGGTCGCGGCCGGGTCGCCGGGGCCGTTCGAGAGGAAGACGCCGTCGGGATTGTGGGCCATGACCTCTTCGGCCGTGGCAGTGGCGGGCAGCACGGTCACGTCGCAGCCGACGGTGGCGAGGCAGCGCAGGATGTTGCGCTTGGCGCCATAGTCGATCGCCACGACCTTGAAGCCAGCGCCGGTGCGTTCGCCGTAGCCGTCGGGCCAGGCCCAGCGGGTTTCGTTCCAGCGGTAGCCTTGCGCGCAGGTCACGTCCTTCGCCAGATCGAGGCCCACAAGGCCCGACCAGTCACGCGCCTTCTTCACAAGGACCGCGAGGTCGAACTTGCCCTCGGGGTCATGGGCCAAGGCCACATGCGGCGCGCCCTGCTGGCGGATCGCGCGGGTCAGGCGGCGGGTATCGATGCCGCCGATACCGATCCGGCCTTTCTTTGAAAGCCAGCCCGTCAGCTCCTCGGCAGCGCGCCAGTTCGACGGCTCGGTCGGGTCCCATTTCACCACCATGCCGGCAGCGACGGGTTCCGCACTTTCGTCATCCTCGGGCGTCACGCCGACATTGCCGACATGGGGGAAGGTGAAGGTCACGACCTGGCCCGCGTAGGAGGGATCGGTCATGATTTCCTGATAGCCGGTCATCGCGGTGTTGAACACGAGTTCCGCCACCGTCTCGCCCGTGGCGCCGAAGCCCCGCCCGTAAAAGACCGTCCCGTCGGCCAGCGCAAGGCATGCGGTGGGCTTTGGCTGGGCTTCCCCGGTCATGGCGCGACTCCCGATGTGCAGAATTTGGCGGAACCTAAGGGGGCGGGGAGGCGCGGTCAAGGGGGCGGGTGAAATTGAAATTTCTATCTTTTCAACAAGTTAAACGGACCGTCTGCCAGTTGCGGCGGAATGGGTGAACGGATAGGGTCGGGCTCGCAAGAACGGAGACTGAAGATGGACCTGATCGACCGCATCCAGAGCGCGCAGAAAGAAGCGATGAAGGCCAAGGACATGGGCCGTCTGTCGACCGTGCGCATGATCCTTGCTGCGGTGAAGGACCGCGAGATCGCACAGCGGACCGCCGGGGCGGAACTCGGCGAGGCGGATGTGCTGGCGCTTCTGGGCAAGATGGTCAAGCAGCGGCAGGAAAGCGCGAAGGTCTATCAAGAGGGCGGGCGCCCGGAACTGGCCGAAAAGGAACTGGCCGAGATCAAGGTGATCGAGGACTTCCTGCCGAAGGCGCTATCGGCAGAGGAGGTCGAGGCGGCGGTGGCGGCGGCGATTGCCGAGGTGGGCGCCCAGTCGATCAAGGACATGGGCCGGGTGATGGGCGTCCTCAAGGCCAAGTACACCGGCCAGATGGATTTCGGTGCGGTGGGCGCGCTGATCAAGGCGCGGCTGGGATAGGTCGGTCAAGCCGGAGGGGCGCCAGTGACGGGAACGTTCGGGACTGCCCGGTGGCTGAAGGCGCACTGGTTTGCAGGTGCGGCGGCGCTGGTGATCCTTGGTGACTGGGTTTTCGCGCAGAGTGAGGACTGGCGGGCATCCGCATATGGCGAGCCCGCAATTCTGGCTGATCTGATCCTGCTTCTGCCCCTGCTCCATTTCCTGTGCTACCGGCCCGCAGGCCGCGCCTTGGCGCTGCGTGGTCTGGCCCTCGCTTGCGCGGGCGTGTGGATCGCGGGCCATCTGGTGCCCCGTCCGGCCCAGCAGCTGCTGCACTGGCTGGAACCGCTGCGCTGGGTCGCGGTGGCGGCGCTGATGGCGGGCGAGCTGGCGCTGGTGATCGTGCTGATCCGCGCCGTCATAGGCGGCGCGGATGCCGCATCGGAGGTCGAGGCGCGGGCGCGTCGGGACGGGCTGCCCGAATGGGCGATCCGCGCGCTCGTCTGGGAGGCGCGGCTCTGGCAGCGGCTCTTCGCCTGGCGGCGGCGCTGACCGGGCGGCCTGGGGCGGCGGGTATGCCTCACCTATTCCAACGGCATTCCAGACAAGCTTGCGGCTACGCTCTTTTTTGCGTGCCTTGAGGCGCCGGTCGGCAACGGCCTGCTGGTCTGGACCGCCCACCTCCCCCAGCCCCACGAGGGAAGGCATCCCGCGGCGTCGCCTTGACCCTCTCGCCGGACCCTGCGAACACTCCCGCAAAAGGAGAGTTCAGGATGCCAATGATCACGACGCGTGACGGTACGACCATCCTCTACAAGGACTGGGGCCCGAAGACGGCACAGCCGGTGGTGTTCCATCATGGCTGGCCCTTGTCGGCAGACAACTGGGACGGCCAGATGCTGTTCTTCCTGTCGTGTGGCTACCGCGTCATCGCCCATGACCGGCGTGGGCATGGGCGATCGTACCAGACCGATACCGGCAACGACATCGACACGTACGTGACCGATGTGACCGACCTCGTGCAGGCGCTCGACCTTCGCGATGCGATCCACATCGGCCATTCGACCGGCAGCGGCGAGGTCGCGCGTTATGTCGCTGGGGCCGAGGCGGGGCGAGTCGCCAAGGCGGTGCTGATCGGGACGGTGGCGCCGGTGATGGTCCAGTCGGCCACGAACCCAGACGGCATACCGCTTGCCGCGTTCGATGGGGTCAGGGCAGCGGTCGCGGCCAACCGCGCGCAATTCTTCCTCGACCTGGCGAGCGGGCCGTTCTACGGCTTCAACCGCCCGGGCGCTGTCATCAACGAGGGGCTTGTGCGGAACTTCTTCCGGCAAGCGATGGCGGGCGGGATCAAGGCGCAATACGATTGTATCGCGGTATATTCCGAAACGGATTTCACCGCAGATCTGCGGGCCATCACGGTTCCGACACTTCTGATGCACGGCGAGGACGATCAGGCGGTGCCCATCGACACTTCCGCCCGGAAGGCCGTTGGGCTTTTGCGCAATGGGACGCTCAAGACCTATCCGGGCCTTTCGCACGGGCTGTTCGCGACACATCCCGAGGTGATCAACGCCGATCTCTTGGCGTTCGTAAGGGGCTGACGGGCGCGGCGCCCGGTCTTGACGGACCGGATCATTCCCCACAAGGTTGCGCCATGCGCTTCGCGATGACCCTCGTAACCGTCCTAAAGACCAGCCCTTCGGGCGGGGACGGTCGGGTCATGGCGCGCTGAGATCACGCGAGAACCCAACCACCCGCCCGGGGCAGTCCCCGGGGCCGGTGCGGTTTCTGGAACTGTCCGGGCCAGAGAGCCGGAGAGAAAGATGGCCCCGAAAGACTTCACCCTGCGCGCTTACGAGCCCGAGGATGCGCCTGCGCTGACCGATCTTCTGAACCAGCCGCGTGTCGTCTGGGGGACGATGCAACGGCCTTTCACCTCGGTCGCGGAACGCCGACGACGGTCAGAGGCGTTCCATCCCGAACTGCAGCTTGTGGCGCTGGCGGGCGATCGGATCGTGGGCATCATCAGCCTGACGCGCGAGGCGAACCGCCGGGCGCATGTGGGGTCCGTCGGCATGGCGGTGCGTGACGATTTCCAGGGTCAGGGCTGCGGCACCGCGCTTCTGTCGGCCGTTGTCGACCATGCCGACCGCTGGCTGACGCTGACCCGGCTGGAACTGACGGTCTGGGCGGACAATGAGCCGGCGGTCCGGCTCTACGAACGCCACGGGTTCGAACGCGAGGGGTTGGGGCGGGCCTATGCCTATCGCGACGGGCGGTTCGTCGACGCGCTCTTCATGGCGCGGCTGAAGGGTTAGAGGGTGCTCATCGAGCACTGCGTGCACTCTTCGCGCGGGCGCCCGAGGAGTGCATGAAATGCTCGACGAGGCGGGCCTCAGCGCAGCGCCGCCAGCCGGTCGCCGAGATCGTCGGCCAAGGCCCGACGCTCCTCAGGCGCGAGGAAGGCGCCCAGTTCGACCTCGCGGCCGTTGCCCTTCAGCGTCAGATAATCCGCTACCGGGCCGCCCTCGGGCCGGATATGGATGGTGACCCAGTAGGGATTGGCCTCCCAGATGAGCGGCGGGCCGGGCTTCAGATCGTGGGTAAGGGTGATGCGGTCGCGGGTCAGGCTGAGATGTTCGCCCCGGCGGGCCTCGGCGCTGTTGCGGATGATGGCCCGCCAGGCGCCCCAGAGGGCGAGCGCCGCGAAGGCGAGGACGAACCAGAGGGCGGGCTGACCGAGAAGGGCGAGGATCGGCAGGGTGAGCAGCAGGGCGGAAGCCGCGAAGAAGGTGACGAAACCGCCCGGCGTCAGCGATCGGTGCGGCCAGAGGCGCAGGCTGCGCCGGGTCGGATCGTCGGGATCGGTTGTCCAGGCGTAGGGCATGCGGCCCGCTCAGGCGCGGAGCGCGTCGTAGGAGAGCATCACATGCGTCCGGTAGGCCGGGCGCGCGGTCAGGCGGTCGTAATAGGCGCGGAGAGCGGGCAGCGGGCCGCGCGCGATGTCGATGTCGTAGTAACGGTAGAGCACATGGCCGAACTGGATGTCGGCGAGGGTGAAGTCGTCCGAGACGAGGTGGTCGTGGCGGGCGAGCCGGTCTTCGGCGATCCTGAGCACCCTTTCGAGGGCGGTCACCGCGCGGGCGATCTGGGCCGGGTTGCGTTCGGCCGCGGGTGTCCGCACCACGTGCCAGAAGACCGGAACGGTGAAGCCGAGCGCCACGTTGATCTTCGACCATTCCGCCCAGCGGTCGACCTCGGTCCGGGCGAGAAGCTCCTCGGGCCAGAAGGGGGCGCTGGCATAACGGTTCGCGAGATAGCGCAGGATTGCGCCGGTTTCCCACAACGGCGGGTTGGGGCCGTCCTGCAGGACCGGGACGGTGCCGTTGGGGTTCATCGCGAGGAACTCTGGCGTGTCGTTCACCCCGAACCGGTGGCCCGCGTCGGTGCGCTCGAAAGGCAGGCCAAGCTCGCCCACGCACCACATCAGCGCCTGGACGTTGGAGGAATCGGTGCGGCCCCAGATTTTCAGCATGACGTGCTCCTTGAACGGTTGCGCGGGATGCTACAGGTTTTGCAGGAGAGAGGAAGGCTTCCGGCAGGCAACGAGGCGGCACGAAATGGGTCCGAGGGGGGCCGGGGGAGGGGCGCGTTCGTCTAAGCCAGTGGGCCTACCGATCACACGTCCGCCTACTCTATCCTTGACCGTAACGGTTGAATAGACCGCGACTATGCACCCACTACTCGATACCTTCAGGGCTACCAAGATGATACACAAGGCGCGAATTCAGGCGGCCCAGAAGATGGGCCAATTGGTCAGAATTCATCACGCAGTCGACCCGGGCTGCGTCGATGGGTACGTTGTTGAAGCTGGTACTGAGTGCTTTCTTCTCGAGGTATTTGACGAGACGATCCGGTTGAATGGCTTCTCGTGCTTGCGCTATGCCGATGTTGACGAAAGCGAATGCCCGTCAACTAGGGAAGCGTTTCTAGAGAAGGTAGTTCGCTTGCGTGGCCTGCAACGCGCGCCCGTGCCAGTGCTAGACCTGACATCGCTGCGGAGCGCAATTGAGTCAGTGCGGAAGCTTGGACTGCTCGTTTCATTGCACGCATCGTTCAATGATCCAGTCCTCGACGACCTGTAAAATGTCGCCTACATCGGAAAAGCTCTGTCGTGCGACGAGCTATCGACGAGCGTCTTGTGCCTGGATACGGAGGCCGCTTGGGACGAAGCGCCCGTCGATCTGCCGACAGACGCCATCTATCGATTGGATTTTGGCGGCGGCTATGAGGACGCCCTACTGTTAGTCAGCCAGTCGGGCGCTGGCCCGGGAGCGACTAGCTGACGCTGTCGCAGTAGGTCAGGTGTCGCATTCGTGCCGTCAACAGCTCTCGGCAGGATGGCTAGTTTAGCTCATCAATGAAAAAGGGCCCCGGATCGCTCCGGGGCCCTTGGTCATTTCGCGGGATCAGTGGGCGTGGCCCTTGTCCCAGTCCGACTGCTTCGGCAGCTGCTCGAACGTATGTTCGGGCGGCGGTGAGGGCAGGGTCCATTCCAGCGTGTCGGCATATTCGTTCCAGTAGTTCGACCGGGTCTCGCGCTTGCCCCAGAGAAGCGCGTAGAACATCACGCCGATGAAGAAGACGAACGAGGCGAACGACAGGAAGGCGCCCATCGAGGAGATCTTGTTCCAGTAGGCGAAGGCCTCGGGATAGTCGATGTAGCGGCGCGGCATGCCCTGACGGCCAAGGAAGTGCTGCGGGAAGAAGGTCAGGTTCGCACCGATGAACATCGCCCAGAAATGCAGCTTGCCCGCCCATTCCGGATACTGGCGGCCAGACATCTTGCTGAACCAGTAATAGATGCCCGCGAAGATGCCGAAGACCGCACCCAAGGACATCACATAGTGGAAGTGCGCCACGACATAATAGGTGTCGTGATAGACACGGTCGACCGGCGCCTGGGAAAGGACCACGCCGGTGACGCCGCCCACGGTGAAGAGGAAGAGGAAACCGAAAGCCCAGAGCATCGGCGTCTTGAACTCGATCGAGCCGCCCCACATCGTGGCGATCCAGCTGAACACTTTCACGCCCGTGGGCACCGCGATGACCATCGTAGCCAGCATGAAGTAGCTCTGCTGGGTCAGCGACATGCCGACGGTGTACATGTGGTGCGCCCAGACGACAAAGCCCAGAACCCCGATCGCCACCATCGCATAGACCATCGGCAGATAGCCGAAGATCGGTTTCCGCGAGAAGGTCGCGATCACATGGCTGATGATACCGAAGCCCGGAACGATGATGATATAGACTTCCGGATGGCCGAAGAACCACAGGATGTGCTGATAGAGGATCGGGTCACCCCCGCCCGAGGCGGTGAAGAAGGTCGTCCCGAAGTTTCGGTCGGTCAGAAGCATGGTGATCGCGCCCGCCAGAACCGGCAGCGACAGAAGGATCAGCCAGGCGGTGACGAAGATCGACCAGGCGAACAGAGGCACCTTGTGCAGCGTCATGCCGGGTGCGCGCATGTTCAGGAAAGTGGTGATCATGTTGATCGCGCCGAGGATCGAGGAGGCGCCCGAGACGTGGACGGCGAAGATCGCAAGGTCCATCGCATAGCCGCCCTCGGCCGTGGTGGTCAGCGGCGGATAAAGCACCCAGCCAACGCCGGCCCCGGCGCCCAGACCCGAGGTCAGCGAGCCGTTGCCACCCGGGGCAAGCATCGAGGCCACGCCGAGCGAGGTGCCCGCCACATAGAGCCAGTAGGAGAGGTTGTTCATCCGCGGGAAGGCCATGTCCGGCGCACCGATATGGAGCGGCATGAAATAGTTGCCGAACCCGCCGAAGAGCGCCGGAATGACGACGAAGAACATCATCAGGACGCCGTGATAGGTGATCATCACGTTCCACAAATGGCCGTTTGGTGTGCAGACATCACCCGAGGCGACGAAACGCGCACCTTCCTGGCACATGTACTGGACGCCGGGTTCCATCAGTTCGAGGCGCATGTAGACGGTCAGCGCCACCGAGATGAAGCCGACGACCGCGGCGGTGAAGAGGTAGAGGATCCCGATGTCCTTGTGGTTCGTCGACATGAACCAGCGGGTGAAGAACCCGGGGTGTCCGTGCGCCTCGTGGCCATGAACGGCTGCGTCGGCCATGCTGTTCTCCCATTCCTTAAGAACCGGCCGGAATCTCGTCCGTACCGGGTGTCCGGCCCCGTAATAATTGGCGATCCGCGGATGGGCAATGAAAGAAACGGGGGGCGGGGCGCGAAATATTGTCTCGGGCAGGTGGGGGGAGCGAAGGATTGTCCCGAAAATCCTTCGCGGCCCGTCCTGGGCGCGAAAAGTTTTCGGGAAAACTTTTCGCTCTGACTGTCGTCAGCCTGTCAGCTGAAGCTCCGCTCGAAGCAGGTCTTCAGCGCCAGATCGAGATCCTCCATCGTCACGGGCAGGCCAAGATCGACAAGGCTTGTCACGCCATGGTCGCGGATGCCGCAGGGGACGATTCCGTCGAAATGTGAAAGGTCCGGTTCGACATTGACCGAGATGCCATGGAAACTAACCCATTTCCTGAGCCGGACACCGATGGCCGCGATCTTGTCCTCGCGGACCGACCCGTCTGGGTTCGGTGCCCTGTCGGGGCGCGTGACCCAGACGCCGACGCGGCCGGGCCTGATCTCTCCCCGCACGTTGAACTCAGCGAGCGCGGCGATGACCCAATGTTCCAGCCGCTCGACAAACCGCCGGACGTCCTTGCCGCGGCGGTTGAGGTCGAGCATCACATAGGCCACGCGCTGGCCCGGCCCGTGATAGGTATATTGCCCGCCGCGCCGCGCCTCATAGACGGGAAAGCGGTCCGGGTCGGTCAGATCCTCGGGCCGGGCTGACGTGCCTGCGGTGTAAAGCGGTGGATGTTCCAGAAGCCAGATACACTCCCCGGCCTGCCCTTCGGCGATGGCTGCGACGCGGGTCTCCATGAAGGCAAGAGCCTCTTCATAGGGTACGAGCCCCGGGGATGTGATCCATTCGACCATCGCTTCCGTCACACCTCCGGTTCGTCGCCCATCAGATAGCGCGGGCCCTGACCCTTTCGGGCGGCCCTGTCCCCGGCGTTATAGAGCGTGCATCTGTCGAGCGACAGACAGCCGCAGCCGATACAGCCGTCGAGCGTGTCGCCGAGCGCCTGCAGCTGCGCGATCCGCGCGTCGATGCCAGCGCGGAAGCCCTTGGAAATTCGCGCCCAATCCCTCCGTGTCGGCGCGCGGTCGGCGGGCAGCGCGGCGAGGTGCCCCGCGATTTCGGCGAGCGGAAAGCCCAGGCGCTGGGCGATCATCGCAAAAGACAGCCGCCGAAGATCCGCCCCGCCATAGCGCCTGTGGCCGCCCTGATTGCGCAGGGGGCGGACGATGCCGTGCGTCTCATAGAAGCGGATCGCCGAAACGGCGAGGCCAGTGCGGGCGGCGAGGTCGCCGATGGTCAGGCCCTGACGGGACATGATTGGTCCTTGATCTCAAGTTCACTTGAGAAATTACAAGACGATTCGCGAAAGGCAAGAGAGGCAGGACGATGGCGAGCTTTGAGGCAGGGCTGCAGCAGATAGTCGAGCGGACGATTCGGGTCGGTTTCCTGCGGCGCATTTCAGGCCTCTGGCGGGCCATTTGGGTGGGGCGCCAGAGGGAGCGCTGCAGGCGCATGTCCGACATTAACCCCGAACATCTCACCGATCACTTGCGGCGCGATATCGGGTTGTAACAGCCGGCTAGGCGGGCGGCTCGGCCAGAAGTGCTGCAATCTCGGCGCCGATCACCATGTCGTGGACCTGCCCGAAATGATGGGCGCGCAGCTCGCCCGCCCGGTCGAAGAGCAGAAGCGACGGCGTGCCGCGAAGCCCGAGCGCTTCCATCGTCCTGGGCAGCGGGCCGCTTTCGCCCGGGCTGTCGATGGCGACGGGAAAGGTGATCCGGTACTCATGCAGGAAGGCGCGGAGCGCGACCGGCGTCATCGCCGCGTGATGTTCGAAGACCGAATGGAGGCCGATGACCGCCACATCTTCCTCGGGGAAGATGCGGCGGATCGACTGGGCCTGCGGCAGGCCGTGGCTGACGCAGCCGGGGCAGAGCATCTGGAAGGCTTCGAGCGCCACGACCTTGCCGCGCAAGGCGGCAAGGGAGAGGGGATTGGGCGTATTCAGCCAGTCCGAGGCGATGATCTCGACCATGCTCACTCCGCTTCTCCGGGCAGGGACAAATCGCCCGAGGCGACATCCCAGACATCCGTAACACATAGGAGCGGCGCGTGAACCGTCTGGTTGACGCGCAGCGCCGAGGTGACGCCGTCGAAACGGAAGGCGGTGAGGTCGGTGTCTGCGGGCAGAGGGACGTTGATCGTGATCTCGCTGTCGGTCAGGGCAGGTGCAAAGCCCGGACTGTCGATGAACAGCGGCAGGCCGGGCCAGGTCTCCGGCAGTTTCGGGCTTTCGCCCTCGGCGATGTCGCGGACAGAGAGCGCGCCCGTGCCGCAGGCGTCGTTCGGGGTCAGGACAACCCAATGGCTGTGCCAGCCCGCGCCGTCGTTCGCAGCGTCACCGTCGCCGTTTTCATCCGCCAGCGGCGTGTCATCGAAGTCGGGGTGTGCGGTGGCGGCAAGCGCGAGGATGCCGGTTCCACCTTCGAACCCTACCGTCGCGGGGTCGAGCGAGGTGGGCCAGACATAGGACCAGACCGGCGCCCCGGCGAGTGCGCCGGTGGGATCGGGCGCAGCACTGCCTGCGCTTCCGGCAAGCTTCATCGAGAAGCTGAGGCCGTCTTCGGCGCGCAGTATGCGGGCGCTGAGTATGTCGAAGGCGGGCGTTTTTGTCGGATCGGTGGGCGACCTGATCTCGGCGGTGGCCGCGATCGGGACGAGAAGGAGCGCGAGGATGAGGGAGGGATACGGGCGGGTCATGAATTCTCCTATAGTAGCGAGTCGCTATTACATTGTTCTGGAGCAGTCGTCACGGCCTTGCAAGGAAAATATCGAGTCGATATCAATACCGCATGAGCAACGCGCATTTCCTTCTGGAACGGCTGGCGCGCCTGTCGCAGGCGGCGGGCTGGGCGGCCGGCCTGAACCCGGCCCAGAGAGGCGCGCTCGACTATCTTTCCCGGGCAAACCGTTTCTCCCGCGCTCCGTCCCATGTCGCGGACTATCTGGGGACGACACGCGGGACCGCCTCGCAGACCCTGCAGGCATTGGCTAGAAAGCGGCTGGTCGAGGCGGAACCCGATCCCGCCGATCGCCGCTCGGTCAGCTACCGCGTCACGGCCAATGGTCGGGCGTTGTTGCCAGGGTCGGCGCTGGCTGCGCCCCTGGCGGCGCTGGAAGACGAAGACCGCACCCGGCTTGAGCGCACGTTGTCGGCGCTGCTGGCCCGGATGGTCGGAGAAGGGCGGACATTCGGGCTTTGCTCAACCTGCCGCCATCACCGGCCCGGCCCCTTTTGTGCGCTTCTCGATCTCGCGCTTTCTGCCGATGAGACGACCCAAATCTGCCACGAACATCGGCCGGTATGAGGGTGAAGAACGGCCCTTGAGGGAATCAACGGGAGCGCGGTTCGCAACCGGCCTGCCGTGTACGACGACCCGGCGCGACACGGGCAAAAATATTGGCGAAAGCGGCAGAAAAACCGCTTCCCTTTCCCAAACCTCTCGGCTAGAAGCACGCCACCTCAGTCGGCAGTGCCCGATTTGGAGTGCGGTTGTGGCGGAATTGGTAGACGCGCAGCGTTGAGGTCGCTGTGGGCTAACCCCCGTGGAAGTTCGAGTCTTCTCAACCGCACCACTCCAACCGTCTGATTTATAAATATATTTTGAATCCGCGACGCTTTTCCCGGCGATATGCTGCGACGCAGGCTATTGGGCTTGGGAGTTTTTGCGCCGATATCCCCGTCTCATGCGCGACATGTCGCTTGCAGAAATATTCATGTCGCTTTCTGACCTTCCCTCGCGGCATAAAGCGCCATCTATACGTTCGCACAATGCGCCGAGAATCCGGTTGAAAATGTGTGGGCTATGAGCTTAGCTCGGCCTTGGGGAGCCAAAAAAAACAAACGGGGAGCGAGAGTTGACCTCTGCCACCAGTGCCGCGGACGCGGCGTTCGTCGAATTCGACCGCGTCCAGAAGAGCTATGACGGGCAGACGCTTGTCGTCAAAGACCTGAATCTGACGATGCCGAAGGGCGAGTTCCTGACGATGCTCGGGCCGTCGGGGTCGGGAAAGACCACCTGCCTGATGATGCTGGCCGGGTTCGAGACCGCAACGAACGGCGAGATCAGACTGAACGGGCGCAACATCAACCAGGTGCCGCCGCACAAGCGCGGTATCGGCATGGTGTTTCAGAACTATGCGCTGTTCCCCCATATGACGGTGGGCGAGAATCTGTCCTTCCCGCTTGAAGTGCGTGGGATGAGCAAGGCCGACCGCGAGGCGAAAATCGCCCGCGCACTCGACATGGTGCAGATGGGCAAGTTCGCGAACCGCCGCCCTGCGCAACTGTCGGGCGGCCAGCAGCAAAGGATCGCGCTGGCGCGGGCCCTGTGCTTTGACCCCGAGCTTGTGCTGATGGACGAACCCCTGGGCGCGCTCGACAAGCAATTGCGCGAACATATGCAGTTCGAGATCAAGGCTTTGCACGAACGACTGGGGATCACCGTCGTCTATGTGACCCATGATCAGGGCGAGGCGCTGACCATGTCGGACCGCGTTGCGGTCTTCAATGACGGCGTCATCCAGCAGCTCGCCCCGCCTGCCGACCTCTATGAGCGGCCGGAAAACAGCTTCGTCGCCCAGTTCATCGGCGAGAACAACAAGCTGCCGGGCACGATCGAGGAACTGTCGGGCGACAAGGCCTTGGTGCGTTTGTCGACCGGCGAGCTGATCGACGCGACGGCGGTGAACGTGAAGGAAAAGGGCCAGAAAACCCTTGTCTCGATCCGGCCCGAACGTGTCGAGTTCAAGCCCGAGATGATGCCGCCGGGCGCCCATACGATCGAGGCCGAGGTCGTGGATGTCATCTATATGGGTGACATCCTGCGCGCCCGCCTCAAGGTCGCGGGATCGGACGATTTCGTGATGAAGATGCGCAACACGCTGGGGCAGACCCGGCTTGCGAACGGACAGAAGCTCAAGGTCGGCTGGCATCCGCAGGACGCCCGCGCCCTTGATCCGATGTGACGCCCGCGCCGGGCAAAGCCCGGCTGGACGGACTGAAAAGAAGAAACCATCAACCGGGAGATTGATATGAAGAGAATCCTGACACTTTCCACCGCGCTGACGGCGGTCGCCTTCGCGGCGCACGCCGACGTGACCGTGATGTCCTGGGGCGGCGCCTATACGCAGAGCCAGGTCGAGGCCTATCACAAGCCCTTCACCGCGGCGACCGGCATCAATGTCGTGTCGGTGGACAGCGACAACCCGGCCCCGGCGGTCAAGGCGATGGTCGAGGCGGGCAACGTCACCGTCGATGTCGCCGACGTCGAGTATGCCGACGCGATCCGTCTGTGCGACGACGGCATGCTTGAGGAAATCGATGCCTCGACCCTGCCGCCGGCGCCCGACGGCACTGCCGCGGTCGACGACTTCCTGCCCGGCGCGCTGACCGATTGCGCCGTGTCGACCATCGTCTTCTCGACCGTCTTTGCCTATGACACGACGAAGTTCCCCGAAGGCCCGACCACGATCGCCGATTTCTTCGACCTGGAGAAGTTCCCGGGCAAGCGCGGCATGCGCAAGGGCGCGAAGGCGAATCTCGAAATGGCGCTGATGGGTGCGGGTGTTCCCGCGGCCGAAGTCTATGAGGTTCTGGGCACGCCCGAAGGTGTGGACAAGGCCTTTGCCGAGCTCGACAAGATCAAGGCCGACACGATCTGGTGGGAAGCGGGCGCCCAGCCGCCGCAGCTTCTGGCCGATGGTGAAGTCGCGATGACCACCGCCTACAACGGCCGTATCTTCGCGGCGGCGGTGGCCGAGGGCAAGCCGTTCAACACCGTCTGGGATGGTCAGGTCTATGAATATGACCTGTTTGTCGTGCCGAAGGGTGCGCCGAACCTCGAGCAGGCGATGGAGTTCGTGAAGTTCTCGACCTCGACCCAGGCGCTTGCCGATCAGGCCAAATGGATCAGCTATGGTCCGGCCCGCAAGTCCTCGGGCCCGCTCGTCGGCCTCTATCAGGACGGCAAGACCGAGATGGGTCCCTACATGCCGACGGCCGAAGCCAACCTCGGCAACGCGCTCGCTTCGTCCTATGAATTCTGGGTCGACCATGACGCAGAACTGAACGAGCGCTTCAACGCCTGGCTGGCGTCGAACTGATCAAGGATTGGCCGGGCGCGCCCCTTCGCGCCCGGCCGTTTTCGAGGACGAGATGCGACCACGGGCCCTTCTGCTTGCGCTGTTCCTTGGCGCGACGGCGCTCTGCGTACCGGCAGCAATCGCGCAGGACCGGGTCGTGAACTTCGCCACCGACGATGCCGAGATGAATTCCGCGATCGACACGGCACGGAGCCGGTTGGATGCGTTTCTTGGCTACGCGGCGCGGCAGGATCTCGGATCGGGAGCCTATTCTGTCAAATATGCCGCGCCGGTCTCGGGCGGTTCGGCCGATACGGAACATATCTGGGTCACGTTACTGCAGATCGACGGAGACAGGCTGTCGGGCGTGCTGGCGAACCAGCCGGCCGGGTTCGAGGGCGCAGTAGGCGATCCGGTGAGTTTCGCGACGGCAGAAGTATCGGACTGGGCCTACTGGGGCGCCGACGGCAAGCTGCACGGGTCCTACACGACCCGTGTGATCTTGCCGCAACTGGCCAATGAAGAGCGCGCGCAGATCGAGGCGATACTCGCGCCGATTGGAGAGGATGATCTATGACCGAGGTCGTTTCAGGCCCGCTACTGACCGCTGACGGAAGGCCGCTGAAAGCAGCGCTGGCCACGGCTCAGGCGCGCGCGCGGCGCCGGGCCTTCCTGCTTGTGGTGCCGCTTCTGGCCTTCGTCCTGATCACATTCGTGGTCCCGATCGGCTATATGCTGAAACGGTCGTTCGAACATGACGGCTTTTCTTCGACCGCGCCGAACCTTGCCGCCTGGTTCGAGGCCAACCCCGAAGGGTCGGAGATCACCGAAGAGGCCTATTCCGCGCTCGTCGCCGACCTTGCCCAGATGCAGAAGGACAAGACGCCTGGTCAGGCGGGCACGCGGATCAACTATACGGTGCCCGGCACGATCAGCCTCTTCAAGGGCGCGGCGCGCAAGGCCGAGGACATGCAGCCGCCCTTCAAGGAGGCGCTTCTGGCCGTGGACAAGGAGTGGGGCGAACCCAAACTCTGGGCTGCCATGCGCGATGCGGCTTCGCCCTACACGACCGACTTCTACCATGTCGCGGTCGACCAGAAGCGCGCCGAGGACGGAGCGTTCCAGCGCGGCACCGACAAGGAGAGGATCTATCTCTACCTCTTCATCAAGACCTTCATCCTGTCGGGCGTCATCACCTTCACCTGCCTGCTTCTGGCCTTCCCGGTCGCGCATCTGCTGGCAACGCTGCCGATGTCGAAATCCTCGCTTCTGATGATCCTTGTGCTTCTGCCCTTCTGGACATCGCTACTGGTGCGGACGACTTCCTGGATCGTGCTTTTGCAGCAGCAAGGCGTGGTCAACTCGATCCTTGTGGCGATGGGGCTGATCGACGACAGCGGGCGGCTGGTGATGATCAACAACCAGACCGGCACGATCATCGCCATGACCCATGTGCTTTTGCCCTTCATGATCCTGCCGCTCTTCTCGGTGATGCGGACGATCCCGCCCTCCTACGTGCGTGCGGCCCGGTCGCTCGGCGCCACAAGCTGGACCGCCTTCCGGCGGGTCTATCTGCCACAGACCCTGCCGGGGATCGCGGCTGGCTCGCTTCTCGTCTTCATCCTCGCGGTCGGCTATTATATCACGCCTGCCCTTGTCGGCGGCGCCGATGGGCAGCTTTTCTCGAACATGATCCAGTTCCACATGGCGAAGGCCAACTGGTCGCTGGCGGCGGCGCTTGCCGCGATGCTTCTGGTCGCGGTGATTGTGCTTTACTGGCTCTATGACCGGCTGATCGGCATCGACCGGCTGAAACTCGGCTGAGAGGACGACAGATATGGCCCTTCCCACCCATGCCTCGCCCCTCGAACGGATCTGGCACTATGCCTATCTGGTGATCTGTGCGGCGATCTTCATCTTCCTGATCGCACCGATCCTGGTGATCCTGCCGCTGTCGTTCAACGCGGAGCCTTACTTCACCTTCACCGAGAAGATGCTGCATTTCGATCCGGCGGGCTATTCGACCCGTTGGTATGATACGCTCCTGACTTTCGGCCATGCTGCGCCGGATGGCGTACGCGACGGCAGCTGGTGGTCGACCGCATGGGAGACCTCGACCTGGATCAATGCCGCGAAAAACTCCTTCTGGATCGGCTTCTGGGCGACGATCCTTGCGACCTTCCTCGGCACGCTGGCGGCCCTTGGCCTCAGCCGCCCGGAAATGCCGTTCCGCCGCACGATCATGGCGATCCTCATCTCGCCGATGATCGTGCCGATCATCATCACCGCCGTGGGCATGTCGTTCTTCTATGCCAAGGCCTGCCTCGCGCCGGATTCGGGCATCGGGGCGCTTCTCGCGCCGATCCTGTCGAACAAGGGCTGTCTGGCGAACTCCGATCTGGGCGTGATCATGGCGCACGCCACCCTGGGCATCCCGTTCGTGATCATCACGGTGACGGCGACGCTGACCGGGTTCGACCAGTCGCTGATCCGGGCGTCTGCAAGCCTCGGGGCAAACCCGCGCACCACCTTCTTCCGGGTGATCATGCCCCTGATTCTGCCAGGCATCATCTCTGGTGCGCTTTTTGCCTTCGTCACCTCGTTCGACGAGGTGGTGGCGGTCCTTTTCATCGCCGGGCCGCAGCAGCAGACCATCCCGCGTCAGATGTTCAACGGCATCCGCGAACAGATCAGCCCGGCGATCCTTTCCGTCGCGACCATCCTGGTGATCGTGTCGATCCTATTGCTGACAACGGTCGAATTGCTAAGGCGCCGGTCGGAGCGGCTGCGCGGCGTCACACCGCGCTGAGCGCCTCTGTCTTCCTGCCCGCGGCCACGAGCCGCGGGTAGAGGGCCAGAACCGTCAGGATGAACGCCGCCATCGCGACGAGGGCACGGTCGAGCCCGAGGAGTTCGGAGGCAAAGCCAAGCGCGGGCGGGCCAAAGAAATAGCCCATATAGCCAAGTGCGGTGGCCCGTGCGATCACATGCGCGCGGGCCGAGGGCGCGGCGAGCCGCGACATCAGCGAATAGGCCGTGGGCGCGATCACCGAGGCACCGAGCCCGGCGGTGATTAACCCTGCATAGGCCACCAGAGGTGACGGCGCGAGGCCGACCACCGCCGTGCCCGTCGCTGCGATGATCGTGCCAAGCCGGATGAGCGTGCTTTCATGGATGCGCGCCGCGACGATCTGCCCGGCCAGGCGCCCGCAGCCCATGGTCAGCGCCAGCACCGCCGGGCCGAAGCTGCCCTGATGTTTCGAGCCGCCGAGCGTCCGCTCGATATGCAGTGCCGACCAGTTTTCCGAGGCATTCTCCGCCACGAAGGCCACAAGCACGATCAGCCCGCCCCAAAGTGGCAGTGACCCGAGCCGCCCGCGCGGGCCTTTCGCCCCGGAAAAACCGTTCACGTCCGGTCCGGCCTCGATCGCGATGAAGGCGGCAAGGCCAACCGCGAGTGCGACCAAGGTCATGACCGGCCCCGGCCCAAGACCGGCGTCACGGGCAAAGCCGGTGAGAATCGCGGCACCCGCGTAGCTGAAGGAATAGGCGGCATGGTTGAGGTTCATCAGATGCAGGCCGCGTTCAGCCTCGAGCGCACTAACGCGGGCGTTCATCGTGACGTCGAGAAAGCCGTTCGTCATGCCGACGAAGACCATCGCGAGGGCGAAGAAGGCAGGGGCGGCAAGCCATCCCGGCGCGGCAAAGGCCAACGCTACGCCAAGCACCGCGAGCGGCAGCACATGGCGTCCGAACAGGGGCGCGACCCGGGGCGCGATGAGCATGGAAGCCGCCGCCGCGAGCGGCGTGGCGAGCAGGAGCGAGCCAAAGGCGGCATCGCCAACACCAAGCATCGCCTTGGTGTCTGGGATGAGCGCGGCATAGGAGCCCCAAAGGGCACCCATCGCCGCAAAGGCCACCACGGTCGCTCGCGCCACCCGGATCTGTCTGAAGAGGGTCATGGAAGTCTTTTTGACTGAGAAGTCAGAATGATCTATCACGGCTGCGCAGCGCGCGCCAGACCCGTGCAACAGGGCGCATCAAGCGTGCTTTTTGGCTTTCCTTCCTGCCGATTCCCCTCTATAGCACCCGCCTCGGGCATGCACCCTTGGAGGATGCCCTTAACTTATGGAGAGACCCATGGCTGGTAAGATCACCGATCTCATCGCCACGGTACGGACGGGGACAGGCAAGGGGGCCGCCCGTCAATCCCGTCGTGACGGGAACGTACCTGGCATCGTCTATGGCGACGGCAAAGAGCCGCTCGCGATCGACATGAAATACTACTACCTCCTGAAATTCCTCAAGGCGGGCCGCTTCAAGCAGCGCCTCTTCAACCTCAAGGTCGAAGGCCAGGAGGATGTCCATGTCATCTGCCGCGGCGTGCAGCGTGACGTGGTCAAGGACCTGCCGACGCATGTCGACTTCATGCGCATCCACGACGAAAGCCGCATCAACCTCTTCATCCACGTGACCTTCGAGAACCACGACAAGGCACCGGGGCTGAAGCGGGGCGGCGCGCTGACCATCGTGCGTCCGGAAGTCGAACTGGAAGTGATGGCGGGCGACATCCCCGATCACATCACGGTCGACCTTTCGGGTCGCGAAATCGGCGACGTCATCCATATCAACGATGTCGTGCTGCCGTCGGGCGCCAAGCCCACGATCAACCGCAATTTCGTCATCGCCAACATCGGCGCGCCGTCGGGCTTTGTCTCGGCCGAGAACGAAGAAGCGGCTGCGGAGGCCTGATCCTTCCCGGATCGATGGTTTGAGCGCGGGGCCGAAAGGCCCCGCGTTTTCTTTTCGGCGGCCGCTCATCGCCGGACTGCGTCCGCTCTTCGCTGGGGCAGGGCCTTTCCAAGGGGCGCCCAGCCCCGACCCCGCCGCGAAGAGCGGACGAAGTCCGACGATGAGCGGCCCGGCGGGCCCCCATACATTGCAACCGGCGCTGCGCGCCACTAACCTGCGGGCCACGCAAGGAAGGCGCGCGATGAAGCTTTTTGTCGGTCTCGGCAATCCCGGGGCGAAATATGCGGGCAACCGCCACAATATCGGCTTCATGGCGCTCGACCGGATCGCCGTCGATCACGGCTTTCCGACCTTCCGCGCCAAGTTCCAGGGGCTCCTGTCCGAGGGGCGGCTCGGGGCGGAGCGCGTGGCGCTTCTAAAGCCCGAAACTTTCATGAACCTTTCGGGCCAGTCGGTGGGCGAGGCCGTGCGGTTTTACAAGATCGAACCGTCAGACGTGGTGGTCTTTCACGATGAGTTGGACCTTGCCCCCGGCAAGATGCGACTGAAGACCGGCGGCGGACATGCGGGGCACAACGGGCTTCGATCACTCCACGCCCATATCGGCGATGCTTACCGCCGCGTACGCCTGGGGATCGGCCATCCGGGCCACAAGGACCGGGTTGCGCCCTACGTGCTGTCGGACTTCGCCAAGGCGGATCAGGACTGGCTCGATGACCTGATGCGCGGCCTGTCGGACGGCGCCGTGGCGCTGGCCGAGGGTGACGAGGCGCGCTTCATGAATGCCGTGGCGCTGCGGACGGCGCCGCCGCGTTCTTCGACCGGCGCGGCGAAGGCGAAACCGGAAGAAATGCCTGCCCCCGACGCGCCGAAGGCGCCGGAGGCGCCGAAATCGGCGCTGCAGCGGCTTCTGGACCGGTTCGGGTGAGGATGCGCGCCGACCTGTCCGAGGCTTTCGCCAGCCAGTCGCGCAGTTGCGCTTCGCTGGGCTCGCCCCTGATGGAACGGCTGATGCGTCTGCTGGGCACAGGCTGGCTGCCCGAGGGCGCACTGGCCGCGCGGCTGGAGGGCTGGGAGGGCGATCTGTCAAGTTCCGGTCACTCGGTTCCCTTGCGTATCGCGGGGGCGCTGCATGCGCTGGTGCGGGCCGGGCGTGCGCCCGATCTGGCGGACTGCTACGGCTCGATCGACCTGACGAGCGATGAGCGGCTTCTGGAGACCGCGGCGGCAGTTCTGGGGCGCGAAGAGGTTTTCGTTCTGGACTTCATTGAAAGCCCGCCGCAGACCAATGAACTGCGCCGGTCGGTGGCGATCATCGCCGCCGCGCACTGGCTGCGGGCCCGACACCCGCTGCCGCTGGTCCTGTCGGAACTAGGCGCCAGCGCCGGATTGAACCTGATCTGGGATAGCTATGCTTTGATGGCCGAAGGGCGGCGGCTTGGACCGGGCGATCCGCTTCTCACGCTCGCGCCCGACTGGCGCGGGCGCCTCCCGGCTGCTGCTCCGCATCCGCCGGTCCTCGCCCGGGCGGGCGTCGATCTGAGGCCCGTCGACCCGGTCGCGGGGCGTGACCGGCTCATTGCCTATCTCTGGCCCGATCAGCCCGAGCGGCTGGAGCGCACGGCCAAGGCGCTCGATGCGGTTGCCGTCGGCCCGCGGCTTGTCGAGGCGGGTGATGCGGTCGCCTGGCTGGAGAGCCGCCTTTCCGGGCGCTTCGAGGGCGCGCTGCACCTCGTCTATCACACGGTTGCCTGGCAATATTTCCCGGCCGAGTCGCAGGCGCGGGGCGAGGCGCTTCTCGCAGCCGCTGGGGCTGCGGCGCGTTCGGATGCGCCGCTGGCGCGGCTGTCGATGGAGACGGACGGTCAAGGGCCGGGCGCCGCGCTGACGGTCGACCTCTGGCCCGGCGGCGAGAGGATCGCGCTCGGCCGCGTCGATTTTCACGGGCGCTGGATCGACTGGGCGCCTGCAGCCTGATTGACCTGCCGTTGCGTCACTCTTGTCTGAGGCGAGCGCGCGGGGTTTGCTGTCTGCCAGATGACGGAGGAAACATGAAGCGCCTCATGCGGATCACCTTGAAGGGACTTCTGGTCCTCGCTCTTGTGCTGGCGGTCCTCGCGGTCTGGAAGCGCGCCGAAATCGTGCGGCTGATGGCGGTTAATTCGCTGTTCAACGCCGAGAAGATCGTCGGCAACTTCAGTCATATGGACCGGCTGTTCTGGACAAGGCCTCTGTCGCGCGGCGACGGGCCGGTTTCGCCTCTCCCGATGGGCGCGCCAATCAACCTGCCCGAAGGCGCAGAGGACTGGATCCGCGACCGGGCGGTTACGGCGATCGTGGTTCTGAAGGACGGACAGATCGTCCATGAAAGCTATTATCTCGGGACGGGACCGGATGATCTCAGGATCAGCTGGTCGGTTGCCAAGAGCTTCCTCTCGGCTTTGTTCGGAACGGTGGTGGCAGAGGGCAAGATCGCCTCGCTCGACGATCCGGTCGTCAAATATGCGCCGAAGTTGCAAGGGTCGGCCTACGACGGCGCGACGATCCGGCAGGTGCTGAACATGGCCTCGGGCGTGGCTTTCAACGAGGATTATCTGGACTTCTGGTCCGACATCAACCGGATGGGCCGGGTACTGGCGCTGGGCGGGTCGATGGACGGGTTCGCGGCAGGCATGAAGGAACGCGCGGCGGAACCGGGCGCACGCTGGCATTATGTCTCGATAGATACCCATGTCCTTGGCATGGTGATCGCAGGCGCGACGGGCCGCGACCCGGCCGATCTGCTGGATGAGCGGATCATCCAGCCGCTGGGGCTGGAGGCGGCGCCCTATTATCTGACCGACGGCGAAGGCACAGCCTTCGTCCTTGGCGGGCTCAATCTCAGGACCCGCGACTATGCAAGGTTCGGTCAAATGATCCTGCAGGGCGGCGAATGGCGGGGCCAGCAGCTGGTGCCCGCCGACTGGATCGCCGCCTCGACCAGGCCTTCGGCGCCGGGCGGGGCACTTTACGGCTATCAATGGTGGATCCCGGAAAACGGACCGGGAGATTTCATGGCGCATGGTATCTACGGGCAGTATATCTATGTCTCGCCCCGGCGCGGCGTGGTCATCGCGGTCAATTCCGCCGACCGGGGCTTCGAGGAGCCCGGAGTGGACGCGGCGAATGTCGCCATGTTGCAGGCGATTGCCGACCGGGCAACGGAGTAGAAAATGAAGAAGGAGCCATCGGTCAATGTCCTGGGCGGCCCGCTTGAACCCTGCTCGACCGCGCCCTTGACCGGGTTCTTCCGCGACGGGCATTGCAATACCTGCGCCGAGGATAGTGGCAGCCACACGGTCTGCGCGGTGATGACCGCCGAGTTCCTGGCCTATTCGAAATATGTGGGCAACGACCTGTCCACCCCGCGCCCGGAGTTCCACTTTCCCGGCCTGAAGCCCGGCGACCGCTGGTGCCTCTGTGCGGCCCGTTTCATGCAGGCCCATGACGAGGGGTGCGCGCCGAAAGTGCGGTTGGAAGCGACCCACGCACGCGCAACAGACATCGCGCCGCTTGATGTCTTGAGACCCTACGCGGTCTGACAGTTCTCAACCGACCTTGCGCAAAGGCGCCGGATCGCCCGGCCGGTCCTCCATCAGATCCTCGATGAAGAGGCTAAGGAGTTGCGGTCGCCCGCTGACGCCTGCCTTGCGGTAGATGGCATTGGTCTGGGCCTTGACCGTGCCTTCGGCCGTATTGCGGAGAGTCGCGATTTCCTGCGTCGTCATGCCCTTGATCGCGAAGAGCGCGACATCGCGTTCCGAGGCCGTCAGGCCCCACTCTTCAAGCCGTTCTTCCAGGAGGTCCATGAAGGCGCCCGAGGCGCGGCGCAGCTTTTCCTCGGCGCGTCTGCGGTCACGCGCCATGCGGTGCAGCGCGGCCGCGCCAAGGATGACGCCGAGGACAAGGCCGAGCGCGGCACCTAGTTCCAGGAGTTCGCGTGTCTGCCAGGCGATCGGCCGGGCATAGATGCCGAAGACCGAAAACAGGATATCGGACACGAAGAAGAGCGTACAAAGCGCCTGCGCCGCCAGAACGAGGATTATGAGAATTCGGCCCGACACAGGGTCAGACACACGACGGCGCGGCGATCGCGCGGCGGTCAATCGTCATCATCGTCATCGTCATCGTCGTCATCATCCCCGCCTCCGGAGCCGCCACTGCTGCCCGAACCGCCGCTGCCGCTATTACTACCAGAGCCGCTGCTGCCGCTGTTGCTCCCGGAGCCACTGCCGGAACTGCCGCTGCCCGAACTGCTGCTGCCCGAACTGCTGCTGCCTGTGCCGCTGTTGCTGCCGCTCGACGTGCCGGTCACGCCCGGGGAGACCGGGCCCGGCAGCGGCCCGTTACTTGCCGTACTTCCGCCAGCCCCGATCAGCTCCCAATAATCGCGCAGAATCTCTCCGGTCCCCGGATTGACGATGATCTCGCGATGATAGGCGGCACTCTCGGCTTCGATGCGGGTTCGGCCGAGGAGCGTCCGGCTCACCTCGATCTCGTAGTAGCCCTGCTCTCGCAGTTCACTCATGATCGTGTCGACAAAATCGGCGGCCATGGACATGCCCGCCGAGACGCTTGTGAGTGAGAATAGGATCGCGAAGATAGACTGTTTCATGATGTCGCCCCCGTGGCCGCGGGCCGGTTTCCCCGGACTATCCGGGTAAACGCGCAGGCCCGCAAGGGAAAGCTCGCTACTCAATCATCATCACCGCTGCCATGGCCGGAGTTGTCGTCATCGTCGTCGTCGCTGCCATGACCGGAGTTGTCATCGTCGTCATCGTCATCATCGTCGTCGTCGTCGTCGTCGCTGCCGGAGTTGTCATCATCGTCATCGCCGCTTCCGTCGACGAAATCTTTGCTGCGCTCGCGAATGAAGACGCCGGGCGCGGTGTTTTCGCCGGGCCGGACCGCTTCGGTCTCGCGCTTCAGGATTGTGCCGGTCGCATTGTCGATCACGATCTCGACCTTCACGTCGCCGTTGATCGCTTCGATCTTGGTCTGGGTGGGGCCGTGCTTGGCCTCGATCCGGGTGAAACCCTGCGCCTGCAGATCGGCAATCGTGCCGTCCAGCGCATCCTGTGCAAGGGCGATGCCGGTGCTGAGCGCAAAAGCTGCGGCAAGAATGGCGATGCGGTTCATTCTGTTCTCCGTCGCGGGGCGCGCGGCGCCCCATTGTGTCGGCCGGGGCGGGATTGCCGCCGACCTTCTGTCTGCCGCGCCCCGGGGTGCGTTTACGGCGTGCGTTTACGGGGCGCGGCACCGGGTGAGAGGCTCTTAGCCTCTGCACGCGGCATGTTCGGCGACATCGCCGGCGTCGTCGCAACCGGACCCACCCGGAATGCGCGGCTTGTCGCGGCCCGAGCCCGAGCCGTTGTCATCGTCGTCGTCATCGCCGCCACGGCCGCCATGATCGTCATCCTGATCATGGTCGGGGCCGTCATCGGCACCGTTCTTCGCCATCTGGAGCATTTCCGGAAGCGTCGTGTTGAACGTATGCCCCGGACCATCGTCGGTCCCACGCCCGCGTCCGCGGCGGTCGTCGCCCGCCGGGTCGTCGGCGCCCCGGCGCGCAAGAAGTTCGGGGGTCAGGAGGGTCGGCGTTTCGAGCAGAGTGTGATTCGGCCCGTCGTCCGCGCCATGCCCACCGCGGCCACGATCATCGCCCGCCGGATCGTCGGCGCCACGGCCACGACGGGCGAGAAGATCGCCCGGCAGGACCCAATCGGCCATCTGGCCGACAGCCTGGAACTCTCCATACGGCATCACCAGCGGTTCACCCCGATCCGCGAAAGCGGTGGTGGCGGTCCCGGCCAGCGCAATGGCGCAACCTGCAATCAGAACTGTCCGTTTCATTGTGCGGTCTCCCTTGGTTTTGCGCGCCGTGACCGACGCAAGACCAGAAAAGCATCTGGCCGCATCAAGGGAAATTTGCCTGAAGTTTAGACCGGCGTCTGTAAACCTTGGGCGAAAGCGGCCTAAACCTGAGTTTAGGCGCGGGGGCTTGTGGTTTATTCGCTGAGACGAAAGGGAAAGGCCGGGCTGATCGGCCCGGCCTGATGCAGTCGTACTGAACCGGCGCGGTCTCAGATCTTCATGTCAAAGCCAAGGTGCTTGGCCACGGTGAAGATGTCCTTGTCGCCGCGGCCACACATGTTCATCACGATGATATGGTCGCGTGGAAGGGTAGGGGCGATCTTCATCACATGGGCAAGCGCGTGCGAAGGTTCGAGTGCGGGGATGATTCCTTCGAGCTTGCAGGACAGCTGGAAGGCCTCCAGCGCCTCTTTGTCGGTGATCGAGACATATTCGGCGCGACCGCTGTCATGCAGCCAGGCATGTTCGGGGCCGATGCCGGGATAGTCGAGGCCCGCCGAGATCGAGAAACCTTCGAGGATCTGACCGTCATCGTCCTGGAGAAGGTAGGTGCGGTTGCCGTGCAGAACGCCGGGGCGCCCGCCGGTCAGCGAGGCGCAATGTTCCATGCGTTCGTCTACGCCCTTGCCGCCCGCTTCGACGCCGATGATGCGGACGGTGGGGTCGTCGAGGAACGGGTAGAAAAGGCCCATGGCGTTCGACCCGCCGCCGATCGCGGCGATTACCGTGTCGGGGAGCCGGCCTTCGCCTTCCTGCTCGGCAAGCTGCCAGCGCACTTCCTTGCCGATGATCGACTGGAAGTCGCGAACCATGGCGGGATAGGGATGGGGGCCGGCGACGGTGCCGATGCAGTAGAACGTGTCGCGCACGTTCGTCACCCAGTCGCGCAGCGCGTCGTTCATCGCGTCCTTCAGTGTACCGCGGCCGGAGGTGACGGGAATCACCTCGGCGCCCAGAAGCCGCATGCGGAAGACGTTCGGTGCCTGACGTTCGACGTCATGGGCGCCCATGTAGACCACGCATTTCAGCCCGAACTTGGCGCAGACGGTGGCCGTCGCCACACCATGCTGGCCCGCGCCGGTTTCGGCGATGATCCGGGTCTTGCCCATGCGGCGGGCGAGGATGATCTGGCCGAGCACGTTGTTGATCTTGTGCGCGCCCGTGTGGTTCAGCTCGTCGCGCTTCATGTAGATCTTTGCGCCGCCCAAGTGTGCGGTCAGGCGCGCGGCGTGATAAAGCGGCGAGGGGCGGCCGACGTAGTGCTTCCAGAGGTCGTCCATCTCGGCCCAGAAGGTCGGGTCGGTCTTGGCATATTCATAGCGCTCCTCGAGATCGAGGATGAGCGGCATCAGGGTTTCTGACACGAACCGGCCGCCGAACTGGCCGAAACGGCCTGCCTCGTCCGGTCCGGTCATGAAGCTGTTGATCAGGTCCTCGGCCATCTGGCGCCTCCTAGAAACGAAACTCTCGTTGCAGCACTTGAAAGAGCTGTCTCGCAGCGCTCTCGTCGAGTTGAAGTGTCTGGCTAAGCTTTCCGGGTATCTCGCGCCCAGTCGAACCATAGGTGTTCAACTGGAGGATTTTCTTCCCGTCGCGCTCCCCGACCAGATACTTGCATACCAAAGTTGTGGGATGCGCCGCTTTCAGGTCGCGATCGTCTTTCGAAAATCCGACTACCAATGCCATGCCTGTCCTCACTCAAGACAGATCGCGTTTATAACCTATGTGCGTTGGGGTAAAGCCGCGCCTCTCGTAGAAACGATGAGCGTCGGCGCGGGTCTTGTTGGTGGTCAGCTGCATCAGCGTGCAGCCTGCGGCGCGCGCCCGGGCCTCGGCATCGGCCATCAGCGCGGCGCCGATCCCCCGGCCGCGGAAGGTGGAGGCGACGCGGACCGCTTCCACCTGTGCCCGTCGCGCGGCTTTCAGCGACAGGCCGGAGATGAAGGTGATCTGGTAGGTGGCGACGATGCGGCCGTCGTCGTCGCCGACGATCAGGTGGTTGTTGCCTTCCGCGACCATGGTGCGGAAGGCGGCAAGGTACGCATCGATCTCGCGCCGTTCGCGCGTGGCGCCGAGGATGTCGTCGGCGAGCAGCGCGACAATCGCGGGGACGTCGTCTTCTGTCGCGGGGCGAAAGTGGATCATCTGCCTCTCCGACCGGGTCCAAAACTATTCGAAGAGTTTTGGCAAATTCCTTCGAAGGAATTTGCGGGAGGCGCAAGCCTATTCGATCAAGCGGACGGGGGCGCGATTGCAGAAAATCACGAACTGGCCCGCGTTCTCGACCGCGCGGTAGCCACGGTGGCGAAGCTCCGCCTCGAACCGCGCGCGACCGACGATCCGTTCGACATCGCGCACCTGGCGGCGAACGATGCCGCCATCGGTCGCAGCGCGGGCAGCAAATATCTGGCGCAGCCAGATCTCGGGGGACAGGAAGGCGGGCAGGGTCGCGGTCATGACCGATCCTGAGCCGATCAAGGTAAAGAAAGCCTCAAGATCTATCCTCGCGCCGCCGCGAGGAAGGCGCGGATCAGGCCTTCGTCCTTCACGCCGGGCGCGATCTCGACGCCGGAGGCCACATCAACCTGCCGCGCATTGGTCGAACGGATCGCCAATGCGACGTTCGCGGGGTTCAGGCCGCCCGCGAGCATCCAGGGCCGGCGCCAGACCCGGCCGAGCAGCAGTGTCCAGTCGAAGGTCAGACCATTGCCGCCGGGCAGCACCGCGTCTTTGGGCGGTTTGGCGTCGATCAGGATCTGATCGGCGACGGTCTGGTAGATGTCGAGGGCGGCAAGGTCGGCGCGGTCGGCAACGCCCAGGGCCTTCATCACCGGAAGGCCATAGCGGGCCTTCACTTCGCTGACCCGTTCCGGGCTTTCGGTTCCGTGAAGCTGCAGCATGTCGAGCGCGACCTCACCGGTGATCGCGTCCAGTTCGGCGTCGGTTGCATTCACCGTCAGGGCGACTTTCGCGATGCCTTCAGGAGTCGCGAGTGCCAGTGCCGCCGCTTCCGGGATCGCGACGCTGCGCGGCGATCGGGCGAAGAAATTGAAACCGACATAGGCGGCACCCGCCTCGGCAGCGGCGGCGATATGGGCGGTCTCCTTGAGGCCGCAGATTTTCACGCGAGTGTCCATGTGCGGGCTCTAGCGCATTTCTCTGCCGGGCGGAACCGACACTCGTCGTCGCATTTCATGTGCTCCTCGAACCCGGGCCGATGAGAAGCGAAGCGCACGAAGAGGCGCCGCTTCAGCGATTGTCGAGAAGGGCGAGGATCTCGTCGGGCTTGTCGCCTTTCTCGGCGCGCAGCTTCGTGACCTCGCGCTCAAGCTGCCCGACCTGACGCCGGTGCTGGCTTGCCTCGCTGCGCATGCGCGCTTCGCGCAGCCATTCCCAGACGAAGCCTACAGCGAGGCCGACGAGTATGCCCGCGAAGATCACCAGGAAGAGCGGCAGTTCGATCGTCCAGCCGAAGCCGAGGAATGTATCGACCTCTGTCGGAAGCAGCCGAAGCGCAACGACCTCGCGGTTTGCCGATGCGACGGTCAGAAGCACGACCGCGAGAAGCGCGAGGAAGAGGTAGCGAAGGGTCTTGATCATGACGGGTTCAGCCGCCGTTCAGGCGGTCGCGCAACAGTTTGCCGGTCTTGAAGAAGGGGACATGCTTCTGATCCACGGCGACCGATTCTCCGGTGCGCGGATTGCGGCCCGCACGCGCGTCGCGCTTCTTCACCGAAAAGGCGCCGAAGCCGCGCAGCTCGACCCGGTCGCCTTTGGCCATGGCCTCGATGATCTCGTCGAAGATCGTGTTCACGATCCGCTCCACATCGCGCTGGAACAGGTGCGGGTTCTCTTCAGACAGCTTCTGAATCAGTTCGGACCGGATCATTATCCCCCCTCGTGGCGGTGTTCACTCGGCCCGCCCTCGCTTTTTTCGTCCGGCGAACTATAGGGCCATTTCTTCCAGCCACAAACAGGAAAGCCTTTGTAATGGCGGGGATTTTTGCGTGATTTTTCCGATCTTCGGCTTCGCGTGGCCCCTAACCACGCCTGTCGCGGCGCAGCATCCCGATGCCGCTGCGCAGAAAGCGCGAGCAGCGGCCTGTGGACGAATCGGGGCCATAAACAAAAACCCCGGCCGGGAGGGCGGGGTTTCTGCTGGTCCGAAGACCTGTTTCTTACTTCTGGCCCTTGAGCGCTGCGCCCAGGATGTCGCCGAGCGAGGCGCCCTAGCCGGACGAACCACACTGTTCCACGGCCCTTTCTCTTCGGCGATCTCGCGCGCCTTGATCGACAGGCTGCAGGTGGGTCGATAAACTTCGTTCGGAATAGATTGGGAGCAAACTCTTTGACCTATTTCGCGGACAGCTATCAAGGCGCACGGCAAAACTTCCTTGAGGCCGCGGAGCGGTCAAATGCCAGGATAAAGTCATATCCACAACCGCATCTCCGCGGGCTGGACGGTGAGGTGCTTTCGGTCGATGTCGCCGAACTCGGTGTGCGTCACGCTTCGCACGTGGCCCTGGTTATTGCTGGCACCCATGGGGCCGAAGGCTATGCCGCCTCGGCCATAATGTGCCGCTGGCTAGATGGCCGGACGACCTTACCGACTGGTGTCGGGGTGGCTCTGGTCCATGCGGTGAACCCTTGGAGCTTTTCTTTCAAGACCCGCACCACGGAAAACAACGTGGACTTGAATCGCAATTTCCTTTCGGCTTGGTCGGTCCGTGAAAATCTTGCCTATCGCGAGTTGGCACAGTTTCTGCATTGCTCGCCGATGGATGCCCAAGAGATGCTGAACGCGTACCGAAGTTATCGGGCTTATCTGGATACCCATGGCTGGCATCTGGAAAACGACATACTCAGCGGGCAAACTGATCACCCGGATGGGCTCTACTATGCGGGGACAGGGCCGGAATGGGCGAATACCAATTTTCGGCGCATCCTTCAGGCGCATGCAGGCAAAGCAAGCCACGTCGGCTTCATCGACTTTCACACCGGGGTCGGTGAATTTGGGGAAGTCGTGCATCTTGTCTGTGCG
Organism: Frigidibacter sp. RF13; assembly: GCF_026626305.1. GTDB lineage: Bacteria > Pseudomonadota > Alphaproteobacteria > Rhodobacterales > Rhodobacteraceae > TMP-24. Next base: position 126,318 of record NZ_JAPNUE010000005.1, on the reverse strand, counting down.
CCAAAAGGTAGCGAAGCGCGAAGGCAGGCGATGCAATGGTGGAAACTTGACGAAGTGGACGGGTCGCCATTCAAAGCGGGCGCGCTGCCGGCCTATCAGGGCCTGTTGTGTCAGGCGATCTCGGATGAATTGCCCGACTGCAGGGTGGCCGGCGCTGTCGTTGAGTTTGGAACTTCAGATGCCTACGGCATGTTCCGATCAGACGGCACCGACCGCTGGTTACGAAACGAAGGGCGGAGCGATCCAGCCGTTTCGCTGCTGCGCGATCAATATCGCAACGCCTGCACGCCACCGGATGTCCCTTGGCGAAAGCTGGTACTGGATGCAGGACCCAGATGCATCGACGACTTGGTGACGGGCCTGTCGGAATGGACCGGTTGAAAAGAAAATCCCCGCCGCTGTGCGGCGGGGATTTCGACCTCTAAATCGGATCGCTGGGGCTTACTTGCCGCCCTTCAGCGCCGCGCCGAGGATGTCGCCGAGCGAGGCGCCCGAGTCGGACGAACCGTACTGTTCCACGGCTTCCTTCTCTTCGGCGATCTCGCGCGCCTTGATCGAGACGCCGAGCTTGCGGGTCTTCGAATCGACGTTGGTGACGCGGACATCGACATGGTCGCCGACCTGGAAGCGCTCGGGGCGCTGGTCGGCGCGGTCGCGGGCGAGGTCCGAGCGGCGGACGAACGACTTCATGCCGTTGTAGTCCACCTCGATCCCGCCTTCCTCGACCGCAGTCACGGTCACGGTGATCACCGAGCCGCGCTTCACGCCGTCAACCGCATCCGAGAACGTGTCGGCGCCGAGCGACTTGATCGAGAGCGAGATACGCTCTTTCTCGACGTCGACCTCGGTGACGGCTGCCTGGACCACGTCGCCCTTGCGGTAGGACTGGATCGCCTCTTCGCCGCGCTGGTCCCAGCTGAGGTCGGAGAGGTGGACCATGCCGTCGATGTCGTTGGCGAGGCCGACGAACAGACCGAATTCGGTGATGTTCTTGACTTCGCCTTCAATGACGGTGCCCACGGGATGGGTTTCGGCAAAGACTTCCCACGGGTTGCGCATGGTCTGCTTGAGGCCGAGCGACACGCGGCGCTTAGCGCTGTCGATTTCCAGCACCATGACGTCGACTTCCTGGCTGGTCGAAACGATCTTGCCGGGGTGGACGTTCTTCTTGGTCCAGGACATTTCCGAAACGTGCACGAGGCCCTCGACGCCCGCTTCCAGTTCCACGAATGCACCGTAGTCGGTGATGTTCGTGACGCGGCCGTGGTGGACGGACCCCAGCGGGAAGCGGCTTTCGACCGAATCCCACGGATCCGATTGCAGCTGCTTCATGCCGAGCGAGATGCGGTGGGTTTCCTTGTTGATCTTGATGACCTGAACCTTGACGGTCTCGCCGATCGACAGGATTTCCGACGGGTGGTTGACGCGGCGCCAGGCCATGTCGGTGACGTGCAGAAGGCCGTCAACGCCGCCGAGGTCGACGAACGCACCATATTCGGTGATGTTCTTGACCACGCCATCGACCGTCTGGCCTTCGTAGAGGTTGCCGATAACCTCGGCGCGCTGTTCGGCGCGGCTCTCTTCGAGGATCGCGCGGCGCGAGACGACGATGTTGCCCCGGCGGCGGTCCATCTTGAGGATCTGGAACGGCTGTTTCATGCCCATGAGCGGGCCGGCGTCGCGCACGGGGCGGACGTCAACCTGCGAGCCGGGAAGGAACGCGACAGCGCCACCCAGATCGACGGTGAAGCCACCCTTGACGCGGCCGAAGATGGCGCCATCGACGCGCTCTTCCGCGGCATAGGCCTTTTCGAGGCGATCCCAGGCTTCTTCGCGGCGGGCTTTCTCGCGGCTGATGACAGCCTCGCCACGCGCGTTTTCCACGCGGTCGAGATAGACCTCGACCTCGTCGCCCACGCTGATCGAGGGCTGTTCACCGGGGTTCGCGAATTCCTTGAGGTCGATGCGGCCTTCCATCTTGTAGCCGACATCAATGATGGCCTGGCCTGCCTCGATGGCGATGACCTTGCCTTTGACGACCGAACCCTCTTCGGGCGTGTCGATCTCGAAGCTTTCCTTCAGGAGGGCTTCGAATTCTTCCATAGCGTTCTTAGCGCACATGCGGTTTCAGTTCCTTTTCAACAATGTTACGGGCCAAGCGGTTGTCTCCGCCGGTCTTTCATGGGTCTTGCCGGGCATGGGGTTTTCCGAAAACAATCAGGGCCGGTGTAGGCCGACCCTGCGCGTCCTCAAAAGCCCCAGGGCACTTCCGGCCTGTTCGACGGGGGCGCTATAGGCCGAAAAGCCAAGGAAAGGCAAGGGCGAACAACAGAACAGCGGCTGCACCGGTTTGGAGCGTGGTCGCCACAATGCAGCCGAAAATCCTTCGCGAAGGATTTTCGAACCCTGGCGTCACGCCCAGGTCACCTCGCCCAGGAAGATATAGCCCGCCCCGTAGATCGTCTTGATCAGCGCGGGGTTCTTCGGATCCTCGCCGAGCTTGGTTCTCAAGCGCGAGATGCGGACATCCATCGCCCGGTCGAAGCTTTCGCCCGCACTGCCGCCGAGCACTTCCTGCATATGGGCGCGGGTGATCAGCCGGTTCGGGCTGTCAAGGAACATGCGCAGCACCTGGCCTTCGGCGTTCGAGAAGGGCACTTCGGTGCCACTGGCAGACAGCAGCGAGAAGCGGTTGAAATCGGCCGTCCAGCCCGCGAAGCGGGCGGTCTGGGCGGCGCGGTCGCTGGCCGCCTTCGGGCGACGCAGGCGGGCGCGGACGCGGGCGACGATTTCGGCCGGATCGAAGGGTTTCACGATATAATCGTCGGCGCCGAGTTCAAGCCCCGTCACCCGGTCCTGCACCTGCGCGCGGCCCGAGATGATGATGATCGCCGCCCCGCTTTCCAGCGCCAGCCCGTGGACGAGCGCCAGCCCGTCCTTGTCCGGCAGCCCGAGGTCGACAAGGCAGACATCGGGCGTCATCCGTTTCAGCGCCGCCTCGAACGCCGCCGCCCGCCCGAAAGCCTGGGTGCGGAACCCGGCCTCGGTCAGCGCCTCGGTCAGCATCTGGCGGATGTCGGGCTCGTCGTCGAGGATGGCGACCAGAGGCTGGGTCATGGCCGCACCGAGGTGAGGAAGGTCGCAAGCATCGCCGCATCGAACGGCTTTGCCAGAACCGGAAAGCGGGCAGCCGCGCGGGCGCGGAGCGGATTGGCGGGAGGGAGCGAGGTCATGAGACCGACCGCCGGTCCGGTCCCGGCGGATGCGACCTGCTCTGCCAGATCGACGCCGGTCAATTTGCCGGGCAGCGTGATGTCGGTCAGCACCATGTCGAGCCCCGGCAGCGCGATGAGCGAATGCGCTTCGTCGGCACTCGCGGCTTCCAGCACGCTATGGCCAATGGCGCGAAGCATCTCGCGCACGTTGGTGCGGATGTCCTCATTATCCTCGACCAGCAGGACAAGGCCGGTGCGCGGGCTTCTTGAGCCCCTTCTGTAGGGCAGCCGCAAGGCGACGCGGGCGCCGCCCTCCGGCAGGTTTTCGAGCTTCACAGTGCCGCCCGACAGCGAGGTCTGGTCATAGACCATGGAGAGGCCGAGCCCAGAGCCTTCGCCGCCCTTGGTCGTGAAGAAGGGATCGATCGCCCGGTCGAGCGCGGTTTCGGAAAATCCGGGGCCCGTGTCGCTGACCGCGAACTCGATCCAGGTGTCACGCACCGGGCGCGCCGCAACCAGAACGCGGCCGGGCTGGTCGCCGATCGCATCCTTCGCGTTGAGGATGAGGTTCAGGAGCGAATCCTGCAGCCCGCCCGCGTCGAGCATCACGGGTGCGTCGAAAGTGTCGGCCGTGATCTCCAGCACGACAGATTCCGGCAGCGCCGGACGGGCAAGCGCGCCAAGATCTGCCATGAAGGCCGCAAGGTCGGTGGCGACGGGGCGCGGTTCCCTTCGGCCCGAGATGGTCGCGATCCGGTCGAGAAGCGCGCCTCCGCGCCGCGCTGCTGCGCGGGTCGAGGCCACGAGCGCCGACGCATCGGGCGGCAGGTCGAGCCGGTCGAGCCGCGATTGCAGGCCGAGGATGATGGTCAGGAGATTGGCGAAATCATGGGCGAGGCCGGAGGTCAGCTGCGCCGCCAGTTCCCGCTTGCGGGTCTGCGTCAGCGCAGCCCGCGCTTGGGTTTCCTCGGTCACATCCATCGACAGGATATAGACGCCATGGATCGGCCCATCGCCCGTCCGGTCGGGCGTGAAGGCTGCGCGGATGCGGCGACCGGACTCTTCATCGGTGAATTCGAAGACGCTCGCTTCGCCATCGAGCGCGCGGGCGAGATAGGGTTCGATCCGGGCGAAGGAGGGCTCGCCCAACGCCTCGCGCCCGGTCAGACCGATGATATCCGACGGGCGCCCGGGGATGACCGAGCTGAGCTTGCGGTTAGAGAATGTATAGCGCAGGTCAGGTCCGACGCGGGCGATGTGCGCAGGCATCATCTCGGTGGTGAGACGGGTCCGCGCCTCCATCTCTGTCAGTTCGCGCTTGGCCTCTTCAAGCGCGCTGTTGGCGGCCGAAAGCGCCCGGTTCGTGGCTGCGAGGCGCTCGGAATGGGCGAGGAGCCGGTCGGACAGTTCCTCGGACCGGCTGCGCAGCATCTGCTCCTGCAGCTTGATCTCGGTGATGTCGGTATAGACAGTGACCCAGCCTCCCTGGGCCAGTGGCGCCCCCTCGACCGAGATCCATCGTCCGTCAGGGCGGGCGCGTTCCAGATAGTGCGGCACGAAGGCAAGCGCCGCATCGACCCGTGTCCGCACCGCCTCTTCGGAGTCGGCGACAGGCCCGTATTCGCCACGCTCGACCAGATAGCGGACCGTCTCTTCAAAGCTGGCGCCGGGCGTAACATAAACATCCGGAAAATCGAACATTTCCCGGTAGCGGCGGTTGCAGAGGACAAGGCGCAGATCGCTGTCGAAGATCGACAGCGCCTGCTGGATCAGATTGAGCCCGGCCCGCGTCAGCTGCGCGAGCGTTTCGTCGCCCGGTTTCATGCTGGGTCCTCCGCCCTTTGGCTAGCACCCGATGCGGCGTGACGAAAAGCCCTAAACCTGGCCGGTAACAATTCGTAAGATTCGCGAAATAGTAGAGAAAGCATTGGCGCCCACAAACGGCGCCACGCTGCAGGAGACCGGCAAGAGCAGGCCCTGACGCGGACAGACGGCACCCGGGCCACGGGTGTCCTGGGGAGGAGACGGATGAACGAAAGTGACGCGGCGGCCGAAGGGCGGTCCATCCCGGCGCTGATGGCGCTGAACGCGCGCCGTCATGCCTCGCGCCCCGCCTATCGGGAAAAGGAATTCGGCATCTGGCAAAGCTGGACCTGGGCCGAGGCGCATGAGGAAACCCGCGCGCTCGCCATGGGGTTTCTGGCGCTGGGTTTAAACCCGGGCGACCATGTCGCCATCGTCGGCCGCAACCGCCCTGCGCTTTACTGGTCGATGGTCGCGGCGCAGATGTGCGGCGCGGTGCCCGTACCGCTCTATCAGGACGCGGTCGCCGAAGAGATGGACTATGTGCTCGACCATGCGGGCGCGCGGTTTGTCGTCTGTGGCGATCAGGAACAGGTCGACAAGGTCATCGATGTGCAGGAGCGCCTCAAGCATATCGAGCAGGTCATCTATGTCGACAAGCGCGGCATGCGGAAATACGACCATTCCCGCCTGAACGCGCTTGAGGATGTGCTGGCCGAGGGCCGCGCCGCGCACAACCGGTTCGAGGCGGAACTTGCCGCGCGCATCGGGCGTATCGGTTACGACGATACCTGCGTGATGCTCTATACCTCCGGCACCACCGGCAAGCCGAAGGGCGTGGTTCTGTCGAACCGCAACATCATCGAAACGGCGAAGAACTCCGCCGCCTTCGACCATCTGAGCCAGCGCGAGGAGGTTCTGGCCTATCTGCCGATGGCCTGGGTTGGCGATTTCATCTTTTCCATCGGTCAGGCGATGTGGGCAGGGTTCTGCGTGAACTGCCCCGAAAGTGCCGTGACGATGATGACAGACCTGCGCGAGATCGGGCCGACCTATTTCTTCGCGCCGCCGCGCGTCTTCGAAGGCCAGCTGACGCAGGTGATGATCCGGATGGAGGATGCAGGCCGCTTCAAGCGCTGGCTCTTTCACCGCTATATGGCGGTCGCCCGCCGGGTGGGTCCCGCGATCCTCGACGGCAATCCCGTTGGTCTTGGCGACCGCCTGTCCTACGCGCTGGGTGACCTGTTCATCTACGGGCCGCTGAAGAACACGCTCGGCTTTTCGCGCATCCGCGTCGGCTATACGGCGGGCGAGGCGATCGGGCCGGAGATCTTCGATTTCTACCGGGCACTCGGCATCAACCTGAAACAGCTTTACGGCCAGACCGAGGCCTCGGTCTTCATCACCCAGCAACCCGACGGGCAGGTCCGGTCCGACACGGTCGGTGTGCCCTCGCCGGGGGTGGAGGTGCGGATCGCCGATACGGGCGAGGTCTTCTACCGCTCGCCCGGAACCTTCGTTTCCTATTACAAGAACGAGGCCTCGACCGCCTCGACCAAGGATGCCGAGGGCTGGGTCGCGACGGGGGACGCCGGTTTCTTCGAGGAAGGTACCGGGCATCTGCGCATCATCGACCGGGCCAAGGATGTGGGCAAGATGGCCGACGGGCGGCTTTTCGCGCCCAAGTACGTCGAGAACAAGCTGAAGTTCTATCCCAACATCCTCGAAGCCGTGGTCTTCGGTGCCGGGCGGTCCTTCTGCACCGCTTTCGTCAACATCGACCTCAACGCCGTCGGCAACTGGGCCGAGCGCAACAATATCGCCTATTCCTCCTATCAGGAGCTGGCCGCCCACCCTGAGGTCTACCAGACGATCCGCGGCCATGTCGAAGAGGTGAACCGCTCGGTCGCCGAAGACCCGATGTTGTCGGGCTGCCAGATCCACCGCTTCCTGATCCTGCACAAGGAACTCGACGCCGACGACGGCGAGCTGACCCGCACCCGCAAGGTGCGCCGCAACATCATCGCCGAGAAATATGCCGATCTGATCGATGCCCTCTATGCCGGCAAGGACCGGATCTACACCGAAACCGAAGTGACCTACGAGGACGGCCGCAAGGGCGCGATCAAGGCCACGCTCACCATCGCCGACGCGGCGGTGGCAGGCGGTGCGGAAAGGATGGCGGCGGAATGAATGTGATGACCCCCGAAGGCTACGTTGCCGCTGACGGCCGCAGGATCGGCCCGGTCCTGATGGAGATGAAGAACATCACGCTGCGCTTCGGCGGCGTGAAGGCGATCACAGATATTTCCTTCGAAATCCGTGAAGGCGAGATCCGCGCGATCATCGGGCCCAATGGCGCGGGCAAATCCTCGATGCTGAACGTGATCTCGGGTTTCTATGTCCCGCAGGAGGGCGAGGTCTGGTTCCGCGGCGCCAAACGCCCGCCGATGAAACCCTATCAGGTGGCCCGCCAGGGCATTGCCCGAACCTTCCAGAACATCGCGCTGTTCGACGGCATGTCGGTTCTCGACAATATCATGACCGGGCGGTTGACCTTGATGCGCTCGGGGCTCCTCAGTCAGGCGATCTGGTGGGGCGGCGCCGAGAAGGAAGAGACCGCACATCGCGAGAAAGTCGAGAAGATCATCGATTTTCTTGAGATTCAGAATATTCGGAAAACGCCGGTCGGCCGCCTGCCATACGGCCTGAAGAAGCGCGTCGAACTAGCGCGCGCCCTTGCGGCAGAACCGAAACTTCTGCTGCTCGACGAGCCGATGGCGGGCATGAATGTCGAGGAGAAGGAAGACATGTGCCGCTTCATCCTCGATGTGAATGACGAATTCGGCACCACCATCGCGCTGATCGAACATGACATGGGCGTGGTGATGGATCTCTCCGACCGCGTCGTCGTGATGGATTACGGCAAGAAGATCGGTGATGGCACGCCCGACGAGGTGCGCAGCAATCCCGATGTGATCAACGCCTATCTGGGGGTCGCCCATGAGTGAACAACTCCTCTATGCGGCGGAGGCAGGGCTCAACGGGTTGATGGCCGGGGTGCTCTATGCACTGGTGGCGCTGGGGTTCGTCCTGATCTTCAAGGCAAGCGGAATCTTCAACTATGCCCAAGGGGTGCTGGCGTTGTTCGCGGCGCTGACGCTTGTTGGTTTCCAGAACGGTCAGGTGCCCTTCGCCCATCTGATCAACGCCATCTTCGGCACGCAGATCCATGAGTTCGGCTGGCACCTGCCCGCCGTCGTGGCGATCCTGCTGACCGGGGCGGTGATGGTGCTTCTGGCGATCCTGATCGAGCGGCTGATCCTCAAGCATCTGGTCAATCAGGCGCCGATCATCCTTTTCATGGCGACGATCGGGCTTGCCTATTTCCTCGAAGGGTTCGGCGACATCATGTGGGGCGCCGATATCAAGAAGCTGGACGTCGGCCTGCCGCAGGGCATCTCCGACACGGTCGAAAGTGTCACCGACAGGCTTTTCGGCTACGGCTTCTTCATCGACCGGCTGGATATCGTGGCGACGGTCGTGGCCGCGCTCCTCGTCCTCACGCTCACGCTCTTCTCGCAATTCACCAAATACGGCCGGGCGCTTCGCGCGGTGGCGGACGACCATCAGGCGGCCCTGTCGGTCGGAATTTCGCTCCGCTTCATCTGGGTCATGGTCTGGTCCATCGCCGGGATCGTCGCCCTCGTCGCAGGCGTGATGTGGGGCGCGAAATCGGGGGTGCAATTCTCGCTCTCGCTCATCGCTTTGAAGGCGCTGCCGGTCCTGATGCTCGGCGGCTTCACCTCGATCCCCGGCGCCATCGTCGGCGGGCTGATCATCGGCATGGGCGAGAAATTGTTCGAGTTCTTCATCGGCCCGATGATCGGCGGCGCGACCGAAAACTGGTTCGCCTATGTGCTGGCGCTTCTGTTCCTCGTATTCCGGCCGCAGGGTCTCTTCGGTGAAAGAATCATCGAGAGGGTATGATGACGAAACTATTCCTCATTTTTCGGACGTTTCCTACGCTGCTGCTGGTCTACGGGCTGCTCCAGACCATTGCAAATATTGCTGAACTACGTGCGACCGCTGCCGGAGCTGGCATGGATGCGAGCCTTATGACCGAGATGCGTGTCATCTATCTCACCGGCTTGATGCGCTCCTTCGGCGACTTGTTCCACTATTGGGCGCTTGCCGCCCTGGTGGGCGCCGGCAACACCTATCTCGCACGGGAGCTGGGCGCGAATGACTGAGCATGGTGCAGCGATGACGAAGACTGTTCCCCAGATGCCCCTTCACTGTGGTGCAAATGTCCCCGGTGGTCCGGGGGCGGGCAGCCCTCGGCGCCGGGGCAATAGGACCGACAGCGGGAGGAAAGGCTGATGTTCTACCGCGAGGCAGGCGATTTCAAGACGCGCTATGTCGATGACAGCCAGACCTTTCCGATCAGGTTCGACCGCTGGCGCTATTATGCCGTGCTTGCGGTGGCGTTCGGCATCGTGCCCTTCCTGATCAACGATTACTGGGCGAATGCGGTCTTCGTGCCCTTCCTGATCTATTCGATCGCCGCGATCGGGCTCAACATCCTCACCGGCTATTGCGGGCAGGTCTCGCTTGGCACCGGCGGCTTCATGGCCGTGGGCGCCTATGCCTGCTACAAGCTGATGACCGCCTTCCCCGAGGTCTCGATCCTGATCCATGTCCTTCTGGCGGGCGGGGTGACGGCGCTGGTGGGGGTGCTCTTCGGCCTGCCGTCCCTGCGCATCAAGGGCTTCTACCTCGCCGTCGCGACGCTCGCCGCGCAGTTCTTCCTCGTTTGGCTCTTCAACAAGGTGCCGTGGTTCTACAACTATTCGGCCTCGGGCCAGATCAATGCGCCCGAACGCACGATCTTCGGTCAGGCCGTCACCGGCGCCGCGACGACGCCGGCCGCGAAATATCTCTTCTGCCTCGTGATCCTCTTCGCGCTCGCCTGGTTGGCGCGGAACCTCACGCGCGGCACCATCGGGCGAAAATGGATGGCGATCCGCGACATGGATATCGCGGCCGAGATCATCGGGGTGAACCCCCTTACCACCAAACTTTCCGCCTTCGCTGTTTCGTCCTTCTTCATCGGCGTCGCAGGCGCCCTGTTCTTCGCGGTCTATCTCGGTGCCGCCGAAGTGGGCGAGGCCTTCGGCATCCAGAAATCGTTCCTCGTGCTCTTCATGGTGATCATCGGCGGCCTCGGTTCGATCTTCGGGTCGTTCGCGGGCGCGGCCTTCCTCGTCCTGATGCCGGTCCTGCTGAAGAACCTGCTCGTCGGAACGCTCGGCTGGCCCACCGATCTTGCCGCCCATATCGAACTGATGATCGTGGGCGGGCTCATCGTCCTGTTCCTGATCGTCGAGCCGCACGGGCTCGCGCAGCTCTGGCGGCTTGCGAAAGAGAAACTCCGGCTCTGGCCCTTCCCGCATTGAGGGCCGCCCAACCTGAAAAGATCGGCATCCGGCCGACAAGCGAACCTGAAACCTGACGTCCAACGAACCTCTGGGAGGAGACAATGAAGACAAGACTGACAGCTCTCGCGGCCCTGGCGCTGACCTGCGCCACGCCCGCGCTCGCCGATCTCAATATCCCCAACCTCAGCTACCGCACCGGCCCTTTCGCGGCGGGTGGCATCCCCTATGCCGACGGGTTCAATGACTATTTCACGCTTCTGAACGAGCGTGACGGCGGCATCGGCGGCGAGAAGGTCGTGGTGACCGAATGCGAGACGGCCTACAACACCGAGAAGGGGGTTGAGTGCTACGAGGCCACCAAAGGCAACGGCGCGCTCGTTTACAACCCGCTTTCGACCGGCATCACCTACCAGCTCATTCCCAAAGTCTCGGTCGACAAGATCCCGCTCTATACCCCCGGCTACGGGCGTACCTCGGCGGCGAACGGCAAGATCTTCGAATGGGTCTTCAACTATCCCGCCAATTACTGGGACGGCGCCTCCGACATCGTGGGCTATCTTCTGGGCGAGAATGGCGGCGACCTGAGCGGCAAGAAGATCGCGCTTGTCTATCACAACTCGGCCTATGGCAAGGAACCGATCCCGACCCTGACCGCGCTTGCGGCCAAGCACGGGTTCACGCTGATCGAAGTGCCCGTCGACAGCCCCGGCCAGGAGCAGAAGAGCCAGTGGCTTCAGATCCGCCGCGACAAGCCTGATTATGTGCTGATGTGGGGCTGGGGCGTGATGAACGCCGTCGCGATCCAGGAAGCCGCCAACATCAACTATCCGATGGAAAATTTCATCGGTGTCTGGTGGTCGGGCTCTGAGAACGATGTGCTGCCTGCAGGCGATGCGGCGAATGGCTACAAGTCGCTCGCCATGCACGGCTCGGGGATGGATTACCCGGTCTATGCCGATCTGGAAAAGTTCGTGGTCGGCGCGGGCAAGGCATCCGGCGCGGGCGATCAGGTCGGCACCGTGCTCTATTCGCGCGGCATGTATGCGGCGATGGTGATCTCTGAGGCGATCCGCAAGACGCAGGAGATGACCGGCCATGCGGCGATCACGGCGGTCGAACTGCGCGACGGCTTCGAGGCCTTGGAAATCACCGAGGCGCGGATGGCCGAGCTTGGCTTGCCGAACTTCGGCCAGCCCTTCGCGGCCAGCTGCACCGATCACGGCGGCCCCGGCCAGGCGATGATCCAGCAGTGGGATGCGTCGGCGAAGAAATGGAACCTGATCACCCCCTTCATCGCGCCCGATGAAGAGGTGATCCAGCCGCTCGTCGATGCCGACAGCGCCGCCTTCGCGGCCGAAAACAACATCGCCGAGCGCTGCAACTAGGCGCCATGACCCTCTTCCCCGGCCCGACCAGGGCCGGGGTCCTTTGGATCAAATCTGAAAGGCCCGCCCCATGCTCGACATGGACGCAAGACCCGGGGATGTGACGGCCGGGACGCTTCTCGAGGTCAACAATATCGAGGTGATCTACAATCACGTCGTGCTGGTCCTGAAAGGCGTGTCGCTCAAGGTGCCCGAAGGCGGGATCACCGCGCTTCTGGGTGGCAACGGCGCGGGCAAGACCACGACATTGAAGGCGATCTCGAACCTGCTGCACTCCGAACGCGGCGAGGTCACCAAGGGCACGATCGCCTATCGCGGCCAGCGCGTGCAGGACCTCAGCCCCGCCGATCTGGTGAAGCGCGGCGTCATCCAGGTGATGGAGGGCCGCCATTGCTTCGGCCATCTGACCGTCGAGGAAAATCTTCTGACCGGCGCCTATACCCGCACCGACGGCAAGGGTGCCATCGCCGCCGATCTCGACATGGTCTACCGCTATTTCCCGCGCCTGAAGGAACGCCGCCGCAGCCAGGCGGGCTATACGTCGGGCGGCGAGCAGCAGATGTGCGCCATCGGGCGCGCGCTCATGTCGCGGCCCGAGATGATCCTGCTCGATGAACCTTCCATGGGCCTCGCCCCCCAGCTCGTCGAACAGATTTTCGAGATCGTGAAGGCGGTGAACGAGAAAGAAGGCGTGACCTTCCTTCTGGCCGAACAGAACACCAACGTGGCGCTGCGCTATGCCCATTACGGCTATATTCTCGAAAACGGACGGGTGGTGATGGACGGGCCGGCAAGGGACCTGCGCGAGAACCCGGATGTGAAGGAATTCTATCTCGGTGTGTCCGACAAGGGCCGCAATTCCTTCCGCGATGTAAGATCCTACCGGCGGCGCAAGAGGTGGCTGTCATGACCGTTTCCCCGGCAAGGTCGGTCGCGGCGGAAGCCCCCGCTGGCCATTACGATGCGTTCGAAACCCGAAGCGCCGATGCCCGCGCCGCCGCCCAGCTTCAGGCGTTGAATGCGCTGCGCGCCCGCGTGGGCGAGGCGCCGCTTGCCGACCTCGCGGACCTCGCGCATCTGCCGGTTCTCAGAAAATCGGCGCTGGTCGAGATGCAGCGCGCGAAGCCGCCCTTTGGTGGCCTCGTTCCCGGAGGCGCGGTCCACTATTTCCAGTCGCCCGGCCCGATCTACGAACCGGGCGGGGTCACCCGTGACTGGTGGCGGATGGGGCGTTTCCTGCATGCGCTGGGCGTCGGGCCCGGCGACATCGTGCAGAATTGCTTCGGCTACCACCTGACACCCGCAGGCATGATCTTTGAAAACGGCGCGCGTGCCGTGGGCGCTTCGGTCCTGCCTGCGGGCACCGGCCAGACCGAGTTGCAGGTCCGCGCCGCCGCCGATATCGGCACGACCGCCTATGCAGGCACGCCGGACTATCTGAAGGTGATCCTCGACAAAGCCGACGAGATGGGCGAACGGCTGAAGATCGCCCGCGCCGCCGTCTCGGGTGGCGCGCTCTTCCCGAGCCTGAGGCAGGAATATAAGGATCGCGGCATTTTCTGCCTTCAGTGCTATGCGACCGCCGACCTTGGCAACATCGCCTATGAGAGCCCCGCGATGGAGGGGATGATCCTTGACGAAGGTGTGCTGGTCGAGATCGTCCGTCCCGGCACCGGCGATCCGGTCCCGGATGGCGAGGTGGGGGAGGTGGTCGTCACGACGCTGAACCCGGATTATCCGCTCACGCGCTTTGCGACCGGCGATCTGTCGGCCATCATGCCCGGCCAAAGCCCCTGCGGGCGGACGGGGCGGCGGGTCCGGGGCTGGATGGGCCGCGCCGACCAGACGACGAAGATCAAGGGCATGTTCGTCCGCCCCGAACAGGTTGCCGCTTTCGTCAGGCGCCACGCCGAGGTCGGCCGCGCCCGGGTGATCGCCACCCGCGACGGCGAGAGGGATGTGATGACCGTGCAGATCGAGACCCGCGCCACCAATCCGGCACTCTACGACGGTAGCATCCTAGAAACGCTGAAGATGCGCGCGCGGGTGGAACTGGTGCCGCCCGGCAGCCTGCCGAACGATGGCAAAGTGATCGAGGACAAGCGCAGCTACGACTGACTCATGCGCCGCTATCTGGGCGAGAATCATTTGTAGGTCAGAAATTATGACCTATAGTCGACGGACAGCGCGAGGGAGGATCGAATGGCAGACAGTATCGTCATCGTGGGTGCGGCCCGCACGCCAATGGGCGGCTTTCAGGGCGACCTGTCCCCCCTGACGGCGGCCGAACTGGGCGCGCTTGCGATCGGCGCGGCGCTGGATCGCGCCGGGATCGCGCGGGATCGGGTGGACGAGGCGCTGTTGGGCTGCGTCCTGCCCGCCGGTCAAGGCCAGGCCCCGGCCCGCCAGGCGGTACTGGGCGCCGGTCTGCCGGTCTCGGTGCCGGCAACGACCGTGAACAAGATGTGCGGCTCGGGCATGAAAACCGTGATGATGGCGCATGACGCGCTTCTGGCCGGGCAGGCGGGGATCGTGGTGGCGGGCGGCATGGAAAGCATGTCGAACGCGCCCTACCTGCTTGAAAAGGCGCGCGGCGGCTACCGGATGGGCCATGGCAGGGTGGTCGATCACATGTTCCTCGACGGCCTTGAAGACGCCTATGACAAGGGCCGCCTGATGGGCACCTTCGCCGAGGACTGCGCCGAGGCCTATCAGTTCACCCGCGAGGCGCAGGACGACTATGCGCTTCGCTCGCTCGCCCGCGCCCAGGCCGCTATCGCGGAGGGCCGCTTCGCGGCCGAAGTCGCGCCGGTGGCGGTGAAGGGCAGGGCAGGCACCGTTGAGGTGACAATCGACGAACAGCCCGGCAAGGCCCGGCCTGACAAGATACCCAGCCTGAAACCCGCCTTCCGGCCCGGTGGCACGGTGACGGCGGCCAATTCCTCGTCGATTTCTGACGGGGCGGCGGCGCTTGTGCTGATGCGCCAATCGGATGCCGAGGCGGCGGGGCTGACGCCGCTGGCCCGCATCTTGGGCCATGCAAGCCACGCCGACCGCCCGAACCTATTCCCGACCGCTCCCATCGGGGCGATGCAGAAACTGCTCGACCGGCTGGGCTGGGACGCGGGCACGCCCGATCTTTACGAGATCAACGAGGCCTTCGCCGTTGTCGCCATGGCCGCGATGCGCGACCTTGGCCTTCCCGCCGACAAGGTGAACGTGCATGGCGGCGCCTGTGCGCTTGGCCATCCGATCGGCGCCTCGGGCGCGCGTATTCTGGTGACGCTGCTTGCCGCGCTGAAAACCCACGGGCAAAGGCGCGGCATGGCGAGCCTTTGCATCGGCGGGGGCGAGGCGACGGCGGTCGCGGTGGAACTTCTGCATTGAGGGACAAATGAGCCTTGATCTGACCGAGGAACAAGAAACCATCCGCGACATGGCGGCCCGCTTCGCCGAAGACCGGATTGCGCCCAACGCCGCCGACTGGGACGAGCAGAAGCACTTCCCGGTGGATGTGCTGAAGGAGCTCGCAGGCCTCGGGCTCGGCGGCATCATGGTGGGGGAGGATCAGGGCGGATCGGCACTTGGCCGTATGGAAAGCGTGCTGATCTACGAGGCGCTTGCCACCGGCTGCCCGGCTGTGTCGGCCTATCTCTCGATCCACAACATGGTTGCCACCATGATCGATCGCTATGGCAGCGCCGACCAGCGGTCGCGCTTCCTGCCGGACCTTTGTTCGATGAACCGGCTGGCAAGCTATTGCCTGACCGAGCCCGGCTCCGGCTCCGACGCGGCGGCGCTTGCGACCCGGGCGGAAAGCATGGGCAACCAGTATGTCATCAGCGGGCAAAAGCAGTTCATTTCGGGTGCGGGCGCGACCGATCTTTATGTGGTGATGGCGCGGACCGGTGGGCCGGGGCCGAAGGGGATCAGTGCCTTCATCCTCGAAAAGGGGATGGAGGGGCTCACGTTCGGCGCGAACGAAAAGAAGATGGGCTGGAATGCCCAGCCCACCCGCACCGTGCAGATGGACGGTGTGAGTGTTCCCGCCGAGAACCGGCTGGGGGAGGAGGGCGAAGGGTTCAAATTCGCCATGGCCGCGCTAGACGGCGGGCGGCTTTCGATCTCGGCCTGCTCGCTCGGGGGCGCGCAGGCCGCCTTCGACAAGGCGGTTGCCTACACAGGCGAGCGCAAGGCTTTCGGCAAGAAGATCAACGAATTTCAGGCTTTGCAATTCCAGCTCGCTGACATGGCCACCGATCTGGAGGTCGGGCGCACGTTCCTCTGGCGCGCGGCGAGGGCACTCGATGCCAAAAGCCCCGAGGCGACGAAGCTATGCGCCATGGCCAAGCGCCATGTCACCGACATGGGGTTCGACGTCGCCAACCGCGCGCTGCAGATGCATGGCGGCTATGGCTATCTGGCGGACTATGGGGTCGAGAAGCTGGTGCGCGATCTGCGCGTCCACCAGATCCTCGAAGGCACGAACGAGATCATGCGCCTGATCATCGCCCGCGCCGTGACCGAGGCGCGCTGAGATGGCGGGCGACGTGATCGTCGAGGTGACCGGCAGCCTCGGCCGCATCCGGCTGAACCGGCCGCAGGCGATCAATGCGCTGACCCATGCGATGGTGCATGAAATCGACCACGCTCTAGACCGGTTCGCCACCGACCCGACAGTGCGGGTGGTCCTGCTAACCGGTGAGGGCGAACGCGGCCTGTGTGCGGGTGGTGACATCCGCAGCCTATATGAAGCGCCGCGCGTGACCGATGGCCCGTCGATGGACTTCTGGCGCGACGAATACCGGTTGGACGCTCGCATTGCGCGCTTCGAGAAACCCTTTGTCGCGGTGATGGACGGGCTGGTGATGGGAGGCGGCGTCGGCATATCTGCCCATGCTCGCTTTCGCCTGGTGACCGAGAAAAGCCGCATCGCCATGCCAGAGGTCGGTATCGGTTTCGTGCCGGATGTCGGTGGCACCGCGATCCTGTCGCAGGCGCCGGGCGAGATCGGAACCTATTATGCCCTGACCGGCCGGGTGATGAATGCGGCCGAGGCGATCCTCGCCGGCATGGCCGACCTTTGCCTGCCCTTGGCGCGCCTGCCCGATCTGGTGGCGCCACTGGCGGGACTGCCGAAAGACGCGAGCTTCGCCGAAGTGGACGCAGTCCTGCAAAGCCTTGCCATCCCTCCCGGGCCCGCACCTGTGACCGAGCATCGCGACCTGATTGACCGCGCTTTCTCGGCCAACCGGGTCGAGGATGTCCTCGCCGCACTGGGCGAAGACGGCTCGCCCTTCGCGCGCGAAACGGCGGCCGAGATCGCCGCAAAATCGCCCACGGCGCTGAAGCTCGCGCTCGCACTCCTCAGGGCGGCACGCAAGGCGCCGGGGCTGGAAGCGGCGCTTGAACGGGATTTCGCTGCCGCGCGCGCACTGGTCGTCGGCCCTGACTTTTATGAGGGCATCCGCGCGGCAATCATCGACAAGGACCGCGCGCCGAAATGGCGGCCCGCAACGCTCGCCGAGGTCGGCGAGGCCGATATGGCGCGCTGGCTGGAACCGACCGGGGACCGGGTCTTTCCCGCCCTCGAACTGACAGGAGAGTGACATGGCGGACGTGGTGGGCTTCATCGGCCTCGGCAATATGGGCGGCCCGATGGCGCGCAATCTGGTGGCTGCGGGCTTCACCGTTCGGGGCTTCGACATGGTGCCCGCCGCGCGTTCCGCCGCGACCGAAGGGGGCGTGACGGTTGCCGAGACGGCGGCGGAGGCCGTCCACGGCGCAGGAACGGTGATCACCATGCTGCCCTCCGGCCCGATCATGCTGTCTGTATGGAAAGAGGTTCTGCCGCTTCTGCCCCCGGGCACGCTGATCATCGATTGCTCGACCGTCGATATCGAAAGCTGCCGCGCCGCCCATGCGCTCGCCGCCGACCACGGCCTTGCCGCGCTCGACGCGCCGGTCTCGGGTGGGGTCGGGGGCGCCACGGCGGGGACGCTGACCTTCATGGCCGGCGGTTCGGTCGAGGCATTCGGCCGGGCGCTCCCCGTCCTGCAGGCGATGGGCAAGAACATGACCCATTGCGGCGATGCGGGCGCCGGTCAGGCCGCGAAGATCTGCAACAACATGATCCTCGGCATCTCGATGATTGCCGTCAGCGAAGCCTTCGGCCTTGCCGACCGCTTGGGTCTTTCGCGGCAGGCACTGTTCGATGTTGCCTCGAAATCCTCGGGCCAATGCTGGTCGCTCACCTCCTACTGCCCGGTTCCCGGCCCGGTGCCCGCCTCGCCCGCGAACAATCACTACAAGCCCGGCTTCGCCGCCGCGCTGATGCTGAAGGACCTGCGGCTGTCGCAGGCGGCGGCAGAGGGCGCCGGGGCCGAGACACCGCTGGGGCAGGCGGCCACGGCGATCTACGAACGGATGGAGACCATGGGCCTCGGCGGGCGCGATTTCTCTGCGGTGTTCGAAATGCTGACCGGTGCCGCCCCCGGCACGGCGACGGCCTGAGGGGGCGGGGATGCAGATTTCCGGTTCGGTCATCCTGATCACCGGCGGCGCCTCCGGTCTTGGTGCCGCGACGGCGCGGGCACTGGCCGCCGCAGGCGCAAGGGTCGTCATCGCCGACCTTAACGAGGAAGCGGGCAGGGCGATGGTCGCCGAACTCGGGCCCGACGCCCGCTTCGTCCGTACGGACGTGACGAGCGAAGCGGATGGCAAGGCGGCGGTCGCGCTCGCCGAAGATGCCTTCGGCGGGCTCTCTGGCCTTGTGAACTGCGCGGGTTGGGCGCCGGGCGAAAAGGTTCTGGGCCGCGAAGGCCCGCACCGTCTGGAAAGTTTCGCCCGCGCCATCACCATCAACCTCATCGGCACGTTCAACATGGCCCGCCTCGCGGCGGAGGCAATCGCCAGGCGCCCGCCCGGCCCCGACGGCGAACGCGGCGTGATCGTCAACACTGCCTCGATCGCCGCCTTCGACGGCCAGATCGGCCAGGCGGCCTATGCCGCCTCGAAAGGTGGCGTCGCAAGCCTCACGCTTCCCATGGCGCGCGAACTTGCCCGTCAGGGCATCCGGGTGATGACCATCGCGCCGGGTATCTTCAGCACCCCGATGATGGCGGGCCTGCCCGAAGAGGTGCAGACATCGCTCGGCCAGAGCGTCCCCTTCCCCGCCCGGCTGGGAGACCCGCAGGAATATGCCGCCCTCGTCCGCCATATCTTCGAGAACCGCATGCTGAACGGCGAGGTGATCCGCCTCGACGGCGCGCTGCGCATGGCGCCGAAATAGAGAAGGCCGCCTCCGGCGAAACCGCCTGCTCCCACGTTCTGTCCGAAAATACTCCCGCCGGAGGCGCCCGAGTGGCCCGCGCCTTGGCGCGGGACGCGAGAGATGTCTTGGCGCCGCAAGGCGCCGCCTTCGGATCAGACCGGTTCAGTAATCCGAAACCAGAAGATGCAGCGGCGCCACATCCTCCTCGACCTTCGGGAAGCGGCCGATCTTCTCGCGGAAGACATTGTCGGTGCGATCGTCGTTCACGGTCGAGACCTCGCCGATCAGCACATCCGCCCCCTCCGCCCAGAACGCATGCCAGACACCCGGCAGAAGCGTCACGCTTTCGCCTGGCGCGAGTTTCAGGTGCCCCCCGGCGGGCAGACGGCGCAGCATGCCGTCGACCGGAACCACCACCTCTGCGCCCGGATCGATCCCGCCCGCTGCGTCGGGCGCGAAAAGCTCCAGCACCAGCGTGCCGCCCCCCCGGTTGATGATATCCTCGGCCTTGATGTTATGGCGGTGCATCGGGCTCAGCTGATCCTTGCGCGAGATCATGATTTTTTCGGCATAAAGCATGCCGCGCCCGCGTGTCAGGTCGGCGGCATCGCCGTTTCTGACGGTGAAGAGGAAGAGCCCGAGTTCGTCGAACCTGCCCTGACCATAATCGGTGATGTCCCATCCAAGCCCGCGCGCCGCATGGTCGGCGCCACCCGCGATCGCCGCCCGCATCTTCTCGGGCGACCAGTAGGCGAAGGGCGGCATGATATACCCGAACGAGCGGATGAAGGCGTCAGCCTCGGTGAGGATCTGGTTGATCTCGGAACGTTTCATCTTTCTGTCCCTCGGGGTTCAGGCGCGGCGGGCGAGCGCAAGGCCCGCCTTGTCGAAGAGATGCAGGTTTTCGGGGCGAAGGTGAAGGCCGATCCGTTCGCCGGGCCGCACAGGGAGGTTGCCCGCCCGGCGAACGGTCAGCATGCCGAGGTCCCCGGCATTCACATAGAGGTTGGTGTCGGACCCAAGCCGCTCGACAACATCGGCCGTGCCGTCGATCAGGCCGTCGCCTGCGGCCGCGACGTCGATATGTTCAGGGCGGACGCCAAGCGCCGTCGCGCCGTCGCAGTCCGGCATCGCAAGTCGCGCGCCATCGCCCAGCACCAGCGCGGCCCCGTCCGACACGACCGGAAAGACGTTCATGGTGGGCGAGCCGATGAATTGCGCAACGAAACGGTTGGCGGGCCGCTCGTATAGCTCAAGCGGCGTGCCGACCTGCTGCACCTTGCCGCCGTTCAGCACCACGATCCGGTCGGCCAAGGTCATCGCCTCGACCTGATCATGGGTCACATAGATCATCGTGGCGCCAAGGCGCTGGTGCAGGCGCGCGATTTCAAGCCGCATCTCGACACGCAGCGCGGCATCGAGGTTCGACAGCGGCTCGTCGAAGAGGAAGGCGCGTGGGTCGCGGACGATGGCGCGGCCCATGGCGACCCGCTGGCGCTGGCCGCCCGACAAGGCACGCGGCAGCCGTTCGGTCAGAGCCGACAAGCCAAGCGTCTTCGCCGCAGCCGCGACCTTGTCGGCGCGTGTGGAGCGGTCCTCGCCGCGTATCTCCATGGAAAACCCCATGTTCCGCGCCACATCCATATGCGGATAAAGCGCATAGGACTGGAAGACCATCGCTATGTCGCGGCTGCGGGGGGGCACGTCGTTCATCCGAACCCCGTCGATCAGGAAATCGCCCGCCGTGATCGGCTCCAGCCCCGCGATCATCCGCAGAAGCGTGGATTTGCCGCAACCCGACGGGCCGACGAGCACCAGAAATTCACCGTCCGCGATGTCGAGATCGACTTCGCTCAGGACCTCGACCGCGCCATAGCGCTTGGCGATGTTCTTCAGTTCGAGACGTGCCATTATTTAACCCTTGACCGCGCCGGAGGTGAGACCCTGCACCAGATAGCGCTGGATGAAGATGAAGAAGAGACAGGAGGGGATGAGTGCCAGAACGCCCGCCGCCATCATCTGCCCCCAGTCGACCGAGAATTTCGAGACGAAGGTCAGAAGGCCGACCGGGAAAGTCATCGCCTCGTTCTTCGAGATGAGCATCAGCGCGAAGAGAAGCTCCGACCAGGCGGCGGTGAAGACGAAACCAAGCGTGGCGCCGAGGCCGGGTAGGGTCAGCGGCAGGATCACCTTCCGCAGTGCCTGAAAGCGTGTGCAACCGTCCATCATCGCCGCTTCCTCAAGATCCTTCGGGATGCCGTCGAAGAACGACTGCATCAGGAAGGTGGCGAAGGGCACATTGAAGGCGGTGTAAGTGATGATGAGGCTCGTCAGCGAGTTCAGAAGCCCGACGGCCGCCACGATCTTGTAGATCGGCGCGATGATCATCAGAAGCGGGAACATCTGCGTCACCAGCATCAGCGCGATCACGATCTTCTTGCCGCCGAAATCGAAGCGCGAGAAGGCATAGCCCGCGCCAGCCGCGATCAGGGTAGTGGCCGCGGCCGTGCCGAGCGAGACGGTGACCGAATTGGCGAAGTAGGACAGGAAGTCCGACTGGAAGAGGATGCGGCGGAAATTGTCGAGTGTCGCGGTTTCGGGCCAGAGCGCGGTGCCCTCGGCATAGATCAGCCGGTCAGGTGTGACCGAGATTTTCAAAAGCCAGTAGAGCGGGAAGAGCGCGAAAGCGAGGTAGAAGAATAGCGCCGCAGCCTTGGCGGCCTTCAGAAGCGGATGGGTCTGGCGGATCGCGGACATCGGGTGCCTTTCAGAGTTTCACGAACCGCCGCCGCGCCCAGAGAAGGAATACGGCATAGGCGAGCAGCATGAAGAGAAGAGCCACCGCGATGGCTGACGCATAGCCGAAGTCGAGCTTGCGAAAGGCGGTGTTGAAGACATAGGTCGACAGGATCTCGGTCGAGGCCGCGGGGCCGCCGCCGGTCATCACGAAGATCAGGTCGGCGAAATTGGCGATCCAAATTGTTCTGAGCATCACGGTGATGGCAATCATCGGCGCGAGGAACGGGAGCGTGATCTTGGTGAACCGCTGCCAGGCGGAGGCGCCGTCGATCTCGGCCGCCTCATAGAGTTCCGAGGGGATCGACTGAAGCGCCGCCATCAGCGTGATCGCAAAGAAGGGCACGCCGAACCAGACATTCGCGGCGATTGGCCCCCACATCGCAAGCTTCGGGTCGCCGAGAATATTGTAGGGCTCCGACAGAAGGCCAACGGCGGCCATCCAGTGGGGCAGGGGTCCGATCACCGGGTTGAAAAGCCAGGCCCAGGTCAGCGCCGAGAGGAAGGTGGGCACCGCCCAGGGCAGGAAGACCAAAGCCTGATAAAGCCGTTTCATCGGGAAAGTGGTGTTGAGCAGAAGCGCCAGCCCGAGCCCGAGCGAGAATTGGAAGACCAGCGACCCGAGCGTCCAGCGCAGGGTATTCATCAGCGCCCGCCAGAATTTCGCATCCGACCAAAGGGCTGCATAATTCTCGAACCCGACCCAGCTTGTCGCGAAGGGCTTCAGAAGCGAGATCGACTGGAAGGAATAGGAAATACCGATCGTCAGCGGCACCAGCATGACGAGGACGATCGTCAGGACCGCCGGACCCACATAGAAATACGGCTCCACCAGCCAGCGCCAGTAGGCGGAGCGCCACGCCCGGGTTTCCCCGGACGTGACCTTGGCGTGAGTGGTGGTCATTGGCTGGCTTTCCACTTGGAATATTCGTCGGTCAGGAAGGCCGCCCATTCGTCGGCCACTTCCTGCGCCGTCTTGGTGCCAAGAAGGGCTTCCTGCGCCGAATCCTTCAGGACGTTCGAGGTGAAGTAACCCCATTGTTCCAGATAGGTCGGCATGATCGTCGGCACCCAGGCCTCGCCGTTCAGCTCTTCGAACCAACCCTTGAACTGCTCGGTCTTGAAGTAGGGGTCCTGATCGGCGCCCTTGTGGATCGGGATCACGCCCACGCGCTTCGACCAGGTCGCGTTCGCCTCGGGTGAAGAAAGCGCGGCAACAAGGTTCCAGGCATCATCTTCATGCTGCGTGGTCTTGAAGATCGACCAGCCCGCGAAACCGATGGTGGGGAAGGCCTTGCCGGCAGGGCCTACCGGCATCGGCATGACCGCGAAATCCTCAGCAGGCATGCGCTCGGCGATGGCGATCAGCGCGTCGGGGTCCTGATCGAGGAAGGCGCAGGTGCCGGAATAGAAGCCCGCGACGATCTCGTTGAAGCCCCAGTTGACCGAATCCTTCGGCGCATAGCCTTTCTGGTACATGTCCATCAGGAACTGGATGCCCTTCACAGAATCCGGCTCGTTGATCCGGCTCTTGCCGTCAGCAGTGAAGAACTCGTTCGACCCGTTCATGGTCGCCGCCATCATCACCCAGCCGTTCGCGCCGCCCGGGCCACCGCGCAGGCAGTAGCCGTATTTGCCGGGCAGTTTCGACACGGCCTCGGACGCCGCCATGAACTCGTCCATGGTCTTCGGCGGCTCGGCGACGCCGGCCTCTGCCAGAAGCTTCTTGTTGTAGAACATGGCGCGCAGATAGAAGCCGTAGGGGATCATATAGGCCTTGCCGCCCGACTGCCGCCCCATGGCCAGCGTCTTGTCGGTCAGCGTCGCGCCATGCGCCCACCCGGCGATATGGCTATCGAGGTCGACAAGCTGGTCACCGCCCGCGTACAGCGCAAGCCAGGTGTCGGGCATCTCGACCACGTCGGGCACGTCGCCGCCCGAGACCATCGTTGCCAGCTTCTGGAATGCCTCGCCCCACGGGAGTGAGGTGATCTCGACCGTGACGCCGGGGTTTGCGGCCTCATACTCGGCGACGATACCCTTCAGCACTTCTGTCCGCTCGGGGCTGGTGATGACCTCGACGAGTTTCAGTGTCGTGTCGGCGTAGCAGGCAGTAGACAACAGGCCCGCCAAAGCGGTTATTGCAAGTCCAGCGATCTTCATCTCTTCCTCCGGTTGGTCAGCGCACCGTTAGCCGGTGCTTTTGGTAAGGGCCTGCATGAAGTCGGCCCAGAGATCGTCCGCGCTTTCGAGCCCGAGGCTCAGCCGGACAAGACGGTCCGACACGCCGAAGCGCTGCGGCGCATTCTGTTCACCCGCCTGCCGGAGCGTCACCTGGGCAGGCAGGACAAGGCTTTCGAACCCGCCCCAGCTGACGCCAAGGCGGAAATGTTTGAGGTGATCGGCGAAACACGCGATGTCGACCGAGGCGGCGAATTCGAATGACAGAAGGCCGCTGCGCCCGGTAAGGCCCGGTACGCTGTTTGCTCCCGGCGAATGGATCCGCGTGACCTGCGGCAACTGCGCCAGCCGGTCGACGAAATGGTTGGCCGTTTCCTGATGGCGCCTCATGCGCACGTCCAGAGTGCGC
Source organism: Frigidibacter sp. RF13 (assembly GCF_026626305.1). Taxonomy (GTDB): domain Bacteria; phylum Pseudomonadota; class Alphaproteobacteria; order Rhodobacterales; family Rhodobacteraceae; genus TMP-24. Next base: position 101,815 of record NZ_JAPNUE010000005.1, on the reverse strand, counting down.
AGCCCGCGCAGCAGGAGGAATGCCTCGAACGGCGCCAGTTTCGCGCCGAGAAGCGGCAGCGTCAGGTCGCGGATCTGGCCGACATGGTCGGACGATCCGGTGACGACACCCGCCACTGTGTCGGAATGGCCGGAGATATATTTCGACGCGGAATGCAGAACGATATCGATGCCGCTTTCGGCCGGGCGCTGGAAAACCGGAGTGGCCCAGGAATTGTCGATCACCGACAGCGCGCCGTGGCGGCGGGCATGGGCCGCGACTTTGGCAAGGTTCAGCGGCTGGAAGACCAGCGAGGAAGGGCTTTCCAGATAGGCAATCCGCACGCCCTTCAGAAGGTCGGGATCGTCCTCGAACGCCGCAGGCGCATGATAGGTGATGTCGATCCCGAAGGGGCGCAGCAGCCGTTCGAACAGCCGGTAGGCATCCGGATAGACATGTTCGACGCAGGCCACCCGGTCGCCCGGCTTGAGGAAGGCCAGAAGGGTCGAGGAAATCGCCGCCATGCCCGAGGCAAAGCCTACCCCGGCCTCGGCCCCCTCGGCCCGCGCCATCATCGCCTCGAACGCCGCCACCGTCGGGTTCTGCACCCGCGTATAGATCGGGTCTACCGTCCGGCCAGCCATCCGGTCTTCGAAGGCCTGATAATCGGCGAAGGCGAACAGCGAGGTCTGGACGATCGGCGGGGTGATCGCGCCGCCCTCGCCGTCATAGGGCTGGGCAAGCAGGGTGGCGAGGTCGGCATGTGGCAGGTCAGTCATTCGCCACGCTCCATGATCTCGCGCACTTCGGTCTCGACCCGGTCGAGGATCTGGGCAGTGATGCGGGCGGCCTCGTCCTCGTTGCCCGCCGCGATCGCTTCGGCGAGCGGGCGGTGCATGGGAATGGTCGCCTCGCCAAGTTTCGGCTGGCCGAAAGGTGTCTGATAGACGTCGTGGAAGGCATGGTGGATCTGCCAGATGATTTGCAGGAACAGGGGGTTGCCGGTCGCCTCGTGGATCGCGGCGTGAAAGCGGTGGTCGGCGGGGCGCCAGTCTTCCTCGCCCGCCTCGAAGGTCGCCATCAGCTCGGCCATGCGCGCGAGGATGACCATGCGTTGCTTGTCGCTGGCGTTGCGGGTTGCAAGGCGTACCGCCTCGATCTCCAGGGGGCGGCGGACGGCGTGGGTACGGATGAGACTTTCGGCTTCAAGGCGCAACGTCAGCGGCACATGGATCGAGCGGCGCGAGACTTCAGCGGCCAGCGTGGTGCCCGCACCCTTGTTGCGCGTGACGATCCCCATGCTCTGCCAGGATTTCAGCACTTCGCGGATCGTGGACCGGCCGACGCCGAGACGCTGGGCAAGGTCCAGTTCCGGCGGCAGCCGGTCGCCGACATCGATCCCGTCTTCCTCGATCAGCGCGATGAGGCGGTCGAGGACGGAGCGTTCCTCCGTTCCCGCCTTCTCACTCGTCAGTTTCGCCTGAAGTGCCATTTCCCCTCCCGCCATGGAATCGGATCATACACATTGTCAGACATAGTTCAATCTTTGTCTGACAATGTTTGGGCGTAGCTTCACACGCCCTTGCAGGAGATCGGGGTAACGCAGTCGGGAAATCAAGTATGTCGTGCGGGCCGTTGCTCAACCCCGGCGCACGGCCTCCAGATGCCGGGCGAAATCGGGTGTCGCCATCAGCGCCCGGCAGCGGGCGAAACGCCGGTCGGCATAAGCGCGAAAATCGTCGGCGGGGTTGTTGTTGGCCAGCTGGATCAGGCCCCAGAGCGTCCAGAGCAGGTCGCACATCGCTTTGTAGATCACCATCCGACCCCTGTCGGCCGCAAGGACCGCACCGCCGAAATAGGCCACCAGCATCTCTTCGTCCTGTCCTGCGTCAAAGCCGCCCTCGACCGACAGATCGCCCAGGTCCCACATCGGATCATTCATGCCGGAATACTCCCAGTCGACGATCCACATGCGGCTGCCGGTATCGAGGAAATTCTCGCAAAGGGGATCGCAGTGGCACGGCGCGAGCGGCAGCGGATGGGCCGCCAAGGCGTCGCGCACCGCACTCGCTTCGGCGACCACGTCGTGATAGCCGTCGGGCAGTGCCACATCCTTGGTCGAAAGGATGCCGAGATAGTCGTCGATCATCGCGAAAAGCTCGAAGCGAAAGGGAAAGACCGCGCCGGAAGTATGCAGCTTGCGGAAGGCTGCGCCCGCGCGCCCGGGCGACCCGGCGCGCGTGCGGAAGTTTTCCGGGCTCATCGTCACCGCGCCGTCGATGAAGCGGGTGGCCATGACGCCGCTCGCGTCGTCCATGTAGATGACTTCGGGGCTGACGCCCGCCCGCGCGGCTTCCCGCGCCGCGACGGCTTCGTTCGCCCGGTCAATGTACTCCTCGGTGCCCTTGCCGGGGATTCTCAGGCAATAATCACCAACCCTGAACACAAGGTTGGTCAGGCCCCCGAGCCGTTCCGGCTCGCCCGCGCGCTGCAGTGCCGGGATTGTGGCAATCGCCTTGCGGGCCAGATCGACGTCGCTCATGCCTTAAGCCTTTCCATCTTCGCATCGTAGAGGCAACGGGGCCCACGCGTTGCGGCGTAGGGCTTGCCAAAAGCCTCGATGGTGAAGCCCTGCTCTGCCGCAAGCTCCATAGGAAGGTAGGCAAAACCGATCGTCTTGCCCAGATGATGGCCATAGCCAGCACTGGTGAGCGAGGCGACAGGTTTGCCGCCGTGCAGGACAGTCTCGCCTGAGAGAAAGGGCGCGAACCCCTCGGCGGTCAAGGTGACAAGCTTGCGCTTGGGCGCCCCTGCCGCAGCAAGCGCGGCGCGACCGGTAAACTCTCCCTTGCCCATCGCGACCGCAAAGCCAAGGCCCGCCTCGTAGGGGGTGGTATCCGGCGAGATGTCGGACGACCAGTAGAGATAGCCCTTCTCCAGTCGGCAGCTTTCAATGGCGCGGTAGCCCGCATCGCGGATACCCTGCGCGGCACCGGCAGTTTTCAGCGATTCATAGACATGGGCTGCATATTCGGTCGGTATGTACAGTTCCCAGCCAAGCTCGCCCACATAGCCGACGCGTACCGCGAGCGCCGGGGCCTGGCCCACCACGATTTCCTGCGCCGACAGGAATGGGAACGCAGCATTCGACAGGTCCGCGTCGGTGACCGAGGCAAGTACGTCGCGTGCTTTCGGGCCGCAGATATTGAGGACCGCAAAGGCATTCGTCACGTCGCGAAGGTGCAATCCTTCAGGAAGCTGGCGTGTGATCCAATTGCTGTCACGGACGCCAAAGCCCGACCCGGTCACGATCAGGAAATCTTCGTCGCCCCGGTGCTGGATGGTGACGTCGGCCTCGATACCGCCCCTGTCATTCAGAAGCTGGGTATAGATCGCCCGCCCCGGCGGGCCCGAGATGTCTGCCGCCGCAATCCGGTCCAGCGCTGCCTGCGCGCCGGGGCCCGTCAGTTCGAACTTCGAGAATGAGGTCTGGTCGATCAGCGCCACGCCGGTGCGGATCGCCCGCACCTCTGCTGCCACGGCTTCGTGCCAGCCGGGCTTGTCTTCGAAGCTTGGCGTGTCGGTTGCGGCAGAAGCCGAAGTCCTGAACCAGTTGGCCCTTTCCCATCCGAAGCGCGACCCGAAGACCGCGCCAGCCTCTTTCAGAGCATCATATAGTGGTGACCGGCGCAGGCCGCGCCCGGCGTGATGTTCCTCGCCCGGCCAGTGGACCTTGTAATAGGACGCATAGGCCTCCTGAGCCCGTGCCGCGAGCCAGGCGGCGCGGGCATGCGGCGCTCCGAACCGCCGAGCATCGAAAGGCCAAAGATCCAGCCCCGGGTCGCCGCTGATGATCCAGTTCGCCATCGCCTCGCCTGCGCCGCCGGAGGCGGCAATGCCCGCTGTGAAGCCGCAGGCAAGGTAGAAATTGTCCAGTTCTGGCGCGAGCCCCATGATCGGCTCGCCGTCGGCCGAGACCGGGATCGGGCCGTTGATCACGGTCTTGATACCGATCTCGTTCAGGATCGGCAGCCGCTCTGCGGCAGGCAGTGCGAAAAGCTCGAGCCTGTCCATGTTCGCGGGGAAGAGTTCGCGCGCGAAGTCGAACGGCGCCCACTGGTTCCACAGCGTGCGCGTGCCTTCCTCCCAGCCGCCGATGGCCCATGAGCCGCCGACATCCGGCTTGAGGTAGAAATTGTGGTCAGGATCGCGCAGCGTGGTCAGATTGTCCGGAACATCCAGGCCCTTCTCGGTGACGAAATATTGATGTTCCACGACACCCGCCGCGACCGGAACTCCGGCCATGGCGCCAACACGGCGCGCCCAGTAGCCTGCGGCGTTCACCACCACATCGGCCGAGATCGTGCCATGGTCGGTCACAACACCGAGCGCGCGCCTGCCCTTCACCGGAATCGCGGTGACGGTCACACCTTCTTCGATCCGCACGCCGCCCTTCCGGGCGCTGGCCGCAAAGGCCATGGTGACTGCATATGGGTCAATGTAGCCATCGGTCGGAATCCAAGCGGCGCCGACGACTCCCGCTTTTTCGATATGGGGGAACATCGCTTTCGCCTCGTCCGGCGAGACAAGATGGGCTTCGAAGCCGAAGCTTTTGGCGAGCTGGATCGAACGCCTGATCTCGCTCCAACGTGCGTCGGAGGCAGCAAGGCGCAGCGAGCCCACCTTCTTCCAGTCGGTCGCCATGCCGCTTTCGCCCGCCAACCGGTCAAAGACTGCGACCGAATTCTGCATCAGTCGCGTCAGTGCCCGCTTGCCGCGCAACTGGCCAACCAGCCCTGCAGCGTGCCAGGTCGACCCATGCGTCACCTGCGCCTTTTCCAGAACCAGTACGTCGCGTTCGCCCTGGCGTGCAAGGTGATAGGCGATGGCGCAGCCGATGGCGCCAGCGCCTATGATGACGATCTTCGCGTGGCGATCGGCCTTCATGCCTTCACCTTCAGGTTTTCAGGGTCAAAGAGCGGCTCCAGCGCGATTTTCGCTGGGAAGCGTTCATTGGCGACGACAAGTTCATAGGTGCCGGAGGTCAGGTAGTCGTCGCTGACGCCATCCCCATTGCGGACATAGCCGTAGCCCACCGATTTTCCCAAACTATAGCCATAGCCGCCGGAGGTCAGGTAACCGACCGTTTCGCCGTTGCGGAGGATCGTCTCTCGCCCCACAAGCACCGCGGCCGGATCGTCGAGCGTGAAGGCAGCAAGGCGCTTCTTCAGCGGCCGGCCCGAGACCGCTTCCAGTGCGGCGCGCCCGATGAAATCGGCGTTCCGGCGCATCTTCACTGCCCAGCCAAGGCCCGCCTCGAACGGTGTATCGTTCGGCGTGATGTCGGACGACCAGGCGCGGTAACCTTTTTCCAGCCGGAGCGATTCAATCGCGCGGTAGCCCACGGGACGGATGCCCTCGCCCGCCCCGGCGGCCATCAGCGCGTCGAACACAGCGCCCGTTGCGGCGAGGGGGACGTGCAGCTCCCAGCCGAGTTCGCCAACATATGTGATGCGAAGCGCCCGGACCGTTGCCCCGGCAATCTCGATCTCGCGCACATGGCCGAAAGGGAACACAGTGTTTGACACATCGGCATCGGTCACCCGCGCCAGCACATCGCGCGCCTTCGGCCCCATCAGCGACAGCGTGCCCCAGTCCTCGGTGATATCGCGGATCGCCACGTCGCCCTGCGGCAGATGTTCGGCGATCCAGCCAAGGTCGTGGGTGCGGAAGCCGGTACCGGTGACAAGGTAGAACCGGTCTTCGGCCAGCCGCGCCACGGTCAGATCCGCCTCGATCCCGCCGCGCGTGTTCAGAAGCTGGGTATAGGTCAGCCGCCCCGGCGCCTTGGTCACGTCGTTCGCGCAGACATAGTCCAGTGCGCGGGCCGCGTCCTTGCCGGTCACCTCGTATTTGGCAAAGGAGGATTGGTCGAAGATGCCCACCGCCTCGCGCACATGCCGGTGTTCGTCGCCGACAGGGGCAAACCAGTTCTGGCGGCCCATGGAATAGATATCCCTCGCCTCCACGCCCTCAGGGGCGAACCAGTTCGGCCGCTCCCATCCAAGCTTCGATCCGAACACCGCGCGATGCCCCTTCAGTCGCTCATAGAGCGGCGAGGTGATGCGCGGGCGGCCCGAGCTATATTCCTCATGCGGGAAGCCGATCGTGTAGTGCTTGCCGTAGGCCTCGCAGGTGCGATCGCTGACCCACTGCCGGTCGCGGTGCATGTCCGAGAAGCGGCGGATATCGACGACCCAGAGGTCGAGCGGCGCCTCGCCGTTCATTACCCAGTCCGCCAGCACCCAGCCCGCGCCGCCTCCGCTTGCGATGCCGAAGGCGTTGAAACCGGCGCCCACGAACATGTTCACGCATTCCGCCGCGGGCCCGAGGATGAAATTGCCATCGGGCGTGAAGCTTTCCGGCCCGTTGATCATCTGCTTGACGCCGACCTGCTCCAAAGCGGGCACCCGGGCGATGGCCTGTACCAGATGCTGTTCGAAATGGTCATAGTCATCCTCGAACAGATGGAACTGCCAGTCGTTAGGGATATCGCCGGTGTCGAGCGGCTGGGGATTCGGCTCGTATCCGCCCATCACCAGCCCGCCGACCTCTTCCTTGAAATAGGTCCGCCGGTCGGGGTCGCGCAGCGTCGGCGCATCGCCCGAAAGCCCCGGCACTTTCTCGGTCACGATATACTGGTGGCGCACCGCCTGCAGCGGCACGTTGATCCCCGCCATCGCGCCCACCTGCCGCGCCCACTGACCTGCGCAATTGACGACTTTTTCGCAGGCAATGACGCCTATGTCAGTCTCGACATGGGTGATCCGCGCACCGTCCATCCGGAAGCCTGTGACCCGGACCCCCTCATGGAGTTTCGCCCCATGCATCCGTGCGCCCTTCGCAAGCGACTGGGTGATGTCGGACGGCGAGGCTTGCCCGTCGGTCGGCAGCCAGCTTGCCCCCACCAGATCGGACACATCCATGAGCGGCCACATCCGCTTGACCTCATCGGGCGAGATCAGGTGCATCTCCATTCCAAAGCTTTTCGCCGTGGTGGCAAGGCGCTTGTATTCCGTCCAGCGATCCTCGTTCGTCGCAAGGCGCAGGCAGCCGGTCATCTTCCAGCCGGTCTCAAGCCCGGTCTCTGCGGCGAGCCCTTTGTAAAGATCGACCGAATATTTCAGCACCCTTGTGATCGAGGCCGAGGACCGGAGTTGCCCCACCAGCCCCGCCGCATGCCAGGTGGAGCCAGAGGTGAGCTTGCCCTGTTCCAAAAGCACCACATCGGCCTTGTGGTCTCGGGCGAGGTGATAGGCAGTCGATGCGCCGATGATGCCGCCGCCGATGACGACGATCTGGGCGTGGGAGGGAAGCGTCATGTCTGGTCCTTGGTCTCTGCCCGGGTGGGGCTTGTCTAAGCGTGTCAGTGTGTGGTCAGGCCAAGCCGCTCGCGGGTGCGGGCGGCGGCGGCACTGATGAGGCGGTCGGTGATGATGGCTATGAAGGCGACGGCGAGGCCCGCGACGAGGCCGCGACCCGGATCGGCCTTGGTCAGGGCGATATAGACCTCCTGCCCGAGGTCGCGGGTGCCGACGAGTGCGGTGATCACCAGCATCGAAAGCGCGAACATGATCGTCTGGTTGAGGCCGAGCAATATCTCGGGTGCGGCAAGGCGCAGGCGGATCGAGAAGAGGATCTGGCGCGGCGTGCAGCCCATCGCCCGACCCGCCTCGATCAGGCGGGGATCGACGCCCCTGAGGCCTAGGACGGTATAGCGGATTGCGGGCACGACGGCATAGGCGATGACAGCGATCATTGCGGTGAAATCGCCGACGCGGAAAAGCATGACGACGGGCATGAGATAGACGAAGGACGGCAGCGTCTGCAGCGTGTCGATGATCAGTTGCACTGCCCGCCACAGCCTGTCGCGCGCCGCGACCGCTATGCCCACAGGCACGCCGATCGCCATGGCGATCGCGGTCGAGATGCCGCAAAGGTAAAGCGTGATCATCGCCTTTTCCCACTGCCCGGTGGCGGCGATGAGGAAGGACAGCGCCCCGGTCAGAAGCCCCAGCCGCCAGCCGCCCACGCGCCAGCCCGCAAAGGCGAGAAAGGCGGTGACACCCGCCCAGGGCAGCCCGACCATCAGTCGTTTGACCGGGACGAGGAGGTTGAGAAGGACGGCATTCTTGATCGCTTCGAAATAGTCGAAGAAATTGACATTCAGCCACTGGACCGCTGCCGCCCAGAAGGCGGAGGTCGAAAGCTCCCATGCCTCGGGGTAGTGCCGGACGGCTGGCAGGAAATGACCCGCGACATAGCCTGTTGTGACGATGAGGATCGCCGCAACGACATAAGGATGCCGGCGATGCCACGGACCCGGGGCAGGCATGCTGCGTTGCCTCACCGCAGCCGCCTGGCTCAGCCGGTCAAGCGCCACGGCCATCGCGACGATGGCAAAGCCCGCCTCCAACCCGGCACCGAAGTCGAGGCGGCGCAGCGCCGCAAGCACGTCAAACCCGAGGCCCCCGGCACCTATCATCGAGGCAATGATCACCATGTTGAGCGACAACATGATCACCTGGTTGACACCGACCATCAGCGCGTCCTGTGCGGCGGGAACCAGCACCCGCCAGGTCATCTGGCTTCTTGTGCAGCCGACCATGCGGCCGAGGTCGTCGATCTCGGACGGCACGCGCCTGAGCGACAGGGTCGTCAGTCTGGTCATCGGCGGCATGGCGTAGATCAGCGTCGCGACCACGGCGGCAGTCGGGCCGAAGCCGAAGAGGATGAGGATTGGCACCAGATAGGCGAAGACCGGCATGGTCTGCATCAGGTCGAGCACAGGTTTCAGCGCCCGGTCGAGCCAGGGGTGGCGAAAGGCCGCGATACCAAGAAGAAGCCCGCCGATCACGCCGATGGGCACCGCCACGAGGATCGAGGCAAGCGTGACCATCGCGCTTTGCCATTGGCCGAAGATCGCAATGAACAGAAAGCAGCCCATCGCGAGCAGCGCCGTCGCCCGACCCCGCACCCAATAGCCGATAAGGCCGAAAAGAAGGATGACCGCGGGCCATGGGATCGGTGGCAGAAGCTGGATCGCCTGGCTGCCCTCGCCTTTGAGGAAGCCGGTAGACAGAAGATTGAGCGCGGCGCGGTAGGGCACATCGATCACGGCGGCGATGAACCGGGTGATGTCGGAAAAGCGGATCGGTCCCACAGCGGCTTCATTCGTCAGCCATTTGACGAAGGCACCGATCCAGCGCTGGGCGGGAATTCGCAGGCCCTTGGGATAGTCGAAGGCCCAGGGCAGGGCGGCGGCGCCGACAAGGCAGAGAAGGACCAAAAGCACCAAAGCCAGCGGCCAAAGCCAGCGCGCACCTGCACTGGGATCGGTGGTGCGGGACGATAGTTCGGCCGCGCTCATCCCTCGCTGCCCCCGAGCAGAAGCTGCACCACATCTTCGCGCCTGAGCCGACCCACAGCCGTGCCGTCCGCGCCCAAAACCGCAATCTCGGCGGCGCCATCGAGGAAGGCTGCACTGGCCTCGGCCACCGTCGCGGTTGCGGCGACGGAAGGGGCATTCCTATCGGCCGGCACCCCCGGCTGCATTACCGTGCGCACGCGCACGGCCTTGGCCTTGGGCACCGCGCGGGTGAACTCACGCACATAGTCGGTCGCCGGGTTCATGACGATTTCTTCGGGCGTTCCGCACTGGACGATCGCGCCGTCCTTCATGATTGCGATCCGGTCGGCCAGCCGGATCGCCTCGTCGAAATCGTGAGTGATGAAGACGATGCTTTTCTTCAGGACTGATTGCAGGCGCATGAATTCGCCCTGCAATTCGCGCCGGATGAGCGGGTCGAGTGCCGAGAAAGGTTCGTCGAGGAACCAGAGTTCCGGCTCAACGGCGAGCGAGCGGGCAATGCCCACGCGCTGCTGCTGGCCGCCGGACAGTTGGCGGGGCAGGGCGCTTTCGCGGCCCGTCAGGCCGACGAGCGCGATCATCTCGCGCGCCCGCGCCTCGCGCCTGGCGCGGTCCACGCCCTGGACCGCCAGCGGAAAGGCGACGTTTTCAAGCACTGTCTGGTGCGGCAGCAGGGCGAAATGCTGGAAGACCATTCCCATCTTGTGGCGGCGGATCTCGATCATCTCGGCTTCGCTGGCAGTCAACAGGTTCCGGCCGTTGAAAAGGATTTCGCCCGCCGTCGGCTCGATCAGGCGCGAGAGGCAGCGGACGAGTGTCGACTTGCCCGAACCGGAAAGCCCCATGATTACGAAAATCTCGCCTGCCCGCACTTCGATAGTGGCGTCCCTGACCGCGGGGATGAGACCCGCGCCCTGCAGCGCCTCAAGCGACGGCGCGGGGCCGAGCGCGGCAAGGCGCCGTTCAGCATCGGCGCCGAACAGCTTCCAGACATTGCGGCAGATCAGCGTGGCGGGCGCGGTCATCAGGGCAAATCTCGAACGGGGGCGGCAGCGGCTGCCGCCCAATCTGGTTGACAAAGGGGGGGAAGGCGGAGCGGCGTTACTGGCCGATCCAGCCCTTCCAGCGCGCCTCGTTCGCGCCCATCCAGTCGGCAACGACCGCCTCGACGGTCTTGCCGTTCAGATCGACCTCGGTGATCATCGCGCCCATCTCGTCATTGTCGATGGTGAAGGCGGTGATCGCCTTGTGCGCGCCCGGCCATTTGTCCTTAAGGCCTGCCCAGCCGACCTTCCAGATATCGCCGAACGGCTTGCCGCAATCATAGGCGAGGTCGGGGTTAAGTCCGGCCGCGGGATCGTTGTAGCAGTCGGCGGAATATTCCGGGAATTCGACCCATTCGCCTTCATACTTGGCGGGCGCCCAGTGCGGGGCGTAGATCCACAGCATGATCGGCGCCTGGCGCTGATAGGCGCTTTCCAGTTCGGCAAAGAGCGCGGCATCGGTGCCCGCATGGATCACCTCGAACGGCAGATCGAGCGCCTCGACCCGTTCATCATCGAACCCGCCCCAGGTCACCGGGCCGCCAAGGTACCGGCCTTTCGGCGCGGTTTCGGCGGTCGAGAAGGCTTCGGCGCAGGCCGGGTCTTTCAGCGCTTCCCAGTTCGGCAGGCCGGGGCACTTTTCCTTCATGTAGGACGGATACCACCATTCCTCCTTGGCCTTCATGCCGGTCGGGCCGAAGACTTCGGTCTTGCCTGTAGCGGTCGAGGCATCCATCGCCTCGCGCCCCGTCGTTTCCCACATTTCCATCGCGACATGCAGGTCGCCGGTTTCGAGCCCCGCGAACTGGGCCAGATAGTCGGCCTGGACATATTCGATGTTATAACCCGCCTTCTTGAGCACCTCGCCCATCAACTCGGTCGTGATGAGCTGGCCGGTCCAGTCGTGAAGGGTCAGCTTGATCGGGTCGGTCGATTCCTGTGCGCCGACGGCGGCGGCAGAGCCGAGAAGCATGGCAAGCGTCAGGCGCGTCAGGGCGACACGCGGTGAGGTCGGTCTGGCGGTCATCTGTGAACTCCCTGAAATCTGTTGGCAGCGTCTTCTGGCCGCATCCCGGCGACCGCGCGCTGAGCGAAAGTAACGCGCGGCGCGGCGGCCTCTGTCAACAGGAAATGTGGGCTTTTGTGGAGATCGTGACCGAACCATGTGAGAATCTTGCGCAACTCGTGCCGCGCCGCACTGGCGTTGAATGTGGGCGTCACCGACTACGCGCCCCAGGCCGGCATCAGCGTTGGCGCGCGACCTCCCGATTTGAGTAGATCGTGGACATCCTGGGGTAGATACAAAGTTTTTGGGTTGAGAAAAATTTTTTGTAGTGTAAGCCAATAGCCGGTCCCTGGGGAGGAACTGCTGACAATGCCTGAAGCGGGTGAAAAGCCGGTCGGCCAGATCGGTCACTTGATCCGGAAACGCCGTCGCGCGCTGCATCTGACGCTGCAGCAGCTTGGTGAGCGTTCGGGCGTTTCCTTCAGCTATCTCAGCCAGCTTGAGCGCGACAATGCGACGCCGACGCTCGGTACGCTCGCGCAGGTGGCCAAGGCGCTTGGCGTAGGGGTCGACTATTTCATTGCGACGCCGCGTCCCGCCGATTCGGTGACGCGCGCGGCCAACCGCATGCGGTTCTCGATCAACGGCTCGTCGATCCAGTATGAACGGATCGGCGCGGAATTTCCCGGCAACGAGCTGTCGGCCTTCCTCATGCATGTCCCGCCGGGCTTCCGGTCTGAGACGGTCAGCCACGAGGGCGAGGAAATCGTCTATGTGATGGACGGCGAGATCGTGCAGGTCGTCGATGGCACCGAGTTCACGCTCGGCGTCGGCGACAGCCTGCATTATCGCGGAACGAGCCCTCATTCCTACCGCAACGACGGGGCCGACCCGGCCCGGATCTTCTGGTCGGGCACGCTTACCCTGTTTCATACGCCCGGCGCGGGGGCATTCTCGCCACCGGACAACGGCACAGACAAGATACGAAAGACCTGAAAATGACGGCACAAATGGCGGCCAGCGTGACAGACGCGCGGATTGCGCGACTGAGGCAAAGAATGCAGGAAGAAGGCGTCGACCTGACGGTCCTCGGCCCAACCAACCATCTGCGCTGGCTTGCAGGTCTTGACCCGCACGGCGACGAGCGGCCGGTGATGCTGTTCATCTCCCAGGCCTATGCGGGCATGTTGATGCCGGTGCTGAACGCTGCAAGCGTGCGACAGCATACCGATCTGCCGTTCCACACCTGGCGGGACGACGAGGGGCCGGCCTCGGCGCTCGGCGATCTAATCGCCGCGACCGGCGTCGATCCGGCGAACCTGAATGTAGCACTGGACGAAGGCATGCGCGCCGATTTCGCGCTGCGCGTCCTTGATGCCCTGCCGGGCGCGCGCCGGACCTTCACCCATGGCACTGTCAGCGCGCTGCGGTCCGAGAAGGAAGAGACGGAATATCGCGCGCTGAAGGCCTGCGCCCTGATCAACGACCGGGCGGTGATGGCCGGGTTCGACGCGCTGCGCGAGGGGATGACCGAGAAAGACGTGGCCGAGGTCATTGCGGCCCATTATGCCTCTGAAGGGGCAGAGACCGAATTCATTTCGGTTTGTTTCGGAGCAAACGGCGCCTTTTGCCACCATCATACGGGCGAAACTCGGCTTCGTCGCGACATGGCCGTCCTGATCGACGCCGGCTGCCGCTATATGGGTTATCCGTCCGACATGACGCGGTCGGGCTGGTTTGGCGCGCCCGATCCGGACTATCTGAAGGTCGTCTCGGTCGTCGAAGGCGCGGTCGCGGCGGCGCTGGCGGCGTCGAAGCCGGGCGTTCCGGCCCGCGATATCGACCGCGCGGCGCGGGGTGTCATCACCGAAGCGGGCTATGGCCCGAACTTCCTGCACCGCACCGGCCATGGGCTGGGGATCGAGCTGCATGAGGAACCCTACATCAGCGGCGCGTCCGAGCGTCCGCTTGGCCCCGGCAATGTCTATTCGATCGAACCGGGCGTCTATCTGGCCGACCGGTTCGGCGTTAGGCTTGAGGAGATCGTCTTCCTCAGGCCCGAGGGCGCGGAGGTCTTAAGCGAACTGCCGCGCACCCCGGTGATCCGGGGATAGGAATTCCCGGCCCTCTCGCGAGGGCTGGCAATGCCCCGGCCAGGCCCGGCCGGGTTCAACCATAACCTGAAAGGAAACAGGGAAATGAAACTTCTTACCCGTTTGGCAACCGGCATGGTCATGGCCGGCCTTCTCGGCGGAGCCGCGGCCGCGAAGACGCTCGTCTATTGCTCGGAAGGTTCGCCTGAAGGCTTCGACCCGGCACCCTACACCGCCGGCACCACTTTCGACGCTTCGGCCAAGCCGCTCTATAACCGCCTCGTCGAGTTCGAAAAGGGCACGACCAACGTGATCCCCGGTCTCGCCGAAAGCTGGGAAACCTCGGCCGATGGCATGGAAGTGACCTTCAAGCTGCGCCCGGGCGTCAAGTTCCATTCGACCGACTACTTCACCCCGTCGCGCGACTTCAACGCCGACGACGTGGTCTTCTCGTTCGAGCGGCAGGGCAAGGAAGACAACCCCTACTTCTCGTACATCGAAGGCATCACCTACGAGTATTACGGCGGCATGGAGATGAATGTCGTCATCAAGGAAGTCGTCAAGGTCGACGACATGACGGTCAAGTTCGTCCTGACCCGTCCTGAGGCGCCGTTCCTCGCGAACCTCGCCATGGACTTTGCTTCGATCACCTCGAAGGAATATGCCGACAAGCTCGCCGCCGAAGGCAAGCAGGCCGACTTCAACCAGGCGCCGATCGGCACCGGGCCCTTCCAGTTCGTTGCCTACCAGAAAGACGCGGTGATCCGCTACAAGGCCAACCCCGACTACTGGGGCGGCAAGCAGGCGATCGACGATCTGATCTTCGCGATCACGCCGGATGCGGCCGTGCGTATGCAGAAGCTGCAGGCGGGTGAATGCCACGTGGCACCCTATCCGGCCCCGGCCGATATCGCCGGTCTGAAGGCCAATGCCGATCTGAACGTGATGGAACAGGCTGGCCTGAACGTCGCCTACCTCGCCTACAACACCTCGGTTGCGCCCTTCGACAATGCAAGCGTCCGCAAGGCGCTGAACATGGCGATCAACGAACAGGCGCTGATGGACGCCGTCTATCAGGGCACCGGCCAACCGGCCAAGAACCCGATCCCGCCGACCATGTGGTCCTACAACGACAGCGTCGCCGATGATGGTTACGACCCGGAAGCGGCGAAGAAGATGCTGGAAGAAGCCGGCGTCAAGGACCTGTCGATGAAGGTCTGGGCGATGCCGGTGCAGCGCCCCTACATGCCGAACGCGCAGCGCGCGGCCGAACTGATCCAGGCCGACTTCGCTGCGGTTGGCGTGAAGGTCGAGATCGTGTCCTACGAATGGGGCGAGTACCTCAAGAAGTCGACCGAGAAGAACCGTGACGGCGCGGTCATCCTCGGCTGGACCGGCGACAATGGCGACCCGGACAACTTCATGGGCGTGCTGCTCGGCTGTGCCGGTGCTGTCGATGGCGGTTCGAACCGCGCGCAGTGGTGCAACGAAGAGTTCGACGGGCTGATCCAGAAGGCGAAGGTCACCGCCGATGTTGGCGAGCGCACCAAGCTTTATGAAGAAGCGCAGGTCGTCTTCAAGCGCGAGGCGCCCTGGGCGACGCTCGGCCATTCGACCGTGACCATGCCGATGTCGAAGAAGGTCTCGGGCTATGTCATGGATCCGCTCGGCTCGCATGACTTCCGCGGTGTCGACATCGCTGAATAATAACAACTGACATGAAGCGCGCCGGTTCTTCCGGCGCGCTTTCATTCTGGGGGACCCCATGTTTCGCTTCGTTTTGGGCAAGCTTGCCTATCTGGTGCCGACCTTCATTGGCATCACCATCGTCGCCTTCGGTTTCGTACGCGTGCTGCCCGGCGATCCGGTCCTTCTGATGGCGGGCGAACGCGGCCTGACGGCCGAGCGCCACGCCGAACTGTCGGCGCAGCTGGGTTTCGACCGGCCGATCTGGCAGCAGTATCTCGATTTCCTCGGTCGCCTTTTCCAGGGCGATTTCGGCACCTCGCTGGTGACGAAAAAGCCGGTGCTGACAGAGTTCTTCACGCTTTTCCCGGCGACGCTGGAGTTGAGCCTTTGCGCCATCCTCGTCGCGACACTGGTGGGTCTGCCCTTGGGCATCTTCGCCGCAATCCGGCGGGGATCGTGGTTCGACCAGATTTCGATGTCCTCCGCGCTCGTCGGCTATTCGATGCCGATCTTCTGGTGGGGCCTCCTTCTGATCATCTTCTTCTCGGGTGTCCTTGGCTGGACCCCGGTTTCGGGCCGCATCTCGCTCATGTTCTATTTCCCGACCGTGACCGGCTTCATGACGATCGACAGCCTCCTTTCTGGGCAGGACGGCGCCTTCACCTCGGCTTTGTCGCACCTGATCCTGCCGACGATCGTTCTGGCCACGATCCCGATGGCGGTGATCGCGCGGCAGGCTCGGTCGGCGATGCTGGAGGTTCTGGGCGAGGATTACGTCCGCACCGCCCGCGCCAAGGGCCTGTCGGCCTGGCGTGTCGTGGGGCTTCATGCGCTCAGGAACGCGCTCATTCCGGTCATCACCACCATCGGCCTGCAGGTCGGCACGTTGATGGGCGGCGCGATCCTGACCGAGACGATCTTTTCATGGCCCGGCATCGGCAAGGCCATGGTCGATAGCATTTCGCGCCGGGACTATCCGTCGGTGCAGGGCGGGCTTCTGATTATCGCCGCGCTGGTGATGACGGTGAACCTTCTCGTTGATCTTCTTTACGGGCTCATCAACCCGCGCATCCGGCATCGGTGACATCATGACAAGCACAACAACCGAAATAGAACCGGTCGCAGCGACGGGCCTGCGCGCTCAGCTGTCCGAGTTCTGGCACTATTTCAGCGTGAACAAGGGCGCGGTCATCGGGCTTTGGGTCTTCGTGGCACTTGCTCTGGTGGCGCTTTTCGCGCCGCTCATCGCACCGCACGACCCGATTGAGCAGGTGCGGGACGCACTGCTCATGCCGCCCGCCTGGGCGGAAAAGGGCGATGCGCGCTTTCTTCTTGGTACCGACGCGGTTGGCCGCGATATCCTGTCGCGCCTGATCTTCGGCGCGCGCTATTCGCTCTTCATCGGCTGCGTTGTCGTGGTAGTGGCGCTCTCTGGCGGTATCCTGATCGGTCTTGTCGCCGGGTTCTTCGGCGGCTGGGTCGATACGGTGATCATGCGGGTGATGGATGTGATCCTTGCCTTCCCGTCGCTGCTTCTGGCGCTGGTGCTGGTGGCGATCCTCGGGCCGGGGCTGACGAACGCGATGATCGCAATCGCTTTGGTCCTGCAACCTCACTTCGCCCGCCTGACGCGCGCCGCGGTGATGGCGGAACTGCCGCGCGAATATGTGATGGCCTCGCGGGTCGCGGGCGCTGGAAAAATGCGGCTGATGTTCCGCACCATCCTGCCCAATTGCCTCGCGCCGCTGATCGTGCAGGCGACGCTTTCCTTCTCGGGCGCGATTCTCGATGCCGCCGCCCTTGGCTTCCTCGGCATGGGGGCGCAGCGCCCGACTCCGGAATGGGGCACGATGCTCGCTGAAGCGCGGGAGTTCATTCTGGCCGCCTGGTGGGTCGTGACGTTCCCGGGGCTTGCCATCCTGATCACGGTTCTGGCGATCAACCTCATGGGTGATGGCTTGCGCGACGCGCTCGACCCCAAACTGAAGCGGAGCTGATCCATGGGACTTCTTCTTGAAATCCGCAATCTCTCGGTCAGCTTCGATACCGCCGCCGGGCCTTTCAAGGCGGTGGACGGGATCGACCTGACCCTGAGTGAGCGTGAGGTTCTGGCTATCGTCGGTGAAAGCGGATCGGGCAAGTCGGTCGGCATGCTCGCGGTCATGGGCCTTCTGCCACCGACCGCGACGGTGACAGCCGACGTGATGAAATTCGCGGGCAAGGACCTTTTGAGCCTGTCGCCCAAAGAGCGCCGCAAGATCATTGGTCGCGATATTTCGATGATCTTCCAGGAGCCGATTGCGAGCCTTAACCCTTGCTTCACCGTTGGCTTCCAGCTGGCCGAGACTCTGCGCGAACATCTGGGCATGTCGAGCAAGGAAGCGCGCGCGCGCTCGATCGAGCTTCTGACCCAGGTCGGCATCCCGAATCCCGAGGAACGGCTGTCGGCCTTCCCGCACCAGATGTCGGGCGGCCAGTGCCAGCGGGTGATGATCGCCATGGCGATTGCCTGCAATCCCAAGCTCCTGATCGCGGACGAACCGACGACCGCGCTCGACGTGACGATCCAGAAGCAGATCCTCGACCTGATCATGGGCTTGCAGGAAAAGCACGGGATGGGGCTGATCATGATCACGCACGACATGGGCGTGGTGGCCGAAACCGCCGATCGCGTCATCGTTCAGTACCGCGGCAAGAAGATGGAGGAGGCGGGTGTGCTCGACCTCTTCGAGAAACCGCAGCACCCCTATACCAAGGCGCTTCTGTCGGCGCTGCCGGAAAACGCCACGGGCGACCGGCTGCCCACGGTTGGCGAGATGATGGAGATCGCGCAATGAGCCTTATGCTGGAAGCCAAGGACCTGACCCGCGATTATGTCAGCGGCGGCGGTCTTTTCGGCCGCGCGAAATCGGTCCGGGCGCTGAAGGGCATCAGCTTTTCGGTCGAGGCGGGCAAGACGCTTGCCATCGTCGGCGAGAGCGGTTGCGGCAAGTCGACGCTCGCCCGGATCATCACGCTGATCGACCCGGCCTCGGGCGGATCGTTGAAGATGGATGGCCAGGAGGTTGACGTCAGCCGCGCGAGCCCGCCGCGCGATCTGCGACGCAAGGTGCAGATCGTGTTCCAGAACCCCTATGGCTCGCTCAACCCGCGCCAGAAGGTCGGCGACATGCTGATGGAACAGCTTTACCTCAATACCGACCACACCGCCGAGGAACGGCGGGCCGAAGCCCATGCGATGCTTGCCAAGGTCGGTTTGAAGCGCGAGCATTTCAACCGATATCCGCATATGTTCTCTGGCGGTCAGCGCCAGCGCCTGGCAATTGCGCGCGCGCTGATGGTGCGCCCGAAGATCCTGGTGCTGGACGAACCGGTCTCGGCGCTCGACCTGTCGGTTCAGGCGCAAGTGCTGAACCTTCTGGCCGATCTGCAGGACGAGTTCGGCCTGACTTACGTCTTCATCAGCCACGATCTGTCGGTCGTGAAGTATATCGCCGACACGGTGATGGTGATGTTCAAGGGTGAGGTGGTCGAATACGGCCTGCGAGAAGAGGTCTTCGCCAACCCGCAGCACGACTATACTCGCACGCTTTTCGCCGCGACCCCGCGCGCCGATGTCGAAAGCATCCGCGCCCGGCTGGAGCGCAAGCGCGCCGCCTGACGGCTTCACAACCGCGTGATTCGACCGGCCGCCAGAATACCGGCGACCGGCTTCGTTTCTGTGACCTGTCTGATCACGCAGGCTGGGCAGCGGATGATCCAGCCTGTCGCAGCGTCAACCGTCAGCCTGTTGAAACATTTGCCGAAATGGGCCTGTGGTCGGAGGCGTTAACTGAAGTTTCAGTCTTTGTGTGAACAAATTTACAAAAAAATCCTTTTGTTAAAGTGGGTTACAAAGTAATTAATATTGCGCTATGCTCTTCATCAACTGGCGCTGCCCCTTCCCGCAGCGCCCCGGGGGAAATGCGGGTCCGGCCGGCCCGCCGATGAGGAGGAAAGCATGTCCGAGACGGGTTCTGCCCAGCACCTTCACCCTGCGCCGGAGGCATTCGTCGCGCGCGCCCACATCGACCGCGCCAAGTACGATGACATGTATCGCGCTTCGGTCAGTGACCCTGCCGCGTTCTGGGGCGAGGTCGGCAAGCGGCTCGACTGGGTCAAGCCCTATAGCAAGGTGAAGAACACCGATTTCACCTTTGGCCAGGTCTCGATCAAATGGTTCGAGGATGGCCAGTTGAACGTGGCCGCCAACTGCATCGACCGCCACCTCGCCAAGCGTGGCAGCCAGACAGCGATCATCTGGGAGCCGGATGATCCCAAGGAGCCCGCCCGCCACATCACCTATGCCGAGCTGGCCAACAAGGTCGGCCGCATGGCGAATGTGCTGAAGGCGCAAGGCGTGAAGCGCGGCGACCGGGTGATCATCTACATGCCGATGATCCCCGAAGCGGCTTACGCGATGCTCGCCTCTGCCCGGATCGGCGCGATCCATTCGGTGGTGTTCGGCGGCTTTTCCCCCGATGCGCTCGCGAACCGGGTGAATGATTGCGAGGCGAAGGTGGTGATCACGTCTGATACCGCCCCGCGCGGGGGGCGCAGGACGCCCTTGAAGGCCAATGCCGATGCGGCGCTTTTGCATTGTTCGGACAAAGTGAAATGCCTTGTGGTCAAGCATACCGGCGACCAGACCACCTGGGTCGAGGGCCGCGATGTGGATGTGCTGGCGGAAATGGCCAAGGCCAGCCCCGATTGCCCCGCAGAGGCAATGGATGCGGAAGACCCGCTCTTCATCCTTTATACCTCCGGCTCGACCGGCAAGCCGAAGGGCGTCGTCCATACGTCGGGCGGCTATCTCGTCTATGCGGCGATGACGCATGAGCTGACATTCGATTATCACGAGGGCGACGTCTACTGGTGCACAGCGGACGTGGGCTGGGTCACCGGGCACAGCTATATCGTCTATGGTCCGCTGGCGAACGGTGCCACCACGCTGATGTTCGAAGGCGTGCCCACCTGGCCCGACGCGGGCCGCTTCTGGGAGGTCTGCGCCAAGCACAAGGTCACCCAGTTCTACACCGCGCCGACCGCGATCCGCGCGCTGATGGGGCAGGGACCGGAATGGGTGGAAAAGCACGATCTGTCCAGCCTGCGCCTTCTGGGCACGGTGGGCGAGCCGATCAACCCCGAAGCCTGGGTCTGGTATGACAAACATGTGGGCAAGGGGCGCTGCCCGATCGTCGACACCTGGTGGCAGACCGAAACCGGTGGGCATCTGATCACGCCGCTGCCGGGCGCGATCCCGACGAAGCCCGGATCGGCCACACTGCCCTTCTTCGGCATCCGGCCGGAAGTTCTGAATGCCGAGACCGGCAAGGTTCAGGAAGGCAACGGCGTCGACGGCGTTCTCTGCATCGCCGATTCATGGCCGGGCCAGATGCGCACTGTCTGGGGCGATCACCAGCGGTTTCAGGAAACCTATTTCCAGCAGTACAAGGGCTACTACTTCACCGGTGACGGCTGCCGCCGGGATGAGGATGGCTATTACTGGATCACCGGCCGGGTCGATGACGTGATCAACGTCTCGGGCCACCGGATGGGTACGGCCGAGGTCGAAAGCGCGCTGGTCGCTCATGCTCAGGTCGCCGAGGCGGCGGTAGTGGGGTACCCGCACGAGATCAAGGGTCAGGGCATCTATGCCTATGTGACGCTGATGACGGGTGTCGAGGCCACCGAAGACCTGCGCAAGGAACTGGTGAAATGGGTCCGGACCGAGATCGGCCCGATCGCCAGCCCTGACCTGATCCAGTGGGCGCCCGGCCTGCCCAAGACCCGTTCGGGCAAGATCATGCGCCGGATCCTGAGAAAGATCGCCGAGAATGATTATGGCGCGCTTGGCGATATATCGACGCTGGCCGATCCGTCGGTCGTCGAGGATCTGATCAACAACCGCATGAACCGGGGCTGAGGGGATGAGCGACGAGGTCATCACCCGACCACCGGTCATCATCCTTCTCGGGCCGCCGGGCGCGGGCAAGGGCACGCAGGCGCGGATGCTGGAAGAGGCCTTCGGGCTGGTCCAGCTGTCGACCGGCGACCTTCTGCGCGCTGCAGTGGCGGCGGGAACGCACGCAGGGCTCGCCGCGAAGGCGGTGATGGAGGCGGGCGGGCTCGTTTCCGATGCGATCGTGCTCGACATTCTCGCCGACCGGATGGCGGCTGAGGATGTCTCTGCCGGTGTCATTCTCGACGGCTTCCCGCGCACCGCCGCGCAGGCAGAAGCGCTTGACCGTCTGCTCGCAGAACGGGGTCAGAAGGTCGATACGGCGATCAGCCTCGAAGTCGAGGATGAGGCCATGGTCGACCGCATCGCCGGGCGCTTCACCTGCGCGGAATGCGGCGAAGGTTATCACGATACCCACAAGCAACCCGCCCGGGCAGGGGCTTGTGACAAATGCGGCGGCACGGCGTTCAAGCGCCGCGCCGACGACAAGGCCGAGACGGTGCGCGAAAGGCTGAAGGCCTATCACGCCCAGACGGCACCGCTGATCGCCTATTACGAAGGCAAGGGCGTGCAAGACCGGGTCGATGCGATGGCTTCCATCGCCGAGGTCCGGTCTGCGCTCCGCACCATCGTAAGCCGCGTGTCAGACTGAGGAGGGGCCAGCGCCCCGGGAGGAGGGGCGCCGGTCGGCAATGACAACAAAGGGAGTAGCAGACATGGCGGACAAATCGACGTCCAACGCCTACTGGGCTGCGAACGTCCGGGTGATCCTGATCTCGCTTGCGATCTGGTTCTTCTGTTCGTTCGGGCTTGGCATCATTCTTCGCCCGGCACTATCGGGCATTCACATCGGCGGTGCCGATCTTGGCTTCTGGTTCGCCCAGAACGGATCGATCTACGTCTTTCTCGTGCTGATCTTTGCTTACGCAGCGAAGATGAACAAGCTCGATAAAGAATATGGCGTAGACGAGTAAGGGGACAGGGACAGATGGATCAGTTTACCCTCAACCTGATCGTGGTGGGCATGACTTTCGCCCTCTACATCGGGATCGCGATCTGGGCCCGCGCGGGCTCGACCGCAGAATTCTATGCAGCCGGTCGCGGCGTTCATCCGGTTATGAACGGCATGGCCACGGGCGCTGACTGGATGTCGGCGGCCTCGTTCATCTCGATGGCGGGCATCATCGCCCTGTCGCCTGCGGGCGGCTACCAGCAGTCGGCCTTCCTGATGGGCTGGACGGGCGGCTATGTGCTGCTTGCCCTTCTGCTTGCGCCCTATCTGCGCAAGTTCGGCAAGTTCACGGTACCCGAGTTCATCGGTGACCGCTTCTACTCCGGCACTGCCCGGCTTGTCGCGGTCATCTGCCTCATCGTCATCTCGGTCACCTATGTTATCGGCCAGATGCGCGGCGTCGGCGTGACCTTCTCGCGCTTCCTTGAAGTGTCGACCGACACCGGCCTTTATATCGGTGCGGCGATCGTCTTCGCCTACGCGGTTCTGGGCGGCATGAAGGGCATCACCTACACGCAGGTCGCCCAGTATGTCGTGCTGATCATCGCCTACACCATCCCGGCGATCTTCATCTCGCTGCAACTGACCGGCAACTTCCTGCCCCAGCTTGGCCTGATCGGTGGCTATGCACCGCAGGGCGGCGAAGTGGCGATGCTTGAGAAGCTGGACCAGGTCGTGACGGAACTGGGCTTCACCGCCTATACGGCCGACACGTCGAACATGTTCAACATGGTTCTTTTCACCATGTCGCTCATGATCGGTACCGCCGGCCTGCCGCACGTCATCATCCGCTTCTTCACCGTTCCCAAGGTCTCGGACGCGCGTTCGTCCGCGGGCTGGGCGCTGGTGTTCATCGCGCTTCTCTATACCGTCGCTCCGGCGGTCGGCTCGATGGCGCGGCTGAACCTGACCACGACCTTCTGGCCGAACGCGGTGACCGGCAATGCCCTTGACGGTGACGCAATCGCGATTGCCGACATCGACAGCAAGCCGGAACTGGCCTGGATCAACACCTGGAAGGCGACGAAGCTGCTTGATTTCAGCGATCTCAACGGTGACGGCAAGATCCAGTATTTCAACGAACCGAAGGCCGTGACAGCCGCGAACAAGGCGCTTGCGGATGCCTCGAAGGCGCTGGCGGATTCGACCGAAGCCGACAAGTCGGCGCTGGAAGCCAAGGTCGCGGAAGCCAAGGCTGCGGTCGACGCAGCACTGGCCGAAGCCAAGCTTGGCGGCAAGTCGCTTGCCGAACTCGGTCTCGTCGGTAACGAAGTGACCAAGATCGACAATGACATCATGGTCCTTGCCAACCCAGAGATCGCCAAGCTTCCGGGCTGGGTGATCGCGCTCGTCGCCGCCGGTGGCCTTGCGGCCGCTCTGTCGACCGCCGCGGGTCTTCTGCTGGCGATCTCGTCGGCGATCAGCCATGACCTGATCAAGGGTTCGCTGAACCCGCAGATCTCGGAAAAGGGTGAACTCCTGGCCGCGCGTATCTCGATGGGTGTCGCCATCGCAGTTGCGACCTGGCTCGGCCTCAACCCGCCCGGCTTTGCCGCGCAGGTGGTGGCGCTGGCCTTCGGTCTGGCCGCCGCGACAATCTTCCCGGCGCTGATGATGGGGATCTTCTCGACCCGCATCAACAAGGAAGGGGCGATCTGGGGCATGCTGGCCGGTCTGGCCTTCACCTCAGTCTACATCTTCCTCTACCTCGGCTGGTTCTTCATCCCCGGTACGAACGTCTACGAAAACACCGCGGCGAACTACTTCTTCGGTATCTCGCCCTTGTCGATCGGGACGGTCGGAGCGCTGGTGAACTTCCTCGTCGCCTATGTGGTGACGGGCATGACGAAGGCGCCGCCGCAGGAGGTCGTGGATCTGGTCGAGTCTATCCGCATCCCGAAAGGGGCGGGCGCGGCTCAGGCCCACTGATGAAACTTTCGCCCCCGGCCGATGGTCGGGGGCGTTTCCTTTTGACGGACAGGCCACATGAACCAAGGGCTGGAGACGGTTACAAGCTTTCTGGACTCCGTCCACCCCTACGACAGTCTGCCGCGGGACGAGCTGGCGCGGGTCGCCGGTTCCTTCAGCCGCAGAACCTTCGAGAAGGGCGCGACGATCTACGAGGTCGGTCAGCCGCTTGAGGGGCTTTACCTGATCCGCGAGGGCGCGGTCGAGGTGAAGGACAGCCTCGGTCAGACCATATCGCTGCTTGGCCCGCGCAATTCCTTCGGCGAGCGCGGCCTGGCGCGCGACGGGCTTGCAGTGACCTCTGCTGCGGCGAGTGAATCAAGCGAAATCCTCATCCTGCCGCCTGCCGAATATCGCAGGTTGCTGGCGACCAGCCCCGCGTTCGAGCGCTTCTTCGGCCGTACCCGCGCGGGCGAACCGCGCAGCGCCGGGATCGCCACCCGCAAGGTGGCAGACCTTATGGCCCAGGCGCCCGTCACGGTCGACCCCGGCGACACGGTGGCGGAAGCGGCACGGCGGATGCGGGATGCGGGCGTCTCCTCGGTCGGCGTGGTCGAGGGCGAGCGGTTGGTGGGGATCCTCACGACACGCGACATGACCGGTCGAGTGCTGGCGGCAGGTCTGCCGGGCGAGACATCGGTCGGGGCGGTCATGACCCGCGATCCGGTGTCGCTGGGGCCCGAAGCACTCGGATCGGATGTGCTGCATCTGATGTATGAACGCCGCATCGGCCATCTGCCGGTGGTCGAGGGCGGGCGGCTGGTGGGCATGGTCACACAGACCGACCTCACGCGCTTTCAGGCGGTCAGCTCCGGCCAGATCGTCCGCGACGTGGCAGCGGCCGCGACCGTCGCCGAGATGGCGGCAGCGACAGCGCGCATCCCGCAGCTTCTGGCGCAGCTTGTCGGCGCAAACACACCGCATGAGGTCACGACACGGCTCATCACCGATGTGGCTGATACGGTGACGCGTCGGCTTCTGGCCATGGCGGAGGAACGGCTGGGGCCGCCGCCCGTGCCCTATCTCTGGCTCGCCTGCGGCAGCCAGGGGCGGCAGGAACAGACCGGCGTCAGCGATCAGGACAATTGCCTGATGATCGACGATGCCGCGACCGAGGCGGATATGGCGTACTTCACCGCGCTTGCCCGGATCGTCTCGGACGGGCTGAATGACTGCGGCTATGTCTATTGCCCGGGCGACATGATGGCCACCAACCCGAAATGGTGCCAGCGCCTCGCCATCTGGCGCGACTATTTCCGCGGCTGGATCGCCACGCCCGATCCGATGGCGCAAATGCTGGCGAGCGTGATGTTCGACCTGCGCCCGATCGGGGGAGCGCTGGGGCTGTTCGCCGATCTGCAGCGCGAGACGCTTGAGAGGGCCGCGAAGAACTCGATCTTCGTCGCCCATATGGTCGCCAACAGCCTGAAACATGCCCCGCCGCTGGGGCTGCTCAGAGGCTTCGCCACCATCCGCTCGGGCGAGCACAAGGACCGGATCGACATGAAGCACAATGGCGTCGTGCCGGTCACCGACCTCGCACGCGTCTATGCGCTGGTCGGGCGGATCGAGGCGGTCAACACCCGCGCCCGGCTCGAGGCGGCCGAGGCGGCAGGCGTGATCTCTGCCTCGGGCGCGCGCGACCTGATCGCCGCCTATGACCTGATCGCCGAGATGCGGCTTGTCCATCAGCTGCGCCTCGTGCGGGCGGGGGCCAAGCCCGACAATTTCCTCGCGCCCTACGAACTGGCGGATTTCGACCGCAGCCACCTGCGCGACGCGTTCGTCGTCGTGCGCACCATGCAATCCGCCGTGGGCCAGGCCCGCGGCGCCCCGGGATAAAAGAATGGCCCTTGAACTGATTGCCGCCCTTGCCGCCGCCTTCGCCTTTGCCGGGTTTGCCATGCTGGTCCGTCGCCTGTCCGGCGGGCGCTTGCCCAGATGGATCGTACCGGCCGCCGCCGGGGTCGGGCTCATCGGCTTCACCATCTGGTCGGAATACGACTGGTACCGCCGCGCGACCGCCGACCTGCCCGAAGGTGTGACGGTGGTCTGGCAAGACAGCGGGGCTATGCCGCTCAGGCCCTGGACCTATCTCTTCCCGCTGACGACGCATTTCGTGGCGCTCGATCGCCGCGAGATGGCGGCGCATCCGGTTCGGCCGGAGCTGCGCATGGCGCAGGTCTACGATTTCGGTCGCTGGCGGCCGGTGCAGGCCGCTCTCATGGTCTTTGATTGCGATGGGGGCCGTCATGCGCTGCTGATGGCGGGGGCAGAGGTCACGGCAGAAGGCGAATTGTCCGGCGCGGACTGGACAGTTCCCGCTGCTGACGACCCGGTACTGAACGCGGCCTGCGGGGCCGCGCAGTCGGGAGGCTGACGTGACGCAACCGGCTCAGGCAAAGATCCCAAGAGTGCTCGTGGTCGAGGATGAGGACAATATCGCAATCGCGCTCGACTATCTGATCCGCCGCGAGGGGCTGGAACCCGAGCGGATTTCGAATGGTGCCGAGGCGATGGAGCGCATACGCGCCAGCCATCCCGACCTCGTGCTTCTGGACGTGATGCTGCCCGAAATGTCGGGCTACGAAATTTGTCAGGCGGTTCGGCTTGATCCCGAACTGAAACACATCCCCATCCTGATGATGACCGCGCGCGGATCAGCAGTGGAACGAAGGAAGGGGCTGGCGCTCGGGGCCGACGGCTTCATAGCCAAGCCCTTCGAGCTGAAGGAACTGCGCAGCGAGATGCACCGGCTGCTGGACAAGGCGCAATAGATGTTTGCGCGCCTGTCGCTTCGCACGCGGGTGCTTCTGTTCTTCCTCCTGCTCGGCGTCGGGGCCGCGTTTGCGATCACACTGGGCGCTGTCGCGGGCTATCATCGCCTGGGCTTGACCGAGGCGAGGGACGGGTTTGTCCAGTCCGCGCTGATCGCGGTCTTTCTGACCATCGGGCTGGTGGTCTGGATCTGGTATCTCTTCGATCTGAATGTCGCCAAGCCGATCGACCGCCTGTCGGGCGAGCTGCGCGCCCGCGCGCATGCCGAAGGCGGTCAGGAACTGGATGCGACGATTGCGCGCCACCTCGGCGATCTGGCGCCCGCCGCCGCTGCTGCCGCCCGCAGTCTCGAGGAAGCGCGGAATGCGCTGGCGGAAACGGTGGCGCGCGAGACGACACGCATCGCCGACGAAAAGGCGCGGCTCGAGGCGCTGATGTCGGACATTCCGTTCGGGCTGATCCTTTGCACGTCCGACCATCAGATCGCCTTCTACAACACGCCCGCGGCCGACTATCTGGGCGCAGATTTCACCGGACCCGGCCTTGACCGAACGCTTTTCGACTATCTGCGCGCCGGTCCGATCCGGCACGCCTATGAAAGACTCGCGACGGAAGGGGACGGCGATATTGCGTCGGACCTTCTGTGCGTGACGCGAGAGGGTGCACATGTCCTGGCGGCCCGCATGCGGTTGGCACCAGGCGGGGGCGGCGCGCCCGCCTATGCGCTCAGCCTGCGCGATATCACGCAGGAACAGGCCGCCGAGGCAGATCACGCGGCGCGCGAGGCGGCGTTCATCGATGCGGTGCGCCGCGCCTCGGCAAACCTCTCCGCTTTGGCCGAGGCGGTGATCGCGGACGAAACCGCGCCGCTCCTGATGGGCGCGCTGCGCGACGAGGCGGCGAAGCTCTCGACGACGGTTTCGGGCCATGCACGGGACGAGGGGGTGGACCGGGGTACCGGGATCCTGCCGATGACTCGGGCTTCGGACCTCATGGACGGCTGGCGCGCCCGCGCCGAGGCCGCGGGTCTGGCTGTCGGGGGCGAGGCGGCAGCGCTTCTCCTGCGCTGCAACGGGTTCGATCTGATTGCGCTGCTCTCCGGCCTGACCGAGGAGCTCCTCGCAGGCGCGATTGCCTCCGAGATCGGGCTCGTGATTGCAGAAGAGGGGAGCGGCGCGGTGCTTCGGCTCTGCTGGTCCGGTGATCCGGTGCCGGTGGGGCGGCTTGAGCGCTGGCTCGACCGACCGCTCGACCCCGGCCATCCACAGGCCCTGCGGCGCAGCGTCCTTATCACACATGCGACCGATATCTGGCCCGAGCCGATGGCGGACGGGCGCCAATCGCTCTGCCTGCCGATCCTGTCGGCGCGCCGGGCCGAGGCGCGGCCAGCCCCGGTTGCGCGGCGGGTGACCTATGATTTCGACCTTCTCACCCGGGCGCGGAATGCCCCGGCCGGTGAGGCACGGCTTGATGATCTGACCTATGTGGTGTTCGACAGCGAGACGACCGGCCTTCTGCCCCATGAAGGCGACGAGATGGTGCAACTGGCTGCGATCCGCATCGTCAACGGTAGGCGGGTGGCGGGCGAGATCTTCGACCTTCTGGTCAATCCCGGCCGCCCGATCCCGCCTGCCTCAACCGCTGTCCACGGCATTACCGACGCAATGGTCGCGGATGCGCCGTCCGTTACCGAGGCGGTCTCGCGTTTTCACAGGTTCGCCGAAGGCGCGGTTCTCGTTGCCCACAATGCGCCATTCGACATGGAATTCCTGCGCCGGACCGAGGGCGCGACGGGCCTGACGTTCGATCATCCGGTCTTCGATACGGTGCTGTTGTCTGCAGTGCTCTGGGGCCAGCACGAGGTCCATACGCTCGACGCGCTCTCGCATCGGCTGGGCGTTTCCATCGCCGAGGAGGACCGGCATACGGCGCTTGGGGATTCTGTCGCGACGGCGGATGTATTCCTGAAGATGGTCCAGATGCTGCAGGGGCGCGGGTTCGAGACTTTTGGGTCGGTGATTGCCGAGGTCGCCCGGCACAGGCGGCTGCTGAAGGACCTGAACTGATGCGCGCCTCCTCGAAGCGCTTCGCGCACGCGTCGGGCGCGCGTTTCGCGAGGAGTGCACGAAGTGCTTCGACGAGCGCTGCCTCAGCCGATGGCGCAAGGGTCAGGTGAGGCGCACCGCCTCGATTGCCCGCCGGACGCTTTCAAACCGCTCTCGCCAGGTCGCCCGGGGTGTATCCCGGTCTGGCTCCAGCATTGTGCCGCCCGACTGCTGCGTGACCTCGATGCCCGCCGCCTCTGCTGCCATAAACGCAATGCCCTTTGCGGTCAGTTCGGGTTCGTTCGAGAGGCGCAGGCTCTGGCCCGTTGCATCGGCAAGAAAGCGGGTGAAATAGCGATTGCGCGACAGGCCACCGTCGACCGAGATCGGGCCTTTGAGCGGCCGAAGTGCCGCGAAGGCGTCGAGCACTTCCGCCGTCCGGAGCGCGATCCCTTCCAGAAGCGCCTGCATCAGGTCGGCGCGGCTCGTGTCCAGTGCCATACCTAGCCATGCCCCACGTGCGGTCCGCGACCAGTGCGGGCAGCCAAGGCCTGCGAGGGCTGGAATGAAGGCGAGCCCCCGGTCGATTGCGGGGGTGGCGGCGAATTGATTGATCTCGTCGTAAGTGGAGAAGAGGCCAAGCCCGCGCGCCCAGTTCACCGCCGCCGCCGCCGCATAGACCCCGCCGTCGAGCGCATAGGTTGGCGCCTCGCCTTCCCGCTGCCAGGCGACGGTGGGTAGCGGCCCGGGTTTTTCGGGGCGCAGGAGCGCGCCTGTCACGCACTGCACGAAGGCGCCGGTGCCGAAGGTGATCTTTGTTTCGCCGGCGGCGCGGCAGCCGTGGCCGTAGAGGGCGGCTTGCTGATCAACGATGCTAGCGTAGAGGGCGTTTCCCCCGGGCAGGGTGCCAAGCGCGCCGCTTGTCGGGCCGATCGAGGGAAGCGCATCGAGCGGCACGCCGAACAGGCGACAGAGCTCGGGGTCCCACTCCCCTGTCTCAAGGTTGAGCAGCGAGGTGCGCGAGGCGGTGGCGATATCGGTCTGGAACCGACCGGTCAGCCGGTCGCGGAAGAAGGCGTCGGTGGTGCCAAGCCGCAGGTGGCCCTGCCGCGCCAGTTCGGCCGCCACCGGGTTTTCGCGGACGATCCAGCCAAGTTTCGAGGCGGAGAAATAGGGATCCATGGGCAGGCCCGCGCGCGCCATGACCTCCGGCCCGGCGCCCTGTCCTTCGAGCGCGGCAACCTCGTTCGCGGTCCGGTCGTCCTGCCAGACGATGACCGGGCCGACGGGGCGGCCATCGCGGGCGTCCCATGCCAGACAGCTTTCGCCCTGATTGTCGAGACCCGCGACCGGGGCGGCGCCGTCCGATGTCTCAAGGCACTGCACGACATTGGCCAGCAGTTCCTCGCCGTCATGCTCGACCCAGCCCGACTGCGGGTAGGATTGACGATGCGCGATGCTCGCGACCGGCGTCAGCGCACCGTCCTCGGACAGAAGGAGCGCGCGGGTGCTGGTGGTTCCCTGGTCGATGGCGAGGATGGGCATCAGCTGGGTTCGATCGTCAGTCTCGGGGGCGGTGCATTGGGGTCGATGGTTGGCAGTGGCATCAGAATCCGTTGCTCTGGCCGGTGGTT
The DNA here is from genome assembly GCF_026626305.1 of Frigidibacter sp. RF13. Taxonomy (GTDB): domain Bacteria; phylum Pseudomonadota; class Alphaproteobacteria; order Rhodobacterales; family Rhodobacteraceae; genus TMP-24. Next base: position 71,137 of record NZ_JAPNUE010000005.1, on the reverse strand, counting down.
CAGCCGACGGTAGGCGATGATCCGGTCTCCCTGCCAGAGGCAAAGTCGGCCTCTGGCAGGGGTCGCGAGCCTGATCTGCAGGAACGGGGCGAGGCCCCGCCCCTCTGCCGGCGCCATCGGCAGGATCTGCGGCATCGCAAACTTCAGTGCGGCATGGTCAAGAGCGATTGGCGCCGACCGGTCACCCTCAGGCAGATCACCCCTCAGGTGCGCCGCGATGGCAGAAGCAGCGCGGCGGCCCTCGGCCCAGCTCCACCCCGCCGTCTCGACACCGCGCAACAGGTTCCCGGCGGCGAAATAGGCGGGGTCGGACAAACGACCCCAGCCATCGACCTCGGGCCCGCCGGTCGCCGGGTCTATCCTGAGCCCACCCTCGCGCAGGAGGCTCGCTTCTGGGCGGAACTGGCCGGTGACGATCACACCATCTGCTTGAAGGCTGCGCTCGCCGGTCGCCCCGGCTAAGTCGATGCCTTCCACCCGTCGCGTGCCGTGAATGGCCTCTAGCCGCGTTCTGGCAAGAAAAGGAATGCCGAGAAAGCGCGCGAGCAGCGGGACGGGCCAGCGGGCGGTGGCACGGTCGCCTGCCTCGATGATCGCGACGGGGCGGATGCCGGCATGGCGGCAGGTGAGAAGGGCCGAGAAGGCGACAAGCTCCGATCCGATGATGACGGGGCGGTCGAACGGTTTCTGGTGGTTCAGGTAGACGAGCCCCTGCAGCGCGCCGGTGGGCAGGATACCGCCCGGCTTCTCGCCGCCGATCAGGCGGGCGGCGCGGCTGGTTTCCCGGACGCCGGTCGCCAGAAGCACCGCGCGCGCCGTGACCGTTGCCGTGCCGCGATCATCGCAAACGGAAAGCCGCCCGTCCGGTCCGAGGCCAGTCACGGTGGTTCCAGTGCGGATGACCGCCCCGGCCGCTTCGGCGCGCCTGACCAGTCGGGCCGCATAATCCGGTCCGCGCAACAGCCGGTGGAATTCACGCATGCCGAAGGGGTAATGGCCGCAGTGGCGCGGTATGCCACCGGCCTCCGCCTCGCGTTCAAGGACGAGGACGCGCGCCACGCCATGGCGGCGCAATTCGGTCGCTGCCGCCAGCCCGGCGGGGCCGCCGCCGACGATGGCGACATCGACCGTTTCGTCCGGATCACTCATCGTGGGCGTTCCCGGCGAGCATCGGCTCGGGCAGGCGACCCTCGGTCAGCCGCGCCAATTCGGCCGAGCAATAGAAGCCCTGACAGCGACCCATGGTCACGCGGGTGCGTCGCTTCAGCCCGCCCATGCTGCCCGCCGCCATCGGGCCGGACAGTGCCGCCTCGATCTCGCGCCGTGTCACCCGTTCGCAATGACAGATGACGCCGCCATTGCGGGGTGCGCGCCAGTCGCGCTGCGCTTCGTCCGATAGCGCGGGCATGCGCGGCCAGACCGGACCGGCGAGCGGCTGGTCTGCACGCCCGGCAAGCCGCGCGACATGGGCGGCGATGCCGAGCGCCGCCGAGAGCCCGGTCGAGCGGATGCCGCCGACCGTGATGTAGCCTTCGGCCCGGTCGGCACGGATGCGGTATTCTTTTTCTTCGGTGGCGGGGCGGAGACCGGCATAGATGGCGGTGATCTCGTGATCGCGCAGGGCAGGCAGGATTTCCTCCCCGCGTTTGCGCAGCGCCTCCAGCGCCGCGCGGTCCATGGTGGCATGGATACGGTCCTCCTGTTCCTCGGCCGTCGGGCCGACGAGCAGGTTGCCGAAGGCGGTGCGGCAGACGACGACGCCCTTGGTTATCTTGTTCGGTACCGGCAGCAGGATGTGGCCCGCAAGCGCCGCCGCCGGTTTGTCATAGACCACGAACTGGCCCTTGCGGGGTTTGATTGCGAACCAGCTTTCTCCGGTCATGCGCCGGTCAACTTCGTCGCCCCAGAGGCCCGCGGCATTGATCACCAGCGCGGCGTGGACGGTACCGGCAGAGGTTTCCATCTCCCAAAGATCACCCACGCGCCGCCCCCCTAGCACCTCCGCCTGCCGGATGAGCATCGCGCCATTGTCCAGCGCCTGCCGCAGATAGGCGTGCGCCGCCGACCATGGGTCGATCAGGCTTTCGCCGGGGATCCGGAAGCCGCCCAGAACGTTCGCGGCGAGCGCAGGTTCCTGCCGCAGGATATCGGCCGCCGTCAGGGATTCGACATCGGTGATGCCGTTCAGATGTGCCTGCGCGATCAGATCGGGCAGTTGAGCCAGTTCCTCCGGCGTCCACGCGAGGACCATCGCGCCCGATCGGATCAGCGGCAGGTTCAGCCGGGCATGGATATCCAGATATTCCGCATAGCCCTCGCGGATGCACTGCAGTTCCAGCGAACCCTCTGGCGCGTCGAAGCCCGTATGCAGAATCGCGCTGTTGCCCTTGGAGGCGCCATCGAGAACATCTGCGGCCTTTTCCAGGAGCACGACCCGCGCCCCGTCGAGCGTGAAGCGCCGCGCGAGCGCGCAGCCGACGACCCCGCCGCCGATCACCGCCACGTCATATGTCCGGGCCCCTGCCAAACGCTGCCATCCCCCTTTCAGGCTGAAACATTCTTTCCATGGAATGACTGAGTGGTCAATATGTTGGAATTAATGCCCAAGTTTTGTGGACTTACACATATGTTCTGAAATAGAGTTGACAAAGAGGCAGGCTCCCGCATCTTTCACCCAGGGGAAGGTCGATGAAGCCAATTCAAAGACAGCTGAAGATCGCGGAGATGATCCGCCGCCAGGGCGAGGCGTCGGTCGATGCGCTTGCCGGGCATTTCGGCCTGTCGACCGAGACGATCCGCCGCGACCTCGCCCAGCTGGCCGAAACCGGAAAGATCCAGAAGATCCACGGCGGCGCCCGGGTGGCGCGTTTGCAGAGCGAGGGCAGCTTTGCCGAGCGGCTCGGGCGCGAATCCGATGCCAAGACGGCAATCGCCGAGACACTTGCAGGGATCATCCAGCCCGGTGAAACTTTGTTCATCGACACCGGTTCCACGACACTCGCCGCCGCCGACCGGCTGGCGCGCATTCCGGGCCTGACGATCATCACCAATTCCGCCCGTCTCGCCGACCGGCTGTGCCAGTTCGGCTCGGACGCGGCGATCTATCTGCTCGGCGGGCGCTATCACGAGGATAATGCCGAAACGACCGGCCCGCTTGCGATTGCCCAGATTGCCGCCTTTCAGGCGGACCATGCGGTTCTGACGGTTGCGGCGGTCGATCCTGAGTTCGGCGTGACCGACGCGAGCTTCGAGGAAGCGCAGGTTGCCCGCGCGATGATCGAGAATGCGCGCAACGTGATCATTCTGGCCGACAGCAGCAAATTCGGGCGCCGCGCGGCATTTTCTGTCTGCAAATGTACGAACATCGGTGCTTTGATCAGTGATGAGGCCCTGGGCTGGACCCACCGCGAGCTTCTGGCCGAGGTGGGCGTCCAGGTCTGGTGCGGAAACGAACGATAAGAAACAACAACAGGGAATGTGACGTGTGGGGAGCGATTAGAACCTACGTTCGGGTGACGGACCGGGTTTCCGACTATGTCGGTTATGCCGCCGCATCGCTGATCTTCTATATGGGCGCGGTGCTTATCTTCGACGCCTTCACCCGCAACGTCATCAAAATGCCCGTCTCCTGGGCGATCGAGATGACCCAGTTCACGCTGACGGCTTACTACTTTCTTGGCGGGCCCATTACGCTGAAGAACGAAGATCATGTGCGGATGGACCTGTGGTATTCGCACCTGTCGGAACGCGGCAAGGCCAAGATCGACCTCGTGACGGTGGGCTGTCTGATCTTCTTCCTTGGCGTGATGCTCTGGGGCTCCATCTCCAGCCTGCAATATGCCATCGCGACCGGCGAGCGGCGGTTCTCGATGTGGAACCCCTCGGTCATCCCGATCAAGGCGCTCATGGTGGTGTGCCTTGTCCTCATGCTCCTGCAGGCGGTTGCGCTTGTCTTCAAACATGTCGCGACCCTCCGCGGGGAGAAGATTGAATGAGCTACGAAACGATTGCCCTTCTGATGTTCGCCTCGATGGTGCTGCTGCTGGTGTCCGGCCAGCGGGTGTTTGCCGCCATCGGTTTTGTCGCCTCGGGCGCTGCGCTGCTTCTCTACGGGCCCGGCGCGGCCGATCTGCCGTTCAACCAGGTCTTCAAGCTCTTCAACTGGTTCCCGATGCTCACGCTGCCCATGTTCATCTACATGGGCTACATCCTGTCCGAGGCTGGGATCGCCGAAGACCTTTACCGGATGCTGCATGTCTGGTTCGGGCGTGTGCGGGGCGGCCTTGCCGTCGGCACGATCTTCCTCATGGTCATCATTTCGGCGATGAACGGGCTTTCGGTAGCCGGCATGGCGATTGGCGCGACGATCGCGCTGCCCGAGATGCTGAGGCGCGGCTATGACAAGGTGCTGATTTCGGGCGTGGTGCAGGGCGGCTCATCGCTTGGCATCCTTATCCCGCCGTCGGTGGTTCTCGTCCTTTACGGGATGATCGCGCGCCAGCCGGTGTCGAAGCTCTGGTTCGCGGGCCTCGTCCCTGGGCTGATCATGGCCGCCATGTTCGTCATCTACGTCCTGATCCGCGCCCGCCTCAATCCAAAGCTTGCGCCCGTCGTGGACGATGAGGAGCTGAACATGCCGCTTCGCGAGAAGCTCGCGCTCGCGCGCGCAGGCATCGTGCCCTTCGTGATCTTCTTCCTGATGACCGGCCTCTTCGTCTCGGGCTACACGAGCCTTGTCGAAAGCTCGGCCGTCGGCGCCTTCTCCTCGACCGCCGCCGCGATCCTCAAGGGTCGGATGAGCTGGAAGCTTCTGCGCGACACGGCGATGAAGACGCTCTCGGTGTCGTGCATGTTCCTGTGGCTGATCCTCGCGGCCCTCGCCTTCGGTGCCGTCTTCGACGGGATCGGCGCGGTGAAGGCGGTCGAGAACCTCTTCATCAACCAGTGGGATCTCTCGCCCTGGGCCGTCATCATCATGATGCAGCTCAGCTTTGTCGTGATGGGCATGTTCCTCGACGATACCGCGATGCTCGTGATCGTGGCGCCGCTCTATATCCCGCTCGTAAAGGTGCTGGATCTCGGCTTCGACAACCAGCTGATCTGGTTCGGCGTCCTTTACACGATCACCTGCCAGATCGCCTATATCACGCCGCCCTTCGGCTATAACCTCTTCCTCATGCGATCGCTCGCGCCGAAGGAAATCACGCTCGTCGATATCTACCGATCGATCTGGCCCTTCGTCGCCATGATGGTCCTGACCATCATCATGCTGATGATCTGGCCGCAACTGGCACTCTGGCTGCCCGAACATATGAACGTCAGAGGCTGACCCAAACCCAAGGCCCGCCAAGAGGCCACCATCGCAACAAGGAGTGAAAGATGACAGATAAGATCAAACCTCAAACCCCGTCGGAAGCGATCCTGTCGAGCCGCCGGAACTTCCTGAAACGGTCGGGGCTGGCCGCCGGGACTGCGCTCGCGGGCTCCACCCTCGCCGCACCTTACGTGAACGCCCAGTCCGGCCCGATCAAATGGCGCCTTCAGACCTATTCCGGCGCCCCCCTCGGCGCCCACGTGATCAAGCCGCAGATCGAAGCCTTCAATGCCGCCGCAAACGGCGAAATGGAGATCGAGCTTTACTACGCCGACCAGCTCGTGCCGACCGCGGACCTCTTCCGCGCGCTTCAGTCGGGCGCACTTGACGCGGTCCAGTCGGACGAGGCGACGATGGCCTCTCCGGTCGATATCGCGGTCTTCGGCGGCTACTTCCCCTTCGCCACCCGCTACCCGCTCGATGTGACGGCGCTCTTCCGCTATTACGGGCTGAAGGAAATCTGGGAAGAAGCCTATTCCGAAGTCGAGAATGTCACCTGGCTCTCGACCGGTTCCTGGGACCCGCTTCATATCTTCACCGTCGACAAGCCGATCCGCAGCCTTGCCGACATGAACGGCCTGCGCGTCTTCGGCGTGCCGACGGCGGGCAAGTTCCTCGCGAAATACGGCCTCATCCCGGTGACGATCCCGTGGGACAATGTCGAGGTCGCCATGCAGACCGGCGAGATCGACGGCGTCGCCTGGTGCGGCTTCACCGAGGCCTACGAGGTCGGCTGGGCCGATGTGTGTAAATATGCACTCAACAACGCCGTCACCGGCGCCTGGTTCGGCAGCTACTTCACCAACACTGCCAGCTGGCAGAAGGTGCCGCCGCATCTGCAGGAACTGTTCCGCATCTCGATCGACCAGTCGCACTACTACCGCCTCGGCTGGTACTGGGGCGGCGAAGCCAAGCTCCGCGTCGAGGGCGAGAAGATGGAACTGACCCAGCTTCCCGACGAGGAATGGGCACAGGTCGTCAAGGATTCCGAAGGCTTCTGGGACGAGGTCGCGGCCTCCAGCCCGCGCGCGGGCAAGGTGGTCGAGGCGTTCAAGAAATATGCCTCGAACATGGAAAAGGCGGGCTATCCCTACCGCTGACGATCCCTAGAATGAAAAGACCCGCCCGGTATTCCGGGCGGGTTTTGCTTTTCCGGCCGAGGCAGCTCAGATGACGTTCAGCGCGCGCGCCAGCGCTTCGGCCCATTCGACCTGACCGTCGGGGGCGGCAATCAGGTCATGGCGGATTTCGACCAGAACGGCGTCCAGGCCGCGCGCCTCGCCATGCACCGGCACTGTATAGTCGCCGCCGTCCTCGATCCGGTAAGGTTCGTTATGTGCTATGCCCGCCGCCGCGCCGCCGAGGGCATCGACCAGCGCCGAGGCGAAGTCCGAGGCGTGGCGATAGAGGATGCCCGCCCGCCATGGCCTTGCGACGCCAAGGAAGACCGGCGTGAAGGAATGGATGGCGACGATGCGCGTCGGCTTGCGCGCGCGCTGCCTTTCGTCGAGCACTGCCCCGACTGCCTCCTGAAACGGATGGAACCACCGGTCGACGCGCCGCTGCCGCTCCTCGTCGCCAAGGCTCAGATTGCCGGGAATGTCGGTCGCCTCGCTCCGCTCGGGGATTGAGGTCGGGCTGGACAGCGGGCGGTTGAGGTCGATCAGCAGTCGCGAAGCGCCACCCAATACCAGCGGCGCGTCCAGTTTCGTCGAAAGGATCGCGGCGACGGCAGCTGCGCCGATATCCCAAGCGATGTGCCGCTCAAGATCGGCAGGGCCAAGCCCGAGGCCCTCGTATTCGGGCGGTAACCAGTTCGATGCATGTTCGCACAGAAGGACATAGGCGGCGTTTCCCGCAGGGTTGACGACCTCGACCGCGGCGCGCTTCTCGGTCATCAGTAGATGCCTGCGTAGCGGCGACAAAGATCGTCGTCGATCGCGTGGCCCGCGAGCGCGATCTCGGTCCGCTTCATTCCAACATAGGTCTCAGACGCCAGCGGCGTGAACCATCCCATCGCCACCGGATCGCCCAGGAACCGCTCAAGCGCCGCTTCCAAGGAAAGCGGAAGCCTTTCCAGGCCGAGTGCGGCCCTTTCGGCAGGTGGCAGCAATTCCGGATCGCCGGAAAAGAGCGGCGGGTCGGGCAGGCGGCGCTTCAGCCCCTCTATCCCGGCGCGAACGATGACAGCAAGCGCCAGGTGCGGGCAGGCGCAGGCGTCCGCCGCCCGGTATTCGAGGTTGTAGGCGCGGGCCGGGTCGGCGCCACCCACTGTCGTGACCGGGCAGATCCTGAGGCTCGCCTCGCGGTCGCGGTCGCCGAACCAGGTGTAGCTTGATGACCAATTGTGCGGCTTCAGCCGCAGGTAGGAAATCGGGCTTGGTGCCGTGAAGGCGACAAGAGCGGGCAGATGGCGGATCACCCCAGCGGCGAAGGCACCGGCGGTGGCGGAAACGCGCCCGGGACGCGTAGGGTCGAAGGTCGCATTCGTGCCCTTCGCATCGGCGAATGAGAAATGGATATGGACGCCATTTCCCACACCCTCGACGGCGGTCTTCGGCGCAAAACTCGCCTGCCAGCCTCGCAGAGAAGCCAGTTCCCGCGTGACTTCACGTAAAACGACAGCGCGGTCGGCGGCGGTAACGCCTTCGGTCGGCGCCATCGTCACTTCGAACTGATCGCGGCCATATTCCGCGATGAACACTTCCGGCTTCATCCCGAGCGCATCGAGGGCCGCCATCAGGTCCGGTCCGAACGGATCAGCTTGGCGCAGCGCGCGGAGCGAGAAGGCCGGGGCTTGTGCCCATCCCGTGCCGAACAATTGGAATTCGTGCTCGAAACTGACCTGCAGCGTCAGCCCGGTCAGCGATTTCAGCTCGTCAAGAGCGGTACGCAGGAACGTACGAGGGCAAAGCGGCCAGGGCGTTCCGTCAAGCTCGACGATGTCGCTCATCATCATGTCGGTGGGCGTTGCCGCGCCGGGCAGGGTGACGCGGTAGCGGGCCGCCTCGTCCCCCAGAAGCCGCAAGTCACCCGAGGAACCCCAGGGATTGTGGTCGGCGATCTGGTCGAAGGGGGTCAGTGACATATTGGCGGGCACCCAGCCCACCGACTTTGGCCGCCCAGGCGTGAAACTCGCGGCGGGAATGGACCTGCCGCGGGTGATCCCCGCATAATCTGTTGTGACGAAGGTCAGAAGCTCGGTCATCTCGCCTCCATCCGCGTCAGGACCGTGTCAGTCTCTGTAACCCAGCAGTAGCCGCCATAGGCCCGGAGCGCGCCGTCGTGGCGCTCCTGCGTGTAGGTCGCGCAGGCGTCTCCGGGCACGGCGACCAGATAGCCCCGGTCGGCCGCGTCCCGGACGGCCATGTCGACGCATTGATCGGTGACGACCCCGGCGACGATCAGCGTCCTGACCCCGAGATTGCGCAACACATAATCTATGTTGGTCGAGTTGAAGACGCCGGAGGATGTTTTCGGCAGGACGATCTCGTTGGCGATGGGCGCCAGTTCGTCGATCGGCCCGGCCATCGGATGGCCTTTCGGGATCATCAGGTTGGACAGGCGGTGATCGAGCGAGACATCACGGCAATCCTCGGTCAGCGCTTCGATGATCGTATGCATCACCTGGATGCCGGTGGCACGCGCCCGGGCGAGAAGGCGCGACTGGTTCGGGATCACCGTATCGCGCAGGCGCCGGTGATAGTAGTGGTCGGGTCCGAATTCAGGGTGAGCGGGGTCGAGGCTGGGCGTGCAGAAGATCTTCTGCATGTCCACGAAGAGCAGCGCGCTTTCTCCCGCTCGGAAACTCGTTTCACGTGGATTCTTCATGCAGCGCCTCCTGCACCGGGATCGGGCGAGCCCTGACCGGTTTCGATGGTGATGTGGTTTTCGTGACGGATCGCTTCCATCGCCCGGACCCGATCGCGCCAGTCCGGCGCAAGCCGTTCCGCGACGCCCGCGACGACTGCCTCGACCTGCAGAAGTGGCGTCACGAGCGTATCGAATGGCGAGGCGGTTTCCGTTGGTGCCGTGAGGACAGCATCGGCAAAATCGGCGACGGGCGAACGCCAGACATCGGTGAAAAGCGCGATCTGCGCGCCGCGCGCCCTCGCCTGACGGGCGAAGCCGACAGTGTCATTCTGATAGCGACGGTAGTCAAAGAGAACCAGGAGGTGCCGCCTGTCAATGTCCGCCAATCGGTCGGAAATATCCGCGCCCGAGCCGTCCAGATGCTCGGTGCCGGGGCGCAGGTGGTGAAGGCAGCGCTGAAGTATGCCCGCGACGAAGCGCGAAAACCTTCCCCCAAGGCAAAGGACACGCAGCTTCGGGTCGGAGAGAAGCGCGACAATTCGTTCGAAATCGGCCGTTGCCGTGCTGCGCGCGACCTCCTCGCAGCGACCGACGGTTTCGCGCAAGAAGTCCTGATAGACATTTGCGCCCTCGGCCGGGGCCTGCGGCGGAAGCGTGAGGGGGGAGCGCATGTGCAGCTCGACCTCGGCGATCAGGGTGGCCTGCATCTCTGCATAGCCTTCAAAGCCCAGACGGTTTGCCAGCCGGATCACTGTAGGATCGCTGACGCCTGCCTCGCGCGCCAGCCGCGAGACCGTCGTAAGGCCCGCGGCCGGATAGTTGGCGAGCAGGACACGGATCACCTTGAGTTCCGCATTCGAGAAACCCGTTGCCGCGCCCAGAAGGCGGTCTCGAACAGTTTCGTGCGCTGTTGGTCCGTGCGGCGCGGAATCGCTCATGGGTACTCCATCAATGTAACATTCATTACACATAATCGCATGAATTATTCAACATGAAATTTTTTCTTGACAGCAGGCGAAGCACGGCAGAATGCTCGGGTGAACAACAAGCGAGTGTCGGATGCGCCTTTGGTTTGCCTTGCCGAGGACTGCGTGGCTGAGCGCGGGGCTGCTGTCGGCAGCACTTGCGCTTGCGGCGCTTCTTGTGCGCGCGCTCATGGGGGCAGGGGGCGACAATATCGCGACGTTGATGCTGTTGCAGGCCGCCGCGGTCCTGGCGCTAGCGGTCTTCAGTGGCAATTCCGGCATCACCTCTTTCGGCCATTCCGCTTTCATGGGGCTGGGCGCCTATGCCGCCGCGCTCATGACAATGCCCGCGGCGGTGCAGAAAACCGCGCTACCCAACCTGCCCGCCTGGCTTCAGGGGCATGAACTGGGGCTTCTGGCAGCACTTGCGGTGGCGGCATTGGTCGGGATCGGTGTCGGCATGGCGAGTGGCGCAGTGGTGGCGCGGCTTTCGACCGGATCGGCGGCGATCGGCACGCTGGCCTTTCTGATCATTCTGCATGTCTGCCTTGTGGGCGCGCGAGATATCACGCGCGGCAGCCAGACCTTCTATGGCGTGCCGCGACTGACCGGGTTCGGCGTCGCTCTGGCGACAGTGGTTCTCTTCACCTTCATCGCCCGGCTTTTCAGGGAAGGTCGCGTCGGCCTCGCGCTGCGCGCCTCGCGCGAGAACGAGGTGGCGGCCGCAGCGCTTGGGGTGAATGTCGGCCGGATGCGCCTTTTCAGTTGGGCGCTGAGCATCACGCTCGCCTGCGTCGCTGGCGCGCTCTATGGCCACTATCTTGGGGCCTTTTCGCCCAAGGATTTCTACTTTGACCTGATCTTTCTTCTGATCGCGATGCTGATCGTCGGCGGTCGCTACAGTGTGACCGGCGCTCTTACGGGTGTCGTGATGCTGACCGCGGTTGTCCAGATCCTGAGGCAGGCCGAAGCCGGCATCGACATCGGATTCGTGCAGGTGCCGCCGATCTTCGGTCTGCCTCAGCTTGGCCTCGGCCTTGCCTTGCTGATGACCATCTGGGCGCGGCCGATCGGAATGGTCGGCCTGTCCGAGCTTTCGCCTGCGACCTTTGCGGCGAAACTCGCCGATCCGCCGCCTGCAGCCACCCCGGCCCCTCGCGCTGAGGCGGCCGCAAGGTCGCTTGCGGTCCGCGATGTGACGGTCCGTTTTGGCGGACTTGCGGCGCTTGAGAATGTCAGCTTCACGGTGCCGACTGGGCAAGTAACCGGCCTCATCGGTCCGAACGGGGCGGGAAAGACCACGCTCGTCAACGTGATCTGCGGCCAGCAGCGGCCGACGTCTGGCGCGGTCCTGCTTGGTGACATCCGGCTCTCGGACCTTCCGCCGCATCGGGTCGCCCGCGTCGGCCTCGCCCGCACCTTCCAGAATATCCGCCTCTTCGACCGGCTGACAGCGCTTGAAAACGTGACGGTCGCCGCCCAGGCCGCCGGTCACGGACGCGCCGTGGCCGAAGAGCTCGCGATGGCAGAGCTGCAGCGGGTCGGGCTTGCGGGCCGATGGAACGAACTGGCGGAGGCTTTCGCCTATGGCGACCGGCGGCGGCTTGAGATCGCGCGGGCACTCGCGCTCGATCCCGAATTCCTTCTTCTGGACGAACCGGCCGCCGGGATGAACCCGGCCGAAACCGACCGGCTGATCGCCATGCTGGAAGAGCTGCGCCGTGAACGGCCGATCGGCATCCTGGTCATCGAACATGACATGCGGCTGATCATGCGGCTTTCGGACCGGATGGTCGTCCTGAACAAGGGCCAGAAGATCGCCGAGGGCACGCCCGAGGACATTCGCAACGATCCGGCGGTGATCGAGGCCTATATCGGCACGAAAAGACCAACACTTAACCAACGGGGAGAGATGCAATGACACGGACAAGACGCATGCTGACGCTTGGCACGGCAATGGCTCTGTGCGGTTGGGCGGCTGTGGGCGCTGCGGGGGCCGAAGAAGTGACGATCGGGCTCGCGACGGGCCAGACCGGCGGCCTCGCGCCCTTCGATCAGCCGTCGCTGGCCGGGTTCCGGATGGCGATGGACGAGATCAATGCCAAGGGCGGGCTCGGCGGTAAATATATCGTGACGCTCGATATCAAGGACACAAGGTCCGACACAGGCGCGACTGTTCAGGCAGCGCAGGAGCTGGTGGCTGAAGGTGTGAAATTCCTGATCACACCCTGCGACGCCGATCCTTCGATCGCTGCAGGCCAGATCAGTCAGGCAGCGCAGATCCCGACAATGACCTTCTGTGGCACCACGCCAACGATCACCGATGCGGTCGGCGATTATATGTTCGGCTCATACCCGGCCGACAATGGACAGGCGACACTTCTGGCCCAGCATGCGATCGCCAAGGGCTACAAGAGCGCCTATGTCCTGAAATCCCCCGACAGCGCCTATACGCTGCGCCTGCCGGAATATTTCGCGGAAGTGTTCCAGAAGCTCGGTGGCACGGTCGCGGGCGAGGGGACCTATTCGCTTGGCCAACAGGATTTCGCGGCCGAAGTGACGAAGATCGCTGCGCTTGACCCGCAACCCGATGTCATCATGACCGCCGCCTATGAGCCCGACTTCCCCGCCTTTCTCAAGGCGCTGCGCGGTGCTGGCGTGACCGCGCCGATCCTGGGTTCGGACGGGATTGACAGCCCGACGACGACGGGCCTTGGCGATATCGCCAATGGGATCGTCCACACCACCGCCGGTTTCCCGACCGATGGCTCGCCCCTGGGTGAGTTTTACGCGAAGTACGAGGCAGTGACTGGCGCTGCACCGGAAACCGTCTATGTCGCGACCGGTTATGAGATACCCTATATTCTGGATGCCGCCGTGACGGCTGCGGGTACCATGGATGGCCCGGCGCTGCGCGATGCGCTGGCGAACCTGGAAAACGTGCCGGTGTTGACGGGGTCGGTGACCTACAAGGGCACGAACCGCATGCCGCTCCGCGCGATCACGCTGGTCGAGATCCAAGGGGGCGCCCGGGCGCCGATTGAAACAGCCACGCCCGATCCGGCGCTGGTTCCGGCGCCCTGACATGCTGGAGGTCGAAGGCCTGTCGGTGCGCTACGGCGCCGTGGAAGCGGTGGGGAGCCTCGGGTTCACAGTGCCCAAGGGCTCGATCACCGTTCTCCTTGGCGCCAATGGCGCGGGCAAAAGCTCGACCCTGAACGCCATTTCCGGCCTCGCGCCCTCGCGCGGCCGGATTATTCTGAATGGCGCGGAGATCGGCGGACTGCCGCCCGAGGAGATCGTGCGACGAGGCATCGCGCTCTGTCCCGAGGGGAGGCGGGTCTTCCCCTCGCTTTCGGTGGCCGACAACCTGCATCTGGGCGGCGCGGTCCATGCCAAGGGCGATGAACTCGCGAGCCGGACCGAGGCGGAACTGGACCGGTTCCCGATCCTCCGCGAACGCTATCACCAGAAGGCGGGGCTGCTGTCGGGTGGCGAACAGCAGATGCTTGCCCTGGCGCGCGCCCTGATGTCGGCCCCAAGGCTTCTTCTGCTGGACGAGCCGTCGCTTGGTCTGGCGCCGAAGGTGGTGGATCAGATTTTCGACCTGATAGCCGGCTTGCGAAGCCAGGGCATCACCATACTGCTTGTCGAACAGAATGCCGAGCGTGCGCTTGAGATCGCCGATCATGGGTACGTGCTTCAATCCGGGGCGTTGGCCCTTTCCGGCAGCGGACGGGAGCTGGCTGAAAGCCCGCTGATCCGCGAAGCCTATCTTGCGGGGTGAGATGGAGTTCTTCCTTCAGCAGCTTCTGAATGCGGTCAGCCTCGGCGGTATCTATGCGCTTCTGGCGCTCGGGCTTGCCGTCGTCTTCTCGATCGTCGCGCTGATCAACTTCGCCCATGGCGAGTTGATGACGGTGGCGGGCTATGTGCTTTTCGTCTGCATCCTTTACGCTGTGCCTTTGCCGATAGCGGTCGTGGCGGCGATTGGAGCGGCGGCGGTAGCGGCAGCGGCGACCGAACGACTTGCCTTCCGCCCGATGCGGCGGGCCGATCCAACCTCGCTGATGCTGACAAGTTTCGCCGTGTCGGCGATCCTCAAGGTCCTGTTCCAGAATGGGATATCCGCGCGCCCGAAACCCGTGCCGCTGCCACCGGAGCTGTCGGGCACTCTGACATTCGGGCCTGTGCGGCTTGGCACGGTGCCGCTCGCCTCGATCCTCGTCACCTGCCTCTCGCTCGCCGCTCTCACTCTTTTCCTGAAGCGCACGGTGATGGGCAAGGCGATGCGCGCCGCGGCCGAGGATTTCCAGGTGCTGCGGCTCATGGGTATACGCGCGAACCGGGTGATTGCCGCAGCCTTCGCGCTGTCGGGCATGCTGGCGGGGATATCGGCGGCGCTATGGGTGGCGCAAAGGGGGTCGGTCGACCCGCTGATGGGTTTCGTGCCGGTCCTGAAGGCATTTGTCGCCTCGGTTATCGGTGGCCTCGGCAGCCTCTCGGGGGCGGTCGCGGGCGGTTTTGCTCTTGGGATCGCCGAAGTGCTGTTTCAAGCCTACCTGCCGGAAGCGGCGCTGCCGTTCCGCGATGCGTTCGTCCTCGGCGTCGTCATCCTGATCCTGCTCTGGCGGCCAGACGGGCTCATTCCGGCCAAGACCGGTCGGCGCAGCTGAAGCGACGGCTCAACCCGGCGCCTCATCGCGCCCGGATCGGGCGCTCTTCGGCGGATGGCTCTGGCGCTTTCAGAGCGAAGAGGGCCGCGAGGCCGGATGAGCGGCCCACGCCGCTTGCAATCGTGCCTCTGCCCGGCTATAGGGCGCCTCTCGATACCCGCGCGTCCGGCCAAGTGGCATTGCCGAGTCGCGCGTTCACTCTGACGAGGAGATGGAAATGCCCAAGATGAAGACCAAATCCGCTGCGAAGAAGCGGTTCAAGATGACGGCCAACGGGCACGTCAAGGCTGGTGTCGCCGGAAAGCGTCACGGCATGATCAAACGCTCGACGACCTTCACCCGTCAGGCAACCGGCACCATGGTGCTGGCCGATGCCGACGCGAAGATCGTCAAGAAATACATGCCCTACGACCGCTGAGGAGAATGACCCATGTCTCGCGTTAAATCCGGCAAGGTCACGCACGCCCGCCACAAGAAGGTGCTGAAGGCTGCGAAAGGCTACTACGCCGCCCGTTCGACCAATTTCCGCACCGCAACCCAGGCCGTAGACAAGGCCAACCAGTATGCGACCCGCGACCGCAAGACCCGCAAGCGCAACTTCCGCGCCCTGTGGATTCAGCGGATCAACGCCGCCTGCCGCGCCATCGACGAATCGCTGACCTATTCGCGCTTCATCAATGCGTTGTCGAAAGCGGGCATCGAGGTGGACCGCAAGGTGCTCGCCGATCTCGCCGTCAGCGAACCGGCTGCCTTCGGCGCCATCGTCGAGAAGGCCAAGGCCGCGATGGTCTGATCGGCCCCAAAGCCAAAGATTTGGAGCCCCGCGAGCACACCGCTTCGCGGGGTTTTTCTTTACCCCGGCAGAGAGCCGGATTTCGATACGAAATCCGGTCCGAAATTTTGCGAGATTTCGGACCGGTCGATGCCCCTGCCGATCTGACATAGAATGTGATCGCCGCAGTCCTGCGATCCCGTGGCAACCGAAGTCCGGTTCCGGATCAGTCCGGCTTAGCCGCCGCTGCCGCCGAGGGCCGGTTCCAGCGGCCCGACAACCGGTCGGGGTCGCCCCCAAACAGGAGCCAGGCCATGATCCGTGCCCGGTAGAGGCGAATGCGGATCAGTCCGGCGAGAGCGAGCAGCCGGTTCCGGATGCCCGACACCCGATCCGATGTCACGATCTGCGGCAGTTCGGCGAGAGGGGAGGCTGCCATGGCACCACATTTGAGCGCCCAAAGTACCGTCCGCCTGAAATTGCCGCGCACCCCGTCGAAAAAGTGCGCGGTGTGACGGTCCCACTTGCTGCGAAGCTCGGCGAACCTTTCGCGCGCAGGATGATAGACGCGCATCCCCGCCACAAAACGGATGCGGTAGCCCTTGGCGGTGGCGCGCTGCCCCCAGTCGGTATCTTCTGCCACCGACAGGCCGGCGAACGGGCCGACATCGTCAAAGACCGCGCGCGTCATCACAAGATTACCGGTGCCGGTGAAGTTTTTGCGGGCGATGTAGCGGTCCATCCGGTAGGCGTAGATGCTCTCGTAGGCCTCCAGCATGGTCAGGCGGGCTGGGTCGACATAGAGAATGCGGACATCGCCGCCCAGAACCGTCGCGCCGGGCCTCGCCATCTCTGCCTCGGCGGCGGCCAACCAGCCCGGGTCCGCGACACAATCGGCGTCGATGAAAGCCAGAACCTCCCCTGTCGTCCGGGCGATCCCGGCGTTGCGGGCGGGGCCGGGGCCGGGCGTGGTTTCGCGGATCAGCCGCACGAACGGATAGCGGGCGCAGATCGTCTCGGGCATTTCCTGCGAGCCATTGTCGGCCACCACCACCTCGTCGGGCGCGCGTGACCCGGCGGCGATCGAGGCAAGGCAGCGGTCGAGCATGGCGGGCTGGTTCAGATGCGGGATGACGACCGAAATCCGGGGCCGCACGGGCAACGTGGTCTCAGGGGAAGACAAGAAAGCACCTCCGGGGTCGCGCGCAACTCTAACCGTCCGCCGCCGGTGGTCGCAAGCGGTGCTGAGGGATCGTTTGCGGCTTTGCGACAATCCTCGGCTCTCTGGCGGCTGTCATCTCGCAACGGGCCTTTGCAGTCCGCCGCCGGATCGGGCTATAGGGGGCGCAAGACCCTCAAGGCGCGCCTTCCCCGAACCGGCGGGCGCGCGCCGCCAAGACGAAAGGATATGACCATGGACGATCTGAGCGGGAAGTACCTGTCCGCCATTTCGCTCGCGGCCGACGAGGCGGCGCTTGAGGAGCTGCGCGTCGCGGCCCTTGGCAAGAAGGGCGAGATTTCGCTGAAGATGCGCGAACTGGGCCAGATGGCGCCGGAGGAGCGGCAGGCGGCAGGCGCGGCGCTGAACCGGCTGAAGGATGAAATCGACGCGGCCTTGCGCGCCAAGAAGGCGGCGCTGGGCGATGCGGCGCTGGACGAACGGCTGAAGGCCGAATGGCTGGATGTCACTCTCCCCGGTCGCCCGCGCCGTCAGGGCACGATCCATCCGGTGAGCCAGGTGACGGAAGAAGTCACCGCGATTTTCGCCGACATGGGCTTTGCCGTGGCCGAAGGGCCGCAGATCGAAAGCGACTGGTACAATTTCGACGCGCTGAACATCCCGCCCGAACATCCGGCCCGCCAGGAACATGACACGTTCTTCATGGCGCGCGCCGAGGGCGACAACCGCCCGCCCCATGTGCTGCGCACCCATACGTCGCCGGTCCAGATCCGCGCGATGACCGATCAGGGCGCGCCGATCCGGGTGATCGCGCCGGGCCGGGTCTACCGGATGGACATGGACCAGACCCACACGCCGATGTTCCATCAGGTCGAGGGGCTGGCGATCGACCGCGACATCTCGATGGCGAACCTGAAATGGGTGCTGGAGGAATTCTGCCGCGCCTATTTCGAGGTGGATCAAGTGGAACTGCGCTTCCGCGCCTCTCACTTCCCCTTCACCGAACCCTCGGCCGAGGTCGATATCCGCTGTTCCTGGGAAGGCGGCCAGCTGAAGATCGGCGAGGGCGACAAATGGATGGAGATCCTCGGGTCCGGCATGGTGCACCCGAAGGTTCTGGCGGCGGCGGGGGTGGACCCGACTGAGTGGCAGGGCTTCGCCTTCGGCATGGGCATCGACCGGATCGCCATGCTGAAATACGGCATCCCCGATCTGCGCGCGTTCTTCGAAAGCGATCTTCGCTGGCTGAGGCACTACGGGTTCAGCGCGCTGGATATGCCGACAGTGGCGGGCGGGTTGAGCAGGTAAACTTCCCCCGGAAAACCGCGCCGAAGGAATTGCAGCGTTTTGTCAGTGTGAAGTCCGTCGTCGGTGAGGCGCTGATGTCGGAAAGCTAGCTTCGGCATGATGTGCCGATGAGCATGGTCGAGGAGGAGGGGATCAGCGTGAGCTTCAACTACGGGTTGGCGTGATCTCGTCGTTTGGGTTATCTGTGAATCTGATCTCTACGGCTTGCATGCGCTTACCTTCAATCTCAACTGCGTCACCGATCGCGGTTATTGTAAGTCCTCTCCGTCTCGCTTTTCCGATCCAGTCGATGGGCTGGAAGGTTACAATTCTGTTCGCTCCGAGAGTCTTCGCAGCATTCGGAAGTTCCAAAAACAGCTTCTTGCGCGCCCTCCTCGTCGTGGCCCGTCTCATGTCGTTTGTGACGAACCAGTGCGAAAGCTCCCACGTATCCGACTCGATCGGCGCTTCTTTGAACAGCAGCGAGGCCGGGCAGCTTTGCAGGAGACCGCGCTGAGCGTCCCGTATCATGTATGAGTAAATGCCGCAGCGAGCTGTCGTGGGTGTCAAACGCATCCCGCCAAGAACCTTGCCATGGCTATGGATCGCTATCCACTTGCTCGCGGGATTGTCATACTGATCGTACTTGACCGACAAAGACACCGGCAGGTTCCAAGCCTCGCGCGCGACAAAAAAACGCTCACGCGCGCGAAACATGTTCGCGAAAAGTTCACCATGTTTGTGCAAATTCTCGAAAGTAAGCATAGTAGTGGCTTCGGTACTTGGCTTGGAGGCAATATGCGATAGTGCCTCGGGGAGGATAAGTTTCACAAAACCTATCGCGGTTACAATACGCAGGGCCGAGCCGTTAACATGTAGGAGGTCCGCTTCCATTTGCTCTTGGCGGAGCGCGCGAAGCTCTTTTGGAAGGAGCCGGCAGGCTAGTCGAACCAGACGACGGCTCAGCGGTTCGGAAAGATCAAACAGAGTTTGCACCGCGAACGCTCCGGCGAGGGAGAAAATAAGGTCTAAGAAGGACATCAAACGCCTCCCTGATGAATGGGCAAGCCTCGTCCCCGCCGGTCAGGTGTCATTGAATCTCGCTCGTTAATGGCGCGAATGGCGGCAATCCGCCCACTTCCCGTTAGAGAATAATACCTTCTGCGGGGCCGTTTCGCGTCACTTGGCGATATCTCCTCCCACTTCCCCTCGATCCATCCCGCTCTTTCTAGCCGATCAAGAATGGGGTACAATGTCCCTGAGAATATGCGCACACTGTTGATAAAGTCGGCCCCGGCAAGTGCGTTCGGATACTCGCTCAGGAAAGCGTCCAAAACGCGCAACGTCGGGTCCGTCATTTTCAGCTTCATGGTCGCGAACCTATGTAGATATCTACATAGATAGGTGGCCCCCTTCGATCCATTTGTCAATGGTCCCGACAGATCGCCGTCCAGATCAGCTAGTCACGCGACTGGCTGATAGGAGGCGAACGAGGGCGTCACTCCAAATCCCCCTTGCCCTTCCCGCACATCCCCCCTATACGACCGCATCCACGGCTCCGGGGCGACTCGGAATCGGTGGTTTGTCATTGATCCGCCAGGTCTTCGGTGACCCTGCCAAGGGGCCGTCTGGCGATTGTGAAAAGGAAAGACCGGCATGAAAGCCGCTGAACTGCGCCAAAAGACCCCCGATCAGCTCCGCGAGGATCTGGTCGCCCTCAAGAAGGAAGCGTTCAACCTCCGCTTCCGTCAGGCCACTGGCCAGATTGAGAACACCGCCCGCATGAACGCCGTCCGCAAGGACGCGGCGCGCATCAAGACGGTGCTGAACCAAAAAGCCCAAGAAGCTGCGAAGTAAGGGAACGACGAAATGCCCAAACGTATCCTGCAAGGCGTCGTGACCTCGGACAAGAACGAGCAGACGATCACCGTTCTGGTCGAACGCCGCTTCAAGCATCCGCTGCTGCAAAAGACGGTGCGGAAAACCAAGAAATACCGCGCCCATGACGCGGACAACAAGTTCAAGGTCGGCGATACGGTTCGTATCGAAGAATGTGCGCCGATCTCGAAAACCAAGCGCTGGACGGTGGTTGTCGAGGTCTGAGGCCCCGGCGAAACCGTCTTTCGTCAATCGAAACCCTGGGGCTTGGCACTGCAGCCTAGTCTCCAAAGGTCGGGAGAAACCAAATGATCCAGATGCAGACCAATCTGGATGTTGCTGACAACTCCGGCGCACGCCGGGTGCAGTGCATCAAGGTTCTGGGTGGTTCCCACCGCCGCTACGCCAGCGTCGGCGACATCATCGTGGTGTCGGTCAAGGAAGCCATCCCGCGCGGTCGCGTGAAGAAAGGGGACGTCCGCAAGGCCGTCGTCGTGCGCACCGCCAAAGAAGTCCGTCGTGAAGACGGCACGTCGATCCGCTTCGACCGCAATGCCGCCGTCATCCTGAACAACCAGGGCGAACCGGTCGGCACCCGTATCTTCGGGCCGGTCGTGCGCGAACTGCGTGCGAAGAACTTCATGAAGATCATCTCGCTTGCGCCGGAGGTGCTGTGATGGCCGCGAAACTCCGCAAGGGTGATACCGTTCTTGTCCTCACCGGCAAGGACAAGGGCAAGAAGGGCGAGATCCAGTCCGTTGACCCGAAGGCCGGCAAGGCCGTGGTCGATGGCGTGAATGTCGCGATCCGCCACACCCGCCAGACCCAGACGAGCCAGGGCGGCCGCCAGCCGAAGGCGATGCCGATCGACCTGTCGAACCTCGCGCTTATGGACAAGAACGGCAAGGCAACCCGCGTCGGCTTCCGCATGGAAGGTGACAAGAAGGTCCGCTTCGCCAAGACCACCGGGGAGGCGATCTGATGCTTGACGCGCAAACCTATACCCCGCGCCTCAAGGCGCAGTATGTCGCGAAGATCCGCGCCGCTCTGAAAGAAGAGTTCGGCTACAAGAACGACATGCAGATCCCCCGCCTGGACAAGATCGTCCTGAACATGGGCGTCGGCGAAGCGGTGAAGGACACCAAGAAGGTCAAGAACGCGGCTGAGGAACTTTCCGCGATCGCCGGCCAGAAAGCCGTCATCACCAAGGCCAAGAATTCGATCGCGGGCTTCCGCGTCCGTGAAGACATGCCGCTGGGCTGCAAGGTCACGCTGCGTGGCGACCGGATGTACGAATTCCTCGACCGTCTGATCAACGTCGCTCTGCCGCGCGTCCGCGACTTCCGCGGCGTGAAGGGCACGGCGTTCGATGGCCGCGGCAACTACGCGATGGGCCTGAAGGAACATATCGTGTTCCCCGAGATCGACTTCGACAAGGTCGACGAAGTTCTCGGCATGGACATCATCATCTGCACCACCGCGCCGACCGACGCGGAAGCGAAGAGCCTGTTGAAGCAGTTCAACATGCCCTTCAACAGCTGATCCGCGGAGGAACGATAGATGGCTAAGAAATCCATGGTTAACCGCGAAGTGAAGCGCGCCAAGCTTGTCAAGCAGCATGCTGCCAAGCGCGCGAGCCTCAAGGCGGTGATCGCAGACCAGTCCAAGCCGATGGAGGAGCGCTTCAAGGCGACCCTGAAACTGGCTGAAATGCCCCGTAACTCGTCGGCGGTGCGGATGCACAATCGCTGCCAGCTCACTGGCCGCCCGCACGCCTACTACCGCAAACTCAAGCTCTCGCGGATCATGCTGCGCGACCTGGCCTCGTTCGGCCAGATCCCCGGCATGGTCAAGTCGAGCTGGTAAGGAGGTCGAGATATGTCGATGAACGATCCTCTCGGCGATATGCTGACCCGTATCCGCAATGCGCAGATGCGTGGCAAATCCACCGTCCGGTCGCCCGCTTCCAAGCTGCGCGCCTGGGTTCTTGACGTGCTGAAGGATGAAGGTTTCATCCGTGGCTATGAGAAGGTCGAGGCGGCCAATGGCATGCCGGAACTGGAAATCAGCCTGAAGTACTTCGAAGGTACCCCGGTCATCCGCGAACTGAAGCGTGTGTCCAAGCCCGGCCGTCGCGTCTATGCCTCGGTCAAGGACATCCCGTCGGTCCGCAATGGCCTCGGCCTTTCGATCGTCTCCACGCCTCGCGGCGTCATGTCGGATGCAGCTGCACGGACCGCCAATGTCGGCGGCGAAGTGCTCTGCACCGTGTTCTAAGGAGGGGTCAATGTCTCGTATCGGCAAGAAACCCGTTCCCGTTCCGGCTGGCGTCACCGCCAACCTGAGCGGCCAGACCGTCGAAGTGAAGGGCCCCAAGGGCACGCTGAGCTTCACCGCCACTGACGACGTGACCATCACGATCGCGGACGGCAGCGTTTCGGTTGCCCCCCGTGGCACCTCGAAGCGCGCCCGTCAGCAGTGGGGCATGTCGCGGTCGATGATCGAAAACCTCGTGACCGGCGTCACCACCGGTTTCAAGAAAGAGCTTGAGATCAGCGGTGTCGGATATCGTGCGGCGATCCAGGGCAACGTCTTGAAGCTGTCGCTCGGCTACAGCCACGAAGTGAATTTCGAAGTGCCGAAGGGCGTGACCGTCACGACCCCGAAGCAGACCGAGATCGTCGTGGAAGGGATCGACCCCCAGCTCGTCGGCCAGGTTGCGGCGAACATCCGCGAATGGCGTGCTCCCGAGCCCTACAAGGGCAAAGGGATCAAGTACAAGGGCGAGTTCATCTTCCGCAAGGAAGGCAAGAAGAAGTAAGGACGCGAAAAAATGGCTAACAGCAAAAGGGAACTGTTCCTCAAGCGCCGCCTGCGCGTTCGGAACAAGCTTCGCAAGATGGCTGACGGGCGCGCGCGCCTGTCTGTCCACCGCTCTTCGAAGAACATCAGCGTTCAGCTGATCGACGACGTCAAGGGCGTGACCCTTGCCGCCGCCTCGAGCCTCGAGAAGGATCTGGGCGTGATCGGCAAGAACAATGTCGAAGCGGCGGCGAAAGTCGGCGCGGCGATTGCCGAACGGGCGAAGAAGGCCGGTGTCGAGGTTTGCTACTTCGACCGCGGCGGCTTCCTCTTCCACGGCAAGATCAAGGCACTTGCAGACGCGGCCCGCGAGGGCGGTCTGAAGTTCTGATATGGCGGGTGGCGGAAACGCCACCCCGATGATCCGGGTCCTCGCTTCGGGCGGGGACACCAGGATTGGCCCAAACGGCGCCATGCTGCGCCACCATGAAGGAATGCCTGATGGCAGAGAGAGAAAACCGCCGGGAGCGTCGCGAAGACCGTCGCGAGCGCGAGGAAACCCCGGAATTCGCCGATCGTCTCGTCGCGATCAACCGCGTGTCGAAGACCGTCAAGGGCGGTAAGCGCTTTGGCTTCGCGGCCCTCGTGGTGGTCGGTGACCAGCGCGGTCGCGTGGGCTTTGGCAAGGGCAAGGCCAAGGAAGTGCCGGAAGCGATCCGCAAGGCGACCGAGCAGGCCAAGCGCTCGCTCGTCCGCATTCCGCTGCGCGACGGCCGCACCGTTCACCATGACGTCGAAGGCCGTCATGGCGCGGGCAAGGTCGTGATCCGCACCGCGGTTGCCGGTACCGGGATCATCGCCGGTGGTCCGATGCGCGCCGTGTTCGAGATGCTGGGCATCCAGGACGTGGTTGCGAAGTCGCTCGGCTCGCAGAACCCCTACAACATGATCCGCGCCACGATGGACGGTCTGAAGAAGGAAGCCAGCCCCCGCATGGTCGCGCAGCGTCGCGGCAAGAAGGTGGCCGACATCCTGAAGAAGCCGGAAGCGGCCGAAGCAGCGGAGGCCTGAGACCATGGCGAAAAAGAAAACCATCGTTGTCGAGCAGTTTGCCTCGGCCGCCCGCCGCCCGGCGATCCAGACCGCGACCCTGAAAGGTCTCGGCCTGAACAAGATCCGCCGCCAGCGCGAACTGGAAGACACGCCCTCCGTCCGTGGCATGGTCAACAAGATCAGCCACCTGGTGCGCATCGTCGAAGAGAAATAAGCCGTCGGGGAGACCCGATCTGGCGCAAGACAAAGGCGGGGCTTCGGCCCCGCCTTTTTCATTCCCGGGCCTCCTCGGGCACTTCGTGCCTTCGTCGTGCCCGAGGAGTGCATGAAATGCTCGACGAGGCTCGTCCTTCAAGCCCCAGGCCTGATGGTCCGCGCAACTAGCCAGCGGTCCTTGCCGAGCGGCCGCTCCTTTCGAAACCCGTGTCGTTCGAACATTTCGAGCGGGCCGGAGAACAGGAACGAGCCCGACACTTTCCGCCCCTCGGTGGCTTCGGGAAAGGCCTCAACCAAACCACCACCTGCAACGGCGATCTGCCCCAGCGCGCCGGCAAGCGCGGCTTCGGCGACGCCGCGGCCCCTGTGCCCCTTGGCCGTGAAGAAACAGGTGATGCGCCAGTCGGCTGCGGCAGGTGCCCCGGCCTCATAGGCCTTGCGCGCCTTGATGCGCGGCAGTTCGGCCGGGCTGCCATACTGGCACCAGCCGACGCAGTCCGCCCCCCGATAGACGAGCGCCGCATGCGCGCGCCCGGTCCGCACCAGCGCCTCCTTCTCGGCCCGGTTCGCCTCGGCCGATGTCCCCCAGCCTTCGCCCTTGGCATGGAAGGCCATGCACCAGCACCCGCCCCAGACGCCATTGTGCGCCTCGGCCAGACGGGCAAAGTCGGGCCATGTGGCATCGGTCAGGGGCTTGGTCTGGAACATGGTCATGGTGGCAGTCTCGGCGATTGACGTGGGTGGTTGTGTGAACATATCATGAACAAACACAATTGTCACCTGGAAGCACCGCCATGACCGCTATCTCGCATGATTTCGACTTCTTCTTCGGACGCTGGAAGGTCCAGCACCGCCGGCTGAAACATCGCCTCGCGGGATCCGACGAATGGGAGGAGTTCGACGGCAGCAGCGAGATGTGGCCAACCCTCGGCGGGAACGGCAATCTCGATGACAATGTCGTCAACATCCCGTCGGGTAGCTACCGCGCCATCACGATGCGCTCGTTTGATCCTCAGACCGGGACCTGGGCCATCTGGTGGCTCGACGCCCGCCGTCCCCACCAGCTCGACGCGCCGGTCATCGGCCGCTTTGAAAGTGGTGTTGGCACCTTCTATGCGGACGACACGTTCGATGGCCGGCCGATCAAGGTCCGCTTTCTGTGGCTGGATACCGGGACGGATCAGCCGCGCTGGGAACAGGCCTTTTCCACCGACGGCGGCGCGAGCTGGGAGACGAACTGGCTCATGCGCTTCACGCGCGCGGACTAGTCCCTGCGCACTTCGCGAATATCCACGCGAGTGCTACGCTCGTCCCAGCGACTCGCCCGGCCCGTGGGGGGCCGAGAGCCCGCAGGGAGAACCATGATGTCCACCAAATATGCAGGCGGTTGCGAACACCATCCGGTGCGCGTTTCCGCCGAGCCGATCGACAATCACGAATGCCACTGCAATGTCTGCAAGAAGGTGACCGGCCAGCAGACGACCCATGTCGCCTTCTTCAACCACGCCGACATCCGGACCGACAATGAAGCGGCGATGAAGCGCGTGCCCTTCAATGCCGACAATCCGAACGGACCCTTGGAAATCTGCCTTTGCGAGAAGTGCAACGCCGTTCTGATGCTCGACGACAAACAGGGCCGCATCCGCGTCGCCGTGCCGAACGTGATGGGCTACGACGACGCGAAATTCCCCAAGGCGAGCTACCACGCCTTCTGGGACGAGACGAAGGGCTATCCGGCCCCGACCGACGGCCGTCCGGTCTATAGCGGGTTGCAGCCGAGTTTCGTTTGGCCGAAGGGGGCGTAAGGGCCGCAGAGGGCCGATAGGAAAGGCTCCAGTGGAGCCTTTCCCGGTCCGATTGGCGCTGACGCAAGGAAGCGCCAAGGGGGGCTCCGCGAAACCGTCGGCTGGGGCACGGGAAGCGCCCGCCCCGGTGGGGGCGAATGCCCCCGCCGCCCCGGGGGGCGGGGGCTGCCCGTGCGGCTGGAGCCGCCCGGGCGCTCTTCTCAACCCGGTCGCGGCGCCCGAGGCGATGGCCTCGGACTTGCCACGCGTCGGTCAAGCGTCTATAGCCCCCCGGTCGGGCAACCAAGCACCGACTCAACATCAAGAAACGCCGTGTTCGGCCGCTCCCGTCGCTGGGGGCCGCATCCGGCAAGGAGAAGCGACATGAAACTGAATGAACTCCGGGACAATGCCGGTGCCGCCAAGAAATCCAAGCGCGTTGCGCGTGGTCCCGGTTCGGGCAAGGGCAAGACCGCTGGCCGTGGTATCAAGGGCCAGACCTCGCGTTCGGGCGTTGCCCTCGGTGGCTATGAAGGCGGCCAGATGCCGCTTTACCGGCGCCTGCCGAAGCGCGGCTTCAACAAGCCCAACCAGAAGAAATTCGCCGTCATCAACCTCGGCCTGATCCAGAAGTTCGTCGATGCGGGCAAGCTCGACGCGAAATCCGAGATCACCGAGGACGTCCTCGTCGCCGCTGGCCTGACCTCGCGCAAGTTCGACGGTATCCGCATCCTCGCCAAGGGCGAGATCAAGGCGAAGCTCAATCTTTCGGTCACCGGTGCCTCCGCCTCGGCGGTCGCGGCGGTCGAGAAAGCCGGCGGCTCGCTGAAAGTTGCGGCCACTGCGGCCGAATAAGCCGTTGCGGGCGGCGGGCTCGCCGCTTACATAGGCTAAGGTTTTTCCAGGCGCCGCCGACCGGAGACCGGTTCGGCGGCGCTGACTTGAAAGAGACGGAAATGGCATCTGCTGCAGAGCAAATGGCGGCGAACCTCAGCTGGGGCACCCTCGGCAAGGCGACGGACCTCCGCCAGCGCATCTTCTTCACCATCGGTCTGCTGATCGTCTATCGGCTCGGGACCTACATCCCGGTGCCGGGCATCGACGCGGCGGAACTGGCAAAGTTCATGGACAAGGCGAACCAGGGCATCGGCGGCATGCTGCAGATGTTCACCGGCGGCGCGCTTGGCCGGATGGGCATCTTCGCCTTGGGCATCATGCCTTATATCTCCGCCTCGATCATCGTGCAGCTGATGACGGCGATGGTTCCCGCGCTGGAGCAGCTGAAGAAGGAAGGCGAGCAGGGCCGCAAGAAGATCAACCAGTACACCCGCTATGGGACGGTGGGTCTGGCGACCTTCCAGGCCTGGGGTCTTGCGGCCTCGATCGCGAACGGCGGGCTTGCGCATGACCCGAGCCTCTTCTTCTATGTCTCCTGCGTTGTGACGCTCGTCGGCGGCACGATGTTCCTGATGTGGCTGGGCGAGCAGATTACCGCGCGTGGCATCGGCAACGGCATTTCGCTGATCATTTTCGTCGGCATCGTCGCGAACATTCCGCAGGCCTTGGCGCATTTCTTCGAACAGGGCCGGATCGGCGCGCTATCGGCGCCTGTCATCGTCGGTGTGATGCTGATGATCGTGGCCGTGATCGCCTTTGTCGTCTTCATGGAGAGGGCGCTGAGGAAGATCCATATCCAGTATCCCCGCCGTCAGGTGGGGATGAAGGTCTATGACGGGTCGTCCAGCCACCTGCCGATCAAGGTCAATCCGGCGGGCGTGATCCCGGCGATCTTTGCCTCGTCGCTGCTGCTCCTGCCCACCACGATCTCGACCTTCTCGGGCGGGCAGACCAATTCGATCCTCTCGACGGTCCTTGCCTATCTCGGGCCGGGCCAACCGCTGCACATGCTGTTCTATGCGGGCATGATCGTGTTCTTCGCCTATTTCTACACCGCGAACGTGTCGTTCAAATCCGACGAGGTCGCGGACAATCTGAAGAACCAGGGCGGTTTCATCCCGGGCATCCGGCCGGGCAAGAAGACCGAGGATTATCTCGATTACGTCGTGGCACGGGTACTTGTCGTTGGCTCTGCCTATCTCGCCGCCGTCTGCCTTCTGCCTGAAGTCCTTCGCGCACAGCTCGCCATTCCCTTCTATTTCGGTGGCACGTCTGTACTGATCGTCGTGTCGGTCACGATGGACACGATCAACCAGATCCAGTCGCACCTTCTGGCGCATCAGTACGAGGGTCTGATCGAAAAGTCGCAGCTTCGCGGCAAGCGCCGCAATGGCGCAAAGAAAGCTCCTGCACTTCGCTGAGGTCTTAATGAAGAACATCATCCTGCTGGGACCGCCGGGCGCGGGCAAGGGAACGCAAGCCCGCAAACTCGTGGAAGAACGCGGAATGGTGCAGCTGTCGACGGGAGACATGCTGCGCGAGGCGCGTACCAGTGGGACGGAGATGGGAAAGAAGGTCGCCGAGGTCATGGACCGTGGCGATCTGGTGACCGACGAGATCGTCATCGGCCTGATCGAGGAGAAGATGCGCGGCGCGGGCGGCGCCGGCTTCATCTTCGACGGCTTCCCGCGCACGCTTGGCCAGGCTGACGCGCTTGGCGCCATGCTGCGCCGGTCGGGGCAGGAACTGAATGCCGTGATCGAGATGCGCGTCGATGACGAGGCGCTTGTCCGCCGCATCTCGGGGCGCTTCACCTGTGGCAATTGCGGAGAAGTCTATCACGACGAGACCAAACCCACGAAGGTTTCGGGCGTCTGCGACGTTTGCGGATCGTCCGACATGAAACGCCGGGCCGATGACAATGCCGACAGCCTGAAAGTCAGGCTGATGGAATATTACAAGAAGACCTCGCCGCTGATCGGCTACTACTATGCACTCGGCGATCTTTTCACCGTCGACGGGCTGGCCGAGATCGACGCGGTCGCGGTCGCACTGGCGGAGATTCTGGATCAGCAATCGGCTGCTTGACCTTCAGCGTCAAACCCACTAGTTCACGGCGTCTCTAACGAGAATCGCCCTGATTTGGCGGAAATCCGCTCTATGGCGGACAAGCGGGTCCGAAGGTTCCCACCTCCGGGCCCTTGGTTGTGAAAAAAGGTTCTGGCACGACGGAACCGCAACGAAAGGAAGATACGCGTGGCACGTATTGCTGGCGTCAATATCCCGACGGGGAAGCGCGTCCCCATCGCCCTTCAGTATATCCATGGCATCGGCCCGATGTTCGCGGAACAGATCTGTGAATCGCTCAAGATCGATCGCGCCCGTCGCGTGAACGACCTTGCCGACGCCGAAGTTCTGGCTATCCGCGAATATATCGATGCGAACCTGACCGTCGAAGGCGACCTGCGCCGCGAAGTCACGATGAACATCAAGCGTCTGATGGACCTCGGCTGCTACCGCGGCCTTCGTCACCGCAAGAACCTGCCGGTCCGCGGCCAGCGCACCCACACCAACGCCCGCACCCGCAAGGGCCCGGCGAAGCCGATCGCCGGCAAGAAGAAGTAAGGGGAGCGCGTAAGTATGGCACGTGACACCAAAGTCGCCCGCATGAAGCGGAAAGAGCGCAAGAACATCGCCGCTGGCGTTGCGCATGTGAACTCTTCCTTCAACAACACTAAGATCCTGATCTCGGACGTGCAGGGCAATGCGATCGCCTGGTCGTCGGCCGGCACCATGGGCTTCAAGGGTTCGCGCAAATCGACCCCTTATGCCGCCCAGATGGCCGCCGAAGACGCTGGCAAGAAGGCGCAGGAACATGGTCTGAAGACGCTGGAAGTCGAAGTTCAGGGCCCGGGTTCGGGTCGTGAATCGGCGCTCCGCGCGCTGGCCGCCGTGGGCTTCAACATCACGTCGATCCGCGACGTGACGCCGATCGCCCACAACGGCTGCCGTCCGCCGAAGCGGCGCCGCGTCTGACGCAGTCGGAAAGAGCCGGGTCGCGGGATTTCTCGCGGCCCGGATTATTTGTTTGATCCCTCGGGCGTCCTTCACCTCTGGACATGGGTGACGGGCAAGAATGGAGGCGAAACGCATGATCCACAAGAATTGGGAAAACCTGATCAAGCCCGCGCAGCTTGATGTGCGGCCTGGCAAGGATCCGGCCCGCCAGGCAACGCTGGTTGCCGAACCGCTGGAGCGTGGCTTCGGCCTCACGCTTGGCAACGCGCTGCGCCGCGTTCTGATGTCGTCGCTGCAGGGCGCCGCGATCACCAGCGTCCAGATCGACAACGTTCTGCATGAGTTCTCGTCGGTTGCGGGCGTCCGCGAAGATGTCACCGACATCGTCCTGAACCTGAAGGGCGTCAGCCTGAAGATGGAAGTCGAAGGGCCGAAGCGCCTGTCGATCTCGGCCAAGGGCCCGGGCGTCGTCACCGCGGCGGAAATCTCGGAATCGAACGGGATCGAGGTTCTGAACAAGGACCATGTGATCTGCCACCTCGATGATGGCGCGGATCTCTTCATGGAACTGACCGTCGAAACCGGCAAGGGTTATGTCTCGGCCGACAAGAACCGCCCGGAAGATGCGCCGATCGGCCTCATTCCGATCGACGCGATCTATTCGCCGGTCAAGCGCGTGAGCTACGAGGTTCAGCCGACCCGCGAGGGCCAGGTCCTAGACTATGACAAGCTGACGATGAAGATCGACACCGACGGCTCGCTGACGCCCGAGGATGCGGTGGCCTATGCCGCCCGCATTCTGCAGGATCAGTTGGGCATCTTCGTCAACTTCGACGAGCCGGAAGCGGCCTCGAAGGCGGATGCGGACGACGGCCTGGAATTCAACCCGCTGCTGCTGAAGAAGGTCGACGAGCTGGAACTGTCGGTCCGTTCGGCCAACTGCCTGAAGAACGACAATATCGTCTATATTGGCGACCTGATCCAGAAGACCGAAGCCGAGATGCTGCGCACCCCGAACTTCGGCCGCAAATCGCTGAACGAGATCAAGGAAGTGCTTTCCGGCATGGGACTGCACCTCGGCATGGATGTCGAGGACTGGCCGCCGGAGAATATCGAGGACCTCGCCAAGCGCTTCGAGGATCAGTTCTGAGAGGGCGGGGGAAACCCCGCCTTCCGAAATGCCCGGACCGCCGGGGAAAAGACGGGCCAACCGGCCCCAAGGTGAGCAGGGAGACGAGAGCCCTGCCGGACAAAGCAAACGAAGGTTAGGAGAGACAAATGAACCATGGTGCTGGCTACCGCCGCCTGAACCGGACCCACGAACACCGCAAGGCGCTGTTCGCGAACATGGCCGGCTCGCTCATCGAGCATGAGCAGATCAAGACCACGCTGCCGAAGGCGAAGGAACTGAAGCCGATCGTCGAAAAGCTGATCACGCTGGCCAAGCGTGGCGATCTGCATGCGCGCCGTCAGGCCGCTGCCCAGCTGAAGCAGGACAAGCATGTAGCGCGTCTGTTCGAAATTCTCGGGCCGCGCTACAAGGAGCGCAACGGTGGCTGCGTGCGCGTGCTGAAGGCGGGTTTCCGTTATGGAGACATGGCGCCGATGGCGATCATCGAACTCGTTGACCGCGACACCAGCGCCAAGGGCGCAGGCGACCGCGCGCGCGTCGAGGCCGAGGAAGCCGCCGAAGGCTGATCCGCCACAACGGCGATGAACCAAAGACCCCGTCGGTTCCGGCGGGGTTTTCCTTTTCAAAAGATAGGCTGAATCCGAATCAATCGGAGGTTGGGTTGCGCACGTCGATGCGCGGCGGATCGCTGAGTTGCCTGCCCAACTCTACAAATCGTTGCTATTCCGCCACAGAAACGCCCCCAAACCGGGGTAATTGTACGCGGGTCGCCACAAGAAAAGGGTACATGTTTCTTGCAAAAAGCACAGGATTGCGCGTAACCAGTTGTAAAGTCCCTAAAAATATCGTCAAACTTCATCAATTACTAGTTGTGTCTGTGCGGGGCAAGTTACCATTTTGGATATGTCAGTAAATACAGGCCTAGACTTCGAGTTACGGAAACTGGCGCTAATGGCGCCGGCGGGGTATTTTGTTGGCCTGCATATCCGGTTCACCTCTCCGCTCCTGTCGTTCCAGACCTATGACCAGACCTGGCTCGATCATTATACCAACAACGGATATGTGCTGCGCGATCCGATGACGGCTTGGGGCTTTTCCACCACCGGCTCGATCCGCTGGAGCGACCCCAAGCTCATGGATCCGTTCGGCTTGTTCAAGGAAGCGGCGACCTACGGCCTCAAATTTGGCTGCACGGTTGCCTGCGGTCCGATCAGTTCCCGTACCATCGCGAGTTTTGCCCGGGCTGACCGGGAGTTCGAAGATCAGGAAATCGAAACGATCGCGGCGATCGTCCTGAGGCTTCACGATATTACAGAGCCGCCCGAAAGCCTTTCCCGCTCGCAGATTGAGGCGCTGAATTGCGTCGCCAAGGGGATGCGCCATGCCAAGGCCGCAGCCACGCTTGGCATTTCGGAAAGTGCGTTCAAGGCGCGGCTGAATTCGGCCCGGCAGAAACTTCTAGCCCGGACCACAGCAGAGGCCTTGCAAAGAGCCAAGGAGTATAAACTGCTGTGACCCGGATCCTGGATCAGGAAACCCTGCTGCCGGCGCACCCCGCCGATAGCGTCGGTTCGGAAATTCTCACCACGACCCTGTCGTTCGAGAATATCCATGCCCATGGCGAATTGTTCGGCAATTACTTCCGCCAGCGGAAGCAGTCGTTCATCAGCCTCAAGCGCTGGGCGCTGCCCGAAGCGCTTGGCATGGAATATGACCAGTACGACACGCCGGCGAGCCGCTGGGTTGTCGTGCATGACGAATATGGCCGGGTGCTGGCAGGGAACCGGCTGACGCCGACGACCGCGCGCTGCGGGCTTTACTCCTACATGATCCGCGATGCGCAGCGCGGTCTGATCGATTCCATCCCGTTCGATCTGCTCTACGACGAAGCGCCGGTGTCGGATCATATCTGGGAAAGCTCGCGCCTCTTCGTGTCGCATGACGTTCCCGCCGGTATCCGCCGCAAGGTCCATGCGATCCTGATTGCCGAGATCGGCAAGACCTCGCGCCGGCTCGGTGCTGCGACCTGCCTCACTCTTCTGGCCGCAACCTGGCCACGCTGGGCGCCACGCGTGCGGGTCGACATGACGGCGATGGGCAGGATCATGGAGATCGACGGCGAGGACTGCCAGGTCGTCTCGATGGACTTTTCGCGTCAGTTGAACTGAGGCGGCGCTACTCGGCCCTTCCGGCGCAGCGTTGCGACAGCTAGAGTCGGCCCATGGCCGATCTGTTCGACATAGCCGGAAAAGACGGCGCGCCCGCACCTGCACGGCCCCTGGCCGACCGCATCAGGCCGCGCACGCTGGACGAAGTTATCGGGCAGGAAAAGGTTCTCGGGCCCGAAGGGCCGCTTGGCGCGATGCTTACGGCGGGGAGCCTCTCGTCGGTGATCTTCTGGGGGCCGCCCGGTGTCGGCAAGACCACGATCGCGCGCCTTCTTGCCGCTGCGACCGACCGCGAGTTCGTGCAGATCAGCGCGATCTTCTCCGGTGTGCCGGAACTCAGGAAGGTCTTCGATGCAGCGAAGCTGCGCGCCCGGCAGGGCAGGGGCACGCTTCTTTTCGTCGATGAGATCCACCGCTTCAACAAGGCCCAGCAGGACAGTTTCCTGCCGCATATGGAAGACGGCACCATCCTTCTGGTCGGCGCCACGACCGAGAACCCGTCGTTCGAACTGAACGCCGCCGTTCTGAGCCGCGCACAGGTGATCGTCCTCACCCGTCTCACGCTTGCCGAACTGGAGCGGCTGGCGCAGCGTGCGGAAAAGGAGCTGAACCGCGCCCTGCCGCTTCGCCCGGAGGCGCGCGAGGCGCTTCTGGAAATGGCCGATGGAGACGGGCGGGCTCTTCTGAACCTCGTCGAACAGGTCGCGGCCTGGAAGGTGGATGGCCCCCTCGACCGTGATCAGCTGTCGCAGCGGCTGATGCGCCGCGCCGCCAAGTACGACAAGTCGGGGGATGAGCACTACAACCTGATCTCGGCGCTGCATAAATCCGTGCGCGGTTCAGACCCGGATGCGGCGCTTTACTGGCTGGCACGGATGCTGGAAGGCGGCGAAGACCCGCGCTTCCTTGCCCGCCGCATCACCCGCATGTCGGTCGAGGATATCGGCCTCGCCGATCCGCAGGCGCAGACGATCTGCCTGCACGCCTGGGAAGTCTATGAGCGGCTGGGCACGCCCGAGGGCGAACTGGCACTCGCGCAGGCAGTCATCTATCTGGCTTTGGCGCCCAAGTCGAACGCCGCCTACACGGCCTACAAGGCCGCCCGCGCCGAAGCGCGGCGGACCGGCTCGGAGCCGCCGCCGAAACATATCCTCAATGCGCCGACCCGGCTGATGAAGGACGAAGGCTATGGCGCGGGCTATGCATACGACCACGATGCCGAAGACGGGTTTTCGGGGCAGAACTATTTCCCCGAAACCATGCGCCGGCCGGTCCTTTATCAGCCGGTCGAACGGGGTTTCGAGCGCGATCTGAAGAAGCGGGTCGAGTGGTTCGCCAAGCTCAGGGACAAGCGGCAGACCTGACCGCCTCGGGCGCCTTAGGCTTCTCGTCGGGCGCGCGACGAGCGGCGCAGCCGACGAGAAGCTGCTGGCAGGAGCTGCTGATGGGAGCATCTGTTGACATCGCGCGCGCGAGCGAAGAGGAAGGCGCATGTTTACAACCCTTGTCCAGGTGGCGCTCGGCGGCGCCCTCGGCGCCTCGGCCCGGTATCTGACCGGCACGGCCGCGCTGCGTCTGATCGGCCCGGGCTTTCCCTGGGCCACGCTTTTGGTGAATGTCGTCGGGTCGTTCCTGATGGGCGTGCTCGTCATCTGGTTCGCGCAGCGTGATCTTGCGCGGCTTCAACCCCTCCTGATGACCGGCCTTCTCGGCGGGTTCACCACCTTCTCGGCCTTCTCGCTGGATGCTGTCAGCCTTTGGCAGCGTGGCGAGACGTCGGGTGCGGCGCTCTATGTCGGTGCGTCGGTTGTACTTTCGCTCGCGGCACTTCTGGCGGGCATTGGCGCGGCACGGGGGCTGCTGGCATGAGCGGGGTCAGGATGATGGTGGTGGCCGAGGCCGACGGCGAAAGCCGTCTCGACCGCTGGCTAAAAAAGCGCCTGCCCGAGGTCACGCAAGGCCAGGTCGAGAAATGGTGCCGCACCGGTCAAATCCGGGTCGACGGCGCGCGCGCAAAGGCCTCGACCCGCGTCGGACCGGGGGCCGAGATCCGCGTGCCACCGCTGCCGAAGGCCGATCCCGATGCGCCACGGCCCGCGCCGACGCCCGGTGTGCCGGAGGCGGACGCGCGGATGATCCAGGCGGCGGTCCTGTGGAAAGACGAACATATCATCGCGCTGAACAAGCCGCCGGGCCTGCCCTCGCAGGGCGGATCGGGGCAGGGTGACCGGCATGTCGACGGGCTGACGGCCGCCCTGATGTTCGGTTACAAGGACAGGCCGAAGCTCGTTCACCGGCTCGACAAGGATACCTCGGGCGTATTGCTGCTCGCCCGCACCGACCGGATCGCGCGGGCGCTGTCGGAAGCGTTCCGCGCCCGGACCACCCGCAAGATCTACTGGGCGGCGGTCGCGGGTGTGCCGAACCCGAAGATGGGTACGATCCGCTTCGGTCTCGTGAAGGCGCCGGGGCGTGGCGGCGCGGGCGAGGGCGAAAAGATGGTCGCCATCCACCCGTCGAAAGTCGATCAGACCGAAGGCGCCAAGCGGGCGACTACTGACTACGCGGTCCTTGAGGCGCTGGGCACGCGCGCTTCCTGGGTCGCCATGGTGCCGATCACTGGGCGCACCCACCAGCTGCGCGCCCATATGGCCGAGCTTGGCCATCCGATCGTGGGCGACGGCAAGTATGGCGGATCGGGTCAGGAAAACCTTGGCGACGGTTGGGGTGCGCAGCTCGGCGGCGACATCAGCCGCAAGCTGCATCTGCACGCCCGATCCATCGCCTTCGACCATCCGATCACCGGCAAACGCATAACGCTGACCGCGCCCTTGCCCGACCATATGAAGCGCACCTGGAAGACGCTGGGCTGGGCCGAGGCCGCCGTCTTCGCCGACCCGTTCCGGGACGCTGAATGAGCAGGGCGCGGCTCGTGATCTTCGATGTCGACGGCACGCTCGTCGACAGCCAGGATCATATCCTCGCGGCGATGGCCGCGGGTTTCGCCGCAGTCGAAAGGCCGATGCCCGCGCGCGAGCAGGTGCTTGGCATTGTCGGCTTGTCGCTGCCGGAAGCGGTCGCACAGCTTGTGCCGGATTGCCCCTTGGCAATTCAACATCGGATCGTCGAGGCCTACAAAGGGTCTTTCGGGCAGCTGCGCGAACGAGCGCATTCGCCGCTCTTCGACGGTGCCGCGCTGCTTTTGCACCGGCTCGCGGCCGACCCACATGTCCGGCTTGCCGTCGCAACCGGAAAATCCCGGCGCGGCTTGCGGCATGTCCTTTCGGCGCACGGGCTTGACGGTATGTTCGACAGCGTTCAGGTCGCGGACGATCATCCGTCGAAGCCCCATCCCTCGATGGTCCTGGCGGCACTTGCCGAGACCGGGGTCCCCGCGGCAGATGCCGTGATGATCGGGGACACGAGCTTTGACATGGAAATGGGGCGGGCGGCGCGCGTGCCAACCATCGGCGTCACTTGGGGTTATCATCCGGTGACGGCACTTAGGGCCGCCGGCAGGCTGGTCGGCACATTCGGGGCGCTGGCGGCAGCGCTTGAGGAGACTTGGGAACGGGCATGAGCGGCTGGAAGGCAAAGCGGTTCTGGAAGGACGTCACGGTTCATGCGGTGGACGGCGGGTTTGAGGTGAACGCCGATGGGCGGGTGTTGAAGACACCGGCGAAGGCTGCACTCCGTCTGCCCACCAGCGCGATGGCCGAGGCGGTCGCAGCCGAGTGGCGGGCGGTTGAGGAAACGGTTGATCCCCGCCTCATGCCGGTGACGCGCGCGGCCAATGCGGCAATCGACAAGGTCGCGCAGCAGTTCGACGAAGTGGCAGAGATGATCGCCGCCTACGGCGCATCGGATCTACTGTGTTACCGCGCCGAGGCACCCGCAGCGCTGCGCCTGGCACAGGCGAAGGTCTGGGACCCGATGCTTGACTGGGCCGAGCGCGCACTCGGCGCGCGGCTGGTGACGACGACGGGTGTCGTGCCAGTTCAACAACCGGCTGGCGCTCTGGGAAAACTCTCGCGAAAGGTCCGTGAAACGACACCGTTTCAGCTGACGGCACTGCATGATCTGGTGTCGCTGAGCGGCTCGCTGATCCTGGGCCTGGCTGCGGCCACCGACGAATTCGATGTCGCCAATCTCTGGGAAATGTCGCGATTCGATGAGGAGTGGCAGGCGCGGCAATGGGGTGAAGACGAAGAAGCGTCCGTCATAGCGGAAAAAAAGCGAACCGACTTCCTTCGGGCGAGACATTTCTGGGAACTCTGTAGCTAAGCGGCGAAATATTCTGTCAAGCCGTATGTACAGCGGTTTAGCTTTATTTCTGTCCGCCAAGAAATGCACTTCGACCGGCAAAATGGCGGAATGTATCCTTGACGCGCCGCGCCCATCTGTCGAAACTGCCCCCGCTGGGGAGCCCCAACAAACTTGTCAGGACAACTGGCGATAACAGACCGCTCGTGGCCCGGGCGGCAACTCAGGAAGAGGTACTCATGAAAAAATCCGTATTTCTCGGAACGCTGGCAGCGTCGGCCCTGATGGCCGGTTTTGCCTCGGCCGGCACGCTTGATGACGTGAAGGCCCGGGGCGAGCTGATCTGCGGTTCGAACACCGGCCTGACGGGCTTCGGTGCGCCGGACGCCAACAACAACTGGACCGGCTTCGATGTCGATCTCTGCCGTGCCCTCGGCGCCGCCGTTCTCGGCGACCCGAGCAAGGTGAAGTTCGT
Organism: Frigidibacter sp. RF13; assembly: GCF_026626305.1. GTDB lineage: Bacteria > Pseudomonadota > Alphaproteobacteria > Rhodobacterales > Rhodobacteraceae > TMP-24. Next base: position 33,384 of record NZ_JAPNUE010000005.1, on the reverse strand, counting down.
TCCGACCACCGGCGAGACCCGCTTCACCGCGCTCGCCTCGGGCGAAGTGGACCTTCTCGTCCGTAACTCGACCTGGACCTACTCGCGCGACACCGACCTCAAGCTCGATTTCGTCGGCGTGAACTACTATGACGGCCAAGGCTTCATGGTGAAGAAGGATCTCGGCATCCTTTCGGCCAAGGAACTCGACGGCGCCACCGTCTGCATCCAGACCGGCACCACGACCGAACTGAACCTTGCCGACTTCTTCAAGTCGAACAACATCAGCTACACCCCGGTTACGGTTGCTGACGACGCCGAAGCCCAGCGCCAGTACATGGCCGGCGCCTGCGACGCGTTCACCACCGACGCCTCGGGCCTTGCCGCGACCCGCGCCACGCTGCCCGATCCGGACAACCACATCATCCTGCCCGAGATTATCTCGAAAGAGCCGCTCGGCCCGGTCGTCCGTCACGGCGACAACCAGTGGGGTGACATCGTTCGCTGGACGCTCAACGCGCTCCTGACGGCCGAAGAGAAGGGCGTCACCAAGGCCAACGCCGAAGAGATGGCTGCGTCCTCGACCGACCCGGAAGTTCGCCGCCTCCTTGGCGTCGAAGGCGACATGGGTACCATGACCGGTCTCGACAAGGATGCGTTCAAGCGCGCCATCATGGCGAACGGCAACTATGGTGAAATCTTCGCCGCCAACATCGGCGAATCCACCCCGATCGGTCTGGCCCGTGGCCTGAACGAACTGTGGATCAACGGCGGCCTGCAGTACTCGCCGCCCTTCCGCTGATCGTCTGACCTTGAGAGCGCGCCCTATCGGCGCGCTCTTTTTCTACCAGTAGCAACGCGACGACCGCCGGGGCGCGAGACCCCATATGACGCCCATTCACGGACGCGCTGTCAGTCGCAGGGGGGAGCCAATGGCCTATGTCGCCGACGCGCCGAAAGAAACCTTTCGGCTGAGCATGCTTATCTATGACACGCGGTACCGTTCGATCACCATTCAGGTGATCGTGCTGATCCTCGCGCTTCTGTTCGTCGGCTGGCTGGCCGACAACACGATCAAGAACCTTGCCGCCAAGGACAAGGACATCAACTTCAGTTTCCTGTGGAACCGGGCGGGCTATGATATCGGCCAGCAGCTCATTCCCTACACCAACGACAGCACCCATTCGCGGGCAGCGGTGGTCGGCCTTCTCAATACGCTGGTCGTGGCGTTCTTCGGTTGCATCTTCGCGACGATCCTTGGCGTGTTTGCCGGTGTGCTCAGGCTTTCGAACAACTGGGTCGTCAGCCGGATCATGACGGTCTATGTCGAGACGTTCCGCAACGTTCCCCTCCTGTTGTGGATCATCCTGTCCTTCACCATCCTGTCCGAGGTCACATCGCCGCCCAATGCGTTCCGACTGACCGACGAGATGATTGCGAGCGGGCAGGAACCTGCGGCGAGCATGCTCTTCAACGATTCGGTAGCGATCACCAACCGTGGCACCGACATTCCCTGGCCCCTGCTGGAACGCCCGATGGGTGGTGCCGAGTTTGCCGGAGTGCCGATCAACTTTGCCGTGGTTATATCGCTCCTGCTGCTCGCGGCCTCGGTCTATGTGGCGCGGCGCAACAGCCAGCGTGCCCGCAAGACCCAGGAGGAAACCGGCGAACGGCCCGTGGTCTGGTGGCAGAACCTGCTGGTGGTCGTGCTGCCAGTGGCAGCGTTCCTCGCGTGGCGCGGATTCCATCTGGAATATCCCGAACTCAAGGGCTTCAACTTCCGTGGCGGCCTGTCCATCGCGCATTCCTTCACCGCGCTTCTCATCGCTCTCTCTCTCTATACCGGTGCCTTCATCGCTGAGGCGGTGCGTGCCGGTATTCTGGCGATCTCGAAAGGCCAGACCGAGGCGGCCTATGCGCTTGGTATCCGGCCGGGGCGGACGATGCGCCTCGTCGTTCTGCCGCAGGCGCTACGCGTCATCATCCCGCCGCTGATCAGCCAGTACCTGAATCTGACCAAGAACACGACGCTGGGGATGGCGATCAGCTATCTCGACCTCAAGGGCACGCTGGGCGGCATCACGCTGAACCAGACTGGCCGTGAACTTGAGTGCATGATGCTGATGATGGGCATCTATCTGATCCTCAGCCTCATCATCTCGTCGGTCATGAACGCGTTCAACGCGGCCGTTAAGCTGAAGGAGCGTTGAGATGGAGACCGCAACCCCCATTTTCGTTCGCAACGAAATGCTCGGGCCGAAGGAGCCGCCGACCTCGCAGCGCGGTGTGGTAAAGTGGTTTCGGGAGAATCTGTTCTCGACGCCGCTTAACTCGATCCTCACCGTGATCGGCGTCGCCTTCGTTTACCTTGTTCTGAAGACGGTTGTGCCGTGGGTCTGGAACGGTGTTTGGACGGCGAGTTCGCTGTCGGAATGCCGCCAGATTATCGCCGAGACTCTCGGACCCGACAGCCATGCGGCCTGTTGGGCGATGATCGCCGAGCGCTGGAAGCAGTTCATCTACGGCTTCTACCCAATGGACAGCTACTGGCGCCCCACGCTCGCGTTCGCGCTCATGTTCGTGGCACTGGCGCCGGTCCTTTACTTCGGTATCCGCCATATCAATGTGCGGATGGTGGGAGCGGTCGGCGTTCTGCTGATGATCGCTCTTTGGGGCTTGGGGACGGACGGGGCGCATATCGGGCTTGCTTTGGTCCTTATGGCGGCGCTGACCGCTGTCGCTTGGGTCGCGCCTAAGAAACTCGTCTGGCTGACCCTCCTTTACCCCGCGATCGGCTTCTTCCTTCTCTGGGGTGGGTCGGTCTGGGGTCCGGTGGGCGCGCTTCTCGGCTTCGTGATCCTCGCCTTCGTGTGGCTCGGGCTGCAGCGCCAGGTGGGTGTGGTTGTCGCAGGGGGCATTGCCCTGATTACCGCGGCCGTCTGGTGGTTGTCGGTCCAGACGCATGTGACCGGCGCGCTGCATGCAGCCATGCCGATTGGTCTGCCGCCTGTGCGATCTGACCAGTTTGGCGGCTTCCTTCTGGCGTTCGTGATCGGGGTGACGGCAATCGCCGCATCGCTACCGATCGGCATCCTGCTTGCCCTCGGCCGCCGGTCGGACATGTTCCTGATCAAGACGATGTCCGTCGGGTTCATCGAATTCGTCCGGGGCGTGCCCCTGATCACGATGCTCTTCGTTGCCTCGCTCTTGCTGCAGTATTTCCTGCCGCCGCAGACGAACTTCGACCTGATCCTGCGCGTCATCATCCTCGTCACGCTCTTCTCGGCCGCCTATATTGCCGAGGTGATCCGGGGCGGCCTCGCGGCCCTACCGCGCGGCCAATACGAGGCGGCCGATGCGCTGGGGCTTGACTATTGGCAGGCCCAGCGGCTGATCATCATGCCGCAGGCGCTGAAGATCTCGATCCCGGGGATCGTGTCCTCGTTCATCGGACTTTTCAAGGACACGACGCTGGTGGCGCTCGTGGGTCTTGCCGATCCGCTGCAGGGCATAACCAAAATCGCACGGGCCGATATCAACTGGAAGGGTATCTACTGGGAACCCTACCTGTTCGTCGGCCTCATCTTCTTCGCCTGCTGTTTCAGCATGTCGCGCTATTCGATGTATCTCGAGCGCAAGCTGAAGCGCGACCACCGTTAAGGAGCATCCATCATGTCGGAAGCAATCACCCGCCAGATCGACCGCAGCCATATGCAGGTCAGTGACGAGGTCGCGATCCAGATCACCAGCATGAACAAATGGTACGGGGCCTTCCATGTGCTCCGTGACATCAACATGACGGTGAACCGGGGCGAGCGGATCGTCATCTGCGGCCCCTCGGGCTCTGGCAAGTCGACGCTGATCCGCTGCATCAACCGGCTGGAAGAACACCAGTCCGGCAAGATCGTGGTCGACGGCACGGAGCTGACTTCGGACCTCAAGAACATCGACAAGGTGCGCTCTGAAGTCGGTATGGTTTTCCAGCACTTCAACCTGTTCCCGCATCTCACGATCCTTGAGAACTGCACGCTCGCGCCGATCTGGGTCCGCAAGACGCCCAAGCGCGAGGCCGAGGAAGTGGCGATGCACTTCCTGTCGAAGGTGAAGATCCCCGAACAGGCCCATAAGTATCCTGGCCAATTGTCGGGCGGTCAGCAGCAGCGCGTGGCGATCGCCCGCTCGCTCTGCATGAAACCTCGCATCATGCTCTTCGACGAACCGACCTCCGCCCTTGATCCCGAGATGATCAAGGAAGTGCTCGATACGATGATCGAGCTGGCCGAAGAGGGGATGACAATGCTGTGCGTCACCCACGAGATGGGCTTTGCCCAGGCCGTGGCCAACCGCGTGATCTTCATGGACCAGGGCCAGATCGTCGAACAGAACGAGCCGAAAGAGTTCTTCAACAATCCGCAGTCGGATCGGACGAAGCTGTTCCTCAGCCAGATCCTCGGGCACTGACGGGCCGCTCTTCGCGCCTTTCGTGCGCTCATCGCTAAATGGGAAGGGGGGCCGACTGCCCCCCTTCGCGCTTTCAGCGCACCCCCGAGGATATTTCGAAACGAAAGACCCCGTTGAAACGTCAATCCCGCCCGGACGGGATGAAGAAGTCGAGGACCGAGCCTGCGCCGAACTTCACCGCCTGCCAGCCGTCAATCTGGAAATCGTAGACGGTGGTGGCGGCCGTCGGGTAGCGACCGAAATCCGGGTGGTTCGGGGCGCGGGCGGCAAGGCGGCGCGCCAGTTCGCCGATGCCGGGATTGTGGCCGATCATCATCACAGTTTCGCCGGTTGCCCGCGCAAGGGCCGCGAGCATCACATCGGGCGAGGCGTGATAGAGCGCATCGAGATACTCGACCCGTGGCGTCACTTCGAGGGGCGCGGCAGCCGCCACAGTCCAGGTTTCCCGCGTGCGCGTCGCCGTCGAGCAGAGGACCTGGTCGGGCTCGTAGCCGCGCGAATGTAACCAATCGCCAAGCTCCAACGCCGAGCGGCGGCCCCTGCGGTTCAGGGGGCGGTCGTGATCCTCCATCATCGGATCGTCCCAGGCGGATTTTGCGTGGCGCGTCAGGATCAGGCGGCGGTGTCCGGCTGGGATCATTTGTGAAAGAGCCTCATGTGATAGGCGGATTGTTCCTCCACCCTGCCATAGGCTTTCGAGAGGGGGCAAGCGCGACGAACACGGCAGCCGCGATTGAGGCAATCTTGTCCCTCTGACCGGTCGAGAAAGGCGTGGCAGGTCGGTACGTCATATCCGTCTTGCCCAAGCGCGCCGACCGGGCAGGCGGTCAGGCATGGCTTTTCGGCGCAGCTGTCGCAGGGGTTCGGGACGGGTGGCGGCAGATCGACCACTTCGCGCAGCGCGATGGCGCCGCGATAGGAGACAAAGAGGCCCGCGCGATCATGGACGAGGATCGTCACCGGCGAAGCGAAGGCGCGGCCCGAGCGCACGGCCCAGGGGAAGAATGGATGGTGCGGCGGGCCGCCGAAGGGAAAGACCGCCAAGCCGCCCGAGGCGCGCGCAATCTCGGCTATGGCCCGTTCCGACCAGCGATCTACCGGATCAGCCTTGCCATCGGCCCATTCCGGCTGGGCGGTCAGATGGGCCCAGAAGCCCGGCTCCTCCGGCCCGACGAGCACGAGTGTGCGCCATTCGGGCGGTAGACCGTCTTCCGCCGTCAGGCGAAGCGCGCCGAAGAGGCCCAGCCGATGAGGCGCCGCCCGGGCGGCGATCTCCTGCAGTAGCGTCACCGGACGCGCGGCTTCACGCGCGGCTCGGTCGAGCGGATCTGGCTGCCCGCGCCATGGTCGGTGAAGAGTTCAAGGAGACAAGCATTCGGCGTCCGCCCGTCCATGATCGTCACCGCGCGCACGCCCTGTTCCAGCGCCATCAGCGCGGTTTCGGTCTTGGGGATCATGCCGCCCGCGATCACGCCGTCCTGCGTCATCTGGCGGACCTCGTCCGGCGTGATCTGGGTCATCACCTCGCCTGCGGCGTTCTTGACCCCCGCAACATCGGTGAGAAGCAGCAGGCGATCGGCCTGCAGCGCCCCGGCAATCGCTCCTGCCGCTGTGTCGCCATTGACGTTGAAGGTTTCATTGTCGGCCATGCCCGTTGCGACCGGCGCCACCACCGGAATGATTCCGGCCCTGTACAGGTCGCGCAGCACCTGCACGTTCATCTCGACCGGGCGGCCGACAAAGCCCAGGTCCGGGTCATCGGCCACGCATACCATCAGGTCGTCATCCTTGCCGGAAATGCCGACCGCCCGCCCGCCCGCATCCATGATTGCCTGAACGATACGCTTGTTCACAAGGCCCGAGAGGATCATCTCGACCACCTGCACGGTGGCCCGGTCCGTCACCCTCTTGCCGCGCACGAACTCCGACTTGATCCCGAGTTTGGTCAACATCTCGTTGATCATCGGCCCGCCGCCATGAACCACGACGGGGTTCACACCCACCTGTCGCATCAGAACGACATCGCGGGCAAACTCGGCCATTGCCGCGTCATCGCCCATCGCATTGCCGCCGAATTTCACCACGACGACCGCGCCCGAGAAGCGCTGCAGATAGGGCAAAGCTTCGGAGAGGGTCTTGGCGGTGGCAAACCAGTCACGATCCATCGTCTGTTTTCTCATGATGCCCTCGGGGTAACGGGGTCTTGTTAGCCCCCTTGCGCGCGCCTGCCAAGACCGGGAAAGTGACGCCGGAATGAACATAGGGCGGATCATGGCTGACGATGTCAAAACCCTTCTTCTCACCGGCGCCTCGCGCGGGATCGGCCATGCGACCGTCAAGCGTTTCGGGCGCGAGGGCTGGCGGGTCCTGACCTGTTCGCGCCAGCCGTTCGATCCGCGCTGCCCCTGGCCAGGGGGCGAGGAGAATCATATCCAGATCGACCTTGCCGATCCGAACGCCACGATGGCCGCGCTTGAGGTGATCCGGGCCAAGTTGAACGGTCGGTTGGATGCGCTCGTTAACAATGCGGGCATTTCACCGAAAGGGCCAAGTGGCAGCCGGTTGAACTCGATCGACACCGACCTGCGCGACTGGGGCAAGGTCTTTCATGTGAACTTCTTCGCACCCATCGTTCTGGCGCGCGGTCTGCGGGACGAACTCTCGGCCGCGAAGGGCGCGGTGGTGAATGTTACGTCCATCGCAGGTAGCCGAGTCCACCCGTTTGCCGGTGCGGCCTATGCGACTTCGAAGGCGGCCCTGAAGGCCCTGACACGCGAGATGGCACATGATTTCGGGCCTTTGGGCGTGCGGGTGAATGCGATCGCCCCGGGGGAAATCGAAACCTCGATCCTGTCGCCCGGTACCGAAAAGATCGTCGAGGGGCTGCCGATGCGCCGCCTCGGCCAGCCCTCGGAAGTGGCGGATGTCATCTGGTTCCTCTGTTCGGATCAGTCATCCTATGTCACCGGCACGGAAATCGAGGTGAATGCCGGGCAGCACGTCTGAGGCTGAAAATCCCTCGCGAAGGATTTTCACGAGGGCAACACAAAGGCCGAAGAATCTTCGCGAAAATTCTTCGGCGTCAGCCGAGCTCAGCGATCACCGCGCGCAGCGTCTCGATGCCTTCGCCCTTTTCCGACGAGGTCAGGATGATCTCGGGGAAGGCGGCCGGGTGCTTCTGCAGTGCGGCGCGCACTTGCGCGAAGATCGCCTCGCGGTCGGAAGCCTTGACCTTGTCGGCCTTGGTCAAGACCGTCTGGAAGGTCACGGCGGATCGGTCGAGAAGAGTGAGGATCTCTTCGTCCACTGACTTGATGCCATGGCGACAATCGATCAGCACGAAGACCCGGCGCAAGGTCGGGCGCCCGGCGAGATAGGCTTTCAGAAGCCGCTGCCATTTCTCGACAATCGGCTTCGGCGCCTCGGCAAAGCCGTAGCCCGGCAGGTCGACCAGATAATGGCTCTCGCCCGCGGTGAAATAGTTGATTTCCTGCGTCCGGCCCGGGGTGTTCGAGGCACGCGCAAGGTTGCGGCGGCCGGTCAGCGCGTTGATCAGGCTGGATTTGCCGACGTTCGACCGGCCGGCGAAGCAGATCTCCACCCGGTCGGCCGGCGGTAGGTGGCTCATCTCGACCGCGCCCTTCAGGAACTCGACCTGGCCGGTCATGAGTATACGGCCGCGCTCGCGTGCGTCAGCGTCCGGCTCTTCGGTGAAGGGGAAGGGCTGGATCACGGCAGGACGGCGATCTGATCGCCCTCCCGGATCGTGCCGCCTTCGATTACCCTGGCATAAAGGCCGAAATTCTGATGGCCGAAGCGGGCGCGGAGCGCGGCGAGCGTATCGGCATCGCGGACGCCGGTTTCGGGATTGGTCGTAGTGGCAAGGCAGCGCTCGATCGGCTCGACCACGTCAAGCAAGACCTCGCCCACGCGCAGGCGGCGACCGACAAGGTCTGGTTCCAAGAACGGCTCCAGCCCTTCGGCCCAGATGTTCGCACGCCAGCGCTTGGGCGACAGGTCGGTGCCCATCGCGGCACCCAGCGCCCGGTTCGAGGCGAGCGAAATGAGCGAGACCGAGGGATAGTCCGTATCTGTCATGCCCCGGTCGGCAACCGAATATAGGCGTGTGGGCTGCGCGCGATTTGCGGCGACGAGCGGCCGCACCCACTCCAGAAAGCGATCCTCATCCTGCGGTTCGTCTGGTCTGAAGGTGATAGCGGGCCGGTCGGGATGGGTAAGCGTCAGTTGCCCGGTCACCGGTTCCAATTGCGCGTCGATCGCCATCAGCTGCGGCGATTTCGAGACGAGAGAGAAGTTCTGGCAGGGCGCCCACTCACCTTCGGTGATCTTTGACGCCTCATGCGCGACGGCCCACCGGCGATCCCACGGCAGCCCCTGGCCCGCTGTTAGCACGACGGACGCGAGAGCCTCGCGTCCGTGCGATTTCAGCGGGTGGCGCTGAAGGGCGGCGACGGTCGCGGTCATTTCTCGGGCGCGCCGTTCCGCTTGAAGCCTGCCCGGATATTGCCGAAAATGTCCGGCCTTTTCCCGTGCATCGCCATGATCGTGTACTGCTGGATGAAGGTGATCGTGTTGTTGGTGATCCAGTAGAGCACGAGGCCCGAGGCAAACGAGCCCAGCATGAACATGAATATCCAGGGCATCCAAGCGAAGACAGCAGCCTGGGTAGGATCGGTCGGCGCGGGGTTCAGCTTCTGTTGGAACCACATCGAGATACCCAGAAGGATCGGCAGAACGCCAAGCGAGAAGAGGAAAAAGAGGCTTCCGGGCTCCGGCGTCGCCCAGGGCAGGAGGCCGAAGAGGTTGAGGATCGACGAGGGGTCGGGCGCCGACAGATCCTTGATCCAGCCGATCCAGGCGGCGTGACGCAGGTCGAGCGTGACGAAGATCACCTTGTAGAGCGCGAAGAAGATCGGGATCTGGATCAGGATTGGCAGGCAGCCCGAGGCAGGATTGACCTTTTCCTTCTTGTAGAGCGCCATCATGCCCTGCTGCATCTTCTGGCGGTCGTCGCCTGCCTCTGCCTTCAGCTTCTCCATCTCGGGCTGAAGTTCCTTCATCTTGGCCATCGAGATGTAGGACTTCCGCGCAAGCGGGAAGACGAGCGTCTTGATGACGAAGGTCAGCGCGATGATCGCCCAGCCCATGTTGCCGATCGTGCCGTTCAACCAATGAAGCAACAGGAACATCGGCTTGGTCAGGAAGTAGAACCACCCCCAGTCGATCGCGTCGACGAACCGGTCTATGCCCGCCGCCTGATAGGCCTTGATCGCTTCCCACTTCTTGGCGCCGGCAAAGAGCTGGGTCGAGACCGACGCGCTTGCGCCGGGTGCAACCTCAACCTCAGGCTCGATCGCCCAGGCCTCGTAGCTTTCGCGCGACGCGTCGAAGCGCACCACCGACCGGAAAGGCTGGCCAGCGCTCGGCGCCAGCGAGGTCATAAAATATTTGTCTGTGAAGCCGATCCAGCCGTTTCCGGTGACGGCGATCTCGCTTGTCGGCAGGCCGCCTTGCTGCGGGACTTCGAGATCGGCGAATTCGTCATAGTCGATTTCTTCGAGGCGGCCGTCGGACATGCGGATGGCGCCCTCGTGCGCAATATAGAACCCTTCGAGTTTGGGCAGGCCCCGCCGCGCGACGACGCCATAGGAAGACATGCGCACCGCGGTCGCGCCCTTGTTCTCGACCGACTGGGTGATCTTGAACATGAAGTCGCTGTCGACCTCGATCAAGCGCCGGAAGGTCAGGCCCTTGCCGTTGTCCCACGAAAGCTCCACCGGCGTGTCGGGCGTAAGTTTATCGCCCTTGGCGAGTGTCCATAGGGTCGTTGCGCCCGGCATGTCGGTTGCAGCGGCGCCCTGACCGGCAACCCAACCATAAAGTGCGAAATAGGGTTTGTACGCCGCGTCTGCAGCGCCGCCCTCGGGCGACAGTAGCCTGATGGCATCGGATCCGGCTGCGAGCGAAACCCGGTAGTCCGACAGCAGAAGGTCATCGATACGCCCGCCAAGCAGCGAGATCGAGCCCGAAAGGCGAGGAGTTTCGATCTCGACGCGGGGTGCGGCCGCAAGTGCAGCCGCAACCTCGGTCGTCGCAGCGGGGTCGTTTAGTGTGGTTGCGCCGGGGGCCGGATCGATGCTTTGCCCATCCGCTGCTTGCTGGCTTGCGGCTGGCGGCGGCGCGGTCAGGTCGGCGCCCGGCGGCGGGGCGAAGACCGTGTACCAGACGAGGATCACCAGAAAGGAGAGCACCGTCGCCAGAATGAGATTCTTGTTCTGATCGTCCATCAGGACCTACCACCCGTCGAAACCAAGATCAGGCCGGTTCAACAGAAGGGGCGGCGAAAGGTCAAGGTCTTTTGCGGCAATCGAGGCCCGCGGTGGCGCAGGAAACGTCGGGGCACGTGCAAATGCGTTGGCGCACAGGCCGGAACATTGCTCCCGCGCGGGTTCTGCGCGATCAGCTTGCTGGTTTGGCAGTGCGGGACTAGCCGGTCCTGCGTCCGAGATTTGGCGTTTCGTCAAGCTTCGTCCGGTGCCGCTCCAGCCAGGCAATCGTCTCATCGAAAGGCATCGGGCGTGCGATGGCATAGCCCTGCACATGACCACAGCCGAGCTGGGCGAGCATTGCATGTTCGCCGACCGTCTCGACCCCTTCGGCGAGCGTTGCCAGCGACAGTTGCTCGGCCATCGACAGGATCGCCGCGACCATGCGCTGCTGCGTGGGGTCGCAGTCGACGCGTGTCACGAACGAGCGGTCTATCTTCAGCCGGCTGACTGTGAAGCGGCGTATGGAGGTGATCGAGGCATGTCCGGTGCCGAAATCATCAAGGTCGATGCCGCAGCCAAGGCTCGCCAGCGCCGCGATATTGCGCACGACCATGTCGTTCTCGGTCTCGGCCACCACGGTTTCGAGGATCTCGATCGTCAGGCGCCCTGCATCCAGATCGAACCGGTCCAGTTCCCATTTCAGTTTTTCGACCAACTTGGGGTTCCTCAGCTCCTCCCGGCAGAAATTGACCGCGATATTCGGCACGCGGTAGCCCGCCCGGTCCCAAGCGCGAAGCGCGTTCAACGCCTGAAAGAGGATGACCTCGCCCAGTCGCGCGGCAAGACCGCTGGAGGTGAGCGCGGGCAGAAATTCACCGGGTGGCAAGAGACCGCGTTCTGGATGTTTCCAACGCGCGAGTGCCTCAAACCCCGAAACTTCGCCGGTATCCGTCGAAAGCTGGGGCTGGAAGTGAGCGACGATCTGGCCATTGTCGAGCGCGAATTCGATCTGGTCGCGCAGCGACTGACGATGCTCGGCATGCGCGGCGATTTCTTGCGAAAAGGCGCGGATCGCCGAGGGACCGTTGCGCCAGGCATCGTCGGCGGCAAGCTCCGCAGCGGTCAGGAGTGCTGCCCCCGTCGGCTCGACGATCCTCCCAGGCAGGCAAAAACCGATCGAGCAAGAAACATAGAGCGTCATCGCATCGATCGACATCGGTTCCTGCACCGCCGCCTGGGCACGCGCGGCGATCTGGATCAGCGTCTCAAGGTCAGCCCGCCGCATAGGCCCGAGCGCCAGCGCGAACCTGTCACCTTCAAGGCGTGCGACCGTGTCATGCTGGCGCATGGTCACCAGCAGCCGTTCGGCCACGCGCCGTATCGCATGGTCATGCGCGGCCTGACCGTGCCGTTCGACGATCAGACGGGCGTCATCCAGCACAAGCACAAGACAGGCGGTGCTTTTGCCGGTCGAGGCCGCATGGGTCAGCACGGTTTGCAATGCGTGTTCAGCGCGGGTACGCAGCACGAGGCCGCTCAGCGCATCGCGTGGTTCATGTTCTGGCGGCGCCGGGCCACGGGCGCCCGGGGCAGCGTCGGGTTCGGTGGCGAGTGCGATGGGGAGGGCAGCGACAAGAAGGATGATCGCGCCTTCTGCCCCGAACCAGAGCCAGGCCAGAGCCGCGGCAGGCGCCAGGCCAAGATAGGCGGGGCGCCAGACGCGCTTCAGCCCGGCCGCCATCCCACTACGCGTCGGCAGCAACGATCGCAGCATGGGTTCCCTTTCCTCGCAGGCCAACCCGGCCTTGAAGAGAACCTAAGCAGAACGAAGTGACCACGAAGTTAATCCGTGTCTGAAAGCCTCGGTGGCACGTCCGGATCGGCGCTCTGCGGCCTGCCGGGCGCGAGGCCGAGGAAATCGAAGAGTTTCGGGTCCGGCAGATGCGAGGGCCGCGCGTTCAGAAGGGCGCGGAACATCACCTGACGGCGGCCGGGGCTGCGCGTCTCCCATTCGTTCAAGAGCTTCTTGACCTGTGCGCGTTGCAGGCCCTCCTGACTGCCGCAAAGGTCGCAGGGGATGATCGGGTAGTTCATCGCCTTTGCGAAGCGCTCGCAGTCCGACTCGGCTACGAAGGCGAGCGGGCGGTAGACGAACAGATCGCCATCCTCATTCAGAAGCTTCGGCGGCATGGTGGCGAGCCGCCCGCCATGGAAGAGGTTCATGAAGAAGGTTTCAAGGATATCGTCGCGGTGATGGCCAAGGACCACCGCGCTGCAGCCTTCCTCGCGCGCGATTCGGTAGAGGTTCCCGCGCCGGAGCCGCGAGCAGAGCGAACACATGGTTCCGCCCGGCGCGATCTTCGACGTCACGACCGAATAGGTATCCTGATATTCGATCCTGTGCGGCACGCCCATGCGGGTCAGGAACTCCGGCAGCACCGTCGCCGGAAAGCCCGGCTGGCCCTGATCAAGATTGCAGGCCAGCAGATCGACCGGCAGAAGCCCCCGCCATTTCAACTCGGTGAGCGCGGCCAGAAGCGTGTAGCTGTCCTTGCCGCCCGACAGGCAGACGAGCCAGCGCGCGCCGCGTTCGATCATACCATAGGTCTCGATCGCCTCGCGCACATCGCGCACGATGCGTTTTCTGAGCTTCCTGAACTCGGTCGAGGAAGGCGCACCATGGAACAGCGGATGGATATCGTCGAGATCGTCAAGCATGGCATGGCTATCGCAGATGCGACACCGTTCCGCAATCGCCCCGAAAAGCCGCCCCTCAGTCCCGTCCGGGCGGCACCGGATCATGCCCCGACCCGCCCCACGGATGGCAGCGACCGATCCGACGCAGCGCGAGCCAGCCGCCCTTCACCGCACCATGCCTTTCCAGCGCTTCCAGAGCGTAGGCTGAACAGGTCGGCTGATAGCGGCAATTGTGCCCGACCCAGGGGCTGAGAAGCAGCCTGTAGGCCCGAACGGGCAGGGCGAGAACTTGGGCAAGCGGGCTCATGGCTTGCGGTGGACCTGGGCGAGCGCGGTCCGCAGGTCAGAGAGAAGCAGCGCGAAGTCGCGATCGGCTGTGACGCCGGGCCGGCCGATCAGCACATAGTCCCAGCCCGGGCGCCCGGTACCTGGCAGGACGCTCCGTGCGATCTCGCGCAGGCGGCGCTTGGCGCGGTTGCGGGCGACGGCGTTGCCGACCTTCTTCGAACAGGTGAAGCCGACGCGGATGAGGGAGCCCCCGGCCTCGCCTTCGACCTCATTGGGGCCACGGCGACGCGCTTGAAGTAGGAAACTGCCCGCCGACTGCCGCCTGGCCTGTGCCGCCTTGAGGAAGTCGGAGCGGTTCCTCAGAACATCCAGACGAACGGAAACCGCCGGGGGCTGCGCCGCCCCCGACCCGTCAGGGCCAGTCGCGGGAGCCTCCGGCGGTGTCATGCCGTGTATCGGTGAACTTACGCCGACAGGACCTTGCGGCCACGGGCGCGGCGGGCGTTCAGCACCTTGCGGCCGCCCTTGGTCGCCATGCGCGCGCGGAAGCCGTGGCGGCGGGCGCGAACCAGGTTCGACGGTTGATAGGTGCGTTTCATTTTTCTTGCTCCGGCTCATCGGGCCCAAACCCGGAAGGGATTCGAAGGCCTTTCATTCGAAGCCCGGTCCATAGACGCATGGTGGACCCAAGTCAACTCAGCCCCCGGGAAAATTCTTGGTCTTTGATGCCGAGCGGTTTGCAGTGTCGCGCCGGCATGACTATCCTCTGGCCAACCCGTCGCATTCCGCGCCGGAAAACGCTGGGGCCGCGAAGGGCCGAATATGTTTCTCAAGACCCTTTCCGGGCGCTTCCTCATCCTGACCGCGCTCTTCGTCATGTTGGCGGAGATCCTGATCTTCGTCCCCTCGGTTGCGCGTTTCCGCGAGGATTACATCCGTTCGCGTCTGGAACGTGCTCAGATCGCGTCGCTGTCGCTTCTGGCGGCGGGCGACATGATCGACGAGAAGGTCGAGGGTGAGCTTCTGGCCAATGCCGAGGTCTATAACGTTGTCCTGAGGCGTGACGAGGCGCGCCAGCTCGTCCTCTCCTCGCCGATCCGCCAAACGATCGAGGCGACCTATGACATGCGCGATCCCTCCGCCTGGGAGCTAATCCGCGATGCCATCCACTGCCTGCTTGAGCCGGACAACCGGGTGATGCGGGTCATTGGCGATCCGGTGAAGCAGGCGGGGATGCTGATCGAGGTGACGATGGATACCGCGCCCCTGCGTGCGGCGATGATCGACTATGGCGTGCGGATCCTCGGCCTGTCGGCGGTGATCTCTGTCCTGACCGCTGGGCTTCTGTTTCTGGCGGTTGGGCGGCTTCTGGTGGCGCCGATCCGACGCGTGGTCAGCCATATGTCCTCCTACGCGGAGGCGCCCGAGGATGCGCGGCGTGTCATCGAACCGCAATCGGATGTGGTCGAGCTGCGCGAGGCGGAGGAGGCGCTGCAGGGCCTGCAAAAGCAACTCACCTCGGCTCTGCGGCAGAAGGAACGGCTCGCGCAGCTTGGCGGCGCCGTGGCGCGGATCAGCCATGACTTGCGCAATATTCTGACGACGGCGCAACTGATGAGCGACCGGATCGAGATGAGCAAGGATCCCACGGTTGCCCGCGCCGCGCCGAAGCTGATCGCGGCGATCGGGCGGGCGGTGTCGCTCTGCGAATCGACGCTGGCTTTCGGCAAGGCCGAAGAGCCGCCGCCGACGCTTGCGCGCTTCATGCTGTCGGGGCTGGTCGAGGAGATTGTCGAGGGCGAGCGGATCGCGGGCAATGGGCTTGTCGATTATGTCACCGACATCGCACCGGCGCTGACCATGCGGGCGGATCGCGAGCAGCTCTACCGGGTTTTGTCGAACTTGACCCGCAATGCCCGTCAGGCGATCGAGGCGACGGGCCAGCCCGGCACGATCGAGATCGGCGCGGGCGAGGAGGAGGGCGGCTGGTGGATCCGTGTGGGCGATACTGGCCCCGGCCTGCCGCAGAAGACCCGCGAGCATCTCTTTGAGCCGTTCCATGCGGGCAACCGTAAGGGCGGCACCGGTCTCGGCCTTGCCATCGCGGCGGAACTGATCAGGGGCCATGGCGGGCGGCTTGAACTTGTGCGGTCGGACGAGAACGGCACGGAATTCATGGCGCACCTGCCACGCGAACTAAGCTTTTCCGATCCGCAATAGGCATTGGAGCGGGCGCGGCAGGGGCATTCAGCGCTTCTTCTTTTTCTTCTTCGGCTTTTCGGAAGGGTCCGCGAGTGCATTGACCCGTTTTGCAAAGCCGCCCGCGTCGAGCGTGGCGAGTCCCGCCATGGCCGCTGAGGCCGTCGACAAAGTGTCGTGCAGCGCGGCGAGGCGGCTATCGGGCGTGGTGGCTTCTGCCTGCATCAGTCGGTCGAGGAGCGGCAGCATCAGGGTGCGCTGCCGGTGCGCGGCCAGGAGGCGCAGAAGCTCCCACGGGTCGGCAGGGGCGGTGAAATACTCCTTCCGGTCGCCGGGCGTGCGGGCGGTGCTGACTAGGCCCGCGCTGCGCAGGTCCTTCAGAGCGGTGGAGACATTGGAGCGGGCAAGGCCAAGGCTCGCTACCAGATCGTCGGCGCAGGGCGGCTGCGCTGCGCGCCAGATCGCGGCGAAACATTGCCCCGCCGGGCGAGAGAGGCCGAAGGCATCGGCAATGTCGGCGAAAAGAAGGGCGAGCGTCCGGTCTGTCTCTGGCATGGCAACAAGATCACCGTTCGCGCGTCCGGGCGCAACGGCTTCTTTCAAAATGCGATCTCGTGCGCCCGTGGGCGCACGAGATCAAGCCATCTCTCGGCGCGGGGGCATGGCCCCGGCACCTCGGGTTTGGGGGCGCGCTGATCCCGCGCCGGCCGCGGGTCAGAGAATGACGCGCGCTTCGGCCATGCCCGGGGCAACATCCTCGCAGCGGAAAGTCGCGCCGTTCAGCGGTTCGACCGCCAGGACCTCCGGCGGCAGGCCCTGCCGGGCTGTGGTGGTGAAAAGGGTCTTCAGGTCATCGCCGCCAAAGGCGGGACAGGAGGAATGGCGTCCGCCGACCGCAACCGCCCGCAGGAACCGGCCGTCCGGCCCGTAGGACGCGACCCGCGAGCCGCCCCATTCCGCCAGCCAGAAGATGCCGTCGGTATCAAAGACGGCGCCGTCGGGATTGGTCATGCCGCCTGCGCGTGCACGAAGGAAAGGTTCCGGCTCGCCCTTTGGCCAGCCATGAAGCGGATCGAGCGCCGTGCGCCACACCATGCCGCGCGCCGTATCTGCGAAAGTCGCGAATTGCCGGTCCGGGGTGAAGGCGATGGCGTTCGAGATGGTGATCTTCGGGAAGAGTAGCCGCAATTCGCCCCGGTAATAGCGCCAGATCGACCCGGCCTCGGGCTCCGCCTGCTTGCCCATCGTGCCGATCCAGAAGCCGCCCCAGGGATCGGCGCGGCCGTCGTTCGAGCGGGTCACGGGATTGTCGGCCTCCAGTGCCGTCACGCGGTCGCGCGCGCCGCTTTCGATATCGAAGACCCAAAGGCCGGTCTCGGACGCCATCAGAAGGCGGTCGCCGTCGATCCAGCCCGCCGCCGAGCACATCTCCGGCAGGCGCCAGTCCAGCGGGCCGCTCGCATCGCGCGACAGAAGCCGCCGCCCGGTAATGTCGAACCAGAAAAGCTGGCCCCGCACGGGATGCCACAGCGGCCCCTCGCCGAGGGCACAGGGCCGGTTATCAAAGATTTCGCTCATCTCTCTCCCCGGATGGTGGCCTTTGCGGCGCCTTTGTCCGGAAAGATATAGCGCTAACGCTCTACCCGCCAGAGGCGAGACAGCTGATGATCGTTGAGGCAAGCCCGCGCAGGAGCTGGCCGTAAAGCTCAGCACCGGGCGCAAGCGAAAGCCCTTCGGGATCGAGGACCGCGCCGATCCTGATGCCGCTATCCGCAGCGATCTGCTCGACAGGCGCCGGGTCGTGACCGGCTTCGGGAAAGATGCAGCCGTCGGAGGCGGCGCGCGCAATCTCGGTCACCTCGCTCAGATGATGCGCACCGGGGCTTGCGGCATCGCCTTCGGAGAGGCTGGCCGCGATGGTCAGGCCAAAGGCAGCGGCGAAATAGCCATAGGCATCATGGCCCGTGATCAGTGACCTGCCGCGCGCCGCACTGAGTGTTGTCTGGACCTCTTCTTCCAGAGCCGTCAGGCGCGCCATTGCATCAGCCGCATTCCTTTCATAGTCGGCGGCATGGGAAGGGTCCGCCGCACTCAGCCGGTCGCGGATCGCCGCAATCCAGGCGCGGGCATTCGCCGGATCGAGCCAGGCGTGCGGATCGATGCCTTCGTGATCATGATCATCGTCGTCCCCGGTGTCGTCGCCGTCGTGATGGTCTCCCGGCGCACCGGCTGCTTCCCCTGCAAAGTGGCGCAATTCGGTGCCCGGCGTGGTCAGGAGCGCCAGCGGTGCTTCGGCGCGCGCAGTGGAAAGTGCCCGGTCGAGCCATGGAGTCATTTCCGGCCCGATCCAGAAGATGAGGTCGGCTGAGGCGAGGGCACGCGCCTCGGATGGGCGGAGCTGATAATCGTGCGGGTCGGCACCTTTGGCGACAAGCAGTACCGGTTCACCGGTTTCACCCATCACCTGCGCCACCAGCGACTGGACGGGCGCGATGTCGGTCACGACCAAAGGCGCATCGGCGAGAAGGGGAGAGGCAGCGGAAAGGGCAATAACGGCGATGGCAAGGCGGGTGTCGGTGAGGCGCATTTTAAGTCCTGTTGTGCTCGGCAGGGTGATATCATATGTTATAATGTAACAGTCAAGATAAATGTGATAGTATAACATGATTGGACCCGCGGATATCGAGGCGTCAACCCAGCCAGCTACTGACGCGGGGTTGGCATTCCGCAGGCACGACCACAGCAATTGTTGTGGTGGGCTGATCGCGCGCGCCGATGAGCTTGCTGCGGAACGCGGGCTGAAGCTGACGCCGGTCCGGCGGCGGGCTTTGGAGATCTTGCTTGAGGAGCACCGGGCGCTTGGCGCCTATGAGGTACTGGAACGGCTGGCGGGCGAGGGGTTCGGCAACAAGCCGCCAGTCGCCTACCGGGCACTCGACTTCCTTGTCGAAAACGGCATGGCGCACCGGATCGCACGGTTGAATGCATTCATGGCCTGCATGCATCCGGGCGATGACCATACGCCGATGGTGATGATCTGCCGCGCCTGTCGGTCCGTGGCCGAGGCGCCTGCGGAGCCTGTGGCAGCGGCCGTCGCAGAGTCTGCAGCGTCGGCAGGTTTCGCGGTCGAGGGGACGGTGGTCGAGGCGCTGGGCCTCTGTTCGGCCTGCCGGGCGCGGGGGGAGGTCTGAGATGCTGATCGCGGCGCGGGGCCTTTCGGTACGGCACGGCGAATTGCCGGTTCTAAGCGATGTGACGCTTGCGGTCTCGAAGGGCGAGATCGTGACGATCATCGGGCCGAACGGCTCGGGAAAGTCCACCTTGATCCGGGCGCTGATCGGCCTCGCGCCCGCCTCTTCTGGGTCGGTCGAGCGTAGGGCGGGGCTCAGGATCGGCTACGTCCCGCAGCGGCTGAAGGTCGAAGCCGGCCTACCACTGACCGTCCGCCGCTTCCTGTCGCTGCCGCGCCGGGTGACTGACGCCGCGGCGGAGGCAGCGCTTGCGCGCACCGGGGCCGACGGCCTTGGTCCGCGCCAGCTGCTGGCGCTGTCGGGGGGGCAGTTCCAGCGGGTGTTGCTGGCACGGGCGCTTCTGTCGGCGCCGGAAATCCTCATCCTGGACGAGCCGACCCAAGGGCTGGACCAGCCGGGCATCGCCGCCTTCTACCGGCTTCTGGAGGAGCTCCGGCAGGAGACCGGGGTGGCGGTGCTGCTGGTCAGCCACGATCTGAATGTGGTGATGCGGGCCTCGGATCGGGTGATCTGCCTCAATGGCCATGTCTGCTGCGAAGGCGCCCCCGAGGCCGTATCTGCCGCGCCCGCCTACAGGGCGCTCTTCGGTTTTGATCAGGACGGGGTTCTGGCGCTGTACCGCCACCATCACGACCATGATCACGATCATGGCGAGGACGGTCACGATCACCATCATCACCACGCACATGACCCTGGCCACAGTGATCGGTCCGCAACCCAAGCGTCGGAGCAGGTGGATGTTTGACGAATTCCTTCTGCGCGCGCTTCTCGCCGGGCTTGGTCTCACGCTGGCGACGGGCCCGCTTGGCTCTTTCGTGGTCTGGCGGCGGATGGCCTATTTCGGCGATGCCACATCGCATGCTGCGATCCTCGGGGTGGCGCTTTCCTTTGCCTTCCATCTGCCGCTCTATCTGGGCATTCTTGCCGTCGCGCTATCGGTTGCGCTGACAGTCGCGAGCCTCAGCGGGCGCGGCCATCAAGCCGACACGCTCCTGGGTGTGATGGCCCATTCCGCACTGGCTCTGGGCCTTGTCTCTGTTTCCTTCCTGCCGTCGGTAAGGGTCGATCTTTCGGCCTATCTCTTCGGCGACATCCTTACGGTCGGCTGGAGTGACGTGGTCTGGGTCTGGGCCGGAAGCGGTGCGGTGCTGGGGCTCCTTCTGTGGCGCTGGAACGGGCTGGTGACGGCCACGGTGAACGAGGAACTGGCCCAGGCCTCGGGCGTCAATCCGGGCCGCGAACGGCTGGCTCTGACGCTGGCGCTGGGGCTCACCGTGGCGCTGTCGATCAAGATCGTGGGGGCGCTTCTGATCGCCGCAATGCTGATCATTCCGCCCGCAGCCGCCCGCGCCTTCGCCGCGACGCCGGAGCGGATGGCGGTCCTCGCGACGCTGAGCGGTGCCTTCGCGGTCATTGCGGGCCTCGGCGCTTCGCTGCGCTTCGACACGCCGGCCGGACCGTCGGTGGTGGTCGCGGCCTTCTGCCTTTTCCTTCTTTCCGCCCTGCGGCGGAGCCGTGTCTGAGCACGCCGCTCATCGCAGCCTTCGGCGCTCTTCGCTCTGGCGCTCTCGCGACGAGCGGCCGGCGGCCGACGAGGAGCATCGCCCTTTACTGTCCGTAGCGTCGCCCGTTATCTGAGCACAGGTCCCGGCGGAGCTATCATGATCAATCACCTCTATGACGCGCTTTTCGGCCCGCATCTGGGGCGCGACACGTCGTTCCTGATCCTGCCGGATGGGCGCAGCATCTCCCATGCCGCCTTTCTTGCGCGTGCCGCGCAGATGGCGGGCGCCCTGCGGGTGGCGGGCCTCAGGCCCGGCGACCGGGTGGCGCTTCAGCTGGAGAAGAGTGCCGAGATGCTTGCGGTGATCGCTGGCGCCATTCAGGCAGGCGTGATCTTCCTGCCGCTCAATACCGCCTATACGCCGGCCGAACTGTCCTATTTCATCACCGACGCGGAGGCCCGGCTCCTGCTCGCCGATCCGTCACGCATGGGGGCACTGGCGGAAATGGCTTCGGCCGCAGGGGTGCCGCTCATGTCGCTTGGCAGCGACGGCACCGGCGATTTCGGCATGCTGGCTGCGACTCAGCCTGAGCGTTCTGCAACAGAGCCGCGCGCCGCAAGCGATCTCGCCGCTTTCCTCTATACGTCGGGTACCACGGGTCGGTCCAAGGGCGCGATGCTCAGTCATGGCAACCTTCTGTCCAATGCCGAAGTGCTTGCGCGGGAATGGCGGTTCACGCGCGCGGATGTCCTTCTGCATGCCCTGCCGATCTTCCACACGCACGGGCTCTTCGTGGCCACGAACGTGGCCCTCATCGCCGGGGCGCCGATGATCTTTCAGCCGAAGTTCGACGCGGACGAGGTGATCCGCCTCCTGCCGCAGGCGACCGCGATGATGGGGGTGCCGACCTTCTACACCCGCCTTCTCGCCGACCCTCGCCTTGACCGGGCACTGACCGCGCATATGCGCCTCTTCATCTCGGGTTCCGCACCGCTTCTGGCCGAGACGCACCGGGATTGGGAAGCGCGGACCGGGCACCGGGTGCTGGAACGTTACGGGATGACCGAGACCAACATGAATACATCGAACCCCTATGAGGGCGATCGAAGGGCAGGCACTGTTGGGATAGCGCTGCCCGGAGTGGAGGTGAAGGTCTGCGACACCACCGGAGCCGAACTGCCGCGCGGCGAGGTTGGCGTGATCGAGGTAAGGGGCCCGAACGTCTTTCAGGGCTATTGGCGGATGCCGGAAAAGACCCGCGAGGAATTGCGCGACGACGGGTTCTTCATCACCGGCGATCTCGGCACCATGAGCGCGGATGGCTATGTTACCATCGTCGGTCGGGCGAAGGATCTGGTGATCTCGGGCGGCTTCAATGTCTATCCCAAGGAGGTGGAGGAACTGATCGACGCGCTGCCAGGGGTGTTGGAAAGCGCGGTCATCGGCGTGCCGCATCCCGATTTCGGCGAGGCGGTGGTGGCGGTCGTTGTTAGCGAGGCGCAGGAAGGTGCGACGGTCGAGGCGATCCGCACAGCGCTTCAGGGACAGCTGGCGAAGTTCAAGCAGCCCAAGCATATCGAGATGCGCGCGGAATTGCCCCGCAACACGATGGGCAAGGTTCAGAAGGCTTTGCTGCGCGCCGAACTGAAGGACCTTTTCAGCGTTTGAGCGCGCGCGCCAGCGCCGCGCAGAAACCGGCGATCCGCTCCGGCGTCGCATCCGCAAATCCCGCGACGAGACCGCTCTGGCCGGGTCCGATGCAGAAGGCCGAAAGAGCTGCCGGCGCGAATCCAGCCCCAAGAACGGCGGCATGGGCAGCGGCTTCGGACCCGGCTGGCAGGCGGATGGTCAGCTGGACGCCGCCGGACGGATCGGCGGCCTCCACCCCCGGAATCGCCCGGAGCGCGCGGGCGAACGCCCGCCCTCGCTCGCCGTAGGTCGCGGCGATGCGGAAGAGATGGGCGCGGTAGCGCCCGTCCTCGATCAGCGCCGCGAGCGCCGCCTGCGCATGCACATTGGCGGCAAGACCCAGGCTGCGCTGGGCGGCGGCAAGCGCCGCAGCGAGGCCGGGCGGTGCGACGATCCAACCGAGCCTGAGCCCCGGCGTGAGCGCCTTGGCGGCGGTGCCAATGGTGACGATCCGCTCGGGCGCCTCGGGCTGAAAGGCGGCGATCGGGCGGCCGTGCCATAGGAACTCGCTGTCATAATCATCCTCGACGATCACAGCGTCGTGACGGCGCGCATGGTCAAGAAATGCCGCACGGCGGGCAAGGGACAGGCGGACGCCCAGCGGATACTGGTTCGCCGGCGTCAGGTAGATGAGGCGGGCCGCCGGTGCCGGCCCGCAATCTGCGCCCTCGGCATCGACGGGCAGCGGATGGAGCTTCAGACCCGCAAGGCGGAAGGCCATCTTCGCGCCGGAATATCCGGGGTCTTCGATCAGCGCTGTGTCGCCTGGATCGCCGAGCGTCAGCGCCAGAAGCGTGAGAGAGGCCTGCGCGCCGGGGGTGACGAGAATCTGTTCCGGGGTCACCACCATGCCGCGATCTGTCGTGAGCCGACGAGCAAGCGCCTCTTGCAGGGCGGGCAGGCCGGTATAGTGACGATATCCCAGCGCCGCGCCCGCCGTGAGCCGCGCGGCCCGGCGCAGGAGGCGTGCCCAGAGATCGCGCGGAAAGAGATCGGGATCGGGCTGACCCGGCGTCATCGGGCCCGCGCGGTCTCGATCCTCCCCCGATGCGGCGATCGACCGACCGCGCTCGGACAGGCGCGGCAGGTCGTTTCGTATTGGCAGGGTGGGCGTTGGTGCGGCGCGGCCGAGGATCACCGGCGCCGCACCCCGGCGGATCGTGACCGCGCCTTCCGCTTCAAGGAGCTCATAGGCGGCGTTGACCGTGTTGCGCGCGACACCGAACACGCCCGCCGCGGCGCGGGACGAGGGGAGGCTACCGGTCAGATCGCCCGCACGGATGGCCGCCAGGAGGGCGCGATAGAGCTGGACGGTGAGCGTCTGATCGGCGCTTCGATCGAGCGGCGGGAGAGGTTTCAGAAAAAGTGGTTCCATCAAGATTGTATATAGTGGAGCTACTGGGGAACCATATGATCGCCTAGAACTGCGGGAAAGCGAAGGAGAAGATGATGGGCGATCCGCAGAATTATGCGAAAATCCGCTATGTGAAGCGCAAGGTCGAGGATGAGGCGGTCGCGCACGCAATCCTCGATCAGGGGTTGGTCGCACATGTAGGCTTCGTGGCCGAGGGGCGGCCTATGGTGATCCCGATGGCTTATGCCCGCGATGGCGACCGGATCTATATCCACGGCGCGCGCAAGACGCGGGTGATCGCGAAGACGGCGGACCTGCCGGTCTGCCTGACCGTGACCCATATCGACGGGCTGGTGGTGGCGAAGTCGGGCTTCAATTCGTCGGTCAACTACCGGTCCTGCATGGTGCATGGCACGGCACGGGCGGTGACGGACAGGGCCGAGTTCGACCGGGCGCTGTGGCTGATCACCGACCATCTGATGCCCGGGCGGAGCGGCGAGGTTCGCGCCTCGACCGCGCAGGAGGAAAAGGCGACCGGTGTGCTGGCGGTCGAGATCGAGGCGATGACGGTCAAGGTGCGGTCCGGTCCGCCCATCGACGAGCCGGAAGATCAGGCGCTGGATGTCTGGAGCGGGGTCCTGCCGATCGGGTTGGCCATCGGGCGGGGCGTGCCGGACGGGTTCACGCCGGCCGCGAAGACCGAACCTGCAAGCCTTATTGCGGCGCGGCGCAAATTCTTGGCGTGAGATTTCGTCCTGCCGCTGGCGGGCCGATCCGTGCGAGGGGGCTCTGCCCCCTAGCTCTCCCCCGGAGTATTTCGGGACAGAACGTGGCAGACATACGGTCTGTCCGAAAATGCTCCAGAGGGTATGGGGGACAGCGTCCCCCACACGTCAGCGGCCGACGCCTGCGTAGGCCCTGAAACCGGCCTTTTTCGCGTCGGCAGGCGAATAGACATTCCTGAGGTCGGCCATGCGGGCATGGGCCATACCCTTCGCGAGTCGTTTGAGGTCGAGGGCGCGGAACTCGTTCCACTCGGTGAGAATAACCACGATATCGGCGTCTTTTGCTGCCTCATAGGCATCCTCAACCCAGTCGACACCTGGCAACAGGTGCCTTCCTTCGCGCTGGCCCTGGGGATCGACGGCTCGGACCTTCGCGCCGCCGCCGACGAGGGCCGGGACGATAGTCAACGAGGGCGCGTCGCGCATGTCGTCGGTGTTGGGTTTGAAGGTGACGCCAAGGACGGCCACGGTCTTGCCGTTCACAGAGCCGTCGCAAAGGTCGAGGATCTTGGTCACCATGCGGCGCTTGATTTCCTCGTTCACCTTGATGACCGTTTCGACGATCTGCATGGGTGCGGCATATTCCTGCGCGGTCCGCGCGAGCGCCTGGGTATCTTTCGGGAAGCACGAGCCGCCATAGCCCGGCCCGGCATGCAGGAACTTGTTGCCGATCCGGCCGTCGAGGCCGATGCCTTTCGAGACCTGCTTCACATCGGCGCCAACCTTTTCGCAGAGAGTGGCGATCTCGTTTATGAAGGTGATCTTGGTGGCGAGGAAGGCGTTCGCGGCGTACTTGATCATCTCGGCAGTTTCGAGGTCGGTGTAAAGTATCGGGAAGTCGCGCAGGAAAAGGGGGCGGTAGATCTCGCCCATCACCTGTTTCGCGCGGTCCGAGGTGACGCCCACGACGACGCGGTCGGGGCGCATGAAATCGTCGATGGCCGCGCCTTCGCGCAGGAATTCGGGGTTCGAAGCGACGTCGAATTCGGCATGGGGCGCGGCCTTGCGGATCACCTCGGCCACCTTGCTGTTGGTGCCGACCGGGACGGTCGATTTGGTGACGACGACGGCGTGGCCGGTGAGTGCGCGGGCGATCTCCTCGGCGGCGGCAAAGACATAGGTGAGGTCGGCATGGCCGTCGCCTCGGCGGGTCGGCGTGCCCACGGCGATGAAGACCGCCTCGGCGCCGGCGACCGCAGTGGCGAGGTCGCCGGTGAATGAGAGGCGGCCGGCAGCGACGTTCTTGGCCATCAGGGCTTCAAGCCCCGGCTCGTAAATCGGCACTTGGCCCGCCTTCAGCATCTCGACCTTGCGGGGGTCCTTGTCGACGCAGATGACTTCATGCCCGAAGTCGGAAAAGCAGACCCCTGACACAAGCCCGACGTACCCTGTGCCGATCATCGCGATCTTCATCAGCAAACCTCATCAATTCAATGCGTCCGACATGCCGCCCCGGGCGGGCGAGTGTCAACGGGTGAGCGATCGGCGCGCGGCTGGCGAGAGCGATTGTTTGCCTGAAGGGAACAGTCGCGGCGCCGCCCGCGATACTTGCCTCGCCTCAGAACCGCGCGGGCGAGAGGGCGGCGAGGCGAGCGTCACCGGTGTTTGCGGTGAGGCAGCGTTCCACGAGTTCTGCGGTGACGGGGGCGAGGGTCAGGCCGATATGGCCGTGGCCGTAGGCATGAATCACCCGGTTGCCCGCCCGGCTCGGGCCGACGACGGGCAGCGAGTCGGGCATCGAGGGGCGGAAGCCCATCCAGGTGCGTGACGGCGCGGGCAGATCGGGGAAGATGCTGCGCGCGCCCTCTTCGAGCTTTGCGAGGCGGTGGGGCGAGGGCGGGGCGGTCAGGCCACCCAGTTCGACGGTTCCGGCCACGCGCAGGCGGCCCTGCATCGGGCACAGGTAGAAGCCACGTGCGGTCGGGCAGGTGGGGCGGGTCAGGCGCGGCGCGGTCATGTCCCATTCGAGGTGATAGCCGCGTTCGGTGTCGAGCGGCACGCGGTCGTCTGCCTGGCGGGCAAGGGCGCGGGAATGGGCGCCGGCGGCGAGGATGACATGGCGGGCGAGGACGTCGAGGCCATCGCCCTGAAGGCGCATTGCGGTGCCCGCATCGGAGAGGCCGGTGACCTTGGTGCGGCGGAAGGTGGCGCCGGCCGCCTCGGCGGCGCGGGCGAGGCGGGTGACCATTTGGCCGGGATCGGTCATGAAGCGCGCGTTCGGGAAGAAGGCCGCGCCGCCTTCGGTGACCGGTAGGGTCGGTTCGAGGGATTGCAGCTCGGCGGCGTCGATCAGTTCGACGGTGACGCCAAGGCTTTGGCGGAAGGAAATGTCGGCCTTGGCCGCCCGATATGCGGCATCGGTTTGGTACCAGTAAAGACAACCCCGGTCCTGCAACAGGTCCGCGCCACCGATCTCGGTCGCCAGCGCCTGCCAGCGCGGGGTCGCATCCGCAAGTAGCCCCGCGAGGACCATCGCGTTGCGGCGCGCGGCCCCGGGCAGGGATTGGCGGGCGAAGCGCAGGAGCCACGGGGCCAGAGACGGCAATGCGGCGCGGCGGATCGCAAGGGGCGAATTGCGGTCGAAGAGGAGTGAGGGGAGGTTTTTCAGGACGTCGGGCGTACCGACGGGCTGCGCGGCATAATCGGCGATGGTGCCGGCGTTTCCGTAGGAGGCGCCAGAGCCGGGCTCGTTGGGGTCGAACACCAGAACCTCGCGGCCCGCCAGCGCCAGCCGGTGGGCGATGGCAAGGCCGATGACGCCTGCGCCGATCACGGCAATCTCGGTGGTCTCGCTCATCC
The DNA here is from genome assembly GCF_026626305.1 of Frigidibacter sp. RF13. GTDB lineage: Bacteria > Pseudomonadota > Alphaproteobacteria > Rhodobacterales > Rhodobacteraceae > TMP-24. The sequence goes on along the minus strand of NZ_JAPNUE010000005.1, from coordinate 6,087 downwards.
GGCCTCCATGCGGAGGGGCGCTGCCCCTCTTTGGCCTCCGGCCAAATTCACCCCGGGATATTTGGACCACTGTGAAAGCCCGATCGCTTCAATGTGGTGGAATATCCCAGGGGGGTGCGGGGGGCCGGCAGCCCCCCACCTGCTTCAGAGGCAGGCCTCGAACAGCGCCCTTGTGTTGCGCTTGGTCATCTTCACCGGATTGCCGCCGCAGGACGGATCTTCCAGCGCCATCTTGGTCAGCATGTCGAGGTCGGGGTTCGTCACGCCGAGCTTCGTCAGGTCTTCGGGGATACCCAGTTCTGCCCGCAGGTCAATGATCCGGGCACGGAAGCCCTTCAAGCCGCCCTTGATTCCAAGATAGGCGGCGGCGGAGGCGATCCGGTCCTTGATGGCCTTGCGGTTGAAGTCGAGGACCATGGGCATGACGACGGCGTTGGTGGTGCCGTGATGGGTGTTGTAGACCGCGCCGATCGGATGGCTGAGCGAGTGGATCGCGCCCAGACCCTTCTGGAAGGCGACGGCGCCCATGGCGGCGGCGCTCATCATATGGGCGCGGGCCTCGAGGTTGCCGGGGTCGGCATAGGCCTTGGGCAGGTTCTCGAAAACCAGCCGCATACCTTCCAGCGCGATGCCCTGGGACATCGGGTGGTAGAAGGGCGAGCAGTAGGCCTCGAGGCAGTGGGCGAGCGCGTCCATGCCGGTACCCGCCGTGATGAATTTCGGCATGCCGACCGTCAGTGCGGGGTCGCAGATTGTGACTGCGGGCATGAGTTTGGGATGGAAGATGATCTTCTTCTTGTGGGTGGCCGAGTTGGTCAGAACGCCCGCGCGGCCAACTTCCGAGCCGGTTCCGGCGGTCGTCGGCACCGCGATGATCGGGGCGATCTTGTCGGCGTCGGCGCGGGTCCACCAGTCGTCGATATCCTCGAGCTTCCAGACCGACAGGCCCTTCTTCTGATCCGCCATCAGCGCGATCATCTTGCCAAGGTCGAGGGCCGAGCCGCCACCGAAGCAGATGACACCATCATGGCCACCGTCCTTGTAGACGGCGATGCCCGCTTCCATGTTGCCTTCGTTCGGGTTGGGGTCGACCTCGGAAAAGACCGCGCGGCCGAGGCCTGCGGCGTCAAGGACGTCAAGTGCTGAGGCCGTGATCGGCAGGGACGCCAGCGCCTTGTCGGTGACGAGGAGCGGCTTTTTCAGCCCGACCGACGCGCAATGTTCGGCAAGTTCCGCGATGCGGCCGACGCCGAACTTGATCGCGGTCGGGTAGGACCAGTTCCGGTTTGGTACGTTGTGGCTCATTTCTGGACCTGCTTCAGGTGATAGGATTTCGGACGGGTCACCGAGTGGAACCCGAGATAGGAGAGCGAGCCGCCGCGACCGGTGTCCTTGCAGCCGGTCCAGCATAGCGCGGGGTCGAGGTAATCGGCGCGGTTCATGAAGATCGTGCCGGTTTCGATCTGGGCGCCGATATTGGCGGCGACATCATAGTCCTGCGTCCAGATCGAGGCGGTCAGACCATAGGGGCTGTCGTTCATCAGGCGGATCGCTTCTTCGTCGCCGGAGACTTTCATGATGCCGACGACCGGGCCGAAGCTTTCTTCCATCATCACCTTCATCGAATGGTCGACGTTCACCAGAACCTGGGGCGCCAGGTACGCGCCGCCGTCATCGGCCGGGAAGAGCTTGGGGTCGATGAGCGGCTTTGCCCCGGCGGCGACCGCCTCGGCGATCTGACCGCGGACGGTGGCAGCGAAGCGCTTGTTGGCCATCGGGCCGATGGTGGTGGCCGCGTCGAACGGGTTGCCAAGCTTCAGGCCCGATGCCCAGGCAACGGCGCCCTCGACGAAGCGGTCATAGTGCCGCTCATGCACATAGATGCGTTCGATCCCGCAGCAGCACTGGCCGGCGTTGTAAAGCGCGCCGTCCATCAGCGTGTCGATGGCGGCATCGACGTTCGCATCTTCGCGGACATAGCCCGGGTCCTTGCCGCCGAGTTCAAGCCCGAGGGGCGTGAAGGTGCCCGCAGCAGCGCGTTCCATCGCCTGACCGCCGCCGACGGAACCGGTGAAGTTTACGAAGCCGAAGGAGCGTTTCTGGATGAGCATTTCGGTCGTGGCATGGTCGAGGACGACGTTCTGGAAGACGTCCTCGGGGATGCCTGCGGCATGGAAAGCCTCGGCCAGACGTTCGCCGACCAGCATGGTCTGCGAGGCATGTTTCAGGACGACCGTGTTCCCGGCGATGAGCGCGGGGACGAGCGTGTTGATCGTGGTCAGGTAGGGATAGTTCCAGGGCGCCACGATGAAGACGACACCCACGGGTTCGCGCGCGAGGTAGCGGCGGAAGGCATTCGAATCCTCGACCATCAGGGGGGCGAGGGTCTTTTCGGCGATTTCCGACATGTAGGCGGTGCGGGCATTCACGCCGCCAAACTCGCCGCCGTAGCGGGTCGGGCGGCCCATCTGCCAGGCGATTTCCTCGACGATGGGCGCCTGCATCGCGTTCAGCTTCTCGACGCCCGCATTCACCAGCGCGATGCGGTCGGCGAGCGGACGTGCGGCCCAGCCTTTCTGGGCGGCCTTGGCGCGGGCGACGGCGGCCAGGGCGGCGTCGGGGGTGAGCGGCGTGCGTTCGGCATAGACCGAGCCGTCCACGGGCGAAATGAGTTGGATGGTTTTCATTTGGGTCGTCCTTGGTAGGGCGGGCTTCAGCCCGCCATCATGCAAAGAAGGCGGGCTGAAGCCCGCCCTACAGATTAAGCGCGTTCCAGAAGCCGCTGGATTTCGAAATCGGTCACCACACGGTCGGTTTCCGAGATCTCCCACTGGGCAGCATGGTGGTAATGTTCGACCACCTCGTCGCCGAAGGCCTCGCGCAGCATGTCGGAGCCAAGAAGCAGGTCGGCCGCCTCGCGCAAGGTATGCGGGATCTCGCGGATGCCCTTGGTGTTGTACATGTCGCCCTTGAGTTCGGGCTCCAGCTCCAGCTTCTGTTCGATGCCGGCGAGGCCCGCTGCCAGGAGTGCGGCGCAGGCGAGGTAGGGGTTCACGTCCGACCCCGGGATGCGGCATTCGACGCGCACGCCCTTCGTGTGTTCGCCACAGATGCGGAAGCCGGCGGTGCGGTTGTCGGCCGACCAGACGGCCTTGGTGGGCGCGAACAGACCGATGCAGAAGCGTTTGTAGCTGTTCACGTAGGGCGCCAGGAAGGCCGTGATCTCGCGCGCATAGGTCAGTTGGCCCGCGACGTAATGCTTCATCGTGGCCGACATGCCGTGGGCATCGTCCTTGTCCATGAAGACGGGCTTGCCGTCCTTGGTCCAGAGCGACTGGTGGATGTGGCTCGACGATCCGGCCTTGCGGTGGTCGTACTTGGCCATGAAGGTCACCGACCGGCCCTTGGACCAGGCGATTTCCTTCACGCCCGCCTTCACGATCGTATGGTTGTCGGCCGTATCCAGCGCGTCGGAATAGCGGTAGTTGATCTCTTCCTGACCGGCATCGGCCTCGCCCTTGGAATTCTCGACCGGGATCCCTGCCGCATAAAGCCCGTTGCGGACGGCGCGCATCACATCTTCTTCCTTGGTGGTCTGGAAGATGTGGTAGTCCTCGTTATAGGCGCTGATCGGCTTCAGGCCGGTGAAGTTCGTGTCGCGCAGCGCCTCATAGCTGTTCTCGAACAGGTAGAATTCCAGTTCCGTCGCCATCATCGGCTCGAATCCGAGCGCGCGGGCGCGGGCGACCTGTTTCTTCAGGATGGCGCGGGGGGATTGGGCAACTTCCTCGTGCGTGTGGTGGTCAAGGAGGTCACACAGGACCATCGCCGTCGCGGGCAGCCAGGGAATGACCCTCAGCGTCGCGAGGTCGGGCTTCATCACATAGTCGCCGTAGCCCTTTTCCCAGCTCGAGGTCTTGTAGCCGGGGACGGTGTTCATCTCCATGTCGACGGCGAGGAGGTAGTTGCAGCAATGCGTCTCCTCCCAGCCGCCGTCGAGAAAGAACTGCGCGTGAAAGCGCTTGCCCATCAGGCGGCCCTGCATGTCGATGCCTGCCACCAGAACCGTATCGATCTCGCCCGCCTTGACCGCTTTCTTCAGCGCGTCAAGTGTCAGATTTCCAGCCATAGTCCGTCTCTCCCCTTCGTTGGCGAAGCCGCCTTCTGGCGCCGCTTCGTCCGAATGTATTCAGTCACCTCGAAGTCTCAGCCTTGATCAGGCGCTTCGATGACGGCCCCGCTGCAATTCGCCCATGGCGCGCCTGAGGACGGGGACCAACTTGTCGGCCATCGCCTCCTCGGCGCCGGGTGTGGCGATCAGATCGTTGCGAATTTCCAGCATCACGTTCCTCAGCCCGTAGGGGGTGGCCTGCAAGCGGAGTGTATGCGTGACCTGATCGGCAGCGGAATAGGGTTCGTTCAGTTCCACGCGCAAATCGGTCAGGGCGCGCGCAGCCTCGACGGTCGCCAAGGCAAGCGCGGGGTCGGCATCATGGATGACGCCGAATTCAACCGCGCGCGCCTTGCCGAAATAGACAGGCGTGAAAGAATGGATCGTCACGATGACCGGCGGGCGCCCCGCCGCGATTCGCGCGGCGATCTCGGCATGAAGCCGGGCGTGGAAGGGTAGGTAGATCGCTTGCGTTCGCCGCAGCCTTTCGGCGTCATCGACTGACGCATTGCCGGGGATGTCGAATATCTCGCTTTTCGTGGGCATCGCACCGGTCGCGTCCGGTGGGCGGTTCAGATCATAGATCAGCCGCGAGACCGTCGCGCGCACCAGTGTCGCGTTCAGCCGCGCCGACAGGCCGCGCGCGATACCCAATGCACCCGAGTCCCAGGCGATATGGGCGCGCCGGTCCGCCTCGCTGAGGCCCAGCGTACCGAATTCTTCTGGGAAATGGTTCGACGCATGTTCGCAGACGATCAGCACATCGCTGTCGCCACCGGGGTTCTCGACAGCGACCGGCGTGTCAAATCTGTTGTGCGAAACACTCATGTTCGGCAGAAGTCCCCCGGGTCTTGGCCGCCACGGTCATATGTCGGCGCGAGACTGTCAATATGTTTCCCGGCAGAAATTTTCTGTTACGATCTTTTCTAAGTCATATGCGGAAGGGCAGCGGACGGATGAAGCAGACGATCGAGCAGCAGATCAAGGCGGCCTTCGACGAACTGACCCGGGCCGAGCGGCAGCTGGCCAGCCACATCATGCGCAATTATCCGGTGGCGGTGCTCGGCTCGATCACCACGCTTGCCAAGGCGGCAGAGGTCTCGACGCCGACGGTGGTGCGACTCACCCAGAAGCTGGGCTTCAAGGGCTATCCCGACTTTCAGGTGACGGTGCGCGCCGAGGTCGAGGAACGGCTGATCTCACCCTTGATGAAACACGACCGCTGGGCGGGCGGCGTGCCGCAGACCCATATGCTCAACCGCTTCGCCGATGCGGTGGTCGCGAACCTTCAGGCGACGCTTGCGCAGATCGATCAGGCGGAGTTCGATGCGATCGCGGGCCTGATGGCTGATCCGGGTCGTCGCATCTTTGCGATGGGTGGGCGGATCACCCATGCTTTGGCCGACTATTTCGTCACCCATATGAAGGTCATCCGCCGCGACGTGAGCCTGATTTCCGACCGCGCCAATGCTTGGCTTCCCGCGATCATCGACATGGCGCCGGGCGATGTGCTGCTGGCGTTGGACATCAGGCGCTATGAAAACAATGTGCTGCAGCTTGTCGAAGCGGCGGCTGCGCAGGGGGCGGAGGTCGTTCTTATCACCGATCAATGGGTCTCGCCCGCCGCCGCCCATGCCCGCCATCGCCTCTCGGCCCATGTCGAGGCGCCGTCGGCCTGGGATTCGACCGTGGCGATCCAGCTTCTGCTGGAAACCCTTCTGGCCGCGACCGAGAATCTGACCTGGGACGAGACGCAAGCCAGGATGCGGCGGCTCGAAGAGCTTTATTCGCGCTCGCGGTTCTTTCGGCGCGGCAAGTAGCGGGGGGGGGGGGGGGGGGGGGGGGGGGGGGGGGGGGGGGGGGGGGGGGGCGCGGGGGGGGGGGGGGGGGGGGCGGGGGGCGGCGCCGCGGCGGGG
>NZ_JAPNUE010000004.1 GCF_026626305.1 Frigidibacter sp. RF13 | reverse complement strand
TAACCTGAAATCGATGAGCCCGACCTCTCCGATCCAAAGTCAGGCCGCCTGTTCCAAATCATTTGACGACGGACAATCTTCGCATATGGCGACGTCTCCTCTCAGGAAAGCGCCCGTCACAGTATCGAGGACTGTGCCGCCCTTCAGCACGAGATCGGCAGGTGCGAGACCACGGGCCTGATCGATGATTTTTGCGAGAGATGGAGCTTGCGTCATGCTTACTCCACCATCTGCATGCCGAGGCGGGTCAGAGTTCTTCGCTCGATCATCAAGATTGCGTAGTAGAAGGCAACCGACAGGCAGACCGACACGGCTGCGACCGTCCAGATCATCCCGTAGTCGAGATATCCGCGCGACTGGTTCAGGAGATTGCCAAGCCCGGTGCCGGTGGCCAGCCATTCGGCGATCATCACGCCAAGAAGCGCCCTTGGCACCGTAAGGCGCGTCGCCGCGAAAAGGTAAGGAAGCGCTGCCGGGATGGAGACCATGCGAAGCTCTTTCCAGGCCGAAGCGCCATAGGCCCTTGGCAGGTCTAGCACCGACTGCGGCACGCGCTGGATGCCCTGCACCAGAAGGACGAAGGCCGGAAAGAAGGTCACGGAGATTGTGATCCAAAGCGTCACCGAATAGCCGCGCCCCAGCATCAGGACAAGAAGTGGCGTCAAGGCGACGAGCGGCATGGTCTGGGTGACCAAGGCAATTGGCATGAAGGTCTTGATAAAGCCCGGAAACATGCGCGCCGAAATGGCGAGGAGGAAGGCGAAGCTCAAACCTGCGACCATGCCGACTGCCGTGATCGGCAGCGTCTGGGCCAGTGCCGCAAGAAGCTTTGCCCGCGCGACATGCGACGTTTCGGCCAGAAAGAGATAGTCCACGACACCGAGCGGCGTTTTCGAAATCAGGTCCGGCACACCTGTCAGCTTGATGAAGGCCCACCAGAGGAAGAAGGGCAGAAGCGCCGCGCCTGCGATGACGGCGATGCGGAACCACAGCGGCCGGTCGCGGTTGTCCGGAACAGATCGCCCGGACGTGCTACTCGCTGCCCGTCGTGGGCGCTCATTCGTGAAAATCGTGCCGCTGCCTTTTCACAGGGGGCGGGCTTTGTGGGATCCCATCGGAATGGTCGGTCCTGGCGAAGCGGCCTTCTTCTCCCGGGTTGTCCCGCAGTGAATGCCCGGTCCAGGGGCAGGCCTCGGAGGCGGCGCCTTTCGCGGAATTGTTCACCGGTTCATCTGCAAATGGCAGTATTGAGCCGTTAGAACATGACATGAACAATGCCAGCTTCCACAGCATGCTGCGGTTCGAGGAGGCGACGACACCAAGATGTTGCCTCGACGCAACGCCTCTCCACCCAAGTCTGACTGGCCGGATCGAACGCAGCCCTTCCCAGATCGTCTGCTGGGTTCCCTGATCCGCCCGCAGTTTACCCTGATCAAGTCATTTGAATTCCCTGTTATCACGCAGAGGGAAACCGCCCCCAATGCATTGAAACGACGCGGTTGATCAGGACACAATCGCTGAAGCAGGCCCAAAACGCGCCGAATTCCTTGTGACCTCCCTGCAAGCAGGGATTTGCGCGGCAGAGACGGGTTCGCCAAGAACTGCGACCACCACCATCTTCCTCAGGATATGTCTCTTCGGTATTTGCGCCCCGGCTGTGCCCTGCGCAATAGTCACGCACCGCGTCTCCGAATCTCTCAGCCGATCAGCAATGCTCGGGCGGCGTCGCGGGCCGCGTCGGTGACTTTTTCGCCTGCGAGCATGCGCGCGAGTTCCGCTACCCGCTCCTCGTCGGACAGCGACAGGACGGTCGAGGTGGTCATCTGCCCGGAGACCCGCTTCTCCACCCGCCAGTGATGGGCGCCGCGCGCCGCGACCTGGGGGCTGTGGGTGACGACGAGGATCTGCGCGCCCTCTGCCAGCCGCGCGAGGCGGCGGCCGACGGCATCGGCGGTCGCGCCACCCACGCCCCTGTCGATCTCGTCGAAGATCATCGTCAGCGCCTCGCCGCCGCGCGCGAGCGCTACCTTCAGCGCCAGAAGGAAACGCGACAGCTCGCCCCCCGAGGCGATGCGGTTCAAGGCACCCGCCGGGGCGCCGGGATTGGTGGCGACGGTAAACTCCACCTGATCGCGCCCTTCCGGCCCCGGATCGGCGGGACTGATACGGGTTTCGAAATGCGCCCGCTCCATCTTCAGGGGCGCAAGTTCGGCCGCAATCGCCTTGTCGAGTGATATTGCGGCCTTCGTGCGCGTCGCCGAGAGCGCGGCAGCGGCGGCCTCATAGGCGCGTTCCGCAGCCGAAACTGCAAGGCCAAGCGCCCTGAGATTGCCCGAGGCCCCGTCAAGCCGCTCAAGCTTGCCGCGCATCTCTTCGGCGAAAGCGCCCAGATCGTCGGCCAGAACCCCATGCTTGCGGGCGAGCGCCCGGATGGCGAACAGGCGCTCTTCTACCCGCTCCATCTCTGCCGGGTCCCAGCTCAACGCGTCAAGGCACTCTTCCACGCCTTGCGTTGCCTCGCCGAGTTCCGTGACAGCCCGCGCCAGTGCCGTCAAAGCTGCGTCCAGCCTTCCCTCGGCCTTGTCGGCCGCGCCTTCCAGCCAGCGGGTGGCATCGCCCAGAAGCCCCTCGGCACCCTCGGGCCCCAGCGCCTGCGCGGCCCGCGCGATATCCTCGCGGATGCGTTGCCCGGCCTGCATCATCCGCCGCCTTGCGTCGAGCTCGGCTTCCTCGCCCGGCTGCGGCTCGAGGCGGTCGAGCTCGCCCACCGCATGGCGCAGATAGTCCTCCTCGGCCTTCAAGGCCGCCGCCCCCGCCTCGGCCTCGGCCAGTGCCTGACGGGCGGCCTGCGCGGCGCTCCAGGCGGCGCGTACGGCACCTGTGTCGGCGCCCGCGAAGAGGTCGAGCATCTGGCGATGGCCCCGCGGGTTCAGAAGGCCGCGGTCGTCATGCTGGCCATGAAGCTCGATCAGGCAGTCTGAGAGGTCGCGCAACACTTCTGCCGTCGTCCGCCGGTCATTCACGAAGGCCGTGCGCCGCCCTTCGGCGGTGACGACACGGCGAAGGATCAACTCATCCCCGGCCTCTATCCCGGCCTCGGCAAGCAGCCCGCGCGCGGCGTGGCCCTCGGGCAGGTCGAAGATCGCCGTCACCTCGCCCTGCGTTGCGCCCTGCCGCACCAGATCGGCACGGCCCTTCCAGCCCAGAACAAACCCCAGACAATCGAGAAGGATGGACTTGCCCGCCCCGGTCTCGCCGGTCAGCACATTGAGACCCGGCCGGAACTCCAGTTCCAGCCGGTCGATCAACAACATGTCGCGGATATCGAGCGTGCGGAGCATCCCGTCCCTCAAAAGGGGCCGTCAGGCCGCTCCCTCACGCGCGGCGGGCCTCACAGCCATTCGCCCTTGATCATCTGGCGATAGATCGAGGCAAGCCAGCTGTCTCCGCGCACCTTGGGCTGCAGACCTTGCTTGGTCAGAAGACGGTGGCCGTCCTCATACCAGTTGGTCGACTGGAAATTGTAGCCAAGGATTGCACCTGCCGTCATCGCCTCGTCCTCGATGCCGAGCGAGAGGTAGCATTCGATCAGGCGATAGAGGGCTTCGGGCGTGTGGGTCGTGGTCTGGTACTGTTCCACCACGACGCGGAAACGGTTGATCGCGGCGGTGTAATGCTTCTTCTTCAGATAGTAACGGCCGATCTCCATTTCCTTAGCCGCGAGATGGTCGAAGGCGAGGTCGAATTTCAGCATCGCCGACTTGGCATATTCGCTGTCGGGATATTCCTCGATCACGGCGCGCAGCGCCTGCAGCGCCTGGAAGGTCAGGCCCTGATCGCGGCCGACCTCGTCGATCTGGTCGTAATAGGAAAGCGCCAGCAGGTACTTCGCGTAAGCCGCGTCTTCTTCCGCCGGGTAGGTGTCGATATAGCGCTGCGCGGTGGCGCGGCTGTTCTCGTAATCGCGGTCCTTGTGATAGGAGAAGGCCTGCATGATCAGCGCGCGCTTGGCCCATTCCGAATAGGGATAAAGCCGCTCGACTTCCGAGAAATAGCGCACGGCATCCTTGCCCTTGCGCGAGGTTTCGAGCGTGAATTCGCCGCGATTGTAGATTTCTTCGGCCGAGAGCGTATCAAGCGGGGCTTCCTGCTGGCCGCCACCGCAGGCGGAGAGCGCCGCCACCAGGGCCAGGCTTCCGACAAGATTTGCCGCTCTTCTGCCCCGCACCATGACCTGCCTACCCTATCTCTGTTCTTCCTTTATCCGGGTCCGCACGCAGATGCGCAAGGCCCCGTCCGCCCTTCGGCTTCGCCCCTCCTAGCACAGAAAAATCGGCGGCGCAAAACGGCTTTGCGTGCTTTCTGATGCTGTTAAGGGAAGGCTTCGCCGGCTCAGGCAACGGCCGGAATATCGGCCGTGCGGACACCCGCACCCGGCAGGCGACGGCGCAGGTTCGCGTCGCATTCGCGCACCCGGTAAGCGTCGGGTCGGGCAAAAAGCGCGCGCAGCAGCTTGTTGGTCATCGCATGGCCCGCGCGGTTGCCGGTGTAGCGGCCAAGGATCGGCGCGCCCGCAAGCGCGAGATCGCCGAGCGCATCGAGCATCTTGTGGCGCACCGCCTCGTCGGCACGGCGGAAGCCGCCGGGCGAAAGGATTCGCTCGCCCTCGACCACGACGGCATTGTCGTAGGTCCCGCCAAGCGCGAGGCCCGCGGCACGCATCTTGTCGACATCGGCCTGACGGCAGAAGGTGCGGCAATCGGAAAGCTCGCGCACGAAAGCACCATTGGTCATCGACAGGCGGCGGCGCTGCTGGCCGATCGCTTCGTCGGCGAAGTCGATCGCGAAATCGATCTCGAGCGCGTCGGCCGGTTCAAGCCGCGCGACTGCATCGCCCTCGCGCACTTCGATGGGCGCAAGAACTTCAAGGCACAGAACAGGTTCGGACAGGTCGCGCAAACCACGCCCAAGGATCGCCGAGACGAAGGGCTGGGCCGAGCCGTCGAGGATCGGAACTTCCGGCCCGTTGATCTCGATCAGCGCATTATGGACGCCGCAACCGGCGAGCGCCGCCATGATATGTTCGATGGTCGAGACGCTGACACCTGCGGCATTTTCCACAACGGTGCAGAGGCGCGAGGGCGTGACCGAATCCCAGATGGCGGGCACCATCGGATCGCGCCCCACCACGTCGGTGCGGCGAAACCAGATGCCATGATTGGCCGAGGCGGGCTTCACCACCATGCGCACAGGCACGCCGGTATGAAGCCCGACGCCCTGGAAAGAAGCCGCTGATCTGAGAGTGGTCTGCAACGAGTGCCCCGATTATACGATGCCGGATTGGTCGGCCCGCTTTGGCTTGGAAGGAGGTAATCACGCGGGCGGAAAGACTCAATTCACTCTTTGTAACGGATTGAAACAAAGACATGTCAGCCAGGCAACGCAGATTCCGGCGCGCGCAACCCATTGAACCTAAAAGAAAAAGCCGGGCAACCCCGGCTTTCCCTCTTCACGGTGACGTTGCGTCGCTGCGCGCGCAATGCGGCAGTGCAGCAATGTCTCAGTTGGCCTGACGGCGCAGGAAGGCGGGAATCTCCACCCGGTCCTGATCGGGACTTGCGCCCTCTTCGTCGTCATAGTCCTGCGTAGCGCGCGGCTGCTGGGCGGCGGGCTGCTGCGTGCGGAACGAGGGTTGAGCCCGCTCCGGCGCAGCCTGACCGCCGGTCATCCGGTTGATCAGCGAGTTGATGCCAAAGCGCGGTTTGTCGACAGACGCAGGCTGCGGCGCGGCTGCCTGTGCGGGCCGTGCCGCGGCAGCGGCCATCGGCTGGGCCGAGGGCTGGCGGCTGACCGCCGCCTGAAGGCGGGCGAGCGCCTCGGGCGAGGGCGTGCCGGGCGTGCGCGGACGCGGCGCGACGAAAGCTGCGCTGTCATCGTCCACATGATGCAGGTCGCGCTGCGCGGTCTGGGCAACCGTCGGCTGCGGCCGGTAAGCGGGAGGCGGCAGATCATCCTCGACCGCCTTCGGGGCGACGAAAGCGGGGGACTGGTCGAACAGTGACGGTTCGTTCGCGGCCGCAGGCTGTTCGGCGCGGACCGGCTCTTCACGCACCGGCGCGACCTGAGCGGCCACCGGTTGCGCGACAGGCGCGGGCTGCGGGGCCGGTTGGGGCGCCGGCTGCACCGCAGTTTGCTGCACGGGTTGCTGGGCCAGCGGCTCGGCCATGCGGCGGCGCGCCACCGGAACTTCGGCCTGGGCTTGCGCCGCGTCGATACCGGTCGCAACGACTGACACGCGCATCGCGCCTTCCATGCTTTCGTCCAGCGTCGAGCCGACGATGATATTGGCGTCGGGATCGACCTCTTCGCGGATACGGTTGGCCGCTTCGTCAAGTTCGAACAGCGTCAGGTCATTGCCGCCGGTGATATTGATAAGAACGCCCTTGGCGCCGCGCAGGCTGATTTCGTCCAGCAGCGGGTTGGCGATGGCCTTTTCGGCCGCCTGAACCGCGCGATCCTCGCCTGCGGCCTCGCCGGTGCCCATCATCGCCTTGCCCATCTCGTCCATCACCGCGCGGACGTCGGCGAAGTCGAGGTTGATCAGGCCCGGACGGACCATCAGGTCGGTCACGCCCTTGACGCCCTGATAAAGTACGTCGTCGGCCATGGCGAAGGCTTCTGTGAAGGTCGTGCGTTCGTTGGCCAGACGGAAGAGGTTCTGGTTCGGGATGATGATCAGCGTATCGACGACCTTCTGCAGGGCCTCGATCCCTTCTTCGGCCTGACGCATACGCTTGGCGCCTTCGAACTGGAAGGGCTTTGTCACCACGCCGACGGTCAGGACACCAAGCTCACGCGCCGCCTGCGCGATGATCGGCGCGGCGCCGGTTCCGGTACCACCGCCCATGCCGGCGGTGATGAAGCACATATGCGCGCCCGCGAGGTGATCGACGATCTCTTCGATGGTTTCCTCGGCGGCGGCAGCCCCGACCGATGGCCGCGCGCCTGCGCCCAGACCTTCGGTCGCGCGAACGCCCATCTGAATACGCGCCTGCGCATGGTTCTGCGCCAAGGCCTGCGCATCGGTGTTCGCCACCACGAATTCGACGCCCTCAAGCTCCTTCGCGATCATGTTGTTGACGGCATTGCCGCCCGCCCCGCCCACACCGAAAACCGTGATACGCGGCCTAAGATCCTCACGATCGCTCATCGTCAAATTCAATGCCATTGGTAACCGCCTGCAATTGTTGGGCCGAACCGGCCATGCCCCCACATTCCGAGGATTTTAGTGACAGAATCGCCGCAGGTCACGCGAAAAACGCGTGATTACCCACAAAATCTGGGGGGAATTTGACCATAATTCGGCGGTATTTCGCCGAACCTACCGGATTTAGCGGTTACCAGTTGTCGCGGAACCATTTCACCGCGCGCCGGAGCGACCGCGCCGGGTAGCGTTCGGCGGGGATCTCGAAGTCCCACCATTCATCCTGCGGGTGTGCTGCGAAGAGCGACAGGCCGACGATCGAGGAGAAGGCAGGCCCCGTCGCGGCCTGCGGCAGGCCCTGCACGCGCAAGGGCCGGCCAAGGCGCACATTCTGCCCCAGAATACGCGCGGCGAGCCCGTCGAGCCCCGGCAACTGGCTTGCGCCCCCGGTCAGCACGATCTGCTGCGAGGGCAGCTGATCGAAGCCCGCCGCATCGAGCATCGCGCGCGCCTCTTCGAGGATCTCCTCGACGCGCGGCCGGATGATGCCGATCAGCTCGGTCCGGCTGACGGTGCGACGATCCTTGTCCCAGTCGCCGCAATCGGCGCCGATCTCGATCATCTCGCGGTCGTCCATGCCGGTGGCGAAGACGCCGCCATGATAGGTCTTGATCCGCTCGGCCACCGACATCGGCACGTGGAAGCCTTTGGAGATATCGGCGGTGACGTGATCACCCCCCAGACGCACCGCGTCGGTGAAGATCATGTGCTTCTTGATGAAGACCGAAATACCGGTCGAGCCGCCGCCCATATCGATCGAAGCCGCTCCCAGTTCCTGCTCGTCCTCGACGAGCGCCGAGATGCCCGAGACATAGGCCGATGAGGCAAGCCCCGCGAGTTCAAGGTCGCAGCGCTTGATGCAGTAAAGAAGGTTCTGCACCGCAGGCGTGTCGATGGTGACAAGATGCATGTCGGCAGCCAGCCGGTTGCCGACATGGCCGCGCGGATCGTTCATGCCCGTGCGGTGGTCGATGGCGAAATTCACCGGATGGGCATGCAGCACCTCGCGGCTTTCGCCGAAATCGGGCACGTCGCAGGCGGCAAGCACCCGGCCGACATCCTGCTCGCTCACCTGGCCTGCTGGCAGCGTGATGTCGCCCGCCAGCCCGTAGGACCGGGGCCGCGCGCCAGCGAAGCAGGCGATCACATGGTCAACCCGCGTCTGCGCCATCTTCTGGGCGGCCTGCACGGCGGTACGGATCGCTCGTTCGGTTTCGGGGATCGCGTCGATCTCGCCAAACCGGACCCCGCGCGACCGGGTCGTCGCCGCACCGATCACCCGGAACTGCGACTGCCCTGCCATCGAGCCGAGCCCGTCCTCGCGTGCCGCGACATCGCCGTCGAACTTCAGGACAAGGCAGGCGATCTTCGACGTTCCCACATCGAGAATGGCCACCACCCCGCGCTGGATCGCCGCACGCCGCATGTTCCGCATTGCACGCTGCGCCTGATAGAGCCCCGTCATTGTCCTGCCACCTTCGTCACGTTTGCCGCCATTGTTTTCATTGTCTCAACCGCCTGAGGCCCGAGCCTCACGGTCGGCCTGTTCGGATTGCGCAGATCAACCGTCACGAGGTCGCGCGCGAGCATCTCTTCCGCCGTATCAAGCGCCATCACCCGCTCCACCGCCTCGACCGCGCCGGTCTCGGGCAGCATCAGCCGCTGGCCCCGGTCCAGCACCAGATCCCAGCGCCGGTCGCCGACCCGCACCAGTCCGCGCACACGCGGCAGGACCGGCCGGGCGGCGGCAAGGATGTTCAGTGCCTCGGGCACCCGTTCCTCGGCGCCTACGCCTGCAATGACCGGCAGATCAGCCCGCGCGCCGCGCGTCTTCAAGGTCGCCACGCGATGCCCGGTCGCATCGAGCATTTCGAGCGAGGCTTCGGTGCGCCACAGGACGGCGGGCTTGCGCTCGCGGATATCGACGGCAAGCACGCCGCCGGGCTTCAGCTTGACTGTCGCACTTTCGACGGCGTCTACCTGTTCGATCGCGGCGCGCATCGCTTCAAGATCCAGCCGGAAGGAGGAGGTGGGCAGCGGCTCCGTCACCATCGCCCGCACCGCGTTCGCGACCGGAACGGAGGCTCCGTCGATCGACATGAGCTTGACCATGAACTCGGGGCGGTTTTCGATCTGCGACCGCAGGCTCGCGAAACTCGCGCCGATTGCCGCCCGCCGGTCTGCGTCGCCGAGGTAGATCCCGGCCGCCAGAGCGACTGTCAGAACCGGCACACCATAGCGCATGAAGCGGCGGAAAAGCGGCGTCAGCCACAGCCGGTCCATCCGGTAGGCCAGACGCGACGGCGCCGGGTCGCGCCGCTCACCCTGCTCCATCCGCCGATCAGAGCGCCGGACGGCCGTCCGCACCGGCGCCGCCTCGGCGCGCCGCGACGGCATCGCAGCCACAGGACGTTTCAGGATGTCGCTCGCCCGCGCAATCGCCGCGGCGGCGCGTTCATATCCGGCGATATCATCTTCTTCGAACTTGCCGACCGCCGCTTCCGCCCGCCGCGAGGTGGCGAAGACAGGCCTGTACGCGTCGCGCGCCGTGGCCTCATCAGGCTCGTAGTCCATGGCGTCGAACGCGTCGTCCGCCGCATCGCGCGGCGCGATATCCTGATCGAAAAGGTCGAACTCCGCTGAACCGAACTCCGTCACCGCCGCAAGCGGTTGCTGAACCCCGGCCGCGAACGGAGCTTCGCCCGCCGGCGCCCAACTTCTGTCCTCGACCGGCATGCGCACGGGCGGCTCCCGCCGAGCGGGGTGGGCCGTGATCGGCGGCTCGGGCCGTTGCGCGCCGGCGCGGCGGTGCCAGACGGGGCGCTCTCCAGCCATCAGCGGGGGCATGAGGCATCCTCCACCAGCCAAGCGCAGAGCTGCGCGAAACTCATGCCTTCCGCTGCCGCCTGTTCGGGCGACAGCGACGTGGGCGTCATGCCGGGCTGGGTGTTGATCTCCAGAAGGAAAAGGCCAGCCAGACCCTTCGTATCGTCCCAGCGGAAATCGGTACGCGAGAGCCCCCGGCATCCGATGGCGCGATGGGCGTGCAAGGCATAGTCCTGACAGGCCTTCGCGATCTCTTCCGGCAGATCGGCCGGGCAGACATGCCGCGAACCGCCCGGGGCATATTTTGCGTGATAGTCATACCAGCCGTCGGTCACGATCTCGGTCACGCACAGCGCCCGGTCGCCCAGCACCGAACAGGTCAGCTCGCGCCCCCGCACATAGGTTTCGACCATCACCTCGGCGGGCATGTCGGGCGCCAGGACCGGCGGGCCATTGGCGCTTTCCTGAACGATGTAAACGCCGACCGAAGAGCCTTCGTTGTTGGGCTTTACCACATAGGGCGGTGCCATCACGTGGCGTGCCTGAACTTCGACCGTCGGGGCGACCACACTATCGACGACCGGAAGGCCTTCAGCGCGAAAGATTTCCTTTGAGCGGGCCTTGTCCATGGCAAGGGCGGAGGCAAGCACGCCGGAATGGGTGTAGCGCACGCCCATCCATTCCAGCAGACCCTGCACCGCGCCATCCTCGCCCCAGCGGCCGTGAAGCGCATTGAAACAGACGTCCGGCCTGATCTCGGCAAGGCGCGCGGCAAGGTCGCGGCCGGCATCGACCTCGACCACCTCATATCCCGCCTCCCGAAGGGCGCGGGCGCAACCGCGCCCCGAACTCAGAGAGACCTCCCGCTCCGCGGAAAGGCCACCCATCAGTACCGCCACTTTGGGGGCTTGCCTGCTCGACCTGCCCGCCATCTGCCTGTTTCCGGGGCTTTTTCGCCCCTGTTGCCTGGGAATTATCCCCAGGATTAGTGTTTGCTTTTGTTCACTTATCCGCCGCCGGTTCGCCGACGCGCATGATTTCCCACTCTAGCCATATTCCGGCGGTTTGGAAAACCCTTTTTCTGACCTCTTCGCCCAAACCTTCCAGATCGGCGGCGGTCGCCCCGCCCGCGTTCAGAAGGAAGTTCGCATGCATCTCGCTCATCTGCGCCCCACCCTTCCGCGCGCCGCGCATGCCGGCGTCGGCGATCAGCTTCCAGGCCTTGAGGTCATGGACATCGTCCGCCCGGCCGGTCGAGGAAAAGCCTGCCGGATTGCGGAAAGTGGAACCGGCGGAACGGTCCTTGGTCGGCTGCGAGGCGTCGCGTTTGGCGAGCTGGTCTTCCATCCTTTCGGCCAGTTCCGCAGGGTCGGCAAGCGCGCCTTCGAAGGTGGCGGAGGTGATGACAGCGCCTTCGGGCAAGACGGACTGGCGATAGGAAAAGTGCAGATCCTCCCTTGATAACAGGAGCTTGGTCCCGTCGCGCAAGACGGCCTCGGCCGAGATCAGATGATCGGCGACATAGGAGCCATAGCAGCCCGCATTCATCCTGACCGCCCCGCCGATGGAGCCCGGAATGGTGCGCAGGAAGGTCAGGTCCACCCCGGCCTCGGCGGTCCTGCGGGCGACATGGGCGTCGAGCGCGGCAGCGCCTGCGGTGACATTTTGCCCAACGATTTCAATGGCATTGAAGCCGCGTCCGAGGCGGATCACCACGGCCCGCAGACCGCCATCGCGGACGATGAGGTTCGAACCCACCCCCATCGGAAAGACTGGCACGGCGGGGTCGAGGGCGGCGAGGAAGGCGGCGAGGTCATCCGCGTCGGCCGGCTGGAACAGCCAGTCCGCCGGACCGCCCACGCGCAGCCAGGTCAGATCGGCCAAGGGCCGGTCGGGGGTCAGCGTGCCCCGGACGGGAGGGAGAGAAAGCACCATGGTGCCGTCAGTAGCCGGGATCGGGGCCGGGGCGCAAGGGCGACGGCGAGTGGCGCCGCAAGCCGTTGTTTTCGCCGGATATTGCGGTATGGCATGCGTCGGGCTTGCGTCCCGCAAGCGTATGGCATCCGTCCCGACATTCCTTGCAAAGAGGTTAACTGGACAAGGGAACAGGCGGATGCGCGGAGTGGCCCTACCCCGCCACCTTCCGCCGCACCCAGCGCCAGAGATAGATCAGCGGCCAGCGCAGGATCGAGGCGGCGGCGGCGAGGAGGATCAGGCCAAGGATGGGGCCGTTCGACCAGGTCACCCAACCGAGGATCGGGATGCCGACGGCGATGAGCTTGTAGGCGGCGCGCCAGTGGTAGTCGCGCGAGGGGAGCGCGCCGATGAAACAGGCGGTGACGATCCAGAGAAGGGCGGCACCGAGGGACCAGTTCACTCCCGCCCCTCCCCCGTTGGCCGCCCCAGCGCCTTGCGGGCGAAATAGAGGAGCGGTCGGCGGAACATCGAGAAAAACCCGGCAAGGCCGAGGAGCGCGGGGATGGCGCCGTGGTCGATACCGATCCAGATCAGGATGAGGGGGGCGAGGATCAGAAGCGTGATCCCCGGCGGGAACTGGCGGCGCATCGGCAAAAGCGCGGTGACGGTCGCGGCGAGGACCCAGAGGAAGGCCGCGAGGAGCGATTGGCTCATCGCGCGCCTCTCTGCCGGGCGGCGCCGGTCAAGCAGCCTTCTCCGCCAGACGCGCCGGCAGGTTGTTGGCCCAGGCCGAGATCGTGCCCGCACCGAGGCAGACGACCATATCGCCGGGGCTCGCATGGTCGCGGACAAGCTGGGCCAGCTCCTCCTCGCCGGAAATGCTGCTTGCATGGCGGTGACCGTGGGCGATGAGGCCGTTGACCAGATCGTCGCGCGAGGCGCCAGGGATCGGGTCTTCGCCCGCCGCGTAGACATCGGCGATGGCCACTACATCCGCCTCGTTGAAGCAGGTGCAGAAGTCTTCGAAGAGGTTTGAGAGGCGCGTGTAGCGGTGCGGCTGGTGGATGGCGATCACCCGGCCCTTCGTGGCCTGTCGCGCGGCGCGGAGGACGGCCGCGATCTCGACCGGGTGGTGGCCGTAATCGTCGATGATGGTGACGCCGCCCAACACTTCGCCAACCTTGGTGAAGCGGCGGTTCACCCCGCCGAAGGCCGCGAGGGCCGCGCGGATCTCGTCCTTCTTCATACCCAGGTGGCGGGCGACAGCGATGGCGGCAAGCGCGTTCGAGAC
Source organism: Frigidibacter sp. RF13 (assembly GCF_026626305.1). GTDB lineage: Bacteria > Pseudomonadota > Alphaproteobacteria > Rhodobacterales > Rhodobacteraceae > TMP-24. Next base: position 244,013 of record NZ_JAPNUE010000004.1, on the reverse strand, counting down.
ATTGTGGTCGCCGGGCATGGGCAGCATGCAACTTTCGATTTTCGAACCTTCTTCCTCGCCTTGCAGCAGGACATCGAAGCAGGCCTTGCCATCATCGAACGTCAGGTTCACGGCGCGGACATCGGCCTGGGCATTGAAGCCGAAGGTCACGATGCGGCGGTCAGTCACGCGCCCGACCAGTGCCTGAACCTCGGGGTGGTCGGTGCAGCAGACTGCGACGCCGTAGAAGGGGATGTTCGAGACGAAGTCGTAGAAGCCCTTACGCAGCGCGTCGATCGTGCCCCAGTGTTCCATATGTTCGGGGTCGATGTTCGTGACGATGGCTATCGTCGCGGGCAGGCGGTTGAAGCTGCCGTCGCTCTCGTCGGCCTCGACCACCATCCATTCCCCTGCCCCGGCGCGGGCGTTCGAGCCATAGGCATGGATGATCCCGCCGTTGATCACGGTCGGATCGAACCCGCCCTTGTCGAGAAGCGTGGCGACCATCGTCGTGGTCGTGGTCTTGCCGTGGGTGCCGGCGATGGCGACGTTCGAGCGCATGCGCATCAGTTCGGCGAGCATCTCGGCCCGGCGGACGACCGGCAGGCCACAGCGGCGGGCCTCTTCCAGTTCCGGGTTGCCCTTCTTGATGGCCGAAGAGATGACCACGACCTCGGCCGCGCCGATATTCTCGGCGCGCTGGCCTTCGAAGAAGGTCGCGCCCAGTTTAACCAGCCGGTCGGTGATCCTGGAGGCCTTGGCGTCCGATCCCTGCACGCGGTAGCCGAGCGTCAGCAGCACCTCGGCGATGCCCGACATGCCGATGCCGCCGATGCCGACGAAATGGATGGGGCCAAGTTCGAGCGGCAGTTTGGTGGCGGCGTTCATTGCGGTTCGGTCCGGGGTTTGGGGGCGGCCAGCGCCTCGACAAGGGCCGCGAGTTTGACGGTTGCGTCCGGGACGGCCTGGGTCAGGGCGGCATGGGCCATGGCGGTGGCGGCGACCGGGTCTTCGAGGACCGAGGCGATGTGGCCCGCGAGCATGGTGGAGTCAAGCCGGGATTCGGGGATGAGGATCGCGGCGCCCGCCGAGACGAGGCCACGGGCGTTGGCGGTCTGTTCGTCGCGGATCGCGGCGGCGAGCGGGATGAGGATCGAGGGGCGGCCGATCATCGCGAGGTCCGCGACCGAAGAGGCGCCGGAGCGGCAGATCACCAACTGCGCCTCGGCCATGCGGCGCGGCATGTCGGGAAAGAAGGGCGCGATCTCGGCCCGGAGGCCCGCGGCGGCATAGGTCGCCTCGACCGCGGCGCGATCCTCGTCGCGGGCCTGATGGGCGACGCGGATGTTGCGGCGCAGCGCCTCGGGCAGTTTGGCGACAGCGGCGGGCACGGTGTCGGAGATGATGCGCGCGCCCTGGCTGCCGCCGAAGACCACAAGGCTCATCGGATAGTCGCCCGGCGGGATATAGGGGGCGCCTGCCCGGTCGGCCACCGCCTGACGCACCGGATTGCCGACCTGGCGGCCGAAGGCGCCCTCGGGCAGTTGGGTGGGCCAGGTGCCGCAGGCCACCACCTCGACCCTTGTGGCGAAGGCCTGATTGACCCGGCCAAGGACGCCGTTCTGTTCATGGATCATGCGCGGCAGGCGCAGGATCACGGCGGCGCTGATCGCCGGGATCGACGGGTAGCCGCCGAAGCCCACCACAACCTTCGGCCGGTCGAGAAGCGATTGCCAGAGAACCTGCGCCACGCCCGTGGCAATGCGCAAGGGCACCATGAGTTTCGCGGCGATGCCGCCGCGCGCGAAGGTGGCCGACGGCACTTGCCGGACCTCGACCGCCTGCGGGAAACCGCCGGTGTAGCGCGCGCCGCGCGGGTCGGTCGACAGCCGCACGCGCCAGCCGCGCTTCAGCATTTCTTCGGCCAAAGCCTGGGCGGGGAACATATGCCCGCCCGTCCCGCCCGCCGCGATCAGCAGGAGCGGTGGTTTTTCGCGCTTGCCCGCCATCACCGGCCCCGTTTCAAGAGGATCTCGGCGATCCGGCCCTGCGGGCGGCGGCGCGTGAGCGCCAGTAGCATGCCGACGGCGATGCCCGAGGCGATGACGGACGAGCCGCCGTAGGAGACGAAGGGCAAGGTCATGCCCTTGGCGGGCAGAAGCCGGACGGCGACACCCATGTTGATCAGCGCCTGAACCCCGAAGGCGCAGGCAAGGCCGGTGCCCGCGAGGCGGGTGAACGGGTCACGCTCACGCATCAGCCGGATGAGCGAGCGCACGGTGATTGCCATGTAAAGCGCGATGATGAGGCCCACGAGGATCAGGCCGAACTCCTCGGCGGCGACCGCGATGATGAAATCGGTATGGGCATCGGGCAGCGTCCATTTTACCGTCCCCTGCCCCACGCCGACGCCGAAGAAGCCGCCTTCCTGAATGGCGTTGGTCGCATAGCCGATCTGGGTGCGCGGGTCGATCTCGGTCGAGAGGAAGCCGTTGATCCGGCGGGCGAAATGTTCAGACGCAGAATAGGCGGTGATGCCGCCGCCGACGACAAGCCCGCCCACGAGCATCAGAAGGATGATCGGTGCGCCGCCGACGAAATACATCACCCCCCAGGCGAAGAGGACGAGGCAGGCCTGGCCGAAATCGGGCTGGAGCGCCAGGAGGATCACCACGGCAGAGGCCACGAGGAAGGAATAAAGCCGCCCGGGCGGGCCGCCCAGATCCTGCGCCGCCGCCATCAGCCAGGCGCAAAGAATGACGAAGCCGGGCTTCAGGAATTCCGACGGCTGGAAGGAGGCAAAGCCCAGAGAATACCAGCGGATCGCGCCCTTGCCGAAATCCGTGCCGAGGACCGGCAGGAACAAAAGGGCGATGAACGAGGCCACGAAGCCGAGGACGCCGAGACGGCGGACGAGGGCGACGGGCAGCATCGAACAGCCGATCATCGCCGCAAGCGCCATCCCGCCGAAGAAGACCTGACGGGTCACGTAATAGTAGGGCGGCAGATCGTTCTTTTCGGCGAGCGGCACCGAGGCCGCGAGGCCCAGAAGCAGCCCCACCCCGAAGAGCGCGAAGACAAGACCGAGCGTCACCCGGTCGATTGTCCGCCACCAACGTGGAAGCACCGGATCGCCCGCGCGCGAAGGCGCGGTGCCGAACACCATTTCCGTCATCTGACCGCTCTCACTGCCTGTGCCTCGCCCGTTTTCCGGGTCTCGACCTCAAACTAGCGGCAAATCTTGTGATTTGAAAGGGAAAACCCGGCGTCAGCGACCAGCCGCCGCCCTTTCTTTAATCGCAGCTCGGCGCGCCAGAGCATCTGCGGTCCAGAGGGTGGACATATCGTAATATTCCTCGAAGGCTGGGGCTTTGGGGTCGAGGACGACCCAGGGAAGCTTCGTCGAGGTAAAGATATGGGCACCCGGCGGGCATTCGCCGGGATCGTCGAGCGTGCCGACCCGGACGAAGGATGCGAGGCGCTTCGCTCCGGCATAATGGCTGAGGATCGCGACCCGGCATGCCTTGCAGCGCAGAATTTCCTGCCCCTGCCCCGAGGCCGAGGGCGTCATCACATATTCGACCGGCCCCGAAAACTCGATGCGGTCGGTTTCGATGATGGCATTAAGGGCGAAGGCAGTGCCGGTTTCCCGCTGGCACCAGGTGCAGTGGCAGCAGTTGACGAACATCGGCCTGTCGAGAAGCCGGTAGGTGACGGCGCCGCAAGTGCATCTGCCTTCCATATCGACCTCCCCAAAAAGTCCGTTCGTTGGCCCGCGGGCTGTCTAGCTGATCAGCGCGCGCACACGAGCGGTGAAATCCTCGCCGCGCTTCTCGAAGTTCGAATATTGATCGAAGGAGGCTGCGGCGGGGGCGAGAAGCACCGTTTCGCCCGCCTCGGCCTCCTCAGCTGCGCGGGCGACGGCGCGCTCCATCGTTTCGCAGATCTCGTGCGGCGTTTCGCCCAGTTCCAGCGCGAAATCGCGCGCCGAATGGCCGATGAGATAGGCCTTCACCACCGATCCAAGGTACGGTTTCAGCCCGGCGATGCCACCTTCCTTGCCAAGGCCGCCCGCGATCCAGCGGATCTTTTCAAACGCCTGCAGGGCCTTTGCGGCGCTGTCGACATTGGTGGCCTTGCTGTCATTCACAAACCGCACCCCGCCCCTCTCGCCCACGATCTGGCTGCGGTGCGGCAAGCCCTCGAAGCTGCGGAACGCCTGTTCAATCAGCTTTGGCGCGACGCCCAACGCGCGCGCCGCCGCATAGGCGGCGCAGGCGTTCTGGTGGTTGTGGGCGCCGAGTAAGCCCCTGATATCCCTCAGGTCTATCGATGCGACTTGCCGACCTTTACGCCATTCGGCGAGAAAGCCTTTGCGAGCAAAGACAGTCCAGCCCACGCCTTCGAGCTTCTGGCCCGAGGAGATGCGGATCACCCGGTCGTCGGCCATGCCGGCCGACAGCTGGTTGGCCAGAAACGCGCCTTCCACCTCGTCGACGCCGATCACGGCGCGGTCTGGGCCGCCTTGCGTGAAGAGCCGGGCCTTGGCGGAGAAATAGCCGCCCTTACCGCCGTGGCGGTCGAGATGGTCGGGCGAGAGATTGGTGAAGATCGCGATATCGGGGGTCAGCGCGCGGGCAAGCTCGGTCTGGTAGGAGGAAAGCTCCAGCACCACCACCTCGCCATCCTGCGCCGGGTCGATCGACAGGACACCCTTGCCGATATTGCCCGCCATCTGCGTCGGCCGTCCGGCGACCATGAGGATATGGTGGACAAGCGCGGTCGTTGTCGACTTGCCGTTCGATCCGGTCACGGCCACGACTTTCGGCGCCTGATCGAACCGGTCCCAGTCCGCCGTCGCCCAGGAGCGGAAGAAAAGCCCGATGTCATTGTCGACCGGCACGCCCTCGGCCAGCGCGCGGGCGATATGGCGGTTGGGATGAGGGTAGAGATGCGGGATGCCCGGCGAAGTGACGAGAAGCGCAAGCCCCGGCCAGGCGGCATCGCGCGTCAGGTCGGTCAGCGCAAACCCCTCCGCTTCGGCCTTCGCCCGCGCTTCGGGCGCATCGTCCCACAGAAGCGGCTCGGCCCCGCCCGCCTGAAGCGCGCGCGCTGTGGCGAGGCCGGACCGGCCGAGCCCCAGCACCGCAACGCGCTGGCCCTTGTAGCCTGTGACCGGAATCATCGCCGCCCTCCATTGCTGACCAAAGCCATAGGCCAACAGACACCGGGGGAAAAGAGGCGGGTCGGCGCGCAGCGGACCGATCGCGCGGGCGGGGGCGTCTGATCAGGCGCCCGCCGCCTCGAAGGGCAGCACATTGCCTGGCGCCGAGAACTGATAACTGACCTCGCCAAAGGCGTCCTTGGCGAACCCGTAGGCAAAGATCAGACCGTCGGCACCTGCCTGAACGCCATGTTCGGCATTGCCGGGGATATAGACAGCCGCGCCCGCCGCGACCTCATGGGCGCGGCCGTCGATCATCACGGTGCCGGAACCAGAAAGACAGAAGTAGAATTCCGGTGGCGCGTGGCGGTGCAGGTTCAGCCTGCCGTTCGGGGGAAATTCCGCCACGCCGAGCACAAGGTCGTTCGACCGGGTGCGGTCGGACGAGATCAGCGTGCGCCAGGTCACATTGCCGAAGAGCGGATCGATGCCGCCCTCGACCGGCAGGTCGGCGAGGTTGCGCACGAAACCGACCGCCGGAGCGTCATTCTGGTTGGCAGTTTCTGGGGCGGCATCTTTGACCAGAGCTTGTGCGGGCACCGCGCGATCCTTTCGTAGATGGGTCTTCTGTTCCGGCCGATCTTGCGGCCTGGTTCCGGTATGATCGGTTTGAATGGCAAATAGAAATGAGTAATATTGGCCATAATGGCCAAGAATTTTTAGGTGTAACCATGCAACGTCTGCCCAACCTGATCTGGCTGCGCAGCTTCGAGGCAGCGGCGCGGCTGTTGAATTTCACCGAAACCGGCAAGGAGCTTGGCCTTACTCAGACCGCTGTCAGCCTGCATATCAAGGCGCTTGAGGAAACGTTGCAGTGCCAGCTCTTCCGCCGCAGCGCACGCCATCTGACGCTGACCGACGTGGGCGAGGCCTATGCGATGGCGGTCCGGGCCGCGATCGGCGAGATGAACCTTGCGACCGTAAGCCTGTTCGGTTCGGCCACCACCCAGACCCTGACCGTGCGCGCGCCGATCTCGACCGTCTCGCTCTGGCTTGCGCCGCGCCTGCCGGCCTTCGTGGCCGCCCATCCCGACATCAACCTGCGCCTCGTCTCGACCATCTGGGCTCATTCAGCGGGCGAGGAGGATGTGGATATCGATATCCAGCTGGCCACTGCGGGGCAGATCGAGCCCGGGGCGGAGCGGCTTTCGACCGAAACGATCGTTCCGGTGGCGGATGCGGATGCGGGGGATCTGACCGGGCGGCCCGACCTGCTGCTGGCGGCGCCGCTGATCCGTATCCTCGGCTACGAGGACAGCTGGGCCAACTACATCGCCAGCCTCGGCATCACCGGACCGGCCCGGGGCAAGCGCCTGTCGGTCGATACGACGGCGGCGGCGCTGGCGCTTGCGGCGGCGGGCGGCGGGCGGGCGATGATCGTGACGCGCTTTGCCCGGCAGGCCATCGCCTCCGGCACCCGGATCAGGATCGCGGGCGCGCCCATCCCCTTTGCCCAGGCGCATTTTCTGGCAAGAAGCCCGCGCGCGGCGGCGCGCAAGCCAGAGGCAGAGCTTTTCGCCGCATGGCTGCGCGCGGCTTTCGAGGAAGACCGGGATCTGCCGTGACCCCGCGTCTGCTCAGGCGGCGCCGGATGCGAAGGTTTCGAGCCCATCGACCTCGCGCTGCAGGTCCGCACGGCAGCGGGCGATGATGAAATCGGTGAAGGTGCGGATCTTCGGGTCGCGCAGCCGGCGATGCTGGGTCAGGCAGGAAAGCTGCACCGGCACAGGCGGCGTAGCGCGCGCCACCGGAACCAGCGCGCCGGATTTCAGATGATCTGCGATCTCGAAAATCGGTTTCATGATGATCCCGCGCCCGTCGAGCGCCCAGATCGTCAGCACATCGCCGTCGTCGGTCTCGAAAGGTCCTGTCACCTCGAACCGCCGCGGCCCCTCGGGGGTGACGAGCGTCCACTGGAATTCGCGGGCGCCGGGGAAACGCAGGTTCAGGCAATCATGGCGGTCACGCAAGAGGGCCTCGCCATCCGCAGGCAGGCCGCGGCGCTCGATATAGGAGGGCGCGGCGCACAGGACGCGCGGGCAATCGGCGACGACGCGCAGTTTCAGTGTGCTGTCTTCCAGCGTGCCCATGTGGAAGGCCATGTCGAGCCCCTCGCCCACCACGTCGATCTTGCGGTCCGACAGGCGGAGCCGCACGTCGATCTGGGGGTAGTCATCCTTGAAGACCGGCACATGCGGCGCGATGAACCGCCGCCCGACACCCAAGGGCGCGGCCACGAAGATCGTGCCGCGCAGGTTCAAGGTCGAGGCCATGACCGCGGCCTCGGCATCGTCGATCGCCTCCAGCACCTTTCGGGCGCCGTCGTAGAAGAGGCGGCCGTTCTCGGTCGGCTGCAGGCGCCGGGTGGTGCGGTTGAAAAGCCGCACGCCCAGATGTTTCTCCAGTTCCGCCACCCGCGCCGAGGCGACGGCGGGCGAAGTGCGCTGATCGCGCGCTGCGGCGGACATCGATCCAAGCTCGAAGACGCGAACGAACATCTTGATATTGTTGACATAAGACATTCCCGGTCCTCCCCGATCCGGCGCCCGAAACGGGCTTGAGGGGAAGATTATCAGAATATCTTTGAAAGTCATAAGGCATTAATCGCAATATGACGAAGATCGCAGCCGCGCTAGGCTGGGGTCAACGGGAGGGACCATCATGTATGATTTCATCGTCCTCGGCGAATGGCTGGAATTCGCGGTCCGCTGGCTGCATGTCATCACCGCCATCGCCTGGATCGGCTCGTCCTTCTATTTCATCGCGCTCGACCTCGGCCTCCACCGCGACCGCAACCTCGCGAGCGGAGCCGACGGCGAGGAATGGCAGGTCCATGGCGGCGGCTTCTACCATATCCAGAAGTACCTCGTGGCGCCCGAGCAGATGCCCGGCGACCTCGTCTGGTTCAAATGGGAAAGCTACATGACCTGGATTTCCGGGTTCGCGCTGCTCTGCCTCGTCTACTACCTCGGCGCCGACCTCTATCTTGTCGACCCCGAAGTGCGGGCGCTGACGACATGGCAGGCCATCGGCATTTCGTTGGGCTCGCTCGCCTTCGGCTGGATCGCCTATGACCAGATCTGCAAGTCGCGCTTTGGCGACGACAATACCCGGCTGATGATCGGCCTCTTTGTCATCCTGGTCGGCATGGCTTATTTCTACACTTCGGTCTTCTCGGGCCGCGCCGCGCTTCTGCACCTCGGTGCCTTCACCGCGACGATCATGTCGGGGAACGTCTTCTGGATCATCATCCCCAACCAGAAGGTGGTGGTCGCCGACCTTATCGCCGGACGCACGCCGGATGCGAAATACGGCAAGATCGCCAAGCAGCGCTCGACCCACAACAACTACCTGACGCTGCCCGTCATCTTCATGATGCTGTCGAACCACTATCCGCTGGCCTTCGCGACCGAGAACAACTGGATCATCGCGAGCCTCGTCTTTCTGATGGGCGTGACAATCCGCCACTGGTTTAACAGCCTCCATGCGCGGAAAGGCAACCCGCACTGGACCTGGCTCGCGACCGTTCTCCTCTTCCTCGCCATCGCCTGGCTGTCGACCGCGCCGCTCTACAAGGCGGCAGAGGGTGAAGAACAGGGCGCAGTCCAGCTTACCCCTGAAGGCGCCCGCTATGCCGCCGCCGAGGGGTTCACCGAGGCGCAGGACATCATCCTTGGCCGCTGCTCCATGTGCCACGCCGCCGAGCCGGGCTTTGAAGGCATCCACTGGGCGCCCAAGGGCGTGATCCTCGAAACCCCTGAACAGATCGCCAACGAAGCGCGGCGCATCTATATCCAGGCGGGCGTCAGCCACGCCATGCCGCCTGCAAATGCCTCGTTCATGGAGCCGCAGGAGCGCCAGAAGATCGTCGCCTGGATCCGGGCTGCCGACGGCGGCGAAGGCTGATCAATTGAACCCCGCCGCGTAACGCGGCGCAAAGAACTTCACGAACTGCCGGACCTCGGGGCGGCGGTAGCTTGTCGGTGACACCAGCAGAAGATGGTCCTGATCAAGCTCGGGGATCGGGCCGAAACAAGCCATCAACCGTGCATCGTTCGCACTGGCGCGGTCATTCAGGATGCCAAGCCCGACCCCTTCGGCCACCGCCTCGTGCAGCAGGTCATACTCGCCGTAATACCGCACGAAGCGCACGTTCAGCTCCGTGCGCAGCAGCCATTGCTCCGCCCGCCGAACCTCGTTTCCAGGTCGGTAGGCCACAAACGAATGGTCCACGAGATCGGCCTGCGAGGATGGCAGCCCGTGTTTCCGGGCATAGGCTTGCGATCCATAGATGCTGTAACGCGCCGTGCTGATCTTGCGCCGGATCAGCCGTTTGTCAGGCGGCTGCACGATCATCCTCAACGCAATATCCGCGTCGCCCGCCATCAGGTCGAGAACGTCGTTCGAAGGCAGGAACTTCAGCTCCAGTCCGGGATAACGTTCGCTGAATTCATGGACGATGCGATGCAGCCGGGGCGAGAAGTTGCCCTTCGGCGCCGTCAGGCGAATGACTCGGTTGCCCGTCAGATCTGCGGCCTTGCCACTCAGCCGCTGAACGGCAGCCTCGATTGCCTGTGCCTCCGGAAGCAGGGCGCGGGCGGCATGGGTCGGGTGAAAGCCTCGGGTGTCCTTGTCAAAGAGCACCAGCCCCAGCTCATGCTCCAATGCCTCGATGCGCCGTGCGACGGTCGGCTGGGCGCTACCCAGTTCCCTCGCTGCAGCCAGCGTAGAACCGGTCCGGCAGACCGCCAGAAAGAAGCGGATATTGGACCAGTCACGGAAAGCGCTATTCATTTCTGTAGAACAGCACGACTCCGGGCCCGATACCAGAAATTTGAACGCCGCCCTAGCCTAGCCCTCATGAAAGTTCGATCAGGAGCGGGAACATGGCGATGCTGACACTCTCATCCGTCGGTCAATGGTTTCAGATCGACAGCTCAAGGCGTTACTGGTCGCTCTTTGGCGGACCGGTGCTGGTGGATCCAGTCGGGCAGGCCGAGGAAGCCCGCCAGCGCAGGGCATTTCTGATGGATATGCTCGAAAAAAACCCCGATGGCTTATCCAGCGAACATGACGTTCAAAGCATGATGAGCCTGTATCCCGGCCAATTCTGATGGATTGGACGGAAACCTCGGCGCCATTCGCTGTGCCTCTCCGTCAATCTGGTCGGGCAACCACGGCCTCAGATGCCCAAGAACCGCCATTCGGTCACCTGATGGATCGTCTCGCCCGGCCTCAGCACGATTGACGGAAACCCCGCCTGGTTCGGCGCGTCCGGCCAGCCCTGCGCCTCGATCGCGATCCCCTCATAAGCCGCGCGCCCCGGCCGCATCGCCCCGCGCGCATCGTAAAGCTGCAGGCCCGGCTCGGTTGTCGCCACTTCCATCGTCACGCCGCCTTGACCGGTCAGCCACATCACCGGCGTCAGGGCGCGGCGCGCGCGCGACAAGACAAAGCAGTGGTCGATCGGCGGGTCTCCCGGAACCGGCGCTGCGCCAGACCGGAAGTCATAGGCGCTCCCCGCCACCTGTTCGATCTCGCCCGTCGCGCAGTCTTCCGCATCGGTCAGCAGTCGTTCCTCCGCCGCGACGCGCACCTGATGACCTTGCCATGTCGCCGAGCCGTCGAGGTTCCAGTAGCTGTGGTTCGTCGCATTGAAGAAGGTCGGCCGGTCGGTCGTGGCACTGATTGTCAGCCGCAGAGTGGCGCCCGTCACCTCGAAGATTGCCTCGACATGGCGGTTACCCGGAAAGCCGCCTTCGCCATCGGCCAGGTCAAGCGACAGGACGACGCGGCGCGCATCGGCTGCGGCCAGGCTCCAGACTTTGGTCTGCGTTCCCGCCGACCCCGAATGCAGGGTCATGCGGCCCGCATGGTTCTTCTCGAAAGTCAGCTCTCGACCGTCCAGAACCGCCCGCGCCCCGGAAATCCGGTTGGCGACCGGCGCCACCAGCGACCCGTGATAGATCATCGGCCCTTCATAATCGGCCAGCCGCTCCGACCCGAGCGTCAGGCTGTGCGCGACGCCCTTCAGCCACAGCCCCTGCAACACCGCCCCCCAAGTCAGGATGCGTGCAGTCAGGTCTTCCGACCGCAGGGTGACAGCTCTAACCGGCCTTCCGTCCGCCGTTGTCCCGAATTCCGTGATCTCCGCGTCGCTCATCCTGTCCCCGCACTTCAGCGTGGCCAGATGGCCCGGCGCGCCGGCAGGCGTCAAGCGTCCGGGCCGCCTTTCAGATAGGGAAACCAGTCGGCCCTGAGCCTTTGTCCCGGCTCCATCCCATGCCCCGGGAAAGGCGGCGAGGTTCGCCCGGGCCGTTCCACATAAAGCGCATCACGCCCAACCAGCCTCAGCGAAAAGGCCCGCCGCCGGATCGCGGCCTCGTTGCCGCGCGCACCATGCAGGGTCTGGTAGTCGAAAGCCACCGCATCGCCCGGTTCCATTTCCCACTCCATCACCTGCATCCCCTCGGCATCGGGGTCGGGCACCGGCATGTAGGCCTCGGGGTCGGGATAGAAGCTGGTGTCTGCCAGCCAACGCTTCGGCAGCACTTCCTTGGGCCAGCGGTGCGAGCCCGCCACACAGCGCAGGGACGCCTCGCGCACCGGATCGACCGGCGACCAGAAGCTGACGGTCTGGCGGCCCTTCACGAAATAGTAGGGCCCGTCCTGATGCCATGGCGTCGGTTTCGAGGTGCCCGGCTCCTTCACCAGCACATGGTCATGGAACAGCTGCACGATGTCCGACCCCATCAGCCGCGCCGCCACCTCTGCAACCTCGGAGTCGCGGATCACCCGCTCGAATTCCGGGATGCGCTGCCAGTTGCAGTAATCGTCGAAGAACCGCCCCGCCTCGCCGGGCTTGAGGTTTTCCGCCGCAAAGGGCCCGGGTTCGGCCATGTTACGCGCGATCCCGTCGCGGATTACCTCGACCCAGTCCTTCCACAGACCCTTGATCAGCACGACCCCGTCGCGCTGATAGGCCGCGACCATCTCATCCGTCACCTGGACCATTCCGTTCTCCCACGTTTCGCTTGCAGGATGGAACCGCCAATGCATAATTTCCAATAATATCTACAAATGGTTCCGATAGTCTTATGCTATCCATTACCCTCCGCCAGCTCGAATATGCCGTGGCCGTCGGCCGCACCGAAAGCATGACGCTCGCGGCCGAGACGCTGCATGTCTCGCAACCCGCCCTTTCGGTCGCGCTTGCGCAGCTCGAGGCGCAGATCGGTCAGCCGCTTTTCCTGCGCCGCCCCGGCGGCCCGATGCGCCCCACCCCCCATGGCCGGCGCTTCCTCGACGAGGCCGAACGCATCCTTGGCAGTCTCACGCGCCTTGCCACCGGCACGGCCGCGCAGGACGCCCCGGTGGTACTTGGCTGTTTCGAAGATCTCGCACCGATGGTCCTCGCCCCGCTGATCGCCGCCGCCCGTGCCCGCGACATCGGCCTGACGCCGGTCGTGGCGGGTTTCGAGGGGCTGGCAGACGGTCTTGCACAGGGGCGCATCGACCTTGCCCTCACCTACGACCTCGGCCTCGATGACAGTGTGGCGCGCGAAGAGGTTGCCCGCGTCCATCCCCACGCGATCCTCGCGCCCGACCATCCGCTCGCAGCCCAGCCGACGCTCAACCTGAAAGACCTCGCCAATGAGCCCCTGATCCTCGCCGACCAGGGCCTCTCGGTCAGCCACATGCGCGCGCTCTTCACCCGCGCGGGCCTCAGCCCCCGCATCGCCCACCGCACTGCATCGCTCGACCTCATGCGCTCCTTTGCGGCGAACGGCCTTGGCATTGGCCTCAGCTACACACGCCCCGCGCCCGTGATCAGCTACGACGGTCGGCCGATTGTGACCCGCTCGCTCACCGGCACCGGCCCGGGCGAGCCCGTGGTCCTCGCCCGGCCCGAGGGCCTGCCGCTTTCGCCCACGGCAGAGGTTATTTCGACGCTCATCCGCCTATGCCCTCTCGCGGTCTGAGGCGGTCGATCACCGGCAAATTCAGATCCCGCCTGTCGGGACGGATGCCAGACGCTGTCGGGACGGATGCGGGACGGTTGCCAGACGCCTGTCTGCCCGGCCCGGTCAGTACCGCGTCGTCATCCGGTGCCCTGGAGCAAACGACAGCCGCACGTGGGTGATCGCCTGCCCCTGCCACCAGGTCGTGCGCTCCACCGCAAAGACCGGCGCGCCCGGCATGCAGCCCAGCGCCGTCGCCACCTCGCCTTCAGCCGCGACCGCGAGAAAGCTGATCTCGACCTCCGAGAAAGGCACCGCGCGGATCAGCCATTCGTTCGGCCCAAAGGCATCGAACGCCTCCGCCTCCGCTGCCGGCAAGGCGGCAAGGTTGATCCAGCGCGCCTCATGCTGGTAGGGCGCGCCGGACGCCAGATGCAGGCAGGTGACGCGCAGCACCCGCGCGCCATCAGGCAGCGCAAGCGCCCGGCGCAGCCAGGCGGGCGCCGGACCGGCCTTCCGTGACAGCCGACGGTAGCCATAGTCCGCCCCCGTCGCTTCGATCTCGGCCTTGACCAGGGGAATTTCGAACCGCGCCGCGCGCAGCGGCGAGGGTCGGACCCGGGTTCCGGCCTTGCGCCGCCGCTCCAGAAGCCCTTCCTCGGTCAGCTCGCGCATCGCCCGGTTGACCGTCGCGCGCGCCACCCCGAATTCGGCGGCCAGTTCCACCTCGCCGGGCACCAGATCGCCCGGTGCCCAGACCCGGCTGGTGATCCGCCGCAAGAGTTCGGTCTTCACGTCGCGGAAACTGATCCTCTCATCCCCCATGGACTGCGCCCGGCCTCCCGCCTATTTGTCTGACCATAACCAGCCGAAGGGTCCGACCGCAATGCGCCTGATCACAGCCGACCAGTTTGTCACCCAGCCCTGGAAGAATGGCGGCGGCGTAACGCACGAGATCGCGCGCGAAGATCGGGATGGCCAGCTTCTCTGGCGGCTGTCGATCGCCGAGGTCGCCTCTGATGGTCCCTTCTCGGCGTTCCCCGGACTTACGCGCATTCTTACGGTGATCGCGGGTGCAGGCCTTCATCTTCATACGCCCGAAGGCTGTCTGGAGGCCTTGCCGTACACCCCCGTGCGATTTTCCGGCGACACAGCCATCGACAGCCGCCTGATCGACGGCCCGGTCCGCGATTTCAACCTGATCTGGGATGCGGCCCGCCTTTCGGCCACGGTGCAGCCGCTTGACAGCGCCTTGCCCGACTGTCCGCCCGCCCCCGGCCGGCGCTATGCGCTTCTTGCGCTGACCACGCTCGCGCGTCCGGCCATTCCTGCGGGCGCCGTCGCGTTCTTCGATCAGGCCCCCAGCCAACCGGCCGCCGGATTCCAGGGCCTGCTCGTTACAATCGAACCAGCTGCCTGATCTGCGTTCTGTCCCCAAAATACTCCGGGGGGAGTCGCCGAAAGGCGACGGGGGCAGCGCCCCCTAGCTCGCCAGCAACCCTGCCACGGCCTGCCGGTAGGCGTCCACAACCCGCTCCCGCGCCAGATGGCGACCCGCCTGCACCTGATGGCGTCCCGCCGACCAGAGGTCTGTCACCACCCCATCCGGGGCTGCGAAGGCCAGTCCGTCCAGCAACTGGTTCCCTGAAAGTCCGTATAATGCCGGATGACCCTGATCCACTGCCAGCAGATCGGCCCAAAGCCCCGTTGCGATCGCGCCCGCATCGCGGCCAAGCGCCTGCGCGCCACCTACCGCCGCACTACGGTAGAGAAAGGCCCCCACCGACCCTTCACCCGGCACCAGAACGTTGCGCTCCAAGTCCCTCAGCCGTTGCGAATATTCCAGCGTCCGCAATTCCTCGACCATCGAGATTCGGACGTTCGAATCCGACCCGACCCCGAAGGTGCCCCCTGCCGCAATCCAGCCCGGGCCGTTGAACGGCCCGTCGCCCAGATTGGCTTCGGTGATCGGGCAAAGCCCCGCGACCGCCCCCGACCGGGCCAGCCCCTCGGTTTCGGCCGCCGTCATGTGGGTCGCATGGATCGGGCACCAGCGCCCATCAACCGGCGCATTGGCCAAGAGCCATTCGACCGGCCGCGCGCCGAGCCAGGCAGAGATATCTTCCACCTCCTTCGGCTGTTCGGCCACATGGATGTGGACTGGCCCGGCCCCTGCCAGCGGCAGCGCCGCTGTCAGATCCTCGGGGCAGGTTGCGCGCAGGGAATGGGGTGCGATCCCAACAACGGTGTCGGACGCCATCCCCTTCGCATGGCCCAGCGCCGCATCAAGCAGCCGGGCGAACCCTTCGACATCATTGCCAAACCGCAGTTGCCCCCCGGCAAGCGGCATCCTGCCCGCCCCGCCATAGGTGTAGAGCACCGGCAGATGGGTCAGTCCGATCCCGGTCTCAGCTGCCGCCGCCATGATGCGCGCCGACAGTTCCGCCCGGTCGGCATAGGCCGCCCCGCCTGGCTGATGGTGGACATAGTGGAACTCGCCCACGCTGGCGAAGCCCGCCTCCTGCATCTCGACATAGACCATCGCGGCGATCGCCTGCATCTGCTCGGGCGTCAGCCGGTCGAGGAACCGGTACATGATCTCGCGCCAGGTCCAGAAGCTTTCGCGGCCCTTGGCCCGCACCTCGGTGCGCCCCGCCATCGCGCGCTGGAAGGCGTGGGAATGCAGGTTGGCAAGCGCGGGCAAAAGCACGTCCACGCGCGTGTCATCCGGCCCAGCAACGCCGTCTGCCTGAACCGATGCGATCCGCCCGCCATCGCAGGTCACACGGACATTGTCCGCCCATCCCGAGGGCAGCAGGGCACGGCGGGCAAAGATCATGGCGGACTCCATTATGTCTAGACATATTCCGTATAACCGACTAGAACCCGCTCAGGCAACCGGAATCGCAACCCATGACCTCTGCCCCCGTTCTTTATGTCAATTGCCGCGCCGCGACGCTTGCCGACGAGGCGGCCTATGGCCTGATCGAAGATGCGGCGATCCTTGTGGAACAGGGCCTGATCCGCTGGGTCGGCCCGCGCACCGAAGCGCCGAAGGCTGCGGAGCGCGACCTCGGCGGCCGGCTCGTCACACCGGCCCTCATCGACTGCCACACGCATATCGTCCACGGCGGCCACCGTGCCGCCGAATTCGAGCTGCGGCTGAAGGGCGCGAGTTACGAGGAAGTGGCCCGCGCCGGTGGCGGCATCATCTCCACCGTCTCGGCCACCCGCGCCGCTTCGGTCGAGGATCTGGTCGCAACGGCACTTCCACGCCTCGATGCGCTGATCGCCGAAGGCGTATCGACCGTCGAGGTCAAGTCGGGCTACGGGCTCGATATCGACACCGAACTTCGCATGCTCCGCGCCGCCCGGGCGCTGGCCGCGCTGCGCCCCGTCACGATCCGCACCACGTTCCTCGGCGCCCATGCGGTGCCGCCTGAATACAAGGGCCGCCCGGACGCCTATATCGACGAGATCTGCCTGCCCGCCCTGCGCGCCGCGTACGAGGATGGTCTTGCCGATGCGGTCGACGGTTTTTGCGAGGGCATCGCCTTTTCCACGGCCCAGATCGCCCGCGTTTTCGACGAGGCCAAACGGCTTGGCCTGCCGGTGAAACTTCACGCCGAACAGCTGTCGAACCTGGGTGGGGCGGCGCTTGCGGCATCCTACAATGCCCTTTCCGCCGACCATCTGGAATATCTGGACGAGCCGGGCGTTCAGGCCATGGCCGCCGCAGGCACTGTGGCCGTGATCCTGCCGGGCGCCTTCTATGCGATCCGCGAGACGCAGGCCCCGCCCATTGTGCTGCTGCGCCAGCACGGGGTGCCGATGGCGGTTGCGACCGACATGAATCCGGGCTCTTCGCCGATGACCTCGTTACTGCTGGCGATGAACATGGCCTGCACGCTTTTCCGCCTGACGCCCGAGGAGGCATTGCGCGGCGCGACCCAGCATGCTGCTCGCGCGCTTGGCCTGACCGATCGCGGCACGCTCGCCCCCGGCTTGCGTGCCGACCTTGCCATCTGGAACGCCGATCATCCTGCAGAGCTTGCCTACCGGATGGGTTTCAACCCGCTTCACCAACGCATTCTCGGAGCCTCGAAGTGACCCTGACCCTCACCCCCGGCGCCGTCACGCTGAACGACCTCGCCCGCATTTGGTTCGACGGCGAAGCCGTCCGGCTAGACCGCACCGCGAAACCCGCGGTCGAGCGCGCTGCGGACGCCATTCGCAAGGCCGCCGAGGGCGACGTGCCGGTCTATGGCGTCAACACCGGCTTCGGTAAATTGGCTTCGGTCCGCGTGGCGCCGAAGGATACGGCGACGCTGCAAAAGAACCTCATCCTATCGCATTGCTGCGGCGTGGGCGAGCCGGTCAGCCGCCGGCATGCGCGGCTGATGATGGCGCTGAAACTGCTTTCCCTCGGCCGTGGTGCCTCGGGCGTGCGGTGGGAGCTGATCGAGCTGCTGGAACAGATGCTGGAAAAGGGCGTCACGCCGGTGATCCCGGCCCAAGGTTCGGTCGGCGCATCGGGCGACCTCGCGCCCCTTGCCCATATGACCGCCGTCCTCATCGGTCATGGCGAGGCCGAGTACCAGGGCCAGACGCTGCCCGGCGCCGACGCGCTGGCCAAGGCCGGTCTGAAACCCATTCCGCTTGGTCCCAAGGAAGGGCTTGCCTTCATCAACGGCACACAGTTTTCCACCGCTTTCGCGCTTGCCGGCCTCTTCGACGCCTGGCGCGCGGCGCAAGGGGCACTTGTCACCTCAGCCATGTCCACGGACGCGATCATGGGTTCGACCGCGCCCTTGCAACCCGAAATCCATTCGCTGAGGGGCCACGCCGGCCAGATCGAAGCCGCCGCCTTCCTGCGTGCCTGCCTCGACGGCTCGGTCATCCGCGAAAGCCACCGAGAGGGTGATACGCGTGTGCAGGACCCCTATTGCATCCGCTGCCAGCCGCAGGTGACCGGCGCCGCGATGGATGTGTTGCGCATGGCGGCCCGGACCCTTGAGGTCGAGGCCAACGCCGCCACCGACAATCCGCTGGTGCTGACCGAGGCCGGGATGATCGTTTCGGGCGGCAATTTCCACGCCGAACCCGTGGGTTTCGCCGCTGACATGATTGCCCTTGCGATCAGCGAAATCGGTGCCATCGCCCAGCGGCGCGTGGCGCTGATGGTTGATCCGGTCCTGTCGTTCGACCTGCCCGCCTTCCTGACCCCGAACCCCGGTCTCAACTCCGGCTACATGATCGCCGAGGTCACGACGGCAGCGCTCATGAGCGAGAACAAGCATCTGGCCAACCCGACCGTCACCGACTCGACGCCGACCTCCGCCAATCAGGAAGACCATGTCTCGATGGCGGCCCACGGCGCCCGGCGCCTGGGGCGCATGGTCGAGAACCTCGACCGTATCCTCGGCGTCGAACTGCTGTGTGCCGCGCAGGGCGTCGAATTCCGCGCGCCGCTTCCGACTTCGGAGCCGTTGCAGAAGGTTCTGAGACGCCTGCGGACCGACGTGGCAACCCTTGGCGAAGATCGCTATCTCGCCCCCGATCTCGAACAGGCCGCGCGCCTGATCGCCAGCGGCGACATTGCCCGCGCGACAGGCCTCGCCCTGCCGGAGCTGTCGGCATGACCCCTTTTTCCGTCACCGAGGGCGACAGCCCGATCATCCTCGGCATGCCGCACGGCGGCACCTGGCTGCCCGACGATCTGACCGCGCGCCTGAATGACAACGGCCGCAAGCTCGCCGACACAGATTGGCACATCGACCGGCTCTACGCAGACCTCCTGCCCGGCGTCACCGTGGTCGCCGCCACCTTCCACCGCTATGTGATCGACGCGAACCGCGACCCGTCGGGGGTTTCGCTCTACCCCGGCCAGAATACCACCGAACTTAGCCCGACGACCGACTTCGACGGCTTGCCGATCTGGGCCGAGGGTCAAGCGCCGTCAGAAGCGGAAATCCTCGACCGGCGCGAGGCGTTCCACACCCCCTATCACCTTGCGCTTCAGTACCAGATCGACCGCATCAAGGCCCTGCACGGCACCGCGATCCTCTGGGACTGCCATTCGATCCGCTCGGTCATTCCCTTCCTCTTCGAAGGCCAGCTTCCCCATTTCAACATCGGCACCAACGACGGCACCACCTGTGCGCCGCTGATCGAAACCGCCACCCGCGCCGCCTGTCTCGGCGCCCGGGACTTTGAAACCGTGCTGAACGGCCGCTTCAAGGGTGGCTGGACGACGCGCCATTACGGCCTTCCCGAAGTGAAAGTGCACGCGATCCAGATGGAGATCGCCCAGCGCGCCTATCTGTCCGCCGAGGCCGCGCCTTGGTCCTTTGACCATGCAACTGCCGAAGCCCCTCGCCGGGTTCTTACCCAGGCCCTGACAACCCTCGACCGCCTCGCCCGCTCGGGCGCCCTTTCCTGAAGGAGCCTCCAATGCTCGACCTCGACCGCAAGAATACCCGTGACATCTTCCCCCCGACCGGCCCCGACCGCACCGCGAAAAGCTGGCAGACCGAGGCAGCGATGCGGATGCTGATGAACAACCTGCACCCGGACGTGGCCGAGAACCCGCATGAACTGGTCGTTTACGGCGGCATCGGCCGTGCGGCACGCAGCTGGGGCGACTTTGACCGCATCGTGGCGACACTGAAGGACCTGGAATCCGATGAGACCCTCGTCGTCCAGTCCGGCCGGCCGGTCGCAGTGGTGAAGACCCATTCCGACGCCCCCCGTGTGCTGATCGCCAATTCGAACCTGGTGCCGCATTGGGCGAACTGGGACCATTTCAACGAATTGGATAAGAAAGGCCTGATGATGTACGGCCAGATGACCGCCGGGTCATGGATCTACATCGGCACGCAAGGCATTGTGCAGGGCACGTACGAGACCTTCGCCGAGGCGGGCCGCCAGCACTACAGCGGCAACCTGAAAGGCAAGTGGATCCTGACCGGCGGCTTGGGCGGCATGGGTGGCGCACAGCCGCTGGCCGCCGTGATGGCCGGCGCCTGCTGCCTTGCCGTCGAGTGCGACGAAACCCGCGCCGACTTCCGCATCCGCACCCGCTATTGCGACGCAAAGGCCCATACGCTGGACGAGGCGCTCGCGCTCATCGACCAATGGACCAAGGCGGGCGAGGCGAAATCTGTCGCCCTGATCGGCAACGCGGCCGACGTCTTCCCCGAGCTTGTCCGCCGCATGAAGGCGGGCGGGCCGCGTCCCGATATCGTCACCGACCAGACATCGGCCCACGACCCTGTCCATGGCTACCTGCCCCTGGGCTGGACCGTCGCCGAATGGCGCGCGAAGCAGGAGAGCGACCCCAAGGGCGTCGAGAAGGCCGCGCGTGCCTCGATGAAGGTCCATGTCGCTGCAATGGTCGATTTCTGGAATGCGGGTGTGCCCACGCTCGATTACGGCAACAACATCCGTCAGGTCGCGAAGGACGAGGGCCTCGAAAATGCCTTCGCCTTCCCGGGCTTCGTTCCCGCCTATATCCGGCCCCTCTTCTGCAAGGGGATCGGCCCCTTCCGCTGGTGCGCTTTGTCGGGCGACCCCGAGGATATCTACAAGACCGACGCGGCGATGAAGAAACTCTTCCCCGATAACCAGCACCTCCACCGCTGGCTCGACATGGCGCGCGAGCGCATCGCCTTCCAGGGCTTGCCCGCCCGGATCTGCTGGATCGGTTTGGGCGACCGCCACCGAGCAGGACTGATGTTCAACGAGATGGTGGCCAAGGGAGAACTCAAAGCCCCTGTCGTCATCGGCCGCGACCATCTGGATTCAGGCTCGGTTGCCTCACCCAACCGCGAGACGGAAAGCATGAAGGACGGCTCCGACGCCGTGTCCGACTGGCCGCTCCTCAACGCCCTCGTGAACACCGCATCGGGTGCCACCTGGGTCTCGCTCCACCACGGCGGCGGGGTCGGCATGGGCTTCTCGCAGCATTCCGGCGTGGTCATTGTCGCCGACGGGACCCCGGAGGCAGCCAAGCGGCTCGAACGCGTGCTCTGGAACGATCCGGCCTCGGGCGTCTGGCGCCATGCGGATGCGGGCTATGATATCGCGGTCAGACATGCGCGCGACATGGGGCTGCGGCTGCCGACAATCCTCGGGAACTGAAGGGGCGCCTCCTCGTCGCATTTCATGCGCTCGTCGGTCGTTTGAAGGGGCGCCTCCTCGTCGCATTTCATGCGCTCGTCGGCGGGGCACGACGAGACGCGAAGCGCCCGAGGAGGCCCAGACCTACTTGTCGAAATCGGCCGACGAATGACGCTCGGGCAGCCGCATCTCGGCATCGCCCCAGTCGCGGTTCACCATCCGGCCGCGTTTCACCGCGGGGCGGGCGTCGATCGCCTCGGCCCAGCGCATCACATGTTTGTAGGACGCGGTGTCGAGGAAGACATTGGCGTCGCCATAGGCGCGGCCAAGCGCCAGATTGCCGTACCAGGGCCAGATCGCCATGTCGGCGATGGAATAATCCTCGCCCGCGATGAAGGGCCGCTCGGCCAGCTGGCGGTCCAGAACGTCATACTGGCGCTTCACTTCCATGGCATAGCGGTTGATCGGATATTCATACTTTTCAGGCGCATAGACGTAGAAATGCCCAAACCCGCCCCCAAGGAACGGCGCGCTGCCCATCTGCCAGAAGAGCCAGTTCATAACCTCGGTCCGCGACGGGCCGTCCTTCGGCAGGAAGGCACCGAACTTTTCTGCGAGATAGACGAGGATCGAGCCGCTTTCGAAGATGCGGACCGGTTTCTCGCCCGACCGGTCGAGAAGGGCCGGGATCTTCGAATTGGGGTTCACCTCGACGAAGCCCGAGCCAAACTGGTCGCCCTTGCCGATGTCGATGAGCCAGGCGTCGTACTCAGCGCCCTTGTGCCCGGCCTCCAGAAGCTCTTCGAGCATCACAGTCACCTTCACGCCATTGGGCGTGGCGAGCGAATAGAGCTGCAGCGTGTGATTGCCGACCGGCAGGTCACGGTCATGCGTCGGACCGGCGACGGGGCGGTTGGTCGAGGCGAACGTGCCGCCGGAGGGCTGGTCCCATGTCCAGACTTTGGGGGGCTGATAGGTCATGTTGGGGTCCTTGGCTCTTGGAGTGACCTTCAAGCTATGCCGTTCGGCCCTCTCTGCAACAGGCAGGGCCACACAGGCTGATGTGCAGCCCTGCTCAGACGTCCTGACGGCTGAGCCAGTCCATCACGGCGGGGCGCAGATTGTCGGCCCCGCTGGCCCGCGCGCTCTCCATCAACGCCTTCAGTTCGCCAAGATCGACGCGGCGGATCAGATGCTTCACAGGCCCGATAGAGGCAGGCCGCATCGACAGCATGCGGAAACCGATCGCCGCCAGACAAAGCGCCTCGACCGGGCGGCCGGCGTCCTCGCCGCAGAACGAAAGCGGCGTGCCCGCACGGTCGCAGCGCGCAACGATCTTTTCTAGGAAGGTCACGAAACTGGTGTTCAGCATATCATAGCGTTTGCGGACACGTTCATTCTCGCGGTCGGCGGCGAAGAAGAACTGCTTGAGATCGTTGCCGCCGATCGAGATGAAATCGGCCATCTCGAAGAAGGCGTCGGGCGCGAAGGCGAGCGACGGGGTTTCGAGCATCGCCCCCACCTCGAGGATCGAGGGCAGTTTGTGGCCAAGGCTGCGCTCGCTCTCGATCTCGTCGAGAAGCTTCTGCCGCGCCTCGGTGAATTCGGACATTTCGGCGACGAAGGGGAACATCACGGTCAGGGGCCGCCCCGCCGCCGCGCGGATCAGCGCCTGCAACTGCATGCGCATCACGCCGGGCTTGTCTAGCCCGACGCGGATCGCGCGCCAGCCCATCGCCGGGTTCGGTTCCTCGACCCGTTTCATATAGGGCAGGACCTTGTCGGACCCGATGTCGAGCGTGCGGAAGACCACGCGCTTGCCGTGGGCGGCCTCCATCACCCGGGCATAGAGCGCCGCAAGCTCGCCGCGCTTCGGCACATGGCTCCGGATCAGGAACTGCAGTTCGGTGCGGAAAAGCCCGACACCCTCGGCCCCCGATCCGGCGAGCGAGGGCAGATCGGCCATCAGGCCCGCGTTCATGTGAAGTGCTACGGTCGTGCCGGCCTTGTCGGTCGCAGGCTGGTCGCGGAGGCTCGCATAGCGGCTTTGCGCCGCCGCCTGCATGGCGATCTTCTCGCGGAAATGCCGGGCGACGGTTTCGTCGGGCCGCAGATGCACCATGCCCTGATCGCCATCGACAAGGATATGATCGCCGTTCAGCGCCTCGGTCGTGATCTTTTCGGCATGGATGACCAACGGGATCGCCAGCGCGCGGGCGACGACCGCCGCGTGACTGCCGACGGACCCTTCCTCCAGCACCACGCCCTTCAGCTTGCGGCCATAGTCCAGCAGTTCCGCCGGGCCGATGTTTCGCGCGACCAGGATCGGATTGTCGGGCATCTCGGCGCCGGTGTCCTGCCCCTGCCCGGTCAGGATGCGCAGAAGCCGGTTCGAGAGATCGTCGAGATCATGCAGCCGGTCGCGCAAGTAAGGGTCGGGCACGGTTTCGAGCCGCGCGCGCGCCTGGGACTGTTCCTTCTCGACCGCTGCCTCGGCTGAGAGGCCGCGCGCGATATCCTCCTCCATCCGCCGCATCCAGCCGCGGGAATTGGCAAACATCCGGTAGGCTTCCAGGATCTGCGCCTGCTCGGCATCGCCATTGTCGGAGGT
The DNA here is from genome assembly GCF_026626305.1 of Frigidibacter sp. RF13. Taxonomy (GTDB): domain Bacteria; phylum Pseudomonadota; class Alphaproteobacteria; order Rhodobacterales; family Rhodobacteraceae; genus TMP-24. Next base: position 220,117 of record NZ_JAPNUE010000004.1, on the reverse strand, counting down.
GGTGATCATCGCATCGACCGAGAGGCGCAGATCGGCCACGGCCTTGTTCAGCCGCTCCATTTCCTTGACCGGATCGTCACCCACCGGGTTGATGATTACCACGCGCGGCTCGTGCAGCCAGACGCGACCCTCGGCGGCGCCTTCCTGCCCGGTGCCGCCCCGGAACATCACCGCATGCTTGTGCGGCGCCGCCAGCGCGTCTCCCTCACCGATGAAGGCGCCCAGTTCGCTCATTTCAGCGACCACCATGGCCACGACTTCAAGCGCGTAGATCTCGTCGTCGGAGAAGCTGCGCGCCTCTTTCGACTGCACGACCAGCACGCCGAGCTTCTCGCCCAGCCGCTGGATCGGCACGCCGAGGAAGGAGGAATAGATCTCCTCCCCTGTCTCGGGCATGTAGCGGAAGCCCTTTTCTGCGGGCGCATTCGCGGTATTCACCGGCGACGAGGACTTGGCCACGCGCCCGACCAGACCCTCGCCGAGCTTCATCCGGGTCTTGTGGACGGATTCGCGTTTCAGACCTTCGGTCGCGCAGAGTTCCAGCGTCTCATCGTCGCGGAAGAGATAGACCGAGCAGACCTCGGTCCCCATCGAGGAGGCGATCAGCCGCACGATCCGGTCCAGCCGTTCCTGACCGGCGCCGGGCTCTGCCAGCGTGTCGCGCAAGCGCCGGAGCAGCCTGCGACTGTCGCTTTCGGTGCGTTCGGTCATGATCTGTCCCGTGTGCCTCGCCCCTCTATAGGCGATGCGCTTTGCAAAAGGGAGTGGGAAGGCAGCCAATCTCGGGCGGTTTTTTGCGCGTTGCGCGCGGCGTTTGCGGCTTCTCGATCCGAATGCCCTCGCAGGGTCAGTCTGGAAATCGCGCCGCTTGCCCTTCCCGCGCGCCTGCCGGATTGCTACAGCTAGCCGGTCAGCGATGGAGGACCCGATGCGCCGCAAGCTAGCTGCCGGAAACTGGAAGATGAACGGCACCCGTGCGAGCCTTGAGGAGATCGGCCGCATTGCCGCCGACCACAGCACGGCGGCCTGCGAAATCCTGATCTGCCCGCCCGCAACGCTGATCGTCCCGGCGGTCGCGGCGGCGGGCGCGGGATCGGTCCGGATCGGCGGTCAGGATTGCCATGCGAAAGCGTCCGGCGCCCATACCGGCGACATCGCGGCGGGCCAGTTGGCGGATGCGGGCGCGAGCCATGTGATCCTCGGCCATTCCGAACGCCGCGCCGATCATGGCGAGAGTGATGCCGATGTGGCGGCCAAGACGCTCGCCGCCTGGGCGGCGGGGCTCGTCGCCGTGGTGTGCGTGGGCGAGACCGAAGCTGAACGCGACCGGGGCGAGACGCTTGTGGTGATCGGCCGCCAGCTGGCCGGGTCGGTGCCAGAGGGGGCGACCGCGACCAATCTCGTCCTCGCCTATGAACCGGTCTGGGCCATCGGCACCGGCCGGACGCCGACGCTTGACCAGATCGCCGAGGTCCATGATTTCCTCAGGGCGGAACTGACGGCACGTCTCGGCGATGCGGCAACCGGCATCCGGCTCCTCTACGGCGGGTCGGTCAAACCGTCGAACGCCGCCGAAATCTTCGCCGTCTCCAATGTCGACGGCGCGCTCGTCGGCGGGGCGAGCCTGAAGGCCGCCGATTTCGGCCAGATCATCGCAGCCCTTTCGGCGGCCTGACCCATGACACTGGTGCGGCTCAGCCCGGATCATCGGCAGGGTGTGCTCGGCGCCAACCTTCTGTGCATGGCCTCGATGTTCATCTGGGCGGCGGGGCTGCCGGCGGCCGACGTACTTATCCCGCTTCTGCCGCCACTTGCACTGGCCGCCGCGCGGATGGCGCTTGCGGCGGCCGTGCTGCTGCCGATCTGGCTGATCCTTGATCCGCGCGAGGCGCTGCAAGCCAACTGGCCGATGGGGATCGCGGTCGGCGGGCTTCTGGGCGTGGGCGCGGCCCTGCTCGTCGTCGGTCAGGGCATGACGAGCGCGGTGACGGTCGCCATCATCTCCACCACCATGCCCATCGTCGCCGCACTGATCGAGGCGGTGCTGGACCGCCGCCGACCCTCGGGCGCGCTTCTTGCAGGGATCGCGCTCAGCCTTGCGGGCGGCTACGTGGCGCTCGATCCGGCGGCGGGCGGGCCCGACTTCGGCCTCGGCGCGCTGATCATGCTCGCCTCGGTCATCACCTATGCGCTGGCTTCGCGGCTGACGGTCAGCGCCTTTCCCGTGCTGTCTCCATTGGGCCGCACCACGATCACCCTGACGACCGCCGCGCTTGTCACCGCACTCGCCGCTCTCCTTTTCGGGGCGGAGCGCGCGGATTGGACGCGGCTTGATGCCCATGCCTGGGGCGCGCTCGCGCTCTTCGCGGTCGGAGGGCTCGCGCTCAGCCAGCTTTTATGGATCCGCGCGCTCGGGCGGCTCGGGCTGGCGCAATCCTCGCTCCACCTCAATGCCACACCCTTCTATGTGATGCTCATCCTCTTCGCGCTTGGCGGCGGCTGGGCCTGGCGCGAGGCGGCGGGCGCGGCCCTCGTCGGCGCGGGGGTGCTTGTCGCGCAGAATATCCTGACCTTCCGGAAGACCTGACATGCAGACCCTTGCCCAATCCCCGACCGATCCCGGTTTCGTGCAGGACCCCTACCCGTTCTACGAACGCGCCCGCGCTACCGGGCCTCTGTTCGTCTGGGAGGACTACGGGATGATCTGCACCACCTCGGCCGCCGTCACCGGCGCGATCTTCCGCGACAGGCGCTTCGGGCGCGAAGTGCCGCCCGAGAAGCAACGCCCGATCCCCGAGCATCTGAAACCCTTCTACGCGGTCGAAGCCCATTCGATGCTGGAACTGGAGCCGCCGCGCCACACGCGGCTTCGTGGCCTTGTGCTCCGCGCCTTTACCTCGCGCCGGATCGCCGCGCTCGCGCCCGAGATCGCGGAGGTCACTCACGGGCTGATAGACCGGTTCCCGTCAGGCGAATTCGACCTACTGAAGGCTTTCGCCACCCACCTGCCCGTCATCATCATCTGCCGCCTTCTTGGCGTGCCGGAGGATCGGGGCGACGACCTGCTCGCCTGGTCGAACGCCATGGTCGGCATGTATCAGGCCCGCCGCACCCGCGAGACCGAAGAGGCGGCGGTGGCGGCGACCGAGGCCTTCGTCGCCTTCATGCGTTCTTACGTCGAGGAGCGGCGCCATGCCCCCGCCGACGATCTGATCACCAGCCTCATCGCCGCCGAGATGGAAGGCGAGAGACTGTCGACCGAAGAGTTGATCACCACATGCATCCTGCTTCTCAATGCAGGCCACGAAGCAACGGTCCATACGCTAGGAAACGGCGTCAAGGCCTTGCTGGAGAACGGTTTCGGGACAGAGGTGCTTGGCCCTGAGACAGTCGAGGGAACGGTCGAGGAGATCCTCCGCCACGACCCGCCGCTCCATATGTTCACCCGGCACGCCTATGAGGATGTCGAGATCGGCGGTCATCTCTTCCACCGCGGCGACGAGGTGGGCCTTCTCCTCGGCGCGGCCAACCGCGACCCCAATGTCTGGGACGACCCTCAGCGCTTCGACCCGTCCCGCCCGGTGAAGCCCAACCACGCTTTCGGCGCGGGTCTCCACTTCTGCGTCGGCGCCCCGCTTGCGCGCATGGAAATGCAGATCGCGCTTCCGCTCCTCTTCGAGCGCTGCCCGACCCTCCGCCTCACCGAGGCGCCGCGTTACGCCAATCTCTATCACTTCCACGGGCTCGAACGCCTGACCGTCCGCCGCTGACCTCTTTCGTTTGCAAATATCCCGGGAGGGTCCGGGAGGGCAGAGCCCTCCCGGCGGATCGGCCCCGCAGGGGCCGAAAGACCCGTTCACAAAGGCAATAACGTGGTCGACTTGATCTCTTCCATCGAAAGAAGCGCCGTGACGTTGTAGATCTTCACCTCGGAAATCAGCGCCTGATAGAATGTGTCATAGGCGCGGGCGTTCTTCACGCGGACCTTCAGGATATAGTCGATATCGCCGGCGAGGCGATGGGCCTCCAGAACTTCGGGCCGTTCCTTCAGGGTCTTCAGGAACTTCTTCTGCCATTCCGCCTCATGCTCCGATGTGCGGATCAGCACGAAGAAACAGGCCTCGAGCCCCAAAGCCTCGGGATCGAGGATCGCCGTCTGGCGGCCGATCACGCCCGCCTCCTTCATCTTGCGGATTCGGTTCCACACGGGTGTCTTCGACGAGCCGACCTTGCGAGCGATCTCGTCCAGTGACTGGCTCGCATCCTCCTGAAGTTCAGCAAGGATTTTCCGGTCGACCTCATCCAGACGGACTGACATTCGCTTTTCCTGCGCTTTCCGAAACACGGGTTCTTTCGGGGCGTTGATACGAAACGAACGTCCTTATCTGCAAGGGGTATCTGGCGGAAATGTGGGAAAATTTCCTATATTGGGCACAGAAATATCACAGTGGATTCCGCCATGGCCCGCGCCTTCACACCGAAAGTCGTCACAGCGAACGCCCTTCTCGAAGGCGATGTCATCTATCTGACCGCCGATGGCCGCTGGACCCGCGATCACCACGAGGCAGAGCTGATCGAGGACGAGGCGCATGCGCAGCTTCGCCTCCTCAAGGCCGAAGCGCAACGCCTGACCGTCGTCGGCGCCTATCTGGCGGATGCCAAGCCCGGCCCAAACGGGCCCGAGCCCGTGCATTTCCGCGAAATCTTCCGTACCCGCGGCCCGTCGAACTATGCGCACGGCAAGCAGGAGACCTCTCATGTATAACTATTCCGACTTCGATGAGAGCTTCGTCCGCACCCGTGCCGCGCAGTTCCGCGGTCAGGTGGAACGCCGCATCTCCGGCGCGCTGACCGAAGATGAATTCCGCCCGCTCCGTCTGATGAACGGGCTCTATCTGCAACTGCACGCCTATATGCTGCGCGTGGCTATTCCCTATGGCACGCTGTCGTCCGCGCAGATGCGCCAGCTCGCGCTGATCGCCGACCGCTGGGACAAGGGCTACGGCCATTTCACCACGCGGCAGAACATCCAGTACAACTGGCCGAAGCTGCCCGATGTACCCGACATGATCGACGCGCTGGCCGACGTGCAGATGCATGCGATCCAGACCTCCGGCAACACGATCCGCAATGTCACCGCCGACCATTTCGCCGGTGCGGCGGCGGACGAGATCGAAGACCCGCGCCCGATTGCCGAACTGATCCGCCAATGGTCGACCGACCATCCGGAATTCCAGTTCCTGCCGCGCAAGTTCAAGATCGGCGTCACCGGCAGCCCCAATGACCGCGCGGTGGTGAAGGCCCATGACATCGGGCTCCGCGCCGTGCGCGGCGGGTCGGGGCAGATCGGATATGAGGTGATCGTGGGCGGCGGCCTTGGCCGGACGCCGATGATCGGCCAGGTGATCCGCCCCTTCGTGAAAAAGGAAGACCTGCTGCCCTATCTCGAAGCCATCGTCTCGGTCTACAATCTCTGGGGCCGCCGCGACAACAAATACAAGGCGCGCATCAAGATCACCGTGTTCGAAAACGGCATGGAAGCCTTCCGCGATGCCGTCGAGGAACGGTTCCGCGCTATCCGGCCCGAATTCACCGGCATCGACCAGGTGCTTCTGAAGGAGATCGAGGCCGCCTTCGCACCCCCGGCCTTCCGCAATGCGCCGGAAGACGGCTTCGAGGCCGCCCGCGCCAAGGACCCGGTCTTCCGGTCCTGGACCGACACCAGCCTCGCCGCCCACCGGGCGCCGGGCTATGCGATCGTCACCGTCTCGCTGAAGGCCCATGGCGCCACCCCGGGCGATGCCTCATCGGCGCAGATGCGGCTTCTGGCCGACCTTGCCGAGAAGTACGGCCATGGCGAACTGCGCATCAGCCATGAACAGAACGTCGTGCTGCCGCATGTCCACAAGTCTGACCTGCCCGCCCTTCATGCGGCATTGAAGACCGAAGGGCTGGCCACCGCGAACATCGGCCTTGTCTCTGACATCATCGCCTGCCCCGGCATGGATTATTGCGCGCTCGCCACCGCCCGCTCGATCCCGGTCGCGCAGGAGATCGCCACCCATTTCAAGGCCATCGGCCTTGAGGAAGAAATCGGCCAGCTGAAGATCAAGATCTCCGGCTGCATCAATGCCTGCGGGCATCATCACGTCGGCCATATCGGCATCCTTGGCCTCGATCGGGCGGGGGTGGAAAACTACCAGATCACGCTTGGCGGCGATGCGACCGAAAAGGCCGAGATCGGCGACAAGGTCGGCCCCGGCTTTGCCTATGATCAGGTTGTCCCCGCGATCGAACGGCTTTTGCGCGCCTATCTCGATATCCGCGCCGACCGCGCCGAGACTTTCATCGAGACCTTCCGGCGCCTCGGGCCGGAGCCGTTCAAGGCCGCGCTCTATCCGGCCGAGGCGGAACGCGATGCCGCTTGATCTCAGCGATCTCGACGCGCGGGTTGCCTCGCTCAACGACCGCTATCGTCATCATTCGGCGACGGCGGTCTTGGAGCGTGCGCTGCATGACCCCGAGGTCGGGCAACTGGCGCTCGTCTCCTCCTTCGGGGCGGAATCGGTCGTGCTTCTGCATCTCGTCTCGGTGATCGCGCCGCAGACGCCGGTCCTTTTCATCGATACGCAGATGCTGTTCCCCGAAACCCTCGCCTATCAGCGGGAACTGGCAGACAAGCTGAACCTGACCGACATCCGCACCATCCGCGCCGACCGGCGGGACACGGATTTCGAAGATCCCGACGGCACGCTTCACCAGTTCTCGACTGATGCCTGCTGCCATATCCGCAAGGTAGTGCCGCTGGAACGCGCGCTCAGGGGCTTCGATGGCTGGATCACGGGGCGCAAGCGTTTTCAGGCCTCGACCCGCGCCGCGCTTGATTTCTTCGAAAACGAGGAAGGCAAGCGGCTGAAGGTCAATCCGCTTGCCCATTGGGGACGCGAGGATCTGCAGGATTATATCGTCAACAACCGCCTGCCCCGCCATCCGCTGGTCGCCAAAGGCTATCCGTCCATCGGCTGCGCCCCCTGCACCTCGCCGGTGGCCGAGGGCGAGGATCCGCGCGCGGGCCGCTGGCGCGGCCAGGGCAAGGTCGAATGCGGAATTCATATCGTCGACGGCAAGGTCGTGCGCGGGCCGCTGCCTGCTGCCGAGGCCGAGGCTGCTGCGCTGAAGGAGAATGTTGCATGAGTGTTATCGTGCGCGACGACGGCTTTCACGCCGAGGATTACGCGGGCGACCGCAGTGTCGAGATCGCCTCGGACACCCTGCCCGAGGCGCTGCCGGACCTGACGGGCGCCGATCTTGTCCGCGTGGCTTTTCCGGCCTTCTCGGACGGGCGCGGCTTCACGCTTGCCCGCCATATCCGCGCGGCGGGCTATTCCGGGAGGCTGCGTGCAGCAGGCCATGTGATTGCCGACCAATATGCGATGGCGCGGCGGTCGGGCTTCGACGAGGTCGAGATAAGTAACGATCTGGCCAGCCGCCAGCCTGCCGACCAGTGGCTCTACCGGGCCGACTGGCGCGCGCATGACTATCGCGCCCGCCTGCGCGCCTGAGCCGCCTTTCACCTGACCGCATTTCCGTGTACAAGCGGGGCGACGGCCCCGCGTTCGTTTCTGCACAAACAAATATCCGAGGCTCCCCCGTGAACGATCTCGCCGCAACCAGCACGTCCTCCCCCGCCGCGAAACACTTGCCCGACGCCCAGACCGTGACGTCGGTCAAGCATTGGACGGACCGGCTGTTTTCCTTCCGGGTGACGCGGCCCCAGTCGCTGCGCTTCCGCTCGGGCGAGTTCGTGATGATCGGGCTTCTGGGCGAGAACGGCAAACCGCTTCTCCGCGCCTATTCGATCGCTTCTCCCTCCTGGGACGAGGAGCTGGAATTCTATTCGATCAAGGTGCCGGACGGGCCCCTGACATCGAAGCTCCAGCACATCCAGCCGGGCGACGAGATCATCCTCAGGCCGAAACCGGTGGGGACGCTCGTCCATGATGCGCTGCTGCCGGGCAAGAGGCTGTGGTTCCTGGCCACCGGCACCGGCATCGCCCCCTTCGCGAGCCTCATGCGCGAGCCGGAGACCTATGAGAAATATGAAGAAATTTACATGCTTCATACCTGCCGGACGCTCGCGGAGCTGGAGTATGGACGGGAGCTGGTCGAAAGCCTGAAGGACGATCCGCTGATCGGCGAGATGATCGGCGACAAGCTGCGCTATTACCCCACGACCACGCGGGAAGAGAGCCCGCTGATGGGCCGGATCACCGACAATCTGGAAAGCGGCAGGATTTTCGACCATTACGGCATCGCGCCGATGAACCCGGCGACCGACCGCGCGATGGTCTGTGGGTCGCTGGCCTTCAACGTCGATGTGAAAGAAGTGCTCGAAGCCTTCGGACTGCGCGAAGGCGCAAATTCCGACCCGAAGGAATATGTGGTCGAGAAGGCTTTCGTCGGCGACGGGATCTGACCGCGACGCCGGGCCGGGCAAAATTTTTTCAGGAAAAAATTTGCCAAAATCCTTTGAAAGGATTTTGGCGCCAGAGGTCCGAAAAGAGAAAACCGCGCCGGTCACCCGGCGCGGTTTTGCATGTCTGACGGCGATTACTGACCGAGCGCGGCCTTGACCTGATCGACCGCGGCCTGCACCAGCGCCGGATTGGCACGGGCGGCTTCGACGGCGGCTTTCAGCGTTGCCTTGGTCGCATCGTCAAGCGACGAGCCATCGATCGAGGCGATCAGCGCATCGGCGTCGAAGGGCGCGGCCTCGGCGGCAGCGGCAGCGGCCGCAGCAGCCTCTTCGGCGGCCTTGGCGGCGGCCTCTTCGGCAGCCTTCGCGGCGGCAGCAGCCTCTTCGGCGGCCTTGGCGGCGGCTTCTTCCTCGGCCTTCTTGGCGGCGGCGGCAGCCTCTTCAGCGGCTTTCGCGGCGGCTGCCGCTTCTTCCGCAGCGCGCTGCTGACCAGTGTAGTACCAGTAGCCGCCACCGGCGAGGATGGCGATGATCAGCGCGATGATGACGTTTCTGTTCATGATAATCCTTCCCAAAGTCGCGCGCTTTTCTGTCTGTCCCGCGCGCTGCGGGCCCGCTATGACAGAAAATCGCCTGTTTGGAAAGGGAATTGCCCCGAAGCGCACCCTCGGAATCCGGGTTGAAAGCGGCGGCGCGCGCGTCTATTTTCCGCGCACTTTACCGGCAACAAAAGAAGGAACGCCGCCATAGCCCGCAGACCGCACAACGCCCCGCCGCAACGAGATACCGGCCCCCGCGTGAACGACCGTATCCGCGCCCCGGAAATCCGCCTCATCGGCGCGGATGGCGAGAATGTCGGGGTCGTGACCCCGTTCAAGGCGATGCAACTGGCCGAGGAGGCCGGGCTCGATCTTGTCGAGATTTCGCCCAATGCCGAGCCGCCGGTCTGCAAGATCATGGATTTCGGCAAGTACAAATACGAGACGCAGAAGCGCGAGGCCGAAGCGCGCAAGAAGCAGAAGATCATCGAGATCAAGGAAATCAAGTTCCGCCCCGGCACTGATACGCATGACTATGACGTCAAGATGCGCTCGGTGCAGAAGTTCCTCGGCGAAGGCGACAAGGTGAAGATCACGCTCCGCTTCCGCGGCCGCGAAATGGCGCACCAGGAACTGGGGCTTGAGCTTCTGAACCGCGTGGCGGCCGATGTGGCCGAGACCGGAAAGATCGAGCAGATGCCGAAGCTCGAAGGCCGCCAGATGGTGATGATGATCGCGCCGAAGTAAGACCTTTCGGCAGACGGACGCAAAGGGCCCCCTATCGGGGCCCTTTCTGTTTTCGCGCGCCAGCCACAGGGGCGCAAATCCCTTTCCAAATTGCGGGAAACATGGAACTCTGCGGCTGATCCTATCTCAGGTCCAGCCGTGCGCCCCGCTCTGTCCGACACGCTTCCCAGCTATAGTCTCGCGACCTTCCGGGCCGATCTTTTCGCCGGTCTCACGGTGGCGATGGTGGCGCTGCCGCTCAGCCTCGCGATTGCCATTGCCTCGGGGGCGACGCCTGCGGACGGGCTGATCACGGCGATCATCGCGGGCTTCCTCATATCGGCGCTCGGCGGCAGCCGGGTGCAGATCGGCGGGCCGACCGGCGCGTTCATCGTCGTGGTCTTTTCGGTCATAGCCGAACATGGCTATGGCGGGCTGGTGACGGCCACTTTCATGGCGGGCCTGATCCTTCTTTGCGCCGGTTATCTCAGGGCCGGAAACCTGATCCAATATATCCCCGAGCCGGTGGTCAACGGTTTCACTATTGGTATCGCGCTGATCATCGCCACCAGCCAGATCGCCGATTTCCTCGGGCTGAGCCTCGGCCATATGCCCGCCGACTTCCTGGAAAAGCTGCCGGTGCTCTGGGCGGCGCGCGGCGCGGTCAATCCCTGGGCGCTCGGCATCGGCCTTTCCACCCTCGGGCTGATCATCCTCCTCAGGCGCCTCTTCCCGCGCTGGCCTGGCCTGATCGTTGCGGTCGGCCTTACCTCGGCCCTTGTCTGGGCCTTCGCCCTGCCGGTCGAGACGCTGGAAGGCCGCTTCGGCGCCCTGCCGGACCGGCTGCCGATGCCGGGGCTGCCAGACCTGTCGCCCGGACGTCTGGTCGCGCTTTTCCCGTCGGCCCTGATCATCGCCTTCCTGGCGGGCGTGGAATCGCTTCTCTCCGCGATGGTCGCCGACCGGATGCTTCAAAGCCGCCATCGCCCGAACGCGGAACTCCTGGCGCAGGGCTGGGCGAACCTTGCCTCGTCTCTGGTGGCAGGGTTGCCCGCGACCGGCGCGATCGCACGGACGGCCACGAATGTCCGTGCGGGCGCCCAGACGCCGGTGGCCGGGATGATTCATGCAATTGTGCTGCTCGCCTGCCTTCTGGTCGCCGGGCCGCTCGTCGGTCACATGGCCCTGCCCGCGCTTGCCGCCCTTCTGATGCTGACCGCCTGGAACATGAGCGAGCCGCATCACTGGCCGCACTATCTGCGGCTCAGGACATCCGACAAGGTCTTGCTGGTCATGACCATGCTCCTCACCCTTCTCGTTGACCTCACGGTCGCGATCGGCGTCGGCGTGGCGCTTGGGCTTGCCATTCGCCTCAGACGGCGCAATGTGCCCCCCGCCGACTGGGAAGCGCCGGACCGCTGACCCCGGGGCCGAGACCGCCGGAGGGACGATGCTTTCCTATCAACATGCCTATCACGCCGGGAACATGGCCGATGTGCAGAAGCACGCGCTGCTTGCCGTGATGCTCGACTATCTGGGCAAGAAGGACAAACCTTTCAGCTATATCGAGACCCATGCCGGACGCGGCCTTTACGATCTGGGCAGCGCCGAGGCCGCGAAGACCGGCGAGGCGGCGGTGGGGATCGACTTGGCCGAGGCGAAGGGCTGGTTTCCGAAGGATCACCCCTATGCGCGCGTGCTGACGGCCGTGCGACGCGACCACGGGCCGCGCGCCTATCCCGGCTCGCCGCTGGTCGCCGCCCATCTCCTAAGGCCCGACGACCGGGCAACGGTCTGCGAACTGCACCCGCAGGAATATGAGGCGCTTCTGGCCGTGATGCTGCCCTGGCCGGTGGCTTGCCGGAAGGCCGACGGGATGGATATGGCGCTTGCCCTCACCCCGCCCGAGCCGCGCCGGGGGCTGATGCTGATCGACCCGTCCTGGGAGGTGAAGGCCGATTACGAGATGATCCCCAAACGCATCGCCGCGATCCACCGCAAATGGAACGTCGGCACCATCGCGCTCTGGTATCCGATCCTTACTGACGGGCGGCACAGGCCGATGACAGCGGCCCTCGCCGCCATGAACTTCCCAAAAGTCCTGCAGCACGAACTGCGCTTTCCCCCCGCCCGCGATGGGCACGGGATGGTGGGATCGGGCATGTTCATCGTCAACACACCTTTCGGGACAGAAGTCGAGGCAGCGCGGCTGGACCGGCTGGTTGGAAACCGTCGGTGATCCTTTCATTCATCTAAATGGTTGACTGAATGTGTTGCGAAGAGTAATTCCACCATATGGTTGAGCGAACAGACGATTCGCTGACGGAGATCCTGAAGGCGGCGTCCGACCCGACGCGGCGCGCGATCCTGACCTTTCTGGCGCAGGAAGGCGCGCTCAGGGTAACGGATATCGCCAGGCGCTTCGACATGAGCCTTAATGCCGTGTCCAAGCATATCAAGGTCCTGGAAGCCGCCGGTCTCGTTCACCGCCGCACCGTCTGGCGCGAGCATCTGATCGAGATCGACCTCGAACCGGTCCGGGAGATTGATCGCTGGTTCGCCCGGCTGCGCTCTGTCTGGTCGCTCACGCTCGATGCCCTGAACGAGGTTCTGACCGAGGAGGCACAAGATGAGCGACCTCAGACTGACCGTCAGCCGCACGATCGCGGCCCCGGCGAGAAAAGTGTATGACGCCTGGCTGAACGCCGAGACGCTCGCGCGGTTCATGCTGCCCGCCGAAGGCGTCACCGTCACCGACTGCACGACCGATCCAAGGGTGGGCGGGAGGTTTTCGATGATCATGCGGGTGGGCGAGCGCGATATTCCCCACGCGGGCACCTATCACGAGCTGACCCCGCACAGCCGCATCCGCTTCGGCTGGGAATCGCCCTTCTCCGCCGACGACAGCGAAGTGACGATCGACCTCGCGCCCGAGGCGACTGGAACGAAAGTGACGCTGACCCATGTGCGCTTCCCAAGCGACGAATCGCGCGACAATCACGAGGCGGGTTGGGGACGGATCCTCGACGTGCTCGGCAAGCTCGCAGCCTGAGGAGAGGACATGGAGACCGGCATCAACTGGCCTGCGGTTCTTCTGGGCACCGCCGCCGCCTTCGCACTTGGCATGGTCTGGTTCGGCCCGCTTTTCGGTCGGATCTGGGCGGCGGGCAGCCACAATATCTCGCCGCCCGCGCGCCCGCCCGTCGCCGCCATGCTGGCGCAGCTTGCGGGCACCTTCTTCCTTGCGTTTGTGGTGGGGCTGACGGCGGTCCGGAATGATCTCTGGACGGCCCTCGCCGCGATCCTCGCGGTAGGCGTCCTGCAGTTCGCGGGCAGACTCTTCAGCCAGAAAACCATGGGCGCCGCATTGGTCGACGGGACCTATCCGCTGGCAATGGGCGCGCTGATGATCGCGGCGCAAGGGATCTTGTGAGAAAGGCGCTGCGGGCACTTAGGCCCGCAGCGAAGGATTCAGACAGGCGGAAGGGAGGGAGCCTGTCCGGGACCGGGCGATCAACGGCTACCGCGAAGCGGTGAAGGGAGAGATCGCCCTGCCCCTTCAGTCTAGCCGATTCCCCGCGGCCACCTCTTGATCTATGTCAATCACGCCGGCGTATGCGCAATTGGAAGCAATTGTTACGGGCCGAACGGACATCGACATAGGCGACATCCGGATCGGCCAGCAGCACCTCGGCATAGGCGCTGACCTCGGCACGCGGCACGACCTTGCCGGTCCCGTAGAAGATCCTGTGGTTCGCGCGGTAGCCTTTGAGGAGATAGTCTTCCGACATGGTCAGCATCGGTGGCACGCCCTCCCCCTCCCAGGCCGGGCAATCGTCGGCACAAAGGAAAATCGGCCCGCATTCGGCATAAGGCTGCAGGTCAGGGAAGGGTCGGTGGGCGAGGATCAAGAATTCTCGGCCCGTCGGCACTTGGCTCAGGCAATGGCGGCAGGGCTCGCCCCGCCCTTCGGAGATGAAGCCGCGCTCGGCGGGCATGCCGTTGGCGTCAGGTCCACCGGCGCGGATCGCGCGGACTTGGGCGGTTGGGATCGGTTCGAAATGTAGGCTCATGGATGGCTCCTTTCACCGGACCACCCTGCCACCGGGACCGCACGCGGGCGACCCGAAGCTTGCGCATAAGAAGAGCGGCCCCCAAAGGGGCCGCCCGGCCGCGCCAAGAGGGATGATCAGCGCAGAAGCGAGGTGATCCGGCGGACGCTCGCACGGCGGTTGGCGCGTTCGTCGCCCTGGCTCTGGACCTTCAGGAAGGATTCGCCATAGCCCTGCACCACCATATTCTCCGGCGGGACGCCGAAATATTCCGTGAGCGCCAGCGCGACCGATTCCGCCCGGCGGTCGGACAGGGCGAGATTGTAGGCGGCACCGCCGACCGCATCGGTATGGCCCTCGATCAGGAACACTTCGGACGGGTCCTTGCGGATATAGGCCTGGATCAGCTTGCCCAAGCCCGCCAGCGCCTTGGCCTGATCGGGCCGGATCGCAGCGGAACCCGTTTCGAACGTGATCGTGTCAAGGTCGATGACCGGCACCAGCGAGCGCACTTCCCAGATGTTGCGGACCTGCGAGAGGCTGAAGCGGCGGCCCGCGTCGCTTTGGGTTGCCAGCGCCACGCGCAGGGCGTCTTCGTCGGCCGTCGTCACCTCGATGGGCGACGGGCGGCTCTTCGGCAGCGTGCTGACCACGACAGGCTCATAGGTCGCGAGATCGTCGATCAGTCGCGTCTCCGTGCCGTCTTCGGCGATATGGACGCGGCGCAGAACGCGCTGTTCGGCATCGCGGATCGTGACGATGCGCGTCCCGTCGGTCCGGGTCACGGTCGTACGGGTCGAGCCGTCACGGAAGGTTTCGGTGCGCACTTTCGCGCCCGGCTGGCGCAGAAGGGCGTCATCGTCCTTCAGCACCGAATACTGACCGTCACGGCTGACGATCACCCGGTCGCCCGAGTTCATCTCGACCTTGCGGTTGTTCGACAAGATCGCACCGACCACGAGCGCCCCGGCGCCAAGAAGCAGCAGCTTCTCGGTATCCGAGAGGCCCTTCTTGCGTTCCACCACCTGAGGCTGGGCGACATTTGCAGCCGCGGCAGCGCCGGCGACCTCATTCACCTTGTTGGCAAAATCCTCGGACGAGGAACGGGCGGTAGCCTCCGTTACCTCTTCTTCGGTGATCTGGGTGACGGACTCGGCCGGAACCTCGGCGGTGGCCGACGCGGCTGCTTCGCCGCCAGCGGCCTCGGTCAGGATCTGCGCCGCTTCGGCAACCGGGGCTTCACCGCTTTCCGCATCGGGTTGGACCGGCAACTCCGGCACGACCTCGGCAGAGGGAAGATTGCCCTCGGCCGCCAGTTCCTCGGCGATATCTGCGGTGGCCGAATTCACCACGGGCAGGTCTGCCGGCTCGGTCGGCGTCTCGGCGGCCTGCTCGGCCGTGCTGTCGGGTGCCGCCTCGGGTACGGGTTCGGCTGCCGCCTCTGGTGCGGGCTCGCCTTCCGCGCCGTTCAGCTCTTCGCTCAGCGCCTTCTCGAGATCGTCGGCGGTCGGCGCCTCTGCACCTTCGGGTGCGGCGGGCGCTTCGGCTTCGGGCGCGACAGGTTCCTCGGCCGATGGCACGTCCTGGGCTGGCGCGGCGGGCTGCTCGGCCGGCATCTCTGTCGCCGTCGGCGGCGCCTCTGCCGTAGGCTGTTCCTCCGCAGGTACGGGATCGACAACCGGCTCGGCCGGCGCGGGGTCTGTCGATGTGCCCTCGTCGATAGCGGGAGGCTCCTCGGTGGCGGGGCTCTCTGTCACCGCTTCCGGGGCCGGTTCGACGGTTTCGGGCGCAGGCTCTGCGGCCTCTGGGGCAGGTTCAACAGCCTCGGGCGCAGGTTCTGCGGCCTCGGGGGACGCTTCAGGTGCAGGCTCCGGAACCGGTTCGGCGGCGGGCTCGGGCGTGACATCGGGCGCCGCCTCGGGCGCCGGATCGACAGCCGCTTCCGGCATCGGTTCGCCGACGGGCGCCGGGATCGCCTCGACACCCTCGGCACAGGGCAATTCCGCGCCGTCGGCGCAGACCAGTGCGGCGATCTCCTGTACGCCTTCCGCACACGGAAGCGCGGCGCCGTCGGCGCAGATCATGGCGGCAATAGGCTCAACCCCGTCCGCACAAGGCAGCTGAGACCCGTCGGCACAGATCATCGCCGGGCTCATGTCCGGCGTACTTTCTTGCGCGAAGACGGCACCATTCGGCACCACGATCGAGAGGCTCGCAACCAGAGCCGTGGAGGACTTGAACATACGAAGCATGGATTTCCCCTTGGAACTGCATTCGACCCAACGTCGGAAGAGAACGCCCGTTAGGCAATAACGGTTCCGCTGAGGTCCCGTGCTGAGCGGCGAACCGCCGTCGCGCGGCCCAACCTTTCGGGCTCATGCGTCGTCGGCGTCCTCGGAGTCTGAAGACCGCGGGTGATAGGGGATCGGCGCCAGCGTCGGGTCGATTCCGTGCTTCTTCAAGAGCTGGCCGATGATCGAGCGCGGTTTCGGGATACCGTCGAATTTCTCGACCAGCCGCCGCCGCATCCGGCGGCCGTAGAAATGGATCGAATAGGTGTCCTGCGTCACATGATCAGCCATGGGAACGCCAGGACGGGTGAGGAGGATGCGGTCCTTGAAGCCGATCGGATAGAGCGCGACGCGCGGCAGCGCGTGGCGGATCTCGCCCGTCGCTTTCAGGAAATGGCTGAGTGCATGCGGCCCCCAGACGCCCCAGGGCTGATCGCCGACATGAACGGGGTTGCTCGCATCGCGCGCGGCCTCCAGTTCTTTGCGGTAGCTCTCGCCATACCAGACCGGGATTGCGAACTCGTCCCGCGTGAACTCCAGAAGCTGGCCCAGCGCCTCGCTGTCCGGCGGCAGGCCGAGCACGCCGCCATTCACGTCCTTGTCGCTCTCCCAAGCAAAGAAATGCCCGGTCGCGGTCGCGAACCGCTTCACGCAATAGGCATCCGTGTCGGCCCAGATTGTGCGGTCGACTTTCTTCAAGAGGTGATAGCGGAAGAGGTCGGAATGCAGCGCCGGGCTTGAGGTGCGGGCATGGCGCAGGAAATCGGTCTGCGGCAGGATCTCGTTCGCATCAGCATGTTCGATCCCTTCGGGCGCGTTGCCGATCGGTTCGTAGGAATAGAGCCTCAGATGGTGGCCGACATCGAGGAAGGATTTCAGGCAAAGCTGCTCAAGGTAGCTGAGATCGCCGCCGATCCAGAGCGCAGCGATCTGATAGTCCTGCCCCATCACTCGTCCCTTCCCGTTTCCACGAGCTATCTATCACTGGCCTTCGCCAGTTTGCCAAGATATGGGCATAGAGTTTATGTCAGAGAGAATTAGTAAGGATTGACAGGCTGCCGCACGGGACGTATCGAGACGATGAAATCCCGACTAAAGGAATCAACAATGCGCGCGACCGTTATTCTCCCCCTGCTCATCGCGACCGCCGCCGGTCAGGCAGCGGCCGAGGAGGTGAATGTCTATTCTCACCGCCAGCCCGAACTGGTGCAGCCCCTGTTCGACGCTTTCACCGCGGAAACCGGGATCGCGGTGAATGTCGCGACCATTGACAAGGGCATGGTCGAGCGTCTGGTGGCCGAGGGCGACCGCAGCCCGGCCGATCTGGTGATGACGGTCGATATCGCGCGGCTGCAGCAGGTGGTGGATGCGGGCGTCACGCAGGCGGTCACCTCCGACGTGCTGAACGCGAATATCCCGGCCGAATATCGCGACCCGGCGGGCCAGTGGTTCGGCCTCACCTCGCGCGCACGGATCGTCTATGCCTCGAAAGACCGGGTGCAGGATGGCGAGGTGACGACTTACGAAGATCTGGCCGACCCGAAATGGAAGGGCCGCATCTGTACACGCCCGGGCACCCATGATTACAACCTCGCCCTGATGGCGGCGATGATCGGCCATCACGACGAGGCCTATGCCAAGGAATGGGCGGCGGCGGTGCGCGCCAACCTCGCCCACAAGCCCGAAGGCAGCGACCGCGATCAGGTCAAATCGATCTGGGCGGGCGAATGCGACATCTCGCTCGGCAATACTTATTACATGGGCGCGATGCTCGCGGACCCCGAACAGACCGAATGGGCCAATTCGGTCAGGATCGTCTATCCGACCTTCGAAGGCGGCGGCACGCATGTGAATGTCTCGGGCGTGGCGATGACCAAGGCCGCGCCGAACAAGGACGCGGCGCTGAAGCTGATGGAGTTCCTGTCGTCCGATGAAGCGCAGAAGATCTATGCCGAGATCAACAATGAATTCCCGGTGAAGCCGGGCGTGGAGCAGTCGGAGTTGGTGAAAAGCTGGGGCGCGTTCACGCCTGACAGTCTGAACCTGTCGGAGATCGCCAAGCTGCGCCCCACCGCGCTGAAGCTGATGGAAGAAGTGGGTTTCGACGGCTGATCGCCCCCCCTTGAAACAAGAACGCCCGGCAGGACCTGCCGGGCGTTTTCATTTGTGTTGAGGTTATCCCCTATTCGGCGGCAAGCGCCGTTTGTGTGGCACCATGCACGATGGCGTGATGATCTTGTTGCAGCGAGGCGAGATCGGCGACATAGCGCCCGCGCAGATCCGAGAGCGCGAGCGCAGAGAAGCCGTAGTCCGGCACGATCTGCGGCTGGCGCGCATGGAAGGCGATCAGCCGGTCGCGCTGGCCGGGCTGCAGGCGGGTCCCCTGCGCAAGGCAGCGCTGGACCATCGCGACCGCGCTCGGGGTCACGCGCGGCTTGGCCTGCGGTTCCACCGGCTGGCGCAGCCTGAGGCCGGGCACCAGATCGGCGACGAACCGGGCGGGTGTCACGGGTGCTGTCTGCACCACCAGCTCCTTCACCTGCAGTTCCTCGACGAGGATAGAGCCCAGATCAGCCCAGCCGCCCCGGAAAGCGGCCAGCACACCGGCATAATCGGCGAAAGCGTCGATCCGGCGGTCGAGCGCGAGGCGCATCCAGGCGGCGTGGAACAGCACCTCATAGGGCTGCACCACCATCACCAGACGTTCGACCGGCTGGCCGAGCGCACGCGCCAGCGTCCGCGCCCGGATGCGGGCGGCACTGTGGAACCGGCCAAGCAGCAGTTCGGGCATCGGACCGGCGAGGTCGGGCATGGAGAGGACGAAGCCCTCTTCCCCCGCCTTGCGGTCGGGGGCAAGCCGCCGGGCGAGCCGCGCGGCCGCATCCGTGATCGCGGCCTCGTCGGCGGCCGGGCCCGGCATCAGGTCAGAAAGCCCGTCGACCTCGCCGCCGATCACGTCGAAACAGTGAAGCCCATAGCCTGCGCGCCGCAGCCCGGCGCGGTTGGCGGCCAGATAGACCACGAGGTCTTCGGCACCGGTGGTCGTCCCGCCCACATGCAGGAAGACCGGCTGGTCATGTTCGCCCATGTCTCAACCCTGTCCCCGAGAGTTAAGAAACCATTACCTGCGATTGTGGCGGCCTTTTGGCGCTCCTGCGGCACTGGACTTTCCCTCGGTCTTCTTGTCACTGTGCCGGTTGGAATTCGTCACGAAAAGGCAGGTATTCATGGCCCCGGCGCGGAAAATCATCATCGACACCGACCCCGGACAGGACGACGCGGTGGCGATTCTGCTGGCGCTCGCCTCGCCGGAACTGGAGGTTCTGGGGATCACGGCGGTCGCGGGCAACGTGCCCTTGGCCCTGACCCAGAAGAATGCCCGCGTCGTGTGCGAGTTGGCGGGGCGGACTGACATAAGGGTCTTCGCGGGTTGCGACCGGCCGCTGAAGCGCACGCTCGTCACCGCCGAACATGTGCATGGCAAGACCGGGCTCGACGGGATCGCGCTGCCCGATCCGACCATGCCGCTTGAGGCGGCGCACGCGGTCGAGTTCCTCATCGAGACCCTGCGCCGCGAACCCGCTGGCTCGGTCACGCTTTGCCCGCTCGGGCCCCTCACGAACATTGCCACCGCCTTCGAAAAGGCCCCCGATATCGTCGCGCGCGTGGCCGAGATCGTGCTGATGGGCGGCGGCTATTTCGAGGGCGGCAACATCACCCCCGCCGCCGAATTCAACATCTATGTCGACCCCGAGGCCGCCGATATCATCTTCCGCGCGGGCGTGCCCTTGGTCGTCATGCCGCTTGACGTGACGCACAAGGCGCTGACCTCTCGCGAGTGGGTCGAGGGGATGCGCGGCCTCGGCACCGAGGTCGGCCGCGCGGTGGCAAGCTGGACCGACTTTTTCGAGCGTTTCGACACGGCGAAATACGGCTCGCAGGGCGCGCCGCTGCATGATCCCTGCGTCATCGCCTATCTGATCGAACCGGACCTTTTCACCGGCCGCCATGTCCATGTGGCAATCGAGCTTGAGGGCACCCATACGCTCGGGATGACCGTGGCCGACTGGTGGCGGGTGACGAAGCACGAACCGAATGCGATGTTCATGGGCGGGATCGACCGCGACCGGTTCTTCGCGCTTCTGACCGAGCGGATCGGGCGGATCTGAGGCACAGGGTCGCGGCCTGGCGGGCAAGAGTTTTCGAAAACTCTTGCCAAAAATCTTCGAAGATTTTTGGCCCTACAGCTCGATCTGGCCGTCAGGATTCTCGATCTCGGCCGGGGTCTTGCGGCGGATGATGATATCGCCGTTCGGCAGGACCTCTGGCGGGTGGTAATTGCGGAAATCGTCGATCTTCAGGAGCAGGTCTTTGAGGGCAGGACCCATCTCGGCCAGCGCCTCATCAAGGCCCTTCTGCAGCTCTTCCATCTTCGGCTGCACGTCATCGAGCAGCGCGCGCAGGATGATCTTGATGCCCTCGTCAATCAGGCTCATGCCCTCCTCGGCTGAGGGATCGGCAGGAGCTGTCGTCTCGGCCGCGAGCGGCGCGGCGGACAGGCTGAGCAGCAGGGAGACCATCAAGATGCGCATGGGGCGAATATAGGACGCCGGACCGCGCCTGTTAAGGGCGGCCGGATCAGATCGGCAGATCGATGCTGACCGGGAAATGGTCGGACGCCATCAGAAGCGCCTCGCGCAGCTCCGGCACCTGATAGCAGTCCGGATCGTCGAACGGATGCCAGATGCGCCATGCAGGCTTCAGCGCGCGCAGGTCGGGCGAGACCATGATATAGTCGAGCAGCGCCGAGAAATAGCGCTTCTCCGTGTCCAGATAGAAGCGTGCCGTCATCGGCGTGACGCCGGTCTTCTTCGAATAGGCGATGCGGGCATGGGGATCGTAAAGCCGCGTTTCGCGCGGCTCGTCCCAGCCCAGCACAATCTCCACCCCCGACCGCCCGAAGAGCTTTTCATATTCGTCCAAACCGGGGCCGTCATTCAGGTCGCCCATCACCAGAAGGCTGTCGCCTGCCTTGAGATGCTCCATCACCCGCGACCTGAGCCAGATACATTCCGCCAGCTGCTTGCGGCGGTTGGCAATGGCGATCCTTTGCGCTTGCTCCGGAGTCGTCGCTCCATGCGGGGCCTTGGTCTTCAGATGCGCGCCGATAAGGCGAAGGCGCTTACCGTCGCGGGTCTCGGCCTGCACCTCAAGCGGCGGCTTGGAAAAGACCACGCGGTCGGCGGTGCCGTCCACGTCGAGGTCGATGAGATAGGACTGGTCGAAACGCGGCGTCTCGCCCTCGCCACCTCCCTTCGGATCATGGTGAACCGACAGCACATCGGGGTCATACAGCAGCGCGATTTCCTGCTGCGTGTCATTCTCGAAGCCCAGAAGCGCGCGCCTGCAGCGCAGATCGAAGCGCGCGGCGAACCGTTCGAGCATCGGCACCGTCTGGCGGCGACGGTTGTTGTCGGGCGCCTCGATGATCATCACCGCATCCGGGTCGATCGCAGTCAGCACGATGGCGATGCTCTCGATCTGCTGGCGGCGGGTGACCTTGTAGCGCGAGGACCAGTCCTCGTCCTCCAGAAGCCGCCCACGCGCGTCGAAGAGGTTGGTGAACCATTCGACGTTCCAGGTGACAATCCGCATCATCTAGCCTCAGGCCGGGACTTTGCGGTTGATCTCTTCCCAGGCGCGGTTCACGTCGCGCAGGCGGTCCTCGGCCAGGCGGACCGCCTCTTCCGGCAGGCCGCGGGCCGCCAGCAGGTCGGGATGGCTTTCCTTGACCGCCTGCCGCCAAGCAGAGCGCGCCGCCTCGACCGAGGCGCCGGGCTCCAGCCCCAGCACATCGAACGGATCGCGCGGCGCGCCCGGCACATGGCGGGCGTGCATGGTGCGGAAACAGCGGTCACCCACGCCGAAAATGTCGGCGACGGCCCTGAGAAACTGCTCCTCCGCATCATGAAACTCGCCGTTCGCCACGGCAATGTGAAAGAGACCGTCCATCAGGTCGATCAGCACCGGATCGCCCGGTCCGAACATGCCCGCGATGCGGCGGGCGTAAAGGTCGAACCCCGCCACGTCCTGCCGCGCGAGGTTGAAGACGCGCGCCGCATCGCGTTCGTCCTCAGGCGCGATCTCGAAGACCGAGCGAAAGGCGCGGACCTCGTCGCGCGTCACCTGCCCGTCCGCCTTTGCCATCTTGGCGCCAAGCGCGATCACCGCAATGGTGAAGGCCACCGACTTCTCAGGCGGCGTGCGCAGTTTCTCGAAGACGGCGGCCAGCCCCTCGCCCTGGGCAAGGGCCGCCAAAGCCTCGGTTATGCGGGTCCAGATCGACATGGGCGGGAGAATAGCGACTGAGGCCGGGAAGGCCAGACGGTCAAAGAAATTTCATCATCAGCACGAGGTCGAGCCAGCGGCCGAACTTACGCCCGGCCTCGGGGATCACGGCGACATTCCGGAAGCCCACTTTTTCATGGAATGCGATGCCTGCGGCATTCTCGCCCGAGACGCCGGCGAAGAGCGTGTGGCCGCCCGCCGCCCGGGCATGGTCTTCAAGAGTTTGCATCAGTGCCCGGCCTGCCCCCCGGCCCCAGGCGGCGGGATCAAGGATGATCGAATGTTCAAGCGCATGGGCATAGCCGTTCCCGGCACGGAACTGGGCATAGGTGGCAAAGCCGAGAAGCCTGCCCTCTTCGACCGCCACGAAGAATTCGTGGCCGCCAGCACGGCGGGAAGCGATGATCTCGGCCGCCTTCGCCTCGTCACGTTCCTCGGAATGGAAAATGATCGTCGTGTCGCGGATCACAGGGTTCCAGAGCGCCACGATGGCGGCAAGGTCGCCGTCCCCGGCCGGGCGGATGATCATTCGAGCCGTCTCCTGCCCCCGGGCGTATCGAACGTGGCGCGGAGGGCGGGCGCGCCGGGGACGATTTCTATCCGCGCGTCGGAGAGGCGCAAGAGGGGGCGGAGCCGGTCGGCCT
Organism: Frigidibacter sp. RF13; assembly: GCF_026626305.1. Taxonomy (GTDB): domain Bacteria; phylum Pseudomonadota; class Alphaproteobacteria; order Rhodobacterales; family Rhodobacteraceae; genus TMP-24. The sequence continues at coordinate 197,041 of NZ_JAPNUE010000004.1, read as the reverse complement.
CGGGGTGGGCCACTTCGAGGCGGGTGAGGCGGCAGCCGCTGTCGGCAAGCCGGTCTGGGGGTTTGAGGCCACCCTGCCAGGACAGAAGTGCGGGGAAGCAATCGTCGAACGGCAATCGGCCATCCTCCGGAACCGCCATGTTCCAGCGGAAATCACCGCGCGCGAGCGCCGTCGGCAGACCCGCCCCGGCAGGGGCGGCACTCAATGCAGCGTCAAGGTCGGGCACCCGGCAGATCCAGTTCGTCAGGCGCGCGCCGGCGGAAGGCTCGTTCAGCCGGAACCAGCGCGGCCAAGCCGGCTCCGGCGCCTCGGGGTCGATCGCGATGGCTTCGAGATAGTCCGAGGGGCCAAGGCCCACCAGCCGGTTATGCGTACCCATGTGGCTGTGGTGCCCGATGGGGCCCAGCGCCACACCGAGCGCCGCCGCCACGTGATCTGCCGCCTCCGTCAGCGTCGGTGCGGTCACAGCCAGATGATCAAGCTCCCACATAATTGGCTTTGCTACCTTTCCTTCCACCACACTTGATCCTAGAAGCGTGAAAAGCGTCCGCAAGGGGACTTTTCGCCACCCGCGCGGTTGATATCCCGGCATTCGGCCCCATGTCAGGCCGGACCAGCCCGAGGAAAGGAGCCCCATGAAGTCTGTCGCCGCGATCGCCCGCTTGTTCCGCCACGATGCCGCCCCCGGGGTTCTTCTGATGCTGGCGGCAGCCTTTGCGCTTTTCACCGCCAATTCGACGATGAGCGCCGGCTATTATGCGGGGCTGGAAAAGACTTTCGCGATCCTACTCGACGGCGAGGGCCTATCGAAACCGCTGATCCTGTGGATCAACGACGGGCTGATGGCAGTCTTCTTCTTCCTGATCGGGCTGGAACTGAAGCGCGAGATGCTGGAAGGCAAACTGAAGAACCCGCGCGACGTGATGATGCCGGGCGCTGCGGCGCTTGGCGGGATGGTCGTGCCCGCGCTCATCTTCCTGATCTTCAACTGGTCGGACCCGGTGACGCGCGGCGGCTGGGCGATCCCCGCCGCGACCGACATCGCCTTTGCCGTGGGCGTACTGGCGCTGGTCGGAAAACGCGCGCCCACGAGCCTGAAGATATTCCTCCTCACGCTCGCCATCCTCGACGATCTCGGCGCGATCCTGATCATCGCGCTTTTCTATACGAACGATCTACATCTCAATTACATCGCCCTCGCGCTTCTGCCGCTCGGCGGCCTGCTGGCGCTGAACCTGATGGGCGCGCACAGGATTGCACCGCTGATCCTTCTGGGCACGATACTTTGGGTGCTGGTGCTGAAATCTGGCGTCCACGCGACGCTCGCAGGTGTTGTAACCGCCTTCTTCATCCCCCTGAAGGACCGGTTCGGCAAATCGCCGCTCCATGCACTAGAACATGCGCTGACGCCTTATGTGAACTTCCTGATCGTGCCGATCTTTGCCTTCGCGAATGCGGGCGTGCTTTTGCAAGGGCTGACGATCAGCGATCTGTTCGCCCCGCTGCCGCTTGGCATCGCGGCGGGCCTGATCGTCGGCAAGCAGCTTGGCGTCTGCGGTACGGTCTGGCTGATGGTGCGTTTGGGTCTCGCGCGGCTGCCGCATGGCGCAAGCTGGCTGCATATGTACGGGATCGCCTGCCTTGCGGGCATCGGCTTCACCATGTCGCTTTTCATCGGGGGCTTAAGCTTCAGCGATATCGCCCATATGAACGCGGTCCGGATCGGCGTGCTGACCGCCTCGGCAATCTCGGCGGTGCTCGGCTATGCGGTACTGGTCATGGCGCGGCCGGTCGACATCGAGACAGCCGACGGGACACCGGCCGGGACAGAGGCCCGACCGGCAGAGGCATAGGGCTCAAGCCGCGCGCGCGGCGCGGATCAGAGACAGGATGTCGGTCGCGGCGGCCGGGATATTGGTGCCCGGCCCGAAGATCGCTTTCACGCCTGCCTTCTTCAGGTAATCGTAATCCTGCTGCGGGATCACGCCGCCGCAGATGACGATGATGTCGCCCGCGCCCTTTTCTTTCAGCGCCTCGATCAGCTGCGGCGCCAGCGTCTTGTGACCTGCCGCCTGCGACGAGACGCCTACCACATGCACGTCATTGTCGATCGCATCCTGCGCCGCTTCGTCCGGCGTCTGGAACAGCGGACCGACATCTACATCGAAGCCGATGTCGGCGAAGGCGGTGGCGATGACCTTCGCCCCCCGGTCGTGACCGTCCTGCCCCATCTTGACCACCAGCATGCGCGGGCGGCGCCCCTCTTCCTCGGCGAAGGCCTCGACCTCCTTCTGGATCTGGGCAAAGCCCTCGTCGCCCTCATAGGCAGAGCCATAGACGCCCGCGAGGGTCTTAACCTCGGCCCGGTGACGGCCGAACACCTTTTCCATCGCCATCGAAATCTCTCCCACGCTCGCCCGCGCCCGCGCCGCCGCGACCGCCGCTTCCAGAAGATTGCCGCCCTCGCGCGCGCGGCGTTCCAGTTCTGCCAGCGCCGCATCGCAGGCGCCCGCGTCGCGCGTCGCGCGGATGTTTGTCAGCCGCGCCACTTGCGCGTCGCGCACTGCCATATTGTCGACGTCGAGGATCTCGACCGGGTCCTCGCGCGTGGGCTTGTATTTGTTCACGCCCACCACGACCTCTTCGCCCCGGTCGATCATCGCCTGGCGCTTGGCGGCCGATTCCTCGATCCGCAACTTCGGCATGCCCGAGGCGACGGCCTTGGTCATGCCGCCCATCGCCTCGACCTCCTCGATCAGCGCCCAGGCCTTTTCGGCCAGTTCCGCCGTCAGGCTTTCGACGTAATAGGACCCCGCCAGCGGATCGACGACCTTAGTGACGCCGGTTTCTTCTTGCAGGATCAACTGCGTATTCCGCGCAATTCGCGCAGAGAACTCGGTCGGCAGCGCCATCGCCTCGTCAAGCGCGTTGGTGTGCAAGGACTGCGTGCCGCCCAAAACCGCGCTCATCGCCTCATAGGCGGTGCGGACGACGTTGTTGTAGGGGTCCTTTTCCTGCAAGGACACGCCCGAGGTCTGGCAATGGGTGCGGAGCATGAGGCTTGAGGGTTTCTTCGCGCCGAACTCGGTCATGATCCGGTGCCAGAGCATCCGCGCGGCCCTGAGTTTCGCCGCCTCCATGAAGAAGTTCATGCCGATGGCGAAGAAGAAGGACAGCCGCCCCGCGAAATCGTCCACATCCATGCCGCGCGCGATGGCGGTGCGGACATATTCGCGCCCGTCGGCGAGCGTATAGCCCAGCTCCTGCACGAGGTTCGCGCCCGCCTCCTGCATGTGGTAGCCCGAGATCGAGATCGAATTGAACTTCGGCATCTCTTTCGCCGTATACTCAATGATATCGGCGACGATCCTCATGCTTGGCTCGGGCGGATAGACGTAAGTATTCCGCACCATGAACTCTTTCAGGATGTCGTTCTGGATGGTGCCCGAGAGAAGCGCGCGGTCCACCCCCTGCTCCTCGCCTGCGACGATGAAGGAGGCCAGAACCGGAATGACAGCGCCGTTCATCGTCATCGAGACCGAGACCTGATCGAGCGGGATGCCGTCGAAGAGGATCTTCATATCCTCGACAGAATCGATGGCGACGCCCGCCTTGCCGACATCGCCCACCACGCGCGGATGGTCGCTGTCATAGCCCCGGTGGGTGGCAAGGTCGAAGGCGACCGACACGCCCTGCTGCCCGGCGGCGAGGTTCTTGCGATAGAAGGCGTTACTCTCCTCGGCGGTCGAGAAGCCCGCGTATTGCCGGATCGTCCAGGGACGCCCCGCATACATTGTGGCGCGCACCCCGCGCGTGAAGGGTGCCAGTCCGGGCAGAGTACCCATATGCGCCAACCCGTCGCTGTCCGCCCCTGTATAAAGCGGCTTGACCGCGATCCCTTCGAGCGTATCCCAGGTCAGATCTTCGGGCGTGCGGCCCTTCAGTTCCTTGGCCACAAGGCCGCGCCACTCATCCATCCGGTCAGCCATCTTCATCCTCTCATCGCAATTCCGGGGCCACCAGCACGTGGCGCGCCCGCAAAACATCAGTTCAGGTCAGTCAGGACCGCGCCTTCGGGCAATGTCGGGCGCAACTTGTCTATCGCTGCCCTGAGCTCCGGCTCGAAACCCGGATCAGTCGCATAGATCGTCACGAAGGCACCGCCTTCGAGACCTTGTTCGGGCTCCATTGTCAGGCGCACGACGGGGCGCCAGTCGTGACCGATCCCCCCGGCGATCCATTCGTCGTAGATCATCGCGTAGCGCACGCCATGTTCGCGAACGAGGGCACCGGCCCACTCGGTTGAAGGCACACTACCCTTGCCCGGCAACCGCGCCAGCCTTGCCTCGCGCGAGGCAAGACCCCAGAGGTCGAGCACAAGGACATCGCGCTTCCACGAGACTTTGCCGATGTCGTTCACCGCCACCGCCTCGCCGGGCAGAAGATCGGTCAGCCGCGCCATCTGTTCCTGCTCCAGAAGAACGGAGCGCGGGTTCCAGCTGTAGAAGACGGCATTGTACCAGCCATAGCCCAGTGCCCAGATCAGCATCGCGACCTTGAACACCTGCTTGAGGCGATCGGAAAGGTGCGGAAGAGCAATCACCAGAACCGTTCCGATCATCACCATCGCGTAATGTTCGTAGCGGTTGAACCAGAAGGCATTTCCGGCCAGCACCTGGGCAAGTACCGCCATAGTGACAATGCCCAGAATCAGACGCAGGTTCCGGTTCGACCAGACGGTCGGCGTGACGAGCGTCAAAAGAAGCATAGCCACAGCTGAAAAGAAGATACCTGCGCCGGACCCGCCTGCAACCTTGAGGATGTTCAGGAGCGGGCTTAACGAGCGCGTCTCGTCGCCCATCTTGGCCAGGACCGAGCTTGGCAGCGGGTCAAGCCCCTGCCCTAGCAGAAAGAGGCCGAAGAGGGCCGGACCTGCCAGAATAGCAGCGCCAAGCGCCACGCCCGATGCAATCCGGCCTCGCCAGACCAGAGTTGCAGCGGCCAGAAGCGACAGGGCCAACCCTTCGTAGCGCAGAAGCGGTGCGAGTATTGCCGACAGGATCAGTGCGTATCCGATGGTGCCGGTCGTCAGGAAGCGCCAGAGCGCCTGCACAAGCACCGCCACCGCAAGGGCGTGAAGTGTATGCTCCATTCCGAGAGCCGCGACGAACGGCATCGCCAATGCAATCGGGCCAACCGCGGCGCAAAAGAGTGCAAGCCCGTTTGGCAAGCGCGCATCGCGGACGATACGGCCCCACGTGAGGGCAAGCAGGGCGAGCGCGCCGATGTTCCATAGAAGCGGCAGGAAGCGCTGGAATTCGCTGCCCACGAAGGGCAGAAGCAGGACCGGATAGATGATCGATGAAGCCGCCGAGGCAGGCTCGCCCGGGTTGATCCCATAGGTGCCGTTAGCAATGCCTTCCGCCATGGCGAGATGGATGTAGGGGTCATCGAGCGGATATTCGAAAGTTCCTGCCCGCAGGAAAGCCAGCACCTGCCAGGCAAGAAAGCCCGCCATCGCCGAAAGCACGGCCAGAAGAGGCAACCGCGTGGCAGTCGGTGCGGCAGGGGTAGTGGCCATCATTCGAATTCCATGATCACGTCGTCGACCTTGAGGCTTGCACCCGGGGCGGCGTTGATCTTCCTGACCACGCCCTTACGTTCGGCCTTGAGGATGTTTTCCATCTTCATCGCCTCGACGGTCGCCAGCGCCTGGCCTTCCTGCACTTCCTGCCCCTCTTCGACGCTGATCTTCACGATCAGGCCGGGCATCGGGCAGAGCAGGAATTTCGACGTGTCGGGCGGCAGTTTTTGCGGCATCAGTTTCGCCAGTTCCGCCTGACGCGGCGTGCGGACATGGACCTTGAGGTCCGCGCCCCGGTTGCGGATGCGGAAGCCGCCGGGGATCTTGGCTACCTTCAGCACGATCTCGGCTCCATCGACCTGCAACCGGGCGAGCGGCTGGCCGGGCAGCCAGTCCGACGTCACCCGGAGGCTGGACCCGTCAGCCTTGAAGGTGACGGTCGAGCCCTGCCGGTCGGCGGCGATCAGGACCGGGAAATCCTGCCCCTGAAGCGTTACCACCCAGTCGTCGCCGACATGGCGTTCGTGATTTCCAAGGGTGCCGGTGATGCGGGTGCGGCGTATTTCGGCCACGCGGTTCATCGCGGCTGTCGCCGCCGCGATCCGCTTCAGCCGGTCCTCGCCCAGTTCTACGCCGGCAAAGCCCTCAGGATATTCCTCGGCGATGAAGGCGGTGGTGATGTCACCCTTCACGAAGCGCGGATGGTCCATCACCGCCTGGCAGAAGGGCAGGTTGTGTCCGATCCCCTCGACCTCGAACCGGTCAAGCGCAAGGCGCATCCCCTCGATCGCGGCCAGCCTGTCCGGCCCCCAGGTGCACAGCTTGGCGATCATCGGGTCGTAATACATGCTGATCTCGCCGCCTTCATAGACGCCGGTGTCGTTGCGGACGACACCGGTCGCTGTTGCCGCCTCTTCCGGCGGGCGGTAGCGGGTCAGGCGACCGATCGAGGGCAGGAAGTTGCGGTAGGGGTCTTCGGCATAGAGGCGGCTTTCCATCGCCCAGCCGTTGATCTTGAGGTCCTTCTGGGCAAAGGGCAGCTTCTCTCCTGCGGCCACGCGGATCATCTGTTCAACGAGATCGACGCCGGTGATCAGTTCCGTCACCGGATGTTCGACCTGCAAACGTGTATTCATTTCAAGGAAGTAGAAGTTGCGGTTGCCGTCGACGATGAACTCGACCGTGCCCGCGCTGGTGTAGCCCACGGCCTTTGCAAGCGCACAGGCCTGTTCGCCCATCGCCTTGCGTGTGGCCTCGTCCAGGAAGGGCGAAGGCGCCTCTTCGATGACCTTCTGGTTCCGGCGCTGGATCGAACACTCGCGCTCGTGCAGGTAGACGCAGTTGCCATGCTTGTCGGCCAGCACCTGGATTTCGATATGGCGGGGTTGGGTGACGAACTTCTCGATGAAGATGCGGTCGTCGCCAAAGCTCGCCGCCGCCTCGTTCTTCGAGGACTGGAAGCCCTCGGCCGCCTCCTGATCGTTCCAGGCGATGCGCATTCCCTTGCCGCCGCCACCGGCGGAAGCCTTGATCATTACCGGATAGCCGATCTCGCGGGAAATCTTCACCGCCTCATCTGCATCGGCAATCAGACCCATGTAACCCGGTACGGTCGAGACGCCCGCTTCCTTGGCCAGCTTCTTCGAGGTGATCTTGTCGCCCATCGCTTCGATCGCTGGCGACGGCGGGCCGATAAATACGACTCCTTCCTTTTCGAGCGCGGCGGCGAAATCCATCCGCTCAGACAGGAAACCGTAACCCGGATGCACCGCCTCGGCCCCGGTCGCGCGGATCGCGGCCATGATCTTGTCGATCACGATATAGGATTGGGCGGCGGGCGGCGGGCCGATATGGACGGCCTCGTCCGCCATCTGCACATGCAGCGCGTTGCGGTCGGCGTCGGAATAGACCGCCACCGTCTTGATCCCCATCTTCCGGGCCGACTTGATGACGCGGCAGGCGATCTCGCCCCGGTTGGCAATCAGGATCTTCTTGAACATCTCGGCCCTTCCCCTCAGCCCGCGAAATGGAAAAGGCCACCGGAGCGGATGCTCCGATGGCCTGACATCAGTTTGGCGCGGCGCGCGGGCGCCGCGATCAGGTGATTACTGGCAAAGGCCGGTCGCGCCGGCGCCCGCACCGAGCGCACCACCAACGAGGGCGCTTTCGGCGAGGTTGTTATCAGTGATCGCGCCAAGCGCCGCACCTGCGGCCGCGCCGGTGAGCGCGCAATTGGCGTTGATGCCGCCGCCCTGGCCCTGCACGCAGGCCGACAGGCCGACAACGGCGACAAGACCGGCGATGAGTGTGAATTTCGACATTTTGCTCTGCCTCCAGACAAGGTTGTTATGGCGCAGAACCTACAGAACACAGGCCGCCGGTAAAAGGACAAAGCTTGCACGGAACTTACGTCGGCTGAGATTTGCCGATCTTTCGGCAAACGAAGCGACCTGATCCGATACGGATCAGGTCGCCCAGAAGGGGAAGGGTAACGGTTTTGACAAACACAGATCCCGCGGGTGCAACGGAACGGGATCTGAGGTTGACGATGCGGCACATCCGGCAATGACGCAAACCCAAACTGCGGCCCTGCCCCGCGTTCGGCAGCATCCTGCCAGTGACCGTCTGGGTTGCGCGGAAACATGCCTATTCCTCCGCTCCGAAGGCTTCGGGGAAGGCGGCGCGTGCGCGGTTCACATCAATTTGCAGCAGCGCTTCGTAACTTTCGGGGTCGAACGGTTCCTCCGCCGGAACGACCTCGCGACCGAAAAGCCAGGAGAGGCGCCCCGCGTCGAGATTGCCGCGCTCGAACGGCTCTTCGCCGAACGCTTCCCAAAGCGCTGCCATGAAGCCCGCATCGGCGCGCTTGTCGGCGGGCGCCCGGTCACGGAACCGTTCGCGCGCGATAAGGCGTGTCACCCCCTTAGGGTTGGCGCGGCGGATGGTGAACTGGAAATCGGTGCCGGGCAGACGGCCGGGAAAACCGCGGTGCTTCAGCATGGGCGGACCCTCCTTGCAGGGGTCTCGCGCCGGCGGGCCGGGACCGGGCCATCGGCCCGGACCCGGCAGGAGACAGTCAGTAAATTAGTTGTACTTGCCGGTGTAGACGGGCTCTTGCGAGACCGGCTGTTCGACATAGGTGGTCTCTTCCTTCTTGGCGCAAGCAGCGGCCAGAGCGACGAGCATCGCCGCGAAGAGGACTTTCTTGGACATGGTATTCTCCTGCTCTCAACGGCGGTTTCGCCCGACCGGGCGCCCGCCAATTTCAGTTTTTTGTTCGGTGTCAGAACATTCCGACCCGCGTGCAGGATAGCAGAGGCATGACTCCCCGCACAATGGTTCAATCCGAAGTTGCCGGGTTGTGGCTGAATTGCACCAAGGGCGCGCCGATCACCGGCAGAATTCCATTTCCGTTGCGGAGACGTGGTCATCAGAACCCCTCCCAGATACAGCTGCCGTCTTCAGGCCGGAAAGCCTCAAAGAACTGTGTGGCCTCGGGGGCCGGCTCGCCGAAAGGCACAGGCCTATCCGCCAGGCTGACGACGATTTGTGCGGGCTGCGGTCCGGTCGAGGGGATCGCCCCCAGCGCGAAGGTGTTGCACAGATATTCCATGTCCAGAAGCGCCGTATCGGCATCGATCGTCCCGCCATCGCGCGCAATCGCGGGCGCGATGAAACGAAAGCGGTAGGTTAGCCCCTCCGGTCCCTGCGCATTCTGGATCGTCTCGAAATAGGTCACGGTCTGTCCTGAGGGAACGGGGATGGGGACGTCTTCGGCCAGCGCCGCCAGCGGCATCACGAGCAGGGTAAGTGAGGCGGCGAACAGTTTCACGGGCGGGCCTAGAGCGGGATATTGTCGTGTTTCTTCCAGGGGTTCGTCAGTTTCTTGCCCCTGAGGCTCGCGAAGGCGCGGGCCACACGGCGACGGGTGGAATGGGGCATGATCACCTCGTCGATGAAGCCCTTTTCGGCAGCGACGAACGGATTGGCGAAACGGTCTTCATAGTCCTTCGTGCGGGTCGCGATCTTCTCTTTGTCGGCAAGCTCCGAACGATAGAGGATCTCGACCGCGCCCTTCGCGCCCATGACGGCGATCTCGGCGGTGGGCCAGGCATAGTTGAAATCGCCGCGCAGATGCTTCGACGCCATCACGTCATAGGCGCCACCATAGGCCTTGCGGGTGATCACCGTAACTTTCGGCACCGTCGCCTCGCCATAGGCGAAGAGCAGTTTCGCCCCATGCTTGATGACGCCGCCATACTCCTGTGAGGTGCCCGGCAGGAAGCCCGGCACATCGACAAGCGTCAGGATCGGAATTTCGAACGCATCGCAGAAGCGCACGAAGCGTGCGGCCTTGCGGCTTGAATCGATATCAAGGCAACCGGCCAGCACCATCGGTTGGTTGGCGACGACCCCTACGGTCTGGCCTTCTATGCGCAGGAAGCCGCAGATGATGTTCGCCGCGTAATCCTTTTGAATCTCAAAGAAATCCCCCTCGTCCGCGACCTTCTGTATCAGCTCCTTCATGTCGTAGGGCTGGTTCGGGTTGTCGGGCACCAGCGTATCGAGGCTTGCCTCGACACGGGCCGGATCGTCAAAGAAGGGCCGGGTCGGCGCCTTCTCGCGGTTGTTGAGCGGCAGGAAGTCGAACAGCCTGCGGATTTCGGCGAGCGCCTCGACGTCGTTTTCGAACGCGCCGTCGGCGACAGAAGATTTCTTCGTATGTGTTGATGCCCCGCCCAGCTCCTCGGCGGTGACGATCTCGTTCGTCACCGTCTTCACCACGTCGGGGCCGGTTACGAACATGTAGGACGTGTCCTTCACCATGAAGATGAAGTCGGTCATGGCGGGGGAATAGACCGCGCCGCCCGCACAGGGCCCCATGATGACAGATATCTGCGGCACCACGCCCGAGGCCATGATGTTGCGCTGGAAGACCTCAGCATAACCGGCAAGCGATGCCACGCCCTCCTGGATGCGCGCGCCGCCGGAATCGTTCAGCCCGATCACTGGCGCGCCGTTCGTCATCGCCATGTCCATGATCTTGCAGATTTTCTGGGCATGGGTTTCGCTGAGCGAACCGCCGAAGACGGTGAAATCCTGAGAGAAGACATAGACCATGCGGCCGTTGATCGTGCCCCAGCCCGTCACCACCCCGTCGCCCGAGGGGCGGTCCTGCTCCATGCCGAAATCGGTGCAGCGATGGGCGACGAACATGTCGAATTCCTCGAACGACCCTTCGTCGAGTAGAAGCTCGATCCGCTCCCGCGCCGTCAGCTTGCCGCGCGCATGCTGGGCATCGATCCGACGCTGCCCGCCGCCCTGACGGGCGACCGACCGGCGCGCCTCGAGCTGTTCAAGGATGTCTTTCATCTCCGCCTCCCTCGCGCGATTGATCCTCTATAGGGCCGCGCACCGGCGGCGCAAAGCGGACTCTGGTAAATTTGCAAATTGTTGGCAGTTACGAGGCTGCAAATTGCAAACTCAAGCCACTTGCTAAAGCCCAAACGTCGTGGTTCCGATGATCGGCCAGCAGCGCGAGTTCATCATGCCTTCGCTCCCCGTTCCAGTCCTGACCATCGGCCTTCTTCTTGCCTCGAATATCTTCATGACCTTTGCCTGGTACGGGCATCTGAAGTTCAAGGCGGCCCCCCTTTACCTTGTGATCCTCGCAAGCTGGGGGATCGCGCTTTTCGAATATGTGCTGCAAGTGCCCGCGAACCGCTATGGCCACGGCCATTTCAGCGCCGCGCAGCTGAAGACCATCCAGGAGGTGATCACGCTCTCGGTCTTCGCCGTCTTTTCCTGGGCCTATCTCGGCGAACGGATCGGCTGGCAGCAGGGCGTCGGCTTCGCCTTCATCGCGCTTGGCGCCTGGTTCGTTTTTCAGGGGCGGGGGTGAGGACATGGACAATTCCGGCCGCGGCCCGTAGCACGGGACAATGAGCCGCCCTCCCCTTCGCTTCCTGGATCGCAAGACCGCGCCGCACACCGTCACTCTGGTGATACTCGCCGGTCTTTCGACGCTCGCCATGAACATCTTCCTGCCATCGCTGCCTGGCATGGCGCGCTGGTTCGGGGTCGATTACGCGACGATCCAGCTGGCGGTGCCGCTCTACCTCGCCGGCAGCGCCGCCCTGCAGGTGATTGTCGGCCCCCTGTCCGACCGGTTCGGGCGGCGGCCGGTGATCCTCGCAGCGCTTCTTCTCTTCATCGCCGCGACGCTTGTGGGGCTTTTCGCACCCAACGTGCATTGGTTTCTTGCCGCGCGGATCGTGCAGGCGGTGGTCGCGACCGGCATGGCGCTGTCGCGTGCCGTGATCCGTGACATGGTCCCGACCGAGGAAGCCGCCTCGATGATCGGCTATGTCACCATGGCCATGTCCGTCGTGCCGATGATCGGCCCGGCACTTGGCGGCGCGCTTGACGAAAGCTTCGGCTGGCAGGCGAGCTTCGTGCTGCTGATCGCGGCGGGTATCCTGACCACCCTCCTTGTCTGGCTTGACCTCGGCGAGACTGCCCAGCCTTCGGGCCGGGGCTTCGCCGCGCAGTTCCGCGACTACCCCGCGCTTCTCGCCTCGCCGCGCTTCTGGGGCTATGCGGCGGTTGCAAGCCTCGCCTCGGGCGCCTTCTTCGCCTATCTCGGCGGCGCGCCCTTCGTGGGCGAAAAGGTCTTCGGCCTCACGCCCGCCGCGATCGGCTATTATTTCGCCGCCCCCGCCATCGGCTATGCGCTTGGCAATTTCATCGCCGGGCGCTTCTCGCGGCGCTATGGCATCGACCGGATGATCCTCGCGGGCACGTTGCTCGCCACCGGTACCTTGATCGTCGGGGCGCTTCTGGCGCGCGCCTTTCCGCCCCATCCGATGCTCTTCTTCCCCTTCACCGGCCTCATGGCGATGGGCAACGGCATGACGCTGCCCAATGCCAATGCCGGCATGCTGTCGGTGCGGCCGCATCTGGCGGGCTCCGCCTCCGGTCTCGGCGGCGCCCTGATGATCGGTGGCGGCGCGCTTCTGGCGGCGATCACCGGGCATCTTCTGAACGAGACCACAGGCCATGCGATGCTCTTGGAGGTGATGGCGGCCAGTTCGGCGCTGTCGATCCTTGCCATCCTTCTGGTCATCCGCCGGGCACGCCGCGTCCGGCGCTGACGGCGCTGATCTGGGCCGATCCAACTTTCTTCGCGAAGAAAATTGGCGCCCGGCTTGCGGCGTCGCTTTGCAAATTCTACTGTTGCAGTTAGCAAAGCGAGGGCGCCATGGCCACACAGAAGCTCTATGCAGGCGTAAAGTTGCGCGAGACGCGCGCGCGGATGGGCCTGACGCAAAAGGCCTTCGCCGAGAAGCTCGGCGTGTCGCTGCCCTATTTGAACCAGATGGAGAACAACCACCGACCGCTCTCTGCGTCGGTCGTGCTGGCGCTTGCGGCCGACTTCGGCATGGACGTGACGGAGCTTGCGACCGGCGACGCGGAACGCATCGTATCGGACATGAAGGAGGCGCTGGCCGATCCAGTCTTCGCCGACACGATGCCGCCGCTCGCAGACCTGCGGCTCGCCGCCTCGAACGCCCCGGCCTTCGCCCGCGCTTTTCTGGAGCTGCACCGGGCCTACCGGCAAAGCCACGAACGGCTTGCCTCGCTCGACGAGGCGCTCGGGCGCGATGATGCCGGCCCGCGCTCCTCACCCTGGGAAGAGGTGCGCGATTTCTTCCATTACTGCGACAATTACATCGACGCGGTCGACCGCGCGGCCGAACGGTTCGCCGCCCCCGATGGCAAGGTTCAGGATGTGGTGTCGCGCGCGAGCAGCCTTCTGCGCGAAAAGGGGCTTCGGATCACCATTGCCGATGCCGCCGAAATCCGCGCCCGTGATGGTGGCGATCTGACCATTTCCAGCCGCACCGCGCCGCCCACGCAACGGTTCCAGATCCTGCACCAACTCGCACTCGTCACCCAGAACGAACTTCTGGAAGCGACGCTCGACCTCGCGCGCTTTCAGTCCGACACCGCCCGCGCTATCGCCAAGATCGGGCTTGCGAACTACTTCGCCGGGGCCGCCCTGATGCCCTACCGCGCCTTTCATGCGGCGGCGCAGGAGGTGCGTCATGATCTCGAACGGCTGGCCGACCGGTTCGGCGCCTCGATCGAGCAGGTAGCGCACCGGCTTTCCACCCTGCAGCGCCCGGGGCTCAAGGGTATCCCTTTCTTCTTCGTCCGCGTCGATCAGGCGGGCACGATTACCAAACGCCATTCGGCCACGCGCCTGCAGTTCGCCCGTTTCGGCGGCGCCTGCCCCTTGTGGAACGTCTACCGCGCCTTCGAAACGCCGGGCCGCTTCATCCGCCAGCTGGCAGAAACTCCCGACGGCGTGCGCTATCTGTGCCTCGCCCGCGACGTGTCAAAGCCGGGCGGTTCGTTCAACGCCCCCGTCCGCCGCTATGCGATTGCGCTTGGCTGCGAAGTCAGCCACGCCAAGGGCCTCGTCTATGCCGACGACCTCGACCTGACGAACGCCCGAGCCTACGAACCGATCGGCATCTCCTGCCGCATCTGCGAACGGCAGAACTGCCACCAGCGCTCAGTGCCACCCCTGGAACGCAAGCTGAAGATCGATCCCGACCGGCGCGGGCTGCTGCCCTATGACGTTTCGTAACGATCAGGCCGAGGCGAGACGCCGCGCGATTTCGTCCTTCAGATGGCTGCGCCGCTTGCGCAGGTCGACCTCGGCGAGTTCTTCCATCGGCTCGACATTTGTCTCTGCCCGGTGAACCTGGCGATTGACCTCGTGATATTCGTCCGAGAGCCGCGCGAAATGGGCATCGCTGGTTTTCAGGCGGTGGATCTTCTCGGCATCTTGCGGAAATTCCTCGGCAAGCTCGTGCGGTGTGTGCGACATCTGTCTTCCTCTTGCTGTCCGACCCGATTCTAGCCCTTTCCGGACCGCCGCGCCTTGAGCCTGGTCAAACCGGCGACAGGGGTGACGCAATCGGCGCAAGTTCCGCCGGTCGGCTTCTTGCGCAACGCCCGTGTTGCGACCATGGTGCGCGCGATTCCACGACTGGGCGACGGAAGCAGGCGGCCAATGATCTTTGTCGAAAACGGACCGGGGGGAGAGGCCGCGCTCTTCGACGGCGCGACGGCCCTGATCCGGGCCGATGCCCCGAGCGAGGTTGACGCGGCACTCACCGCGCTTGACCGCGCCCAGCGTAACGGGCTCTGGGCGGCAGGATTTGCCTCTTATGAGCTTGGCTATGCGCTTGAACCCCGCCTCGCGCCCCTGATGCCCGAGAGCCGCCGCCTGCCGCTTCTGCAGTTCGGCCTTTATGAGCGCCCCGGCGATCCCGCGCCCTTCCTGGCACGTTCGGCGCAGGAGGCGCCCACGGCGAATCTAGACACCCTGCAGCCCATGTGGACCGCGCCGGAACATGCGGAGGCCTTGCACCGCATCCTCGACTATATCGCGGCGGGCGACATCTATCAGGCCAACCTGACGATGGCAGTCGAGGCGCGCTGGTCGGGCACGCCCGCGGGGCTTTACGGCGCGCTGCGGGCCCGTCAGCCGGTCGCCCATGGTGCCTTCCTCGAAATGGAGTGCGTGCCGCCAATCCTGTCGCGCTCGCCCGAACTCTTCTTCGCGACCGGCGCAGATGGCCGAATCGAGACCCGGCCGATGAAGGGCACCGCGCCGCGCGCCTCGAACCCCGCCCATGATGCCGCGCTCAGGATGGACTTGCAGGCGAGTATCAAGAATCGCGCGGAAAACCTTATGATCGTTGATCTTTTGCGCAACGATATCTCCCGCGTCTGCCGTGCGGGCAGCGTAAAGGTGCCGCAGCTATTCGCCATCGAAAGCTATGCGACCGTTCATCAAATGGTCAGCCATGTCACCGGCGAATTGCTGCCCGGAACGACCCCCAGTGCAATCTTCCGCG
Source organism: Frigidibacter sp. RF13 (assembly GCF_026626305.1). Classification (GTDB taxonomy): domain Bacteria; phylum Pseudomonadota; class Alphaproteobacteria; order Rhodobacterales; family Rhodobacteraceae; genus TMP-24. Next base: position 181,522 of record NZ_JAPNUE010000004.1, on the reverse strand, counting down.
CGCTTTTCCCCTGTGGCTCGATCACCGGCGCGCCGAAGATCCGGGCGATGGAGATCATACACGAACTAGAGGCCGGCCCGCGCGGCATCTATTGCGGCTCTATAGGCTGGATCGCGCCGGATGGGTCTTCAAGCTTCAATGTATCGATCCGGACGCTTATGCTCGACGGTGACCGGGCACGGTTCGGGGTCGGCGGCGGGATCGTGGCGGATTCAACCGCCGCCAGCGAATATGAGGAGGCTTTGTGGAAGGCACGCTTCGCGATCCTGCGCTGAGGCTGATAGAGACCTTCCGCTGGGACGGTGCAGCCTTAGTCCGGCTGGAAGCGCATCTGGCCCGCGCCCGCGCTTCGGCCATGGCTCTCGGCTTTTCCTGGAAAACGGACGAGGTTGACCATGCGCTCGCCACCGTCAGCGGTCCCTCGCCGCAGCGCGTCCGACTGACCATCGGCCGCAACGGGGATGCAGACTTGACCGCTGCCCCGCTGCCGCCCGCTGCGAGCAAGTGGCGGATCGCGATCCATGCCGAGCCGATTGACGAACGACACCCGGCACGGGGTCACAAGACCACAGACCGCGCGCTCTATGACCAAGCCCGCGCAGCCCTGCCCGAGGGCGTGGATGAATATCTCTTTCTGAACCGTCGGGGCGAGCTGGCGGAAGGCACGATCACCAACCTCTTCGCCGATCTCGGTGACGGTCTGGTGACCCCGCCTCTCGCTTCCGGCTGCCTTCCGGGCGTGTTGCGCGCGGAACTTTTGGCCTCGGGTCAGGCGCGAGAGGCGGCGCTGACGCCAGACATGCTGAAGAGCGCGCGGCTCTGGGTCGGCAATTCGCTGCGCGGGCTTATCCCCGGATCTCTCTGAGCGCGTCAAGCCGGGTTTCAAGCCGCCGGAAGTGCTCCTCTAGCTGGCGCTGGCGCATGTCGTCGAGCTTTTCATGCAGGCTCAGGATTTCCAACTCGGCCTTCAGGTTGACCTCGTAATCGTGCCCCGCCACCTCGCGGTCCTTGGCGGCCTGACGATTCTGGCTCATCATGATAACCGGCGCCTGGATGGCGGCGATCATCGACAGGATCAGGTTGAGAAACACGAACGGATAGGGGTCGGCAGGTGCCGTCATCAGCCAGACGTTCGAGGCGACCCAGCCAAGGATCAGCGCGGCGAAGAGGAAGATGAAGGTCCAGGAACCGCCGAAGGCCGCCACCCTGTCGGCGACGCGCTGGCCGAGCGTCAGATCGCTGCGGAAGGTCTCATTGATGTTGCGCGAGATTGCGGCACGCGCCGCGATGCGCCTCAGGACCCGCTGTTCGCGCTCCGGCAGATCGTCATAGCCTGCGCTAAGCAACTTTGCCGCCAACTCACGTACGCGCTCGTCCATGTTGCGCTCCATAATGCAGGCCGGGGGCTCTGCCCCCGGACCCCCGAGGTATTTGCGCCAAGATGATATATGGCACTTCAATGAGGCACAAATATCCTCAGGGACCAGCCCCCGCGCTACCTCTGGGCAGAGGCCCAGCGCCCGTTCAGCCAGGGCGCGGAATTGGCGGGCGCCAGCATGCCCTTGCCAAGAATATGGTCGGCAGCCTTTTCGCCCGTCATGATCGATGGGGCGTTCAGGTTACCGTTCGTCACGCGCGGGAAGATCGAACTGTCGGCAACCCGCAGGCCTTCGACCCCGATCACCCGGCATTCGGCGTCGACAACCGCCATCGGGTCGTCACGCCGGCCCATGCGGGCGGTGCCGCAGGGGTGGTATGCGCTTTCGGCGTGTTCACGGATGAAGCTGTCTATCTCTTCATCCGACTGGTATTTTGCGCCCGGCTGAATTTCGTGTTTCACGAAGGGCTCGAACGCCGCCTGCCCGAAGATCTCGCGCGTCAACCGCACGCATTTGCGGAAATCGGCCCAATCATCGGGATGCGACATGTAGTTGAAGAAGATGCGCGGGCTTTCGCGCGGATCAGCAGACTTCAGCGTCACCGCTCCACGCGATTTCGACCGCATCGGGCCGACATGGGCCTGGAAACCATGACCCTCCGCCGCAACCTTGCCGTCATAGCGCACGGCGATTGGCAGGAAGTGATACTGGATGTCGGGATAATCGACACCCTTGTCCGACCGGATGAAGGCGCAGCTTTCGAACTGGTTCGAGGCGCCAAGCCCCTTGCCGGTGAAGAGCCACTGCGCCCCGATCACCGCCTTGCCCCAGAGGTTCCAGTATTTGTAGAGCGTGATCGGCTGTTTCGAGGCGAATTGCATATAGATTTCAAGGTGATCCTGCAGATTCGCCCCGACACCCGGCCGGTCGGCGACCACATCGATTCCGTGCTCTTTGAGATGCGCGGCACCGCCGATGCCCGACAGCATCAGGAGTTTCGGCGTGTTGATCGAGGAAGCGGCGAGAATGACCTCGACGCCCGCGCGGATCACCTCGACCTGCCCGCCGCGTTCGACCTCGACACCGACGGCGCGGCCATTCTCGATCACCACCTTGCGGGCGAAGGCGCGGATCAACTCGCAATTGGAGCGCTTCAGCGCCGGTTTCAGGTAGGCGTTTGCCGCCGACCAGCGCCGGCCCTTGTAGATCGTCGCCTCCATTGGCCCAAAGCCTTCCTGCTTCTCGCCGTTATAGTCGCCCGTCACCTCGTAGCCTGCCTGCTGCCCGGCCTCGACGAAGGCATGGAACAGCGGGTTGGACCGCGGGCCGCGCGTTACGTGCAGCGGCCCGTTCGTCCCGCGAAACTCATTCGGGGCGCCGCCGTGCCAGGTCTCCATCCGCCGGAAGTAGGGCAGCACGTCGGCATAGGACCAGCCTTGCGCGCCCTGGTCGGCCCAATGGTCGAAATCCTTCGCGTGCCCCCGCACGAAGACCATGCCGTTGATCGAGGACGACCCGCCCACCACCTTGCCGCGCGGCGTCGCAAGCGTGCGGCCGCCGAGGTGCGGCTCCGGCTCGGTCCGGAAACCCCAGTCGTACATCGACATGTTCATTGGATAGGAGAGTGCCGCCGGCATCTGGATGAAGGGCCCAGCATCGGTGCCACCATGTTCGATGACGATCACGCGCTTGCCCGCTTCCGACAGCCGGTAGGCCATCGCGCAGCCTGCCGACCCCGCCCCCACGATCACATAGTCGGCCGTCATCTTGCTCTTCCATCTTCCGGGGCCGCGCGGGTGAGCGCGACGAACGTTTCAAAGGCGATATTGCCGCCAGAGGCGACGAGAAGGACTGTCTTGCCCTTTGCAGGCAACTGACCTGCGAGAAGCGCAGCGATGGATGCGGCACCAGACGGTTCCAGCACCAGCTTCGCCTGTTCGAAGGCTGCGATCATCGCCCTGCTGACGGAAGCGTCATCAACAGCGCAGCCCTTTACGCCTGCGGATTGCGCAGCGGCGAAGGGGGATGCGCCGGGCGCGGTCGCCTGCAGGGCATCGCAGATGCTGCGCGCGCCCGGCGCCACCCGGCCGACCGCAGCCGCCGTCAGCGACCGGCCCATGCCGTCAAATCCCTCCGGCTCCACCGTCCAGATGTCGGCCCCGGGGCAGGCACCGCGCACCGCAAGCGCAATGCCCGCGATCAGCCCGCCGCCACCCGTCGGCGCCGCCACGAGGTCGGGCGCCGTGCATACCTCTGCCATCTGTTCCAGCGCCTCGACGGCAACCCCCGCCTGTCCGGCGACCACAGCCGGGTCGTCGAACGGGTGAAGCAGCGTCAGGCCCTGTTCCCCGGCCAGTTGCCGGGCAAGCGCGGAGGCCACTTCCTCGCGCGGGCGATCGCCGTGGTGCGACAGGACCACGCGCGCGCCAAACCCTTCGGTCGCGCGGCGCTTCACCTCTGGCGCATCCTCCGGCATCACGATGGTGACCGGCACGCCCGCGGCCCGGCCCGCGGCTGCAAGGCCTTGCGCGAAATTGCCCGAGGAAAAGGCGATAACGCCCTGCTTTCGCTCGATTTCACTTAGCTGGGCCAGGCGCCAGGTCGCGCCACGGATCTTGAAGGATCCGGCTTTCTGCAGGCTTTCCGCCTTCACGAACACCCGCGCCGCGCCAGATGCCTCGGCAAATGCCGGGACCTCGATCAGCGGGGTTCTGATCGTGGTCTGCCGGGTCAGCGCATAGGCGCGGGCGATGTCGGCGGGGGTCGGGATCATTACCAGGGCGCCTCGACCGAGCCAAGGTTCACGTAGACCGACTTCACCTGCGTGTAATGCTCGACGGCGGCCTTGGAATTCTCGCGCCCGACACCCGACAGCTTTGCGCCGCCGAACGGCCCCTCGACCGGCGTCAGATTATAGGCGTTGATCCAGCAGGAGCCTGCCTGAAGCTCTGCCACCACCCGGTGGCCACGCGCGAGATCGGCGGTGAACACCCCGGCGGCGAGGCCGAATTCGGTGGCGTTTGCCCGTGCGATCACCTCTTCCTCGGTCTCGAAATCGAGAACCGCCATGACGGGCCCAAAAATCTCCTCCCGCGCGATGGTCATCCCGTCGGTCACATCGGCGAAGACCGTCGGCGCGACGAAAGCGCCATTACCCGGCCCGGCGCGGTGACCGCCGGTTAGAAGACGCGCGCCTTCGGCCTGGCCCGCCGCGACATAGCCCAGAACTTTCTCAAGCTGCGCAGCAGAGACAAGCGGCCCCATCTGCGTTTCCGGGTCGCGCGGATCGCCAAGGCGGATCGCTTCGGTCCGTTCCTTCAGCCGCTTCAGGAACCGATCCTTGATGCCTTTCTGCACGAAGACGCGGGTACCGTTCGAACAGACCTGCCCCGAGGAATAGAAGTTCCCCAGCATTGCGCCGCCCACCGCATTCTCGACGTCGGCGTCATCGAAGACGATCAAGGGCGACTTACCGCCCAGCTCCATCGTCACATGGCGGATACCCTCGGCCGCCATTTGATAGACCTTGCGACCGGTAGGCACCGAGCCAGTGAGCGATACCTTCGCCACGCGCGGGTCGGTCACAAGCGCGGCGCCCACAGTCCCCCTGCCCTGCACCACATTGAACAGCCCGGGCGGCAGGCCCGCCTCGATGAAGATCTCGGCGATCTTCAACGCGCAAAGCGGCGTCACTTCGGACGGTTTGAAGATCATCGCATTGCCCAGCGCCAGTGCGGGTGCCGCTTTCCAGCAGGCGATCTGGGTCGGGTAGTTCCAGGCGCCGATCCCCACGCAGACGCCCAGGGGTTCGCGAATCGTATAAAGGAAATCGCGGCCCAGGGGCACGGTTTCACCGGTGACGGTCGGGGCCAGCCCCGCGAAATACTCCAGCGCGTCGGCGCCTGACGTTGCATCGGCCACCGTGGTTTCCTGAATCGGTTTGCCGGTGTCGAGCGTTTCCAGTTCTGACAGCGCCTGATTGCGGTCGCGGATGATCCCGGCCGCGTGGCTGAGAATGCGCGCGCGTTCGACGGGCTTCATCCTGCCCCAGGCCTTCTGCGCGCGTTCAGCCGAGGCGAGTGCCTTTTCGACTACGGCAGGCGTCGCCTCATGCACGCGGGCGATCACCTCTCCCGTCGCCGGGAAGGTCACATCAATCGCGGCGCCCGCCGCGTCTTCAAGGTAGGCGCCGTCGACGAAGTGGCTTGCCCGAGGTTGTGCGATCATTCTGTCCGGTCCAGTTCCAAGGTGAGATATTGGAGCGCCATTGCGGCCGCCGCCGCGCCATCGGGCGTCGCCTGCTGTTTCAGCGCCTCGCGGATATAGACCCCATCGATCATCGCAGCGGTCCCCCGCGCCACCTCTTCGGCTCGGTCGCCGACGATCTGCCTGAGGTCATAGACAAGGTTCGTATGCAGCCGCGCCTGATAGACCCGGAGCAGCCGCTTGGCTTCCGGCACGGTCTGGGCGAGGACGTAGAAATTCAGCCAGGCGCCGATCACCTCGCGCCGGAAGTTCACGGCCGTGAAGCTCGCCTTTAGAATCGCCGTCAGTCGCGCCCGCGGACCCTCGGCCATGGCGAGCGCCCCCCGGACCTCGGCGCCATAAAGGCTGAGGATATGGCGCATCGCGGCAAGGAATATCTGTTCCTTCGAGCCGAAATAGTGGTGCGCCAGCGCCGAGGACATGCCCGCGCGCTTGGCGATCTGGCTGACCGTGACGTCGAGCGACCCGGTGCGGCCGATCTCGAGGATCGTGGCCTTCACCAGCGCCGCCTTGCGAATCGGCTCCATTCCAACTTTCGGCATGATCTGCCCTTTCGGTACGAGGGGATGCGAGTACAAGAGCGGTTATTGACTCGTCAATCAAGAAAAAACTGGCAGGCCGAGTCAACCGGCTTTGCACCCTTCCGATCTTCCGCTAGCCTGAGCACCGACACAACTCTGTCACAGGGGCTGTCACGGCGGCTGTCACAGGGCTGTCGCAGGGGGCGACTTGCACGGCGCAAGAAAATGCGCTCGCGCGAGAATCCTCTTGCTTACGTAAGGGACGATGATGTTAATTGACTCATCAATCAAGAATACTAGGGAGGCTGCCATGAAACTTCGTTCCATTCTGCTTGCGTCCGCAGCGCTGGCATTCGCGTCGCAGGCGTCGGCGGAAGGCTGCGACAAGGTCGTGTTCTCGGATGTCGGCTGGACCGACATCACCGCTACGACCGCCGTCACAACAACGATTCTCGAAGCGCTCGGCTACGAGACCGAGACCAAGGTTCTGTCGGTGCCGGTGACCTATACCGGCCTTGCCGAAGGCGATATCGACGTATTCCTTGGCAACTGGATGCCGACGATGGAGGCAGACATCGCCCCCTACCGCGATGCGGGCACGGTCGAAACCGTGCGCGTTAATCTCGTCGGCGCGAAATACACGCTTGCCACCAACGAGGCTGGCGCGGCGCTGGGGATCGACGATTTCTCGAAGATCGCGGCCAACAAGGATGCGCTGGAAGGCCAGATTTACGGGATCGAGCCGGGCAATGACGGCAACCGCCTGATCATCGACATGATCGCGGCGAACACGTTCGACCTCGACGGGTTCGAAGTGATCGAAAGCTCGGAACAGGGCATGCTGGCCGAAGTGGCCAAGCACAACGGCGACGGCAAACCGATCGTTTTCCTCGGCTGGGAACCCCATCCGATGAACGCCAACTTCAAGATGACCTATTTGTCGGGCGGCGACGACATCTTCGGGCCGAACTTCGGCGGGGCGGAAGTGGCAACGAACGTGCGCGCGGGCTATGTGGCCGAATGCCCCAACCAGGGCAAGCTTCTGCAGAACCTCGAATTCACGCTGGCCATGGAAAACGAGATCATGGGCGCGATCCTCAATGACGGCGCCGATCCGATGGATGCCGCCAAGGCCTGGCTCGGCGCCAATGCCGATGTGCTTGGCCCCTGGCTCGACGGCGTGACGACCAAGGACGGCGGCGATGCGATGGCAGCGGTGACGGCGGCGCTGCAATAAGTGGCCTCGGCCCCTGATCAATCAGATGCCCGGCGGCAGCGAAGCTTCGCTGCCGCCTTTCAAACGCCAACAAAGCGAAGGGGAGCGCGATGGACTGGCTCGAACAGCTGTGGCTGGCCGACTACAAACTTCCGGTCGGCAAGATATCGAAGACGGCATTCGACTGGCTGAAGGAGAATTTCAGCTGGTTCTTCGATTTCCTCGCGGACACGATGGAACTGCTGATCAAGGGCATCCTCTGGTGCCTTGAAACGCCGCATCCGCTGATCATCGTGGCGCTCGCTGTCGCGCTCACCTGGTATCTGCAGCGCAACTGGAAGATCTGCCTGTTCGTCCTCTTCGGTTTCCTCTTCATCCTCAATCAGGGCTACTGGGACGAAACCGCCGAGAGCCTCACGCTGATCCTCGCCTCCTGCGTCGTCTGCATGGGACTTGGCGTGCCGATCGGCATTGCTGCCGCCCACCGGCCGAGGCTCTATACGGCGATGCAGCCGATCCTCGACCTGATGCAGACGCTGCCGACCTTCGTCTATCTGATCCCCGCGATCGTCTTCTTCGGCCTCGGCATGGTGCCGGGCCTGATCGCGACCGTGATCTTCGTGCTGCCCGCCCCGATCCGCCTGACCCATCTCGGCGTCTCGAACACACCCGCCGCGCTCACCGAGGCGCTGACCGCCTTCGGGGCCACCAAGCGCCAGGTTTTGTGGAAGGCCGAACTGCCCTACGCTTTCCCGCAGATCATGGCCGGGCTGAACCAGACCATCATGCTCTCGCTCTCGATGGTCGTGATTGCCGCGCTCGTCGGCGCAAACGGCCTTGGCGTGCCGGTTGTCCGCGCGCTCAATTCCGTCAATACCGCGCTCGGCTTTGAATCGGGCTTTGTGATCGTGGTCGTGGCCATCGTGCTCGACCGGATGCTGCGCAAGGGGAATGCGTGATGGCCAAGGACCTGCAAACACCCGAGATCGCGGTCGAATTCAACAAGGTCAACATCGTCTTCGGCAATGAGCCCGGTAAGGCCCTGCCCCTGATGGACAAGGGCATGAGCCGGTCGGAGATACAGAAAGCGACCGGCCAGATCCTTGGCGTTCACGATTGTTCGCTGACCGTGGCGCGCGGCGAGATTCTCGTGCTGATGGGCCTTTCCGGCTCAGGCAAGTCGACGCTCCTGCGCGCGGTCAACGGGTTGAACCCGGTCTGTCGGGGCGCAGTGACCGTCCATGACGGCGACTGGAGCTGCGAGGTCGGTGGCGCCAACCGTGAGGACCTGCTGAAAGTCCGGCGCGAATGCGTGGCAATGGTCTTCCAGCAGTTCGGCCTGTTGCCGTGGCGAACGGTTCGGGAAAACGTCGGCCTGGGGCTGGAGCTTGCAGGCCAGACGCCTTCCCAGATGCGGGAACGGGTCGACCAGCAACTTGCCCTCGTCGGCCTTTCCGAACGGGCCGACGCTAAGGTGGGCGAACTTTCCGGCGGCATGCAGCAGCGCGTGGGCCTCGCCCGCGCCTTCGTCACCGATGCGCCGATCCTCTTGATGGACGAGCCTTTCTCCGCCCTCGATCCGCTGATCCGCACCCGTCTGCAAGACGAGCTTCTGGAGTTGCAGGCGAAACTCCACCGCACGATCATCTTCGTCAGCCACGATCTGGACGAGGCCTTCAAGATCGGCAACCGGATCGCGCTGATGGAGGGAGGGCGGATCGTGCAATGCGGCACCGCGCGCGAGATCATCGCCAATCCGGTCTCGGACTATGTGGCGGATTTCGTCAATCACATGAACCCGCTCTCGGTGCTGACCGCACGCGACGCGATCGAACCCACGCCGAACAGCACGCCCACGACCGGACAGTGCGACATCGACACGCCGATCAAGGATGTGATGGCGCGGCTGAAGGACGAAACGCGCGCGCTTGAGGTGACAGATCACGGCAAGGTCGTGGGCCAGGTGTCGCGCAAGACGGTAATCGCCCGGCTCCTCGACCCGCGCGGTTGAGAGTCAGACCCTTTCGGCACCGGCGGGCGGGGTCACGCCCGCCCGTGCAATTTGCGCCTCGCGCCAGCTCATGTAGCTGATCGCGCCGATGATGATCGCCCCGCCGAGAAGCACATACGGGTCAACCCGCTCGCCGAAAGCGAAGAAACCCAGAAGCGTCGCCCAAACGAGTTGAAGGAATATCACCGGCTGCGTGACACTGACCGGCGCCACGGCGAAGGCGCGGGCCATGAAATAATGGCCGAGCGTCGCGAACAAGGCCACGACCGCCAGCGCGGCCAACTGAGCGAGTGTCGGCGTGACCCAGGCCCAAAGAGCAAAGGGCGCAAGGCCAAGCGCGACCGACACTGACAGAAGCGCCACCAGCGCCCCGGCGGGCAAAACCGCCGAAAGCCGCTTGGCGACAATGTAGGACAGGCCGAAGAAAGTGGCGGCCCCCACCTGCGCCAGGTGGCCGGGCGCAAGCTCGCGCAGCCCCGGCCTGAGCACGATCAGCGCCCCGACGAGTGCGACGGCTATCGCCATGATCCGCCGCGCGGCGATCGGCTCGCCCAGCAGCAGCGCCGCCCCCGCCGTCACCACGATCGGGCTCAGATAACCGATCGCCGTCACATCGGCGATCGGAATGCGCGCCATGGCATAGAACCACAGGATGACAGCCACCGTATGCAGGCCACCGCGCAGGGCGATCATCCTCAGCGCCCCCTTGGGCAATCCCGCCCGCAGGACGCGCCAGAGCGGTACCGCCAGAAAAACCAGCCCGTAGAGAAAACGGATGAAGGCGCTTTCCGCCGAAGGCAGTGCCGTACCCAGATGATGGACGGTGCCGTTGACCGCAACAAAGCTCAGCCCGCTCAGCACCATCCAGAGGATACCCGCCAGAGGCGCCTGTCTTTCCGCTATCGTCATCCGACCACCCTGCTCGTCCGGCCGAGCCAGACCAGATCAGGCGCGGGAACACAAGCTCAGCCGAAGGCGATCCCCCAGGCGAGCGACCACATCAGCGCCCCCACGAAAAGATCGAGCACCACCCAGGCGCGCGGGCGCGCGAAGACCGGCGCCAGAAGCCGCGCCCCGTAACCGAGCGAGAAGAAAAAGGCGAAGGACGAGGCCGCCGCGCCGAGGCCGAAGGCCAGCGTCCGACCGGGATATTGCGCGGCGATGGAGCCGATCAGCACCACCGTATCGAGATAGACATGCGGATTGAGCCAGGTGACCGCCGCGATCATTGCCAGCACACGGCCCAGCGGCGGCGGCGCGCCTTCGGCCGCGCGCAAGGCTTCCCCGCCCCGGAACGCTGCCCAGAAGGACCGCGCGCCGTACCACAGAAGAAAGGCAACCCCGCTCCAGCGCAACGCAGGCGCGAGCCATGGCAGCCGTGCCGAGGCGAAGGAAAAGCCCGAAACGCCCGCCGCTATCAGAGCGGCGTCCGAAGCGGCGCAAAACAGGCAAACCGCGAACACATGTTCGCGCCTCAGGCCCTGCCGCAGAACCATGGCATTCTGCGCCCCGATGGCGAGGATTAGGCCAAGCCCCAGCCGGAACCCGGCGAAAGCCGCCTCAATCATGGCTCAAGGCCACGAGCGCGGCCATCGCGTCGTCGCGCCTGTCCCATTGCAGGAAAAGATGGTCGTGAAAGAGGCCCGCCACGACATTGGCGCTGATGCCCTCACGCGCGAGCGCGGAGGCAAAGGCAGCCGTCAGGCCGACAGCCGAAAGGTCGGAATGGACGCTCAGCGATATCCGCGCCCAGCCGGCTTCATGGCGGATATCATGCCGGACCAGATCGGCAACCGGCGCGACGATGGTCAGCCCTTCCTCCTCCGCCACCGTTGCAAAGGGCACCAGTCCCGCTGGCAACGGCGTGTCGGGTGCGAGCTGCCCATAGCCATATTCCTCTGCATGCAGCACCGGGCGCATCCCGCTCAACAGCCGCTCCAGGGATGTTTCGCATTTCATCCTTCGCCCCTCTCTTGCTTGATGCCCGACGGAATAGGGCCAGGATAAGCTCAGTACTACTTAATTTAAATAACATCTGTTAAGCAGCTCTAATGATTGATCCCGACCAACTCGCCACCCTCGCCGCGATCCTGCGCACCGGCTCTTTTGAAGGCGCGGCACGGGCGCTGAATGTGACGCCCTCGGCGATCTCGCAGCGCCTGCGCGCGCTCGAAGAAAGGCTTGGCACGATCCTGGTGCTGCGCACCCAGCCCGCGCAGGCAACCGAGGCGGGCCAAAGGCTCGCCCGCCATGCCGACGATCTGGCGCTTCTCGAAAACACGCTGATGCGCGACCTCGGTCTCGGCGGCGACCGCACCAGACCAACCGTGCGGATCGCCGTCAATGCCGACAGCCTCGCCACCTGGGTCCTGCCCGCGCTGGCGGCGACACCCGATCTGCTCTTCGATCTGGTGATCGACGATCAGGACCATTCGGCGGAACTTCTCAGGCGCGGCGAGGTTGCCGCCGCGCTCACCGCTGCCTCCAACCCGGTGCAGGGCGCCACCGCGCATGCAATCGGCGCGCTCGCCTACCGCGCCACCTGCGCCCCGGCTTTCCGCGACTGCTGGTTTCCGGGCGGAATAACCGCCGACACGCTCTCCCGCGCCCCCGCGCTCACCTTCAACAGCAAAGACCGGCTACAGGCCGACTGGGCACAGGCGCTCACCGGCAGGCCGGTCACCCTCCCCACACATCACATCGCCTCGAGCCACGCCTTTGTCGAAGCCGCTCTCCTCGGCCTCGGCTGGGGCATGAACCCCGAACATCTGATCGCAGACCACCTCGCCCGCGGAGCCCTCGTCGATCTTGCCCCGGACCACCCGCTTCTGACGCCTCTCCACTGGCAGGTGAGCCGCCTGCATGCGACGCTCCTCGCGCCGCTTACAGCAGCCGTCCGCCGGGCCGCCAAAGCCGCCCTAACCCCGGCCTGAGCCGCCGAAAATCCTCGTCCCACGTTCTGTCCCGAAATACTCCGGGGGAGCGCGAGGGGGCAGCGCCCCCTCGCACGGGTCGGCCGGGCGAAGCCCGGACGACATCTCAAAGCGCTGCGGCGACCTCGTCGGGCACGTCGAAATTATGGGTCACGGTCTGGACGTCATCGTCCTCTTCCAGAAGATCGATCAGCTTCATCAGCTTCTCGGCCGTCTCCAGATCGACCTCGGTCCGTGACTGCGGCTTCCAGACGAGCTTGGCCTCCTCGCTCTCGCCCAGCGCCTTTTCCAGCACCTCGGTCACGTCGCTGAGCGCATCGGCGTCGCAATAGATCCAGTGGCCCTCTTCATCGCTCTCGACGTCATTGGCGCCTGCATCGAGCGCCGCCATCATCACCGTATCGGCATCGCCCGCCTCGGGTTTGAAGCTGACTTCCCCCACACGGTCGAAGGAATGGGAAACCGAGCCGGTCTGGCCAAGGTTGCCACCGCATTTGGTGAAATAGGACCGCACGTTCGAGGCGGTTCGGTTGAGGTTATCCGTCATCGCCTCGACGATGATCGCGATCCCGTTCACGCCATAGCCCTCATAGCGGATCTCGGTGTAATCTGCCGCATCGCCGCCCATGGACTTCTTGATCGCCCGCTCGATCACGTCCTTCGGCATCGACTGGGCTTTCGCCGCCTTCACCGCCAGCCTCAGGCGCGGGTTCTTCTCTGGGTCAGGGTCGCCCATCTTGGCGGAGACGGTGATCTCCTTTGCCAGTTTCGAGAACATCTTCGAGCGCGCCGCATCCTGCTTGCCCTTGCGATGCTGGATATTGGCCCATTTGGAATGGCCTGCCATGACCTTCTCCGACAGATAGCTGGTTTGGCGCCTCTATAGGCAGGCGCCCTGCAACCCGCAACCCCGGGGCAGTCAGTGCCTGTCGTCGCGCCCGAGCGACGGCGGCGTGCGGAACCGGGTCACCCGGCCACGCCCATCGGTGATCGTCACCACCGCATAGGGCGAGACGGCGGCACCGAGCAGAGGCTCGAGATAATTGCGCTTGCGGACCACGACCTGCCAGTCAGCGGCATGCGGGCAGCCTTCCAGCCGTCCCGCGCCACCGGTCTGGCCAACGTCGGCGCGGCAGGTCACGCCGTTCGGAAAATAGACCGTCAACCGCTCGCCCCCCAGCCAAACCCGCTCCGGCACCGGCGTCGCACTGGCCGGAAGCGCAATGAGCGAGAGAAGAAAGGCGAATGCGATCCGCATGTCACTACCCCTGCAAAGGCCAGACCCAGGCGATCATCAGGATCGCCGTGATCCCTGTCACAATATCGAGCGGTATGCCCATCCGCAGGAAGTCTGTGAACTTGTAGCCGCCCGGCCCGTAGACCATCATATGGGTCTGATAACCGATCGGCGTCGCGAACGCCACCGAAGCCGAGAACATCACGGCGACGGCGAAGGGCCGCGGGTCAAGCCCGAGCGTCAGCGCGAGATGCATCGCGATCGGCGTAAAGATCACGGCGACCGCATTGTTTGACAGGAACTCAGTCAGGAGCAGGCCCAGGAAATAGACAATCGCCAACGTGGCGAGCGGCGGCAGATGCTGGATATGGGGCGAGATCGCATCGACGATCAGCCGGACCGCGCCGGAACTGTCCAGCCCCTCGCCCACCGCGAGCATGCCAAAGATCATCGCCAGAAGCCGCCCATCGATGGCGTGCAGCGCCTCGTCGGGATCAACCGCGCGCGTGACCAGAAGGAAGGTCACGGCGAGCATCGCCAATACGAGGATCGGCGCGACATCCAGGGCGGCAAGCGCAACGACCGCCGCCAGCCCGCCGATGGCCAGTGGCATGTGGCTGCGCCGGTAGGGTTTGGCCGAAGGTTTCGACACATCGACAAGGTCCACGTCGCTCGCCAGTCTCTGGATATCTTCCGCCGCGCCTTCCAAGAGGAGCGTGTCACCCACCTGCACCATCAGATCGTCAAGCTGGCGGCCGATATTCTGGTTGCGGCGGTGGACAGCGAGCACATAGACGCCGTAGCGGCGGCGCAGGCGCAACTCGCCCAGCGTGCGGCCGATCAGCCGGCAACCGGGCGTGATCAGCACCTCGACCGTCTCGGTCTCGACCGACGACAGCTTGTCGACCAGTCGTACATCCTTGCGCTGCTGAAGATGCAGAAGCTCGGCCATTTCGGTGCGCAGGACCACCCGGTCGCCCTCGCGGAGGTCAACCGATGCAAGGTCGCGCCTCAGCGAAGCATCGCCCCTCAGCACGTCCACAAGCCGCACGCCGTCGCGCTTGAATATCTCGACCTCGGTGACCCGCCGCCCGATCAGACCGGACTCTTCCGGCACCGCGACCTCGGTGAAGAACTTCACCTTGCGCCGGTCGCCGAGAAGAACCCCCATCGACTGCCGCTCAGGCACCAGCCGCCGGGCGAAAATTGCCATGAAAATCGCGCCGACCAGCGTTACAGCCAGACCCACCGGCGCGATCTCGAATATCGAGAAGGGGGTCATCCCCTGCTTCTGCACAACGCCGTCCACAAGGATGTTGGTCGATGTGCCGATGAGGGTGATCATGCCGCCGAGCACAGTGAAATAGGATAGCGGCATCAGGAAGCGCGAGGGCGAAACCCCGAGCTTCTTTGCCACCTGCATGAAGATCGGGATCATCACCGCCACCACGGGAGTGTTGTTCATGAAGGCCGAGCCGACGATCACTACGAGATAGAGGAGGACGATGGTCCGTGCCGGATGATCCTCGACATGGCGCTCGGCGATATTGGTGATCGCCTGAAGCGCACCGGTGCGCATCAGCGCCCCCATGAGCATGAACATGAAGGCGATGGTCCAGGGCGCGGAATTCGACAGGGTTTTCGTCGCCTCGTCGATCGGCAGGATGCCGAGGACGATCATCAGCGCCGCCCCCGCCATCGCCACCACTTCTGGCGCGAACTTCTCGCTGAGGAAGAGCGCGAACATCACCGCGACGATCCCGAGCGCGAGCCAGGCCTGCACCGTGTCCAGAAATTCGAAAGGCAGCATTCTATCCCCAGCGCGGAGCCGCTTGCGGGCCCCATCGGGCCGAGCCATCGCACGCCCGGCGCCCCCGATCAAGCTTTCTGAGCCTGTCACAAGGCTTTAGCGGACTGCGCGGCGCAGATCCGGCGCAACGATAGTCCGGCAATCCCGGGGATTCTCAGTCCGGCATCGCGGGCGAGAGACGCCCGCCCAAACGGATCATCCTGACCTTGGTGGCTTTGCCGGAACGGTCGTCCGTTTCGACGAAAACGCCCGAAAGCGTCGCCTCGCCCTCGGCCGGAGTGAAGCGCTCCTTGCCCATGCCGGTCACGAAGCGCCGCATCGGCTCCAGCTTCTGCATGCCGATGACCGAATCGTAGTCGCCGCACATGCCGGCATCGGTCAGATAGGCGGTACCGCTGGTGAGGATCTGTGCGTCGGCGGTCGGCACATGGGTGTGGGTGCCGACCACAAGGCTTGCCCGCCCGTCGCACCAATGGCCCATACCCATCTTCTCGCTTGTGGCTTCGGCATGGATGTCGATCACCACCGCCTGCGCAAGCCCGCCCAGAGGATGGGCCTTCAGCACGGTATCGATGGCCGAGAAGGGATCGTCGAAGGGCCGTTTCATGAAGACCTGCCCCAGCGCCTGCGCCACAAGTACCTTGCGCCCGCCCGGCGCATCGAACAGCCGCGCGCCGCGCCCGGGCGCGTTCTTGGCGTAGTTCAGGGGCCGGAGTATGCGCGGCTCGCTTTCGATGTAGGACAGCATGTCCTTCTGATCGAACGCGTGATCACCAAGGGTCAGACAATCCACGCCCGCCGCCAGTAGGCTCTTGGCATGGTCGGGCGTGATCCCGGCACCGCCGGTCGCATTCTCGCCATTCACCACCACGAAATCGAGCCGCCAGTCGGAGCGCAGGCCGGGCAGCCGATCGGTGATCGCCTTGCGGCCGGTCCGGCCCATCACATCGCCAAGAAACAGAATGCGCATATGTCCTGCCTATGCGTCCAACCGGGCCAGCGCAAGCCCCCGAAACCGGCGCGAAAAGCACGGTCTCTGGCGGGATTTCGCCTGTCGATTGCAAAAAGGTTGACGCGAGGTTTCGCCGCCGCCTAGCCTACGATTGGGTTGTTGCGGGCCAAGGGCCCGGTGGGAGGGGTAATGAGCGCTGTGGGACGCCTTGTTCAGGCTGGTCTGTTTGTTGCGATGAGCGCGCTTGGCGCTTCGGCCGCGACGATGAATTTCGTTACATTGCCCGACGAGGGCGCGCAGCTCGGCAGTTACAGCGAAAACGGTATCGTCGCGACCGCGCTCGGCGGCGCCCTTGCTTATGAGGGTACTCCCGGTTTTGCCCATCTCGATGATTCCGGTACCGGCCTTGCCTACGGGATCGACTTCACGATGGGCGGCCTCTTCGATGCGGTGGAGTTCTCGCTCACGTCGCTCGGTTACGATTTCTGGGACCCTCCCGGGCCACTGTCGGACAATCTGATCGTCACCGGCTTCAACGGATCGTCGGTCGTCAGCATGGCGGGCTTCATCCTGAGCGACGTCTTCGGTGCGACCCAGACCTTCACGCTGGGACCCGCCTTCTCGGGCCTTACCTCGTTGCGGATCGAGCTGATCTATCCAACCAACAGTGCCTCCTGTGGCGCGCCCTGCGGGCATCTGGACCTTGATTATGTGACGCTGAACGGACCTTCGGCGGTGCCGCTGCCCGCGTCGGGCCTCATGCTCGTCGCGGCCGGGTTCGGCCTCGGCGCGCTGCGGCTCCGCCGCCGTGCCTGACGGCGAGCAGGTCCCGGCCGCTCTTCTGCCCTCGCAGGCGTCATCGCAGATTGGTCAGCCGCCAGTCACGGCGATGACTTCGGTCTCGGTCACGATCAGGTCGAGCTTTTGATCCGTCGGCTCGGTCGGCACCACGCCCACCTCCTGCGCCGCGAAAGCGAAGCCGATGGCGGTGACAGGACCGCGCGCGCGCAGTCCTTCCAGCGTCCGGTCGTAGAAACCACCGCCATAGCCCAGCCGGTAGCCGCGCCGGTCGAAGGCCAGGAGGGGCACGATCAGCACTGCGGGAACGAGTTCCACCCCGCCCTCCGGGATCAGCGCCTTGAAGGCCCCTTCGACCATGCGGGCGCCGGGGGTCCATTGGTGGAAGCGCAAGGGCTGCGCCGCACCGGGGATGACCGGCACCGCGACCCGTCCGCCCGCTGCGTGATGGGCGGACATGGCGGGCAGGCAGTCGATTTCGGTCCGCATCGGCATGTAACCCGACAGTACCTTGCCGCGATGGGCCTGAAGCACATCGGTCAGAAGGACCGCATCGCTAGGCAACCGCGCCGCGAAGGCGACCTTGCGCCGCGCGAAAGCCTCGTTTCGCGCGGCTGTCTTGATGTCCGTCAGAGTCATAGCAGGATCAGGCTCGCCAGTCCGAGGAAGGTGAAGAACCCCACGACATCCGTCGTGGTGGTCACGAATGTCCCCGATGCCAAAGCAGGATCGAAATCAAACTTCTCAAGCGTAAGCGGCACAAGAACGCCCGCAAGCGCCGCGACCAGCTGATTGATGATCATCGCGGCACCGACAACACCGCCCAGCATCCACGATCCATAGATCGCATAGCCGACCACACCCATCACGCCCGCGAAAATGAGGCCGTTCAGCATGCCCACGACCGCCTCGCGCCGGACGACGCGTGCGGCATTGGCACCGGTAAGGTCCTTGGTCGCCAGTGCCCGAACCGCGACGGTCAGCGACTGGGTTGCCGCCGTGCCGCCCATCGAGGCCACGACCGGCATCAGCGCGGCAAGCGCCACCAAGGCCTCGATCGTTCCGGAAAACTGCGCGATGACGAGGGCGGCAATGTTGGCGGTCAGAAGGTTGATCAGAAGCCAGGGCACCCGCTGGCGCAAGGTCTCGACCACGCCGTCCGAGATCGAGCTTTCCTCGCCCACGCCAGCCAAGAGCAGCACATCTTCCTCGTGCTCCTCGTCCAGAACCGCCATCGCATCGTCGATGGTGATGACGCCGACCAGCCGTTCATGCTCATCAACGACCGGCGCCGAGATCAGGTGATACTGATTGAAGGCATAGGCGACGTCGCCCTCGTCCTCCATCACCGAAATGGTGCGGAAACTGTCCTCGACAATCTCCTTCATCGGCGTCGCACGTTTCGACGACAGGATCTTGCCGAGCGTCACATAGCCGGTCGGATGCCAGCGAGGATCGACGAGGATCACATGATAGAACTGGTCCGGCAGTTCCGCCTCGCCGCGCAGGAAGTCGATGGCCTGGCCGACCGTCCAGTCCTCGGGCGCGGTCACCACCTCGCGCTGCATGAGGCGGCCGGCAGAATATTCCGGATAGGTCAGTGATTGCTCGACCGCCGCCCGGTCGCTGTCTTCCAGCGCCTCGAGAATGCGTTCCTGCTGCGGCTCTTCCAGATCCTCGATCAGGTCGACGACATCGTCGCTGTCGAGTTCGCGGACCGCCTCGGTCAGGACCTCGTGCGGCAGGGCCGCGATCACTTCCTCACGGATCGCCTCGTCAAGCTCCGACAGGATCTCGCCGTCGATGCCACGCGACCAGAGCGACAGAAGCTGCGCCCGTTCGCCAGACCCGATCTGTTCAAAAAGGTCAGCAATATCGGCGGCATGCAGGGGTTCCATCAGCCCTTCGATGGCCGCCGCATCACCCGCCTCGACCGCATCAAGGATCGCCTCGACCGTCTCGGGGTCGAGCGCATAATCCTCCTCCTCGCGGTCCTCGACCGCCGGGCCTTTCTGATGCTCGTCCAGGCTCATCCATCCCCCGCCGAATTACCGCGACCTTATCGGAAGCACTTTCAAAGAAACAGGGGCAAAGGGCGGATTCCCTCAGGCCCGGCTTGGCCTTAGACTGCGAAAGCAACGGAAATGCAAAGGGCTGGGAATGGCCGATCTTCTGCTGGGACAGACACTTGCCTTCGCGGGCGATCCGATGACCGAGGGGCCGGAGGCCGCACGCCATTCGGCGCGCGGAGGCGTTCTGGTCGATGCCGGCAAGATCATCGCAGTCGGCGAGGCAGACGATCTGCGCCGCAGCCACCCTGAGGCGCGTGTCCATGATTACGGTCAGGCGCTGATCTCGGCAGGGTTCGTCGATGCTCATGTTCACTACCCCCAGACCGCGATGATCGCCTCCTGGGGCAAACGGCTGATCGACTGGCTGAACAGCTACACCTTCCCCGAAGAGATGAAGTTCGCCGACAAAGCCTACGCGTCCGAGATCGCGAACCGCTATTTCGACCTGACGCTCGCCAACGGCACGACGACGGTCTGCTCCTATGCGACCATCCATCCCGAAAGCGTGGACGCCTTCTTTGAAACGGCCCAGGCGCGGGGCCTGCGCGCCTATGCGGGCAAGACCTGCATGGACCGGAACGCGCCCGAAGGGCTGCGTGACACACCGCAGACCGGCTATGACCAAAGCAAGGCGCTTCTGGAGAAATGGCACGGGCAGGACCGGCTGTCCTATGTCATCACGCCCCGCTTCTCGCCCACCTCGACACCCGAACAGTTGATGGCTATGGGCGCGCTCTGGCGCGAATATCCCGACTGCCTGATGCAGACCCACCTCAGCGAACAGACCGACGAGGTCGAGTGGGTCAAGTCACTCTTCCCCCAGTCACGCGATTATCTCGACACATACGAGGTGCAGGGACTTTTGCGCGAAGGCGCGCTCTTCGGCCATGCGATTTATCTCACCGAGCGAGAGATCGCCCGCATCCGCGAAACCGGCGCGGCGCTTGTCCATTGTCCGACCTCGAACACCTTCATCGGCTCGGGCCTCTTCCCGACCATGGCCATGGCGCAGAAGGGCATCCGCGTCGGGCTCGCCACCGACACCGGCGGCGGGTCATCATTCTCGATGCTGCGGACCATGGCCGCTGCCTATGAAGTGGGCCAGCTGCGCGGCACGCCGCTGCACCCATCGCAACTCTGGTGGCTGGCCACGCAAGGCTCTGCCCGCGCGCTCAGGGCCGATCACCTGATCGGCAATCTCGCACAGGGGATGGAAGCCGACATCGTGGTGATCGACCTTGCCTCGACGCCGGCCATATCGCAGCGTTCCGCGCGCGCTAAGGACATCTGGGAAGCCCTCTTCCCGACGATCATGATGGGTGACGACCGGTCGACAAAGGCCGTCTGGGTGGGCGGCAAACCAGCCGCTCTTCAGCCCTGACAGGCTTCATCGCTGACGACCCTACCGCGATGAACAGGCGCAAGGGTGCGATGCGCGGCCAAGCGTTCTGCCACGAGCCGTCAGCCTAACATTGCAAGCAGCCGAGCGGCGACATCCCGCCCGCTCTGATAGGCGCCATGGGCCGTCGCCTGCGCGCGCGGCGAGAAGGCTTCGCCTGCAAAGGCGATGCGGCCGGTGTCGGCGGCGATCATCCGGGCGCGCGACGACGCCTTGCCCGACACAGCATAGCTATAGGCGCCGCGGGTGAGTGGGTTTGACTGCCAGCCCGTCACCGCCGCGCCGGTGATCCGCTCGCGGATAGTGGAGCCGAAGGCCCGTTCAAGCGCGCTGCGCGCCTCATCCTTCATCGCAGCTTCGCCCGCCGCCACAAGATCGCGCACATGGCTTCCGGCCAGATGCAGGATTAGCATCGGCGCTGCTCCCTCGACCACCTGAACCCAGGGCAGAAACCGGTCCGCGCCCATGTCGACGGCAAGACCCGTGCGCCCGATCAGCTCTTCCGGCAGACGATCAAGCGCCAGCGCCACCTTCTCATAGCTGCCGCACGGCACATGGGCCATCTCGTCCAGCAGATCGCGCGCCGGGCCCTTGGGAAGCGAGATTGCGCCCGACAGAAGTACATTGGTCGAAACGGTGACGATCGCCGCCCGTGCATCGATCGCGCCGCCCGGCCCCTCGACCCTGACCCCGCCGGGCCGCTCGGCGATGGCGGTGACGGGCGCGTTCAGCCGGACCGGCAGCCCTTCAGCCATGCGCGCGATCAGCGCGCCGAGGCCGGAGCGGACGGGCCAGTTCACGCCAGTATCCTCATAGGCCGCATAGCCCTGCGCCGAGACCTGTTCCGGATCGTCGCAGGCCATATAGGTCATGACCGAGCGCAGGAACGGATCCTCCATGCCCCGCGCGGCAAGTGCCTCGCCAAGCGACCGGTCGGGGGACTCCGTCCCCGCCGCATAGACCGCCGCGAACCCCTCTTCGAGCTGGAGGTCCGCCGCCGCCTCCTCGGCCGCGTCCAGCCAGCGCCCGCCGCGCCATTGCGCGGTCGAGAAGGCCACCTGCTCGCGCCCGACATCGGCGCCGAACCGGTCGGCCCAGGGGACCAAAGGATTGATGTCGGCGCTGTGCAGCCAGTGGCAGCCGTGATCCCATGCACCGGGCAGAGACTGGGCGTCGGTGAAGGCCCGCCCCCCGATCCGGTCCGCGGCCTCCAGTATCACGAAGGACCGGCCGCGGGACTGAAGCTCCAGCCCCGCCCCAATTCCAGCGGCGCCCGCGCCGACAACAACTACGTCCGTGTCCATGACTGCACCTGCCTTTGACAGGCAGCCTGCGCGATGCGTCGCCGTGAAGCAAGCTCAGGCGGGTCAGACCGGCCGCTCAGCCCGCGAGGCGCCGTGCCATTCGGTTCTGATCCTCGATCACGCGCGGCAGGTCGATGGTCGTCACCCGGCCCTCGCGCACCACCTGGCGCCCATCGACCAGCAGGTGCCGGACCCGGGTGGGGCCGCAGAGCATCAAGGCCGCGACCGGGTCCCAGGCGCCCGCTGCCTCGATGCCGCGCATGTCCCAGATGGCGATGTCGGCCCGCTTGCCGGGCTCCAACGATCCGCAGTCAGTCCGCCCCAGCACCTGCGCGCCGCCGAGGGTCGCAATCTCCAACGCCTCGCGCGCGCTCACCGCGTCGGCGCCATTGGCAACGCGCTGCAGCAGCATCGCCATCCGCGCCTCGGTCACCAGATTGCCCGCGTCGTTCGAGGCCGAGCCGTCGACGCCAAGCCCGACCTTGACCCCTGCGTCACGCATCGCACGGACTGGTGCGATCCCTGATCCGAGACGGCAGTTCGAACAGGGGCAATGGGCAACGCCGGTACGCGTGCGGGCGAACAATCCGATCTCGGAGGTATCGAGCTTCACGCAGTGGGCGTGCCAGACATCGTCGCCGGTCCAGCCGAGGTCTTCGGCATACTGACCGGGCCGGCAGCCGAAGTTCGCGAGAGAATAGGCAATATCCTCGTCATTCTCGGCCAGATGCGTGTGCAGCATCACGCCCTTGTCACGGGCAAGGATCGCGGCTTCACGCATCAGGTCGCGACTGACAGAAAAGGGCGAGCAGGGCGCGAGGCCCACGCGCACCATCGCGCCTTCGGCCGGATCGTGGAACCGGTCCACGACACGCACCATGTCACGCAAGATCGCCTCTTCCCCTTCGACCAGCGCATCGGGCGGCAACCCGCCCGCGCTTTCGCCGATCGACATGGCGCCGCGCGTCGGGTGAAACCTCAGCCCGATCTCGCGCGCCGCGTCAATCGTATCGTCGAGCGTGCCGCCGTTCGGGAAGAGGTAGAGGTGGTCGGAGGTCAGCGTACAGCCCGACAGCGCCAGTTCCGCCAGACCGGTCAGTGCGGACACCCGCAATTCCTCTGACCCCATGCGCCCCCAGATCGGGTAGAGCGTCTTCAGCCAGCCGAAGAGAAGCGCATCCTGCCCGCCGGGCACCGCCCGCGTCATCGACTGGTAGAGGTGGTGGTGGGTGTTCACGAGGCCCGGGGTCACCACACAGCCCCGTGCGTCGATCACCTCGGCCGCCGGGGCGTGGAGCCCCTGCCCCACCGAAACGATCTTGCCGCAGCGCACGATGATATCAGCGCCCGCGAGTTCCCGCCGCGACCCGTCCATGGTCACGACCCAATCGGCGTTCCTGATCAGGAATCCTTGCATCCCTATCCCTTTCCAACACCCCCTTCGGTGTCATCGGGATGCGGCCGACAGAAGGGAGCTGAAGGACTCGGACGCCCGGCCTTGATACCTGAGCAGAGCCGTTGCGTCAAAGCTCCGCGCGGTGCATCTCTGCGTCGTTTGGCTGTTGACTCTGCCCGGCGCATCCGTAAAAGGCGGGCTTCAAGGATTTCACCGGCGGCCGTCCGTTCTGTTTGGGCCCCCCGGGACTATGGAGACAAGAAATGGCGAAGCCGACGACGATCAAGATCCGTCTGAACTCGACGGCGGGCACCGGGCACTTCTATGTGACCAAGAAGAATGCCCGCACCATGACCGAAAAGATGGTCGTGAAGAAATACGATCCCGTGAAGCGGGAGCATGTCGAATACAAGGAAGGCAAGATCAAGTAAGATCGCCGCCTGACGAAACTGATAGGGCCGCACCGAAAGGTGCGGCCCTTTGACTTTGAGGCACGCGGCCGTTTCTCAGTTGCCGGAACCGCCGATCAGCACCGACTTGCGGCCGTCGCACGCCGAGATTGCCTGCAACGCCGCATCGGCCGTGTCGGCCGGGACATAGCGGCTCCAGGACATGCGGAAGGGAACGCCCTTGGCCGAGCGGTTGATATATTCGGCCCAAAGCGTGCGATCGGGAGCATAGACAAGGATGCGCCCTGACGTATCCTCCTCGACAAACATATGGCCCGAGGGCGCGAAATCCATCAGGCCGTTCGAAACCGCCAGCACCGGGACATCGCCGAGATCCGCGCCCATCGCCTTTTCGTAAGGGCGCGTCACCTGGTCGGTAGCAAAATCGTAAAACATCACATCCGTATTGCCGAAGATCTCGCCGCCCCGGCCCCGATCGCCGTAATTGTTGTTGAAGATCGCGATCGTATGATCGTCGATGATGTCGATGTCATGCTGGCCCAGCCACGGCCCCTGCTTGAACCAGACAATCTCGTCGGTCGAGGGCCGGTAAAGCATCGCGACCGAGGGATGGCGCATCGAGACGAACAGATCGCCCTTCTTCCAGTAGGGACCATCTTCGAACACCGGTTCGATATCATTGGTATGCAGCGGATCGTCATTGAAATACTGGTATATGATATAGGAATGACCGTGCCGGATCAGGATGTCGGCCAGCGAACGCTGCATCGTGATCTGGCCGTTCGCATCAACACGGGTCAGCGCATCCTCCCGGAAAGTCTCCAATGTCGAAACCTGCGACGGCTCGATGAAGGTCGGACCCCAGAAGCCGCCCTCGGCATCGACCGTCACCGAATGATGGAAGGTCACGCTATCTTGCCGCCAGACCATGTCGCCGCAAGCTGACAGCCGGAAGAGCGGAGAGAACTGCCCGCCGAACACCAAAGACCCGTCAGGCATGAGAAGAGGATGCAGCGCGCGATAGCGCCGGTTGGCCCACTGGGTATAGGGCACGATCTTGGAAACCGTCGGCGCGCCTTCCATCAGCAGTTCCGGAACCGGTTCCCAGCGGTAAAGGACCGAGAAGTCCTTCAGGTCCACAAGCTCGACCACCGATTTGTCTGCATCCCCGTCGATGCGCGACAAGAGAAGATAGCCGGGCGGCGGGGCGCCCTTGCCGTAAACCGTCCAGCCCGCCGGGCGAGCAGCCAGCCGATGGCCCTGATCCGCGCCACGGGGCTCGGCTTCCGGAAACAGAACCTCGCGCATCGTGGAGGGAAAGCTCGCGACCGAGTAGGCCGCAGCGCGGACACGCGACTTGCTGGGATGAAAAGTCGCACGGGCTGCGCCCTCACGTACTGCAATATCTGCGGCAAAAATCGCAGCGCCCGCCCCGACAAGAGCAAGCAGCAATACCACCCAGGCCGGAACCTTTCCGAACAGAAATCTTTCCAAGATCGCCCCCCCCAGTAGGCGCCGCGCACGCATCGGCGAATATCCGACCGTTCTCCCGCTCACTCGCCTCGTCAAGCGCGACAGCCCGATTGTTTACCATTTCACAAGACAGGACGACGACATCCCTGACAAGGCCCGTCATCCGAAACGAAAACGCCGGGCAAAAGCCCGGCGCTGGTCTTGATCGATGGGCTGCGGGGTTATTCCCGGTTGCCGAGAAACTGCAGGAGGAACATGAACATGTTCAGGAAGTCGAGATAGAGGTTCAGCGCCCCCATGATCGCCGACTTCGCGAGCCATTCCTGATCGCCCGACTGCGCATGGGCGATATAGGTATTCTTGATCGCTTGGGTATCGAAGGCGGTGAGGCCCGCGAAGATCAGGACGCCCACAACCGAAATCGCAAAGGCGAGCGCGCCCGAGGCGAGGAACAGGTTCACCAGCGAGGCGACGATCAGGCCGATCAGGCCCATCATCAGGAAGGTGCCGAAGCCCGACAGGTCACGCTTGGTCGTGTAGCCGTAAAGCGACAGGCCGGCGAACGCGATCGCGGTGACGAGGAAGGTCTGTGCGATCGACACGCCGGTATAGACGGCGAAGATATAGCTGATCGAAAGACCCATGAGTGCCGCGAAGCCATAGAACACCAATTGTGCGGTGGCCGACGACATGCGGTGCAGCGTCGCGCCGAAGGCAAAGACCACGGCAAGCGGCGCGAACATCACCACCCATTTCAGGGGCGAGCCGAAGATCGCCATCAGAAGCTGCTCGTTCGTGCCAACCGCCCAGGCGACAAGCCCGGTCAGCACCATGGCCACGGACATCAGCCCGTAGACCTTGTTCATATGGGCCTTCAGGCCCTCGTCGATGGCGGCGGCGCTGGTGGCGCTGCGGCCGTAGTTGATGGTCTGGTAGTCGGCCATCTTTCCCTCCTCGGAACCGTTTCTTGCCCGCGACGACGAAGACGCGCGGGGTTGCCCTTCCATATTGGGCGCGTCCCGCGTGATTTCAAGGATTTCCGACTGCGGTTGCGGACCTATTTCTGCCAGTGGTCCGGCGCATCCCATGCCCGGCGCGCCACTTCGCGTGCCACCACATTGGGATCAAGGCCCAGATCGGCGAGCCTGTGAGCTTCCAGATCCTTCAGCACCCGGCGTTGGCGGGACAGTGCGATCGCACGGGCTAGAGCGCGCGCCATGCGGCGTGGGGTCAGCACCAGAAAGTCCGGAAGACGCGCGAGGTAGGAAGTATGGTCAGGCATTTCAGTCTCCTTTCATGTCATCAGCTGATCAAGATCGTGTCGTGGATCAAATCTGTTGATGTTCACCTGCAGATGCCATACATTCCACCCATGAATTTACTTTCGATAAGACATCACGGATCATGATATGGCTCGCAATCTCGACCTGACGGCGCTGCGCGCTTTTCTGGTCACCGCCGATGTCGGTGGCGTGACCCGGGCCTCGGCCCTTCTCAATCTCACACAATCGGCCGTCTCGATGCAGATCAAGCGGCTGGAGGAGAGCCTCGGCCTGTCGCTCTTCTTCCGAACCGCTCGGCGTCTGTCGTTAACGCCCGAGGGCGAGCAGCTTCTGGCCTATGCGCGCCGCATGCTTGATCTGAACGACGAGGTTCTGGCGCGCCTGCAAAGCACCTCTCTGGTCAGCGAACTGCGCGTCGGCGTGCCCCATGACATCGTCTATCCTGCGATCCCGGAAATCCTGAAGGTGATGGCGGCACGCTATCCGCGTCTCAGGATCAACCTCACCTCGGCCTTTACCACCACGATGAAGGAGCAGTTCGCGCGCGGCGAACTGGACCTGATCCTGACGACCGAGGAAGAACCTGGCGCGGGCGGCGAGAAACTTTCATGCCACGATCTGATCTGGGTCGGCGCGCCCGGCGGAACCGCCTGGCAGAACCGCCCGGTGCGGCTGGGCTTCGAGGAAAGCTGCAAGTTCCGCGCCATCGCGCTCGAACGGCTCGATGCCGCCGGGATTCCCTGGGAGATGGGCTTCTTCGGCCGTTCGAACGAAGCGGTCCAGGCAATGATCGCCGCCGACCTCGCGCTGACCGCCCGGCTGAGGGGCTGGAGCCCGGGTTCGACCTGCGCGATCCCTGCCCATTCAGACCTGCCCGCGCTCGGCAGCCTTTGGATTTGCCTTTACGACAGCGGCCTGCAGAAGGGACCGATCATCGAGGATCTGAAGACCCAGATCCGCGCCGCCTATTCGGACGCGCCGCAGCGTACCACCACCTTGCCGGTCGATCTGCGCTCCCTCAAGAGAGCAAGCGCCTGATCGGCCTGTGACAGCGGCAGCACATGGCTGACATGCGGCTTCAGCCGCCCCGCGCCATACCAGGCGAAAAGCTGCGCGAGACTGTCGCGCAGCACCTCGGGCCGGAAATTCAGATACCCGCCCCAGTAAAGCCCTATGACCGAAAGGTTTTTCACCAAAAGCCGGTTCGTCGCGACCTGCGGCACGGTGCCGCCGGCAAAGCCGATGGCGAGCATCCGCCCCTCGGGCCGCATGGCGCCCATGGCCGCCTCGAAAATATCGCCGCCGATCGTTTCATAGGCGACGTCGACACCGCCGAGTGCCTTCAGCTCTGCCTTCAGGTCGGCGCTGCCGCTGTCGATCAGGTGATCCGCCCCGGCCGCGGCCGCGACCGCGAGTTTGTCGGCACCGCGCGCCACGGCGATCACGCGCGCGCCCATCAGCTTGCCGATCTCGACCGCCGTCAGCCCGACCCCGCCGGCCGCACCGGTCACCAGAAGCGTCTCGCCCGGCCTGAGCACCGCCCGCCGGTCGAGCGCCAGATGGCTGGTGCCATAGGCAATCGGGAAGGCCGCAGCCGTTTCAAACGGCATCGCTTCAGGCAAGGGAATGCAGCGGTCGGCCGCGAAACATCCCGTCTCGGCGAGACCACCCTGCCCCGCAATCACCGCGACCCGCGCGCCCGGCGCAAGACCCGTCACGCCCGGCCCCAACCTGTCCACGGTACCGGCGATCTCCATTCCGGGGACATAGGGCAAGGCGGGCTTTTCCTGATAGCGCCCCTCGATCATCAGGAGATCAGCGAAGTTCAACCCGCAGGCGGCTATGCGCAGCCTGACCTCGCCCGGCCCGGGCTCGGGCGTCGGAAGATCGGTCATGATGGGCGATTCGCCGAGGCGTGAGACGAGGAGAGAACGCATATGACGGTTCCGGTTGGGCTGGCTGGGGCCCTCTCCTAGGCGTCAAACCGCCCGCAAGCAACAAATAAGACTGTTTGCTTGCAAACAGCAAAGGTTGACCGCTGCTTTGTTGTATTTTGCAATGCAAATCGCGACTACAACCTGCGGTGAAAATTTTTGTTGTGCAGTCCGCAAACGGCGAGCTGTACTTTTGTATAGGCTCAATCACGGCAACCTGGCCGACTTTTGAATTCCCTGAAACACCTATTTCTTGTATTACAATATGACGAATTGATCATATTGGCGCCGCCGCGCCGTTCGCTGTTAGAGAGTTGGAGAGCACTATGAAACACCCTGTAGATGTGCATGTCGGCAAGCGGGTTCGCCATCGTCGCTGGATGATCGGCATGACCCAGCAGCAGCTGGCCGACAAGGTGGGCATCAAGTTCCAGCAGATCCAGAAATATGAAACCGGCATGAACCGGATTTCCGCTTCGCGGCTGTGGGACATCGCCGATGCGCTCGGCGTGTCGATCAGCTTCTTCTTCGAGGGCCTGGGTGCCGAGGCGCCGGTGATCGACGAACAGATGGGCGACATCCTCGCCGACAAGGAAGCGCTGATGCTAGTGCGGTCCTACTACGCGATCCCCGAGGCGCAGCGCCGCCGCCTGTTCGATCTGGCAAAGGTCCTGTCGGACGCCGCCTGACTGCAAGGGGAAGCCGGAGAGGCGCGGTGAATTTAGCACCTGCTTGACCGGCACGAAGCGCGCGGCCTATGCCTCCGGGGCACGATACGGAGGCGCGGCATGGGGATGTCGGACAGATTGGTGGAAGAGCTTCTCGGCGCGGCGCACGCCCTGGCGGATGCCGCGCGCGAAGAGACGCTTGCCTATTTCCGCAGACCGGATCTTTCGGCCGAGAACAAGCATGCCTCGAGCTTCGATCCGGTGACGCTCGCCGACCGCGCCTCCGAGGCGCGGATGCGCGCGATACTGGCCGACCTGCGGCCCGAGGATGCGATCCTTGGCGAAGAATTCGACGCAAAACCGGGGACGTCCGGACTGACCTGGGTTCTCGACCCGATCGACGGCACCCGCGCCTTCCTGTCGGGCGCACCCACCTGGGGCGTGCTGATCGCCGTGGATAGCGGCAATGGCCCGATCCTTGGGATCATTGACCAGCCCCATATCGGCGAGCGGTTCGTGGGTGGTCTCGGTCGGGCCGACCTGACCGGCCCGCGCGGCATGAGCGCCCTGAAGACGCGGGAATACCGCCCTCTGGGCGAGGCGATCCTTTTCTCGACCTTCCCCGAGGTTGGGAGCGACATCGAACGCGCCGCTTTTCACCGGGTTGCGGGACAGGTACGCCTCACCCGCTATGGCACCGATTGCTATGCCTATGGCCTGATCGCCGCGGGCCAGATCGACCTTGTAGTCGAGGCGGGCCTGCAAGCCTATGATATCCAGGCACCGATCGCAGTGATCGAGGCGGCAGGCGGGATCGTGACCGACTGGCAGGGCCGACCTGCCCATCACGGCGGCCGCGTCCTTGCCGCCGCCAACCATGCGATCCATGCCGAGGCGCTCGCCATCCTGCGCCAAGCGCCCGAAGGCTGACTTTCGATCAGCGGTGATCCGGCGGAGCCGCGCGCGGAAGCGCGCGGCACGCCATCTCTCGCCGCCCGCGCCAGGGCGCAGGCAGCTCGGGCCGGCGCTTGGCAACAAGCGCTGTCAGAGTCCCTCGAACAGCGCGAGTTGCCCATCACGTGCCAGGGGCCGCCGGAAGGCGCCGCAATCGAGCGGCGGCAGCCGCCCGTCAAGCCCGCAGCGGCGGGCCGCGATCTGGAAGCGTCGCGCCAGGAGGTCGGCATAGGTCCCCTCCCCCCGCATCCGTTTGCCCCAGTCGGCGTCGTAATCTGCCCCGCCCCGCATCTCGCGCAGGAGGTTCATCACATGGGCCGCCCGCCCCGGCTCCGCCCGCGCCAGCCAGTCGCGGAACAGAGGCGACACCTCCAGCGGCAAGCGCAAGAGGATCCAGCTTGACGCCCGCGCGCCCGCGTCAGCGCCCGCCTGCAGGATCGCCTCCATCTCATGGTCGTTCAGCGCCGGGATCATCGGCGAGGCCATGACCCGCACGGGCACGCCCGCATCGCTGAGCGACCGGATCGCCTGCAAGCGCCGGGCAGGCGCGGGCGCGCGCGGCTCCATCCGCCGCGACAGACCGGGATCGAGCGTGGTGACGGATATGCCGACCTGCGCCAGCCCGCGCCGCGCCATGTCGGCGAGAAGGTCGATGTCACGCTCGATAAGCGCGCCCTTGGTCACGATCGCCACCGGATGATTCCAGTCCGACAGAAGCTTCAGGACCTCCCGCATGATCCGGTAGCGCGCCTCGATCGGCTGATAGGGATCGGTATTGGTGCCGATGGCGATCGGCGCCACCTTATAACCCTTGCGACCGATTTCGCGCGCCAGCACCGCCGTCGCGCCGGGCCGGGCGACGAGCTTCGTCTCGAAATCGAGCCCCGGCGACAGGCCGAGAAAGGCGTGCGTCGGCCGTGCGAAACAATAGGAGCAGCCATGTTCGCAGCCCCGATAGGGGTTGATCGTCCGGTCGAATGGCAGATCGGGCGAAGCGACGAAATTCAGCATCGACCGCGGCCGCTCCTCGCTCACCTCGGTCCTCAGAAGCCGCTCCTCCTCTGGCATGTCCCAGCCGTCGTCAGCAGGCGCCCGCGCATAGGGCTCAAACCGGCCCGCATCGTTGGTCGCGGCCCCGCGTGCCCGGACCCTGAGTGCTGGATCGGCGGTCGTAAGAGGATCCGACGGGAGAGAAGACTTGGTCCTGATCATCCCGCAAGACTAGAACATAACATGAACATAATCCACTGCCCTCGATCCATGTCCGACACCGCCGAGACCCGCCGGTCGCCTTCCGACGCGCCGAGGTCGCAAATCGCCAAGTTGACTTCCCCCCCGCCTCGTAATTACGTCGCAAGGACCGTCAGGAGACATGCCATGGCCGATGAAGGCGACATCATTCTTTCCGAGCTCGACGACGAGGAGCTTGTGCTTCAGATGCACGATGACCTCTACGACGGTCTCAAGGAAGAGATCGAAGAGGGCGTGCGCATCCTTCTGGACCGCGGTTGGGCGCCCTATGATGTGCTCACCAAGGCACTCGTCGCCGGCATGACCATCGTCGGCGCCGACTTCCGCGACGGCATCCTCTTCGTTCCGGAAGTGCTGTTGGCCGCCAACGCGATGAAGGCCGGCATGGCGATCCTGAAGCCGCTTCTGGCCGAGACCGGCGCCCCGAAAGTAGGCAAGATGGTGATCGGCACCGTCAAGGGCGACATCCACGATATCGGCAAGAACCTTGTCGGCATGATGATGGAAGGCGCAGGCTTCGAGGTCGTGGATCTTGGCATCAACAACCCGGTCGAGAAATATGTCGAGGCGCTGGAGCGCGAGGATGCCGACATCCTCGGCATGTCCGCCCTTCTCACCACCACCATGCCTTACATGAAGGTCGTGATCGACACGCTGAAGGAAAAGGGCATGCGCGACGATTATATCGTGCTGGTCGGCGGGGCCCCCCTGAACGAGGAATTCGGCAAGGCGATCGGCGCCGATGCCTATTGCCGCGACGCGGCCGTGGCAGTGCAGACCGCCAAGGACCTTATGTCGCGCCGCAAACATAACCAGCTGACCTGAGTAATTCAGCGGCTGGCGGGTTCGCTCCCGATCCTTACCCCGAGGGGCGCGGCTCCCCGGGGTTTTTCTTTGCGCGGACGGGCGCTTGCGGTTAGGCTCGCCGCGCCCCAGATGCAGGCAAGGAGGCTGAAATGACCGCGCTGAAAACCGCTTTCCTCGTCATGTCCGTGATCTTCGTCGCGGCGGTAACGATCTGGTTCGCCTTCCAGATGGCGGGTGATGGTCGTTCGGTTCTGTTTGCCGCCGCCGGGCCGGTGCTGCTCGCGGCAGCCGTTCTGGCACATCTGAAAGGCCGCAAGGGATGATCCCTTCGGACGAGAGCCTGACCAGCGACGGGCTTCCGCCCGCGCAAACGGGCCGCGTCCTTCTTATCGCCTGCGGGGCGCTGGCGCGCGAGATCCTTGATCTCAAGGCAGCGAACCACTGGGATCATCTCGACCTGACCTGCCTGCCTGCAAACCTCCACCTCTACCCCGAGCGGATCACCGAGGCGGTGACGGCAGCCGTCGAGAAGCACCGCGCCGACTACGCGTCGATCTTCGTCGTCTATGCCGATTGCGGCACCGGCGGGTTGCTGGAGGCCCGCTGCCGTGACCTCGGCGTAGAGATGGTCGCAGGCCCCCATTGCTATTCCTTCTTCGAAGGCAATGCGGCTTTCGCCGCGCGCGATGAGATGACCGCCTTCTACCTCACCGATTTCCTCGTCCGCCAGTTCGACGCCTTCGTCTGGAAGCCGATGGGCCTCGACCGCCACCCGGAGCTGCGCGACATGTATTTCGGCAACTACGAGAAACTCGTCTACCAGGCCCAGACCGACGATCCGGCGCTCGACGACAAGGCCCGCGCCTGCGCCGCCCGCCTCGGTCTCGCCTATGAACGCCGCTTCACCGGCTATGGCGATCTCACATCAACGCTCGCGAGGCTTTGACCGCTTCCGATCTTGGACGGGAAGCGCCTCTGCCCATTTCATCTTGGCCCAAATGCCTCGGGGGCGCGGGGGCAGCGCCCCCGCCCGAAGTCAGCCTTCCGCCGCCTCCGCCGCATGTTTGCGGATCCGCGCGACCATGGCCCTGACCCCGTTCGACCGCTGCGAAGACAGATGCTCGTCCAGCCCCAGCCGCTTCAGCTCCGCCGCCGCATCGACCTTCAGCACCTCCGCGACCGTCAGGCCAGAATAAAGCGCATGCAGGATGGCAATCAGGCCGCGCACGATCATCGCATCGCTCTCGCCAAGGAAATCGAAACGGGCATCCGGGCCTGCGCCCGCAATTTTCGGCAGAAGCCAGACCTGGCTTGCGCAGCCGTCAACCTTGATCGCAGGGCTGCGCAGCGCCTCCTCAAGACCCGGCATCGCCTTGCCCATCTCGATCACATGACGGTAGCGCTCTTCCCAGTCCTCAAGGAAGTCGAATGTCTCTGCGATATCCTCGAAGGCGGGGCTGGCCATCTCACTCTCCCGGGGGTCCCCGCCTCCCTAGCGCCTCCATCCGCAAAGGTCCAGAACGGCTCCCCTTTTCACAGGCGCGCGAATGGGCTACCCAGACGGGAAGCAAACCGGAGCCCGCCCATGAACCGCCGCGCCGCCCTTCTCGCCACCCTTGCCTTTCCGCTGGCGGCGGCAGGCTGCGGACGCATCCGCGAGAGCAGGCTCAATCCCTTCAACTGGTTCGGCCGCGCCCGGCGCGAAAAGCAGGCGGCAGTCCTGAAACCGAACGAGGCCGCCGACGGGCGTTTCCTCGTCCGCGAAGTGACCGAACTGAAGGTCGAAAAGACCCAAGGCGGCGCCATCATCCGCGCCACCGGCCTGCCCCCGAGCCAGGGCTGGTGGGAGGCAGAACTGGTCTCCGAAACCCGCGGCCGCCCGGACGAGGACGGAACCCTCACCTACCGGTTCCTCGTCTTCCCGCCGCTGAAACCGACACCCGCCTCGACCCCGCGCTCGCGCCAGCTGACCGCCGCCGTCCATCTCTCGGACATAAGGCTTGAAACGGTGCGCAAGATCGTCGTCCAAGGCGAGACGAACGCCCTCTCGACCGGCCGCTGACCTTTCACGTTCTGTCCTGAAATACTCCCGCCGGAGGCGCCCGAGGCTCGCGCGCCCGGCGCGGGAGCCGAGAGATGGCTTGGCGCCGCAGGCGCCTCATTTTGACAGGCAGCCGAAAGGCCGCCCGTCAGACCACCACGACCCGCACGGCCCCGCCCATCGCCGACAATGCGATCTCGCCACGGCAGAGCCGCAAGGCATCGGCGCCGAACACTTCCTGCCGCCAGCCCTGCAGCATCGGCAGATCGCGTTCGCCCGCCGACAGGGCATCGAGTTCAGACGCCGCCGCGATCAGCTTCGGCGCCACGCCCGCCTCCTCGCTCTTGGCTTTCAGAAGCACACGCAGAAGATCGGCGAGCGCGGTATTGACCTGCAGTTGCTCGCGCGCGCCATCGACCTTCGGGAAATCCTCGGGCTTCATTTCCATCCCGGCCTTCACCGCCGCGAGGATGCCTTCGGCGATATCTGCCTTGCGCCCCTCGCGCATCAGAAGCCGCGAGCGGCCAAGTTCTTCCAGGCTGGTTGGCCGGGTCGAGGCAAGCTCCAGCAGCGCATCGTCCTTGAAGACGCGCGAGCGTGGCACGTCACGGGTCTGGGCATAATCCTCGCGGAAGCGCGCAAGCTCGCGCACCAGCGCCATGAACCTCCCCGAATTGGTGCGGGTCCGAACCTTCTGCCAGGCTTCCTCGGGCCGGGTGATATAGGTCTCGGGATCAAGAAGGATCGCGATCTCTTCCTCGACCCACTTCTGGCGCCCGGTCCGCTTCAGTTCCTTGGCGAGATGTTCGTAGATCACACGCAGGTGAGTGACATCGGCCAGAGCATAAGTCTGCTGCGCCGCGCTCAAGGGGCGGCGCGACCAATCGGTGAAGCGCGAGGACTTGTCGAGGTTTTCGCGCGCAATCTTCTTGACCAGCGTCTCGTAGCCGACCTGCTCGCCGAAGCCGCAGACCATGGCCGCGACCTGGGTGTCGAACAGGGGAATCGGAAAGACCTTGCCTTCGACGAAGAAGATCTCCAGATCCTGCCGCGCGGCGTGAAAGACCTTCACCGTCGCCTCATGACGGAAAAGATCGTAAAGCGGCTCCAGCGACAGATCACCCCCCGTCAACGGATCGACGAGAACCGCCTCGCCTTCCTTGCCGGGCAACGCCATCTGGATAAGGCAAAGCTTGGAATAATAAGTCCGTTCCCTCAGGAACTCCGTGTCGATCGTTACATAGGGCTGGGCCTTGGCGGCCTCGCAAAACCGGGCCAGATCATCGGTCGTGGTAATCGTGCGCATCGCAATCCTGACTGGCGCGGGTTCGTCCCGCCTGTACTCCGGGTGATAGGCGGTCTCTTGCCGATTGCCTAGTCTGACGCGCCGTCACGACAGTCCACGGGCAAAACTGTTGCCTTTCTGTGATGTTTTTCCCGCAAGTACCCGGGATTTATGCGGGAATCGCCGTCAGAGATAGAGAGGCGCCCGCTCTCCCCCCGCGAAGCGCCGCAGCACGGCCGGATAGAGCTGATGTTCCATCACCAGAACCTTCGCGGCGAGGCTGTCGGGCGTCTCGCCCGCCGCGACCGCGATCTTCGCCTGACCGAGGATCGGCCCGGCATCAAGCTCGGGCGTCACTTCGTGAACCGTGCAGCCTGCCTCCGCGTCGCCCGCCGCGATCGCCCGCGCATGGGTGTGAAGGCCCGGATATTTCGGCAGAAGCGAAGGATGGATGTTCAGCATCCGCCCCCGGAAGGCTTCGACGAAGCGCGGGGTCAGAACGCGCATGAAGCCTGCCAGACAGACGATGTCGGGCCGCGCAAGGATGAGATGCGCCATCAGCGCATCCTCGAACCCGGCGCGGTCCTTGCCATAGGGCCGGTGATCGACCGCTGCGGTCGGAATGCCCAGCATCCGCGCCCGCTCGAGCCCGGTGGCGGACGGGTCGTTCGACGCCACCAGCACCGGCCGTGCGGGATGATCGCCTTTCATGCTGGCGGCCAGCGCCACCATGTTGGAGCCACCCCCGGAAATCAGGATGGCGATCCGCTTCACAGGAGCGCGCCCTTGTACTGAGCGCCCGCCCCTTGCACCACGCGCCCCATGGGCACCACCGTTTCTCCCATGCCTTCAAGCAATGCCTGCAGCGCAGCAGCCCGATCGGGCGCCACGACCAGCATCATGCCGATGCCGCAGTTGAAGGTCTTCAGAAGCTCGGGCTCGCTCATGCCCGCGGTCCCGGCCAGCCAGCGGAAGACCGGCGGCAGGGTCCAGGCCGAAAGGTCGATCTCGCAGGCCAGCCCTTCGGGCAGGACGCGCGGCGGGTTTTCGGTGAGGCCGCCGCCGGTGATATGGGCCAGGCCATGCACCCCGCCAGCGCGGATCGCGGCCAGCGCCTGTTTCACATACAGCCGCGTCGGCGCCAGAAGCGCCGCACCCAGAGTACCCTCGCCGAAGGGCGAGGCGGCATCCCAGCCAAGGCCCGACATCTCCACCACCTTGCGCACGAAGGAATACCCGTTGGAGTGAACCCCGTTCGAGGCCAGCCCCAAAAGCACATCGCCCTCAGCCACGCCCTTGGGCAGGTCTTCGCCGCGCTCCATCGCGCCCACGGCAAAACCTGCAAGGTCGAAATCGCCCTTATGATACATGCCGGGCATTTCCGCCGTCTCGCCGCCAATGAGCGCGCAGCCCGACTGTACGCAGCCCTCGGCGATCCCTTCGACGATCCGCGCCGCCTGATCCACCTCAAGCTTGCCCGTCGCGAAATAGTCGAGGAAGAACAAGGGCTCGGCGCCCTGGCAGACCAGGTCGTTCACGCACATGGCGACAAGGTCGATGCCGATCGTATCCAAAGTGCCGGTATCGATCGCGATCCTCAGTTTGGTGCCCACGCCGTCGGTAGCTGCAACGAGGATGGGATCGACATAACCCGCGCCCTTCAGATCGAACAAAGCGCCGAAACCACCGAGTCCGGACATCGAGCCGGCGCGAGAGGTCCGTTTCGCCGCCGGCTTGATCCGTTCGACCAGCGCATTGCCCGCGTCAATATCGACGCCGGCGTCGGCATAGGTGAGCCCGTTCTTGGTGGTCATGGCAATCCCCCGGAATCCGTCGCCGCCGCGATACCTGAAACCGCCAGTGGGGGCAACGCGCGATCAGCGCCGAAAGCGCGTCCGGGCGGCTTGTCCGGCTCCGACGCCGAAGGAAAAGCGCGATACTGGAAGGGCCGCAGCGACGTAGGCGCAAAGGATGACACCCATGATCACGCCGCTATCGCTTTCTTGTGCCAGGAATTCCTGCATCGCGATCCCCAGCAACGCGGCCAGCAAGAGACCCTGGATCGCCGCGAACCAGCCGGAATAACGCCATGCCTCCGGCGGTGTAGCCGCCCGGCCGAAGTGACGCCCGAAACTCATCCCTGCCACAAGTGCGGGAGCGACAAGCGCAAGGATCATGCATCCAGAAAAGATTAGCGCAGCGCCGGATCGGAGCGTGATTGCGCTCGCAACCAGTACCAGCGCCCCGGTCAGGATCAGCCCCAGCCCGTAGACGACAGTCACCCGCCAAAACCCCGGCATGAAAAGCCCTCCATCTTTCAGCATCTAGCCGTGCCAATCCGTTTTCGCAAAGACGTTGACCTCGTCCACGACCCGGCATAGTGAAACGACAGGTCGGGCCTGTAGCTCAATTGGTTAGAGCAGGGCGCTCATAACGCCTTGGTTGGGGGTTCGAGTCCCTCCGGGCCTACCAAGATAGCGCAACCCATGAATAGGGGCTGGCATTGCCGACGGGCGATGATCCTGACGCGCTCCTGATCTTCGGGTGAATAATTGTAGACTGTCCCAAACGTGAGCCTTCGGCGCTTCACTGAAACCGTGTGCCCGAAGCGAAGGAGATTGCGCGAGATAAGCCGCTCAAAAGTCACGATGTTCACTGGCTTTCTTTAGACTGTAAATTCACTTGCAAGGTTGTGTCACAGAGGCTCGTGGCCGGTGACAATCTCTCGTGGCCATGCCTCAGAGCTTGCTGGCACATGCCGAGGCGCAGGGACTTGACGGATCATCGATTCGAGCGCAACTATACTGGAGTATAGCAAGGTGAGCGCATGGCCCGGACTGCCCGTTACGATCTTCTGTTCGAGCCGGTCCGCATCGGCCCCAAGCTTGCGAAGAACCGGTTCTTTCAGGTTCCTCACGCCTCGGGCATGACCAATGCCAACCCGCATGTGCGCGCGGCCTTTCGCGGCATGAAGGCCGAGGGCGGCTGGGGCGTGGTGTCGACCGGCGCCTGTTCGGTTCATCCCTCCTCTGACGACAGCCCCTTTCCCTTCGCTTCGCTCTGGGATGCCTCAGATATCCGGGCACATGCGCTGATGACCGAAGCCGCGCATGAGCATGGCGCGCTGGCGGCGGTCGAATTGTGGCATGGCGGGGCGGCGGCGATGAACCGCACCACCCGCCATGCGGCGCTCTCGCCGTCCGGCGTGCCTTGGATGGCGACGCATCCGGGTTTCATCTCGGCCGCGCGGCCGAAGGTGATGGACGGGGGCGACATCCGCGACCTGATCCGCTGGCATGCCGAGGCGGCGGTGCGGGCCGAGGAGGCGGGTTTCGACATCCTTTATGTCTATGCGGGCATGGGCTACCTTCCCTACCAGTTCCTGCTGTCCGACTATAACAAGCGCGCCGACGCCTATGGCGGTTCGGTCGCCAACCGGGCACGGCTGACGCTCGAACTGATCGATGCCGTGCGCGAGGCGACGGGAGGGCGCACTGCAGTGGCGCTGCGCATCTCGCTTCAGGAATTGCGCGGGCGGCCGTCTGACAGGGCGGCATCCGAGGCGCATGAGGTGATTGAGGCGCTGAAGGACGCGCCCGACCTCTTTGACGTGAAGATGGATTATTCCGCCACCGATTGCGCGCCCTCGCGCTATGTCGGCGAGGGCAGCCACGAACCCACGGTCGATTTCGTCAAGGCGATCACCGACAAGCCGGTCGTCGGTGTCGGCCGCTTCACCTCGCCCGATACGATGGTGTCGATGGTCAAGCGCGGCGTTCTTGACCTGATTGGCGGCGCCCGGCCCTCGATCGCCGATCCATTCCTGCCGAAGAAGATCGAGGAAGGCCGCGAGGCCGAGATCCGCGAGTGTATCGGCTGCAATATCTGCATTTCTTCCTGGCACGATGGCGTCTGGGTCCGCTGCACGCAGAACCCGACGGCGGGCGAGGAATGGCGGCGCGGCTGGCATCCCGAGATCGTGCGGAACGACAGTGAGGGTTCTGTCCTGATCGTCGGCGGCGGCCCGTCGGGGCTCGAGGCGGCGCTGACGCTCGCCCGGCGGGGCTTTCAGGTTTCGGTCGCCGAAAGGGCACGGGAGTTCGGCGGGCGGCTTCTGTGGGAAAGCAGGCTGCCGGGCCTGCGCCAATGGTTCCGGGTCATCGACTATCGTCTCGGGCGGCTCCGCGAGATGGGGAATGTCTCGCTCTTCCCCGAAAGCGAGTTGACGGCGTCCGATGTGCGCGATTTCGGCGCCGACCATGTGGTGGTCGCAACCGGTGCGCGCTGGCTGAACACTCTCTGCAAGGACAGCGAGTTGCCGGGTGATCCTCTCATGGCGCCACGGGTCTACACGCCGGATGATATCGCCCGGGGCGCTGAGATCGAGGGACCGGTCGCGGTCTTCGATTTCGATAATTACTACATGGGTTCGGCCATCGCCGAGCATCTGGCGGCGAAGGGGCTTCAGACGACCTACATCACGTCTGCGGGCGCCGCGCAGGCCTGGGGGATCATGACCAACGAACAGCCCCATGTGCACCGCGCCTTCCTGAAGGCAGGAATCGCCTACCGGACACTGGAACTTGTGACGGGCTTTGACGGCGAGACCCTGCAGCTTGCGCAGATCTTCACCGGAGAAGCCCGAGCGATCGGCGCGCGATCACTCGTCGTCGTCGGCCAGCGCGCGGGTGGGTCGGCGCTTCATGACGCGCTTGCGCGAGAAGAAGGCCTGCCCTTCACCCTGTCGCTGACCGGCGATGCCAATGCCCCGGGCGCCATCGCCCATGCTGTCTATCAGGGCCATATGATGGCGCGCGGGCTTGGCCTGCCGCTCGGTGCGACGGATGCCCGCCGCGACGCGCCCTTCCCGCCGCCAGGGCTTCAGCCTCATCGTTTCGACGAGGCCGCTCAATGAGGCGCGGGCAAAATTCTTCGAAGAATTTTGCCAAGATTTTTCGAAAAATCTTGGCGCGCGAGAACCGTCGGCAGTCTTCGGGACAGGCAACATGAGCGCCCGCACCCGCCGTGCACCACGAAGCGCCGCCGCCATCCGGCAGGCGCCGTTCGGTCAGCGGCCAAGGCCCTACCGGCCGGTCGAGGTACTGAGCACCGATCAGGTCGAGGCGATCCATCGGACCGGCCTGACAATCCTTGCCGAAATGGGCATGCGCGTCCTCGACCCGTCCGCGCGCGACCTCTATGCCCGCGCGGGCGCGACCGTCGATGGCCAGACCGTCCGCCTCGACCCCGGCCTGATCGCCGAACGGCTGGCAACCGTGCCCGCCCGCTTCACCCTCGAAGCCCGAAACCCCGCGAAGAACCTGATCGTCGGCGGCGACCACTGCATCTATGCCGCGGTCGGCGGACCGGCCTATGTGATGGACAACGACCGTGGCCGCCGTGACGGCAGCTATGCCGAAATGTGCGACTATCTGCGCCTGATCCAGATGCTGAACGTCCTCCATCAGGAAGGCGGCGGCCCGTTCGAGCCGATGGACCTACCCGCGAACACCCGGCATCTTGATATCTACCGGGCCGAGATCGGGCTGCTGGACAAGAGCTGGCAGGGCCAGACGCTCGGCCGCGCCCGCACCATGGACGGGATAGAGATGGCGGCACTGTCGCTCGGCACCGATGCCGAGGGGCTGAAGGACCGCCCCGTCCTGATCGGCGTGATCAACACAAATTCGCCCTTGCAACTCGACATTCCGATGGCCGAGGGGCTGACTTGCATGGCCGAACATGGCCAGCCGGTCGCCGTCACGCCCTTCACGCTCGCGGGCGCCATGGCGCCGGTGACGCTCGCCGGGGCACTGGCCCAGCAGCACGCCGAGGCAATGGCAGGGATCGTACTGACGCAGATCGTCCGGCCCGGCTGCCCGGTGCTTTACGGCGGCTTTACCTCGAACGTCGACATGCGCTCGGGCGCGCCCGCCTTCGGCACGCCGGAATATGTGAAGGCCGCGCAGGCCTCGGGCCAGCTTGCCCGCCATATCGGTGTGCCCTTCCGGTCGTCGAATGTCACGGCGGCGAACGAGGTCGACGCCCAGGCGGCCTATGAGAGCCAGATGGCGCTTTGGGGTGCGCTCATGGGCGGGGCGAACCTTCTGGAGCATGCGGCGGGCTGGATGCACGGCGGGCTGACGGCGAGCTTCGAAAAGCTCATCCTCGATGCCGAGCTTCTTCAGATGATGGACGCCTATTTCACGCCCATCGACACGTCGCCAGCGGCGCTTGGCCTCGACGCGATCCGCGAGGCGGGCCCCGGCGGCCATTTCTTCGGCACCGCCCATACGATGGAACGCTACGAAAGCGCCTTCCACACGCCGCTTCTGTCGAACTGGGACAATTACCCCAACTGGCTGGAGCGTGGCGGCGTCGATGCCCGCGCGCGCGCCAACACGGTCTGGAAGCAGCTTCTGAGTGAGTATGAAGAACCAGCCCTCGACCCCGGCATTGCCGAGGCGCTCGACGATTTCGTCGCGCGCCGCAAGGCCGAGGGCGGCGCACCGATGAACTGAGGGGCAGATGGCAGATATCCGCGAGACATTCCCCCACGAGATCGAGATCGTCGAGAATGTCTTCGTGCCGATGGCGGACGGCACACGGCTCGCCGGAAAGCTCTGGCGCCCCAAGGGTATAGGCCCGGTGCCCGCGATCCTCGAATATCTGCCATACCGCAAGCGTGAAGGCACAAGACCACGCGACCAGAAGATGCACGCCTGGCTTGCCGGGCACGGCTATGCCTGCCTCAGGCTCGATATCCGCGGCACCGGCGACAGCGAGGGGCTGATCGACGACGAATATACCGTGCAGGAACAGGAGGATGGCGTCGCAGCCATCGACTGGATCGCGGCACAGGACTGGTGCGACGGGCAGGTCGCGATGTACGGCATTTCCTGGGGCGGCTTCAACGGATTGCAGATCGCGGCGCGCCAGCCGCCCGCGCTAAAGACGATCATCACCGTGGGTTCGACCGACGACCGCTACGCGACCGACGTCCATTATGTGGGCGGCTGCCTGTCGAAGGACAATTTCGACTGGTCCACCACCATGTTCGCCCATAACGACCTGCCACCCGACCCGGCGATCGTAGGCGAGAAATGGCGCGAGATGTGGATGGCACGGATCGCGCACAACAGCCCCTGGATCCTGCCCTGGCTGACCCATCAGCGCCGAGACGCCTACTGG
The DNA here is from genome assembly GCF_026626305.1 of Frigidibacter sp. RF13. Lineage (GTDB taxonomy): Bacteria > Pseudomonadota > Alphaproteobacteria > Rhodobacterales > Rhodobacteraceae > TMP-24. Next base: position 138,931 of record NZ_JAPNUE010000004.1, on the reverse strand, counting down.
AAACAGGGATCGGTCTGCCAAGACTTCTCGAAGATCACCATCCCGGTCTTCGCCGTCTCCGGCTGGGCCGACAATTATTCCGAGAGCGTCCCGCGGCTTCTGGCCGGTCTGTCCGGCCCACGCCTCGGCCTGATCGGCCCCTGGGCGCATTCCTTCCCGCACGATGTGGCTGTCCATCCGGCGATCGGCTGGCTGCAGGAAGTGCTGCGCTGGTGCGATCACTGGCTGAAAGGCCGAGCTACCGGCATCATGGATGGGCCGATGTACCGCGTCTGGATGCAGGAGAGCGTTCCTCCCGCGACTTGCTACCTCGACCGCCCCGGCCGCTGGGTGGCCGAGACAAGCTGGCCGTCACCCCGGATCGAAGAGCGGGTGCTCCACCTGAATGAGGGCGGCACGCTTGCATCGTCCGCCACGCCCCCTGCCCCGGCGCAGGTCTGCTCGCCCCTCTGGGTCGGGCTCGCGGCGGGCGAGGTCGGGCGCTATGGCGAGGATGCCGAATGGCCGCCCGACCAGCGTGAGGATGACGGCGGCTCGCTGGTCTTTGTCAGCGACCCGCTGCCCGAGCGCACCGAAATCCTCGGCGCGCCGCAGCTTCGCTTGCGCTTCGCCTGTGACAAGCCGCTGGCGCTCGTCGCCGTCCGACTGAACGATGTGAGTCCCGACGGCCGCTCGACGCGGGTATCGCTCGGGCTCCTGAACCTGACCCATCGTGACAGCCACGAACATGCAGCAGCGCTTGATCCGGGGCGCACCTACGACGCAACGGTGGATCTGGACGATATCGCGCACGCCTTCCCGGCGGGCCACCGGATCGCCGTGTCGCTGTCCACAACCTACTGGCCCATCGCCTGGCCCTCGCCGGAGCTTGCGACGCTCACGGTCGTCACCGGCGAGAGCCACCTGACGCTCCCGGTCCGCCCGCCCGATCCGGCGGACGAGGCGCTCCGGTCCTTCGACCCGCCCGAAATGGCCGCGCCCACGCCGACCATCGACCTGCCGGTCGAGACAAAGCACCATCGTACCGTCAGCCGTGATCTTCTGATCGGCGAGATGGTCGTCGACTTCCCGCGCTGGACCTATGCGAAGGAAATGCCCGACATCGGACAGACCGTCCGTTCCGACGCGCTCGCCCGCTACCGGATCATCGACAGAGACCCTCTGTCGGCCAGCTGCGAAACCGAGGCGAATGTGGTGATCGAACGCAAGGACGGCACTTTCGGTCATCATTCGACCGGGCGGCTGACCTCAGACACCAGCCATTTCCGCGTCGAGATGAGCCTGCGGATCACCGAGAACGGCGAGACGATCTTTGAGCGAACGTGGGACGAAAGGATCGCGCGCGACCATGTCTAGGAGGCCAGACCGCGACCCATGCTGAGATATGCCATCAAGCGCATCGGCCTTGCTGTCGTGATCCTCTTCACGGTGATGCTGGCGATGTATGCGATGGTGTTTCTGGTGCCGGGCGATCCGGCCTCGCTCGCGCTCGGGCCGCGGGCTACGCCGGAACTGAAGGCGCTTCTGCGCGAACGCATGGGGCTCGATCAGCCGGTCTTGTCGCAGATCTGGCATTTCTTCGCCAGCGCCGCGACCGGCGACCTCGGCTACGATGTCTGGTCGAAGCGCCCGGTGCTGGACCAGATCCTCGAATTCTTTCCCAACACGCTGATCCTCGGCGCGCTGGCGCTCGGCTGGGCGCTTGTGGCGGGCGTCGGCCTCGGCTGCCTCGCCGTCGTCTGGCGAGGGCGGATGATCGACCGGCTGCTCGGCATATTGTCAGTCAGCCTCATCTCAGTCCCGGCCTTCGTCGTAGCGATCTATGCGCTTCTCGTCTTCGCGGTCTGGCTTCGCTGGCTGCCAGCCATCGGCGCGGGAACGCCGGGCGATCTGGCCAGTCAGGCGAAAGCGGTGATCCTGCCCGCCTTCGCGCTCGGGCTCGGATGGGTCGGCTACATCGCCCGCCTCGTCCGCGCCTCGATGTTGGAGGTGATGGGTGAAAACCACATCCGCACCGCCCGCGCCTTCGGCCTGCCCGAAAGCCGGATCGTGCTGCGCTATGCGCTTCGCATAGCCATCATCCCGACCATCGCCATTCTGGCGGTCGGCCTCGGTTCCGTCCTCTCAAGCGCGGTCTTCGTCGAGACGGTCTTTGGCCGTCCGGGCATAGGTACCCTGATCACCGGCGCCGTGCAGAAGCGGAACTATCCGGTGGTGATGGGCACCGTCCTCTGCATGACCGCCTTCTATCTTGTCATCGTCACCACCGCCGATCTGCTGATCGCCCGGCTTGACCCGAGGGTGCGCGATGTTTTCCGGGGCTGACCGCAGCTTGCTCAGATCGCTCCTCAGCGACCCGATGGGCGCGCTGGGGCTGGCGCTCGTCCTTGTCTTTCTTGCCATGGCGCTGTTCGCGCCCTGGCTTGCACCGGCCGACCCGGTGAAACTTGACGTCAGCCAGAAGTTTCAGCCGCCGAGCCTCACCCATTGGGCGGGGACCGACCAGCTTGGCCGCGACCTGCTGTCGCGCATCATCTACGGCGCGCGTACCGCACTTTCGATCGCCGTCACTTCGGTCGGGCTTGCCGGCCTCATCGGCCTTCTTCTTGGCATGATCGCGGGCTACGGGCCACGCTGGCTGGATGCGCTTCTGGTTCTCCTCTTCGATTCCCTCTCCTCCCTGCCGATGATCCTCTTCGCGCTCGCCGTCATCACGGTGGTCGGCCCGGGCACGGCAACGCTCATCCTTGTTGTCGTCATTGTCTCGATCCCCGCCTATGCACGGCTGATCCGCGCCCAGACGCTGAGCCTCGCGGGCGCCGATTTCATCCAGGCCGAACGGGCGATGGGAGCGGGACCGGTGCGTGTCCTTCTCCGCCACCTCTTGCCCAATGTCGTCGGGCCGCTCGTCATCCTCCTGTCGATGGACATTCCCGTGGTGATCATGCTCGAAGCGGGGCTTTCCTACCTCAACCTCGGCGTCCGCCCACCCACTCCCTCCTGGGGCAATATCCTATATGACGGCTACACATCGCTGCGCTCGGCCCCCTACATGGTGCTGATCGCCGGCCTGCCGCTCGTTCTCTCCACCCTCGGCTTCACCTTCTTAGGCGAAGGGCTGCGCGATGCGCTCGACCCCAAGCTGCGCCACGGGGTGCCGCGATGACGGGGCCAGTCCTGCAGATCGACGGGCTGACATTGGACTATGCCGTTCCGGGCGGCAGGCTTCACGCGCTTCGCAATGTGTCGCTTTCTATCAAGAAGGGCGAGGTTCTCGGCATCGCCGGTGAAAGCGGCTGCGGAAAATCCACGCTCGCCGCAGCAATGATCGGCCTCACGGGCGCCAATGCCCGCCGCGTTGCCGGGACCATCCAGATCGACGGGCAGGACATGGAGGCACTGACCGAAGACGACCGCCGCCGCCTGCGCGGCCGCAAGATCGCCATGGTGTTTCAGGACCCGATGACAGCCTTCAATCCGGTTCTGACGATCGGCGCGCAACTGACGGATTTCCAGCACAATATCGACGGCGTGAGCCGCGCTGAAAAACGTGCCCGCGCCGAGGCGATGCTTTCCCGCGTGGGCCTTGCCGACCCCGGCCTGATCATGGGGCGCTACCCGCACGAACTCTCCGGCGGCATGCGCCAGCGCGCCGCCATCGCCGCCGCCCTGCTGCTTCAGCCCGAAGTGCTGATCGCCGACGAACCGACCACCGCGCTTGACGTGACGATGGAAGCCCAGATTATCCATCTCTTCCGCGAACTGCGCGACGATTATGACGGCGCGATGGTGATCGTCACCCACCATCTCGGTGTGATCGCCGAGCTTTGCGACCGGGTGGCGATCATGTACGCGGGCGAGGTGGTCGAGGAAGGGCCGGTGGACGCGATCTATCATCGCGCCCGCCATCCCTACACGCGGGCCCTGATGGCCTGCGACCCGGCGATGATCGTGGCACGCACCGCCCGCCTGCCGACCATCGGCGGCGCCCTGCCTGACCTGCGCGCCCCGCCGCCCGGTTGCGCCTTCGCGCCCCGCTGCCCGCTTGTGACCGGCCGCTGCCGCACTGACGCGCCTCCGGATGTCCAACTCACGCCCGGCCACCGCGCACTGTGCCACGAGGTCCGGCCATGAGCGCGCTTCTGTCGATCCGGGACCTGTCGGTCGATTTCGCGCTCGGTAGCTGGCTGGATATCGGCGCACGCAGGCAGCTCAACATCCTGACCGGCATCTCGCTCGATCTCGCGCCCGGCGAGACGCTCGCCATCGTCGGCGAAAGCGGATCGGGCAAGACCACGCTCGCCCGGGCGATCCTTGGCCTGCAACGGACGAGCGGCGGGACGATCCGTTTCGAGGGCGCGCCGCTTGCCGCCCCATCCGATTTCGCCCGCGTCCGCCGCCGCACGGCAATGATGTTTCAGGATGCGGTCAGTTCGCTGTCGCCGCGCATGGCGGTCGGCGAGGCCGTCACCGAACCGTTCGCGATCCACCGCGAACCGCTGACCGACCGCCGCCAGACAGCGCGCGACCTGCTGGCAGAAGTCGGCCTTCGCCCCGAAACCGCAAGCCGCTTTCCGCATGAACTCTCCGGCGGGCAGGCGCGCCGGGTGGGCGTCGCCCGGGCGCTCGCGCTCCGTCCCGCACTTGTCATTGCCGACGAACCGACGGCGGGGCTCGATGTCTCGGTGCAGGCCGAGATCTTGAACCTGATGGCGGAGCTGAAAGACCGCCTGTCGCTCAGTTACCTGATCATCACCCATAACCTCGCGCTTGTCCGCCACGTCGCCGACCGCATCGCGGTTCTCTATCTCGGGCGGCTGGTGGAGACGGGACCCAGCGAGACGATCTTCGCGCGCCCCGCCCATCCCTACACGAAAAGCCTGATCGCGGCCGAGCCGATCCCCGACCCGCGCCGCCGCCGCGCCGATCTGGCGATCAAGGGGGAAATCCCGAGCATCCTGCGTCGGCCTTCGGGCTGCGTCTTTCACACCCGCTGTCCGATCGCACAGAACCGCTGCCGTACCGAGGCCCCCGCGCTCCGGCGTGGCGACCCCACCCACGAATTTCGCTGCCATTTCGCTGATATCTGACCAAGGGAGGACGACATGAACTGGACGACCAATCGACGCCGTTTCCTCGCGACCGCAGGCGCGGGCCTCGCGGCCCTCGCTGCCAACCCCCGCTTCGCCTGGGCGGCGGACGGGGACACGCTCCGCATCCGCATGGATTCGGATTTTCAGGTGCTGGACCCCTGGGGGATCATCGGCGGCCTCGACGAGGTGATCCCGCGCTGCACCCAGGTCTCTCTCGTCCGGATGGGCGACATGCGCGAGGGCAACAACTGGGAGCTTTACGCCGCCGAGAAACTGGAATGGACCAGCGACACGAGCCTTGCCTTCACTCTGCGTGAGGGGCTGACATGGACCGGCGACTATGGGCCGGTGACGGCGGCGGACGTGAAGTTCAGCTATGAGAGGATCGCCGGGTCCGACAGCGCCTGGGCCTATCAGTTCGAAAAGCTGAAGGAAGTCGAGGTGATCGACGACCGGAGCGGCGTGATCCACCTGACCGAGGCTTTCGCGCCCTTCATTGTCGTCGCGATGCCCTATTACGGCGGCCATATCGTCTGCAAGGCGGCGGTCGAGGCGGCGGGCGGGCAATATACGACCGAGATCCCCGCCCAATGCGGCCCCTATCTTCTGGGGGCATGGGAACAGCAGCAGAAGGTCACGCTGAACGCCAACCCCGCCTGGGCGGGCGAGAAACCCGCTTTCTCGACCGTCGAGATCTACATCGTCGGTGACGATCAGGCGGCGCAACTCGCCTATGAGGCGGACGCGTTCGACTATACCCGCGTCACCCCCGGCGCGGTCGCGAAGCTGAAAGAGGCGATGCCCGCCGGTGCGACGCTGATCGAAGCGGAATCGACGCGTTATGTCTGGCTGACCATCAACCAGAATGCCGAACCGCTGAAGGACCTCCGCGTCCGGCAGGCGATCCAGTACGCCTATGACAGCGACGCCGTCTTGCAGGGTGCCTATGACGGGCTGGTCGCGCGGTCTGCGGGCGTGGTGCAACCCGGCACCGCCTTCGCACGCGAAAAGAACATCATCGCCACGCGCGATGTCGAGAAAGCCAAGGCGCTGCTTGCCGAGGCGGGCGCCGAGGGGCTGACTTTGAACCTCGTGGCGCTGACGGACTCGACCTCTCAGACCATCGCCCAGATCATCCAGGCAAGCCTTGGCGAAGCGGGCATCACCGTAGAAATCCAGCCGACGGAGGATGCCGCCTACTGGGCGCTCGGCGACAAGACAGCGGGAGATGATTACCTCTCGCTTGAACTCGTCCTGCAAAGTTTCGCGGGCGGCGTCGATCCGACCGAGAACCTCGTCTGGTTCCGGCCCGACCAGATCGGCGTCTACAACTGGACCTTCTTCGACAGCGCCGAATATGAAGACCTCTACCAGAAGTCACTGGTCGAGCGGGATACCGACAAGCGCCGGGCGATGTTCAACCGGATGGAGGATCTGATGGAGGAATCTGGCGATTTCGTCTTCATCTGCTTCGAGCCGCTGACCGCGCTTCATGATTCCGACCTGAAACCGGTGATCCTTGCCGACGGCCATCCCGATCCGGTACGGTTCACCAAAATCTAGGGTCGGACGTGGCGGTCACGCCGCGCGGGTGTTGAATGGTAAAGATCGAGCATGTTCCGAAATACACCCGCCTGACGGGCGAGGAACGCCGCGCCGAACTGGTGGCGGCGGGCCTCGCCTGCATGGCGCGCGGCGGCATCCAGGAGTTTACTGTCGACAAGATCTGCGCCGAGGCGGGCGTGTCGCGCGGGCTCATCACCCATCATTTCGGCTCGATGAACGGGCTTCTCGCGGCGGTCTATGCCACGATGTACCGCGCCGCCACCACGGCGCGCGACGATGGCAGACCGCATCTCTCGGCGCTTCTCGACGCCTTCTTCGCGCCCGAGGTCTTCAACCGCGACGCCTTGAACATCTGGCTGGCGCTTTGGGGCCAGGTGTCAGTCAATCCCGAGCTTGGCGCAGAACACCGGCGGCAATATGCGGCCTACCTCGCCGACGTCGCCTCTGCCATCGCCGAAATGGCGGCGGCCCGCGACCGTTCTGTGGCGGCCGAAGACCTCGCGCGCGCGCTTATCTGCATGGTCGACGGGCTCGGGCTGCAGCATTGCATCGACCCGCCGAGCATGAGCGCTGAGCGCGCCCGCGCGCTATGCCATGCGCTCCTGGAACCGCATCTCGGACCGCTCTGACCTTCAGCCATCGCTGCGGCGCAGATGCTGGATCAAGGTCTTGGTCAGCACCACCGCCACGACAATCGCCAGCAGAACTACGGAAATCGCCGCGATTGCCGGGTCGATATTATCCCTGAGCCCCATCCACATCAGCCGCGGCAGCGTCACCGCATTAACTGAGGTGATGAAGAGAGTGACCCCGATTTCCTCCCACGAGAGGACGAAGGTGAGAAACAGCGCGCTGAGAACCCCGAAGCGGATATTGGGCAGGATCACCTTCACGAGCCGCGTAAAGGTCGAGGCGCCCATCGACCGCGCGGCAAGGTCGATCCGCCGGTCAATCTGTGAAAGCGCGACCGAGATCAGCACCACGGCGAACGGCGCGATCATCACCGCATGGGCCAGAACCACGCCCGCGAACGTGTCGAAGGCGAGAAAGCTGTTCACCTTCGAAAGCGAGATGAGGAAGAAATAGAGCGTCAGCGCCGACACAACCGGCGGCGCCACCATCGGCAATAGCGCGAGGCCGAGGTAAAGCGCCTTGAAGCGCGGCTCGATCATCCACAGGCCCGTCGCGAACAAAGTGGCAAGGCCAGTCGAGACCAGCGCCGATACCAGACCGATCCGGATCGACAGCCAGGTGCCCGCCGCCCAGGCGGGATTGTCGATGAGCGACCGGTAATGGCGGAGCGACCATTCCTCGGTCGGCACGGACAGATAGCGGTTCGGCGTGAAGGACACCGGGATCACCGCGATGAGTGGCATCATGAGAAAAACCGCCACAAGCGCCGCAAGCACCGTGACGACCGGGCCGGGGGCCAGCGGTTTCATCGCACTCCTCCCGCCCGGCCCTGCCGCATCATTAAGGCCAGAAGCGCGCCGACACAGACCATCAGGATCACACTGACCGCCGCGCCGAGGCCCCAGTCCGGGCTCTGGAAGATGCGCAGATAGACCAGTTCCGCCGCCATCACGCTCCGCCCGCCGCCAAGGATTGCGGGGGTCACGAAGAAACCGAGTGCGAAGACGAAGACCAGAAGTGCCGCGCCCAGGACGCCCGCGCGTGTCATGGGCACCATGACTTGCCAGAAGATCCGCGCCCGCGAGGCGCCCATGCCCCGGGCCGCCATCAGCACGCGCTCGTCCAGGCCACGGAAGGTGGTGGCGAGCGGAAATGCTGCGAAGGGGATGAGGAAATGCACCATGCCGACGATGACGCCGAACTCGTTGCGGACAAGCGTCAGGGGTTGCCCCAACACACCAAGGCTCATCAACCAGCTATTCAGAAGCCCCTTGTTCGACAGAAGCGCGAGCCAGCCGAACGCCCGGGTCAGGACCGAAATCCAGAAGGGGATGAGGATGCAGAGTTCGACCAGAAGTCTCTGCAAGGGGCTGCCCCGCACCCACAGAAGCGTGACGACATAGGCCGCCGCGACCGATACGACCGTCACCACGGCGCAGATGCGCAAGGTCCGCCAGAAGACCGAGAGGACCAGCGGGTCAGTCAGCGCGGCATGATACTGGCCGAGGCCCGGCTCCGGCAGGGTCACGCTCCAGCGCAGCACGCCGAGGAAGGGCAAAAGGTAGGCAAGCCCCAGAAGGAGCATCAGCGGACCAAGAAGGGCGGCGGTGCGGGTCATCTTGCTGTCCGTCAGGCCCGCCGCCGGGGCAAACCGGCGGCGGGACAATCCTCAGGCCGACACGAGCGCAAGATAGGCGTCAAGCGCCGGGCCGTAGTTGGTTTCATACCAGCCCATGTCGAGTGCCACCTGCACCGCGGCATTGGCCGGATCGACCGGGTTGAAACGCGCCTCCTCGGGCGGCAGAAGCGAGTCAGCGGCTGGGTTCGCCGGCCCCTGCCCCAGCATCTTGAACATGACAAGCTGGCGCTCGGGATCCTGGGCCGAGGCGATGAATTTCATCGCATTCGCCGCCCCGCCCGGGTTGCCCTTGACCACCGCCATCGCGCCCGGCGCCAGAAGCCCCTGGTTCCAGGTGAAGGTGATGTCGCCGCCACTGTCCTGCTCGATCAGCCGCGCCCGCGTCGACCAGACAAGCGCCATCGACGCCTCGCCGTTCAGAAGCACCGACTGGCTTTCAGACCCACCGCCCCAGAAGGTGACGACATGATCCTTGATCGCCGCGATCTTCGCATGCGCGCGCTCCAGATCGATCGGATAGAGCTGGTCAGGCGCTACGCCGTCCGCCAGAAGGGCTGCTTCCCACATGCCAGCGCCCCATTTGTACATCGACCGCTTGCCCGGGAATTTCTCGACATCGAAGAAATCCGCCATGCTTTGCGGCGGGTTGTCGCCATAGGCGTTTTTGTCGTAGGCGATGATGTAGCTGTAGAAATAGGCCGAGGCGGCATAGTCCCAGCCGAAGCCTTCGCGCATCTTGGCCCGGTCGACGACGGCGTAGTCAATGGGCTCCATCATTCCCTTTTTACCCAAGGCCTCGGCCGAGAACGGATCGGCATCGACGATGTCCCATGCGGGATTGCCGCTTTCGAACTGCGCCTGGATCGAGCCTTCCAGCGGGCCGGACCCGTCCTGTTTCACGACGATCCCGGTCTCTGCCTGGAAGGGCGCGCCGTAGGCCGCGTCATAGGCCGCGCCCGCGTCGCCGCCCCAGTTGACGAAGACCAGCTCGCCCTCGGCTGCCTGCGCCATCGTGCCCCTGAGGCCAAGCGCGCTTGTCCCCAGCAAGAGCGCCGCGCCCTGCACGAAGCTGCGGCGGCCGATCGCGCCCGATTTCAGTTTTTCGGACAGGATCTCGAGCCCGTCCTTCACAAAAGGTCCATGCATGTCTCTCTCCCTGTTTGCTTCCTTTTGCCGCCGGGATGCCCCGACGGGTCGTTCAAAGTGCGAAGGCCCGGGTTTCGGGCCAGCTGAGCCAGACCGAGCTTCCAGGCATAAGTCCTTCAGGCAATACGCCGGTCGGCTGCCGCAGGATGAGCTGTGTGCCACCCGGGGTGGTCAGTCCCATCCGGGTTTCGGCGCCCTGATAGGTCAGGTCGGTCAGGCGCGCAGCGATGGCATTGCCCTTTGCCGGCTGGGTCAGATGCAGCCCCATATACTCCGGCCGAACGGCGATATGGTTTGTGGTCTTTGCGATGCCGTCGCAGGTCAGCGGCTGGCCCTCGAAACTCAGGCGCCCGTCTTCGCCGCCCACGGGCAATATGTTGATATCGCCCAGAAACTCCGCAACGAACCGGTTCGCGGGGCGTTCATAAACCTCTTCCGGCGGCGCGATTTGCTGCAGCCGGCCCTTGTCGAAGATCGCCACGCGGGTGGACAAAGCCAGCGCCTCGGACTGGTCATGCGTGACGAAGACGAAGGTCGTGCCCGTCTCGCGGTGCAGGCGCTTCATCTCTTCCTGCATCTGCCCGCGCAGGTTCTTGTCGAGCGCCGAGAAGGGCTCGTCCAGCAGAAGAACCGGCGGCCCGTAAGCGAGCGCCCGGGCCAGCGCCACCCGTTGCTGCTGGCCGCCCGAGAGAGCTGAAGGGCGCTTGTGGGCGTGGCCGTCGAGCCCGACCATCGCCACCATCTCCTCGACCCGGCGGGCGACATCGGCGGCGCTGCGTTTCTGAACCCGAAGCGGAAAGGCGATGTTGTCGGCGACGGTCATGTGGGGGAAAAGCGCATAGCCCTGAAAGACCATGCCGAAGCCCCGCGCCTCGGCCGGAAGGCCGGTCACATCCTGCCCGTCGACCCAAAGAGAGCCTGAACTGGCCGCTTCAAACCCTGACAGAACCATCAGAAATGTTGTCTTGCCGGAGCCGGAGGGACCGAGCAGGGTCAAAAACTCGCCACGGCCGACCGTCAGGCTCACCCGCTCGAGCGCCGTGAAGGCGCCGAAAGTCTTAGTTATTGATTTTGCTTCGATTTCCGAAGCTTTTCCTGACAGCGCCATGCATATCCCCCTGAGGGTGATTAAGGGCCGGGGCTGACGCCAAGGCAATCGAATTGTTTTGCCCTCATCGGCGAATGAAATTTCTCATTCGCCCGGGCACCCATCAAACCACAGTCAGCTCCTCGCGCAGCCAGGTGCGGAAGGCGACGACCGGGGGCGTTCCAGCCTTGGTCTCAGGCACCACCATGTAATAGGCGCGCGGCGAACGGATCGCGAGATCGAAGGGCCTGACAAGCGCGCCCGACGCCATGGCGGCGTGGCAGATGAACTCGTCGCCCATGCAGATGCCTTGGCTCGCCAGCACCGCCGCATAGACGAGGTTCATGTCCTGAAATAGGATGCCCGTGCGCCCCGCCTCTTCGCCGAGCCCCGCGAGGTCGCACCAGCGCATCCAGTCCTCGTGCGAGAAGAGATGCAGGAGGCTAGCCCCGGCCAGATCCTCCGGCCCGTCGAGGCCACCGAGGCGGTTCAGATAGGCGGGGCTGCAGAGCGGGGTAAATTCAACCTCTTTCAGCAGCTCCACCTCCATGCCCTGATGGGCGCCAAGGCCGAAGGAAACGAAGACATCGACGTCGGGATTGGTGACGTCGTCAAGCCTGCGGGGCGTGACGATGGACAGCGCGATGTCCGGCGCGCGGTCGGTGAACCGGCCTAGTTTGTTGCACAGCCAGGACGAGGCGAAGCCGGGCGGGCAACTGACGGTCAACGTCCCGGTCAGGCCCCTGCCCGCCTGACGCTGGGCCGACCCCGCCAGCGCGGACAAGGCCCGGCGCACGTCCTCGGCATAGGCCAGACCCTGAGGCGTCAGCTCGACCCGGGTTCCGATCCGGTCCATCAGCCTGAAGCCCAGATCGCGTTCGAGAAGCCTCAGCTGGTGGCTCACGGCGCTGCGGGTCAGGTGCAGTTCGTCCGCCGCCTGCCAGACCGTGCCATGGCGGGCGAAACTGTCGAGCGCGCGCAGCGCCTGCATCGAGGGGATACGGGCCATCGGTCGTCTCCTTCGCTCGCCACCTTAGCGCACGGCTCCGCCCCCGCCAGTCCCCCTGTCAACCCCTTGGTGAAAATCATTTGCCGAGCGCGGGAAAAGGTTTCACTACCGCTCGCGCCGACGGGACGTGTAGCGATGGGGCAGGACCTGTCCCGCATGCGTGTGCCTTCCGTCCCGCATCCGTCCCGACAGCGTCCCGACATTCGATGACCGCCCGCGAGGGGAATGACGTGACCGCCGCCGCCTTATCCATCGCCCAGAAGGATGCGCTCGCCGCCGTCGACGCGCGGTCGGGTGATCTGTCGGACTGGTGCGCCACGATCTTCGAGTTTGGCGAAACCGCCTGGCGCGAATACCGGTCCGTCGATTGGTATGTCGCGCGGCTACGGTCCGAGGGTTTCACAGTCGAGGTAGGCTCGGGCGGCATGCCCACGGCCTTCTGCGCCGACTGGTCGAACGGGGACGGGCCCATCATCGGCATGTATGGCGAATACGACGCAGTGCCCGGCAATTGTCAGGCGGCCACCACCCGCCGCGCGCCGCGCGACGGTTTGGGGTTTCAGGCGGGCGGCCATACCGACCCGCATTCGGGGTTGGGCATAGGCGCGCTCGGCGGGCTGCTGGCAACCAAGGCGGCGATGGAGAAGCACGGGATCAGGGGAGGCCTGCGGTTCACCGGCGAACCGGCCGAGAAGGTCCGGGGGTCGAAGCCGATCCATGCGGCGCAGGGCTATTACGATGGCCTCGCCGCGATCCTGTCGTTCCACCCGTTCTACATGCTGCCGATGTGCAACACGGTCCGCTGGGATACGCATTGCGGCGCGGCTTACGCGATGATCTACCGCTTCATCTGCGATGCGCCCGAAGGCTGGGGCCGGGCAGATGGCGCGCCAATCCCGCAATCGCATTCGGCGGTCAGGGCGCCCGGCGCGAATGACGCGCTGATGATCATGTACCAGTCCTCGAAGTCGCTGCGCGAGGCGATGCTGCCGCATCAGGGTGGCTGGTCGGTATCGGAAGCGATCCTGACCGCCGGGCAGGCGACAGCGGACAACCTGCCCGCGGGGCTGGCCGAAATCCAGTACATGATGCGGACGCCGACGGTGGCGATGGCCGAGCAGATCACAACCGTCCTTGACCGCAACGCCGAGGCCGCCGCGATGATGTCGGGGTGCCGGTGGGAACGCCATTGGGTGTGCAAGTCACGCCCGGGTCTGGCTAATCACGGAGTGGCGCGGGTAGTCTGGGAGGCGATGCAGGCCGTCGGTGCCCCGCGCTGGAGTGATGCGGCGCGGGAGGTCGCGCGGGAGATACAGCGCGAGCTGGGGCTCGCCCCGATGATCAACCCGTTCATCGACGAGATGGAACGTCTGGTCGATCCCGAGGAAGCGGAAGCGATCCTGCGCCACGACCTGCCGCCGTCGCAGGCGAATTCCACGTCGGACGATTACACCGACATGTGCTGGCATGCGCCGACCGCGCGCTTCTACATCGCGCGGCCCGCGCTGAAGGCGCCCGATGGCTTCACCTACCCGAACTGGGTGATGAATGCGCTTGGTGGCATCCCTTCGACCATCGACCCGATGGTCGTGACGGCCGCGAAGGTGCTGGCCACCTCGGCCCTGCGGCTGTTGGAAGACCAGGCCGCGCGCGACGCGGCTATGGAGGAATTCAAGTCCCGCACCGGCGGGGGGATCGGCGGCCGGGCCTGGGTGGCGCCTTTGTGCGACTACCCGCCGCCGATTCATTTCCGCTGGCCTGAATATGTCGAAACCACACGCGGCCGCGACTGGTGGATTCCCTCCGCCATGCCCGGCGCCTGAATGAGGATGTGAGAAATGGCTCTGGACCGCCTGCCCCATGCCGAAGGCTTTACCCTGCAGCGCCGCAATCCGAAGGGCGGCACGAAGCCCCTGTCCTACTGGGGGTTCCAGAACGAGACCGATCCGCTGACCGACGTGCTGCTGGGCTCGCCCGCCTATCTCTACCACCGCGCGACCTCGAGCCTGTCGCGCAAGCATCTGCGCGAGGCGCCCTGCGATATCCAGATGGCCCAAGGCCAACATGCCGAACTGGTCTCGGCCTATGAACATTTCGGCGTGAAGGTGCATATGTTCCCGGCCGAGCCCGAACTGACCATGCAGGTCTATGCGCGGGATTCCAGCGTGATGACGCCTTATGGCGCGGTCATCACCGCGATGGCCAATTGGTGGCGGCGGGGCGAGAATTACGCCGCGATCCGCGCCTATGAGGCGATGGGCATCCCGATCTACGACATGGTGACGGCGGGCACGTTCGAGGGCGGCGATTTCAACGTGATCGAGGAAGGCTGCGTGCTGATCGGCTGCGGCGGCGCGCGCACGCAGGAGGAGGGCGCGCGTCAGGTTGCTGGCTGGTTCGAGAAGGAAGGCTGGGAGGTCCGGCTGGCCTTCATCGACGAATATTACGTCCATATCGACCTGATGGTGGTGCCTGTGGCCGAAAAGCTGACGGCGGTGTGCCTCGCCTGCACCGACCCCTGGATCGTCGACTGGCTGAAGGCCAAGGGGCACGAGATTCTTGACGTGCCTTTCCAGGACACGATGGCCTTGGGCTGCAATTTCATGAGCCTCGGCAACGGCAAGGTCATCGCGCCTGCTGCCTCGAAAACGCTGGTCGGGCAGCTTCGGGCGCGGGGTTTCGAGGTAGCGGAGGTCGAGACGGCAGAGATTTCCAAGACCGGCGGCGGAATCCATTGCATGGCGCAGGCGCTGAGGCGCGCAAGGTAGGGCGATCCGAAATCTTTCGAAGATTTCGGACCGGAACCTTTGAAGGTTCCGGCGGCGGCGCGGATCGGCTAGGAGGGCGTGAAAGTGGAGGCAGACATGTCCGACAGATCCTATCGTTTCACCCATGCCATCGTGCGCGCGCCCGCCGATAGCGCGACCGCGGGCCTCCGCGCCGTCGACAGCGGTGCGCCGGACATCGCGCTGATGCGGCGCCATCATGCGGATTATGTCGCAGCGCTTCGGGGCGAAGGGGCTGTAGTTGTGGAACTGCCAGCGCTGGAGGCCTTTCCCGATGCGCAGTTCGTCGAGGATACCGCGCTCTGCCTGCAGGAGGGCGCGGTGGTGATGCGGCCCGGCGCGCCGTCGCGGCTGGGCGAAGCGGCGGAAATGGCGCCAACGCTTGCGCGTTTCTACGACGAGGTGCTCAGGATCGAAGGGCCGGGCACCATCGAGGCGGGCGATGTGCTGACCACCGAGACGGAAATTCTTGTCGGCCGGTCGGCCCGGACCGATGCGGCGGGGATCGCCGAGATGGCGCGGCTGGTCGCGCGTTGGGGCTACCGGGTGCGGGAGCTGGAAACGCCGCCCGGGGTTTTGCATTTCAAGACCGACTGTTCGCTTCTCGACGCTGAAACCATCCTCTCGACCGAACGGCTTGCCGCTGCCGGCGGCTTCGACGGTTACCGGGTGATCCTGACCGCCGAGGGCGAGGAAGCCGCGGCCAATGCCATCCGCTTCAACGGCGCGGTCATTGTGCCCGACGGTTTTCCGCGCACTGCCGAAAGGTTGGCAAAGGCAGGCTACCGCGTCGTTTCGGTCGGCAACAGCGAATGCGCCAAGCTTGATGGCGGCATGTCCTGCCTCTCGCTGCGCTTCTCGCCGCCCAAGGCGGGATAGGGCTTGCCTGGCCTCTGGCCGCCCCTATAGTCGTCCTGCGGGGCCGAGGCGCGATGACGAAAAAGACTGAAGAAACAGGGCGTTTCGCGCTTGTCTGCATCGGGCAGGACGGGCGGCTCGGCTTTGAGGCGATCATCCTGGCCGCCACCTTGCGCGCCGCCGATCCCGGTTTTCGCGGCCGTCTGATCGTTGCCGAACCGCAACCCTGCCCGTTGTGGCGCCGTGACCCCCGCATGAGCGCACCGGTGAAGGCACTGCTTGCCGACCTCGGCGCGGAAATCCTGCCGTTCGAGAACCGGACCTTCGGGGACGCCTACCCCGAAGGCAACAAGATCGAGATGTTGACCGCCCTACCCGAGGGCGAGCCTTTCGTGTTTTTCGACACGGACACGCTCTTCACCGGCGCCTTGTCCGGCGTGCCCTTCGATTTCGATCGGCCCGCCGCGTCGATGCGGCGCGAGGGCACCTGGCCCGAACCGCCGCTCTACGGGCCCGGGTACGCGGCGATCTGGCAGGCGCTTTACGACCGGTTCGGCCTGTCGTTCGAGCCGACGCTCGACCTTTCCCAACCGGCCGAACATTGGGAACGCTATCTCTATTTCAACGCGGGCTGGTTCTTCCATCGCGACCCGCGGGCCTTTGGGCAACGCTTCCTCGACTATGCCCGCACCATTCGCGACGAAGAGATCGAGCTGCTGGCCTCGCAGGTGCTTTTCCCCTGGCTCGACCAGATCGCGCTGCCGCTTGTCATTCATTCCTTTGGCGGCGGGCGGCCCGACCCGGGCCTTGCGGGTCTCGACGGCGGGGTGAGTTGCCATTATCGGGCACTACCGCTTCTCTATGCGCGCGAAAGCGACGCGGCGGTGGCGGCGCTGGAGGCAGCGGTGGCGCCAAACCGGATCAAGAAGGTGCTGAAGGAGTATGAGCCCGCCAAACGGCTGGTCTATCAGGGGGGCGGCGCGAAGATCCGAAAGGCTTTCGACCGCAACGCCCTGCCCCGGCGGGAACAGGGGATACGCAAGCAGATCCGCGACATGGGATTGTGGCTGAGGTAGGCAGATCGAAAGCAGGTCGAACCGCTACCAGAAGTCCTTGTGCCCGCTAACGATCTCCGTCTCCAGTTCGGGAAACGGGCCACGGACAGACACGGGGCGTCGTCCAGCAGCGAACACCTCGTGACAGCTCAGATCAAGCGTCAGGTTTTCGGGATTGTCGCCAGTCAGCTCCGCCAATCTTTTCTCGGTCAACCCATAGACAACCGCACCTATGCCCGCCCAGTAGCAGGCGCCTGCACACATGCAGCACGGCTCGACCGATGTAACCAGCGTGCAGCCTTCCAGAAACGTCGGGTCATATTTCTGCGCGGCGGCGCGGGCAACGTTGGTTTCAGCGTGCCCCACGCCGCGATCTTGCTTGTAGGTGTTGCCCGACGTCAGAAGAACCTCTCCCTCCGGCCCTACCAGAAGTGCGCCGAATGGGTGATTGCCGCCTGCTCGGCTGTCTGCGGCGATCTTTGCAGCCAAACGCAGATAGTCGATGTCGCTTTTCATGATGGCCTCCTGAGCCTGCACTCTCAGTCGAGTGCTCCGTGACGCTGCCGATAGTCGCCAAGCGCTGTTTCGAACCTTCCCAGATAGTCGCGGGCGTGAGTGTCGTAGTCTGCTCCGGGCGCGGCGAGGAAGATTTCCGACACCATCGCCCACATCGCCTCGCGCATCAGGGCCGCGCATTTCATTGCAGCGAAGCTTTTCAGGAAGGCCGCGTCGGGCGCGGCGCCGAGATAGGCTTCGATCATCGTTCCTTCTTGCACCAGCGCCATGCCGCCGTTGCCCGCCGCACTGGCGAGGTCGAACATCGCCGTCCCGAAGCCTGCATATTCGAAATCGATCAACCAGAGCCGCCCGTCTGCCTCAAGGAAGTTCCCTGGCAGCAGGTCGTGATGACCGACGATGATCGGCAGCGGAATCTGCGCCGCCTCCAGCGCCGCATTCACGGCGAGAAGGCGCGGCAGTTCGGCCGCGAAGCGGCTGCGGTGGGCGGCAAGCGTGCGGCCATAATCGCGGATCACATGAAAGACCCAGAAGACCGCACCCGGCCCTTCCAGATGCGTCAGCATCCGGCCGTGGAAGTCTGCGAGAAGCCGCCCTATCCGGTCGGGATTGGCGCGCATGTCGGTCTCGGTCCAGGTGCGGGCGTCGAGGAATGCCGACACCATAGCCCCCTCGCCCGCCCATTCGACCTCTGGCGCGAAACCGGCGGCATGGGCAGCGCGGGCGGCGGCCAGTTCGCGGTCACGGAAAACGTG
This sequence comes from Frigidibacter sp. RF13, assembly GCF_026626305.1. Classification (GTDB taxonomy): domain Bacteria; phylum Pseudomonadota; class Alphaproteobacteria; order Rhodobacterales; family Rhodobacteraceae; genus TMP-24. The sequence goes on along the minus strand of NZ_JAPNUE010000004.1, from coordinate 120,788 downwards.
ATGGAAAGGGAAATCGACGCCGAAGCGCACCACATGGGCGCCACGCCCGTCGGTCACCTTCCAGCTTTCGTTCGAGAGGCCGCCCTTCAGCGGCAGGGCCTCGATCTCGCCCTGCCAGCAAGGCAACGCACGGATCCTCTCAAGGCTCATGGCTCCTCCCCCTTTCGACCGAGCTTTCCGGCCCGGCCGCGCCCTGTCAATCGGCTTTCGTGGAAATTCTTGGCTTTGCCGCCCGTAACGCGCCCGTTTCTTGCCAAATGACCCATAAAATCCTAAAGTTCCCACGAAATCCGGGGGACCTGATGCTGTCCAAACGCCACGCGGCAATTCTCAAGCTTCTCGAAGCGAACGGCATGATGCCGCTTTCGGCGCTGGCCCGCGCGCTCGACGTCTCGCATGAGACGGTGCGGCGTGATGTGCGCCCGCTTGAGGAGGCGGGTCAGGTCCTGCGCATCCATGGCGCGGTGGGGCTCGCCGGTCAAGTGGGCGAGGCGCCGTTCCAGAAGCGGATGCGCGAGAATGCGGACGCCAAGCGCCGGATCGCGCGCGCGGTCGCTGCAACGATCCGCGATGGCGAGGCGGTGATGCTGGACACCGGCACGACGACGAGTTTTCTTGCGCGTGAGCTGGTCCATCACCGCAAGCTGACAGTCATCACCAATTCCTCCGACATTGCCCGCACGCTCGCCACCCAGAACGGCAACCGCGTCTATATGGCCGGGGGCGAGTTGCGCCCGGATTCCGGCGCGGCCTTCGGCACGTCGGCGCTTGAGTTCGTGCAGCAATTCTCGGTCGCGCATTCTGTGATCTCGGCGGGCGCGGTGGATGCGTCCGGCGTGATGGATTTCGATCTGGAAGAAGCGGTCTTTGCCCGCACGATCCTTGAACGCGGCGAGCGGCGCGTGGTGGTGACCGATCATACGAAATTCGGGCGGCGCGGCCTGATCGCGGTCTGTCCGTTCGCGGCTATCACCGATCTTGTCACCGATGCCGCGCCGCCTGCCGATATTGCCGAGGCGCTGGCCGCGGCGGGCGCGAACCTGTCGGTCACCTGAGATGGCCTAGCCGAGCGCGCGCTCCTCGCGCGCGATCGACCAGTCGATCAGATGTCGCCAGATGGTTTCGGCAAGGTCGGGATCGAGCCCCTCGGCCTCGGCCCGTGCGCGGACCTTCGCCACCACCTCCTCGACGCGCCAGTCTATGCGGGCGGGGAGCTTCAGCGGCCGCTTGATCTCGGCCGCGCGGTCGATATAGCCCACGCGGCGTTTCAATAGCGCCACGAGTTGGGCGTCGACCTGATCGATCCCGGCGCGGACATCCTCCATCGAGCGGCAGGCGCTGGGATCTCGGGGCTGATCGGTCATCGGCGGGTTTCCACGGCTTCGGGCCACCCCCTTCCGGCAGAGCCGCCGCGCCTGTCGCGCTGTCCTGAGCGACGGCAGGCAGAAGAGGACGCGGCTGGACTAAGCCGGAAGCGCCTGCAAGGCAAGGGCCTAAGAGCGCACAAGCGCGCGGCCGGTGGCCGCAGCGGCCGAAAACGGATCCGCCAGAGCCATCCGAGACCCAAGGGTGGTTATACCGCTTGCCGCAATGGCCGCGAGAGGGCCAGCGCAGCCAAGGAAATTCGCGCATCCTGAGGTGGTACACTTAAAATTTTAGTCTCTTTTTAAGTTATCAATCGTTTCTGAATGGTTGTCTAATAACCGTGCCTTAAAAGGAGGGGCAACCATGTACAACATCACGTTCGATCTGTCCGACATGTACCGGTATGGGTCCGCCTTTTACGATTATCTCAGGTTGAGAAAGCAGTATTTCGTCGACACGCTTCACTGGGACATTCCCCATAACGAAGCGGTCGAAATGGACCAGTACGACAATCCCATGGCCCACTATTCGCTGGTCATGAAGGATGGAAAGGTCGTCGGCGGGGCGCGCGCCATGCCCACAACCTCGCGTTGGGGGGAACATACCTACATGATCCGCGACGCGGTGGCGGGAAAACTGCCGGGCATCCCGACCGGGTTGCTGCAAAACGGCATGGTGACGCCGCAGGTCTGGGAATGCACGCGGCTGATTACGGCGGATTCCGTCGACAATCACGCCGATCGCGGGCGCGTTCTGTCGCTGGTCATGCAGGGGGTGTCCGACATTGCCCGCCGCCATGGCGCCAGCGAGCTGATCGCCATCGCCCCGGTCCTTCTGGTTCGGGCCATGCGTCAGTTGGGCTGGCCGGTCAATCGTATATCCGAGCCCTATTACGGCAAGGAGGACGGGCGGTGTTATGCCGTCCTGCAGATGCCGGTCGAAGATATGCGGATCGCGGCCGAATAAGCGGTACCCGCCAATCCGCCGATTGCCGAGGCCGTCGGCGGACCCTGTCATGAAACCGGGTTCCCGCTTGTGCTGCCCGGCGTGGAAGCTATTCTTCCGAACAACCCGGCGCTGGTTGAAGTGAACAGGCGCTGCGCTTAGATACGGTGCCTGAACAGGGGAAAGCCGGGGCTGCCGATCACCGGGGCCGGTGCTTTCCTGCAAGACCTAAGGAAACGCGAATGACAGACCATGCGACCCAGAGCTACCCGGTATTGCCGCTGCGCGATATCGTGGTGTTCCCGCATATGATCGTGCCGCTCTTCGTGGGGCGCGAAAGGTCGGTGCGGGCGCTCGAAGAGGTGATGAAGGACGACCGGCAGATCCTGCTGTCGTCGCAGATCGACCCGACGGTCGATGACCCGACCACCGAGGGTATCTACCGTACCGGCGTTCTTGCCAATGTACTGCAGCTTCTGAAGCTGCCCGACGGCACCGTGAAGGTGCTGGTCGAGGGCCGCACGCGCGTGCGGATTACCGAATTCATAGAAAACCCCGATTTCTTCGAGGCGGAGGCCGAGGCGCTGGACGAGACACCCGGCGAACGGTCGGTCGTCGAGGCGCTTCTGCGCTCGGTCGGCGACGAGTTCGAGAAATATGCCAAGATCAAGAAGAACGTCCCCGAAGAGGCTTTGTCGGCCGTGGCCGAGGCGCGCGAGCCCGCGAAGCTCGCCGACCTCGTCTCGGGCCATCTGGGCGTGAATGTCGGCCAGAAGCAGGAGCTTTTGGAAACGCTCGACGTGGGCGAGCGGCTTGAGAAGGTCTATGGCCTGATGCAGGGCGAAATGTCGGTCCTGCAGGTCGAGAAGAAGATCAAGTCCCGCGTCAAGACCCAGATGGAGAAGACCCAGCGCGAGTACTATCTGAATGAGCAGATGAAGGCCATTCAGAAGGAGCTGGGCGACGGCGAGGACGGCCAGAACGAGATCAACGAGCTTCAGGAAAAGATCGCCAAGACCAAGTTTTCCAAGGAAGCACGGGAAAAGGCCGAGGCCGAACTGAAGAAGCTGAAGTCGATGTCGCCGATGTCGGCCGAGGCGACGGTGGTGCGGAACTACCTTGACTGGCTTCTGTCGCTGCCCTGGGGCGTGAAGAGCCGCGTCAAGAAAGACCTGCGTGCGGCCCAATCGGTGCTGGATGCCGACCACTACGGGCTTGAGAAGGTCAAGGAGCGGATCGTCGAATATCTCGCCGTTCAGGCGCGCCAATCCTCGCTGAAAGGCCCGATCCTCTGTCTCGTCGGCCCGCCCGGCGTCGGCAAGACGTCGCTCGGCAAATCGGTCGCCAAGGCCACGGGGCGCGAGTTCATTCGCATCTCGCTTGGCGGCGTGCGCGACGAAAGCGAGATCCGCGGCCACCGCCGGACCTATATCGGCTCGATGCCCGGCAAGATCATCCAGGCGCTGAAGAAGGCCAAGACCACCAATCCGCTCATCCTGCTCGATGAGATCGACAAGATGGGGCAGGATTTCCGCGGCGACCCCGCCTCGGCGATGCTGGAGGTGCTGGACCCCGAACAGAACGCGACCTTCGTCGACCATTATCTTGAGGTCGAATATGACCTCTCGAACGTGATGTTCATCACCACGGCCAACAGCTACAACATGCCCGGGCCGCTGCTCGACCGGATGGAGATCATCCCGCTCGCGGGCTACACCGAGGATGAGAAGCGCGAGATCGCCAAGCAACACCTGCTGCCCAAGCAGATCAAGAACCACGGGCTGAAGAAGGGCGAGTTCAAGGTTACCGACGAGGCGCTGACCGAAATGGTACGCACCTATACCCGCGAGGCGGGCGTCAGGAACCTGGAACGCGAGATTTCCAAGCTGGCGCGGAAAGGCCTGACCAAGATCCTCAAGAAAGAGGTGGCCAAGGTCGAGATCACGCCTGCAGTCTTGGAAGATTATCTGGGTGTGAAGCGCTTCCGCTATGGCCTCGCCGAGAAGGAAGATCAGGTGGGCGTCGTCACCGGCCTCGCATGGACGTCGGTGGGCGGCGATCTTCTGCAGATCGAGGCGCTGAAACTGCCCGGCAAGGGCCGGATGAAGACCACCGGCAAGCTCGGCGATGTGATGAAGGAATCGATCGAGGCAGCGGCAAGCTATGTCCGTTCGGTCAGCCCGGAACTGGGTGTGAGGCCGCCGAAGTTCGAGAAGATGGACATCCACGTCCATGTGCCCGAAGGCGCGACACCTAAGGACGGGCCGTCGGCGGGTCTGGCGATGGTAACCTCGATCGTCTCGGTCATCACCGGCATCCCGGTCAGGAAGGACATCGCCATGACCGGCGAGGTCACGCTGCGCGGCAATGCGCTGGCGATCGGCGGGTTGAAGGAGAAGCTGCTGGCCGCGCTGCGCGGCGGCATCAAGACCGTCTTCATCCCGGAAGAAAACGCCCGCGATCTGCCGGAGATTCCGGACAATGTGAAGGCGGGGCTCGAGATCGTGCCCGTCTCCCATGTCCGCGAGGTTCTGGCCCGCGCGCTGGTGCGCCAACCCGAGCCGGTCGTCTGGGACGAGGAGGCGGAGGAGCTGGCGGCGAAGGCCGCCGCCGAGCGGCCCGAGGGATCGGGCGCCACCGCCCACTGACACCACAAAGGCGGCCCTTCGGGGCCGCCTTTTTTCTTGCGCGAAACCATCGGCCGGGCACTAATCGCGAAGTGAAGGAGTGACCCATGCCTGCCATGAAGACCAAGACACCGGCCGATGCGCCGAAGCCTGCCCGCAAGCGCCCGGCCAAGGCGGCAGAGAAGCCCGCGGAAGCAGGCGCCAATACCGCGGATAGGGACGAGGCTGCCACGGTCCTGAAGCTTCGCGATCTGGTTGAGCGCGCGGCGAGCCGGTCAGGCGCCAAGAAACCGGCGGCGAAACCGGTGATCGAAGCGGCACTCGCGGTGATCGCCGAGGCGCTGGATGCGGGCCAGAGCCTGAACCTGCCGCCGCTCGGCCGGGTGCGGATCGGCAAGGTGAAGCACGGCGCGCAGGGCGCGATGCTGACCCTGAAGCTGAAGCGCGGCGGCCCGGCGCGAAAGGTCGACGCCCCTCTTGCAGAGGGCGGCGAAGCGAGTTAAGAGCCGCAAACCGGGCGATTAGCTCAGCGGTAGAGCGCTTCGTTCACATCGAAGATGTCAGCGGTTCAAATCCGTTATCGCCCACCATTCTTCCTCAAAAGCGCGCCCGATCCGGCGCGCTTTTGCATTGCGGGCCCAAGTGCTGCCTGTCCTATAGCGGCAGCGGATATTCGCGCCTCAGGACGATAGGTTCAGGACCACCTCGCCCGACCAGGGTTCGGTCACACCGCGGCCGCCACCCAGATCCTCGAGTACTGGGCGAAGCCGGTCGAGATTACCGATCATCGCCTGACGCGATGCGACGAGCGCATCCATGCTGTCCCAGTCACCGACGATAACGAAGCTGCGCTCACCCGATTTCACCACCTGGAAGTTCCTGAGGCCGGGCATGGTTTTGCCCGCGAATTCCCTGTGGATGCGAAGGAACTCCTCCTCCTTGCCCGGTTTCACGCGCATATGGACAACATTCATCGCGGTCATGGCTTCCCCCATTGTGCCAAGGACTCGGCGCCAGAATATCACGAATCTGATGCGCACGCGATTTTCCTACTGCTGGATGCAGCGGGCGAGACCTCTGTCACCGGTGCAGGCAATCCCGATTGGACTTATTGGTCGAGGAAGCTTCTCAACTTTCGGCTCCGGCTCGGATGCTTCAGCTTCCTCAGCGCCTTCGCTTCGATCTGGCGAATACGTTCGCGCGTGACGCTGAATTGCTGGCCGACTTCCTCAAGCGTATGGTCGGTGTTCATGCCAATGCCGAAGCGCATGCGCAACACCCGCTCCTCACGCGGGGTTAGAGAGGCCAGAACGCGGGTCGTCGTTTCGCGCAGGTTTTCCTGGATGGCGCTGTCCAGTGGCAGGATCGCGTTCTTATCCTCGATGAAATCGCCCAGTTGGCTGTCTTCCTCGTCGCCGATCGGCGTTTCGAGCGAGATTGGTTCCTTGGCGATCTTCATCACCTTGCGAACCTTCTCGAGCGGCATCTGCAGCTTTTCGGCCAGTTCCTCGGGCGTCGGTTCGCGGCCGATCTCGTGCAGCATCTGGCGGCCCGTGCGCACCAGCTTGTTGATCGTCTCGATCATATGGACCGGAATGCGGATCGTGCGGGCCTGATCGGCGATCGAGCGCGTGATCGCCTGCCGGATCCACCAGGTCGCGTAAGTCGAGAACTTGTAGCCCCGGCGGTATTCGAACTTGTCCACGGCCTTCATCAGGCCGATGTTACCTTCCTGAATGAGATCAAGGAATTGCAGACCGCGGTTCGTGTACTTCTTCGCAATCGAGATCACCAGACGCAGGTTCGCCTCGACCATTTCCTTCTTGGCCTGACGTGCTTCCTTCTCGCCCTTCTGGACCTGGTTCACGATCCGGCGAAACTCGGTGATGTCGACGCCGACATATTGGCCAACCTTGGCCATCTCGGACCGCAGATCCTCGACCTTGTCGCGCGAGCGTTCCAGAAGCGCCTGCCAGCCCCGCCCGGCCTTCTCGGCCATCCGGTCAAGCCAGGTCGGGTCAAGCTCATAGCCCCGGTATTCGTCGATGAATTCGCGGCGGTTGATGCGCGCGGCATCGGCCAGCTTCACCATGCCGCTGTCCAGCTGCATGATCTTGCGGTTAATGCCGTAGAGCTGGTCGATGAGCGCCTCGATCCGGTTGTTGTGCAGGTGCAGTTCGTTGACCAGCAGCACAATCTCGGACCGGAGCTTCTGATAGGCCGCTTCCTCGGCGACCGAGAAACTGCCGTCCTCGTTCAGCGTGGCCGACATGCGCAGGTCCTGCATCTCGGCGAGCCGCGTATAATCACGCGCAATGATTTCGAGCGTTTCCAGAACCTTGGGCTTCAGCGCCGCTTCCATCGCCGCGAGCGACATGTTCGAGGCTTCGTCATCCTCGTCCTCATCATCCGCCCGCGCGATCGGATTGCCGTCGGCATCAAGCTCCGGCTCGTCGGACGCGGCGCGGCGCGGCGCCGCCGCCTCGCCCACGTCGACCTCTTCAAGGCCCGGCCCGTCCATCTCGCCGTCGCCGTCGAGCGAACGGCCGAAGGTCGCCTCGAGGTCGATCACATCGCGCAGGAGGATGTCTTCGTTCAGAAGTTCGTCGCGCCAGATGGTGATGGCCTGAAAGGTCAGCGGGCTTTCGCAGAGCCCCAGGATCATCGTATTGCGGCCCGCTTCGATGCGCTTGGCGATGGCGATCTCGCCCTCGCGCGACAGAAGCTCGACCGAGCCCATCTCGCGCAGATACATCCGCACCGGGTCGTCGGTGCGGTCGAGCGTCTCGCCCGAAGACGTCGCGACCGCCACCTCGCGCGAGGTCGAAACCTCGACGACCGCGCCACCCTCGGGGTCCTCGGCCTCTTCCTCCTCGATGACGTTGATGCCCATCTCGGAAAGCATCGACATCACATCCTCGATCTGTTCCGAGGAAACCTGTTCGGGCGGCAGCGCCTGATTGAGCTGGTCATAGGTGATGTAGCCCCGCTCGCGCGCATCGGCGATCATCTTCTTGACCGCCGCCTGGCTCATGTCGAGCGAATGCTCGTTCTCTTCACCTTCCGGCTTCTGATCGTCGCTGTCCTTGGCGGCCATGGGCGCTCCCGTCTTCAGAGGGTGGTGATTCGGGCGGCGGCCCGAATCGCTTGTCCGGTTTGTACCGAATCGCGCGACTGATTCGAAGGGCCGCGCGTACGCTGTGTTTCAGTGTCGTTTCTTGTGCCAAACCTGATCATCGATCAGACGCTGCAATCCGGCCGAAAGGGCCGCGCGGTCCTCGCCCATGTCGCTGTCATCGTCGAGGCGCGAACGTTCGGCGCGGTGACGCGCCTCGGCGGCCTGACTGAGCCGCCAGGTAACGCCCTCATCGGCGAGGCCGGTCAGATCTTCCATCGCTTCCTCGACCTCCGCCCGGATGCCGCGCCGCGCCTCGAGCTTGGCGAATTCCTCAGCCAGGCACATGCGGGCCAGCGTATGATCCTTGGCATTGCGCACCGGCGGTGCGATCTGGACGTGGGGAAGGGAGAGCAGCTTTTCAAGATGTCCGATGGCGTCGGGCGGCAGTTTCCGGCGGAATATGTCGGGCGGGCAATGAGCCAGAAGCCCCTCATGCGCGGCATGGATCATCGCGTCGCGCAGGGCACCATGCCCCGGTCCGAACAGAGCGCACCGTTCGAGCTGGCTTTCGAATTCCACCACCAAATTGGGATGGGTGGCGCAGATCGCAAGGATGATCGCCTCGCGCAATTCCTCCTCCGCCCGCCCATCCGCCATGCGGGCCAGAAGCGAGGCACGGGTTCCGGGCAGCGGCGTCGCTGGCGGCGCAAAGCTGCCCCGCCCGCCACGGCCCATGCCCTGGCGCGGCGTGAAGCCGCGCGGTGCCGGCGCACCATGGCCGAAAAGCGTGTGGCGCAGGCGCTTGATCTCCTCGCCATAATGGGCGCGGATCGACGGGTCACCGATGCGCTTCAGGATCGCGCGCAAGTCCTTGTCGAGTGCCGCGCGGCGCTCGGGACTGTCGAGCACCTTGCCCTCGGTCTCGCGCCGCCAGAGAAGGTTCACCATCGGTTCGGCGGCGCCCAGCGCCTCCTTCATCGCCCCTGCCCCGCGCGACCGGATCAGATCGTCGGGGTCCATGCCCTCAGGCAGCGTGACGAACCTGAGGCCCTGCCCCGCCTCCATCACCGGCAGAGCAAGATCAATGAGCCGCAGCGCGGCACGGATGCCTGCCGTATCGCCGTCGAGCATCACCAGAGGCTCGGGCGAAAGCCGCCAGAGAAGGCGCAACTGATCCTCGGTGATCGCGGTGCCGAGGGGCGCCACCGCGCCCCCAAAACCGGCCTCCACAAGCGCGATCACATCCATGTAGCCTTCGGCGACAATGAGCGGCTGGCCCTTGGCGCAGGCCTCGCGCGCAGGCCCATGATTATAAAGGCTGCGGCCCTTGTCGAAGAGTTCGGTCTCGGGCGAATTCAGGTACTTGGCGCTTTCGCCCGGGTCCATCGCCCGCCCGCCGAAGGCGATGCAGCGGCCGCGCGGGTCGCGGATCGGATAGATGATGCGGTTGCGGAACGTGTCATAGGGCGCCTTACCCTTGGTCGATGGTTTCGCGAGGCCCGCATCAAGGATCAGATCGTCGGCAATCCCCTTGGCCTTCAGATGATCCCAAAGCCCCTGCCAGCCGTCGGGCGCGAATCCGATCTCGAACCGGTCGCGGCCTGCCTCGGACAGTTTCCGACCGTCGAGATAGGCGCGCGCCGCCGCACCCGCCGCCGTTTTCAGCTGCAGACGGTAGAATTTCGCCGCCTCTTCCATCACCTTCGCAAGCTCGGTCCGCCGGTCGGCCCGCTCGGCGGCCCTCGGGTCGGCCGCGGGCATCTGCATGCCTGCCTCGCGGGCCAGAACCTCGATCGCTTCCATGAAAGACAGGTTCTCGGTCTCGCGAAGGAAGGAAACCGCATCGCCCTTCTGATGGCAGCCGAAGCAGTAATAATAACCCTTCCGGTCATCGACATGGAAAGAGGCGGTCTTTTCCTGATGGAAGGGGCATGGCGCCCAGAGATCGCCCTTGGCCTGATTGGATTTCCGCTGATCCCACGTGACCTTGCGCCCGACGACGCGAGAGAGCGTCACGCGGGTGCGCAGTTCGTCGAGAAATCCGGGTGGCAGACTCATCCTCTCTCTATAGCCGCTGGCGCCGCCCTGCTAAAGCGCGCCTTTCATCTTGGCGCATATACCTCACGGGGGTGCGGGGGTGTGAACCCCCCGCTTCCGCCTTCAGAGGCTGGCGCGCGCCAGAAGGGCACGCATGACCGTTTCCAGCTCATGGATCGCAGTCGCGATCATCGAGCGGAAAAGGTAGAGGGCGAAGTTCTCCGCGCCCGTCCGGTGGAGAAGGATCGTGATATGCCCCAACGCCGTGCGTGCCGTCGCGCCTTCGGGAAAGGCGGCAAGCGACAGGTCGAGCGGCACGAGCCGCGCGAGTGCGGCCTCGACGCCCGGCCCCGAGAGGGCAAGACCCGCCCAGCCGTCGCTCTGATCCGTCTGCGCGGCAATCGGGCCAAGGCCCGCGGGCGGCGCTGCACCGATCAGGAAGGCAAGGTCCCGCCCGGCCCAGAGGATGCGCGCCTTGGCGGCCTGCTGCGAGGCGCCGGGCGCCGGGAAAGCCAGCCCGAGCCTTTCGAGCGCGTTCGAAACCGCCTCGATCTTGCCCGGATAGGGGGCGATCGCCGTGATCCGCTCCTGCGGCATGTCCGACAGGGTCAGAGAACCGATGGTGACGGGCAAAAGCTCGCCCGCGGCAGGTTTGGCGATGAGCTTAGCCACGGGCGCGTCCTCCGTCGGGGTCGAAGAAGACGGGATGGGTCACTTCGCACAGAAGGTCGATCCCGCGCAGATGGTCGACGAGGCGCACGGACTGGCCGTGCCGGGCGCGGCCGTTCTTCAGAAAACCGATCCCGAGGTGGGATTGCAACGTAGGCGACCAGCAGACCGAGGTCACATAGCCCTGATCATTCTCGCGGACCGGCGCAGCGCCCGGATCGAAGAGATGCGCGCCCGCCGTGACCGGCTTTTCCGCACCCAAGGGCTTCAGCCCGACAAGCTGCTCGCGTTCCGGCCCCGAAAGACCCGGCCGCTGGCTTGCTGCCTTGCCGATGAACTCCTTCTTTTCGCTCACCATCCCCTGAAGGCCTATGTCGAAGGCGGTGACCCGGCCATGGATTTCGGCGTGGGTGATGAAGCCCTTTTCGATCCGAAGCACATTCAGCGCCTCCATCCCGTAGGCGCATCCGCCGAAGCTTTCCGCTCGCGCCACCAGATCGCGATAGAGCGCTTCGCCATAGCGGGCGGGCACGGCAATCTCGTAGCCAAGCTCGCCCGAGAAGGAAATGCGGTAGAGCCGCGCCTGAACCCCGCCAATCTTCACCATGCCGCAAGACAGGAAGGGAAAGCTTGCCGCGTCGATCGGCTCGTCGAGCATCGAATTCAGAAGCTCGCGCGCCAAAGGCCCCGCGACCGCGAACTGCGCCCAGTGTTCGGTGACCGAAATGGCGCGCACCTGCCAGTCGGCGCAGAAGGCCTGCTGGACGAAGTCGATATGGCGCATGACCTGACCCGCAGCGGCGGTGGTGGTCGTCATCAGATAATGGTCACGCGCAAGGCAGGCGGTGGTGCCATCGTCCATCACCATCCCGTCCTCGCGCAGCATGAGCCCATAACGGACCCGTCCGGGCTTCAGCGTGGAAAAGCTGTTCGTATAGAGGAAATCGAGAAACCGGCCCGCGTCCGGCCCCTGAATGTCGATCTTGCCCAAGGTCGAGACATCGCAGATGCCCACCCTGTTCCTGACCGCGATCACCTCGCGGTCGCAGGATTGCCGCCAAGAGGTTTCGCCGGGCCTTGGGAAATAGGAGGGCCGGTACCAGAGCCCGGCCTCGATCATCGGCGCGCCGCGTTCCTGGGCGGCCTTGTGCGATGTGGTGAAGCGTTGGGGCGCAAAGCCCTTGCCCTGCCCGCCCGCGCCCATCGCGGCAATGGACACCGGCGTATAGGGCGGGCGGAAGGTGGTGGTGCCGGTTTCAGGGATTGCGCGTCCGGTCGCGTCTGCAAGGATCGCCAGCGCGGCCACATTCGAGTTCTTGCCCTGATCCGGCGCCATGCCCTGTGTGGTGTAGCGCTTCATATGTTCGACCGAGCGGAAGCCTTCCTGTGCGGACAGCTTCACATCCTTCACCGTCACATCATTGGCGAAGTCGAGCCAGGCGCGGCCTTCCGTATCAGGCACCTGCCAGTAGGCGTTGAAGTTCTGTGTGCCATTCTCCGCACGGGGCGCCTCGAGTTTCGCGGACTTGCGCCCGAGCGCCGCAAGCGCCTCCTCGGCGGCGGAAAGCCCTTCGGCCAGCGCGGCGGCGGTCGAAAAGGCGCCATTCGCGGCCCCCGCGACCATCATCCCTGGCACCATGCCCGGGCGCGGCACGAAGGCTGCGATCTCGTCCCGCCAATCGGGCCGGCCGTTCCGGTGGCAGGCAAGGTGCAGGGCCGGGTTCCAGCCGCCCGAGACGGCGAGGCAATCGGCAGCGATCTTCTCGACCGCGCCGCCCTCCGTCCGCACGCTGATCTCGCTGAGCCCCAGCCGCCCTTTCGTGCCCACGACCGCACCACCCGGGATCACCCGCCAGTCGGTCGCGGCGGGGGCATCGGCGCGTGGGTCGATGACGGCGGCGATCTCGATACCGGCGGCGGCAAGGTCGCGCGCGGTGCGGTGGGCCTGATCGTTCGCTGCGAAAAGCGCGACCTTCTGGCCCGCCGCGACGCCATAGCGGTTCAGATAGGCGCGCACCGCGCCCGCCTGCATCACGCCGGGCCGGTCGTTCATCGGGAAGGCGATCATCCGTTCCTGCGCGCCGGAGGCGAGGATCGCGCGCCTGGCGACGATCCGCCAGAAGCATTCGCGCGGCAGGTCCTTCGGCGCCCGCGCGACGTGCAGGCCCACGCGTTCCAAGGCGCCATAAGTGCCGTCATCATAGGCGCCGGTCACCGTGGTGCGGGTCATAAGGCGGACGTTCGGCAGGCTTCCCAGTTCCTCGGCAACGCCTTTCGCCCATTGGGCGCCGGGCTGACCGCCCACTTCCTCGACCTCGGCATTGAGCCGCCCGCCGGGCAGGAAATCCTCGTCCGCCAGGATCACCCGCGCCCCGGCCCGACCGGCGGCCAGTGCCGCCATCAGGCCGGCGGGCCCCGCGCCGATCACCAGCAGATCGCAGAAGGCATGGGCCTTTTCGTAATGATCCTCGTTGTGCTTGCGTGACAGGGCGCCAAGGCCCGCCGCGCGGCGGATCGCCGGTTCATAGAGCTTTTCCCAGAAGCTGCGCGGCCACATGAAGGTCTTGTAGTAAAACCCTGCGCCGAAGAAGGGCGCCATGAGGTCATTGACCGCCATCACGTCGAGCGAGAGCGAGGGCCAGCGGTTCTGGCTGCGCGCATCTAGCCCGCCGTGGATCTCGACCTGCGTGGCGCGCGCGTTAGGCACCTGTGCCGCGCCATGACCGATTGTGACAAGCGCGTTCGGCTCCTCCGACCCCGCCGACAGAAGCCCTCGCGGACGGTGGTACTTGAAGGACCGGCCGAACAGTTTCACGCCCGCCGCCAGAAGCGCCGAGGCGAGCGTATCGCCCTCGAACCCGGTATAGTCCCGCCCGTCGAAGCGGAAGCCGACAGTCTGGCCGCGGTCGATGATGCCTTTCCCGGCGAGCCTCATGCCTGCCCCTCCGCAGCCTTTCCGGCCGGTTTCCGGCGCGGCTTCTTCGCCCCGGTCTTGGACGTGCCCGACTGGTCCGCCACCAGCCGCACGGCGAAAATCTCGTGCGTGACCGTATCGCGCTCAATGCAGAGCCAGGCGGCGCAGCCCTGTTCGTGATACCAGAGATCCTCGGTCCGCCCCGCCGGGTTGTCGCGCAGATGCAGGTAATCGTCCCAGGCCTCGGGCGCCGCCTCCGCACCCGGCCGGTTGAGATAATCGCGCGCGCCGTAATAGGTGAACTCGCGTCGGTCGCGGGTGCCGCAGAGGGGACAGGTGATGCGCATCGTCTGCCTCCCTCAGTGCAGGTTATGTTGGCTGCCGGTCCCTTCCTCGTCGAGGAGGTGGCCGGTGGCGAAACGGTTCAGGCGGAAGCGGCGGGCGACTTCGTGGCTTTCGCCGGTGGCGATCAGATGGGCGAGGCACCATCCGCTGGCCGGCACCGCCTTGAACCCCCCGTAGTTCCAGCCGCAATTGAGGTAGAGCCCCTCGGTCGGCGTCCTGTCGATGATGGGCGAGCCATCGGGCGACATGTCCATGATCCCGCCCCAGGACCTGAGCACCTTCGCCTTGCCGATCATCGGCATCAGCGTCATTCCCGCCTCCATCACATGTTCGACCATCGGCAGGTTGCCCCGGGCGGCGTAGGAGGCGTAGAAATCGAGATCTCCGCCGAAGACGAGCCCGCCCTTGTCGGATTGCGAGATGTAGAAATGCCCCATCCCGAAAGATATCACATGGTCGATCACCGGCTTCAGCCCCTCGGTCACGAAGGCCTGCAATACATGGCTTTCGATCGGCAGCCGCATGCCCGCCATTGCCGCGACCTGGCTTGAGCGGCCCGCGACCACGATCGCCACCTTCTTCGCCCGGATCGCGCCGCGCGTCGTCCGGACGCCGCGCACCTTGCCGTTCTCGATATCGATCCCGGTCACTTCGCAGTTCTGGATGAGGTCGATGCCGCGCTGGTCCGCGCCGCGCGCATACCCCCAGGCCACCGCGTCATGGCGGGCAGAGCCGCCGCGCGGATGATGCAGGCCGCCGTAGATCGGAAAACGGGTCTGGTCGAAATCGAGGTAGGGCAGCAGGCGCCGCACGCCCTCGCGATCCAAGAGGATCGCATCGTCGCCCTGGTTGATCATCGCATTTCCGCGCCGGGCGAACGCGTCGCGCTGGCCGTCGGAATGGAAAAGGTTGATGAGGCCGCGCTGGGAATGCATCACATTGTAGTTCAGCTCGCCCTCGAGCTTTTCCCACAATTTCAGCGAATGGCTGTAGAATTCCTGATTGCCGGGCAGGAAGTAATTGGCCCTTACAATGGTGGTGTTGCGCCCGACATTGCCGCCGCCGAGATAGCCTTTCTCCAGGACCGCGACATTGGTGATCCCGTGGTTCTTCGCGAGGTAATAGGCGGTTGAAAGCCCATGCCCGCCGCCGCCGATGATCACCACGTCATACTCGGCCTTCGGGTCGGGCTCGCGCCAGACCGGTTTCCAGCCCCGATTGCCGAAGAGACCCTCGGTCAGGATCTTCAAACCCGAATAGCGCATTACCGCCCGTCCCCGCCCGCTGCGGGATCGCCGCGCCCCGCCTTTGGCCGATCTTGCGATGGGCGACGCGAAAGGCCAAGCGTTTTTGCGACGGAAATCTGTCGTTCCGCTCACATCGGCGCGACAAAAGCGAAACGGCCCGGACAGGATCCGGGCCGTTAGGGTGATGCGGTCGCCTCAGAGCGCGAGGCGGAAGTAATCGATCTCGAAATTATCGCCCATACCCGTGCCGCAGAAGCCGACATCAATGTTGGACGTACTGTCGATCTTGCCGCCCGAAATCAACGAAATCCCCTCGAGTCCATCGGCGTTCGCCGCAAACTGGATATCCTTGGCCGCGAGGAACTGCGACCCGTAGACGTTCAGGTTCGCGGCCGTCTTGATCCCGCCGAGGGTTACAAGATGGGCGCCGCCACCCTCTTCGCAACCATCGTCGTCGCCGAAGTTGATCGATCCGCCCGAATTTCCCGAGGGCGTCTGGATCGAGTAGGTGTCCGTACTTGTAGTCGAAAGGATCATATTCTTCAGCGTGACACCCGGCCGGACATCGACGGCACAATCGGTCAGGATCGCCAGGTTGCTAAAGACCGCGCCCGGTTCCAGATCCAGCCGCCCTTTCGATGAGCAGCTCACGATGTTCACAGCGTTAGCATTCAGGTCAGCCGGGCTGAGCACATCTTTACCTGATCCGGCCTTGGCGCCCACATCGACGGAATGGGTGGTCGAATTTGTCAGATATTGGATACCACCTGTCATCGACGTTTCAGTCTTGGCCGTCATCTCCCTGAGTTTGGTGAAATTGGCTGACCGCAGAGCATCATTGATATCCGTGATCCGGTTGATAATGCGGATCTTGTAGAACGACTCCCGCAACGCATCGACCAGACCATCGTTCTTGACAAATCCCGACGCGCTGACCTGCAGATCGTCCAGACTGGGCATCGAAACGATAGTGCCCGCTTCGAACACGTTGTTCTGGTTGATCTTGATTGAGTCGTTCGAGTGAACGCAGAAACCAGCGCCGAACCTGTTGTTCGACTGGATGTCGACTACCTGGTCGGCCACGAACCCCTCGCGCAGACAAGGCGGGCGGTAGGTCTCCATCACCGTGGCGACGTTGATGTCCCAGGCATCCAAGCCACTCATGCCGAGGAAGATTGTCCCAAGGCTGTTGTTTCTATCATGCGTACGTCCGGCCATCACGCGCACGGCGTTCACAGGCGTTGCGTGAGGGGTGAAGTGCCTTGTATCTCGGTCCCACTGTCCGAAGGTGATGTCGCTCGCCGTGATCGTCGTGGAAGCGGCCTTGGTCAGCGACAGATTGTGGTTCGCCACGGCAACAGCCTTGCTGATCGCAGCGTTGTTGCCTTCTTTGAGGCGAAGCAACAGCGCTGCATGCGCGGCAGCGTCGGCGGCGACCTGAATCTCGGACCGCGCCTTGTAGGCGTTGGCTACATCGAGCGTGAGACCAACCAGACAGCCCATCGTCAGGAAGATGAAGATGCCGTAGACCGTCATCGACCCTTCGGTTTCGGACCGGAAACGGCTGTGAGATTTGCGAAGGCTGAACATCTCAGAACTCCACATACTGCTGGGTCTTGACCTCGATGCTCTTGCCGAGCATCGGCTTGATCGCGCCCAGAACCACGAGGCTCGAGACCGGTACCGACACATCGCTGACGATGACATTGTCAACGATGGTGATCTTGCTTTTGACCCCCGTATAATCGCCAAGGCTTGATGCGATCTTGGATTCCCCTTCGCTGACCGTGGTGATCCGACCGATAGACAGTCCGCGGTTCACGTCCTCGACGACACGAATGACCCGGCTGTAGGCATGAAAAATCATTGATACGTCTACGCTGAGCGCGAGGACGTAGAAAAACATCGGCATCCAAAGCAAGGCTTCAATCGTAACGGCACCCTCTTCGTCACGCTCAAATTCGCGACGGGCGCGCAGAAAACGCAGGCCCATTTCGTTGCCCTTTCCCTAGACCCACCCCAGAACGCTGGCAGGCAGACTTCCCCCAAGAGCATTTGGGTAGCCCAGAATGTGGCAAGAATTGGGCGCAGACGTAAGCAAGGCTATAATACGCATGTCCAAGAACAAATGAACTCGTACGGACGTACATTGTGTCCAACTTCGCACAAAAGAGATGACCTCCGCCGGTCTGTCGTGGCGGAGGTCATACCTCGCGGCATTTTGACGGCGAAAACGATTCGCCTATTGGCAGTCAGCGGCGCAAGGCCTTCCGAAATCAGAGTCCCTTGGACCGATAGGTCGCCGCGACCCGGCTGATCGCCACGATATAGGCAGCGACCCTGAGATCCTCGACATCGTTGCGGCCGTGCCAGACCTCGCGCATCGACTGGTAGGCGCCGCGCATCGTATCATCGAGGCCGGAACGCACCAGCATCAGCTCGTCCGAGCCTTGCAGGAACTTCTCCTTGAAGTCGGCGGCAAGCGTCCAGCCAAGACCCTTGTCCGACGACAGCCGCTCCAATTCCTCGACGATGAGACGCGAGCGCGCCTCCTCTGCCCGGCGCTGCATGCGGCCGAAGCGGATGTGGCTGAGGTTCTTGACCCATTCGAAATAGGAGACCGTCACACCGCCGGCGTTCGCATACATGTCGGGGATGATCAGTATGCCTTTCTTGCGCAATATCTCGTCTGCGCCGAAGGTGATCGGCCCGTTCGCGGCCTCGATGATCAGGGGCGCCTTGATCCGTTCGGCATTGCCCTTGTGGATCACGCCCTCCATCGCCGCCGGAATGAGGATGTCGCATTCCTTTTCCAGCACGCTGGCGCCATCCTCGATGTAAGTCGCCTCGGGGTAGCCCTTGATCGTGCCATGCTTGGCGATCCACTGGCGCACTTCCTCGACATTGAGGCCCTTGTCGTCAACGAGCGCCCCGTCACGCTCGATGATCGCCGTGACGATCGCGCCATCTTCCTCGGTCACAAACTTCGCAGCGTGATAGCCCACGTTCCCGAGGCCCTGCACGACCACGCGCTTGCCTTCGAGGTCGCCGGACAGACGGGCGATCGCCGCGTCTTCCTTGTGGCGGAAGAATTCGCGCAGCGCATATTGCACGCCGCGCCCCGTCGCTTCGACCCGTCCCTGGATGCCGCCCGCATGCGGCGGCTTGCCGGTTACACAGGCCTTGGCATTGATGTCGGTGGTGTTCATCCGCGCGTACTGGTCGGCGATCCAGGCCATCTCGCGCTCGCCCGTGCCCATGTCGGGGGCGGGCACGTTCTGCGCGGGATGGATCAGGTCGCGCTTGATCAACTCATAAGCGAAGCGCCGGGTGATCTGTTCCAGCTCATGCTCGTCCCACTGGCGCGGGTCGATGCAGAGCCCGCCCTTTGATCCGCCGAACGGCGTTTCGACCAGAGCGCATTTGTAGGTCATCAGCGCCGCCAGCGCCTCGACCTCGTCCTGGTTGACCGAGGTGGCATAGCGGATGCCGCCTTTCACCGGTTCCATATGTTCGGAATGGACCGAGCGGTAGCCGGTGAAGGTTTCGATCTTGCCGCGCAGCCGCACGCCGAAACGCACCGTATAGGTCGAGTTGCAGACCCGGATCTTTTCCTCCAGCCCGGGGCTGAGATCCATCAGCCGCACAGCGCGGTTGAACATAAGGTCCACGGACTGGCGAAAACTGGGTTCGCCGTGGCCATTGGTCGACATGAGATCCTCCAGACTGTCGGAACCGGCGCCCGCCTCGCCGGGGCGCAGGGACAGAGCGCATCTGCTCTAAGGGCGCGCACTCTATAGTCGCTTGGTTAACGAGAAATGTCGCTTTCACAACCCCAGGCGGGGCCAATCGCGCCGGTTTGCCCGACAGAATCCTACAGTTTGACCGGGCCGGGACCGGCGCTCTGCAAGCTTTTGCGCTAACGGGCGGGCGCGTCGCGGAGTGGCCATGGCGATGCGTGAGGCGGTTATCAGGGCGAAATCCCCGCGACCAGCCGCGATTGTTCACGGGCCTTGGACTTTCCGCGTCACCGCCCGCAGTCCGCCCAATTTTCGCCACACTCGACGCGCCATGGTCGGTCCCAAATATTTCTCGTGCTGCCTGCGCCATTTTCGCGGGCAGGGTGCTGCTACGGAGAAGGAACGATCATGCCGGTTCAGGGGATGCCCGCGACGTCCGCGACGGGTTTGGTGCGCCGCGCCAGACAGTCGCTCATTCGGTACCACCGCGCGGACGAAGGGTCGATGCTGATTTTCGGCATGTTCCTGTTCGTCTCGATGCTTTTGATCGCGGGCATGGCGCTCGACCTGATGCGGTTCGAGGAACGGCGCACGAAGCTTCAGGCAACCATCGACCGCGCGGTTCTGGCCGCCGCCGACATGGACCAGACGCTTGATTGCAAGGCAGTCGTGAAGGATTGGTTCGTTAAGGCCGGGGCTGGCACGCCGAGCGATGATCAGATCACCTGCACCAAGGATGAGTTCGGCAGCGAGGTGAAGGTCACTGCCAGCACCTCGATGCCGACCTGGTTCATGAAGATGGTCGGTGTTCCGACGCTTCAGACCCCCACCGCCAGCACCGCGGAAGAGAAGATCGGCAGCGTCGAGATCTCGCTCGTGCTTGATGTGTCGGGTTCGATGAACTCGAACAACCGCCTCACCAACCTCAAACCGGCAGCGAAGTCCTTCGTCGACCAGATGTTCGAGTCGGTCGAGACCGGCAAACTGTCGATGTCGATCGTGAGCTATTCGACACAGGTCTCGCTCGGCCCCGATCTTCTTGAATATTTCTGGCACACTGCCGAGCATACGAACTCATCCTGCCTGGAGTTCGCCTCAGGCGATTTCACCAAGACGGGCGTCCAGCCCAAGTCGACGCCGATCGGCACTCCGCCCGGAGCGCTGGACCATCAATACCAACTGAATGGCCACTTCGACCCCTTCTATTCAGCGGCCAATCCGCCGCAACTGTTCAACTGCCCGGAAAACAGCGAGACCTCGCGCGCTATCCTGCCGCTCTCAGCGGATGCAAGCGCACTCAAGAACAAGATCAATGCGCTGTCCGCCAGCGGCAATACCTCGATCGATATCGGAACCAAATGGGGCGCGGCGCTGCTTGATCCGTCCATGGCGCCGGTGGTCGCCGCAATGATCGCCGATGGAAAGATCGGCGGTTCGGTGGCCGGTCGCCCATATGGCTTCACGCATGCGGACGGTTCGAAGAACAATGATGTTCTGAAAGTCCTCGTGGTCATGACCGACGGCGAAAACACAACCGAATACCGGCTGCGCGACGTTAACGGGAATGACTACGACTTCGGCCCGAGCCGGGTTTTCATGAGCGATACCAATAACTCTGGCTACAGCGGGTCAAGCTGGTACAAGCGCTTTTCGTGGTATGACCCGACGCGGTCCAGCAACAAATACTACAGCCTCTATACCGGAAGCTGGCGCTCCGAACCTTGGGGCATGCAGACCGGGGACATCTCTGGCAGTGACACGACGGTTCAGCTGACTTGGCCAGAGGTCTGGGCGTTGATGTCGCATCGCTGGCTGGCTGACAATATCGTCTATCGCGTCTATGGCTCGAGCACCGAGCGCAACAAATGGCGCACC
The DNA here is from genome assembly GCF_026626305.1 of Frigidibacter sp. RF13. Taxonomy (GTDB): domain Bacteria; phylum Pseudomonadota; class Alphaproteobacteria; order Rhodobacterales; family Rhodobacteraceae; genus TMP-24. The sequence goes on along the minus strand of NZ_JAPNUE010000004.1, from coordinate 99,906 downwards.
GGCTATAGCAACTCGATCTCGACGAGCTATGTGTCTGGCAGCAAGGACTCGCTCACGCTCTCGATCTGCAGCGCGGCGAAGGACAAGGGCATCAAGGTCTATACGATCGCTTTCGAAGCGCCGACCGACGGACAGGCCCTACTGAAACAATGCGCCTCCTCTCCCGCGCATTACTACCTGACATCCGGCTCGAACATCTCGCATGTGTTCTCGGCCATCGCCAACTCGATCAACAAGCTGAGGCTGACGCACTGACATGGGACAGATATTCAGGTTCCTGACGGCGCGCGCGCGCCGCTATCAGAGAGACGAGGACGGGGCATCGACCATCCCCTTCATCATCATGGCGCCCTTCTTCATCATCCTCACGCTCTCTTCGATCGAGCTTGGCATGCTGATGGTGCGGCATGTGATGCTCGAGCGCGGGCTGGACATGTCGGTGCGCGAATTGCGGCTGGGTCTCTGGATCCCGGCGAGCGACGATGGCATGACCGACGAACAGCGTGCGGTCCTGCATCAGAAGCTGCGCGAGCGCATCTGCGCGAATGCAGCGATGATCCCCGATTGCGACAAGGTGCTCTCGGTCGAACTGCGGCCAGTCTCGAAGGAAACCTGGGCGCCCCTTGCTGGCGGTGCGACCTGTGTCGACCGGTCGGCCGACGCCCTGCCGGTCACTGAATTCAAGGTGGGTACGTCGAACGACATCATGCTGATCCGCGCCTGCGCGATCTTCGAACCGGTCTTCCCGACGGCGGGCCTCGGCGCGAGCCTGCGCGTCGCTGATCCGAACGACAAGGACGACTGGGCCTACGCGCTGGTCTCGACCACCGCCTTCGTCAACGAACCACGTCCGGGGACCTGATCATGCGCATCTTCCGTGCCCTCAAGAGCCGTCTCTCGGAATTTCACCACGATGATGAAGGGTCCGTCGTCGTTGAGGGAATTCTCATCACCAGTTTCCTGACCTGGTGGTATGTGGCGTCTTTTCAGTATTTCGACGCCTACAGGCAGAAAAACACCAACCTGAAGGCCGCCTATACGATCGCCGACATGCTGTCGCGCGAAACCGGCCCCACCAGCGACGATCCCGACGCGGCAGAGGTCAACCAGACTTATGTAAATGGCCTGAACCAGATGTTCGACTATCTGTCGAACGCGCGCGAGCCAACATGGATCCGGGTGTCGTCGGTCTATTTCGACGAGAATGACGACAAATATCATGTCGACTGGTCGTCGACCTCTGGCAGCGGCCACCCGATCATGACCACGGCCGCCATCCAGAACTACAAGAACAGCATTCCGGTTCTGCCGCGCGGTGGCAGCGTGATCCTAGTCGAGACCTTCATGGACTACGAGCCGATGTTCGCGATCGGGCTCGATGAACAGACCTTCTCGACCTTCATCACCACCGCACCGCGTTTCGCCTCCTGCCTGCCGTGGCAGACCTACGGCTGCGGCATCGACGCGAACGGGAACTGGACCAATCCGGACATTCCGGATCTGCCCGATCCCGAGCCCGACGGAACCTGATCGCTCCTACCGGTTTCATACTATCTGTCGGCGCCCCTCACCGGGCGCCGATCATGCTTTTGGCCATCGTTTCGTGAAGGGCGAGCACCTCTTCCCGGCTGAGCCGACCACTTTGCCGGTACCAAGTGTTCACCCCGTTCAGCATCGCAATGATTGCCATGGTGGCGAGCCGCACATCGGCGATTTGAAATGCCCCCAGCCCCGCCCCGTCGCGCAGAATCTGTGACAACTGGTCCTCGTAGCGGCGTCGCAGGCTTTCGATTACGGCGAAATTCGCGGGCTCGAGGTTGCGCAACTCCATGTAAGACAGAAACACCTCGTCGGCATGGTCGAGGTTATAGGCGATGTGGAAACGCACGAACTGCCGCAAGCGCGCCTCCGGCGGCCCGTCGGGCGTGCCGTAAGCGGCCAGGAGATCTTCCATATGACCGCGCAGAAGCTCGAAGAGCAGCGTCTGCTTGTCCGGCGTGTAGAGATAGAGCGCGCCGGCCTGCAGACCGACCTCGGTCGCGATCTGGCGCATGGAGACGGCAGCATAACCGTGGCGTGCAAAGAGCCTCAGGGCCGCCGCGCGGATGCGCGGGCCGGTGACTTCGGCAGAGGATCCGGTACGGCGTGCCATGGGCGTATGGTTATATGAACGCCCGTTCAATACAAGCGTCGCCATGCACCCTTGCGATGATCCGGCGCGGGACTATTGTGCAAGCCGGCGCCCGCTGCAAAGGAAGACCCGTGCGTGATAGACGGCAGATGATCCGGATCGTCCTTGTGGCTGTGACCTGCGTCAGCCTACTGGCCTGCGCCCCGCGCCCCGCCACCGAGGCGGCCGAGAGCGCCGCCGTGGCCCAGGCACCCTACCCCACGCTTCTGCCGTTCGAAAGTCTCACTCCACCGCCCCCTCCGCCGCCGGGGCTTGTGGCAGGGCTCCTCGCGGAAGGCGCGGCGCTTACGGCTGCCGCGACCGTGCAGCGGTCGCAACCCTAGTGCCATGCGGCGCGCACATGCGTTGCATGGCCGCCTGCCTTCGGCTAACACCCGCCAGACGAGGCAAAGAGGACGCAGTATGGCCGACCCGTTGAGACTTGGCATCGCAGGGCTTGGCACTGTCGGCACCGGCATCGTCCGCATCGTGCAGAGCCATGCAGCGCTTCTGGAAAGGCGCGCCGGGCGGCCCATTGTCATCTCTGCGGTTTCGGCGCGGTCGCGCACGAAGAACCGCCCCGTCGACCTGTCGGACTATGCCTGGGAGGACGATCCGGTGGCGCTTGCCCGCCGCGCTGACGTGGATGTCTTCGTCGAGGTGATGGGTGGGTCCGAAGGCCCGGCGAAGGCCGCGACCGAGGCTGCCATTGCGAGCGGCAAGGATGTGGTCACCGCCAACAAGGCACTACTGGCCCATCACGGCCAGGCTTTGGCCGAAGCCGCCGAGGCCAAGGGCCATGTCATCCGGTTCGAGGCCGCCGTCGCGGGCGGCATCCCGGTGATCAAGGCGCTGACCGAGGGGCTTGCGGGCAACGAGATCCGCCGGGTCATGGGCGTGATGAACGGCACCTGCAACTATATCCTGACCCGCATGGAAAGCGCGGGCCTGCCCTATGAGACGGTCTTCGAGGAAGCCCGGCAGCTTGGCTATCTGGAGGCCGATCCGAACCTCGACGTGGGCGGCGTCGATGCGGGCCACAAGCTGTCGCTCCTCGCCGCCATCGCTTTCGGCACCAAGGTTTCGTTCGACGCGGTGGAGCTGGAGGGGATCGGCCGGATTTCCATCGACGATATCCGCCGTGCCGCCGATATGGGCTATAAAATCAAACTGTTGGGTGTCGCCCAGATGACCGGCCGGGGGCTCGAACAGAGCATGTCGCCCTGCCTCGTGCCTGCCGACAGCCCGCTTGGCCAATTGCAGGGCGGCACCAACATGGTAGTGCTTGAGGGCGACTCTGTCGGTCAGATCGTGATGCGCGGCGCGGGTGCAGGCGAAGGGCCGACCGCTTCGGCGATCCTGGGCGATGTCATCGACATCGCGCGCGGCACGCGGCTTTCGACCTTCGGACAGCCCGCCGCCACGCTCGCCGAACCGGTCGCGGCCAAGGCCACATCGCCCGCGCCGCATTACTTGCGGATGGAGCTCGCGGACAAGCCGGGCGCGCTCGCCAAGGTGGCGACGGTCCTCGGCGACGAGGGCATCTCGATCGACCGGATGCGGCAATATGGCCATGCCGACACCTCGGCGCCGGTGCTGATCGTCACCCACAAATGTACCCGCGAGGCGATAGCGCACGCTCTGTCGCGTTTGCCCGCAACGGGGGTGATTGTGGGCGAGCCGGTGGCGATCCGGATCGAGAACGTCTGACAGGCTAACATATTGAGGACGCTGGATTAGCGCTGTCCGCCCGCCGACAGCCGGGCGTATGTCTGGACGTATGGCAGAACGTATGCCCGATCAGCACACCTTAGCGTAGCATTCGCGGCTTTAACCAAAGCGGGCGCGGCGGCGAATCGCCCGCTCCGGTCGTCGCGCAGCGCCCACAACATGTCATGCCCCGCCTGACCGTGAAGGCGGGGGCGCAGGTCGTGCGCAGACAGAGGAGCAGGCGAGGCAACGCACGCGGGCCTCCGGTCATCCGTCGCGGTGGCGCCCCGCATCGAAAAGAGGCCGCGAGCGCCGGGTGAGCGGCCCCGCCCTTTCGCCCCGCCTTGCCCGCCCCGCCTTCGGCAGGCTAGAAGAGCGGCAGAGACAGAACCGAGGGACAGATGGCCGACGTCAGGGAATTTCAGGATCGCATGCTTTCGCTGGGCCTCGCCCGCGTCAGCGAGGCTGCCGCGCATGCCTCGGCCCGCCTCATTGGGCGCGGCGACGAGAAGGCGGCCGACCAGGCGGCGGTGAACGCGATGCGCGACCAGCTGAACATGCTCGACATCAAGGGCGTCGTCGTGATCGGTGAGGGCGAGCGCGACGAGGCGCCGATGCTGTACATCGGCGAGGAGGTTGGCAGCGGGAACGGGCCGGAGGTCGATATTGCGCTTGACCCGCTGGAAGGCACCACGCTGACGGCGAAGGACATGCCGAACGCACTGACGGTGATCGCGATGGCGCCGCGCGGCACGCTGCTCCATGCGCCCGACGTCTATATGGAAAAGCTCGCCATCGGGCCGGGTTATGCCAAGGATGTCGTCAGCCTCGACATGTCGCCCGCCGAACGGGTCAGGGCGCTTGCCAAGGCCAAGGGCTGCGACACGAGCCATATCACCTGCTGCATCCTCGAACGGCCGCGCCATCAGGACCTGATCGCCGAAGTCCGCTCGACCGGCGCGGCGATCCGGCTGATCAGCGATGGCGATGTGGCGGGCGTGATCCATTGCGCCGAGGCCGAGATCACCGGCATCGACATGTATATGGGATCGGGCGGCGCGCCGGAGGGTGTGCTGGCGGCATCGGCACTGAAATGCATGGGCGGGCAGATCTGGGGCAAGCTTCTCTTCCGCAATGACGACGAGCGGGGCCGGGCGGCCAAGGCCGGGATCACCGATCTGAACCGTATCTATTCGCGCGACGAGATGGTGCGCGCCGACGTGATCTTTGCCGCGACGGGCGTCACCAACGGATCGATCGTGCAGGGCGTGAAGCGCGAGCCGGGCTTTGTCACCACCGAGACAATCCTGATGCGGTCGAAGACCGGATCGGTCCGGCGGATGATCTACCGCAATCCGGCGAAATGAACGGGGCGGCGGGCGCTTCGCCTGCGGCCCTCCTCCTCGTGGATTTCCAGCGTGCTTTCCTCGATCCGCTCTGGGGGGCACGCAACAACCCCGGCGCCGAGGCGCGGGCGGCCGACCTGCTGGCCCATTGGCGGGCGCGGGGCTGGCCGGTGATCCATGTGCGGCACGAGGGCACCGCCCCTGACAGCCTGTTCCGCCCTGGCACTGAGGCTGTTGCCTTCCTGCCGGGACTGGAGCCTCTGGCCGGCGAGGTGACCTTCACCAAAGCGGTCAACTCCGCCTTCATCGGCACCGGCCTTGAGGCCCATCTGCGCGCCGCCGGGATCGGGGATCTGGTGCTCTGCGGCCTGACGACGCCGCATTGCGTCTCGACCTCGGCGCGGATGGCGGCGAACCTCGGGTTCGGCGTCACGCTCGCCCATGATGCCTGCGCGGCCTTCGCCGCCACCGCGAACATGGGCTGGGCGGCGGGGCTTCCGGGCCCGGATGCCGAAGCTGCCCACCTTTACGCGGTCTCTCATCTGCATGGCGAGTTCGTCACGGCGCGCGCGAGCCACGAGATCATCGGGGCAGGCCCGGCGCATGTTGCCTGACGCCGGAACGGATATGTTGTCGATCGGCCTTCTGGTCGCCATCGCCTTCGCGGCAGCGCTCGCCCGCGGTTTCTCGGGGTTCGGGGCGGCGCTGATCTTCATCCCGCTCGCGAGCGCGATCCTCGGGCCCCGGTCCGCGGTGCCGTTGCTCTTGGTGGCGGACGGGGTGATGACGGCGGGCATGATCCCCGGCGCGGTCAGGCGGGCCGACCGGCGCGCGGTCCTGACGATGGCAGCGGGCGCCCTTGTGGGCGTGCCCGCCGGGGTCTGGCTTCTGAACAGCCTGCCGCCCCTCACGCTGCGCTGGGGGATCGCGGGCCTCGCTGCCCTGATGCTGGCGCTTCTCCTCTCGGGCTGGCGCTATCACGGCCGCCCGAAGCAGGTGCTGACAGTGCTGGTGGGGGCGCTTTCGGGCCTTTTCTCGGGCGCGGCGCAGATCGGCGGGCCGCCGGTCGTGGCCTACTGGCTGGGCGGCCCCTCCCCGGCGGCGGTGGTCCGGGCAAACATCATCTTCTTCTTCGCGGTCACCACGGTGTTTTCGGCGGCGGGCTATGTCTGGAACGGGCTGATCAGCTGGCAGATACTCACGCTCGCCGCGATCATCGCGCCGGTCTACGGGCTTGGCGCCTGGGCAGGCAGCCGGATGTTCGGGCTGGCAAGCGAGCGGACCTTCCGCCGCATCTGCCTATGCATGATCTTCTTCGCGACGATTGCCAGCCTGCCCGCATTTGACGGCTGGCTGCGCGGCGGCTGATGGCCGGCGTCTGCCGGGCCTGAGGTTCGGCCTTGCAAGAGCCCTGCCATTGCGGCACCCCTGCCCCATGACACATGCTTTCCTGAATGTCGAAACCTCGCTGACCGGCCGCCGCTGGGTCGGCCCGGATGCGATGGCCGACCGGCTGGCAGAGGCGATGGTGCAGGAAACGCGGCTGCCCCTGGCCCTTGCCCGCATTCTCGTCTCGCGTGGCGTGGAACCGGCAGAGGCCGCGCGCTTTCTGGAACCGCAGCTCCGCGACCTTCTGCCCGATCCGCGCGGGCTGAAGGATATGGGGGCCGCTGCCGGGCGGTTCCTGAAGGCGGTGAAGGGGCGCGAGCGGATCGCGGTCTTTGCCGATTATGACGTCGACGGCGGGGCCTCGGCGGCGCTGCTGATCACCTGGCTCAGGCATTTCGGCCTGCGCGCCACGCTCTATATCCCCGACCGGATCGACGAGGGCTATGGCCCGAACGTGCCCGCGATGGAGGCTTTGGCCGAGGCGCATGACCTGATCCTCTGCGTCGATTGCGGGACGCTGAGCCACGAGCCGGTAGCGGCGGCGAAAGCGGCCGATGTGGTGATCCTTGACCATCACCTGGGCGGTGAGACGCTGCCCGAGGCTCTGGCCGTGGTGAACCCCAACCGGCAGGACGAGGATGGATCGCTCGCCCATCTCTGCGCGGCCTCGGTCGTGTTCTTGATGCTGGTGGAGGCCAACCGGCTGTTGCGAGAGGACGGGTTGCAAGGCCCCGACCTGATGGCGATGCTCGACCTCGTGGCGCTGGCCACGGTTGCCGATGTGGCGCCCCTGACCGGGGTCAACCGGGCGCTGGTGCGGCAGGGGCTGAAGGTGCTGGCGCGGCGCGAGCGCGCGGGCCTCAGGGCGCTCGCTGACGTGGCGCGGGTGAACGAAATGCCCAATGCCTATCATCTGGGCTTCATCCTCGGGCCGCGCGTCAATGCCGGGGGCCGGATCGGCGCGGCGGATCTTGGCGCGCGCTTGTTGGCGACGGATGATCCGCGCGAGGCGGCGGCTTTGGCCGAACGTCTGGATCATCTGAACAGCGAACGGCGCGAGATCGAGAACCGGGTACGCGAGGAAGCGCTGGCGCAGGCCGAAGCACGCGGGGTGGACGGCCCCTTGGTCTGGGCGGCGGGCGAGGGCTGGCATCCGGGTGTCGTAGGCATCGTGGCCGCGCGGCTGAAGGAGGCCACGAACCGGCCTGCGGTGGTGATCGGGCTTGAAGGCGGCATCGGCAAGGGCTCTGCCCGGTCGGTTTCGGGGGTCGATCTCGGCGCGGCGGTGCAAAGGGTGGCGGCGGAGGGCCTGCTCCTGAAGGGCGGCGGTCACCGGATGGCAGCGGGCCTGACGGTCGAGGCCGGGCAGATCGAGGCGGCGATGGTGCGGTTGGGCGATCTCCTCGCCCGTCAGGGCGCGGGCGCGGGCGGCCCGCGCGATCTGCGGCTTGACGGGCTCTTGATGCCGGGCGCCGCCACGCCCGCGCTGATCGAGGAGATCGATAAAGCGGGTCCCTTCGGTCAGGGGGCCCCTGCCCCGCGTTTCGCCTTCGGCTCGGTGATCGTGACCTATCTCAAGCGCGTGGGCGAAAGCCATCTGCGCTTCGGCTTTTCGGACGGCACCGGCCCGGCGATCGAGGCGATCGCCTTCGGCGCCTTCGATGGCCCGCTCGGCCCGGCGATCGAGGCGCATGGCCGCCTGCCCCTGCATCTGGCGGGGCGGCTCGAGCTGAATGTCTGGGGCGGCCGTGCACGGGTGCAACTGCGGCTGGAGGATGCGGCGAGACCCTGATGGTCAGCCCCCCGTGTGCCGCGCCCGGCACCGCCTGAAAAATCTGCCGAAGGGCCGCAAAAAGCCCCTTGCGCAGCTTCGCCGCCTGCCATAAACACCGCCCACGCCACGCGAGAGCAGCTCGCTGCACCAAGCGCGGCCCGTTCGTCTATCGGTTAGGACACCAGGTTTTCAACCTGGGAAGAGGGGTTCGACTCCCCTACGGGCTGCCACTCACCCCGCCATTTTGGAGACATGTGACCTTAGCCGGGTATTGTCGCGCGTTATCCGTGGCTTACGCGACATGGTTCAGTCCAGAGACCGCAAACCTGCCGCGCAGACCGCGCAAATGCGCAGCGTGTCTCTGATCGCGGATTTCGTATTTCCAGTTTGGGAGTGATCCCGATCAGGCGGTGCGGAAGAGCAGGTCCTGCGCGACCCAGTCGGCCGGGATCTCGTTCTTCAGGCACCAGTCGGCCGTCAGGAAAGAAGGATGTCGGCCCTCGATGACCCGCCGCACCGAGTGCGGCGAAAGGAACGCGAACTCGACGATCTGCTGAACTCGTTTGACGGACAGCGCGTTGGTGTCGGCAATCTCCTGGAAGCACCGACCGGCCATGGCGTCAGCTAGCATCGCCTGCCCTTTGGCAATGTTGGCGATCAGCGTCTGATCCCGGGGAAGTGTATCACCATCGAGCATCAGCCGGGTCTCGACGCCGCGTCTGCGCAGGGTGATCGGCGCTTCGAAGTGCAGGCTGTCGGTGTTTATGCGATGAGGTGCGATGCCGAGCATTCGTCCCACATCCTTCCGCGACAGCGTGACCCTGAGTTGAGCGGCCCCCAGCACAACGCACTCGACCGTCGGTAAAGTCCAGAGAAACAAGGCGGGAAGCGGAATCTCGCTGCACGCCGCTACCGACGGCTGCTTTGCGGTACAATGCGGACGTTCGGTTCGCAGGCCGTCTGATGCCGGTTCACAACCGCTTCCGTTGAGACGATATTCAATTCAGTGCGCAATAACGCTAGAATTTTAGGCAAGTCCCGAGTGGCTGGTCCGGTTCAGTTCTTGGTGCACCACTGTTTCGGGCCTTGCGGCCGGCGAGACCGCTTCGGATGGCAAAGATGCCTCGTTCGCCTGGAGATGGCTGCGATGAGCGTTAAAACTCACGACTACGAAAAACAAGCCGGCGCTTTTGCCGAACTCGAGATGCAAGGCACACAGTACCTGGCGTTTCGCGACATACCCACCCTGATCGCGAAGTACGCGGGCGCAGTTGAATCTGTCCTTGATTACGGTTGCGGGGCCGGGCGCTCAACACGATTTCTGAAGCGTCTTGGATATGATGCAATCGGCGTAGACATTAGCCAAGACATGCTTGAGCAAGCTCGCTCAAAAGACGAAGTCGGTCAGTATCTTCATATACCCAGCGGGCGCTTGCCGTTCGACGCCGCCGCTTTCGATCTGATTTTTGCCAGCTACGTGTTCCTCGAAGTCTCACGGATCGAGGAGATCGAGAGAATCCTGACGGAATTGAAGCGGGTGCTCAAGAAGCATGGAATTATCATCCTGGTGACGTCCTCGACGGAGGCGACGGAGGGAAGTTGGGTTTCATTGTCCTATGCGTTTCCCGAGAACGAGAAAGCGCTTCAAAGCGGCGACACTGTGAAACTCCTGATCGAGGGCGTCGACGTCGTTTTGTATGACTACTTTTGGACCGAGGAAGACTATGTCAGAGCCGCAGAAGACGCCGGTCTGGCCCTCGCCAAGCTTCACAAGCCGCTCGGATTGCCAGACGAAGGAATTGAATGGCGCGACGAAACGAAGATGTCACCTATCGCAATATACGTCCTCAGGAATCGAGCCTAGAAGTACTAGCTGTTTGGCGTCAGCACCCTTGGGACATTTGACTTGATTTCGTAACGGAGGGTTTCAGGCTCATCGTAACCACCAAGGAGTGGAGATGAGACAGAAACTCGGAACAGTAAAGCCGACGGCGGAGTCGGTTGAGGAGGACATCCGCCTGCGCACGCGGAAGCATCATTCTAGACTTGCCCGGCTTTGGTGGAGAGCGTTTAGCTCACTTCCTGGGCCTTTCGCTCGAAGGCGATGGTGCTTAGGAAGCCGAGCGACGAATGCCGTCTGACAGGGTTATAAAACCCGTCGATGTATCTGGCGATGGCGTTTTCGGCCTGATTGCGGGTTTGCCATGCGACCGGCCAGATCAGTTCCGACTTGATGGTCTTGAAGAACGTTTCCACCATCGAGTTGTCGTAGCAGTTTCCTCGCCCACTCATGGAGATCAGGATGCCGCGTTTTCGAAGCTCGGCCTGGTAATCGACAGAGCAATACTGACTGCCGCGATCGCTGTGATGAACCAAGCCGGGCGCAGGGCTGCGGTTCGCGATGGCGCGCCGCAGAGCCTCGACGGCGAGGCCGCGCTTCAGCCGGTCACTTGTTGCCCAGCCGACGACGCGCCGCGAGTGGAGATCGAGCACGACCGCGAGGTAGAGCCATCCCTGTGCCGTCCAGATGTAGGAGATGTCAGCGCCCCATTTCCGGTCCTGTTGTTCGGCTTGGAAGTCCTGAGCGATCAGGTTTGGCGCAACTGGCCAAGCGTGCTCGCTGTCCGTGGTTCGCTTGAACCGCCGTTTCTGCCTTGCCACGAGGCCGTTCTCGCGCATCAGCCGTGCCGTGCGGTGACGCCCGATCTGATGGTCTTCATCGATCAGGTCGCGATGCATGCGCGGACTGCCATAGGTGCCGTTCGACAGGGCGAAGACCGTGCGAATGTGGGCGAGATGGACCATGTCCTGCCGCTGGCGCTGGCAGGCCGGGCGGTCGCGCCAGGCGAAGAACCCACTCTGGCTGACCTCCAGTACCCGGCACATCCTGTGAATGGGGAAGCTTGCCTTCTCCGCCTCGATGAAGGCGAAGCTCATCGACTTGCGTCTTTCGCGAAGAAGGCGGCCGCTTTTTTTAGGATGTCGCGCTCCTGCTTCAGAACCGCGTTCTCGCGTCGCAACCGCTTCAGCTCGGCATGCAGATCGACCGATGCCTCAACCGGCTCACCGACATCGCGCTCGCGACTGAGCCATCGCGTCAGTGTCGAAAGTCCGATGCCCAGATCTTCCGCGATCTCGCGCCGCGTCCGGCCGCTCGTCAGCGCCAACCGAACCGCTTCACGCCGAAACTCCGGCGTCGGTCTGTTTCCGTTTCCCATAGAACACCTCCTGGTTCCTCAGTTGGTGCTCTCCACTTTTCTCGGGCAAGTCCATTTCACAGGGGGCGGGCTTTGTGGGATCCCATCGGAATGGTCGGTCCTGGCGAAGCGGCCTTGTTCTCCCGGGTTGTCCCGCAGTGAATTCCCGGTCCAGGGGCAGGCCTCGGAGGCGGCGCCTTTCGCGGAATTGTTCACCGGTTCATCTGCAAATGGCAGTATTGAGTCGTTAGAACATGACATGAACAATGCCAGCTTCCACAGCATGCTGCGGTTCGAGGAGGCGACGACACCAAGATGTTGCCTCGACGCAACGCCTCTCCACCCAGGTCTGACTGGCCGGATCGAACGCAGCCCTTCCCAGATCGTCTGCTGGGTTCCCTGATCCGCCCGCAGTTTACCCTGATCAGGTCATTTGAATTCCCTGTTATCACGCAGAGGGAAACTGCCCCCAATGCATTGAAACGACGCGGTCAATCAGGACACAATCGCTGAAGCAGGCCCAAAACGCGCCGAATTCCTTGTGATTTCCCTGCAAACAGGGATTTGCGCGGCAGAGACGGGCTATCCCTTGGCTACCAGCACTGCCACTTTTCCCACATTCCTTCAGGAAACGGACGGTTGCGAGACCGTTGGCGAGTGGCCGGGTCGAGGCGTTCGAAGATTTCTCAGCGGCGCCGGCGCTCTGGCCAAGCGGGTCGGCGCGTTCGACAGGTTGATGGCCACAGCCGCGGGCGGCTAGGCCGTGGCACGACCGATCCGTGCCATCGCGTTTCGCACGATCAGAATATGGAACGGCATCACGCAGGCCAGATAGAGGCGACCGGCAATATTGTGCGGGCGCACCCAGGTGCCCATGCGGATCATGGTGCCGTCGCCCAGAATGCCGATGCGGAAGTTCAGGTGGCGGTCGTCGAAGCCAAGGACGATCTCGCCCGACCTCTCATGTTCGATTGGAAACAGCCCGATCCCCGCCATGTCCTCCGGCCGTTCGGTCCGGAGACCGAAGGGCCGGACGGCAAGGTTGCGCAGCTTCAGAAGCGCCGTCGCCCAGCCCGGCATGCGGAAGCCGATATCGGCTGCGTCACGGGCGGACAGCGGCGAGGCCACGGCATAGCCGTCGATGAAGTCGCCCGCCTTGAAATACTGCCAGAGCCACGCGGTTCTGGGCAGCTTTTCCTTTAAAATTCTGGGCTTTGTGGTCATCTGTTTCTCGCTCGAACGGCGTCCCCCGGAGCCAAGCCGGACCGGCCATCCGCGTCAAGCGCGAACCGGGTTGCATGGCAGGCATATTGTCGCAGGACGGCGCCTATGCCCGCAGGGCCGCGATGGCAGCGCCAAGATCGATCGCCCCATCATAAAGCGCCCGGCCCGAGATCGCGCCGGCAATCACGCCGGTGTCGCGAAGGGCGATGAGGTCGGCGAGCGAGGAGACGCCGCCGCTGGCAATGACCGGGATGGTGACGGCGCGGGCCAAGGCCTCGGTCGCTTCGATGTTCGGGCCGCCCATCGCGCCGTCGCGGTTGATGTCGGTATAGATGATGGCCGCTACTCCCGCGTCCTCGAACGAGCGGGCAAGGTCGGTGACCATCACGTCGGTTTCCTCGGCCCAGCCCTTGGTGGCAACGCGACCGTTCCGCGCGTCGATGCCAACGGCCACCTTTCCCGGGAAGGTGCGGGCGGCTTCGCGGACGAGGGCGGGGCTTTCGACGGCAACGGTGCCGAGGATGACGCGGGCGAGGCCTTTTGAGAGCCACATCTCGATCGTCGCCATGTCGCGGATACCGCCGCCAAGCTGGGCGGGGACCTTCAGGCGGGCGAGGATCGCCTCGACCGCCGCGCCGTTCACCGGCTGGCCCGCAAAGGCGCCGTTCAGATCGACGAGGTGGATCCAGTCGCAACCAGCGGCCTCGAACGCGGCGGCCTGGGCGGCGGGGTCGGTGCCGAAGACCGTGGCCTTGTCCATCTCGCCATGTACGAGTCGGACGCAATTGCCGTCCTTGAGATCGATGGCGGGGTAGAGGATCATCGCTCGTCTTCCTTTGAGGTCGCGCGCCTCTTGCCACAGGGGTTTTCCCTTGCCAAGACCGCTGCTACGCGACGTAAATCTTGCCAGAGGGCAAAGCGCCGGGAATCATCGCGGCAAAACCCTTGGGAGGACAAGATGATCAGAAAACTGGCCCTTGCGGCGGTCATGAGCTTCGCGGCAGGTGCGGCATTCGCCGACCCGGTTGAAGGTGTCTGGAAGACCAAACCGGACGACAATGGCAATTTCGGCCATGTCCAGATCGCGCCCTGCGGCGCGAAACTGTGCGGTGTGCTGATCAAGGCCTTCGACAGCGCAGGCGCCGAGGCGGCTTCGGAAAATGTCGGCAAGCAGATCGTCTGGGACATGAGCGCCAATGGCGACGGTTCCTACGGTGGCGGCAAGGTCTGGGCGCCGGACCGCGACAAGACCTACAAGTCGAAGATGTCCTTGTCTGGCGAAACGCTTTCGGTGTCGGGCTGCGTTCTGGGCGGGGCGATCTGCCGCGCCTCAGAATGGACGCGGGTGAAGTAGTCAGCCGAAGATCGACCAGCCGAGGCGGCGGGCGAGCATCTCGACCGCCTCGGTGCCGAGTTTCGAATTGCCCTGGGCATTGAGGCCCGGGGACCAGACGGCGATTGACGCCCGTCCCGGCGCGATGACCAATATTCCGCCGCCGACGCCCGACTTGCCGGGCAGGCCGACGCGGAAGGCAAAATCGCCCGAGCCGTCGTAATGGCCGCAGGTCAGCATCAGCGCGTTGATCCGCCGCACCCGGTCGGCCGAGATGAGGCGCGGCCGGGCGCCCATGAGGAAGCGGCCGGCGCGGGCGAGCTGATCGACCGTCATCTCGATGGCGCATTGGTGGAAATAGGCGCCGAGCGTCAGTTCGGGCGCATTCCTCAGATTGCCGTGGGCGCGCATGAAATGCGCGAGCGCGAAGTTGCGGTGACCAGTTTCGGTTTCAGACCGGGCGACATCGGCGTTGATATGGATCTCTTCATCACCCGCCGCCGCGCGGATGAAGGTCAAGAGTTCGCCCAGATATTCGCGGGGCGCGTGGCCCGCGAGCGCCGCGTCGGTCACCACGATGGCGCCTGCGTTGATGAACGGGTTCCGGGGAATGCCCTTTTCATGTTCAAGCTGCAGGATCGAGTTGAAAGCAAGGCCCGAGGGTTCGCGCCCGACCCGCGCCCAGAGCCGGTCGCCGTGATGGCCAAGGGCGATGGCCAGCGCGAAGACCTTGGAAATCGACTGGATCGAGAAGGGGATCGCACCGTCGCCCGCCGAATACTGGCTGCCGTCGGCTGTGACCACGGAAATGCCGAACTGGCCGGGGTCGATTTCGGCAAGTTCCGGAATATAGCCGGCGGGCGCGCCTCGGTCGGTCCGGGCCGCCATCTCGGCCCGGATCTCTTCGAGAATCGCGGGCAAGTCGTCGGTCACGGCGCCCAACTCAGGAAATTGGCGATGATCCGAAGGCCGGTCGCCTGGCTTTTCTCGGGATGGAACTGGGTGCCGAAGATATTGTCGCGCCCCACGATGGCGGTGATGTCGCCCGCGTAATCGCAATGGGCCAGCCGGTGAGCAGGGTCGGTCACGCGGAAATGGTAGGAATGGACGAAATAGGCGTGGTTCCCGGTTTCCACACCCGCAAGGCAGGGGTGGGGGTGGTCGATGACCAGATCGTTCCAGCCCATGTGCGGCACTTTCAGGCTGCGGTCGGCGGGGTCGATGCGCACGACCTCGCCACCGATCCAGCCGAAGCCTTCGGTCGGGCGGTATTCGAGACCGCGCGTCGCCAGCATCTGCATGCCGATGCAGATGCCCATGAAGGGGCGGGCCTTCCGGGTCACGGCTTCGTCGATCGCCTCGAAAAGCCCGGTGAAGCGCGAGAGCGCTTCGCGGCAGGCCGGAAAGGCACCGTCGCCGGGCAGGACGATCCGGTCCGCGCGCGCGACATCCTCGGGGCGAGAGGAGACGATCACCTGCCCGGCGCCGGTTTCGGTCGCCATCCGCTGAAAGGCTTTCTCGGCCGAGTGCAGGTTGCCGCTGTCGTAGTCGACGAGGACGGTCAGACTCACAGCGCCCCCTTGGTCGAGGGCAGCGCGTCGCCCAGACGCGGGTCGGGCTCGACCGCCATGCGCAAGCTGCGCGCGACCGACTTGAAGGCGGCTTCGGCAATGTGGTGGCTGTTCAGCCCATGGCGCTTGGTCACATGCACCGTGATGCCGCCATGCGTCGACAAGGCCTGGAAGAATTCGCGCACGAGTTCAGTGTCGAACGTGCCGATCTTCGCCGTCGGCATGTCGAGCGCCCAGACGAGGTAGGGGCGGCCGGAAAGATCCAGCGCGCAGTCTACCTGCGCATCGTCCATCGCCAGCGCAAAATGGCCGTAACGGCGGATGCCGCGCTTGTCGCCAAGCGCCTTGGCCAGCGCCTGGCCGATGGCGATGCCACAATCCTCGACCGTGTGGTGATCGTCGATATGCAGATCGCCCTTGGCCGTGACCTCGAGGTCAATCAGCGAATGGCGAGCCAGCTGATCGAGCATATGATCGAAGAAACCGATACCGGTTTCATTCCGGTACTGTCCGGTTCCGTCGAGGTTCAGGCTGACCGATATGTCGGTCTCGGCGGTCTTGCGGGCGATCGTGGCCTTGCGCATCTGGCTCTCCTTGATCCGCGGGCCTTATAGGCGCGCGCGGGCCGGACGCCAAGCGCGGAGCGTCTCAAAACCGTCGGAATGCGGCGCAACCGACACGTTTGCAACCGTGCGACCGGTCGCATTGGCGTGGTGGGCGGCAGCATTGACAGGCGCAGCTATCGGGCCTGGCCCAGATAGCGTTCCAACGATGTGCGAACGCCACCCGCCCAGACCTGATCCAGCGCCCGGGCAAAGGCCTTCGCGAAGGTCTCGTCGCGGCCAAGATCTCCGTAGATCGCCGCCATGCCGAGCCAGGCGTCGGGCCGGTCGCGCGCCGCTTTGGCGAGGTCGGTGAGTTTGGTCCAGGACGGGTCGTTCGGCGCGATGGGCGCGCCGCTGTCGGTTTCGCCGTGGCAATAACGGCACCAGAGAGCGGAGACGAGGGCGAGCCCGTCGATGGAGCCCCCCGCCGCCAGAGCGTCGCGGAGCGAGGGCAGGATGAATTTCGGCTGGCGGTTCGAGCCGTCGAGGCAGAGCCTGCGGGTGGTGTCGGCGACCTCGGGGTTCGAGAAGCGGCCACGGACGGTCCGGTAGTAGCTGCTGATGTCCGTCCCCGGCACAGGCGGGACATAAGGGACGATCTCTTCGGTTTCGACCTTGTCCAGGAAGGCCGAGACCAGCGGATCGGCCATTGCCTCATGTACAAACTCGATGTCCATCAGCGCGGCCGGATAGGCGATGGTCGCGTGCCCGCCGTTCAGGATGCGGATCTTCATCGCCTCGAACGCATGGACATGGGGGGTGAAGGTGACGCCCACTTTTTCAAGCGCCGGGCGGCCTGCGGGGAACGTATCTTCGACGACCCATTGGCGGAAGGGTTCACAAGTCACCGGCACGGGGTCGTCGAGGCCGAAATCCTGCGCCATGCCGCGTTCGCGCGGGCCGGTGGCGGGGGTGATCCGGTCGACCATGCCGTTGGGGAAGGCGACATGCGCCTCGATCCAGTCGGCAAAGGCGGGGTCCGATAGCCGGGCGAGGCCCACGACCGCCTCGCGCGTGACCGTGCCGTTGCCGGGAAGGTTGTCGCAGGACATGACGGTGAAGGCGGCAAGACCTGCGTCGCGGCGCGCCTTCAATGCGGCGATGATGGCGCCGAAGGCAGTGGCAGGATGGCCGGGACGGGCGGCATCTTGCCTGATCTCGGGCGCGTCCGGATCGAACCGGCCGGTGGCGGCGTCGATGAAATAACCGCCCTCGGTGACGGTCAGGCTGACGATGCGAATCTCGGGACGCGCCATCGCGGCGATGAGCGAGCGGTTGTCGGGCTCGACGGGCAGGAAATCCACCATTGCGCCAACCCGGCGGGCCCGGCGGCCGGAGGGGTCAAGTTCGATCACGGTCGAGAGACAGTCCTGCGACAGCATCGCCTCGCGCATCCTGGCGTCGCCCGCGCGGACGCCCGCGCCGAGGATCGCCCAGTCATGGCCTTCGCCCAGATTGAACAGGTCGTCGAGATAGACGGCCATATGGGCGCGGTGGAAATTGCCAAGCCCGATATGGACGATGCCGGGGGTCAGGCGGGACCGGTCGTAGGCCGGAAGGGAAAGGTTCGGGGCAACAGTCATCTCAGGCCATCCAGTTCCCGCCGTCGACGCCATAGCATTGCGCGACGACATAATCGGCCTCGGGCGAGGCGAGGAAGATGGCCATGCCGGTCAGGTCGGCCGCCGTTCCCATGCGGCCGAAGGGCACCGCCTCGCCCACCAGCCGTTTCTTCTCGCCGGGCGCGCGGCCCTCGTAGCGGGCAAAGAGGCTGTCGACATGGTCCCAGTGTTCGCCATCCACGACGCCGGGTGCGATGGCGTTCACGTTGATCCCGTGCTTGATGAGGTCGAGGCCTGCCGACTGGGTCAGCGAAATGACGGCGGCTTTCGTTGCGCAATAGACGCCCACAAGCGCCTCGCCACGGCGCCCGGCCTGGCTGGCCATATTGATGATCTTGCCACCGCGTCCTTGGGCGATCATCGCCTTCGCCACTGCCTGCATCATGAAGAGCGTGCCCGCGACATTGATAGAGAACAGCCGGTCATAACTGGCCCGGCTGATCTCGACGATGGGCGCCATGTCGAAGAGCGCGGCGTTGTTCACCAGAATGTCGAGGCCGCCCGTGGCCGAGACTTCGGCCATCGCCTTGTCGATGCTTTCCTGTTGGCTCACGTCGAGTTCCACCGCGTGAGCCTGCCCGCCGATCTCGGCTGCCGCGGCTCGTGCCGCGGGCAGGTTGATGTCGGCAATCCAGACCTGCGCGCCTTCCGCCGCATAGGCGGCAGCAAAGGCGCGGCCGATGCCGCGTGCGGCGCCGGTGATCAGCGCAGTCTTTCCTTGAAGTCTCATAGAGC
The DNA here is from genome assembly GCF_026626305.1 of Frigidibacter sp. RF13. Taxonomy (GTDB): domain Bacteria; phylum Pseudomonadota; class Alphaproteobacteria; order Rhodobacterales; family Rhodobacteraceae; genus TMP-24. Next base: position 81,230 of record NZ_JAPNUE010000004.1, on the reverse strand, counting down.
GTTGCCGCTTTCATCGAAGCGATGGATCTTTCCGGCGGGCGCCAGGCGAATGCGGTCGCCGTGATGGGCGCCAACCTCGCCCGGGGCGCGGACGGTCAGGGTGCCGATCCCCTCGACCGCCACTTTCAGGAAGCTGTCCGATCCCAGATGTTCCGAAAGGCCGACCACCCCTTCCCACGGGCCGTCACCGACCGTGATATGTTCCGGCCGGACGCCGATCGTGTGGGCCTTGTGTTTGGCCGCCTCGGCGCCTTCGATGAAATTCATCTTCGGGCTGCCGATGAAACCGGCAACGAACTTGTTGCGGGGGTTGTTGTAAAGCTCGAGCGGCGCGCCCACCTGCTCGATCCGGCCCGCGTGCAGGACGACGATCTTGTCGGCCATCGTCATCGCCTCGACCTGATCGTGGGTCACGTAGATCATCGTCGTTTTCAGCGACTGGTGCAGTTCACTGATTTCCTGCCGCATGCCGACGCGCAGGGCGGCGTCGAGGTTCGAGAGGGGTTCGTCGAAGAGAAAGGCCGCCGGTTCGCGCACGATGGCGCGGCCGATGGCCACACGCTGGCGCTGGCCCCCGGACAGCTGGCCGGGGCGGCGGTCGAGGTAGGAGGCGAGGTTCAGGACCTTGGCCGCCCGTTCGACGCGCTTGTCCTGCTCGGCCTGATCCATCCCGGCCATTTTCAGCGGGAAGGCGATGTTCTTCCTGACGGTCATATGCGGGTAAAGCGCGTAGCTTTGGAACACCATCGCGAGGCCGCGCTTGGCGGGCGGCAGGGCGGTGGCGTCCTTGCCGTCGATCTCGATGGTTCCCGAGGTCGTGTCCTCAAGCCCGGCAATGAGCCGCAGCAAAGTGGACTTGCCGCAGCCCGAAGGGCCGACGAAGACGACGAATTCGCCATCATTGATCGTCAGGTCGATACTCGGGATGACGTGGACATCGCCGAAGGACTTGCGGACTTTGGTCAGTTCTATCTTGCCCATGTCTTCCTCACTTCACCGCGCCGAAGGTCAGGCCGCGGACGAGTTGCTTCTGGCTGAACCAGCCAAGGATCAGGATCGGCATGATGGCCATGGCCGAGGCCGCCGAGAGTTTTGCGTAGAAAAGGCCCTGAGGCGCCGAGAAAGAGGCGATGAAGGCCGAGAGGGGTGCGGCCTTGGTCGTCGTCAGGACGATGGTCCAGAAAGCCTCGTTCCAGGCGAGGATAATGTTGAGAAGCATGGTCGAGGCGATGCCGGGGATCGCCATCGGCGTCAGGACATAGAGGATCTCGTTCCAGAGGCTGGCGCCATCCATGCGCGCGGCTTCGAGGATCTCGCCGGGGATTTCCTTGAAGTATGTGTAGAGCATCCAGATGATGATCGGCAGGTTCATCAGCATCAGCGCGATGACCAGACCGATCTTGGTGTCGATCAGACCCGTCCAGAGGAAGATCAGATAGAGCGGGATCATGACGGCAACGGCCGGCATCATCTTGGTGGACAGCATCCACATCAGAAGGTCCTTGGTGCGCTTGCCGGGCACGAAGGCCATGGCCCAGGCCGAAGGGATCGCGATGACGAGCCCCAGAAGGGTGGAGCCGACCGAAATCACGACCGAATTCCAGAAGAACCGCGGGTAGTCGGACCGCGCCCAGACCTCGGCATAATTCTCCAGCGTCCAGTCGGCGGTGAAGAGCTGCGGCGGGCTTGCGACGGCGGAGACTTCGGTCTTGAACGACGTGAGGATCATCCAGAGGACCGGGAAGAAGATGATCAGCGCAACGGACCAGGCAGCGAGGGTGGTCAGGAATTTGCGGCGGGGGGAAACGGCACGTGCCATCGGTTTTCTCCTTCACGCGTCGAGGTTGCGGCCGATGCCGCGCATCAGGAAGTAGGCCACGATATTGGCAAGGATCACCGCGATGATGCCGCCGGCTGCCGCGCGCCCGATGTCCTTGGCGGCGATCGCCTGCTTGAAGATCATGTAGGGCAGCGTGGTCGAGGCAGATCCTGGGCCACCTTGAGTGGTCGTGAAGATCTCGCCGAAGATTCCCAGCAGGAAGATCGTCTGGATCAGGATCACGACGGTGATCGCCCGTGTCATATGTGGCAGAATGATATAGCGGAACCGGCTGAAGGCGCTGGCGCCGTCCATCTCGGCCGCCTCAAGTTGTTCGGAGGAGAGGGACTGCAGCGCGGTGAGAAGAATGAGCGTCGCAAAGGGCAGCCATTCCCAGGACACGATAAAGATGACCGAGGCCATCGGATAGTTTTCCATGAAGAGGATGGGCTTCATGCCAAGCCCCAGCGCCAGCGAGGCGAGCATCCCGTTCTGGGGGTGCATGAACAGGTTTTCCCAGATCGAGGCCGCGACGGGCGGCATCACGAAGAAGGGCGAGATGACCAGAATGCGCAGCGGGCCCTGACCCCAGACCGGCTGGTCAATGAGAAGCGCGATGAGCGTGCCGAGAACGATGGTGATGATCAGAACGCCGCCGACCAGCAGGAGCGTGTTCGAGATCGCCAGCCAGAATTCGGGAGAATTGACGAACCAGCTGTAGTTGCGGAACCCGACCCAGCCGGTCCGGTCCGGCGAGATCAACCGATAGAGCCGGAACGAATAGTAGATGGCCATCGCGAGCGGGATGATCATCCAGATGAACAGGACGGTCACGGAGGGTGCGACCATAAGACGTGCCGCAAAACGTGAGGATTGCGTTGCCACGGGATGTCTCCGATTCAAGAATTGCGCTGATCCGGCCGCAGGGTACCTACCGGGCAAGCTCTGCCGCAAACGCTGATTTTGCGAGGAGCGAGGGCCCCGGCCCGAGGACGGGCCGGGGCCTGATCTTACTTGATGTAGCCAGATGCGGTCATTTCATCCAAGGCCAGGGCCTGAGCCTCGGCCAGGGCATCATCGACCGATTTCTGCCCGGCCAGAGCCGCCGAGAAGATCTCACCCACGCTGGTTGCAAGACCGGCGAACTCGGGGATCGCGACGAACTGCACGCCGGTGTAGGGAACCGGCTTCACCGTCGGGTTGGTCGGGTCAGCCGCGTTGATCGAGTCGATGGTCATCTTCGCGAACGGCAGGGCCGCATAGTCCGGGTTCGAATAAAGCGAGGTCCGGGTGCCGGGAGGAGCTGCGCCCCAGCCTTCCTTGGAGGCGACAAGCGCGATGTAGTCCTTGTTGGTCGCCCAGTTGATGAAGGTCTTGGCCGCGTCCTTGGCATCCGACGAGGCCGGGATCGCCAGTGACCAGGCCCAGAGCCAGTTCGCCCGTTTGCCGAGGCCCGCGTCAGGTGCCAGAGCGAAGCCGACCTTGTCGGCAAACTCTGACTGTTTGGGATCGGTCAGCGCGCCCGCCGAGACGGTGGCGTCCATGCGCATCGCGCATTTGCCCTGCAGGGACAGCGTCAGGTTTTCGTTATAGCCGTTGTTCGACGCGCCGGGCGGGCCGTACTTGGTCAGCATCTCGACATAGTCGGTCATCACGGCTTTCCATTCCGGCTGGTCGAACTGGGGCACCCAGTTTTCGTCGAACCAGCGCGCGCCATAGCTGTTGGCCATGGTGGTCAGGAACGCCATGTTTTCACCCCAGCCGGCCTTGCCGCGCAGGCAGATGCCGTAGATGCCGTTGGCCTGATCGGTCATCGCGGCCGCGGCGGCCTTGATGTCGTCCCAGGTGGGCGCGTCCGGGATAGTGATGCCGGCCTTCTCGGCCAGGTCCTTGCGGTAGTTCACGAAGGACGATTCCCCATAGAAGGGCGAGGCATAGAGGTTGCCGTCCACCGTCAGGCCGCCACGGATCGGCGGCAGGAGATCGTCGACATCAAAGTCGGCGGGCATGTCGTTCAGGCTTTCCAGCCAGCCCTGCTTGCCCCAGATCGGAACTTCGTAGGTGCCGATGGTGATCACGTCATACTGACCGCCGCCGGTGGCGATGTCGGTCGTGACGTTCTGGCGCAGGACGTTTTCTTCCAGCGTCACCCACTCGACCTTGATGTCGGGGTGCTTGGCATAGAAATCGTCCATCAACCCCTGCATGCGCACCATGTCGCCATTGTTCACGGTGGCAACGGTGATGGTGGTTTCCGCCGCGGCTGCCGTGCAAATGGCGCCAACGGCACAGGCGCCGAGAAGCGCCCGGATTGAGACAGTCATGATATCCTCCCTAAGAATGAGCATTTGCCCATTACATGAGTAATTATTCATGTTAGCGGACGTCAGGTCAATCGGGAAAATGCGAGCAAACTCAGGGGTGCCCGGTGTCAGACCTGGGAGAGAAGCGCGCTCGCGGTCGGCTCGTCGGTCACGAGACAGTTGACGATTCGGCCCGTGAGCGCGGCGCGGATCGCCGAGACTTTTGTCGGCCCGGCCGCCACGGCGATGACCGGCCCGGCGCGGCCCGGCTCGACCCGGACCCCGCCCACAAGCGCCGAAATGGGCGTCTCGATATAGCGCCCGTCGCGATCAAAGACGCCGCCGACGATCTCGCCCGCCGCGCCCTTGGCCTGCATGTCCTGAAGCTGGGCACGGGTCACGAACCCGTCCTTGTAGAGCGGCGCATCCTCGCCCATCTGGCCGACGCCGACGAAGACCACATCGGCCTCTTGCGCGAGTGTCGCGACGGTCTGGACAGGCCGGAGCGCGTGGAACATGGCGCGTTCCTGAGGCGTTTCGGAAATCAGCGGCACGGGCATCGGATAATGCGGCGCGTGCAGTTTGTCGGCCAGACGCATGATCACGTCGTAGAAAGAGGCCGAACCATCGGGGGCGATATTGCCGATGAGCGAGACGATCTTGTGGCGCTCGTTCGGCTGGGTGGCGATCTCGGCGACCATGGCGCTGAGCGCCCGGCCGGTGCCGAAGGCGATGGTCAGGCTTTCGGGGCGTGCCAGATAGCTTTCCAGAAGCGAGGCCGCCGCCCCTGCCGTTGCCCGCGCCGGATCGGCGCCTTGCCCGAGATCGGGCGCGACGCGGGCCTGCTGCAGGCCGTAGGTGCGGATAAGGCCCGCCTCTAGTTCGAGACAGCGGCCGATCTTGTGATCGAGCCGTACTTTCACCAGCCCCTCGGCCATCGCCTTGCTGACAAGCCGCTGCGCGCGCTGGCGCGACACGCCGAGTTCCGCCGCGATCTGATCCTGCGTCATGCCCGCGACATGAGACAGCCAGCCCGCGCGGGCCGCCTCGTCAAGCAATGTCGGTTCGCCTGTCATGCCGCCGGTTCGCCTTTCGCCAGATCCGGTGCAATCTGAAAGAAGTTCGCGAATGACACAAGTCTGCGGTGCGGGCGGGCGCCGTCCGGCTCGTCCGGCGTGTCGGGGCCGAGGTGGCTGGCGCCGACGAACCGCCAGACCGTCATGCCGGCCGCGAGCCCGGCGCGGATGCCGGTCAGGCTGTCCTCGATCACCAGGGTACGGGCGGGATCGGCCCCCATCGCGGCGGCGGCATGCAGGAAAAGATCGGGTTCAGGCTTGCCGCGCGCGACCTGCGAGGAGGTGAAGAGCCGCTCGCCCACCAGACCGCGAAGCCCGACAAGGTCAAGCGACATGTCGGCCCGGCGCGGGCTGGACGAGGTGGCGACACAGAAGGGAACGCCGATCCGTTCCAGCACCCCGCGGACATGCGGCACGATCCTTAGCCCGCCCCGGAAGGCATCGAGCAGGTTCTCACGGTAGCTCGCCTCGAAAGTCTCGGGCAGGTCCACCCCGAATTCCGCCCGGATCTGACGGATCACCGTCGGATAGCTGCGGCCGAGGAAATGGCGCGTGACATAATCCATGTCGATCACCAGCCCGAGCTTCGCCAGCTCGGCGATCAGCATGCGCGCGCTGATGATCTCGCTGTCGATCAGCACACCGTCGCAATCGAAGATCACCAGCGAAAAGGTCATCCAGTCACCCCGATTTGGCCCAGCGGTGGGCGTGCGCGGCCCTACGCGCGCACTATGGGGCGGCTGACACCGGTCATCAATGGTCGGCCGAAACAGGTGCGGCCGGAAGGCAAGGCGCGATCCTCGGTCGATGAACGCGCCCCGAAAAACCAAAAGCCCCCGTTGCCGGGGGCTTTAGAAAAGTGGCGCGGTGGACGGGGCTCGAACCCGCGACCCCCGGCGTGACAGGCCGGTACTCTAACCAACTGAGCTACCACCGCGCATCGGGCGATCCGGGCCGGGGCCCGAAGCGTGGGGGGTGACATAGGGCCATGGGCGGGCGGCGTCAAGCGGGCTCTGGCGGCGGGTGAGAGGAAATTTGGCGAAGCTCTTCGGGCGGCTGCTTTCATCGCCGGTGCAAATCGACTAAGGCGGAGGCGAAGAGGATGCGCATGGGCCAGACCGCCGCAAAAACGATCACCGAACGCTGCGAGGCACGGGGCCTGCGGATGACCGGCCCGCGCCGGGTGATCGCGCGTGTTCTGGAAGAATCGCCTGACCATCCGGATGCCGATGTGCTTTACGCCCGCGCGACCGCGATCGATCCGCGCATCTCGCTTGCGACCGTCTACCGGACGGTGAAACTGTTCGACGAAGCAGGCATCCTCGACAAGGTCGAGTTCGGCGACGGGCGGGCGCGCTACGAGGACGCCGAGCGCAAGCACCACGACCATCTGATCGATACCGAAACCGGCAAGGTCATCGAATTCGTCGAGCCCGAAATCGAAGCGCTGCAAGAGCGAATCGCGGCAAGGCTCGGCTACCGGCTGACCGGCCACCGGCTGGAGCTGTTCGGCACCCGCCTGAAGAAGGACTGAAGGCGGACATGACGGACGGCAATCTGCGCGGCATCCTGCTGGTGCTTTATGCGATGGCGATCTTCGCCGTCGAGGATGCGTTGATGAAGCATCTTTCCGCCGCGATGCCGGTCGGGCAGCTTCTGTTGATCATCGGGTTCGGCGGCATGGCGGTCTTTGCGCTGGCCGCCGGGCCGCGTGGCCGCGCGGGCCTCTGGGCGGCGCTTGGCAACCGCGCGGTCCTCTGGCGGTCGCTGGCAGAGGCGGTCTCGGCCCTCACTTTCGTCACCGCCCTGTCGCTGATCCCGCTGTCGACCGTCGCGGCAGTCTTTCAGGCGACGCCCTTGGCCGTCACGGCGGGCGCGGCGCTGTTCCTGGGCGAAACCGTGGGCTGGCGGCGCTGGACGGCAGTCGCGGTCGGCTTCGCCGGCGTTCTGATGATCATCCGGCCGGGGCTCGAAGGGTTCCGCCCCGAGGCGGGGCTCGTGCTGATCACGGTCTTTTCCATCGCGCTCCGCGATCTGGTAACGCGGGCGGTGCCTGCGAGCCTGTCGTCGCAGGTGGTTTCCTTCCACGGCTTCCTCGGCGTGGTGGCGGCCGGGCTGATCCTGATTGCGGCCGGCCAGCGCCCGGCGATGCCGGACGGGGCGGGCATTGCGCTTCTGGTGCTGACGCTTTTCTGTGCGACGACAGGGTATCTGGCCATAGTCGCCTCGATGCGGGCGGCTGAGGCTTCGGCGCTGATGCCCTTCCGCTATGCGCGGCTGATCTTCTCGCTCGCCATCGGCGTCCTCTTCTTCGCCGAGCGGCCTGACGGGCTGACACTTGCCGGGGCGGCGCTGATCCTTGCCGCCGCCTTCTACACCTATCTGCGCGAGCGGGCGCGAAAACGGGTTACCGCGGGCGCGTGAGGGCCTTTCCCTTAGGGAGATGACGGCGTAAAGGACGCGCGAGAGCATCTCCCCCGCGAAAGGACCGGCCCATGAGCACGATCATCGACATCCATGCCCGCGAAATTCTCGACAGCCGGGGCAACCCGACGGTGGAAGTGGACGTGACGCTGGAGGATGGCACGCTTGGCCGCGCCGCCGTGCCCTCGGGCGCCTCGACCGGCGCGCATGAGGCGGTCGAAAAGCGCGACGGCGACAAGAAGCGCTTCCTCGGCAAGGGCGTCCTGGAGGCGGTTGCGGCCGTCAACGGCGAGATCGCGGAAAACCTCGTGGGCGAGGATGCGACCGAACAGGTGGCGATCGACCGGCTGATGATCGAGCTGGACGGCACGGCGAACAAGGGCCGTCTGGGGGCGAATGCGATCCTCGGCGTGTCGCTGGCGGTCGCGAAGGCCGCCGCCGATTTCACCAGCCAGCCCCTGTACCGCTATGTCGGCGGCACTTCGGCCCGCGTGCTGCCGGTGCCGATGATGAACATCATCAACGGCGGCGAACATGCCGACAATCCGATCGACATCCAGGAGTTCATGATCATGCCGGTCGGCGCGGAAAACATCCGCGAGGCGGTGCGGATGGGCTCGGAAGTCTTCCACACGCTGAAGAAGGAACTGTCGGCGGCGGGCCTGTCGACCGGCATCGGCGACGAGGGCGGGTTCGCGCCCAACCTCTCGTCCACCCGCGATGCGCTCGACTTCATCCTCAAGGCCATCGAGAAGGCGGGCTACAGACCCGGCGAGGACATGTACCTTGCGCTCGACTGCGCCTCGACCGAATATTTCAAGGGCGGCAAGTACGAGATGAAGGGTGAGGGCAAGAGCCTGACCTCGGCGGAGAATGCCGAGTACCTTGCCAAGCTTTGCGCGGACTATCCGATCATCTCGATCGAGGACGGGATGAGCGAGGACGACTGGGACGGTTGGAAGATCCTGACCGACATGCTCGGCGGCAAGGTGCAGCTGGTGGGCGATGACCTGTTCGTCACCAATCCCAAGCGTCTGGCCGAAGGGATCAAGAAGGGTGTCGCCAACTCGATGCTGGTGAAGGTCAACCAGATCGGGTCCCTGACCGAGACGCTGCAGGCTGTCGATATGGCCCACCGCGCGCGCTACACCAACGTCATGTCGCACCGGTCGGGCGAGACAGAGGATGCGACCATCGCCGATCTGGCGGTCGCCACCAACTGCGGACAGATCAAGACCGGCTCGCTTGCCCGGTCGGACCGGCTGGCGAAGTACAACCAGCTGATCCGGATCGAGGAAATGCTGGGCGAGACGGCGGAATTCGCGGGCCGTTCCATCCTGAAGGTATAAGGTCGATGCTGCCCCTCGCCGATCTTCTGATGATCGGCGGGGCAGCTTTTTTCGCGGCGCTTGTCGGCGGGGTAACCGGCTATGGCACGGGGCTTCTGCTGCCGCCAGTTCTGGTGCCGCTGATCTGGGCAGAGGCGGTGGTTCCGGTGATCGGCCTGTCTGCGCTTTTCACCAATGCGAGCCGGGTGGCGGCCAATCGGCCGGACCTTGACCCTGAGCTTTTGCGCCGGATCGCGCCGGTCGCGCTGCCTGCGACGCTTCTGGGTGCCTATGGGTTCACGCTTCTGTCCGGGCGTGGGGCCGCGATGCTGATCGGGGTGATGCTGATCCTCATGGTCCCGCTGCGGACGCTCGCGCGGCGGCGGGGGCTGGTTCTTTCGGGGCGCGGTCTGACAGCGGCATCGGCGGGATATGGCGTGGTGAATGGCGGCACGTCGGGGTCGGGTGTGCTGCTATTGACGCTGCTGATGGCGGCGGGGCTGACCGGGCCGCAGGTGATCGCCACCGATGCGGCGATTTCCTTCCTGCTCGGGCTTGGCAAATCGGCGATGTTCGCGGCGCGCGGCGCGCTTGATCTCAGGCTTGCGGGGCTCGCCTTGGTGATCGGCCTGACGGCGATCCCGGCGACCTTCCTTGCGAAGCGCCTTTCCTATCGCCTGCCCGGCCACTGGCATCTGCGCGTCCTCGATGGCGCCGTGCTGCTGGGCGGGCTTCTCCTGATCTTCAGAGCGGGCTGAGAAGTCTGTCCGACCGGAAGGGCGCGAGAAGGGCATGGGCGCCCTGCCCTGTCAGTTCATCCGCCAGAGATGCGGTGACGAGGGGCGCCAGAGTGACACCGGAATGCAGGACCGCAAGCGCGAGACCGGGGCGGACGGTTATGGGGCCGACGACGGGGAGGCCGTCGCCCGGGACCGGACGGTCGGCATGGAGGATGGCGGCGGGCTGGAGGTTTGCGCCGGGCAGGAGGCGCGAGAGGCGGGCAAGCGTGGCGCGGGCGAGGTCGCCGGGGCTTTCCGTCACCGCCTCGGTCTTGTCGGACTGGTGGCTGGCGGAAGCGGGCGCGAGGAGCGCGCCGGTCGCGTCCTGCCGGACCTCCTGATCGGGGCTGGCGAGGATATGGTTGACGAGCGGTGGCAAGGGCCGCGTCCGCAGGATGAGACCGGGACGGGAGAGCATCGGCAGATGCAGGCCTGCGCTGGCAAGAAGCGCGGGCGTCGCGTTGCCTATGGCAAGGATCGTCTGGTCTGCCTCGATGCGGCCCATGGGTGTGGCGGCGCCGGTGACGCGGTCGCCGTCCGTCATGAGCCTGAGCGCCGGACAACCCGACCAGACCTCGGCGCCAAGGGCCGCGGCCGCGTCGAGCAGGTGATGGGTCAGATGGGCCGCATCGACCGCGCCTTCGGCGGGGAAATGCAGCGCCCGGGCGGGGGGTTGGCCCAGGGCGGGTTCGCGCGCGGCGATCTCGCGCGCCGAGAGTTCATTGAGGTCATAGCCGAGGCGAGTGAGCGTCGCGGCGGTTTGGTCGAAAGCCTCGCCCGTCTCCTCCCACCAGAGGGTGCCGGTCCAAAGGTGGCCGCTATCTGGAAGGTCACGCTCAAGACGCCGGTGCGCCGCCATCGCGGCATGGCGCAGGTGGAAGTGATCCTCGTTGAGAAAGAAGCTCGCATTGATCCAGCCGAAGGACCGGCCAGAGGCTGCATTCGCCGGAAGGCCCGCATCGAGGATGGTGACCTGCGCCTTGCGGCGGGCAAGCTCGAAGCCAAGCGACGCGCCGATCAGCCCGGCGCCGAGGATGAGGAAGCGGTTTGTCATTGGCCAATGCTGGCATTGCCCCACGAAAAAGGGAAGTGCGGCGGCGAACGCCCGGCGCCCGGCGGGGGGAGCCGATTTCCTGCAAAGAAATCGGACCGAAATCCTTGAAGGATTTCGGCTGCGGGCGGTAAGTTTGGTCCTGTCCCAACCGAGAGGAGTGCCATGACCGCTGACGAGATCATCGCGGCGCTTGGGCTGGCGCCACATCCCGAAGGCGGCTGGTACCGGCAGACCTGGGTGGCGGCGGCACCGGAGGGCGAGCGGCCGGCGGGGACTTGTATCTATTTCCTTCTGAAGGCGGGCGAGCGGAGCCACTGGCACAGGGTCGATGCGGCGGAGATCTGGCATTTCCATGCGGGTGCGGCCCTGATCCTGTCCGTTGCCGCCAGCGATGCGGGGCCCGCGGTTGAGGTAGGGCTCGGGCCAAACCTCGCGGCGGGCGAGCGGCCGCAGGCGATCGTGCCCTTGGGTCACTGGCAGGCGGCGCGGACAACGGGTGACTGGACGCTCGTCAGTTGCACCGTCTCGCCGGGTTTTCGGTTCGAGGGGTTCGAGCTGGCGCCGCCGGGGTTCGACATCCCGCGCTGAATGTATCCCTTACAAGTTCCGGGGTGGCGCAGCCGCGCGGCGGAGCGTAGGAGGCTGGTATGACCGAGACGAATGCCCCAACAGCCCCCCTGCCCCAATCCGGGCCCCAGAACGAGGATTCGCTGCGCGGCTTCCTTTTCGCGCTGGCGGCCTACCTGCTCTGGGGCTTCCTGCCCCTCTACATGAAGGCTATGGCCCATATCCCGACGCTGGAGGTTCTGGCGCATCGGGTGATCTGGTCTGTGCCAGTGGCGCTGCTGATCCTTCTGTGGCTTGGCCGGACGGCAGACCTTAAGACTGCACTGAGAACACCCCGGATGCTTGGCATGGCGGCGGTGACGGCTGGACTCATTTCGATCAACTGGGGCATCTACGTCTGGGCGGTCCAAACCGGGCATGCGCTTGATGCCGCACTTGGCTATTACATCAACCCGCTCTTCAGTGTGTTCCTAGGCGCGGTCCTTTTGGGCGAACGGCTGGATGGACTGCAGAAGCTCGCGATCCTTCTGGCCACGCTGGCGGTTGGGGTTCTGACCTGGGAGGCGGGGCGGCTGCCATTGGTGGCGCTCAGTCTGACGCTGACCTGGGGTATCTATGCCTATTTCAAGAAATCGCTGCCAATCGGCCCCAATCAGGGCTTCGCGCTGGAAGTGATCCTGCTTCTGCCGCTCGCGCTAGGTTATGTCATTTGGCGAGTGGCGAGCGGTGCGCCGGTGGCCTTTGGCGGCACGGTATCTGATACCGCGCTTCTAGCGGGCTGTGGCATCGTCACGGCGGTGCCCTTGATGGTCTATGCCAATGGCGCGAAGCTTCTAAGGCTCTCGACCATCGGCATCATGCAATATATCGCGCCGACGATGATCTTCCTGACCGCCGTGTTCTTGTTCGGCGAGCCGTTCGGGCGCGGCAAGGCGATTGCCTTTCCGATGATCTGGCTAGCTCTGGCGATCTATTCCACCGCGCTGATCCGGCAGGCGGGCGTCAGGCGGGCACGGTCGGGCGGCTGATCTGGCCGCCGCCGACCGCGACGCGGGCGCCGGTGGTTTCCGGGCAGGAGGTCGGCAGACCATTGAGCACCCGGACCGCGAGATAGCCGAAGGCCTGCGCTTCCAGCATGTCGCCGTTGAGGCCCGCCGCCTCGACCGGCTTGACCGGACAGGGCAGCCGCTCGGCCAGCATCTTCATCAGCGTCCTGTTGTGGCGGCCGCCGCCACAGACGAGCACCGCCTCGGGCGGGCTTGGAAACTGGGAAAAGCCCGCCGCCACGGCGGCGGCGGCGCAGGCGGTCAGCGTTGCGACGGCGTTCGGGATGGTGCGGGTGCGGACCGATTTGAGGAGGCTGTGAAAGTCGTTCCGGTCAAGCGATTTCGGCGGGACTTTGAGGAAATAGGGATGGGTGAGGAAGGTGCGCACGATCCGGGCATCCACCCTGCCCTTCGCGGCCAAAGCGCCCGCCTCGTCGCGTTCCTTTCCGAGGCGCAGGCGCATGTAGTCGTTGATCGGGGCGTTCGCGGGGCCGGTGTCGAAGGCGACACAGGCGCCCGGTTTCTCCGGCTCCGCGATCCGGGGATCGACCCAGGTGACATTGCCGACGCCGCCGAGATTGAGAAAGACCACCGGCCTTTCGGCGCCGGTGAGGCGGGCGAGCGCATGGTGGAAGAAAGGGGCAAGCGGCGCCCCCTGCCCGCCGAGGCCTACGTCGGCCGAGCGGAAATCCCAGATGACGGGCAGGCCCAAAGCCTCGGCCAGCATCGCGCCGTCGCCCGCCTGATGCGTGCCGCGCCGGGCCGGGTCATGGGCGAGCGTCTGGCCGTGGAAACCTATGAGATCGGCCCCGGTAAAGCGGGCGAGCAATTCCGCATGGGCGGTCTCGACCACTTCCGCCGCCTCGGCCACCCCTGCCTCGCCCGACCAGCGGCCGAGGGCGGCGCGCAAGCTCGCACGCTCGGCCTCGGTATAGGGGCGGTAAGCGGTCTGGCCGAACTCGAAAATCTCGCGCCCGTCGGTCCGGATCATGGCCGCATCGACCCCGTCGAGCGAGGTCCCTGACATCGTGCCCAAGGCCCAAAGCGCCCGCCCCTTCATCATCCCTTTCCTCGCGCCCAAGGCGCCGGTATACCGCCACTGTCAACAGAATGGACGATCGGACGATGACCTACCACCCGAAATCGGATTTCATGCGCGTGATGATCGAGCGCGGCTTTCTGGCCGACTGCACCGATTATCAGGGGCTGGACGAGGCTTTGGTGAAGGGCGTCGTGCCGGCCTATATCGGCTTTGACGCGACGGCGAAGTCTTTGCATGTCGGATCGCTCATCCAGATCATGATGCTGAGATGGCTGCAGAAGACCGGGCACAAGCCGCTTGTTCTGATGGGAGGCGGGACGACCAAGGTGGGCGATCCCTCGTTCCGCGCCGAAGAGCGCCCCTTGCTGACGCCCGCGCAGATCGACGACAATATTGCGGGGATCAAGCAGGTCTTCTCGGCCTATGTGACCTTTGGCGACGGCGCGTCGGACGCGCTGATGCTGAACAATGCCGAATGGCTGGACGCACTCAACTACCTCGACTTCCTGCGCGACATCGGGCGGCATTTCTCGGTCAACCGGATGCTGTCGTTCGAAAGCGTGAAATCGCGGCTGGACCGCGAGCAGTCGCTCAGCTTCCTTGAATTCAACTACATGATCCTGCAGGCCTATGATTTCCTTGAGCTGAACCGGCGCTATGGCTGCCTGTTGCAGATGGGCGGCTCGGACCAGTGGGGCAATATCGTCAACGGGATCGACCTGACGCGCCGGGTGCTCGACCGGGAAATCTATGGCCTGACCTCGCATCTGCTGACCACGTCGGATGGCAAGAAGATGGGCAAGTCGCAGTCGGGGGCGGTGTGGCTCAACCCCGACATGTTCTCACCTTACGAATTCTGGCAGTACTGGCGGAACACGACGGATGCCGATGTGGGCCGGTTCCTGAAGCTTTACACCGAACTGCCCATCGCGGAATGCGACCGGCTGGGGGCGCTTGGCGGGTCCGAGATCAATGCGGCCAAGATCGTTCTGGCCAATGAGGTGACGAAGCTTGCCCATGGCGCCGAGGCAGCGGCGGCGGCCGAAGCCACCGCGCGCGAGGTGTTCGAGAAGGGCGGCGTGGGCGATGACCTGCCGACGCTGCGGGTCAGCGCCGAGGAGGCGGCGGAGGGGCTGGGGATCGTCCAGCTGTTCGTGCGCGCAGGTCTTGCGGCCTCTGGCAAGGATGCGAAACGGCTGATCCAGGAGGGCGGTGCGCGGCTGAACGACGAACCGGTCACGGACGCGGGCCTCAGGCTTGGGGCGAGCCATCTGGCGGAGCCCCTGAAACTGACGGCGGGCCGCAAGCGCCATGCTTTGGTGGTGATGGACTGACCGGGGCCGAAGGGCGCCGAAATCTTGCAAAGATTTCGGTCCGGATTTCGTGACGAAATCCGACGCCCGCCTAGGGCCCGAGCATCCATTCGCCGTCCGGGTGGAAGGCGTGGAAGGCAAAGGCGAAGGGCAGATCGTGGACGAGGTCGCGGCCGGTCGCGGCAGCGGTGACGCGCACGCTGCCCACGTCGCGCCCCTCGCCGATCGACACCGCGTCGAGCGCCGAGGCCTGACCTGCCGTCCAGGAGAGGGTGACACCTGCCTCGGTCAGGGTTCCGGCCACCACCACCCGTTCCAGCGGCCAGGCGCGGTTGCCGACCCGCACCACGCGGGCAAGCGACGCGATACCGTGTGGCGGGTCCTCGCCCGTATAGAGGAAGGGGCGCGCGGCGCTGTCATAGCCCACGTAAGGATTGCTGCCATAGGCGCGCGACCAGTCGGGCTCATCCATCACCAGCCCGTCCGGATGGGCGCGGCGAAAATCGCCCCAGCTTTCCATGCGGGCGGGCAGTTGCGTCAGGCGCCTGCCGGCCATCTGCCCGACGATCCCCTCGCCCAGCGCCTGCTGCCACCAGCTTTCGGTCTCGCGGTCGTACATGATCATGTCGGAATGCCTGAGAAGGCCCGAGACGCCGAAACTGTAGGTCCGCCCGCCGAGGCGGCGGTCGAAGATCATGCCCGTGTTGCAGAGCGGGCAGAAGGTGACGGCGACGGGCATGTCGCCCACCTGATCGTTCACGATTTCATGCCAGATCAGATAGCGGATCGGCCAGGCGCGCGGCGCCTCGCCCGGATGCACGAGCGTCATCACCGGCTCTGCCTCGGCCAGACGCGTCTCGTCCGCGACCGCAATCATCTGCGGTGCGTCGATCGCCGGAATGCCGTCCTTGGGCGGACCGCCGGACAGGATCTCGTCAAGATCGATGGTCGTCTGGCTGAAATCGGTCGCGGGCCAGAGCGCGCGCCAGCGCGCTTCGTCGCCAGCGGCCGGCGGTGCCATCAGGAACGGCGCAAGCGCCAGACAGAGGGCGAACGGGAAGCGGATCATCGGCGGCCTTCCTCCGGCGGCCAGACTGCCGGAAGAGGTGGCGGGAGGCCAATCAAAAGGCCGCCGATCACCGGATTATGAACGGCCTATTCGGTGACCGAAACCCGCGCCATCACGTCGGGCTTGTCGGTGACCGCGCCGCCGAGGTTGACCTCGCCGCGCTTGATCTTGTCCACGACCTCCATCCCCGAGATCACATGGCCGATCACGGTATATTCGCCGTTCAGATGCGGGGCGGAGCCGAACATGATGAAGAATTGCGAATTGGCGCTGTCGGGCGAATTGGTGCGCGCCATGCCGACCACGCCTCGTTCGAACTGCACTTTGGAGAATTCTGCCGGAAGATCAGGAAGATCGGAATTGCCCATGCCCGCCTGCGATGTATCCCCGCCGGAGCGGCCATATTGCACATCGCCGGTCTGGGCCATGAAGCCGTCGATCACCCGATGAAAGACCACACCATTGTAGAGCCCGCCCTTGGCAAGCTCGACCACCTGTGCGACGTTTCTCGGCGCAAGCTCGGGCTGAAGGTCGACGACGACCGTGCCGTTCGCCTGACCGGCAACCTCGATCACCAGGTTCGGCCCCGGGCCGTCCGCGTCGCTGACGGAGCTTTGTGAAAGTTGCCCGAAGAGCCACCAGGCGGCGGCTATGGAAGCGAGTGCGGCAAGTCCTCCGGTCATGAAGATACGGTCAGACATCCGCCGCCACCTTGACCGAAACCATCCGGTCGGGGTTCACCGGCGGTTCGCCACGAGTGATCTTGTCGACATGTTCCATGCCCGAGATCACGCGGCCATAGACGGTGTACTGTCCGTTCAGGAAATGGTTGTCCTTGAAGTTGATGAAGAACTGGCTGTTGGCCGAGTTCGGGTTCATCGAGCGCGCGGCGCCAAGCGTGCCGCGGTCATGGGGAAGCTTGGAAAACTCCGCCGGAAGGTCGGGCAGGTCCGAACCGCCGGTCCCGGCGCGGCCGGGGTTCCAGCCCGCTTCCATATTCGCGTGCTGCACGTCGCCCGTCTGGGCCATGAAACCGTCGATCACCCGGTGGAAGGCCACATTGTCATACTTCCCCGCGCGGGCGAGTTCCTTCATCCGTTCGGCGTGCTTGGGCGCCACGTCTTTCAGAAGCTCGATGACGACGGGGCCGTCCTTCAGCGTGATGATGATCGTGTTCTCGGGATCCTTGATGTCGGCCATGATCGCCTCCTTAATTCATTCGCGCGGGAACCTAGGGCTTGACGGCGAGCAAGAAAAGCGAAAAGCGGCCAGAAAGGCGGGGCTCGGCAGAGATCGGTTGATCTGAGCCGGGCGCGGCTGCGAGACTGGCCGTGCGGCAGGTGGCGGGAAAGGACGGATCATGGGGTTCAAGACGATCGACGACATGGATGTCGCGGGCAAGGTCGCGCTGGTGCGGGTAGATATCAACGTGCCGGTGGAAGCGGGCGTGGTGACCGATGCGACGCGGATCGAGAAGATCGTGCCCACGGTCAAGGACCTGATCGCCAAGGGGGCGAGCGTGGTGCTTCTGGCCCATTTCGGCCGCCCCAAGGGCAAGGTTGTGCCCGAGATGAGCCTGCGCGTCACCCTGCCCGCCCTCGAAAAGGCGCTAGGACTGCCGGTGGCCTTCGCCGAGGATTGCGTGGGTGGCCCGGCCAAGAAGGCGGTGGCGGCCCTGCCCAAGGGCGGCGTGCTGCTTCTGGAGAACACCCGCTTCCATGAGGGCGAGGAAAAGAACGACCCCGCCCTTGCCGCCGGAATGGCGGCGCTCGGCCATATCTATGTGAACGATGCGTTTTCGGCCGCGCACCGGGCCCATGCCTCGACCGAGGGGATAGCAAGGCTTCTGCCCGCCTGTGCGGGGCGGCTGATGGCGGCGGAGCTGAAGGCGCTGAATGCAGCGCTTGGCGAGCCGGAGCGGCCGGTGGCGGCGGTGGTGGGCGGTGCGAAGGTGTCGACCAAGCTCGACCTTCTGGGCAACCTGATCGAAAAGGTCGATCATCTGGTGATCGGCGGCGGCATGGCCAACACGTTCCTTGTGGCCAAGGGCGTGCAGGTCGGCACCTCGCTGGCCGAGCACGAGATGGCCGATACCGCGAGCGCGATCCTTGCCAAGGCCGAGGAAACCGGCTGCGCCATCCATCTGCCGATCGATCTGGTGGTGGCGCGCGAATTCAAGGCGGGCGCGGATCACGAGGTGGTGCCGGTCTCGCACTGTCCGCCGGATGCGATGATCCTCGATGCCGGGCCCTCGACGGTTGCGGTGCTGGACACGGTATTTCAGTCGTGCCGGACGCTGATCTGGAACGGACCACTGGGCGCGTTCGAACTGCAGCCGTTCGACGCGGCCACCAATGCCGCGGCGGCGAAGGTGGCGGAGCTGACGCGGGCGGGCAAGCTCGTCTCGGTCGCGGGGGGCGGCGATACGGTCGCGGCGCTGAACAAGGCGGGCGCGGCTGAGGATTTCACCTTCATCTCGACGGCCGGGGGCGCTTTCCTCGAATGGATGGAAGGCAAGGACCTGCCCGGTGTTGCCGCATTGATGGACTGAAACGGGCCGCGCCTGCCGTGACGGTAGGGAAGGCTTGCAAGCGTGCACGAATGTCCTACCTTCGGGGAACGCGCGGACAGAGGAGGTCACGATGGCGGCTGGCAGTGGCCTGAAGGGCTGGACCCTGATCACCGGGGCCTCCGAAGGGCTGGGACGGGAGTTCGCGATCATCGCCGCCGCCGAGGGGCGCGACCTGATCCTTGCCGCCCGGCAGGAGGCGAAGATGGAGGCGCTGGCCGAAGAGCTGCGCGCCAAGCACAAGATCGCGATCGAGGTCATTCCGACCGATCTGGCCGATCCCGACGCGGTGGAGCTTTTGTGGCGCAAGGCCTCGTCCCGGCGGCGGATCGACGTTCTGGTGAACAATGCGGGCCTTGGCTACAACGGGCCCTTCGGCGGCGAGGATTTCATCCGCGAGGAAATCTCGATCCTTGTGAATGCCCTCGCGCCCACGATCCTGATGAAATATGCGATCCCGCATATGCAGGCGGCCGGTGGCGGGCGGATCCTGAATGTCGCCTCGACGGCGGCCTTCATGCCGGGGCCGAACATGGCGGTCTATCATGCGACGAAGGCCTATCTTCTGTCGCTGAGCGAGGCGGTGGCGGAGGAATTGCGCGGCGGGACGGTGAAAATCTCAGTCCTCTGCCCTGGCCCGACGGCGACCAATTTCCAGAAGGACGCGAAGATGGAGGAAGTGACGCTGTTCAAGCGCGCCCCGGTCCAGTCGGCGCGGGCGGTCGCGAAAGCGGGCTGGCGGGCGATGAAGCGCGGCAAGCGGGTGAAGGTGACGGGGCTGTCGAACAAGTTCTTTGCCTTTGCCCCACGCTTCGCGCCCCGCTGGCTGACGACGCGCATTGCCGCGAAATTCCTGAAATAGCGGGCTTTGGAGCGTTTCCCGGCGGGGCCTGTCCGGCGGATTGCGGCCGAATTGGCGCCGGGCGGGAACCGCATCGCGGCTGTTAGCGCCACCAGATTTGCAAGCCCGCCTGCCCTGTCCTAAGAGCGGAGGAAAGGGTGGCGCTTCCTGCCGCCCGTGAAGCGGACGGAGAGAGAGATGGCACGTCAGAGCCAGGCCGAACAGATGCGCAAGGGCAAGGGGTTCATCGCCGCGCTCGACCAGAGCGGCGGGTCGACGCCCAAGGCGCTGAAGCTTTATGGCGTGCCGGAAAGCGCCTATGCGGGCGATGCGGAAATGTTCGCGCTGATCCATCAGATGCGGGCGCGGATCGCCCAGTCGCGGGCCTTCGACGGCAGCCGGGTGATCGGGGCGATCCTGTTCGAGCGGACCATGGATGGCGAGATCGGCGGCAAGCCCGCCGCCGATTACCTCTGGCTGGAAAAGCAGGTCGTGCCGTTCCTGAAGGTCGACAAGGGTCTGGAGGACGAGGCCCACGGCGTGAAGATGATGAAGCCGATCGGCGGGCTGGATGCGCTGTTGAAGCGCGCGCTGGACAAGGGGATTTTCGGCACCAAGATGCGCTCGGTCGTCGATGCGGCGAATGCCAAGGGGATTGCGGCGAACGTCGCCCAGCAGTTCGAGGTGGGCGCGCAGATCCTTGACGCGGGGCTCATGCCGATCATCGAGCCGGAAGTGACGATCTCGATCGCCGACAAGGCCGAGGCGGAAGAGCTGCTGAAGGCCGAGATACTGCGCCAGCTGGACCAGCTGCCCGAGGGCCGCGAAGTGATGCTGAAGCTGACGCTGCCCACGGTCGAGGGCCATTACCGGGCGCTGATCGACCATCCGAAGGTCATGCGCGTCGTGGCGCTGTCTGGCGGCTATTCGCGCGACGAGGCCAACCGCATCCTGGCCCGCAACCCCGGCATGATCGCGAGTTTCTCGCGGGCGCTGACCGAGGGGCTTTCGGCCCAGCAGGACGATGCGACTTTCGACCGGGCGTTGGATGCGGCGGTGCAGGGCATTTACGACGCCTCGATCACCTGAGCCAAAGGGCTGAAATTTCGGCGGGAATCCCCCGGGGGGGATTCCCTTCGCGAATCGGATATGCCATGATTCGCCCATGACCGCCCGTGAGAGGCGGCATGGAGTGCATGGGCAGATGCTGGCGACATTGAAACCTGCGGTGGGCATGGCCACCCTTGCCGGGCTGTTCCTGGCGACGGCGGCCTATTTCACCTTCGCCGCCGTGCAGGGCGATTACGGCGTGGTGAAGCGCGTGCAGATCAGTGCCGAGAAGCAGGAACTGACGGCCGAGCGCGACCGGCTGAAGGCCGAGGCCGCGCGGATGGAAAACCTCACGCGGCGCCTCTCGGACGATTACCTCGACCTCGACCTTCTGGACGAGCGGGCCCGCAACGTGCTGGGCTATGTCCGCTCCGACGAGCTGGTCATCCAGTAAGAGAAAGCCCGATCCGGAAGGAAACCGAAATCTTTCAAAGATTTCGGACCGGATTTCGTGCCGAAATCCGGCACCTTCCCTTCCCCGGGGGAAGTTTTTGCTCGCAATGCGAGGGCAATTGCGCTATATATAGTTTAACGTTGAACTATCTTACCGCCAGCGGGAGGTCGCCAGGATGGCAGCGCGTAAAAGTTCCGAAAAATCAAACGTCTCCAGGGATGAGCTTCTCAAATATTACCGCGAGATGCTGCTGATCCGGCGATTCGAGGAAAAGGCGGGCCAGCTCTATGGCATGGGCCTGATCGGCGGTTTCTGCCATCTCTACATCGGGCAGGAAGCGGTGGTGGTGGGGCTTGAGGCCTGCACCAAGGAGGGCGACAAGCGCCTGACCTCCTACCGCGACCATGGCCATATGCTGGCCTGCGGCATGGAAGCCCGCGGCGTGATGGCCGAACTGACGGGCCGCATCGGCGGCTATTCCAAGGGCAAGGGCGGCTCGATGCACATGTTCAGCCGCGAGAAGCATTTCTACGGCGGCCATGGCATCGTCGGCGCACAGGTGCCCTTGGGCGCGGGCCTTGCCATGTCGGACTGGTACAAGGGCAATGACAATGTGACCTTCGTCTATTTCGGCGACGGGGCGGCGAACCAGGGCCAGGTCTACGAGACCTACAATATGGCCGAGCTCTGGGGCCTGCCGGTGGTGTTCGTGATCGAGAACAACCAATATGCGATGGGCACCTCGATGAAGCGCGCGACCAAATCGACGACGCTGTTCGGCCGCGGCACGGCTTACGGCATTCCGGGCGAACAGGTCGACGGAATGGATGTGCTGGCCGTCAAGACCGCGGGCGAGAAGGCGGTGGCGCACTGCCGGGCGGGGAAAGGCCCCTATATCCTCGAGATGATGACCTACCGCTATCGCGGCCACTCGATGTCGGACCCGGCGAAATACCGGACCCGCGAGGAGGTGGAGAAGATCAAGCAGGAGAAGGACGCGATCGACCATGTGCGCGACCTTCTGGTCGGCGCGGGTCACGCGAGCGAGGACGATCTGAAGGCGATCGACAAGGAGATCAAGGCGATCGTCAACGACAGTGCCGATTTCGCCAAGGAAAGCCCCGAGCCGCCGCTGAGCGAGCTCTGGACCGATATCTACGCCTGAGGGGGGACAAGAGAGATGGCAACCGAAATTCTGATGCCGGCCCTGTCGCCCACGATGGAAGAGGGCACGCTGGCGAAATGGCTGGTCAAGGAAGGCGATGCGGTCAAGTCCGGCCAGATCATCGCCGAGATCGAGACCGACAAGGCGACGATGGAGTTCGAAGCGGTCGATGAAGGAACCGTGGGCAAGATCCTCGTGGCCGAGGGAACGCAAGGGGTGAAGGTCAATACGCCCATCGCGGTTCTTGTCGAAGAGGGTGAGGCCGTTCCGGCGGCCGGTACTGCCCCAGCGCCCGCTGCGGCCCCGAGTGCGGCACCGGTGGAGGCGGCGTCCTCCGCGCCTGCGGTCGCGGCGGCGCCGGTTGCTGTCGTTTCCAACGCCTCGCCCGACTGGGCCGAAGGCACGGCGATGAAGACGATGACGGTGCGCGAGGCGCTGCGCGAGGCGATGGCCGAAGAGATGCGCGCCAATGGCAATGTCTTCCTCATGGGCGAGGAGGTCGGCGAATATCAAGGCGCCTACAAGATTTCCCAGGGGCTTCTGGACGAGTTTGGGCCGAAGCGGGTGATCGACACGCCGATCACCGAGATCGGTTTTGCGGGCATCGGCGTCGGCGCGGCCTGGGGCGGGTTGAGCCCCATCGTCGAGTTCATGACCTTCAACTTCGCCATGCAGGCGATCGACCATATCATCAACTCGGCCGCCAAGACGAATTACATGTCGGGCGGCCAGCTTCCCTGCCCCATCGTCTTCCGCGGCCCGAATGGCGCTGCGGCGCGGGTGGCAGCACAGCACAGTCAGGATTACGCCGCCTGGTATGCGGCGATCCCGGGCTTGCGGGTCGTGATGCCCTATTCGGCGGCCGATGCGAAAGGCCTTCTGAAAAGCGCGATCCGCGATCCAAACCCGGTCGTGTTCCTTGAAAACGAGATTCTTTACGGTCGGTCGTTCGAAGTGCCGGACCTGCCCGATTTCACCATTCCCTTCGGCAAGGCGCGCATCTGGCGCGAGGGCTCTGACGTCACCCTCGTGTCGTTCGGCATCGGCATGGCGCATGCGCTGGAAGCGGCCGATCAGCTGGCCAAGGACGGGATCAGCGCCGAGGTCATCGACCTTCGGACACTGCGCCCCATCGATTATGACACGGTGCTGGCATCGGTGATGAAGACCAACCGCTGCGTCACGGTCGAGGAAGGCTTCCCCGTCGGTTCGATCGGGAACCATCTGTCGGCGGTGATCATGGAGCGGGCGTTCGACCATCTCGACGCGCCGGTCGTGAACTGCACCGGCAAGGACGTGCCGATGCCCTATGCGGCGAACCTTGAGAAGCTGGCGTTGATCACGCCCGCCGAGATCGTGTCCGCCGTCAAATCCGTCTGCTACCGGTGAGGTGACCCATGGCAATCGAAATTCTCATGCCCGCGCTCTCGCCCACGATGGAAGAGGGCACTTTGGCCAAATGGCTGAAGAAGGAAGGCGATACGGTCAAGTCGGGTGACATCATCGCCGAGATCGAGACCGACAAGGCGACGATGGAATTCGAAGCGGTCGATGAAGGCACGCTTGGCAAGATCCTGATTGCCGAAGGCACGCAGGGCGTGAAAGTGAATACGCCGATTGCGGTGCTGGTCGAGGAGGGCGAGGCGGTTCCGGCCGCTTCCGCCCCTGCCGCCGCGCCCGTTGCGGCTGCCCCGGCCGCCGCTCCGGTTGCCGCCGTCGCACCGGCTGCGGTCGCTGCGGCACCTGCGCCCGCAGCCCCGGTCAAGGCCGGCGCCCGCGTGATCGCCTCGCCGCTTGCGCGGCGGCTGGCCAAGGAAAAGGGCGTCGATCTGACTGCCATCGCAGGCAGCGGCCCGCACGGGCGGATCATCAAGGCCGATGTCGAGAAAGCGGTTCCGGGCGCCAAACCGGCTGCTGCTCCCGCTGCAACTGCTGCCCCGGCGCCAGCCGCCGCTGTACCTGCGGCGATGCCGACCGGCCCTGCGACCGCGACGGTCCTCAAGATGTACGAGGGCCGCACCTTCACAGAAGTGACGCTCGACGGAATGCGCCGCACGATCGCCGCGCGCCTGACCGAGGCCAAGCAGACGATCCCGCATTTCTACCTGCGGCGTGAGGTGCAGCTGGATGCGCTGATGGCTTTCCGCGAACAGCTGAACAAGGGGCTGGAAGCGCGCGGCGTGAAACTGTCGGTCAACGACTTCGTCATCAAGGCCTGCGCGGTGGCGCTGCAGGCGGTGCCGGACGCCAATGCCGTCTGGGCGGGGGACCGGATCCTGAAGCTGAAACCCTCGGACGTGGCCGTCGCGGTCGCGGTCGAAGGCGGGCTTTTCACGCCGGTTCTGAAGGATGCCGAGGCGAAAAGCCTTTCGGCTTTGTCGGCCGAGATGAAAGACCTCGCCACCCGCGCCAAGACCAAGAAGCTCGCGCCGCACGAATATCAGGGCGGCAGCTTCGCCATCTCGAACCTAGGCATGTTCGGCGTGGATAATTTCGACGCGGTGATCAACCCGCCGCATGGTGCGATCCTTGCCGTTGGTGCGGGAGTGAAGAAGCCGGTTGTGAAGGCGGATGGAACGATCGGCGTGGCGACCGTCATGTCGATGACGCTCTCGGTCGATCATCGGGTGATCGACGGCGCGCTCGGGGCGGAGCTTCTGAAGCAGATCGTGAACAATCTGGAAAATCCGATCGCGATGCTGGCCTGATCGAAGAAATGCAAAATGGCCGGGGCGCGCGAATGCCCCGGCCTTTTTCTTTCGCTCAGGCTGAAGATCAGCCCTCGTCGTCGAAATTCTGATCCATCGTCAGCGAGGGCTGTGAACAGCCCGCTTCACCGACGATCCTCGCCGGAACGCCTGCGACCGTCTTGCAGGAAGGGACATCGTGAAGAACCACGGATCCTGCGGCGACGCGCGAGCAATCGCCCACGTGAATATTTCCAAGGATCTTGGCCCCCGCCCCGATCAGCACGCCGTTGCCGATCTTGGGATGGCGATCACCGTCTTCCTTGCCGGTCCCGCCCAGCGTCACCGAATGCAGCATCGAGACATTGTCGCCCACCACCGCTGTCTCGCCAATGACGATCGAATGGGCATGGTCGATCATGATCCCTTTGCCGACGCGGGCATTGGGATGGATGTCGACGCCGAAGACCTCGCTCACCCGCATCTGCACGAAGAGCGCCAGGTCGCGGCGCCCAGTGGTCCAGAGCCAATGGCCGATCCGGTAAGCCTGGATCGCCTGATAGCCTTTGAAGAAGAGGATGGGCTGGAGGAAGCGATGGCAGGCCGGGTCGCGGTCATAGACCGCCACGCAATCCGCGCGCGCCGCTTGCCCAAGTTCCGGCGCCGAGGCATAGGCCGTATCGGCGATCTCGCGCAAGAGCTGCTCGCTCATCTCGCCCGAGGCGAGTTTCAGCGAGAACCGGTAGCCGAGGGCGCGTTCCAATGTCGGATGGTGAAGGATACCGGTGTGGAAGAACCCGCCGAGCAGTGGTTCGTCCCGCACCGCGGCGCGGGCTTCTTCGCAGACATGGGTCCAGACCGGATCGACCTGCGCGACTTTTGCAGCAACTTCAGCCATCTGCATCTCCCTGACTTCTGCGCCTCAGGGTAGCAGATAAGGTGCGGGGAGAAAACGGCAAGCGGGCGGCTGGCCATTTCACATTTTGGCGGGTGCGCCATTCCAGAATGCCATGGCGGACCGCCAGCAAGGCCGCGCAATAGAGAGCGTCGTCCTTGTCTGGCGGAGCGCTGATGTCGCCGCCAACAAGAGCTGACGCCAATCCACCGTTTCCCCAGCGCGGATGAAGGCGACCCGTGCGCTTCCGATGCAGATCAGCGGCCTTCACCTGATCCATGTGGAACTGTAGTACCGTGGGCCAGCCGACCGGCGCACTCGCCAAGAGAGCCAGAGCAAGAAGATCCACATCACTCGAGGTAATCGCGCGCATGCTCAGAGGTCGGGCAGACCGATCTCGAAATAATGGACGGCAATGCGAACACTTCCCCCTGCAAAACTCCCCCCCGTCGCATCAAGCTGCATTGGCGTCGCGGAATAGAAGGCCGTCGGCTGACCGAGGACGCCGCGCGCGAAAGCGTTGGCCGTGGTTCCAAGGCCCGACCCGTATCGGCCGACAGCACCGGGATTTCCAAGCTGCCAGCTGGTCAGCGTGCCGGTAATTGTGGCCAAGACGCGCGCGGTCGCGCCGAGAACGACCGCGTTCGGCGGGATCAGGTTCGCCGTCGTCGAGAGGGTTCCCGCAGTCACCGTATGGTCGATCTCCGCAACCTTCGCGAGCATTCCGGCATTGTTGGACGAAAGCGTGAGCATGCCGGCCCGCCAAACCGTCCCGTCATGAATAGCCTGAATACCCTCGTCGAGCAGCAGGGCGCGCCAGCCGCGCTTGGGTGAGACGAAATCCCAGCCGCCGTTTCGCCCGACCGCCAGCGCCCCGTCCTGCCCCGACCATTCGTTGACCGCGCCCGCCGGAACCGACCAGACAAGACCGTCACCGATCACGACAGGTGGAACCGCAAGCGTCCGCGACTGGATGGTGAGCTGCACGAGTCCGTCGAGCCGCGACAGCGCCTCGTTCATTGTTACATGCTTTTGGGCCTGTGCAGCCTGCAGCAGCGGAAGGCCAAGTTGCGCAGTGTCAGTCATTGATCGTGATCTCCGTGAAAGGCCCGGGCCCGAATGCGTCGGACAATTGAGCGACAAGAAGCCTGAAGGTCTGTCCGCTGGTTCCGTCGGCCGTCCGCATAGAGCCCGAGTAGATCCAGTCGGGGCTGCCAAGCGTCACCTCGCGAACCATCGCGCTGCCGAGCACCACACGCAGCAGATATCGCTCGCGCAGCTCGCCCAACGGCACGTCATAGGCGGACCAGCTGTCGCCATCGATCCGCGTCCGCCGGATCCAGTCGACCGCATAGTCGCCGAGAGATGATCGACGCGCCCGCAAGTGACAGGGCGAAAGCGGTCGAAGACCTATCCCGGAGAAAGCCTCCGCGACATGCACGTAGGAGGGGTCAGTATAGGGGCGCTTTGCCGCGCCGATCCGGTAGTGCCTGAGAAGGTCGCGCTCTGCGATCGAAATCGACAGCTGCTTCGGCGCCCCGTTCATTAGCACGACCCGGCTGCCTGGAGGCCAACCGCCGCCAACTGCGGTATCGGTGCCCGCCTGCCCACGAAGCCGCATCGACAGATCATACGTGTCGGGTGCTACTAGAACCGCGTCGCGGAACTGCAGAAGCTCCCAATTGCCGGCGCTCCCGTCGCCGATCGCTAGAAGATTGGCGCCGTTGAAAAGCTGATCACCAGTTACCGACGCGGGCGCACCGCCGGTTACCCTGACCCTGAGCGCCGGACCGCGATCCCACACGCCATGATGAGCTGGATCGAGCGTTGATAGCGTTTCACCGATGACGGATCGTGCACTGATCTGCCTGTTTAGCCGGTAACCCGCGTCCAGATCCGATGAATAGACCGCGACCGCGCCGGGCCAAGGCGTGGCCGTGACAGCGACATGCGGCTGATGTTCCACCTCGTTGCCGGACATCAGCGGCAGATCGAGAATGGAGAACGTGACCGGGACCGGCGGAACGAACGCTCGAGGCGTTACCCGCGCCTCGGGTTCATCGGAAGGCAGATAGACCGCCGGTTCCACCCGGACGGCCTCGACTGCTATAGCGCCGGCGCGTTCGATCCGGTCGATCCGGTAGGCGCCGCTTGTGCCATCGGTCAGTTGGACGACATCACCGGTGCCGATATCTCCGAGCGACGGCGGCAGCGCGAATTTCGCCCCGTCTCGCGCGACACGCGCCTCAATCAGCCAGCGCTCGACCATTCGTCGCGCTTCCGGCTGGGTGAGCGAGAGGTTCACCTCTGACTGCGATACGCTTGTCGTCTCTTCGTCGGGAAAGATCGCCTCGACCGCCCGCGCCTCATAATCGGCTTCGGCCTCGACGAAAGACAGCCGCACCCGCCCGGCGACCTCCGCCTCCATCGCTCTCATGGTCTCGACAAAGCCTGACAGGTCGTCGGTCGTAGCAAGACCGTCTTCTCCGACCACATGGTCGGGTCGCCCGTCCCGCATCCGGAAAACGAGTGTCCCGTCGCGCTCAAGTGCCTCGAAGCCATAAGCAATCATCAAGGGCTGTATCGCCTGCCGCGCGGTGCTGACGTCCGGAACCGCATAACCACGGACAAGACCATATAGACCCGACACGTCGAACGCGGTCAGACCGGCACGACCGCATATCTCTGCGACCACACTGGACAGGGGCTGCACCGTGGTACGTCCGCTCACCCAATGGCCGCGACGATAGTTCGGGCCGTCCGACCAAGCGGTATCGTTGCCTGGAAACTGCGGGAAGGGCCGCGCGTCCCAGCACCAGACATGCGCACGATCCATGTCGACCATGGACGCGCCGTACACGCCGGAAATCGGATTATTTACGGGATCCGCCCAGAAATCGATCATCGCGCGCAGATATTGCATCTGGATCAGATCGTCGCGCCGCCCATTCGAATGCACTGGCAGCACAGATTCCGATGATTTGGGATCAAGGAACTTGTTCGGTTCGTTCGTGCCCTTGTCGATCGCCGCACAGCCATATTCTGTGAACCAGATCGGCTTCGAGCCCGGCACCCAATCCGTCGCAACTGCCTGGCGGACGCCATTCAGCCGATTGTGGTGCGCATTCTCCCACCAGCCACGAATATCTTTGACCCGCCAGACCCAGGGTTCGCCATACGCTCCATCGGTGATCGGGGTCCGGCGCTGCGCTGCGCGCTCCTCCGGCGATCCATAATACCAATCGTAATATTCGCCGCCCGCGACATTCGCCTTCAGATAGTCGATGTCGTAGATGGACCCCCAACTCTCATCCGTATGCCCCTCCTCGTCGCGCCAGTCTGACAGCGGCAGGTAATTGTCGATGCCGATGAAATTTATGTTCGGGTCGGACCAGAGCGCATCGAGTTGGAAGTAGAGATTGCCCTGACCGTCGTCGTAACTCCCATATTCCGACCAGTCAGCGGCATAGGAGATCTTCACCGAAGGCCCGAGGATCGATCGTACGTCCGCAGCAAGCGATCTTAGCTCGTCCACCGTCGGGAAGCTGTCAGACGCGCCGCGGATCTGTGTCAGACCGCGCAGTTCCGATCCGATGCAAAAGGCCTCGACCCCGCCCGCCGCTGCGCAGAGCTTCGCGCAATGCAGGATGAACCGGCGGTAGGACCATTCGTTCGGGCCGATGTAGCTTATCGTGCTGCCGGAACTGGAAAAGTTGCCCGGTGCGGCGGCACCGAAGAAGCTTTCAACCTCGGCAGTGGCGGCGGCGGTCCGGTCCGGCGTCCCGGCGCGCCCCGGCGCAACCGACAGGGTGATCCGCCCACGCCAGGGCAACGCCGGTTGATCGCGCGCACCCGTCCAAGGGTCAGGCAGGCCGTTACCCGCGAGCTGATCCATCAGCACGAACGGGTAGAACATCACCTCCTTGCCCGACGCATGAATAGCCTGAATCGCCTCGACCACCGACGCGTCCGAAGGTGTCCCGCCATAGGCCGGACGCCCCGAAATCCGCACCACCTCTTCGGCCTCCGAACGGTCGATCCCGCCCGCGCGCCAGGCCAGCGGCACACCATCGACGCTTGCATCCTCGACCTTGGGCTTGATCGTGCATTGCCCTGCCCGGAGGTCGCTACCGAACCAGCTGACGACCAATGACACTGACTGGCACGCCGGCAGCTCGACGCCAAGCGTCCGGAGCGAAACCGCCATGTCAGTCCCGCCCGCCGGGCTGTGGATATTGGCCGACACATTCTGGCCAAGCGCGCGCGGATAGTGGACAGGCGTCGTCGCAAGTGCATATTCCCCGGTGCCGGGAATAAGTGCCACCCCCTTGATCCCGCGCGAAAGATCGGGCGCCTTGTCGATCAATGGCCCCTGGGCTTGCCGGAAGACCTCGAAGGAGAACTGCGGCACCCGGTTGCCATAGGGCGCAAGTTCCAGATCCTCGAACACCACATAGGCCGTGCCGCGATAGGCGGGCACCTGCCCCGCTCCTTCAATCGCCTCGATCTTGGGGTCGGGAAGTTGTGTCTCGCTGCCGGTGTAGACGCGCATGTTCAGGCTGCCCGGCGCGATCTCTACCCCATCGGCCCAGACGCGATTCACCGCAGCGATTTCGCCTTCGCATAACGCAAGCGCAAGGCTGACCGAGTAACTATATTCCTTAACAGTGGTCGAAGGCTGCGGCGCGCCCTTACCCCCACCGGTTTCAGTCGTCGTCGTCTTCTCCAGAAAGCGCGAGGCCCAGATCACCTGCCCCGCAACGCGCATCCGACCCCAGACCTGACCGACCGGCGCGCCCTCGCTTGCACCGCTCAATCGGAAGCGGTCGATCTTTCCGGTTTCGACAGTTTGTGAACCGGGGCCCATCAGCCGCTGATCGATCGCCCGCCCAATGGTCGCGCCGATCACCCGGCCGATCACCGCGCCTGACAGCCCAAAGATGGTGCCGCCAAAGCCCGCGCCAATCGAGGCGCCGGCAGCCGACAGTAAGATCGTCGCCATTCATCTTTCTCCCTCGGGGAAGGTAAAACGCGCCACGATCCGGCGCGCCCAGGGGGCGGAAAGCGGGCTTTCGACGACCGCATGCCCGCTATATGCATGGATGAAACCCGGCCCATCCGACCCGCGGCTAAGGATGCCCAGATGCTTGGCCACCCCGCCATCTCGCATGCGGAAAAGCGCGACCTGCCCCGGAAGCACATCCGCACCATTTGCGACGGGAAGCAAATGCCTCAAGGCCGCGGCCCAAAGCAGTTCCTCCCCACTCGGCTCGGACCAGTCTGCCGTATAGGCCGGCGGCAGTTCCGGCTCGCACCCGTAAAGGTCTCGCCAAACCCCACGGACCAGCCCCAGACAATCCGCACCTGCGCCGCGTGCCGATGCCTGATGGCGATAGGGCGTCCCGATCCATTTCCGCGCCGCCAGAACAGCACGTTCGCCTACCTTCATCCGTTCAGGCTCCCGCCATCGTTCAGGCTCCCGCTCGTCGGGAAAGACATGAGCCAGTCCTCACCCGGTATGTCCGGAAAGCCTCGGAAATTTAGAAAATTCGCGAATTTCAGCCGGCAGGTATCTTCGCGCTTGTTGCAGCCCGCCTCGATCCTGACCTGATCGCCCGCTTCCGGTGAAAGCCCGAAAGCCTGCCACACTTCCACCACCCGCGACCCGTCTACGCCAAGGCGATCGTTCTTCACTACGCCGACCAGGCCCGCAGCCTGCCCGCCCAAAACGACCAAGCGCCCCTTTTCGAAGAAACGATCCTCATATCCCGTAAAGGACGCGAATTTGAATATCCGCGCACCCGTTACGACCTCGACCGGACGTTCATCGCTGTATCCGGGCTGGTTCAGATCGAATCCGCAACGCGCGTCACCCAAGATGGCCGAGCAGTGCCCGTGATAGATACGCCCCTGCGGCTGATTGAGCCTCTCTGACAGGCCGCGCAACTCTGCCGTAAACGACCCGCCTGACCGGTTGACCTCGCCGATGGTACCCGTGAATTCACGCGCCCGCACCGCAACATCCGCCCAGTTGACGATCCAGGCCGTCACCTCGGCGCCATCATAGCGACCGGCAAGAATATCCTCTTCGGTGATCGCGTCCGACCGGAGCGCACCAAACGCCTCGCTGTTATCGACCGACAGGCCGGTGCCCATCTGCAGCGCCCGCGCCGTCAGTCCGGTGTCCGCGCGATAAGTCACACCGCCAAAACTCAGATCGCGGTCATGGTCGGTAAAGCCAAACGTCAGGCCATCCCTGCGCCTCAGCGCGAAGCAGCGCGCAATCGTGGTCGAACCACTGGCAAGATGGGTTTTGAGTGCATCCGGATAACTCAAAGCCGCACCTCCACCACCGGCACATGCGGCACATCCCCCGCCTGGAACGAGGCGACTGAGACCTGGATCCGGTCAACATCGAAGCGCACCGGCACATCAAATTCGAACCCCGCCGTCACCTGCTCGCTGACGGCGGGCGGCGTGGCGAAGGTCACGACCCCGCTCGCGTAATCGACTGTGTACTGCAGGCTTTCCTTCACCTCGTCGCCCTGCAGCCCGACACGCACCGTCCCGACGACGGGTTTGGTGATCCGCCGCACCTGCGCCGACGGGCCGGACGAATAGGTTTTGCTCAGCTGGAAATCGGTCACAACCCCGTCGCCGACGCCGATCAACTGATCCTCGTATCCAACCGCAACGGAAGACCGGCAGCTCTTGTAGTCCGCCCAATCCTTCCAGCGGAAGGCATGTAGCTGCCCCTGCCGCGCTTCGAAAAAGGCGATCAGCTCCTCGATATCATCGAGGCTCCTCAGCGACACACCCGCATCATAGCGCCGCCGTGCCTCGGCCCAGGGGGTGTTGCGTTCTTCGAAGCCGTTGGTCAGCGTCACCACCTCCGTGCGCCGCTCCGGCCCGCCGACCGACCCGAATGACAGGTTCGCCGGAAATCTGACTTCATGAAAGGCCATGCGTCCCTCACCTGTTTCTGTCGCCACGCGCAAGCGCCCGCGCCATCTGAGCCGCGATCTGGCTCTGGCTTCGCTCGAAACCCTTCACGTCCGGTGTGGTGACATTCACCGTCACATTCACGGGCCGTCCCCCGCCTGCCGTCTGCACGCCAAGACGCCCGTCGGCACCACGCGCCAAGGGCATGATCGCCTCCGGCCCCGCCTCGCCCATCAGCCCGCGCCCGTTCCGCATCGTAAACACGGTCGGACTCGACACCACGCCGCCCCGCGCGAAGGGCATCACCCGACCCTGCGCAAACCCGGCCCCGTTCGCGAACGGGAAAAGGCCCGACAGCATGTTGTTCATTCCGGTCGCAATCGCCCCACCCACCGCAGTCTGGATCGGCCGCATCGCGACATTGTAGACATTGTCGATGATCGACTGGCCGAGGCTCTTTAGCGCATCCGACAGTTTCATCCCATCGAAGATCACGCCGTCAAACGCACTCCTCAAGCCCCGCCCGATCCCCAGCGACAGGGTATTCACCTCGCGAGAGGTGAAGATTATGCTGTCCTTCATCCGCACGAGTTCGCTGTCAAAGGCGGCGGCCACAGCCTGCGCACCGCCAAGCGACTGCTCCAGCGCCTGTACCTGCGCCTGAAACCCGTCGATACCATCCGTCCCGAACGGTCTATCTTCCGCCATCACCATCCTCCTTTCGTCCATCCGGCCAGGCTGCGATCAGCGCCTCAAGCCGGCTGCGCCCCATGGGCTTCACCGCGCCCGGATCGCCGAGCATCAGCGCCAGCTCTGCGGGTGTCAGTCGCCAGAACTCCTCGGGTCGAAGGCGCAACCCCTGCATCCCCGCCCGCATCAGGCCGGGCCAGTCGAGCCCAGCCCTCATGCCTCCGCCTCTGGCAAGGTGAAGGCGCGCGCCAGCAGCTCTGCCGCGATCCTGATTGCTGCGAGCGGCCCGCCACCGATCTCGGCACCGCTCAGGTCGGCGGCGCTGCCGCGCCATCCTCCGCCCCTCAGTCCTGCCAGCAGCACGGCGATCACGTCACGGGTGGAAAAGCGCCCGCTTTCGAACCTTTCAACGAGATCGAGAAGCGAGCCCGTTACCAAACCCGCCTCCAACTCCGCCAGCGCGCCCAGTGTCAGCTTTGCAACCAATGGCGCCCCGTTCAGAACAACCTCGACCTCGCCCGCCCAGGGGTTCGCCATCAGATTGCCGTGAAGCTCAGGACACCGGCTGAGGCGAGCGACAGCTCGTAGGTCGCCTCGCCGTTATAGCTACCTGCGTATTCGATCGCGGTGATCTGAAAAGGCCCTTCGACGATGCCGAAATCCGGGATGATCACCTGAAAGACCTCGACCGTGCCCGCGAAGAAAATCTGCCGCGCCCGATCGTCGGTATTGGCGTCAACGAACACGCCGGAACCGGAAACGCTTGCCGAACGCACCCCCGCGCCCGACAGAAGCTCGCGCCAGCCGCCCTGACTTTCCAGGCTCGTCACATCGACCGTTTCCGCATTGAAACTGATCCGCGTCGCGCGAAGCCCGGCGACCGTCGCGAAATTCGCGCCACCGAGATCGAGCTTTATCAACAGGTCCTTGCCGTTTTGGGCCACCATGTCCATTCTCCGAATTGTGAAGGAAAGAGGCGGCAGGACCCCGCCTTGAACCGTTCATTGGTTCGATTTATGATATTTTTTCGCGCCTAGTCCTCGATGCGCGCCCGGAAGACCAGGTCGATCCGGCGCACATCCGCGTCCTCGACCCGCCGCGCCCGCGCCCGAAGGAACCAGAGCCCGACAAGATGCCCGCGCGCCAGTACCAGCGTCGCGCCGGTCAGCGCATCCGACACGGCCGCAGCGACCGCCTTTGCGTTCTGAAATCCCGCCGCATCGGTCACCACGGAAATGGTGAACTCATGCTGCGCGCCGCCTTCGGTTTGGCTGGACGCATCCTTAGCCACCTCTGGCCCGATCGACACATAGGTGCCCGCCGTATTGCCCGGCGGCACGGAATCGTAGATCGCGCCAGCGACCAGCGCATACAGCGGACTATCCGCCACCAGCCGCTGATAGATCGCCGCCTGCAAGGCGGCGGCCGCACCGTAGCTCATGACAGCACCTCTTCGTTGGCGTAGCAGGTCAGATAGTGCCCGCGCAGATCCGCCTCGGCCACAGCCGTGATCCGGTAGACCCGCCCACCCTCGCTGAAGCGCTGTTCGGGTCGTGGCCGTGAAGGTGCGCCTTCCGGTGCCCCCCTGACCGTGATCCGGTAGGTAACCTGCGACACGGTGACGGATTCCCCCGCCCTCTCGCGCCCGGTCACCGGCTCCACCGCCGCCCAGAGCGTGCCGCGCGCCGTCCAGATCAGAGAAAAGCCGCCCGCACCGTCCGACACCCTGACAGCCTCTTCCAGCGTCAGCCTGCGATTGAGACGCGGCGTCGTCATGCCTCACCCCCGCCCAAGACTCGCACTGTGCGCCAACGTTCGATCAGCGCCATCACCCCGAAGGGCAGCGCGGTCGCCCGGTCGCCCACCTCATGCCGGTTCTCGTGGTAGTGCGCGGCCAACAGGAAGACCGCCTGCGCCAGATCGACCGGCACATCGGCCCAGGCGGGGCCGAACCCTGCGGTGAAGGCGATCTCCACCGTTCCGTCGGTCGGGATCGACGGCAGCGACCCGCCAACACCCGCGATCTTCGGCCGGTGCGCGTCGCGAACCAGCCGATAGGCGGTGCCGGGAAGCACGGTCGGTGCACCGGCTGCGTCCTTCAGCGTAAGCGAGGCGATCAGTGTCACCGGCGCGACCGGCAGCGCCTCGGCCGACGCCCCGCGCCAGCCGTCCAGCACCCACAGGAAATCCCGCGCCAAAAGCGCCTTGCCGATCCGCCCCTCGATCGCGGCGATCGCCGCGCGCAGATAGGTCTCGGCCAGGGCATCCTGCACCCCGTCGTCGGCAAACCCGCTGCCCAGACGCAGATGGTCCTTGAACGCCTGTACCGGCAGCGCCGATCCGGGCACCACACTCGTCTCTGTCAGCATCATCAGGGTTTTCTCCGAATTCCAGGCCCCGCCCGTGGGCGCGGGACCCCGCCTTGCGGCCAGGGACCCACATTGCTCGGACGGAGGGAGCAGCTAGACAATGCGGGCCGGGGCCCGCGCCCGGGGGTACGGCCAAAAGGGGCCGCCCCCATTCGGCGTGATCAGGTGGTCGCGAACTTCAGAAGCTTGATCGCGTTGAAGTCTGTGACATCGCCGCCCACGCGCTTGGTCGCGTAGAACAGCACGTTCGGCTTGGTCGAGAACGGATCGCGCAGGATGCGCAGGTCCGGGCGTTCCGCCACCGTATAGCCCGCATGGAAATCGCCGAAGGCGATCGCATAGGCATTGGCGCCGATGTCAGGCATGTCCTCGGCGATCAGTACCGGATAGCCCATCAGACGCGACGGCTCGCCCAGCGCCAGCCCGTCCGACCACATGAAGCGGCCATCGGCATCCTTCATCTTGCGCACCGCACCTGCGGTCTTCGAATTCATCAGGAACGTGCCGTTCGCCCGATATTCGGCGCCAAGCGCATAGACCAGATCGACGATCGAGTCCGACGCATTGGTCGCCGCGAAATCGCCTGCCGCGCCCGTCGGGATATAGCCGAGCTGTCCCCAGGCCCAGGAAACGTTGGTGATCTTGTTGTAGTTCAGGATACCCTTCGGCTTGTCGATCCCGTCGCCGTTGATAAAGGCCGCCGCCTCGGCGCGGGCGAACTTGTTGGCGATCCGCTCGGAAAGCCAGCCCTCGACGTCGAAAGCCGCGTCATCCAGCAGGCGCTGGCTGATCTTCGGCATCGCCGCAAGCTCGTGCAGCTTGATCGAGATGCGCTCGATGGTCGGCGTCGCGGTTTCAGCGAAGGCGGCAAGTTCCGTTGCCCAGCCCGAACCAAGGTCGGTGCGGTCGATCACCACATCGAAGGATCCGCTTTCGACATTCACCACATTGGCGACGGCGCGTACCGACACGGTCGAACGCAGCACGCCCTGGATACGTTCGGCCATCTCGGGATTGATGAGGTAGCCGCCGTCGGCGCTCACCGCCGTGTTCATCGCCTTGCCTTCCAGGCTCAGGCCGCGCAGGCCGTCATCCTCGCCATGGCGGACATAGGCCGCGAAGGCTTTCTGATGCGGCGCGTCCGTATCGGCTGTGACAGACAGCGCCGGACGCCCGGCGGCATAAGTTTTGCGATCCAGCATGGTCAGTCGCTCTTCCTGTTGTTGAAGCTTCGATTTCAGTTCGTCCTGAAAGCCTTTGAACTCGCTGACAAAACCAGCGATCGCGGCCTTCACTTCCTGGGCCGGAGCGTCGGACACGCCTTCCCCGGCCCGAGATTTCACCTCGGTCTTCGTCATACCCATCACCTTCGTCAGGGGTTGCGTTCAGCGGGCCCTAGCGGCCCGCCAGCCTCCGGCGCGCGTCGGCAAAGACCGCCGCCAGGTCTTTCAGGTCGGCCACCAGCGCGTCCGCGCCCTTCGCGCCGATCCTCGCCTCGGGAAGCATCGGGAAGGTGACAAGCGACACTTCCCACAGCTCCACCTCACGCAGGAGCCTCTGCCCCTTCGCGTCCTTCTCGGCCCTCACCGTGCGATAGCCGATCGACAGGCCGTCTATCGCCCCCGCCGCGATCAGCGCCGCCGCCTCGCGGCCCTTCTCCACGTCCGACAGAAGCCGCCCGAGCACCCGCAGGCCCTTGCCATCCTCGCGGATCTCGTCCCAGACGCCGATCGGCTGCGCGGGGTCGTGCTGCCACAGCATCTTGACCTGCCGCCCCTCGGCCTTCAGCCGGGCAAGCGACCGGCCATAGGCGCCTGCCACCACGACGTCTCCACCTTGATCGCCCACGCCGAACAGCGAGGCGTAACCCTCGATCCGCACACCGCCTTCGACCGTCACCGCCTCGCCGAGGCGCGCGAACTTGGTCTCTAGCCCCATCCATTCCGTCTGCATTCCCGCCCCCTATTTCGGAGTAAACTCAAGGATCGACTGCGCCGCCTGGGCAAGCATCACGCCCACCACGCCGAAAACGGTCATCCAAAGCCGCTTCTCGACGCCGCCGATCATCGCCTCGATCCGTTCAAGCCGCCGCTCGACCGTCTCGAACTGCAACGACATGATCTTCTCGGTCGCCTCGAACCGGTGCTCATGCGCGCATTCGAATGGCTCTTTGAGGTAACGCGACCCCGCCCCGCTCATGCATCGCCCTCGTCGCTCAAGCGCGGCAGGCCAAGGATCGCGCGCTTCTCGGCATCGGTCAGGAAACTCGCCGCCCCCACGCGCGCCCACTGTTGGTCGCGCTCGACCGCAAGTGCAGGAACCTGATCGAGGTCGGGCTTCATCTCCACCCGCTCCCCCAGATGCGTCGACAGCCAGTAGGCCACCGCCGCCGTCACCCGCGTCGCCAAAGGCAGAACCGTCAGCCGGTAGAAGGCGCGGTTCGCCTCCTGATAATTCGCGTAAGTCGCATCCCCCGGAATGCCCAAGAGCATCGGCGGCACCCCGAAGGCCGTCGCGATCTCGCGCGCCGCCGCCTCCTTGGTCTTCTGGAATTCCATGTCCGACGGGCTGAACCCCATCGGCTTCCAGTCAAGCCCGCCTTCCAGAAGCATCGGACGCCCGGCGTTGCGCGCGCCCTGATGATGCATTTCCATCTCGCCGATCAGCCGGTCATACTGGTCGGGCGACAATTGCCCCTGCCCGTCCACGCCCTTGTAGACAATCGCGCCGGATGGCCGCGCGGCATTGTCCAGAAGCGCTTTAGACCAGCTCGATGCCGAATTATGGACATCGATCGCCACCGCCGCCGCCTGCAAGGGCGACAGGCCATAATGGTCGTCCTGCGGATGGAAGGCCTTGATATGGCAGATGGGATCGACCGGCCCCCGCATGTCGAACCGATGCTTGCGGCCCGAGACCGTATAGTCATAGGCCACCGGCCAGCCATCCGCCCCCGGCACCAGGCTCATCCGGTCAGAGCGCAGCACATGCAGCTCGACCGGCAACCCCTGATCGCCCACCGCCTCCACATAGCCATTCCCGGTCAGAAGGATCTGGCCGTAAAGCGCCTCGAACAGCTCCGCCCGCCCCTGCCCCGGATTGGGACGGCTGATCAGATCCTGCAGCGGATGGATGTCGAACCGCCGCTCCTGATCCTGACAGACGAGCGGCAAGGCCGCCGCCGCCTCGGCGATCAGCTTCACCGCCCGGAACCCGACCGGATTGCCGGAAAAGCCGGTCTTCGTCAGACTCACCACATCGCGCGGGCTCCAGGCCACGCGTCCCGACGACCCCCAGGCGATCACCCGGCCGGTGGCCGAGGCCTTGGCCTCGGGCGCACCCGTGCCGCGGCGGAAAATGTTCCAACCCATGCCCAACTCCATGTTCCTGCTTGTCGCCCCGGCGCCGATCCCGGCGCACGCGGTGGAAATGACGGCGATCAGATCGCCCGCACCTGCGGGCGAAGCGCCCCGAACCGCGCCGCATCGATCATCAGATCGGTCAGCGCCCACACGAGCGCATCGACGCGGTCGGGACTGCCCTTGCCCTGATAGCCCTGCCGGGTGACCAGACACATCTGGTCCTCCAGCACGCCAAGATGCCGCCCCGGCCCCGTCGCATGCCCGACGCGGCCCTGTTCATACAGCGCCGCGACCGGCTCGGCCCGCGCCACCTTGTTGGTACTGGCCGACACCTTCCTGACCGGCAGGAACGGATCGACCGCCCTCAGCACATCCTCTACCAGCGCACCGCCCTGATTGACCTCGGCCACCACGCGCGAGGCGCCATGCCGGTGATAGGCCGACACCACGGCCTCCGCCCATTTCTGCGGGCTGCCGCCGGTAACTGTCGCATCCTCCAGCACCCAGGCTCGCCAGTCCTTCGGCGGCCCCTCGGTCACCGCTCCAACCACCACGATCCCGCATTCGTCCGACCCGGGCTTTCCGGCAACCGACGGATCGACCCCGACCACGATCCGGCTGAAACTCTCCGGCGGTTCAGCCCGCGCCGTCTCGATCATCTCGGTCGTCCAGAGCGCGCCCTCGAAATCCTCCAGAAGCACCCCGTCCAGTTCCTGCCGGCCCAGCCGCGTTCCGTCATAGCGCGCCCGGATCTCCTCAAGGAACGAGGCGGCCAGATAGGCCTTGTTCGCCTCGGTCGGCGCATGGGTCACGACCGTCGAAGGGTTCTTCAGGATCGTTTTCAGAACCCCCACATTCTTCGGCGTCGTCGTCACCACCTGCCGGGGATGGCTGCCGAGCCTCAGGGCAAACTGCAACATGTCCCAGGTCTCCTGCCCCTTTTTCCATTTCGCCAGTTCGTCCACCCAGGCCGCATCGAATTGCGGACCCCGCAGGCTCTCCGGTTCATGCGCCGAGAAAACATATGCCATCGCTCCGTTAGGCCAGACGAGCCGCCGCCGCCCCGCCTCCCAGACCGGGCGCCGGTCGGGCGGCGAACAGGCAAGGATGCCGCTCGGCCCGAAAACCATCACCTCGCGCACCTGATCGATCGTCTCGCCGACCAGCGCGACCGACTTCGCCC
The DNA here is from genome assembly GCF_026626305.1 of Frigidibacter sp. RF13. Taxonomy (GTDB): domain Bacteria; phylum Pseudomonadota; class Alphaproteobacteria; order Rhodobacterales; family Rhodobacteraceae; genus TMP-24. The sequence continues at coordinate 41,203 of NZ_JAPNUE010000004.1, read as the reverse complement.
GACCCGGGTCCAGGGGCCGCGATCCCTCGACCTGCGCCCTCACCCATTCGGCGCCCGCCCTTGTCTTGCCCGCGCCGCGTCCGCCCATGATCACCCAGGTCCGCCAGGCGCCTTCCGGCGCCATCTGGTGCGGCAGGGCCCAGAATTCGAAGAGCCAGGGCAGCGCCATCAGCGCCTCGTCGGACAGTTCGCCCAGAAAGCTCTCAACCGTCTCCGGCGTCGCGGAGGCGAGCCAGGCGGCTGCCGATCTCAGCTCGGGCCGCGTCGAGGTCGAGGGCGTAATCGTAGGCGATTCCTTCGTGCTGCTTGCTGAGTTTGGCAACCTTTGACCTTTCCTCTAACACCAGGAGAAGCAGTTGGCGCATCTCCCGTACCGCCTGCGTGGCCGATTTGGCCTCGATCTCGCCGGCCTGGATCTTCAGGATCGCGGCGTGAACATCCGCGACGACCATGTCATAAAGCGCCTGCGTGGCCTGAGCGGGGCCTTGCGGCTCCGGCTCCGGGTCCCCGGCGGTAAATCTCACTGTCATTCAGCCCCGCGCCTAGCTAGTGCCTGTCCGCACGAGCGAAACGAAAGAGCGGCGTCTGGGGTCACCCCCGCGCCGCTCGCCCATTTCTTCTAGCATGCCCGAAGGTATAACTTGGACCGGGCGCCAAGTCAAGATGAAAATCGAATGATATCAAAATGTTATGCGAACGACGCCGTAACGATTTGTTAAGGCGCCCTCATCGTCGCGCTTCGTGCGCTCTTCGTTCCGCCCGACGAGAAGCGAAGCGCCCGAGGAGGCGGGCGCCCCGATATCTCAGTTCCCCTGCCCCTGCTGCGCCTCGATCTCGCGCCATTTGGCGACGTTCTTGTTATGCTCGGCAAGCGTTTCGGCAAACACATGGCCCCCGGTGCCATCGGCCACAAAGAACAGGAACTTGCTCTCTTCCGGATGCAGCGCCGCCTCGATCGCCGCGCGCCCCGGGTTGGCGATCGGCCCGGGCGGCAGCCCGTCGATGACGTAGGTATTGTAGGGCGTGTTCGACCTGAGCTCGCTCTGCCTCAACCCGCGCCCCAGCACGCCCTGCCCCTTCGTCAGACCGTAGATCACCGTCGGATCGGTCTGAAGCTTCATCCCGTCCCGCAGGCGGTTCAGGAACACGCTCGCCACCAATGGCCGCTCTGCCGCCACGCCGGTTTCCTTCTCGACAATCGAGGCCATGGTCAGCGCCTCTTCCGGCGTCTTGTAGGGCAGCCCCTCGGCGCGGCCCTCCCAAAGCTCCGCCAGCGCCGTCGCCTGGTCGGCCTGCATCTCTGCCAACAGCGCCGCGCGGTCGTCTCCCTTCGTCACCTCATACTGCTGCGGCGAGAGCATGCCCTCCGCAGGGATCTCCTTCACCTCGCCGGTAAGGAAATCCGCGCGCGACAGCGTATCGACCACCTGCCAGCTCGTGACCCCTTCCGCGACGGTGATCTTCAGCCGCACATCGGGATCCTCAGCGAACCGGGCATAGTCGGCCGGCACGCCGTCCGCCACTGGATCGAATTTCAACACCTCGACCAGCTTCTGGCTTTCGGGGTCCAGCTCGCTCACCCGCACATCGGCGCCGTTGACCCCGATCCGGTAGTTGATCTCCGTCCCGCAGGTCGACTGGCCGGTCCCGGTGATCGTCTCGACGATCCCCGCCATCGGCGCACCGGCCTTGATCAGATAGGATCCCGCCTTCAGCGCGCCAGTCCGGCCGGAATAATCCGCGCCCACCTTGAAGATATAGGGATGCGCCACTGCGCCCCGATCTGCCAGCGTCTGCGCAACCGAGCGGAAGCTCGCCCCGCGTTCAACCTTCAGGCAGATTGCCTGCGCCAGCGGCCCCGGCCCGAGATATTGGTTGCGAGACCACCCCAGCAGCGCCGCCAGCGCGACCAACGCCACGACCAAAAGTGTCAGCGCATTCGCAGCGACATGCTTCCACATCAGGCGCCGACCCGGCCCAAGACCAGCGAGGCATTGGTGCCGCCAAAGCCGAACGAGTTCGACAGGGCCACATCGATCACCCGCTTGACCGCCTTTTTCGGCGCGAGGTCAAGCTTCGGCTCCACCGCCGGATTGTCGAGGTTGATGGTCGGCGGCGCGATCTGATCGCGCAGCGCCAGCACGCAGAAGATCGCCTCGACCGCGCCCGCAGCCCCCAGAAGGTGTCCGATGGCCGATTTCGTCGACGACATGGTCGCCTTGGCCGCCGCATTGCCCAATAGCCGCTCGACCGCGCCCAGCTCGATCGTGTCGGCCATCGTCGATGTGCCATGCGCGTTGATATAGTCGATCCGGTCAGGCGTGATCCCGGCGCGCTTCAGGGCCGCCGACATCGAGCGGAAACCGCCATCGCCATCCTCGGACGGCGCGGTGATGTGATAGGCATCGCCCGACAGCCCATAGCCCAGCACCTCGGCATAGATCTTCGCGCCGCGCGCCTTGGCATGCTCATATTCTTCCAGCACGACGCAGCCCGCGCCCTCGCCCATCACGAACCCGTCGCGATCCGCATCATAGGGGCGCGAGGCTTTGGTCGGATCGTCGGCGCGCTTGGTCGACAGTGCCTTGCAGGCGTTGAACCCTGCGATGCCGATCTCGCTGATCGGGCTTTCAGCGCCACCCGCGACCATCACGTCGGCATCCCCCCACTGGATCAGCCGCGCCGCATCGCCGATGGCATGCGCCCCGGTCGAACAGGCGGTGACAACCGCATGGTTCGGCCCCTTGAACCCGTAGCGGATCGAAACCTGCCCCGAGATGAGGTTGATCAGCGCGCCCGGGATGAAGAAGGGCGACACCCTCTTCGGCCCCTTTTCCTTGATCAGGACCGCTGTCTCGGCAATCGAACTCAAGCCGCCGATCCCCGATCCGATCATCACGCCGGTGCGCAGACGACTTTCCTCATCCTCTGGCATCCAGCCCGCATCCTCGACCGCCTGCTGGGCGGCGGCCATACCGTAGAGGATGAAGTCGTCGACCTTGCGGCGGTCCTTCGGTTCCATGAACTGATCGGGATTGAACGTCCCGTGCGACCCGTCGCCGAAAGGGATTTCGCAGGCATAAGCCGTCACCACGTTCGACGTATCGAATCGCGTGATCAGCCCCGCACCCGACTGGCCCGCGATCAGCCGCTTCCAGGTCTCCTCCACACCGCAGGCAAGCGGCGTGACCATTCCAAGACCCGTGACAACCACCCGACGCATGGCGCCTCCTCATGCCCTGTTGTTTGCCGTCTGATAGCAGCCCGCCAAAGCCCACGCAACCGAACCGCCGGTCCACAGGCGGCTCCACGCTTCCACCCACGGACCCTGTCAGATGAAGGCCGCCACGTGCTCCCGCCCCGGCCGCGCTTCCCTCAGCGCCTCGGCCAGATCGACGGTGCGGTTGAACAGAGCGCGCCCGACGATGGCGCCCGCGACCTTGTCCAACAGCCTCAGCCGCGCGATGTCATCGAGCGTGCGGACAACGCCGCTCGCAATCACCGGCACTTTCGCCACGTCGGCGATTGCCGAAATGACCCCGTAGGTCGCGTCAGACGTCTCGCGCAGGTCGGCACCGATATCAGTTGCGATGATCGCCGCAAAGGGCGTGTCTCGGAAGCTCTCGATATAGCCCTCGGGGCTGTAGGCGCTCTGGCTCTTCCAGCCTTCGATCATCACATGATCGCGCCAGACATCGACCGCCAGCACGATCTGGTCGGCATGACGCTCCGCCAGTTCCCGCACCAGATGCGGGTTCTGCGCCGCAAGCGTGCCGACCACGATCCGCCCGGCCCCGAGGTCGATCCATTCCTCGATCCGGTCGCGCGAGCGGAAACCGCCGCCCAACTGCACCGGCAGGCCCGCCTCATGGATGATCCGCTTCACCAGATCGCGGTTGCGAGAGCCACCGCCCACTGCATCGAAATCGGTGACATGGATCCATTCGGCCCCGGCATGGGCGAATTCCTTGGCCTTTTCGACCGGATCGACATGCCAGATCAGCGGCTCCTCGATCCGCCCCTTCGGCAGGCTCACACAGCGTCCGTCCTTGAGTTCGATCGTGGGATAGAGAATCATCGCCTTCCCTCCTTGGCAAATGTCCGATCGCGGCCCAACACCGCGAAGGCAGACTCTGCCCGCGCAGGCCTCAGTCTATACCGAAGGACGAAGTTTCAAAGGGCCTTGTTGCGGCGACCGATGGCCAAGCCCAGAAGCACTTGCGCCAGCACACAGACCGCGGCCAACGTCGCGATCCAGCCGAAATACCAAAGCCTGCCGGCGACCATATCCTCGGCATAACTCGCCGCGAAACGCGTCTTTCCCCAGTGCGCAGCCGCCGCTGCCGCCAGCAAGATCACCGCCGACAACCAGACAGTCGTCCCCAGCCGCATCCCGAGCCCTGCCATCCCAACGCCGATTGCAGCCCCAAGAACCGCGCCCATCAGCGTGACCTTCACCGACCAGAACGGATGCGCGCCCAGCGCCTCCGTCACGCCCAGTATCCCGGCCCCGGCGGTCAGGATCGCGGCAAGGACAAGCACCAGAACCTGACGCGCCATCACGCTGCCTTCCGGCCCGCGGGCTCGCGCTCGAGGAGCACAACGCGATCGCCCAAGTCCTCTGTCTCGCGAAACGGCCGGTAGCCCATGCGCTCTGCGATCCGGAAAGAGGCCCCATGCCCCACCTCGATCATCGCGCAGGTCCGGCCCGCGAAAGGTTGGCGGTCGAACCAGCTGTGCGCCGCCGCGACCGCCTCCGGGCCGTAGCCCTGCCCGTGCGAGGATGTCGTCATCACCCAGCCCGCCTCCGGGCTCCGGTCGAAATCATCTCCCAGGCCGCGCATCGCCGTGAAGAACCCGGTCTGGCCGATCAGCGCGCCATCCGCCTTGCGCTCGATCGCCCACTGACCGAACCCCTCATGCACCCAGTTCCCGGCCATCTTCAGAAAGACGCCCCAGCTTTCCGACACCGACCGGGGTTTCTTGCCGATGAAACGCATCACCTCCGGCTCCTGCCAGATCGCGGCGAAGACCTCGAAATCCTCGCGCCGGAACCCTCGCAGGATCAAGCGTTCCGTTTCGACAACCGGTATGGACAGCAAAGGACCGATCCTTTCGCAATAGCACAAACGAAAACGGCACCCGCGAAGGGTGCCGTTTCACTCAGCGTTCGTCCACCGATCAGGCGGCGGCCGAGATGAACTTCACCGCGTCGCCGAAGGTCTGGATGGTTTCGGCGGCATCATCCGGAATCTCGATCCCGAACTCTTCCTCGAAGGCCATCACGAGTTCCACGGTGTCGAGGCTGTCAGCGCCGAGATCGTCGATGAACGAGGCGCCTTCAGTCACCTTGTCCGCTTCGACGCCGAGGTGCTCGACCACAATCTTCTTCACGCGATCAGCGATGTCGCTCATGTTCTTTCCTCTTCTGTCGGGGATCGAGGCCCCGTTGGTTTCTTGCTCTTGCCGAACGGCCCGGCCTCGCTTTCACAAAGCCGCCGGACGGCGCGCCAATGGCCCACCCCCGGCAAGTTCGCGCCGCCTATAGCACAGTCTAGACCTGAGGCAAACGCTTTCGCAACTGGTGACAAGCGGTGCGGCGCGACATTCGGCGGCCTGCCAGCTCAGCGGCGCCCGGCGATATTCGCGCGGGCCAGCAGCGCGACCGCGCAAAGGCCGACCGAGATGATCAGAAGCGCTGCGGGCGCTGCCCCAGATATGTTCTCAAGGCTCGCTTTCTCATGCGTGCGCGTCGCAAGCGTGTTGAAGTTGAAGGGCCTCAGAAGCAGCGTCGCCGGAAGTTCCTTCACGCAATCGACGAAGACCAGAAGCAGCGCGGTCCCGACTGACCCCTTCATCAGCGGCAGATAGACATCGCGCAAGGTGCCGCCTTCGCTCCGCCCCAGCGACCGCGCCGCCATCGGCAGCGATGGCGACACCCGGCCGAAGGCCGCATCGACCGCGCCCTGCGCGATGGCGAAGAAACGCACCGAATAGGCGAAGATCACCGCAGCGGCAGAGCCGGTGAGCAATAGCCCGGGATCACGGCCGGTGAGTGCCAGCACCAGATCTGCGATCCGATGATCAAGCGCCGCAAGAGGCAGCAGGATGCCGACCGCCAGGACCGCGCCGGGCGCCGCATAGCCGATCGTGGTCAAGGGCAGCAGATAACGCGGGCCGCGCCCCCGCGCGAGGCGCACGCCGTAAACCATGAAAAGCGCCGCTGCGACCGTCAGAAACGCCGCGAGCCCCCCCACCATCAGCGTGTTGCCAAACGCCCGCGCCAGCCCCTTGTCGGCCCATGAAGCCGGGCTTGCAATCGCATGCGACAGCATCACCCCAACCGGCAGCGCAAAACCGACCGCGAAGGGCACAAGGCAAAGCCCCGTCGCGCCCCAGGCCGCCAGCCCCTCCAGCGCCTGCGGCGTCACCGGCCGGCGCTGCCGCGCCGTGGCGTGAAAGCGCAACCTTGCTCGGCCCATCCGCTCCAGCGCCATCAGGGTCAGGATCACCGCGAGGATCAGGCAGGCGATCTGCGCCGCACCGCCGACATTACCGGCCTCAAGCCAGGTCGAGAAGATCCCCGTGGTCAGCGTCTGCACGGAAAAGAAGCTCATCACCCCATATTCGTTCACCGTCTCCATCATCACGATGGCGGTCCCGGCGGCGATGGCAGGGCGCGCCAGCGGCAGCCCGACGCGCAGCGCCAGCGACAGGGGCCCTGCCCCCAGCGCGCGCGCCACCTCATAGCTGCCGCCCGGCTGTTCGCGGAAGGCCGCGCGTGCGAGCATGTAGACGTAAGGGTAAAGCGCCGCCGCCATCACCACGATCGCCATGCCGGGCGACCGGACCTCGGGAAACCAGTAGTCCCGCGCCGACTGCCAGCCGAAAAGATGCCTGAGCCCCGTCTGCACCGGGCCGGAATATTCGAGGAAATCGACGACGACATAGCCGCCGACATAGGCGGGCACCGCCAGCGGCAGGAGGAGAAGCCACTCTAGCAACCGCGACAACGGGAACCGGTACATCGTGACCAGCCAGGCCGCTCCTGCGCCCACGGCTGCGGCAAGCGCCCCGGTCCCGAGCGCCAGAATGACCGTCATGCGGACATAGCGCGGCAGGGTCGTCGCCATCAGATGCGGCCAGATATTCTCGGTCGGATGCAGCGCGGTCCAGACCACCGACAGGATCGGCACCAGGACCAAACCCGCGATCAGGGCCGCGCCCAAAGACCAGACGAGCGGCGCGGCATAACCGCCCCCACCGGGCACACGCCGGATAGCACTCTCCGCCTGAGCGTTTTGGTCGGTCATTCCCGCCGCTTAGTGGATTGACCCGGGTCTGTCCAGCGAACCATCGCGAGCAAGAGCCGCTTAGCTCGCCTCCGGCAAAGGCAGGCTGACGCCTGCAGCCGAAGCGTCGGGATCGGGCCCGTCGAGCAGAAGCGACAGACCTGCAAGTGCCTCAAGTCGCACGCGGTCGGTAATGATCACCCGCTGGCCATCGATCTTGCAGCCGTCCGCCGCCAGCGATTTGAAGGCGCGCGACAGATTCTCGGGCGTCATGCCCATGTACGAGGCAATGAGCCTTTTCTCGACCGGCAGCGTGAACCCTGGCGCATCGCCGATCAGGCGCGATTGCCGCAACAGATAGGCGGCGATCCGTTCGCGGGTGTTTCTCAGTTTGAGATTCTTGGTGTGCCGCACCAGCCCGCGGTAGCAACCGGCGAGATCCTGCATCGCGTTCAACGCGAACCGGCTGTCGGTGGCTACGGCCGCGCGCACATTCTCCGACGGCACCAGCAACAACCGCGACCGTTGCAGCGTGCGCGCCGACATCAGATAGGGCGCATCGCGCACGCAGGCGGCCAGGATGAAGGTCGACACCGGCCTTACCACAGCCATCGTGGCCTCGCGCCCCTGTGTCGAGGCAAAAAGCTCCACCATCCCCTCAACCACAACATGCAGGAAATCGGCCGGGGCCCCTTCACTGACGACCGTGACATGTGGCGGGATCTGCTGATCATAAGCGGCGCGCATCAGATCCTGAAACGTCTCGTCAGCAATGCCAGCAAACAGCGGCAGGCGGCGAATGTCTTGATGAAGGATATGCGGCACGACTCGATCAACTCCGGTTTCTTATGTCCTATTTTCCGCACCATGCTTGATTATTGTCAATCCATCTCTTGATAAATGTCGCCCCACCACCTGGCACCGCTTGGGTCGCCGCCATGCACCAGTCAAATCCCGTCGGTTTCTCGAACGCGCGTCGAGAGACTTGATCTGAATCAAGCCATTTGCCGCTTGCCCGTCCCATGCCCCTTCCCAATCGGGGCAAATCCCCGTTGGAGACGGAGATCAAGATGCTGCAAGGCACGACCGTATCGAAGGGCGAACAGAACCGCGCCCTTTTCCTCAGCACGATCGCCTTCACCGCCTGTTTCGCGGTCTGGACGATCTTTTCCATCATCGGAGTGGCCATCAAGAAAGAGCTTGGGCTGAACGAGTTCGAGTTCGGCCTTCTGGTCGCAACCCCCATCCTCACCGGCTCGCTCACGCGCCTCTTCCTCGGCGTCTGGACCGAGAAATATGGCGGGCGGATCGTCTTTTCGCTGCAGATGATCCTCACGGGCCTCGCCACCTGGGCGCTGACCTGGGCCGACAGCTACGTGATGTATCTGATCGCGGCCCTCGGCGTCGGCCTTGCCGGCGGGTCGTTCATCATCGGCGTGGCCTATGTCTCGCGCTGGTACGACGCGGGCAAGCAGGGCACGGCGCTCGGCATCTTTGGCGCGGGCAACGTGGGCGCCGCGGTGACCAAGTTCGTCGCGCCCTTCGTGATGGTGGCCTATGGCTGGCACGGCGTCGCCCATGTCTGGGCGGCGGGCATTGCCTTGATGGGTGTCCTCTTCTTCCTCTTCGCGAAGGACGACCCCGAACTGATCGCGCGCAGGGCCAAAGGCGTGAAGGCGCCGTCGCTCGCCCAGCAGTTCGCGCCCCTGAAGAACCTGCAGGTCTGGCGCTTCTCGCTTTACTATTTCTTCGTGTTCGGCGCTTTCGTCGCGCTGGCGCTGTGGATGCCGCACTACCTGATCGACGTCTACGGCGTCGACGTGAAGACGGCCGGCATGTCGGCGGCGGCCTTCTCGCTGTCTGCCTCGGTCTTCCGCGCCTATGGCGGGCATCTGTCCGACCGGTTCGGCGCACGGGCGGTGATGTACTGGTGCTTCGGCTTCAGCCTGATCTTCCTCTTCATGCTGTCCTATCCGCCGACCGACTATGTCATTCAGGGCAAGGACGGCCCGATCACCTTCTCGACCAACATGGGGCTTTGGCCGTTCGTCGCGATCCTCTTCGCGCTTGGCTTCTTCATGTCGCTCGGCAAGGCCGCCGTCTACAAACACATCCCGGTCTACTATCCCCACCATGTGGGCTCAGTCGGCGGCCTCGTCGGCATGATCGGGGGCCTGGGCGGCTTCGTCCTGCCGATCATGTTCGGCGCGCTTCTCGACATCACCGGCATCTACACCAGCTGCTTCGCGCTTCTTTTCCTGCTCGTCGCGATGGCGCTTGGCTGGATGCACATGTCGATCCGCGCGATGGAACGGGCCGCGCATGGCGAGATGCTGGATCAGCTGCCAAGCCTGCCCGAGATGCAGGACGTGCATGTCCCCGGCAAGACCGTCATGCCGCGCACGCTTCAAGACTGGCAGCCCGAGGACAAGGATTTCTGGGCCAGCCAGGGCCGCAAGGTCGCCCGGCGGAACCTGTGGCTGTCGATCCCGGCGCTTCTTCTGGCCTTCTCGGTCTGGATGGTCTGGTCGATGGTTGTCGCGAAACTTCCCGCGATTGGCTTCAACTTCACACCCGGCCAGCTTTTCTGGCTGGCGGCGCTCCCCGGCCTTTCCGGCGCGACCTTGAGGATCTTCTACAGTTTCATGGTGCCGATTTTCGGCGGGCGTCTCTGGACGACCTTGTCAACGGCTTCGCTGCTCCTGCCCGCGATGGGCATCGGCTATGCCGTGCAAAACCCTGAAACGCCCTATCTGATCTTCATGGTCCTGGCGCTTCTCTGCGGGCTCGGCGGCGGCAACTTCGCCTCGTCGATGGCCAACATCGCCTACTTCTTCCCCAAGGCGGAAAAGGGCAATGCGCTGGCGCTGAACGCGGGCCTCGGCAACCTCGGCGTGTCGGTCATGCAGTTCCTGGTGCCGATCGTCATCGTCTCTGGTGTCTTCGGCGCGATGGGCGGCGAGGCCCAGACACTGACCGACGGCAGCCAACTCTGGATCCAGAATGCGGGCTTCATCTGGGTGCCCTTCATCGCCGTCGCCACCATCGCGGCCTGGCTCGGCATGAATGACATCGCCGATGCGAAAGCCTCGTTCCGCGAACAGGCGGTGATCCTCGGGCGCTTCCACAACTGGATCATGTGCATCCTCTACACCGGCACCTTCGGATCGTTCATCGGCTATTCGGCGGGCTTCCCGCTGCTGACAAAGCTGATGTTCCCGGATGTGAACGCGCTGCAATACGTGTTCCTCGGGCCGCTGGTGGGCGCGCTCTCACGCGCCGGAACCGGTTGGATCTCGGACAGGTTCGGCGGCGGGCGGGTGACCTTCTGGACCTTCCTCGGCATGATCGTGGCAGTCTTCGGCGTCATCACCTTCCTGCCCCATGACGGCACGGGTGGCAGCTTCCAGGGCTTCTTCGCCTGCTTCCTCGCGCTCTTCTTCCTGACGGGCGTGGGCAATGCCTCGACCTTCCAGATGATCCCCGCGATCATGGGGCGCGAGATCCCGCGCCTGATGCCGGGCCTCGACGCCACCGCCACCCGCCGCCAGGCGGAACGCGAAAGTGCGGCCATCATCGCCTTCACCTCGGCCATCGCCGCCTATGGCGCCTTCTTCATCCCGAAAGCCTACGGCACCTCGATCGCCGTCACGGGCGGGCCGGTCGCCGCACTCTGGGGGTTCCTGGGCTTCTACGTCCTCTGCGTGGTGCTGACCTGGGTCTACTACACGCGCCCTGGCGGGCTTCTGCATGACATCGAGCGTGGCCGCACTCCGGCCACCGCCAACGCCTGAACGAAAAGGGTAAGGCCATGAGCCAGCTTCTCGACAAACTGAATTTCTTCAAGAGCCTGCGCAAGGACACGTTCGCAGGCGGCCATGGCCAGACCATCGTGGAAAACCGCGACTGGGAGGAGACCTACCGCTCGCGCTGGCGCCATGACAAGATCGTGCGCTCGACCCACGGGGTAAACTGCACCGGGTCATGTTCCTGGAAGATCTATGTGAAATCCGGGATCGTGACCTGGGAAACCCAGCAGACCGACTATCCCCGCACCCGGCCCGACCTGCCAAACCACGAGCCGCGGGGCTGCGCGCGGGGGGCGTCCTACAGCTGGTATCTCTACTCGGCCAACCGGGTGAAGAACCCGCTAGTACGCGGACGGCTGATGAAGCTCTGGCGGCAGCGCCGGGCGACGATGAGCCCGATCGAGGCCTGGACCTCGATCCAGCAAGACCCAGCCGCGCGAGCCTCCTACACGAAGAAGCGCGGCTTGGGCGGTTTCGTCCGCGCCACCTGGGATGAAGCGACCGAGATCGTCGCGGCCGCGAACGCCTATACCGCCAAGACCTACGGCCCCGACCGCGTCTTCGGCTTCTCGCCGATCCCGGCCATGTCGATGGTCAGCTACGCCGCGGGCTCGCGCTACCTCAGCCTTCTCGGCGGCACCTGCATGTCCTTCTACGACTGGTACTGCGACTTGCCGCCCGCCTCGCCCATGACGTGGGGCGAGCAGACCGACGTGCCGGAATCGGCCGACTGGTATAACGCGGGCTTCCTGATCCTTTGGGGCTCGAACGTGCCCCAGACCCGCACGCCCGACGCGCATTTCTACACCGAGGCGCGCTATCGCGGCACGAAATCCGCCGTCGTCTGCCCCGACTATTCCGAGGCCGCCAAGTTCGGCGACATCTGGCTGAATGCCAAGCAAGGCACCGATGCGGCGCTCGCCATCGCCATGGGTCATGTGATCCTGCGCGAATATCACCTCGACCGGCAGGTCGACTATTTCGAGGATTACACCCGCAAATACAGCGACTTCCCGATGCTGGTGCGCCTTGAAAAGCAGGGCGACCGCTATGTGCCGGGCCGGATGCTGCGCGCCGCCGATTTCGACGGCAGCCTGGGCGAGGCGAACAACCCCGACTGGAAGACCGTGGCCATCGCGGAGAAGGGCGGAAAGGTTGTCGCGCCAAACGGCTCGATCGGCTTCCGCTGGGGTGAGCAGGGCAAGTGGAACCTCGAAGAACAGGCCGCTGGCAAGGACACGCGTCTGAAAACCACGCTGATCCTCGACGGCGACAACGACGGTACGCTGCCGGTCGACTTCCCGTACTTCGGCGGTCAGGCGACCACGCAATGGGCGGCCTGCGACTTCCCGGACGTGCTGACCCGCAATATTCCAGTGAAGAAGCTGAAGCTTGTGGATGGCGAAGCCGCCGTCTGCACGGTCTTTGACCTTTTTGCCGCGAACTACGGGCTTGATCGTGGCCTCGGCGGTGACTGGGTGACGAAGGACTATGACGCCGACATGCCTGGCACCCCCGCCTGGGCGGAACGGATTACCGGCGTCAAGCGCGACAAGATCATCCAGGTCGCGCGCGAATTCGCGACGAATGCCGAAAAGACGAACGGCAAATCGATGATCATCATCGGCGCCGCGATGAACCACTGGTACCACATGGACATGAACTACCGTGGCGTCATCAACATGCTGGTGATGTGCGGTTGCGTGGGCCAGTCGGGCGGCGGCTGGGCGCATTATGTGGGGCAGGAAAAGCTGCGACCACAAACCGGCTGGACGGCCTTGGCCTTCGCGCTCGACTGGGCGCGCCCGCCACGGCATATGAACTCGACCTCGGCCTGGTACGCGCACACCGACCAGTGGCGGTATGAGACGGTGTCGTCGGCCGAAATCCTGTCACCGACCGCGCCTGCGGGCGATTACAAGGACCTTTCCCTCATCGACTACAACATCCGCGCCGAACGGATGGGTTGGCTGCCCTCTGCCCCGCAGCTCAGGACCAACCCGCTGCAAGTGGGCGCCGCCGCAAAGGCTGAAGGGATCGAGGCCAAGGACTATGTGGCCCGCGAACTGAAATCCGGTGCGCTGGAAATGTCGGCTGAGGACCCTGATGCCCCGGAAAACTGGCCGCGCAACCTGTTCGTCTGGCGCTCGAACCTGCTGGGTTCGTCCGGCAAGGGGCATGAGTACTTCCTCAAGCACCTTCTGGGCACCGACCATGGCGTCCTTGGCAAAGACCTTGGCCAGGAAGGCCGCCAGAAGCCCGTCGAGGCGCGCTGGCACGACAAGGCGCCGGAAGGCAAGCTTGACCTTCTGGTGACGATCGACTTCCGCATGTCGACGACCGCCGTCTACGCCGACATCGTCCTGCCGACCGCGAGTTGGTACGAGAAGGACGACCTCAACACCTCAGACATGCACCCGTTCATCCACCCGCTGCAGGCGGCGGTCGATCCGGCTTACGAGTCGAAAAGCGACTGGGAAATCTTCAAGGCGATTGCCAAGAAATTCTCAGACGTCGTCCCCGGCTATCTCGGCACCGAGACCGACGTGGTGCAGCTGCCCCTGCAGCATGACAGCGCGATGGAAGTGGCCCAGCCGCATGTGAGGGACTGGAAGAAGGGCGAATGCGACCTGATCCCCGGCAAGACCGCGCCCGCTTACATCGCGGTCGAGCGGGATTATCCGAACCTTTACAAGCGCTTCACGGCACTCGGGCCGCTGATGGAAAAGGTCGGCAACGGCGGCAAGGGCATAGCCTGGGACACCAAAACGGAGGTCCATCACCTGAAGGCCCTGAACGGCACCCACCACGAAGAGGGCGCGACGAAGGGCATGGCGAAGATCGAGACCGCGATCGACGCGGCCGAAGTGATCCTGATGCTCGCGCCCGAGACGAACGGCGAGGTGGCCGTGAAGGCCTGGAATGCGCTGTCGAAGGCGACGGGCCGGGAGCACGCGCATCTGGCCGAAGTGAAGGAAGACGAAAAGATCCGCTTCCGCGACATCGCCGCCCAGCCACGCAAGATCATCTCGTCGCCCACATGGTCGGGGATCGAAAGCGAGGAGGTCTGCTACAACGCCGGCTGGACCAACGTTCATGAGCTGATCCCGTGGCGGACGCTGACCGGGCGCCAGCAGCTTTATCAGGACCACGAATGGATGCTCGCCTTCGGCGAATTCTTCCTGACATGGCGGCCGCCGGTCGACCTGAAAACCATCTCGGCCGACGCGACCAAGGCGCTGAAGTCGGGCGAGAAACACGTCGTCCTGAACTTCATAACCCCGCACCAGAAATGGGGGATCCACTCGACCTATTCGGACAACCTGCTGATGCTGACGCTGAACCGGGGCGGGCCGGTCGTCTGGCTATCGGAACATGATGCGAAGACCGCAGGTATCGTCGACAACGACTGGGTCGAGGTCTTCAACTCGAACGGCGTCCTGACCGCCCGCGCGGTCGTCAGCCAGCGCATGAAGGATGGAACGCTCTTCATGTATCACGCGCAGGAAAAGATCGTGAATACCCCCGGCAGCCAGATCACCGGCAAGCGCGGCGGCATTCACAATTCGGTCACGCGGGCGGTCCTGAAGCCCACCCACATGATCGGCGGCTATGCCCAGCAGAGCTACGGCTTCAACTACTACGGCACCGTGGGCTGCAACCGCGACGAAATGGTCGTCGTACGCAAGATGAACAATGTGGACTGGCTCGACCGTCCCGCCAAAGTGGAGGCCGCCGAATGAAGGTCCGCGCACAAATCGGCATGGTGCTGAACCTCGACAAATGCATCGGGTGTCACACCTGCTCTGTCACCTGCAAAAACGTCTGGACCTCGCGCGAAGGCGTCGAATACGCCTGGTTCAACAATGTCGAGACGAAGCCCGGGATCGGCTATCCGAAGGACTGGGAGAACCAGAAGCACTGGAAAGGCGGCTGGGAACGCACCGCGTCCGGCGGGCTGCAACCCAAGCAGGGCGGCAAATGGCGCATCCTTGCCAATATCTTCGCCAATCCCAACCTGCCCGAGATCGACGATTTCTACGAGCCGTTCGACTTCGACCACGACCATCTGAAATCGGCCCCCGAGATGGAGGCTTTCCCCACCGCCCGCCCGCGTTCGAAGATCAGCGGCGAACGGATGGAAAAGATCGAATGGGGTCCGAACTGGGAGGAAATCCTCGGCGGCGAATTCGCTAAACGCTCGCAGGACTACAATTTCGAAGGCGTTCAGAAAGCCATCTACGGCGAATACGAAAACACCTTCATGATGTATCTGCCGCGGCTTTGCGAACATTGCCTCAACCCGGCCTGTGTCGCCTCCTGTCCTTCGGGCGCGATCTACAAGCGCGAGGATGACGGCGTCGTCCTGATCGACCAGGAAAAATGCCGGGGCTGGCGGATGTGCGTCTCGGGCTGCCCCTACAAGAAGATTTATTACAACTGGTCTTCCGGCAAATCCGAGAAATGCACGCTTTGCTATCCGCGTCTGGAATCCGGCCAGCCTACCGTCTGTTCGGAAACCTGCGTGGGCCGCATCCGCTATCTGGGCGTCATGCTCTACGACGCCGACAAGATCGCCGAGGCGGCCTCCGTCGAAGGCGAAAAGGACCTTTATGACGCACAGTTGGGCGTCTTCCTCGACCCCAACGATCCCGCTGTGATCGCGGCCGCCCGCAAGGAAGGCGTGCCCGAGGACTGGATCAAGGGCGCGCAGAACTCGCCGATCTGGAAGATGGCGATGGAGTGGAAGATCGCCTTCCCGCTCCACCCGGAATACCGCACGCTGCCGATGGTCTGGTACGTGCCGCCGCTCTCGCCCATCCAGAACGCGGCGCAGGCGGGCCAGATCGCCGCACAGGACGACATGCCCGACGTGCGGTCCCTGCGCATCCCGGTCCGATACCTTGCCAACATGCTGACAGCGGGTGACGAGGCGCCAGTGGTGACGGCCCTCGAACGGATGCTCGCCATGCGCTCCTACATGCGGTCGAAGACGGTCGACGGTGTCATCAACCTCGGCGTCGCCAACCGTGTCGGCCTGACACCCCATCAGATCGACGAGATGTACCAGCTTATGGCGATCGCCAACTACGAGGACCGGTTCGTCATCCCGACGACCCACCGCGAACTGGTCGAACAGGCCTATGACCTGAAGGGCGGCTGCGGCTTCACCGATGGTAACGGCTGTTCCGGCGGGACGTCCGGCAAATCCCTCTTCGGCGGCGGCAAGAAGTTCCGCTCGCCCACGGAGTTCATCGCATGAAAACCTTCAAGGCACTTTCCCTCCTGCTTTCCTATCCTGAGCTCGACCTTCAGGCCGCGATCCCTGCGATCCGTGCGACTTTGAAGGACGAGGGGCTTCTCGGCCCCCATCGCATGGGCCATCTGGAACCTCTGCTGGCGTCGCTTGCCGGTGACGACATCTACGACCTGCAGGAACGCTATGTCCTCCTCTTCGACCGCTCGCGCAGCCTCTCGCTAAATCTCTTTGAACATATCCACGGCGAAAGCCGCGACCGGGGTGGCGCGATGGTCGATTTGTTGGAAACCTACCGGGCGGGCGGCTTTGACCTCGACGGGCCGGAACTGCCGGACCACCTGCCAGTGCTGCTGGAGTTCCTCTCGACCCGTGCGCTCGAGGAAGCCCAAGGCATTCTCGCCGACGCGGGCCATATCCTTGTGGCCCTTGCCGAACGCCTGACCCGTCGCCAGTCGGTCTATGCAGGCGTCCTTGAAGCGTTGGTGGCGCTGGTCGAGGCCCGCGCCGACACCGAAGAGGCGACAGCACTCCTGGCCGAACCCGAGGACGATCCGATGGACCTCGCCCAACTCGACAAGGTCTGGGAAGAGGCACAGGTCTCCTTCGCGCCTGACCCGAACGCCGGCTGCCCCGTCAGCCGCGATATCCTGGCCCGGATGGACCTTCCCGTCCGCGCCGCAGCCACCGCTGCCGAATAGGAGCCTTCGATGCACCATTTTCTCTACGGGATTTACCCCTATATCGCGCTCTCCGTGATGGTGATCGCCTCGATCGCCCGCTATGACCGCGACCCTTTCACCTGGAAATCGAAGTCGAGCCAGCTTCTCCGGCGCCGCAGCTTCGTCATCGGCTCCGTCCTCTTCCATGTCGGCGTGCTTTTGATCTTCGCGGGCCATTTCGTCGGCCTTCTGACACCGATCTGGATCTTCGACGCGCTCGGCATTCCCCATGGCGCCAAACAACTCCTCGCAATGATCGCAGGTGGCGTAGCGGGCGTGATGGCACTGCTCGGTGGCTTCATCCTTCTGGTCCGCCGCCTCTTCGATCCGCGCATCGCCGCCAATTCGACCTTTGCCGATACCGGCATCATGATCCTGCTGGTGGCGCAGCTCCTTCTGGGCGTCGGGTCGATCTTTGTCTCGGTCCAGCATCTCGACGGGTATGAAATGGTGAAATTCATGTCCTGGGCCCAAGGCATCTTCACCTTCGACCCCAAGGCGGCAAGCTACATCGCCGACGTGAACTGGATCTTCAAAGCGCACATCGCACTTGGCCTCACGATCTTCCTCCTCTTCCCCTTCACCCGTCTCGTCCACATCGTCTCGGCCCCCGTGCGCTTCCTCTGGCGCC
Organism: Frigidibacter sp. RF13; assembly: GCF_026626305.1. Taxonomy (GTDB): domain Bacteria; phylum Pseudomonadota; class Alphaproteobacteria; order Rhodobacterales; family Rhodobacteraceae; genus TMP-24. The sequence continues at coordinate 23,492 of NZ_JAPNUE010000004.1, read as the reverse complement.
CGGGCTATCAGATCGTGCGGACACGCAAAGAGACACCGGCGGAGTAAGTCAGATGAAACCGCTTCTTGCAGAGATCACCGTGAACGGCGAACGCATCGCGCCCGAGGCCATCGCAGCCGAAGCCCAGATGCATCCCGCGCCCCATGGCAAGCCGGGGCTTGCCTGGCGGGCGGCCGCACGGGCGCTGACCATACGGTCGCTTCTTTTGCAGGAGGCCCGGCGGCAGGGGCTCACCCCCCTGCCCCGCGAGGTGGCGCCGGGCCAGCGCGAGACGGAGGAGGAAGCACTGGTCCGCGCCGTCCTTGAGGCACATGTCGAACCCGCGCCGGTGACGGACACCGATCTTGAGGCCGAATACCGGGCACGGCCCGACCGGTTCCGCGCACCCGCGCTCTATGAGGCTGCGCATATCCTTCTGCCAGTCGGCGAAGGGAACGAGGCGGCCGTGAAGGCCGAGGCCGAAGCGCTTCTGTCAGATCTTACCCGCACACCCGCCGCTTTCGCGGAGATGGCCCGCGCGCGGTCAGCCTGTTCTTCTGCTCCGAACGGTGGCCTTCTTGGCCAGATATCAACCGGCGACACGGTGCCCGAGTTCGAATCCGCCCTCGCCCGGATGGTGCCCGGAACCATTGGCCCTGAACCCGTCCGAAGTGCTTATGGCTGGCACATCGTCCGTCTCGACGCCAAGGCCGAAGGCGCCGTCCTGCCGTTCGAGCGGATCGCGGGCGCCCTGCGCCGCGCGATGGAGGAACGCGCCTGGGCGCGCGCTGCGCGTGCCTACACCGAAGGTCTGATTGCGGGCGCCGCAATCGATGGTATCACTTTCGAAACCGCCGCCTGAAAGGCAGGAACAAGATGTCACTGGCCTATGTAACCCTGCCCGGCCGCGGCGAGACCGACGCCTTCCTGCGCGCCGCCGCCGATCATCTCGCTGGCCGGGGCCTGAAGGTTGCGGGAACCGTGCAGACGAACAGCGAACGCGCCTGCACACATCATTGCGACATGGATGTGCGCGTCCTGCCCGACGGGCCGGTGATCCGCATCAATCAGGACCTCGGGCCGGGGTCCACCGGCTGCCGTCTCGACCCCGGCGCGCTGGAGGCGGCGGTGGCGGAAGTCGCGCCACGGCTGGCGGGGGCGGACATTCTGATCCTCAACAAGTTCGGCAAGCATGAGGCCGAGGGCCGCGGCTTCCGCACCCTGATCGGCGAGGCCATAGCTGAGGGAATTCCGGTTGTCATTGGCGTGAATGCCCTGAACCTGCCCGCCTTCCTCGCCTTCGCCGAGGGCTGCGCCGATCCCCTTTCGGGTGATCTGGCGGCACTGGACCGCTGGCTCTCGGGTCTTGAGGCACTGGCCGCAGAGTAGGATTGCGTCATATTTCGCCGGAAAGGACGGTCAGGCCCGTCCCGCAGCGAAAACACGGGCGGCTTCGCCGAACGCCTCGAACAGCGGGCGCGAGACCGGGTCGTTCGCGGCGTTCCATTCCGGGTGCCACTGCACAGACAGCGTGAAGCCCGGCGCGTCGCGGACGTACAGCGCCTCGGGCGTGCCGTCGGGCGCCCAGCCCGCGATCTCGATCCGCTGGCCGGGCGTCTTGACGCCCTGACCGTGGAGCGTGTTGGTCATCACCTCCTCGGCCCCGAAAAGATGCTCGAACGGGCTGCCCTTGGCGAAGCGTACCGCATGGCGGAGGGCGAATTTTTCCTCAAGCGTGCCATCGGGCGGCATCCTGTGATTCATCCGCCCCGGCAGATCTCGAATTTCGGGGTGGAGCGTGCCGCCGAAGGCGACATTCACCTCCTGAAAGCCCCGGCAGATGCCAAGGAAGGGCTGTCCGCGCTCAACGCAGGCACGCACCAGCGGCAGGGTAATTGCATCGCGCGACCGATCAAAGGCGCCATGCGCCTCGGTCGCCGCCTCGCCATATTCCTCGGGGTGGACGTTCGGCCGCCCGCCTGTCAGCAGGAACCCGTCGCAGACCTCCAGCAGCTCGTCGACTGACACGAAGCGCGGATCGGACGGGATGAGAAGCGGCAGGCACTGCGCCACCTCCGCCACGGCGGCGGAATTGCTTAAGCCACCGGCATGAACCGGGTAGTCGTTGATGAAATTCATGTTGCCGATAATGCCGACAACAGGCCGAACTGCTGGCATGTCACCCTTCCTTGCGCGGAAGATATCCCTTGGCCGCGGGAGTTGGAAGCCCGCGCGCGAGCGGCCATCTGTGCGCCGGTGCAGGGAGAGGCAGCCTTGCCACCCGCGATGGCGGCGCCGCGCCTGTTGAACGATTCACCAGTTGCAGTTTGCGCCGGTTTCAAAGAGTTTGATCAAGGACGGTTCTGCGGCGAGCTCGTCGCGGGACCATAGAACAGTCAGACCGCCACCCCGATCAGGAGGCAGCATGCGCTACCACACGCCCACCAGTTTTCAGGAGGCCTCGCGCCTCGCCGCAGCGTCGGGGGGGCTCTTGCGTTACCTCGCAGGCGGCACCGATGTGCTCGTGCAGATGCGCGCGGGCATGGTTCAGCCCGACGAACTGATCGATCTGAAACATATCCCGGGCGTCTTCGACATATCGCGCACCGCAGACGGCGGCTGGCGCATCGGCGTGGCTGTGCCGGGCCGGGCCCTCGGCGCGCATGAGGCGCTCTGCCGCGACTGGCCCGGCGTGGTCGAGGGGATGAACCTCGTGGGCTCCACGCAAGTGCAGGGCCGGGCGACGCTGGTCGGCAATCTCTGCAACGGCTCACCCGCCGCCGACAGCGTGCCGGGGCTGGTCGCGGCCGGGGCGACGGTGACCGTCACCGGCCCGGACAGCAGCCGCGAGATGCCTGTCGAGGCGATCCCGACCGCGCCGGGGCGGACGGCGTTGAAGAAGGGCGAACTGATTTCAGCCGTCACTCTGCCTCCGCGCGGGCCGCGTGGCGGCGACGCCTATCTGCGCTTCATCCCCCGCACCGAGATGGATATCGCGGTCGTTGGCGCCGCGGTGAACCTCACGCTCGACGGCGACCGTATCGCCACGGCGCGCGTCGCACTCGGGGCCGTTGCGCCCACAGTGCTGCTGGTCGAGGAGGCCGCAAAGGCGATCATCGGCAGCACGCTGGACGACGCGGCCCTCGACCGGCTCGCGGCAGCATCAAGCGCGGCGGCAAAACCGATCTCGGACAAGCGCGGCACGGTCGAATTCCGTGTCGATGTGGCAGGCGTGCTCGCGCGGCGCGCGGCTCAGATCGCCTATGATCGGGCGAAAGGAACAGGCAAATGAAGAAGGTTCACGTCACCACCAATGTCAACGGCGATCAGGTGGAGTTTCTCGCCGATCCGCGCGAAACGCTCCTTGACTGCCTGAGGAACCACCTCGACCTGACCGGCACCAAGGAAGGCTGCGGCACCGGCGATTGCGGCGCCTGTTCGGTCACGCTCGATGGCACGCTCGTCTGTTCCTGCCTCGTCCTGGGCGTCGAAGCCGAGGGCAAGAAAATCGAAACCATCGAAGGCATGGCAAGCGACGGCGAGCTTCATCCCCTGCAGCGCAAGTTCATCGAGCATGCGGCTTTGCAATGCGGCTTCTGCACGCCCGGCATCCTTGTCGCGGCGAAATCGCTTCTGGATACGAACCCGGACCCGAGCGAAAGCGAGATACGATTCTGGCTCGCGGGCAATCTGTGCCGCTGCACGGGTTATGACAAGATCGTCCGCGCGGTTCAGGATGCGGCAGCGGAAATGAGGGGGGCGGCGTGATGGCGAAGGACGAGATCACCAAGGGTTACAGACTGGTCGGCACCCGTCCGAACCGGCCCGACGGGCTCGACAAGGTCACCGGGCGCGCGCGTTATGGCGCGGATTTCTCGCTGCCCGGCATGCTCTGGGCGGCGGTCGTACGCTCGCCGCACGCACATGCGAAGATCAAGCGGATAGATGCGTCGAAAGCGCTGGCGCTCGACGGCGTGAAGGCGGTCGTGACCCGCGCCGACCTGCCGACGGGACTGGAAGGCGAAGACCTGAACCTGCAGGAAAACACGCTGGCCGGTGAAAAGGCGCTTTACGACGGCCATGCGGTGGCGGCTGTCGCCGCGACATCGCAGCTTCTGGCGCAAGATGCCGCGCGCCTGATCGAAGTTGAGTATGAAGTCCTGCCCCACGTCACCGACGTCGACGAGGCGATGAAGCCGGGCGCGCCGGTGATCCGCGAGGGCGCGGCCGATTATTCGGTGCCGGAAGGCATGCACCCGAACGTGGTGCGACATATGGAATTCGGCCATGGCGATGTCGAGGCGGGCTTTGCCGCCGCGGATATCGTCCGCGAAGGCACCTACAAGACCGAAGCCACCCATCAGGGCTATATCGAACCTCATGCCTGCGTCGGTCAGATGGGCGAGGACGGGCGCGGCGAGATGTGGGTCTGCACCCAAGGTCACTGGTACATCCGTCGCATGAGCGCCGCCGTTCTGGGGATCGAGGCCGCGAACCTGCGGGTGACGCCATCGGAAATCGGCGGCGGTTTCGGCGGCAAGACCACGATCTTCATGGAACCGCTGACGCTTGCCCTGTCGAAAAAGGCGGGCGGGCGCCCGGTGAAACTGGTGATGTCGCGGGCCGAGGTGCTGCGTGCCACCGGGCCGACCGCCTCTGCCTCGATGGACGTCAAGATCGGCATGAAGAAGGATGGCACCGTCACCGCCGGTCAGGTGATGTTCCGCATGCAGGGCGGCGCCTTTGTCGGGATGTCGCCCATTGGCGAGGCCCTGCCCTGCGCCTTTGCCTGCTATGACATCCCGGCCCTGAAGCACGAGGCGGTCGAGGTGCTGGCGAACCGTCCGAAGGCCGCCGCCTACCGCGCGCCCGGATCGCCCATGGCGGCCTTCGCCGTCGAAAGCCTGATGGACGAGATGTGCCGCGAGTTGCATCTCGACCCGATCGAGGTGCGGCTGAAGAACGCCGCGAAGGAAGGCACGAAGTCGAGCTACGGCCCCATCTACAACCGCATCGGTCTGGTCGAGACGCTGGAAGCGGCGAAGGCCCATCCGAACTACGCGATCCGTCTGGGCCCGAACCAGGGCCGCGGCGTTGCCTCGGGCTTCTGGTTCAACCATGGCGGCGAAACCTCGGTCAGTCTCGCCATCGGCGAGGACGGGACGGTTCAGGTCTCGATCGGTACGCCCGACATCGGCGGCAGCCGCGCCTCGATCGCGCTGATGACGGCCGAAACGATTGGCATTCCCTATGAGAATGTCCGGGTGAACGTGGTCGAAACCGGCGCGCTTGGCGTCAATGAGCCGACGCATGGCAGCCGCGCGACCTTCGCGAGCGGCAAGGCAGCGGTCGAGGCGGCACGGCAAGCGATCGCCGAGATGTGCCGCCGGGCAGCGGCGGAATGGGAGATTGAGCCCGAGGCCGTCGAATGGAAGGACGGCGCGGCCCAGCCCGCAGGGCCGAACGCGGGCAAGTTCCCTCCCATGACCATCGCCGAGATCGGCGCGAAGATGGGCGGTACCGGCGGACCGATCTCGGGCCACCATGAGACCAACGCCGGTGGCGTGGGGGCAAGCTTCGGCACCCATGTCGTCGATGTCGAGGTCGATCCCGAAACCGGTCGGACGACGGTTCTGCGCTATCTCGTGGTGCAGGATGCGGGCACCGCGATCCACCCCGCCTATGTCGAGGGTCAGTATCAGGGTGGCGCCGCGCAGGGCATCGGCTGGGCCTTGAACGAGGAATATGTCTATGGCTCCGACGGGCGGCTCCAGAATACCGTCTTCCTCGATTACCGTATTCCCGTCGCCTCGGACCTGCCGATGATCGACACGGTGATCGTCGAAGTGCCCAATCCCGGCCACCCTTACGGCGTGCGCGGTGTTGGCGAAACCGGCATCACGCCACCCCTGCCCGCGCTTGCCGCCGCCATCGCAGAGGCAACCGGCGCGCGTCTCCGCAGCCTGCCGATGTCGCCGCCGAAAGTGCTGGCGGCGATCAAGGCCAAGCGGCAGGCGTAAGGTGGCGCGCGTCCATCTCTGGTCGAGCCTGAGGCGCTTCGCCGACGGGCAAGAGATGGTCGAGGTCGAGGCTGCGACCGTGGGCCAGATGTTCGACGCGCTGGCCCGCGCTTACCCTGGCCTCGCGCCCGCCATTGCCGCCGGTCTCTCGGTCGCGGTCGACGGCGAGGTCATCGCCAACAGCCGCAGTGCGCCTGTCCGGCCCGACAGCGAGGTCTTTCTGCTGCAGCGCCTGAAAGGCGGCTGAGACCGGACGGGGGGGCTCGTCGATGCACCTCGTGCACTCCTCGCGGGTCCGGCGCCCGACTCGAGCATGAAATGCTCGAGGAGGCGCCGTGGCTTCGCCGAGCGCAAAACACTTGCGGCGGCCGAATTGCTCGGCCAGACTATACCCATCGGGGGGCGGAGCGACCTTTGGGTCACGGCCGCGATCGGGGGGAAAGTCAACCTGCCATCTGGCACCGCTGGGGTCGTCCCGTAACATGTGTCCTGCGCCTGTGCTGAAAGAGAGCCCCCGCGGTTTCATCATCCCGATCGGCGGGGGCGAGGATCGCGTCCGGGAACGCCACATCCATCGCCGGTTCGTCGAGCTTTCGGGTGGCAAGGGCGCCGATATTGTGGTGATCCCGACCGCGTCCGAACTGGAAACCACTGGCGCCGACTATAATCGCATCTTCAAGTCCTTGGGCGCCTCGGCGGTGGATTTCCTGCCGATCACCAAGCGCGCCGACTGCGACAATCCGCGCTATGTCGACATGCTCGACAGTGCCACCGGCATCTTCCTCACCGGCGGCAACCAGCTCCGCCTCTCCACCATCCTCGGCGGCACGGGCATCGCCCAGAAAATCCGCCGCCGGAATGCCGCCGGCATCGCCGTCGCGGGCACGTCGGCCGGCGCCTCGATCATGTCGGAGCATATGATCGCGGGTGGCGAGAGCAATTCCGCCCCCGTCGTCGGCGCCGTCAGCCTCGCGCCCGGCCTCGGCCTGACGAATGCCGTGATCATCGACCAGCATTTCACCGAGAGGAACCGCCTCGGCCGCCTCCTGACCGCGTCTTCCTACAACCCGTTTCTTATCGGCCTCGGCATCGACGAGGATACCGCCGCCTTCATCGGTCCCGACGGCCTGTTCGAGGTCGTGGGGTCCGGCACCGTCACCGTCGTCGACGCCTCGGGCCTGACGCATTCCTCGATGTGGGACGCCGCGCCCGGTCAGTCTCTGTCGCTTCTCGGTCTCAAGGTCCATGTGCTCGGCGAAGGCTGCCGCTATGACCTTGTCGGCCGCCATGCCTATCCGCCGGATGACACGGCGGGCTTCTGCTCGTTACAGAACAAATCCAAGACCGGCTGACCAAGGCCGTCAACAGGGGGGAACCGCTATGAAGATCGTCTCGACGAACGTCTTTGTCGGTCCGAATGTCTGGGCGGGGTTCCCGGTCATTCGCCATGTCGTCGATCTGGGCGTCTTGGAGGACTGGCCGTCGGCAAAGATCGGCGATGCCTGGATCGAAGGTTTGGTCGAAGCCCTGCCGGGCCTGCGCGACCATGGCTGCTCCTACCGCGAACCCGGCGGCTTCATCCGGCGCCTGCGCGAGGGCGAGGGAACCTGGCTTGGCCATGTGGCTGAGCATGTGGCGCTGGAGATCCAAGGGGTTGCGGGATCGGACGTCACCTTCGGCCGCACCCGCTCGACCGGCGAGCCGGGGCGCTACAACCTCGTCTATGAATATCGCCAGCGCGACGTGGGGCTCGATGCGGGCGCGCTCGCCATCCGGCTCCTCATGCATCTTCTGCCCGAGGCGCTGAAAGCCAAGGTCGACTATGACTTCGACCCGGAGTTTGATTTCGCGGCAGAGCTGAAAAGCTTCGTCCTTTCGGCCCAGCGCCGCGAATTCGGCCCTTCGACCGGATCACTCGTCAAGGCGGCGGAAGAGCGTGACATTCCCTGGATCCGGCTCAACAACAATTCGCTCGTCCAGTTCGGCCACGGCAAGTTCCAGCAGCGCATTCAGGCCACGATCACCAGTCAGACCAAGCATATCGCGGTCGAGATTTCCTGTGACAAGGAAGACACGCACAATATGCTGAACGACCTCGGCCTGCCGGTACCGCAACAGCGCCTCGTCTATTCGCCGCGCGACGCGGTCCGGGCGGCGAAGCGCATCGGCTATCCTGTGGTGGTCAAGCCCCTCGACGGCAACCATGGCCGCGGTGTGTCGATCAACCTGACCGAAGATGCACAGGTCGAGGTGGCTTTCGGCGAGGCGAAGGCGCAGTCGAAAAGCCGGGGCATCCTGGTCGAGCAGTTCATCACCGGCATGGATCACCGGATGCTGGTGGTGAACGGTGAACTGGTCGCGGTGGCCAAGCGCGTACCCGGCCATGTGGTGGGCGACGGCAAGCACACGATTGCCGAACTGATCGACATCGTGAACTCTGACCCGCGCCGGGGCATAGGCCATGAAAAGGTGCTGACAAATCTGGAACTCGACAGCCAGGCCGAACGCCTGATGGAGGCTGCGGGCCACACCGCGCAGACGGTGCTGCCGGCGGGCGAGACCTTCTATCTGCGCTCGACCGCGAACCTCTCGACCGGTGGTACGGCCATCGACATGACCGATGTCTGCCACCCCGACAACAAGGATATGGCCGAACGCACGATCAAGGCTGTTGGTCTTGATGTGGGCGGGGTCGATTTCCTGACGGCCGACATCACCAAGAGCTACAAGGATGTGGGCGGCGCCATCGTCGAGGTGAATGCCGCGCCCGGATTCCGCATGCATGTGGCGCCTTCGGAAGGCAAGCCGCGCGACGTGTCGGGCAAGGTGATGGACATGCTCTTCCCCAAGGGCACACAGTCGCGCATCCCGATCGGCGCGATCACCGGCACGAACGGCAAGACCACCACAAGCCGGATGCTCGCCCATATCATGAAATCCTCGGGCAAGATCGTGGGCCTCACCTCGACCGACGGGGTCTATGTCGACGGCAAGCTGACCGTGAAGGGCGACATGACCGGCCCCGCCTCGGCGCAGATGGTGCTGCGCGACCCATCCGTCGATTTCGCGGTGATGGAAACCGCGCGGGGGGGCCTTGTCCGGTCCGGCCTCGGTTATCAGCGCTGCGATGTCTCTGCCTGCCTCAACGTGACCTCCGACCATCTGGGCATGGGCGGCATCAACACGCTGGATGAGCTGGCGGTCGTCAAGCGTGTGGTGGTGGAAACCGCAACCGACACGGTGGTTCTGAACGCCGACGACAAATATTGCCTCAGGATGGCGGATTTCTCGCACGCCACTCACATCTGCTATGTGACGACCAATTCAGATCATCCGTTGGTCAAGGAACATATCCGCGCGGGCGGGCGGGCCGTGGTGCTGGAAAAAGCCATGAACGGCGACATGATCACGATCTATGCGAACGGCCTGCACATGCCGGTCCTCTGGTCGCACCTGATCCCCGCAACGCTTGAGGGCAAGGCGCTCTACAATGTTCAGAATGCGATGTTTGCCTGCGCAATGGCCCATGCCTTCGGGTTGGATCTTGACAATATCCGACATGGGCTCAGAACCTTCGACACCTCATTCTTCCAGGTGCCGGGCCGGACGAACGTCTATGACGAACATCCGTTCAAGGTCATCCTCGATTACGGCCACAACGCCGCCGCGATTGCCGCGATGGCAAGCCTGTCGGACCGGCTGGATGTGAAGGGCCGCCGCCTGATCGTCGCCGCCATGCCCGGCGACCGGCGCGACGAGGATATCCGCGCGGCTGCGCGCGAGCTTGCGGGCCATTTCGACCATTATTTCCTGAAACCCGACGATGACCGGCGCGGCCGGGGCGAGATGGAAGTGCCCGGGATGCTGCGCGAGGAACTTCTGAAGGCAGGTGTCGAGGATGACCGCATCTCGCTCATGCCAAGCGAGATGCAGGCAATCGACACCGCACTTGCCGCGGCACAGGCGGGCGACCTTCTGGTGGTGCTCGCTGATGAACTCGCGCGGTCCTGGAAGCAGATCATCTATTTCAAAAAGGCCGAGCGCGAAGCACTTCTGCAGGCCAAGCCCAAACGGCCCGAGCCTAAGCAGGCGGGGTTCGAAGAGCTGATTTCCGAAGGCGACCAGCTGATCCGCGACGAACGCGGCGTCAGGCTCGCGCGTGTCGAAACCGAAGAAGCCGATTGACGGAACTCTCGGTGATACGATCAGAGGAACTGCAGGAGGCACTGGTCCTCCCGATTCCGGAGCACCCGGGGCTGATGCTTGACGGCTGCCGCAGACTTCTCGGCCCCAACCTTTACGGGTCGGAGCCGGGGGCGGTCGGCGACTGTCTGGTCACCTGCCACGATCCGGCGGAGGTCCTCTCGCTCTGGTCGGGTCATGTACGCCATTTCCTCGATCCTCTCGGTCTTCCGCAGTCCGGCCTTCGACTGCGCCCGTTCGACGGTGGCGGCAGCCTCTATTTTCCGGCCCCGGTCGACCAGCTCTTCACGGCCGCCTATGTGATCGAGGCCGCATGGTACCTGACCGCGACCGGCCTTCTCGGCCTCCCCGCGATGGCGCCTGAGGCGCTTGCCACCGAGCTGATCCGCATCAGCGGAATGGAACGGTCTACCGCCCTCACCACGCTGACCGCGGAGGCGGCCCGGCGCGGCATCGACCGGCTGCTCGATGACGATGCGCTGACGCTGGGCCATGGTACCGGATCCGCGACCTGGGCCTCGGACGCGCTGCCCGCCGCCCCGGACTGGGCGCGCCTGCACGACATCCCTCTCGCGCTCGTCACCGGCACTAACGGCAAGACGACGACCACCCGCCTGATCGCCGCTATGGGCGCAGCCGCGGGCAAGGTCTCGGGCCTTTCCTCGACCGAATTCGTGAAAGTCGGCGACGAAGTGCTTGATCGCGGTGACTATTCCGGTCCGGCAGGCGCGCGCCTTCTTCTGCGCGACAAGCGGCTGGAAATCGGGGTTCTCGAGGTCGCACGCGGCGGCATCCTCCGGCGCGGCCTGCCCGTCACCCGCGCCCGCGCCGCCGTTGTCACCAATGTCGCCGCCGACCATCTCGGCCAGTACGGCATCACCACCGTGCCGGAACTGGCGCAGGTCAAGCTTTCGGTCCACCGCGCCCTCGCCCCGGGCGGGCAGCTGATCCTCAATGCCGACGACCCTATGGTGGTCACCACCGCGAGCTTGCTTGATACCCGGCCGGTCTGGTTCTCACTGAGCGCGGAAAATCCACTGATCAGCCATGCGCGGGCAGAAGCCCGCCCCTGTGGCTGGCTTGCGGATGGTATGGTTCACCTCTCCGACGGCACCGAAGAGACCGCGCTTGTCGCGGCCGCAGATGTGCCGCTCACCCTCGGGGGTGCTGCCCGCTACAATATCGAGAATGCGCTTGCCGCAGCCCTTGCCGCCCGCGCGCTCGGCCTCGCTGACACGGCGATCCGCAAGGTGCTGACCAGCTTCCGCAGCGACCCGACCGACAATCCCGGCCGCGCCAACGAATTCACGGTGAACGGCGCGCGGGTCTTCGTCGATTTCGCGCATAATCCGCATTCCATCGCCGCGATCACCTCGGCCCTGGCCGCCCTTCCCGCCAAGCGCCGCTTCGCACTGATCAGCCATGCGGGCGACCGGTCGGACGAGGATATCGCCGCCCTGACGCGCGGCCTCTTCGCGCTTCGCCCCGATACGGTCGTGGCCGCCGAAAACCCGAAATATCTGCGCGGCCGGGCACCGGGCGAAGTCCCCGCCCTGATCCGCCGCGCCTGCCAAGACTGCGGTCTGACCGAAGACCAGATCCTGCCCGCGGCCAGCCCCGCCGACGGCGCGGGCAAGATCGTCGCCCGGCTTCAACCGGGCGATCTCGCGCTGCTGCTCGTCCATGACGAACGGGCCGCGATCTTCGATCTGCTGCGCGCACAGGCGGGCGCCGCCTGACGCCGCGCGCTATTTCGGCGGATAGAGCGGCAGGCCGTTCGCCGTCCAGGCCTCGATCCCGCCCCGATACCAAAGCGCGTTCCAGCCGATCGCTCCGGCCCGCAGCGCCGCATTATAGGCCGACCGATCCTGCACGCCCGAACCGAAGAAGACCACCGGCAACTGGTTGTTCCCGCCGGTCTGGTCGCGCAGGAACTCGTCGATCATCTTCTGGAAATTGTCGCGCAGGCTGCCGTCGCGGCCAGCGTCCGTGACCACAATCGCATTGGGCAGGCTGTCGCCCCGCCCGTTGGTATCGATCAGTAGCATGCCGCCGCCGCCATTGATCATGCCCGCAAGATCCTCGGTCGTGAGAACCTGAGCGAACGGGTTCGACACCGGTGTCGCGCCCCGGTAGGGCGCGAGGAACAGTTCGCGCGTCTCCGGCACGCCCATGTCCTGCAACTCATCAAAGGCTGGCGCCGCCGGGGCAGCCCCACCCCCGCCGCCGAACGGATTGGCGCCGCCCGAGGTTGCGCCGTTGCCGCCGAAGGGATTGGTGCCACCCGACCCACCCGATCCGCCACCAGCGAACGGGTTGTTCCCACCACCGGCTGGCGCGGGCGCCGATGCTTTCTCCGCGCCGTTCACCGTGCCCATCTCGATGTCCGAGATCATCACGATGATATATTCGACAAGATTGTAGCACATGGTGATCGTGCCCTCGCGCGGATCATACCAGGCGTTCAACTCGTCGCAGTCGCGATAGATCACCTCGATCGGGCGCGGCAGCACGAAATCGGCCGACAGCCCGTCGACATAGCCCTGGAAGGTGCCGCTGTCGCCGATGATGGCCTTGACCATGTCACCCACCCGCGTGCGCGAGGGCTCGAACCGAGCGGTGATGGCAGCGCCCGGCGCGTCGGCGGGCTGCAGACCTTCCGGGTGGGTGGCCGACACACGGGTATGGGGGGCAAGGATCGTCCGCCAGGCGCGGTTCTGCTTGGTGAATTCCTCCTCGCAGCGGTAAAGCGTGCGCTCGTCCATCCCCACCTGCTGGGCGATCGGCGCGAAGAGATCGGGATTACCGCCGTACATCACGCAGAACGTGTTGCGGAAGCGTTTCAGGTCGGCGGTATGTTCATCCTGCCAGGGCACATCAGCTCCGCCGCTCTGCGCCTGGACCATGCCCGAGTAATACCATTGCAGGGCGGCATAAAGCGCCATGTCCTCGTTCAATTTCGTTGCGTCCGCGCTCGGCCCTTCCAGCGCCGCGGGCGAGGAGATGCGCAGGGCCGAGAAGATATCGACCGCGTCCTCTTCCGGCCCGGTCGAGGGGATCTGCAATTCGCCGATCAGCGCATGACCAAACTCGTGCAGGAAGATGCCCGTCATCACACCGAGATAGGTCGAGGTGATCCGCCCGCTATCGCCGTCAAACATCGGCAGCGGCCCAGTAAGGCCACCTTGCGCGCCGCCACCGGAACCGCTGCCGCCACCCTGCGCGGGCGCGCCTCCGCTCTGCCCCAGACCATTGGTGATGGTGAAACCGCCCAGATAGAACCGGCCCCGCTCGTACGCCAGAACCCCGATATCGGCCCCGAAGGCCGAATTGTTCTCGACCTGACCCACGACCTGCCCGTTCACCAAAAACTGCGCAACGCCGGGCAGTTCCAGCAGCTCGACCACGTCAGAGCCATCATGTTTGGCGACCCCCTTCAGGCGACCGATCTCGTTTGCCTTGCCGTCCGCACCGAAACACAGCATCAGCGCGTCGCCCGCACCGGTGATCTCGCCCAGGCACGAGGTCTTGGCTTGCCGGTTCTCGGCAATGATGCCCACGGCGGAATAGGGCATGTCTTCGATCCGCTGACCGTCCAACGGCGCGATCGCGACATTGATGCGCGCCGAGCGACCGTCATTGCCGACCGGCCCCGCCGGCACGGCAAAATAGTTCTCGCTGGAGGCGACGGTCGCATTTTCCATCACCAGCCAGTCATCCTTGAGGTAAAGATCCCAGCCATCGCGCTTCTGCGAATTTGAGATCGTCGCGGCAAGCGGACCCATGATCGAGTCCAGCGTCGGTGCGCCTCCGCCAGCGGTCGCGCCGCCCGAGGCACCACCACCCTGCGCGCCGCCGCCAGCCGCGCCACCTTTCGGTGGCAACCCGCCCCCACCGCCGCCGCCCCCCGCAGTGGCGTCGCCCACCACATTGCCATTCGCATCCAGTAGCGAGACGCGGAAATCAGCGATGCCGAACGTGCCTCGGTCGTACGCCATGATACCGATCTCGGAGCCGAGGGCGGCAGACCCTTTCAGATCGCCGATCGTCTGGCCGTTCAGGTAGAACCGCGCGCCACCTGGCACATCCACCATCTCGATTACATCGCTGCCGTCGAGCTTGGCGGCATTCGGGACCGTCGCGATTTCCTGATACTGCTTATCGACCACGCAGAAGAGACTAGCCGAGGCAGAGGCGGTAACCTCCATCAGGCACAAGCTGCCTGCGGGCTGATTGCGCACAAGGATGCCGACCGATGCGGTATTTTCCTGCGACGAAAGCGAGACGTTGACCGATGTCAGGCGGCCATTCTCTGGCGCGGGCCCGAGCGCGACGGTCAGCGCCTGTTCGGAATTGTCAGCCTGCGTGTTACGCAGAACGAACCAGTCGCCCTCGGCACCGGCCTGCCAATCCCTCAGCAACTGCTGGCCAAGCGCACCGCCAAGCGGGCCGATCAGATTTTCATAGTCCGCCCGCGCGGGCGATGACATCTGGAAAAGCGCGGCCAATAGAACCGCAACTGCTGCGAGGGGGCGCAAGCACATCTCCGTCTCCGTAACTCAAGCCACAGACAAATTTAGCAGGCCGCCCGCCCCCTTGGGCAGCCCGGTTTCACAGCATTGCCATACCGCCGTTCACATGCAAGACTGCTCCGGTTACGTAAGCCGCTTCGTTGCTGGCAAGATACAGCACCGCCGCCGCGACCTCGTCCGCCTCCCCCATGCGCCCGGCCGGAACCTGCACGAGAATGGTGTTCTTCTGATCGTCGTTCAGCTTTTCGGTCATTGCCGTGGTTATGAAACCGGGCGCCACGCAATTGACCGTGATATTGCGGCTCGCCACTTCCTTGGCGAGCGATTTCGACATGCCTTCAAGCCCCGCCTTCGAGGCCGCGTAATTCGCCTGACCCGGGTTGCCCTCCAGCCCTACGACCGAGGATATATTCACGATCCGCCCCCAGCGCGCCTTCATCATGCCGCGCAGAACCCCGCGGCAGAGGCGGAAGGATGCGGTCAGGTTCACGTCAAGGACTGAAGCCCATTCCTCGTCCGACATGCGCATGAAGAGATTGTCGCGGGTGATGCCCGCATTGTTCACCAGGATGTCGACCCCGCCCATCGCTTCCGCCGCCGCCTTGGGCAACGCCTCGACCGAGGCGGGATCGGCAAGGTTGCAGGTTAGCACATGGACACGCTTGCCAAGCTCCGCCGCCAGGTCATTGAGCGGCCCCTCGCGCGTTCCGGACAGCGCCACTGTCGCCCCCGCCTGATGCAGTGCCCGCGCGATCGCGCCGCCGATGCCGCCCGAAGCGCCGGTCACCAGCGCCGTCTTACCCGTCAGATCGAACATCTCGCCCTCATTTCTTCACTGTGGTCCAAATATCCCGGGTGGGGTCGGGGGAGGGCAGCGCCCTCCCCGCCTCAGGCCGAAAGGCCCGCGATATCTTCCGGCGCGCCGACCGCCTTGCAGACCGCCTCTTTCGCGATGCGCCGGATCATGCCCGACAAAGCCTTGCCGGCGCCGACCTCCCAGAAATCCGTCACGCCCTGAGCCGCCATCCACTCGACCGACTCGCGCCAGCGGACCGAGCCGGTTACCTGGCGGACCAGAAGATCGCGGATCACGCTCGCGTCCGCATTGGCAGAGGCCAGTACATTGGCGACGACCGGAACGACGGGCGCCTTGACCTCGACCGAGGCCAGCGCCTCGGCCATCCGGTCGGCGGCGGGTTGCATCAGCGCGCAGTGGAAGGGGGCGGAGACCGGCAGCAGGATCGCGCGTTTGGCGCCTTTCGCCTTGGCGATCTCCAGCGCGCGCTCGACCGCGCCCTTGTGGCCCGAAACCACGACCTGCGCGGGATCATTGTCATTGGCGGCCTGACAGACCTCGCCCTGTGCGGCCTCTTTCGCCACCGCGTCGGCCGCAGCGAAATCCAGGCCGAGCAGGGCGGCCATCGCGCCCACACCCACCGGCACTGCGGCCTGCATCGCCTGCCCGCGGATGCGCAGAAGCTTTGCCGTATCCGACAGGCTGATCGCACCCGCCGCGCACAGCGCCGAATATTCCCCCAGCGAATGGCCAGCGACAAAGGCAGCGTCCGTCACCGCATGACCTTCCGCTTCCAGCGCCCGCAGGGCAGCAATGGAGGTGGCCATCAGCGCGGGCTGGGCGTTCTGGGTCAGCGTGAGCGTATCTTGTTCACCTTCCCAGATCAGGGCCGAAAGCCTCTCGCCCAGCGCCTCGTCAACTTCGTCGAAGACCGCGCGCGCGGCCGGATAGGCATCGGCCAGCGCACGCCCCATGCCGATCACCTGTGCCCCCTGCCCCGGAAATACGAATGCCTTCATCTCACTCCCCTCGGTCACCGACGACTTCCGGCCCTATCATGGCCGTTTCCGCCCCATACCCCGCATCGCCTCGCGCTGCAACGCGCCGATTGCCGCGCGCCGCCCCCGGGTTGCGCCGCACAGGACCTGTGCAACTGACGCCTTCCGCCGACCGTGCCCACGGCCTATCTTCGCCCTGCCCCCCCGGATATCCAGCATCGGAAGCGCAAACATGTCCCTGTCCAATACCGTCCGTTCCTATGGCAGCGCCGCCCGTTTGCTGCACTGGACTGTGGCGCTCCTCATCCTCGTGAACATCCCGCTTGCCTTGTGGGCGGAGGGATTGCCGCGCACATCGGACGCCGACGCGGCGCTTCTGGCGCGCGTCTATTCGGCTCACAAGACCATCGGCGTCATCGTTTTCGCGCTCGCGCTCGTCCGCGTCTTCTGGGCGCTGACGCAACCAAAACCCGCCCCCATTCACCCCGCGCGACGGCTTGAGACCTTTGCCGCCGAGGCCGTCCACTGGTCGCTCTATGCCGCGATCCTCATCCTGCCGCTCTCGGGCTGGATCGGCCATGCGGCTTCGACCGGCTTCGCGCCGATCCTCTGGCCCTTCGGTCAATCGCTGCCCTTCGTGCCGAAATCTGAAAACCTTGCCCATCTCGCGGGCGCGGTCCATGGCGTTGCCTCGAAACTCCTGATCCTGTCGATCCTCCTTCACGTGGCAGGCGCGGTGAAACACGTGCTGATCGACCGCGACGGCACACTCGCACGGATGATCACCGGCCGTGCGGCCGGGGACGGCCGGACCGAACCGAGCCACCGCCCAGCGCTCCTGTCGCTCGCGCTCTGGGGTGCGCTGATCGCCGCGGTACTGACCTTCGCGCCGCCATCGCGCAACGAGGGCGCGGCTACCGTCGCTACGGCCGAAGGCGGCAACTGGAGCGTGGCCGACAGCACGATCACCTTCACCGTCCGCCAGATGGGTCAGGAGGTCACCGGCAGTTTCGCAGGCTGGACCGCCCGGATCAGCTATGATGAGGGCAGCCGCACTGGCGACACCGATGTGACGATCCCGCTTGAGGGCATGACGCTCGGCGCCGTCACCGAACAGGCGGCAGGACCGGAATTCTTCGATCGCGCCACCTTCCCCGAAGCGCGCT
Organism: Frigidibacter sp. RF13; assembly: GCF_026626305.1. Lineage (GTDB taxonomy): Bacteria > Pseudomonadota > Alphaproteobacteria > Rhodobacterales > Rhodobacteraceae > TMP-24. The sequence continues at coordinate 5,798 of NZ_JAPNUE010000004.1, read as the reverse complement.
TCAAGGCCACCATCGCCGACGAGGCGGGCAGTCTCACCGCACGCGGCACGCTGTCCTTGCGCGGCAAGGAGTTGCCGGTCGCCCTGCCTTTCACGCTGACCATCGACGGCGACACGGCCACAGCGGCTGGCACGGTCACGCTCGACCGCCGCGATTTCGGCATGGGGCCAAGTTATCCGGACGAAAGCACCGTGGGCTTCGCGGTCCGGGTCGATATCGCGCTGACCGCGCAGCGGGGCGATTGACCCGCGCGGCTAGAGCGTATCGAGACGGAACTTGCGGAAACGTTCGCCTTCATAGTCGATCTGGCCGGTCTCGACCGCGCCGAGCCGCGCCAGCGCGCCAAGATGGCGGCGTGAGGGCGGCAGGAGGAAGGTGACGAACGGTATGCGCGCGTCATCCCGCGCGAAGGCCAGCGCCTTGCGCGCGATCGGCATGCCGAGGCCGAAGGCGTCGGGGCGCAGCACCAGGCCGAAGTCCCATTCGTCGCCCTCCTTCTGGAACCCGCCCCAGCCGACATAGCGCCCGTCAGCAAGGAACGCCCAGTGGCCGAGCCCGTCGCGCTGCCAGCACGCCTCTTTCGCCGCGACGAACCCAGCGACGGTTTCCAGCGTCCAGGGTTCGGTCAGCAGCGGCATGTGTTCCGCCATCCGCGGATCGGACATGTGATCGAGGATCACCTCGGGCGCAACGCTGGGCAACCTGACAAAATCAATCTCCGCCCCGGGGCGTTTCGCAACGGCGGTTTGCGTCGATGTCATATTCATTCAGACCTCCGGAACGGTTCGGGACGATGGGCGAAAAGACGATGGGCCGCCGCAGCAAAGCGACAGCCCGCGCTCAAGGAATAACAGGATTGGCCGTCAGCCGTCGACCTTGCCCGCCTCGACCGAGATACTGACCTCGACCTCATCCGCAACGAAAGGCGCGAACATGCCGAGGCCATAGTCAGACCGCAAGACTTTGGTCGTGGCCGTGAAGCCGAGCCAGGGCTTGCCCTCCATCGGATGGTCGCCCGCCTGGGTCAGGACCGCGTCGAGAACAACGGGCTTCGTCACCCCGTTCAGCGTCAGGTCGCCGGTAATCTTGGCGCTCTTCTCGCCGGTGACCTCGATGGCGGTCGAGGTGAAGCTCACCATCTCGCCCTCGGCTGCGTCGAAGAAATCGGGCGACATGAAATGATCGAACCGCGCCTGCCAGCCGGTGAGCATCGTCTTGACCGGGAAGCTGACAGCGACGCTCGACCCCGAGGGATCAGCCGCATCATAGGCGATCTCGCCTTCGAAGCCCGAGAACATGCCATAGTTCGTCGAATAACCGAGGTGGTTGTAGGAAAACAGGATCTGGCTGTGGCCGGGGTCGAGCCGATAGGTTTCGGCCGCGCCGAAGGCGGCGGAGGCGGACAGGCCAAGAGCGGCGGCAAGTGCAAGGATTCGCATTGGAAATCTCCGGTGTGAAGTCATTGAACACCGATTAGGCGATCTCCAGCACTGCCGACAATTCGGCACACCCCCACACGAGATGTTCGCGAGCAAACACCTAACACGGGCGGACCGGCGATGTTCCGCGCAGTCCGCCCGGCTGTTTCAGTAGATCTTTTCGACCGGATCGCCCAAGGTCAGCGCGCCAGTATAAAGCCGCTGCACGTCGCGCCGCATCGGGTGATAGCGCGCGCCCTGCACGTCGCGGAAGCGCCGTTCAAGGCCGGTGGCACGGTAGAAGCCCTGTCCCGCCGCCACCTCCATTGCCAGCTCGACGGTGCGGATCGCGTTTTGCTCGACCAGCTGGCGGCCGATCATCACCTCGCTGACGCTTTCCGCGCCGGGGGCCATCGTCTCGGCGGTCATGACCATGTGCCGGTGCGCCATCTGCGCGGCCCTAAGCGTCGTCTCCATCTCGCCCACCAGCCGCGGCTGGCGTGCCTCGCCCCTGCGCTTCTGCGCAAGGCCAAGCGCGATGTCGCGGGCGCTTTCGGCGACGCCGAGGTAGGCGCCGTAGATCAGCGGGAAGGCCAGCGTCGCGATGATCTGGAACAGCGGATGCCATTCGCCGGTCGGGCGTTTCAGCGCCACCTTGTCGTCGGGCAGGAAGAAGTCGGTGATCTCGACATCGTCCGATCCGGTGCCGCGCATGCCCATCGTATGCCATGTGTCCAGACGCTTGACCTCGGGCGATGCCATCGGCAGGCCGAAATGCAGGATGCCCTCATCCGAAATCGCGGTCGTCATCAGGATATTTCCGACCGGCCCGCCCGAGACAAAGGGCTTGCGCGCCGTGATGCGCCAGCCGCCCTCGGCCTTCTCCGCCCGGCCCGAGCCGCCGATCCAGTCGCCGCCGCCCGAAGACAGAAGCACGATGTTCTTCTCGGCCACCATCTTCAGAAGCGGTTCGACCTTCGGCACCGCGGGCGGCTGGTGGCGCCAGCGCCAGGCGGGGATCACCACCTGGTGGGTGTGCATGGAAAAGGCGAGCGCGGTCGAGCCGCAGCCATGCGCGAGCCGGCGCACGACATCGGCCATTTCGCCCACCTCGGCGCCGAGGCCGCCCAGTTCCTTCGGCACGGCCGCCGAGATCAACCCTTCGGCCTTCAGCTTTTCATAATTCTCGGCGACGAAGCTCTCGTCGCGGTCATGCGCCTCGGCCCGCGATGCGCAGTCCCGAGCCAGCCGGTCGGCTTTTTCGGCCAAGGTCTCGTGACCCATCGCCTGATCCTCCCGTTGCACTACTGCCATTGTCATTGCCATTACTCCCTTATGCGGCAAACTGATAGCGGCAGCATCTGCCTCACCCTCCATTCTCTCAAGTTCAGGAACTGTACCGGTGCTTTGTCACTGGCCCGGCTAGTGCTATGATCGCCGAAAGCCGTGGAGGGGTGGATGAGCGATCGAGGGGGCTACGGGCAGTTCTGTCCGGTGTCGATGGCTGCGGAGCTGGTCTGCACGCGATGGACCGCATTGATATTGCGGGAATTTCTATGCGGATCGACCCGGTTCAACGATATCCGCCGGGGGGTGCCGAAAATGTCGCCCGCACTCTTGTCGAAGCGGCTGAAAGAGCTGGAAGAGGCAGGCGTCATCGCCAGCGTCGATCTCGGGACGGGCGGCAGCGAATACCGGCTGACGCCGATGGGCCGGGATCTGGAGCCCTTGATCGTCGGGCTCGGCCAATGGGGCCATCGCTGGATCGAATCCCGGCTTTCCCTGAAGAATCTCGACCCATCGCTGTTGATGTGGGACATGCGGCGCAACCTGAAACCGAAGCCCCTGCCCGCGCGGCGCTGCACGATTCAGTTTCTGTATCCAGAACTTGTCGAGGGTGACCGTCACTGGTGGCTGGTTGTCGACAACGGCGAGGTCGACATGTGCAAGATCGACCCGGGCTTCGATGTCGATCTGCTGATCACCGGATCGCTCAGATCGATGACCTCGGTCTGGATGGGGATCACCTCCTTTGGCGAGGAACGGACGGCCGGGCGGCTGATGATCGACGGCGACAAGGCACTGGCCCGGTCGATCAACAACTGGCTGGGCCTGAGCACCTTTGCCCCTTTATCGCGCCAGGTTGCCTGACGCGACCCTTGCGCCCAACGGCCAAATCTGTATAAGGCCCCATCCTTCCGCCAATCACTTCAACCGGCGAAGCCTCTCCTAACGGGTCGCGGAAGGTCAGACCCGCCCGTGAAGCCGCCCGAGACGAAAGGAATGCCATGCCGCTTTACGAGCATGTGCTGATCGCGCGTCAGGACCTGTCCAACGCGCAGGCCGAAGGCCTCATCGAACATTTCTCCACGGTCCTCTCGGACAACGGCGGCAAGGTCGTCGGCACCGAATACTGGGGCGTGAAGACCATGGCCTACAAGATCAACAAGAACCGCAAGGGTCACTATGCCTTCTTCCGGACCGACGCGCCCGCCACGGCCGTGCAGGAGATGGAGCGTCTGGCACGTCTGCATGACGACGTAATGCGCGTGATGTCGATCAAGGTCGACGCGCATGAGGATGGCCCCTCGGTACAGATGCAGAAGCGCGACGAGCGCGAGCGCGGCGACCGCGAAGGCGGCGACCGCCCCCGCTTTGACCGCGGTGATCGTGGTGGCGACCGCGGTGGCGATCGTGGCGGCGAACGCCGCTCGTTCGGCGACCGTCGCTGAGCCCGGCTTGTTGAAAGGATAAAACCATGGCGAACAAACCCTTCTTCCGCCGCCGCAAGGTCTGCCCGTTCTCGGGCGAGAATGCGCCGAAGATTGACTACAAGGACGTGCGTCTGCTGCAGCGCTATATCTCCGAGCGCGGCAAGATCGTGCCCGCCCGCATCACCGCCGTCTCGGCCAAGAAGCAGCGCGAACTGGCCCAGGCCATCAAGCGCGCCCGCTTCCTCGCCCTGCTGCCCTATGCCGTGAAATAAGGAGCGACCCGATATGCAAGTCATCCTTCTTGAACGCGTGGCCAAGCTTGGCCAGATGGGCGAAGTCGTCAAAGTGAAAGACGGCTATGCCCGCAACTTCCTGCTTCCCCAGGGCAAGGCGCTGCGCGCCTCGGACGCCAACATCAAGTCGTTCGAAGCCCAGAAGGCCCAGCTCGAGGCCCGCAACCTCGAAACCAAGAAAGAGGCCGCAAGCCTCGCCGAGAAGCTCGACGGCCAGAAGTTCGTCGTGATCCGCTCGGCCTCGGACGCCGGTGCGCTCTACGGTTCGGTCACGCCGCGTGACGCCGCCGAAGCCGCAACCGACGCCGGTTTCTCGCTCGATCGCAAGCAGGTCGTGCTGATCCAGCCGATCAAGGAACTGGGTCTCCACGACGTCCGCGTCGTGCTGCACCCCGAAGTCTCGGCCACGATCACGATGAACGTCGCCCGCTCGGCCGAAGAAGCCGAACTGCAGGCCTCTGGCAAATCGGTGCGCGAACTCGCCGCCGAAGCCGAAGCCGCGGCGGACTTTGAGATTGCGGAACTCTTCGACGAGATGGGTTCGGCTGCGAACGACGAATAATCCTCGACAAGACGAGGGACGGAAAGCCGCGCCGGGGCAACCCGGCGCGGTTTTTCTTTGGGGGTGGTGCGAGAACGTGTTGGTCCGGATTGAGTCCAATTTGACCGAACTAGAATCGAGGTGAAACGACTGGCACGACGCTCAATAAAGCCGAGCGGCTTCATCGTTGCTGTGATCCTGTTGGACCTCGTCAACTGTTTGTTTTCTATCAACCGTCGCGATAACCCATTCTGCAAGACTTGGAGCCGACCTGCGTTCTGGCCAACTATCCGACTGCCACAGGCGCGAACGGATCATGGATTTTGAACAGTGCATGAAAGCCTCTTCTACATCGACGACCAGAGCAAGAAGTGGCTCTTTTCCGTTGACGGCATGACGCCTGCTGATTGACGTATCCCGCACAATACGCGCCTTACCAGCAACACGCAGGGTATCTCCGTGTCCGGGTACGATGAAAAGCAAAGCAACATTCTGATCTTCAATGAGGTTTTGGAAACCGTCGACCCGGTGATTGCCAAGACGATCGGGAATAATCAGTGTCTTGTCGTCGTAGACTTCGACAAAACCTGCCGGGTCCCCTTTCGGGGAAACGTCAATCAAGCCGCCGGACGATTTTGTCGCTACGACAACGAAAGAAGAAAGTCCGATAAAATCGCGAGCGACGTCGTTGAGCCGATCACTAACCTTGAGAAAGGTGTTCACGAACCCATCGGTAGGAAGGAGCTCGCGAAGCCTAGGGTCAGGACCCATTGATCTGCTTGAGGCTGCCGCTGCTGCGTGATTCAAGGCCCCGAACTGACGGGGGTGATGA
>NZ_JAPNUE010000003.1 GCF_026626305.1 Frigidibacter sp. RF13 | reverse complement strand
GGGCCCGCTTTGGCCCCCCCCCCCGGCGCGGGGGGGGGGGTTGGGGGGGTCGGGGGTGGGGGGGGTTTTACCGGCCCGCGCTCCGGGGGCGCCGATCCGCCGGGAGGGCTCTGCCCTCCCGGACCCTCCCGGAGTATTTGGGGACAGAACGTGAGGACAGGATGTTTCAGACATTCGAGGTGACGGCAGAGCCGCGTCATGGGGCCGCACGGCTTGGGGCGCTCCGGGCAGCGCTGGCGGCGGCGGGGCTTCAGGGCTTCATCGTGCCGCGCGCCGATGTGCATCAGGGCGAATATGTCGCCGACTGTGACGCGCGTCTGCAATGGCTGACGGGCTTCACCGGCTCGGCCGGGTTTTGCGTCGTTCTGCCGGAAGTGGCAGGGGTGTTCGTCGATGGCCGCTACCGGACGCAGGTGAAGGGTCAGGTGGACCTCACGGTCTATACGCCGGTCGACTGGCCGGAGGTGAAAGCGGGCGACTGGATCACCGAAAGGGCACCGGCAGGCGCGCGGATCGGCTATGACCCCTGGCTGCACACCGCGCGCGAGATCGAGGAGATCGAGGCGCGGCTGGCCGGGACCGGGATAGGGCTCGTGGCGGCGGCCAATCTCGTCGATGCGGTCTGGACCGACCGGCCGACGCCGCCCTGCGGAAAGGTTGCCGTTCACCCGATTGAACTTGCTGGCGAAAGTTCAGCAGACAAGCGGCGGCGGCTGGGCGGTCAGCTCGGCCGTGAGGGTCAGGCGACGGCGGTTCTGACGCTGCCGGATTCGCTGTCCTGGCTTCTCAATATCCGCGGCGCGGATATTCCGCGCAATCCCGTCGTGCAGTGCCTGGGGCTTCTGCAGGCCGATGGCAACGTCGATCTGTTCATCGATCAGGCGAAGCTCGGGCCTGAGGTGCTTGCGCATCTCGGCCCGAGCGTGCGGATCGCGGCGCCCGAGGCGTTCGAGGCGGCCTTGAGAGAGCTGCGGGGCAGGATAAGGGTCGACCGGGCGACGGCGCCGGTGGCGGTGTCGCGTATCCTCGCCGAGGCAGGCGCCGAGGTCGTCTGGGGGCAGGATCCCTGTCTTCTGCCCAAGGCGCGCAAGAATGAGGCCGAGATCGCCGGCATGGTCGAGGCGCATCTGCGCGACGGGGCGGCAATGGTTGAATTTCTCGCCTGGCTCGATGCGGAAGTGCCGAAGGGCGGCATGACCGAGATCCGCGCGGTGACCGCACTTGAAGGCTTCCGCCGCGCCTCGAACGCGCTTCGGGACATCAGTTTCGAGACAATCTGCGGGTCAGGCCCCAACGGCGCGATCATGCATTATCGGGTGAGCGAGGAGAGCGACCGGCCGTTCGGCGAAGGCGAGATCGTGGTGATCGATTCGGGCGGGCAATATCTCGATGGCACCACCGACATCACCCGGACGGTGGCCATCGGCGCGCCCGGGCAGGTGGAGAGGGACTGTTTCACCCGTGTCCTGCAGGGCATGATCGCCATCTCGCGGCTCAGATGGCCGAAGGGCGTTGCAGGCAGCCATCTGGATGCGATTGCGCGCTATCCCTTGTGGCTCGCACATCAGGATTTCAACCATGGCACCGGCCATGGCGTGGGCGCCTATCTGTCGGTGCACGAGGGGCCGATGGGGCTGTCGCGGCGCTATGATGTGCCGCTTGAGGCGGGGATGATCCTGTCGAATGAGCCGGGCTATTACCGGGAGGGCGCTTTCGGCATAAGGATCGAAAACCTGCTGCTGGTCGAGACGGCGGTGGTGCCGGAGGGCGGCGACGCCGAACGCGAGATGCTTTGCATGCGGACACTGACCTTCGTGCCGATCGACAGGCGGCTGATCGCGGCGGGCCTGATGACGCGCGCCGAAGTCGACTGGCTGAACGACTATCACGCCGAGGTGGCCGCGAAGATCGGGCCGCGTGTGTCGGAGGCTGCGCGCCGCTGGCTGGATGCGGCGACGGCACCCCTCTAGCTCAGGCGCGCCCGTCGAGGCTCAGGAGCGTCCGGTAAAGCTCGGGCCGCCGGTCGCGGAACAGGCCCCAGCTGCGGCGCAGGTCGTGGATTGCGCCGAGGTCGAAACTGGCAGTCAGGATCGTCTCGTCCGCGCGTCCCGCCTTGGTGACGAGCTGCCCGCACTGGTCTGCGATGAAGGAAGAGCCGTAGAAGGTGACGAACCTGTCCCCCTGCTCTTCGCGCCCGATCCGGTTCGAGGCGACGACCGGCAGGATATTGGCGGCCGCATGGCCGCGCATCACCATTTCCCAATGCGGCTGGCTGTCATAGCCGGGCGCGGGCGGTTCCGAGCCGATGGCGGTCGGATAGAGGAGCATCTCTGCGCCCTGAAGCGCCATCGCGCGGGCAGCCTCGGGAAACCACTGGTCCCAGCAGATGCCGGTGCCGATCCGCCCGAAGGCCGTATCCCAGACGCGAAAGCCGCTGTCGCCGGGCGAGAAGTAGAATTTCTCCTCATAGCCCGGCCCCTGCGGGATGTGGCTTTTGCGGTAGAGGCCGAGCGCCGTGCCGTCGGCATCGACCATGGCGACCGAGTTGAAATGCGCCGTACCCGCGCGCTCGAAGAAGCTGACCGGTAGAACCACGCCGAGCTCGCGCGCAAGGTCGGCGAAACGGGCGACAATCGGATTGCCCTCGTAGGGAAGCGCATGCGTGAAATAGGCTGGGTCTTCGGTGATGCAGAAATAGGGGGTGGCGAACAGTTCCTGCAGGAGCACGACATTCGCGCCCTCGGCGGCGGCCCGGCGGACGAGACCTTCGGCGCGATCGAGGTTCGCTGGCAGGTTCCAGGAGCAGGCGAACTGTGTGGCGGCGACGGTGACTTTTGACATGCTTCTTCCCCTGACGGTGAGCGGGCGCCAAAGATCAGCGAGGGGGCCTTGCGCCCCCTCGCGCTCCCCCGCAGGATATTTAAGAACGGAAGAGGGGGAAGAGGCATTTTGCCACGGGAGACGGAATGGAAGAGAAGGGCCGCTACCCGCGCCTGCGACTGAAGCTGATGATCGGACCGGGCCTCTGGATCGGGCCGGGCAAGGCCGACCTGCTGGAAGGGATTGCCGCAACCGGCTCGATCTCGGCCGCAGGGCGGCGGATGGGGATGAGCTACAAGCGCGCCTGGGGGCTTGTTGAGATTTTGAACGCGATGTTCGACGCGCCTCTGGTCGCCGCCTCGCGCGGCGGGGCCGGGCGGGGCGGCGCGGCGCTAACGGCGTGCGGGGCCGAGGTTCTGGCGCTTTACCGCCGGATGGAGGCCGAGAGCAGCAGGGCGAGTGTGGCAGAGATCGCCGCGATCGCGGCGCTGCACGCCGCTGCGGCCCGCGAGAAATAGCGATTGCCTGCCATACCTCTGCCGTTATATCCGTATGGAAATAACGGAACACCAACATGATCCGCCTGCTGCTCGTCGTCTGCCTTTTGCTGCCGTCCGCGCTACGTGCCGACACCGCTCTGATCGCGGTTGCGACGAACTTTGCCCCGGTGGCCGAGGAGCTGGCGCAGGCCTTTGCGGCCGAAACCGGCGATGAGATCAGGATCACTGCCGGGGCGACCGGCAAGCTTTCGGCCCAGATTGCCGCCGGTGCGCCGTTCGATGCCTTCCTGTCGGCGGACAATGCGACACCGGCCCGGCTGCTCGCCGAAGGTCTGGCCGTCGAAGGGACGGCACGGCCCTATGCGCTCGGCCGTCTCGCGCTCTGGTCAGCCGATCCGGTCCGCGACCTTTCCGATCCGGCGGCGGCGCTCCGCGCCGCGCGCCATGTGGCAATCGCCAATCCCGATCTGGCGCCTTACGGTCTTGCGGCAATGGAGGTACTGGACCATCTGGGACTGACCGGGGAGGTCCAGCCAAAGCTCGTCACCGGAGAGAATATCGGTCAGGCTTTCAGCATGGTCGCGAGCAAGGCGGCGGATGTGGGCTTCATCGCGGCTTCCTCGCTGACGGCAGAGACCGGCGGCAGCGCCTGGGCGATCCCGGCGGAGGATCACGCGCCGCTCATCCAGTCTGCGGTCCTTCTGGCCCATGGGGCAGACAACAAGGCGGCGGCGGGTTTTCTGGCCTTCCTCGCCTCCCCGGTGGCGCGCGAGATGATCGGCAGCGCGGGCTACGGCCTGCCATGAGCCCTCAGCCATGACCGCCCTGCCCGATCTCGCCCCCCTCTGGCTGACCTTGCGCCTCGCGGCGCTGGTGACGGCGCTTCTCCTTCTTCTGGGCACGCCGCTCGCCTGGTGGCTCGCGCGCAGCCGCGCCCGCCTTGTGCCTCTGATCGAGGCGCTGACCGCGCTGCCCCTCGTTCTGCCGCCCACGGTGCTGGGCTTCTACCTGCTCCTTGCCTTCAACCCGCAAGCACCCCTTGGCGCGGCTTGGGTCTCACTCACCGGCGAGACACTCACCTTCTCCTTCGCAGGCCTCGTTCTGGCCTCTCTCCTCTATTCCCTGCCCTTCACCGTCCAGCCGCTGCAGGCGGCCTTTTCCGCCCTTGGGCCTGCTCCTCTCGAAACCGCCGCGAGCCTCGGCGCCCGGCCCTTCGATGCCTTCCTGACAGTGGCACTCCCCCTGTCGCTGCGCGGCTATCTGACCGCCGCCGTCCTGACCTTCGCCCATACATTGGGCGAGTTCGGCGTGGTCCTGATGGTCGGCGGCAATATCCCGGGCGAGACGCGGCTGATCTCCATCGCCATCTATGAACAGGTGGAGCGCGCCGACTACCCCGCCGCACATGTCCTTTCGGCCCTTCTCGTCGCGCTTTCCTTCGCCGTGCTTCTGGCCCTGTACGCCATCAACCGCCGCGCCGGGCGCAGCTCCGGGCGCCGCGCATGACCGACCTTCACCTTGCATTCCGCCTGCCACACGGCCCCCGGGGGATCGAGATCGACCTCACCCTGCCCGACCCGGGCCTTACCGCGATATTCGGCCCCTCCGGCGCGGGCAAAAGCTCGATCCTGCGCGCCGTTGCCGGGTTCGAGCGTACGGGAGGGCTGATCCGCTACAGCGGCGAGACATGGGAAGACGGGCGCGCCTTCACCCCGCCGCATCGCCGCCGCGTGGGCATGGTCTTCCAGGCGCCGCGCCTGTTCGACCATCTCGACGTCGAGGGCAACCTCACCTATGCCGCCCGCCGTGCCGGATGCCTGAACGAGGTCCGCCCCATGGCGGACAAGTTCGGCCTCACCCCCCTTCTCGCCCGCAAGCCCGCGACGCTCTCGGGCGGCGAGGCGCAGCGGGTGGCGCTCGTCCGCACGCTCCTGTCCCGTCCCCGCCTTCTGCTGATGGATGAACCGCTGTCGGCCCTCGATACCGCAAGCCGTGCCGCCATCCTGCCGCTGATCGAACAATTGCGCGACGAAGCGCAGCTGCCGATCCTTTATGTCAGCCATTCGCTTGCGGAAGTCGCCCGCCTCGCCACGCGCACGATCGCGCTTGCCGAAGGACGGGTGCAGGCCCAGGGTCCGACCGCCGGCGTTCTGTCCGACCCGCGCGCCGCCCGCGCTTTCGGCGCGGAAGAACCGGGCAGCCTGATCGAGGCCCGCTATGCGGGCACGGAGCCGCAGGGCCTCTGCCGCCTGTCCCTGCCCGAAGGTCAGCTGATCCTGCCCGCGCTCCAGCCCGAGCCGGCACCGGGCGAAATGTTGCGTCTGGTGATCCGCGCCCGCGACGTGATGGTCGCGACCATCCCGCCTCTTGGCCTCAGCGCGCTGAACATCCTGCCCGCCCGGGTCACCGCACTGACCGACCTCGACGCGGCATCGGTCGACGTCCAGCTGACGGCGGCCGGAACCGCGCTTCGCGCCCGCCTCACCCGACGCTCGGTCGAGACGCTGAAGCTCGCGCCCGGCGCGCCCTGCCATGCGATCGTGAAATCCGTGGCGCTCGCGCGCGACTGAACGGCCTCAGGGCAAGAATTGCCCAAGCGCCTGCCAGTAGGTCAGGCTGCGGTCGAACCGGCCATTGGCAAGGAAGGCCTCGACCTGGGCGATCACCAGGGGATTGTTCATCATGAACGTATGGGTCACCGGCAGCACGATATGATCGTTCATCCCCCGGATCTTCGTCGCCTCGACCGAGACCTTTCCATCGTCCGCCCCGCCGATCACATAGGAATAGATCGGATTGAGCGACCGGTCGCCCGCGATCACTCCCAGATCGAACCGCGCCATGCCCAACCGGTTCGGCACGCTCGCGGGATCGGTCCCAAGCTCCAGCCCCGCCGGTCCATTCACCCAGTCGAAAAGCGTCAGCCCCCCGAACGCATCCACCAGTTCCGACCCTTTGTTGGGCGGGGCGAGCATCACCACGCGCCCCATATGCTTCGGCCGGTGATCGTCGAGCCAGGCGCGGGCAAGGATGCCGCCCATCGAATGGGTGACGAAATCCACCCGTTCCTCGCCACAGGCAGCGACCGCTGGCGTCACGTAGAAACGCACCAGATCCTCGATCGGCGCCTCGGTCGAGGGATAGGCCGAATTCACCACCCGGTAGCCGCGATCTTCCAGCGCCCGCTCCATGATCCGCAGCGACGCATCGGTGCGCGCCAACCCATGCAGCAGCACCACGCATTTGGCCTGCGCTACAGGCGCGGCAAGAAGCAGGAAAAGAAGGATCAGACCACGGATCATGGCCCTGAAATAGTCGCCCCCGGGGCCGCGCGCCACCCTTTCGCTCCGCGCCCTTGCGTCACCGGCGGTCGACAGGCACTCTCCCGCTCATGAAGCACCGCTCACCCCGCCTTGCCGTCCGCGCCATCCTTATGCATCAGGATAGGCTCCTCCTCGTCAACGCCTATCCCGGCACCCGGTCCGACCTCTGGTGCGCCCCGGGTGGCGGGGTCGAACCCGGCACATCCCTGCCCGACAACCTGCGTCGCGAGGTCCATGAGGAATGCGGCATCGAGGTCGCCGTCGGCCCGCTCGCTCTTGTGAACGAATTCCACGATCCCAGATCGGGCTTTCACCAGGTCGACCTCTTCTTCCGTTGCAGCTTCGCGGGCGGTGAACTGCCGACCAATTGGCGCGATCCCGAAGGGGTTGTCGCACGCCGCCGGTTCTTCGGGCGACGGGAACTGGCCGGGATAAGGCTGAAACCCGACAGCCTCGCCGCCATCGCCTTCGCGGGGTCAGCCCAGGCGCATTACGACCCGCTTGAGGAAATCGTGCCATGAGCCGCGCTTTCGTGAAGGAGGACGGGCCGGACAATGCGCCCCTCCCCGACCTGCCGCTTTCGCCGCATCCGAACTACGTCACCCCGCGTGGGCTCGCCGCGCTGCAACAGCGGCTCACCGACACCCAGGCCACCCTCGCCGCCCTCAAAGCTCGCCCGGACCGGCTCGACCGGCTGCCCGAACGTGCTGCCGAGCGTGACATCCGCTACCTGACCGCCCGGCTCGCCAGCGCGATCCCGACACCGCCCCCCGAGGCGCCGCACGAAGCCGCCTTCGCCACCCGCGTCACCGTGGCCGACGAAGAGGGCGCAGAAACCACCTATGAAATCGTCGGTGAAGACGAGGCTGACGCAAGCCTCGGCCGCATCGCTCCCCAGTCCCCCCTCGCCCGTGCGCTCCTCGGCGCGCATGTGGGCGACCTCGTCACCTGGCGCCGCCCGGCGGGCGCGACCGAGCTAGAGATCCTCAAGATCGAACCGCTGCCATGCTGATCCGCCCGCTCCACCCAGTGACCGACCGTGCCCTTGTCGAGCGGTTCTTCCACGAGGCCGCCGACTATATCTGGCTCGAGCGCGATGCCGAGCCGGACGCCGAGGTCACGGACGAATATTTCACCGCCCATCCGCCCGGCATCGACCCCACCACCAGCTACCGCGCGGGCCTCTTTGACGGCGATCCTCTCGCAGGCCTCGCCGATCTCGCCTTCGGCTATCCCGAACCGTCCGATGCCTTCCTCGGCCTGATGATGTTCACCCCCGCCGCACGCGGCCGCGGCCTCGGGCGCGCCTTCCTTCATCATCTCGAAACCGAGGCCCGCCGCCGCGGCGCCAAAAATATCTACATAGCCGTCCTCGAAGCCAACCCGCGCGGCCGCGCCTTCTGGGAGCGTGAAGGCTTCCGCCTCTCGCTCGCCAACCGCCCCATCACGCTCGGCACAAAGACCCAGATCGCCCACCGCATGGGCAAAGCACTCTGACCCTCTTCATCTTGGCCCAAATACCTCCGCCGGAGGCAGCCGAGCCGCCGCGGCCCGGCCGGGGCGGCGAGAGATCGCTTGACCCCGCGCGCTCTGCGCGGGGTCGCCTCTGGATCAGAAAGTTCAGTCGCGCACCGGTCGGGAAGACAGCGCTACGCCCCCCAGCACCAGAAGCGCCGCAACGGCGAGCCGCAGGGTGACGGGCTCGCCCAGGAACAAGAAACCGCCCGCCGCCGCGATCACCGGCGCGGTCAGTTGCGCCACAGCCGCCCGCGACGGTCCGAGACCGGGCAAGACCAGATACCAGAGCGCATAGCCAAGACCCGAAGTCACCGCCCCGGAGAGGATCGCCAGAAAAAGGCCGCCAGCGCTTGCCCCTTCGAGCGCCACGCCCCCGGGCAGGGCCATGCCGATCAGCAAACCGGGCACCACCGCCAGAAGGAAATTCCAGGCCGTCGCCCCCAAAGGATCGTCTGCCCCCCGCGCCGCGAGCGAATAAACACCCCAACCCGCTCCGGCCGCGAGCATCAGGCCCGCATGCGGTGGGCTCACCGCGAGCCCTGCCCGCGCCCAGGGCGCAAAGAGCCACAGAAGCCCGGCAAAGGCCAGAAGCGCCCCCGCCCAGCGCCGCCCGGGTACCGGTTCCTTGAACAGGAGCGCCCCCGCGAACATGGTGATCTGGACCATCCCGAAAAGGATCAGCGCCCCAACGCCTGCATCGAGCTGCCGGTAGGCAAGCGAGAAGCCGAACAGATAAAGCAAGAGCGAAAGTGCCCCTAACAGCCGCCGCCGTCCGGCCCCGGGCCAGAGGCGCCGCCCCTGCAGCCCGTAACGCACAAGGATAAAGAGGCCGAGCATCGCCGCCCCGGCGAGCAGGCGCACGACGGCAAAAGGCACCGGCTCGATCAGCCCGCCCGCCACCGCGACCCGGTTCAGGACCGAATTGGCGGCGAAGGCGACCATGGTCAGCGCGGTGAGAAGAAAGAGGCGCACGAACGGACCCTTACAACAAAGCCGGACGGCGGATGCCGACCCTGCCCAGACCGATACCGGACCCGATGCGCCGAAAGCTACTGGCGAACCGCTGCCGCATGCCTTCCTGCATGGCGATCACGGTCGGGTAGCAGCGGCAGGACGCCGTCGATATCATGCCCATCTTCCTTGGGAAACCAGCGGTCTATGGTCCGGATCAGACGTGGATCGCCCGACAGGAACAGCCGCCCCTCGTCGATTTCGCGGGCAATCGACGAACGTCCCAGCATGATGGCGGCCATCGACACCGTCGTCACTTCAACATAGATATCGACTTCCGTGCCAGGGTCCGTGGTGCAGAGGTCAACCTCCGATCCAGGCTGCGTCACCAGCCAATATCGGTCACTGCCGCGTTCGACCGTCCCGAAGTGAAAGCGCATGACGATACGCCGGGGCGGCAATTCCTGAACCTTCACATAGCGCCGCGCGCCCCACATCATGGTCGAGACATTCGGCTCGCCGATGGCAATCTCGGCCTCGATATTGCGCTGCGCCCAGTGAGCCAGCGCGTCAAGCGCGGGTTCGAGCGCGATCGCCTTGGCGGTTCGGAAATAATCGACTGTGCCGGCCGCCCGGTCCTCCACCCGGTCGACGAGGCCCATCGCCTCCATCTCCCGCAATCGTCGCGACAAGAGCGCGGGCGACATATGGCCAAGCCCGCGCCGGATATCGTTGAACCGGCTGGACCCGCCCCACAACTCGCCAAGGATCTGGATGGTCCAGCGCGGCTCGAGATATTCGCAGGCCTTCGACAACGGGCAGATGATACCATAGGGCTTGTTTGGCATTGGGTCCCCTCCCGCGGCCAGCCTACGACAAGGGCGCACCTGCGATCCAGTTCACATTGTGTAGCAGGTTCGCTTCACTCCCGGAACTGGCGGCATTCCGGGACGCCCCGCATGCTGGCCCCACGCAACAGCCTGCATGGAGGCATCCAATGAACCGCTCAAGCCACCCGGCCAACGGATATTCGCAAACCCAGATGCCGACTTTTGGCGCGGTCGGATGGCTGATGGCGATCCAGAGCCATGCCGATCACCAGTCTGACCGCTGGCGCGGCGAGCGATTTCCCGACCGTCCCGCCGATATCGACCCCGCACCGGCAGGGTCCGCCGACAGGGAAACGCTTGGGCGAAGGGTGTTCGCATCGCTGACCGGCTGGCTCCGCGCGGGTCCGGCCGCCCAGAAACGGGGGGCCTAGGCGCCAGCCCTCATGCAGAAAGGGGCGCCGTCGGGCGCCCCTTTCACTACTACCCGGAACGGGAGGTCTTACATCATCCCGTCCATGCCGCCCATGCCGCCGCCCATCGGCGCCTTGTCCTCTTTCGGACGCTCGGCGATCATGGCTTCGGTGGTGATCAGAAGACCGGCGACCGAGGCCGCATCCTCAAGCGCGGTGCGCACGACCTTCGCGGGGTCGATGACGCCGAACTTGAACATGTCGCCATATTCCTCGGTCTGGGCGTTGAATCCGAAGGTCTTGTCGTTCGACTCGCGGACCTTGCCCGCCACGACCGACCCGTCGACACCGGCGTTTTCGGCGATCTGGCGCAGCGGCGCTTCCAGCGCCTTGCGGACGATCGCGATGCCGTTGTCCTGGTCGGAGTTGGCGCCCTTCAGGCCCTCGAGCGTCTTGGCCGCCTGGATCAGCGCCACGCCGCCACCGACGACGATGCCTTCCTGAACCGCCGCACGGGTGGCGTTCAGCGCATCGTCCACACGGTCCTTGCGCTCTTTCACTTCCACTTCGGTCATGCCGCCGACGCGGATCACCGCAACGCCGCCCGCCAGTTTCGCCACACGTTCCTGCAGCTTCTCGCGGTCGTAGTCCGACGAGGTTTCCTCGATCTGGGCACGGATCTGGCTGACGCGCGCTTCGATCTCGGCCTTCTCACCGGCGCCGTCGATGACGGTGGTGTCGTCCTTCTTGATCAGGACGCGCTTGGCGCGGCCAAGCATGTCGAGGCCGACATTTTCCAGCTTCATGCCGAGATCTTCCGAGATCACCTGACCGCCGGTCAGGATCGCGATGTCCTGCAGCATGGCCTTGCGGCGGTCGCCGAAGCCCGGCGCCTTGACGGCGGCGATCTTCAGGCCGCCGCGCAGCTTGTTCACCACGAGCGTGGCAAGCGCTTCGCCTTCCACGTCTTCGGCGATGATCAGCAGCGGCTTCTGCGACTGGATGACCGACTCGAGCAGCGGCACCATCGGCTGCAGCGACGAGAGTTTCTTCTCGTGCAGCAGGATGAGGCAGTCATCGAGTTCTGCCGTCATCTTGTCGGCGTTGGTGACGAAATAGGGCGAGAGGTAGCCGCGGTCGAACTGCATGCCCTCGACCACTTCGGTCTCGGTCTCGAGGCCCTTGTTTTCCTCGACGGTGATCACACCTTCATTGCCGACCTTCTGCATCGCGTCGGCGATCTGGCGGCCGATCTCGGCCTCGCCATTGGCCGAAATGGTGCCGACCTGGGCAACCTCGGCCGAGTCTGCGACCTTGCGCGACGCGGCCTTGATCGCTTCGACGACTTTCGAGGTGGCAAGATCGACGCCGCGCTTCAGGTCCATCGGGTTCATACCGGCGGCAACCGCCTTCATGCCTTCCTTGACGATCGCCTGCGCGAGAACGGTGGCGGTGGTGGTGCCGTCGCCCGCTTCGTCATTGGTGCGGGAAGCGACTTCCTTCACCATCTGGGCGCCCATGTTCTCGAACTTGTCTGCGAGTTCGATTTCCTTGGCGACCGAAACGCCGTCCTTGGTGATGCGGGGCGCGCCGAACGATTTCTCGATCACCACGTTGCGGCCCTTCGGCCCAAGGGTGACTTTCACGGCGTCGGCGAGGATGTTCACGCCGCGCAGCATGCGGTCGCGGGCATCGGTATCGAATTTGACGTCCTTAGCAGCCATCTGGCTTCTCCTTCGGATGTATGTGGATGGGGGAAAGGGTCAGTCTCAGGCGATGATGCCGAGAATGTCCGATTCCTTCATGATCAGAAGTTCTTCGCCGTTCAGCGTCACTTCGGTGCCCGACCATTTGCCAAAGAGGATACGGTCGCCGGATTTCACCGACATCGGGATCAGTTCGCCCGAATCCTTGCGCGCGCCCTCGCCCACGGCGACAACTTCGCCCTCGGCCGGCTTTTCCTTGGCGCTGTCGGGGATGATCAGCCCGCCCTTGGTCTTATCGTCGCTCTGGACGCGCTTGACGACAACGCGGTCATGCAGCGGTTTGAAAGCCATCTGGTAACACTCCCTTGGGTTTCCAGGTTCAAAATGGGATTAGCACTCATGTCTGCTGAGTGCTAACGCGCCGTAGTTAGGCGTCACGCGGACGTGAGTCAACGGCGATAGCCAGGAAATTTTTTCAAGAGAGGGAAGCAGCCTACGGCTTAATCGCGCCCCTTAGGCCGATGCCGACCAGGCCGGCATTGATCAGGAGATAGGGCGAGGTGTTACCGAAGGTGGCACTTACCGCCTTCGCCCAGTCGCCGAGGTGATGGACCGGCTCGAAAGCGATGAAAAGCCCGGCCGCGACCGGCGCTGCCGAGGCAATCCAGGTGAGCGATCTGGGTTTGAAATATCGGCGGCTGCGCTTCATCGGTTTCTCCTTTCCGGACATCTGAGCAGGTGTGGCTTGCATGAGAGTGAAAGCAGCGCACGGAGACTGGCCATCCCGTACAACCCATGGCAGTCTCCCTCGACCACCCGAACCACAAGGCCCCGCATGTTCCGCTCCGCTCTCGCTGCCCTCGCGCTCCTGCTCGCGCCCACTGCCACTACCGCACTGACCTGCGCGGGCGAGGACATGATCGCTGCCCTCCCCCCCGCCGACCGCGCCGAACTTGACGCGGCGACCGAGGCCGCCCCCTACCCGTCGGGCAACCATTGGCGCGCGGTGAAGGATGGCAGTGTGATCGACATCGTCGGCACGATGCATATCTACGATCCCCGCATGGATGCGCCGGCCGAGCGCCTTCTGCCGGTAATCCGTGCCGCCGATGCGATCTATCTGGAAGCCACCGACAAGGAGATGGAGGCGATCCAGTCCGCAATCGCCACAAGGCCCGACCTCATGGTCTCGACCGGGCCCACCCTGCCCGAACGGTTGAGTGAGCCTGAATGGCAGGCGCTTTCCGCCGCCATGACCGAACGCGGCGTCCCGCCCTTCATCGCTGCAAAAATGCAGCCCTGGTATGTCTCGGTCCTCCTGTCGATGCCACCCTGCGCGATGGGAGCGATGGCGACGGGCGCCGACGGGCTCGACCATCTGATCGGCGAGGCGGCGAAGGCCGAGGGCAAGCCGCTCCATGCGCTCGAACCTTATGACACGATCTTCCGGATCTTCGGCACGATCTCGGCCGAGGAGCAGATCGACATGCTGCGCACCGCCTTGCCGACGGTGAGCCAGTCCGAAGACATGCTGCGTACCATGATGGAAAGCTATTTCCGCGAAGACCATCGCCAAATCATGGACTTTGCCCGCCTCGCGGCGATCCGCGCCTTGCCGGATCAGGCCGAAACCCTGAACCGCGACTTCGCCGAGATGGAGGAAGCCTTGGTCTATGGCCGCAACCGCGCCTGGGTGGAGATCCTGCGCGATGCGGCCCCCGGAAAGACTCTGCTCGTGGCGGTCGGCGCCGGACATCTGTCGGGCGAGGACGGGCTTCTCAGCCTTCTGGAACGCGAAGGCTACAGCCTCGAACGCCGCCCCTTCTGACGGGAAGCGGCCCGGGCCATTCCGCCCGGACCGCGCCTGTTTAGCCGCGCGGCCCCCCGGCCTTGCCGGGCAGGAACTTCGGCTTCAGCCGGGGGGCGCCCTTCGCCGCGCCCCCGGCCTTTCCGCCCGCTGCGGATTTCAGATCAAAGCGCGATGTCGCGGGCGGATTGGACAAAAGCTTTCCTTGGCCACCCGCCGTCAGCGGTGGCATCTTGGTCTTTTTCGGCATTCATGTGCCTCATATGGAAAATGGCTGACTGGCCTGCGACAGCAGACCGCGACCGGCCCGAAGGCTCAGGCGGAAAGGTCCATTCTCAGGGCACTCCTCATGATCGCTGTTGGTGCGGCGGCGAATCTGGCGCGGCCCGGTTCACACCCGCCAGGGGGTCAGCGCTTCAGGTCCATGTCACGACACTCCTCATGAGAGGTGGCGATGGTCATGCGGCTGGCCGTGAATGTCAAGGCGCAGGACAGTACCTGACAGGGCGGCGCGGCGCCATAGCGGGTCTGCCCAGCAGGCCGGGATGGTATCGAACCCGGGGCAGTATGCGCGCGCCGCCCTGTCACTTACTCGAAAACATCTCACACCACTCACAGGTCCAGCAGGACTGTCCCCAGTTTCAGTTGAAGGGGAGGCAGACAGGAGTCAACAATTATGCACAGGATCATTGATTTTTCGCACACCCCCATGGCGCCGTGACAACAGGTGCGAAGCTGCTATAAGGCGGCCGATTTCCAATGAACGGACCCAGCCATGACCACCCTCGTTTTCGGCCACAAATCGCCCGACACCGATTCCACCGGCTCACCCATCATCTGGGCCTGGTACCTGTCTGAAGTGAAAGGCACCGCGGCCAAACCCGTCCTCCTCGGCGAACCCAACACCGAAGCCGCCTTCGTGCTGAAGCACTGGGGCCTCGAGAAGCCCGCGATCATTGCGGACGTCTCGGCCGAGGACAGCGTCGTCATCGTCGACACCAACAACCCCGCCGAACTGCCGCCCTCGGTCAACGAGGCAAAGATCCAGGGCATCATCGACCACCATATGCTGGTCGGCGGCCTGAAGACCCGCAGCCCGATCGACATCACCATCCGGCCCCTCGCCTGCACCGCGACTATCATGCACGACCTGATGGGTGCCGACCTCGCGAAGGCGCCGAAGGCGATCAAGGGCGCGATGCTCTCCTGCATCCTCTCCGACACGCTGGAATTCCGCTCGCCGACCACGACCGCACACGACAAGGCCGTGGCCGAGAAGCTCGCAGCCGACCTCGGCGTGAAGATCGCCGACTATGCCGCCGAAATGTTCGCGGCCAAGTCCGATGTGTCAGCCTTCTCTGACGCCGAACTCTTGCGGATGGATTCCAAGGAATACAACATCGACGGCAAGGAACTGCGCGTCTCGGTCTTGGAAACCACCTCGCCCAAGGCCGTCCTCGACCGCAAGGCCTCGCTCATGGCCTCGATGGAGGGTGTGGCAAAGGAAGACGGCGCCGACCAGGTCCTTCTCTTCGTCGTCGACATCCTGAAAGAAGAGGCGACGCTCCTTGTGCCGAATGATCTGGTGAAGCGCATCGCCGAAGCCTCCTTCGGCGCTAAGGTCGCGGGCGACACGGTCGTGCTGCCCGGCATCATGAGCCGCAAGAAGCAGATCATTCCGGCGCTGAAGATGTAACCGGACGCCGCCGCCCTTCCCCGGGCGGCGGTACGTTTGTCGGGACGTTGTCGGGACGGATGCCATACGCGAAACCGACGCATGCCCTACGCCCGTTCCAAGTGAAGGAGCCCGCCCCATGACCCGTATCATCCAGTCGCTGGCCGAGATCGGCGCGGATTATGACGCGCTCTTCTGCGACCTCTGGGGCTGCGTCCATGATGGCATCCGCCCCTACCCCGCCGCCGTCGCCGCGCTGCAAGCCTACCGCCAGCGCGGCGGCAAGGTGGTGCTGGTCACCAATTCCCCCCGACCGCGCGCCAGCGTCGCCGAACAGCTCGATCGGCTGGGCGTCCCCCGCGACGCTTGGGACACGATCGCCTCCTCGGGCGACAGTGCGCGCGCGGCGATGTTTCAGGGCGTCGTCGGCACGAGGGTCTATTTCATCGGGGATGGAGACACCGACGTCGGCTTCTTCAGTCCCTTGAAAATCCTTGAAAATCCGGTCGAAATTACCAAGGTGCCGCTGGACGAGGCCGAGGGCATCGTCTGCACCGGCCCTTTCGACCCGATGGCCGATCCCTCCGTCTACCGCGCTGATTTTCTCTACGCCAAAACCAAGGGCCTGAAGCTCCTCTGCGCCAATCCCGACATCGTCGTGGACCGCGGCGAGGTGCGCGAATGGTGCGCGGGCGCCCTCGCCCAACTCTATACCGAAATGGGCGGCGAAAGCCTTTATTTCGGCAAGCCCCACCCGCCGATATACGATCTTGCCCGCCGCCGCCTCGCCGCGCTCGGCGATATCGAGGACCCGCGCATCCTCGCGGTGGGTGACGGTATCGCGACCGACATACAGGGCGCGATGGGCGAAGGCATCGACGCGCTCTTCATCACCGGCGGCCTCGCCGCCGCTGAATTCGGCTTAGACGTCGAAAACCCCGACCCCGCCCTGCTCGACCGCTGGCTCGCCGAGGCACAACTTTCGCCCGCCTACAGCGTCGGCCGCCTGCGCTGATCTGCAATTTCCTGTCCGGAAATACTCTCGGGGGAGCGCGAGGCAGCTGAAAGCCCCCTCGCATGGATCGCCCGCGCCAGCGGGCGAAACATCCGTAACCCACAAAGCAACATTGTTGCCTCATATGTCAAAAAAACAGTCGTAAATTACCAAGTCGATTGCGCCGCGCCGCAGCATCATCTATGCTGCAGCGCAAACAACCCCGGGACTCACGATGATGCTCGACAATCAGCCGCGCGGAACCATCTGCATCGAGGATCTCGAGATCGGCATGAGCCGCTATCTGCAGAAGACCATCACCGACCACGATATCGAGCTGTTCGCCGAGGTCTCGACCGACCGCAATCCTGTCCACCTCGACGAGGCCTATGCCCGTGACACGATCTTCGAGGGCCGCATTGCCCATGGCATGCTGACTGCGGGCCTCATCTCGGCGGTGATTGGTGAACAGTTGCCCGGCCATGGCACCGTCTATCTCGGCCAGACGCTGAAGTTCATGGCCCCCGTCCGCCCCGGCGACACCGTCCATGCCGAAGTCAAGGTCCTGGCCATCGATCATGCCAAACGCCGCGTGACCCTTGAAACCCATTGCGCCGTGGGCGATAGGGTGGTCCTGAAGGGCGAGGCGGTCGTACTGGCGCCAAGCCGCAAGTTCGACTGATAGCGGGCGGGCCATCCGCCGACAGGGGCAGATGCGCACGCATACCGATTGGCAAGGGATAGACCCGTCCGCCCGCGGCGCGACTGTCGCCATGGGCAATTTCGATGGCGTCCATCTCGGTCACCAGGCGGTGATCGATCAGGCCCGCGCCGCTGCGCCCGCGCCCCTCGGTATTCTCACCTTCGAACCCCATCCCCGCCAGTTCTTCGCCCCCGCAGCCCCCGCCTTCCGGCTGATGAATGCCGAGGCGCGTGCGCACCGGCTGGAGAAGCTCGGCGTCGCCCAGCTCTACGAGCTGCCCTTCGATCACCGTCTCGCGGGGATGGAGGCGGAGACCTTCGCCAAAGAGGTCCTGTCGGAGGGTCTTGGCGTGTCGCATGTAACGGTCGGCGCGGATTTCTGCTTCGGCAAGGGCCGCAAGGGCACTGCCGACACGCTGAGGGCGCTCGGCCAACGCTTCTGCTTCGGCGTCACGATAGCCGAGATCGTGCGCTTCGCCGGTCTCGACATTTCCTCCACCAATATCCGAGCCGCCCTGACCGAAGGCCGCCCCCGCGACGCTCAGGCCATGCTCGGCCACTGGCACCGGATCGAAGGCGCGGTGCTGCATGGCGAAAAGCGCGGGCGCGAGCTTGGCTTTCCCACCGCCAACATGGCGCTCGACGGGTTGCACCTGCCGAAGCTCGGCGTCTATGCGGTGAAGGTCGATGTGCTGACCGGCCCGCAGGCGGGCAGCTACAATGGCGCGGCAAGCCTTGGCGTCCGGCCGATGTTCGGGGAAAACCAGCCCAACCTCGAAACCTACCTCTTCGACTTCGCAGGCGACCTCTACGGCCAGCACCTGTCTGTCGCGCTCGTCGATTACCTGCGCCCCGAGATGCGCTTTGACGGTCTTCCCGCGCTCATCACCCAGATGAACGCCGATTGCGACCGCGCCCGGACGATCCTCGGCCAGCTCTGACCCCTTCCCTTTCATCGGCCCGTCGGCCAGAGTGGGCCGCCATGAAAGACAAAGCCCTTCGCCCCGACTTCTGGACCCTGCCGCTCTCGCGCCTCAACACGGCGGAATGGGAGGCACTTTGTGACGGCTGCGGCAAATGCTGCCTGAACAAGCTCGAGGATGACGAGACGGGCGAGGTGCATTTCACCAATGTCGCCTGTCGCCTTCTCGACGCCGACAGCTGCCGCTGCACCCAGTACCGGACGCGCAAGACCTTCGTGCCCGAATGCGTGGTGCTGACCAAGGGCGGCATCGACAAGGTCGCCTACTGGCTGCCCCAGACCTGCGCCTACAAGCTTCGCGCCGAGGACCGGCCGCTGGAACCCTGGCATCCGCTGATCTCGGGCGATCCGGAAAGCGTGCATCAGGCGGGCCAGTCGGTTCGGGGCTGGACGGTCTCGGAATTCACCGTCCATGAGGACGATTGGGAAGATCATATCATCGAGGACCTGTGATGGAATTCGCCTCCGACAATACATCGGGCGCCGCGCCCGAAGTGATGGCCGCGCTCACCGCCGCGAACGACGGCTACGCTCCCTCCTACGGCACCGATCCGATCATGGACCGGGTGCGCGCGCTGATCCGCGACACGTTCGAGGCGCCCGAGGCCGCGGTCTATCTGGTGCCGACCGGCACGGCGGCAAATTCGCTCGCGCTCTCGCTCGCCTGCCCGGTCTGGGGCACGGTCTATGCCCATGAAGAGGCGCATATCGTGGTGGACGAATGCGGCGCGCCGGAATTTTACATCGGCGGCGGACGTATCACCGGAATCGCCGGCGCACACGGCAAGATCACGCCCGGGGCGCTTTCCGCGCGCCTGGCCCAGACCCCGCAGGGCGGTGTCCATCACCATCAGCACGGCGCGCTCAGCCTGACGAACCTGACC
The DNA here is from genome assembly GCF_026626305.1 of Frigidibacter sp. RF13. Lineage (GTDB taxonomy): Bacteria > Pseudomonadota > Alphaproteobacteria > Rhodobacterales > Rhodobacteraceae > TMP-24. Next base: position 336,439 of record NZ_JAPNUE010000003.1, on the reverse strand, counting down.
GAGGCGGGCACCTACTACCGACCGGCAGAGGTGGCGGCGCTGACCGCGCTCGCCCGCGCCGAAGGCATGGCGAGCCATATGGACGGCGCGCGCTTCGCCAATGCGCTAGTGGCCTCTGGCGCAAGCCCGGCCGACATGACCTGGCGGGCCGGCGTGGACCTTCTATCCTTCGGCGCCACGAAGAATGGCTGCCTGGGCGTCGAGGCCCTGGTGGTCTTCGATCCGGCCAAAGCCTGGGAGCTTGAGCTCCGGCGCAAGCGCGGCGGCCATCTTTTTTCCAAGCACCGCTACCTGTCGGCGCAGATGGAGGCCTATCTGACCGACGGGCTCTGGCTGCATCTGGCGCGCCAGTCAAACCGCATGGCCGCGCGCCTGTCGGAGGGCCTCGCCGCGCTGCCGGGCGGCAGCCTCGTGCATCCGACCGAGGGCAATATCGTCTTCGCGAGCCTGCCACGATGGCTGCATCGCAAGGCGATGGCGGCGGGCGGGCATTACTATCTCTGGCCCTTCGACCAGAGCCTAGATGGCCTGGACGATACTCCCCTCTCGGCGCGTTTCGTCTGTTCCTGGTCGACGACCGAGGCCGAGGTCGAGGCCTTCCTCGACCTGCTGCGGGCGGACTGAGGGGCCGCTCATCGGTCCGTGCCGTCCCTCTTCGCTGCGCCCGCGACGAGCGCCGAAGGCGACGAGGAGCCCCAGGGGAGTCTATGGTCAGTCGCGCGACAGGTTGATGTCGATCAGCCCCGCGACCTGCACCGGGTGAGTGATCGGCAGCATATGCCCCGCCCCCGGTACCTCCGCGAGGCCGACATCGGGCAGGCGCGCGGCGATCGCCTCGGCGATCGCGCCGATGACCGGCGGGCTGTCGCCCCCCACGATGATCATCACTGGCAGGTCGAGCATCTCAAGCCGCCCTTCCGCGAGAATGCCGAAATTATCCTCGATCAGGCCCGGATCGCCCGCCGCGATCAGATGGATACGGTCGGCCATATAGGCGCGGGTCCGGGGCTCGATCTCTTCCCATGCCGTGCCGGTGCCCCAGATCCGGGTAAAGCTCTCGGCCGCTTCCATCCGCGCGCCTTTCGCGAGCGCCGTCACATAGGGCGACATCGCCTCTGCCCAGGCGTCAAACTCCGGCGTGCCCCGCGCGGCGGCGAACAGCACCGGCTCGATCAGGGTGAGTGTCCGGACGAGGTCGGGCCGGTCGAGCGCAAGCTGAAGCGCCGCGACCGCGCCGCCGGAATGGCCAATGAGATCGACCGGCTCCTCGCCGATCAGCTCTTCGGCGACCGAACGGCAAAGCGCGACATAGTCGGACCGGCCGTCCCAGTCGGATGACTTGCCATGACCGGGCAGATCGAAAGCATCGATCGCGATCGGCTCCTCGAGCGCCGCGAAACAGCCCTTCCAGGCGCCGGAATGCGCCAGCGAGCAATGCAGCGCCAGCCCGCGCCGCGCGCCCGCGCCATAGCGCACCTGAAAAATCTGCGTGCTTTGCACAACGTCCCTGGCCATATGCCCTCCAACAAATTGCCGCGACCCTATCCGGGTGATAGAGGCAGTGCAACGCGCCCGAATCCCCAGACCTCGCCGGACCGACCCGGCAAGAACCGAACCCCGGCCCCCGCGACAAGGACGACACATGCCCGTGATGACCGAACCGAAACTCATTTCCGGCAATGCCAACCGCCCGCTCGCCAGCGCGATCGCCCGGCGCATGTCGATGCACCGGGGGGTGAATGTGGGCCTCGTCGATGCGCGGGTCGAGCGGTTCAACGATCAGGAGATTTTCGTTGAAGTGTTCGAGAATGTCCGCGGCGAGGACATGTATATCATCCAGCCGACCTCGAACCCGGCGAACGACAACCTGATGGAGCTTCTGATCATGACCGATGCGCTGCGCCGGTCATCGGCCAGCCGCATCACCGCCGTGATCCCCTATTTCGGCTATGCCCGCCAGGACCGCCGCGCCAAGGCCCGCACGCCGATTTCGGCCAAGCTGGTCGCGAACCTTCTGACCGAGGCAGGGGTGGACCGCGTCCTGACGCTCGACTTGCATGCCGCGCAGATCCAGGGCTTCTTCGACATTCCGGTGGACAATCTCTACGCCAGCCCGATCTTCACTTTGGACATCGAACACCACTTCAAGGGCAAGATGGAAGAGCTGATGATCGTCTCGCCCGATGTGGGCGGCGTGGCGCGCGCCCGCGAGATCGCCAAGCGGATCAACGCCCCCCTCGCCATCGTCGACAAGCGGCGCGAGAAGGCAGGCGAAGTGGCGGGCATGACCGTCATCGGCTCGGTCGAGGGCAAGAGCTGCATCATCGTCGACGATATCTGCGACACGGCCGGCACGCTCTGCAAGGCGGCCGAGACGCTGATGGAAGCGGGCGCCAAAGAAGTTCACTCCTACATCACCCACGGCGTCCTTTCGGGCCCGGCGGTCGAGCGGATCGAGAATTCGGTGATGAAATCGCTGGTCATAACCGATTCAATCCAGCCGACTGAACCGGTGAAAAAGGCCCGCAATATCCGCATCGTGCCGACCGCGCCGATGTTTGCCCAGGCGATCATGAACATCTGGAACGGCACGTCCGTTTCATCGCTCTTCGAGGTCGAGACGCTGACGCCGATCTACGAAGGCATGTACAGCCGCGGATAAGCCACAGCGCGACGGCCCGGTCGCCGGATGTCCGTCGACGCCACGCTGCGGCCTCTCATAGCGACACTTGGTCCCGGTTTTGCACCTAAGGGGAGCATCGGCGAACCGCTTGTTGCAGCTCAGATCCCAACCGATCGGACGCTCACGGTCCTCGCGCAGTCGCGCCGCCTAGGGTCAGGACTCGTTCTCGTTTCATAGCCAGAACATGACGGTTGCGGCGAGGGCGACGGCGGAGAGGAAGACCTTCGGGCATCTGTCGTAGCGGGTGGCGACGCGTCGCCAGTCCTTGAGCCTTCCGAACATGATCTCGATCCGGTTGCGGCGTTTGTAGCGGCGCTTGTCATGCTTGATTGGTTTTCCTCGAGACTTCCAGCGGGGATGCAGGGCTTTATCCCCTTGTCTTTCACCGCTTCCCTGAACCAATCAGCGTCATAACCGCGGTCGGCCAGCAGCCAGTCCGCCTTTGGTAGGCTTCCCAGCAGGGCCGCTGCACCGGTGTAATCGCTGACCTGGCCTGCGGTCATGAAGAACCGGATCGGGCGGCCATCGGCATCGGCTACGGTATGTAGCTTGGTGTTCATGCCACCCTTGGTTCGCCCGATCAGCCGGCCCCTCTGGTCGTCTGGTCCCCCTTTTTCGACCGCAGGCTGGTCGTCGTGCGATGCGCCTTGAGATAGGTCGCATCAATCATCACCGTCTTGGGAACGGCGACCTGGGAGGCCAGACCAGCCATCATCCGGGCGGAGACCCCCTTGTCGCTCCACCGCTTCCAGCGGTTGTAGAGGGTCTTCGGCAGTCCATATTCCTTCGCTGCATCGCACCACCGCAACCCATTGCGATTGATGAAGATAATCCCGCTCAATACCCGCCGGTCATCGACGCGAGGCTTACCGTGGCTCTTGGGGAAGAAGGGCCGAAGCCGGGCCATCTGTGCGTCCGTGAGCCAAAAGAGGTTGCTCATCGGTCAGTCTCCTTGCGGAGGCTGAATCACGCCGCAAGCGGATGATCAATGGGTCCTGACCCTAGCGAGAGCGACCGCCCGGTGCGCCACTTTATGCGCCGCACGCGGCCCTGCAAAGCGCGCTCTCGGGGCTTCTGGTCCTCGGCGCGGCGGCCTGTGTCTACTGGCAGGCGGCCATGAATGGCGCGCCTGCCGAGCAGCTGCGGGCGGCGACCTATCTGACGTTGCTGCTGGGAATCGTCGGGCTGATCTTTGCCAACCGCGCGCTTGGCGCCCCGCCCCTCGCGGCATTCCGGCGGCTGAGCCGAGCGATGATCATCGTGCCGGTCACGGTCGGGACCGGGATTGCCGGGGTCTTCTTCACGCCGTTCGGTCGAACGACCTTCGGGCTCGGGGTCCTTGACCGCGACGGCCTGATCCTGTCCGGGCGCGCGGTAGTCGGCGCCTTTCTCGGAATGCTCCTTCTCAAGGCACGCTTAACTGCTCTGGCATCCCGGTCGGCGGGCTAAGTGCCCGGCGCCGGCTCGACACGGACGCCGTCGGCGACCTGATCGTTGGGATGCAGGATCACCCTATCGCCCGGCGCGATCCCTTCGGTGACGGCAGCATACCGGGCATTGCGCTCGCCAAGCGTGATCCGCCGCTGTTCGGCCCGCCCGTCGGTGACGACGAACGTCGCCCAGTCGCTGCCGACGCGGAAGAGCGCGCCCACCGGGATCGCGGTCAGGTCCTGCCCCTCCCAAACCCGGATCCGGGCGGTGATCCGGTAGCCATCGCCCAGGTGCGACTGGTCGGCGGCGGCGGCCGCGTCAAGGCCCAGAACGACCCTGACCCTCTGTTCCTCGATCCCCAGCGCCGAGATGCGGGTCGTGGCGGACGGGTCGATGCGCAGGACCCGAGCGGCAAGGGCCGGGCCGCCCCAGCCGTCGATCGCGGCCTCGGCGCCGGGCGCGACTCGGACCGCATCTGACGAAAGCAGATCGACCTCGATCTCCATGTCGGCAGGATCGCCGATTTCCAGAAGCGGCTGGCCGGGCTGCACGATTTGAGCGCTTTCGGTCAGCACCCGCAGCACCTCGCCCGAAGCCGGTGCCATGACATCGGTGCAGCAGACGGCAGCCTCGCCCGCCGCATCATCCTCGCTCAGGGCTGCCTGGGCGCTGTCACGTTCGCGCTCGCGCACGGCAAGGTTGGCCCGGGCGCTCGCGACCGCCGCTTCGGCCGCGGTGAGGTCGAGCTGCGCCATGTCATAGTCGCGCTCCGAAATCGCTCCGCGCTCGCGCAGCGACGAGGCCCGCGCTGCATCGCCTTGACGGAAGCCAAGCTGGGCGAGCGCCCGCGCCACCTCGGCCCCGGCCAGTCCCACCGCGGCCTCGGCCGCCTGCAGCCCTGCCTCGGCCACCCGCCGCGACCTTGCGTCCAGAAGCGCGGACGGCGCCGGGCGGATGCGGGCGACGACGGTTTCGCCTGCCACAACCCGGTCGCCGGCATGCAGTTCCAGCCGCAGCATCCGCCCCGCGATCGGCGCCGAGACGGTGAAGACTTCGCGGATGCGGGCCTCGCCCTCTTCCTCGATCTCGACCGCGATCGCGCGCCGTTCGATCAGCTCGGTCTCGACCGGCACCGGGCGCGGCCAGAAGGCCCAGAGGAAAGCGGCCAGGATGGCCAGAGCGACGGCCAGGATGGTGAGGCGGCGTTTCATCTCATTCCCTCGTCTTCAGAACCTCGATCATGTCGAGCCGGTTGATGCGGCGGCGGATCAGCAGCGCTGAGCCGATGGCCGAAGTGATGACGATCAGGCTCGCCGTCGCATAGACGTCCCGGGTAATCACCAGCGGGATGCGGTAGAGCTCCGAGCTGAAGGCGGCGACCACAGCGTGGGCGAACCCATAGCCGATCAGCCAGCCCAGCGGCTGGGCGATCAGCACGACCACGGCCAACTCGGCATAGAGAATGCGCGCGACCTCGGCCCGGGTGAAGCCGAGAACCCGCAGGCTGGCAAGCTCGCGCCCCTGTTCGGACAGGGCGATGCGGGCGAAGTTATAGACCACGCCCACTGCAATGATGGCGCCAAGGATAGTATAGACCGTGACCATGATCAGGATGTTCTCGGCCAGTGTCTCGCGGAACTTGGCAAGCGAGACCTTGAGGAGCGAGAGGAACCCGGTCATCGGCGTTTTCCTGGCCGTGACGAAGAAATCCGCCTGGCGGACAGGGTCGAGCGCCAGATGGACGCCCGAGACGCGCCCCCGCTCGCCGGTCATCCGGCCAAGCGCCTCAAGGCTCGTGGCGGCCCCGAGCCCCAGATAACCGAGGCTGATGCCGCTGACCGGCGTCGTGAAGTGCCGCCGGTCGCCGCCGAGAAGTGCCACCTCGACCTGGTCACCTATCCCGACCCCGAGAATGCGCGCCAGCGCCTCGGACAGGATCACGCCGTCCTCCGGCATCGACATCGGCCGTTCGTCGGTGCCGAGGATGCGCGACAGCTCGGCATCGCCCTCCGGCTTGCCCATCAGCGCCACCCGGCGCGAGACATGGCCATTGCCGATCCGGGCCGCGACTGCCCGGAAAGGCTCGGCCGCCATCACGCCGGGCAGGCGGGCGGCGGCATGGAGGGCGGCCATCGGCCGTTCCTCGCCGAAGGTGATCATGGCGTCCTGCCGGTCGGAGCGGAAGAAGGCGATGTCGATCATCCGGTCGATTGAGCCGGAACTCCATTGCGAGCCGACAAGCACGCTGCCGGCCAGCGCCACGCCGAGGATCGAGGCCCCGGTCCGCAACGGCCAGCGCAGGAGATGGCGCGCGACCATGACGCCCGACTGACGTAGGAAGCGGGCGGCTTCGAAGAGATCGCCGAAAAGCCGTCGGTAGCGCACCGGCGCGGGCGGCTGCATGGCGACGGCAGGCGGCAGCCAGGCGACAGAGCGGACGGCATTGGCCGCCCCCGCGACGGCGGCGCCAAGGGTGATGAGCGCCGCGATCCCGTAGACCGACGGGTCGCGGCTGAAGATGAGAAAGGGGAAATGGAAGAAGCGCGCATAAAGCGTTGCCAGCCCCGCACCCAGCCAGGCCCCCGCAACAAAGCCGATGGCTATGCCGAATGCCGCGATGGCCAGCACGAATTCCACATAATGCCCGGCGATCGCCAGTGGCCCATAGCCGATCGCTTTCAGAAGCCCGATCTGCTCGCGTTCCAGCGCGACAAGCCGCGCGAGGGTCATGTTGACCAGAAAGGCCGCGACCAGCAGGAAGATCGGCGGCAGCACCCGGCTCATGCCGCGCAGCTGCTGCAGTTCCGCATCGAGGAAAGCATGGCTCAGCTGGTCCTTCCGCCCATAGGCGCCGGTTCCGCCATATGGGGCGAGCAGATCGTCGAGCCTGGCGATGACTGCGGCTTCCGATGCCCCCGGCGCCAGCTTCAGCGCGACGTTCGAAAAGGCGCCCTCAAGGTCATAGGCTGCCGCCAGCGCCTTGTCGGACATCCAGACGATCCCGAAACGGCGCTCGTCGGGCATCATGTCGCCCGGGCCGAGCGCATAGATATATTCGGGCGACAGGGCGACGCCCGAGATCAGGATATCGCGCGCGCGCCCGTTCATGATGACCGTGAAGCGGTCGCCGGGCCCAAGCGCGTGTGCCGTGGCGAAGCCCTCGGAAATGACCGCCTCGGCACTGGCCCGCGGATCGGGCATGCGCCCCAGGCGCAGATGCAGCCGGTTGAGCGCCGCCGGATCGTCCCCGGGAGAGGAGATCAACATCGCATTGCCCGGCTCCGCCATCCCGTCGATCCGGGTCAATGCCAGCCGCGCGATTCGGGTCTGAACTGCCAGAACGCCGTCGATGGCGGCGATTCGGACCGATAGCGAGCACGGCGCGCGGGTGACATCGGCGAAGAGGTCGGCAAAGCGGTTCTCGGCATAATAGGCCGCGCGGGTCCGGTCGAGCGAGGCATGGGCGCCCACGCCCAGAACCAGCGTCGCCACGCCCGCCGCCATCACCAATGCAATCGCCAGCGCTTGCGCCCAGAGCCTGCGCAGATCGCGCAGAAGCTTCAAACGCAAGGGCGACAGCGTCATCACCAACTCACCTCCGCCGGTGCCTTGCGGGTGGCATTCACCTCGTCCGACAGGATCGTGCCATTCGCGAACCGCACCACCCGGTGGGCGATTTCTCGGATCGCGACATTATGGGTGATGACGAGCGTCGTCGCGCCCACCGCCGCATTCACATCGGTGAGCGCCTCCAGCACCTTGACGCCGGTATGGCTGTCAAGCGCACCCGTCGGCTCGTCGCACAGAAGCACTTCGGGCCTCTTGGCGATGGCGCGGGCGATGGCGACGCGCTGCTGTTCGCCGCCCGACAGCTGGGCGGGGAAATGGTCCATCCGGTCAGACAGCCCGACCATGGCCAGCGCCTCCTCCGGCGCCATCGGCCGCCGCGCGATTTCCGTCACCAGGCGCACATTCTCGCGCGCCGTCAGACTGGGCACGAGATTGTAGAACTGAAAGACGAAACCGACATGATCGCGCCTGTAGCGCGTCAGCGCCGCATCGCCTCCCCGCGTCAGCTCATGGTCCATGAACCAGACATCGCCGGACGTGGCGGTATCGAGCCCGCCGACGATGTTGAGAAAGGTCGATTTGCCCGAACCGGACGGCCCGAGGATCACGATGAATTCCCCCGTTCGCGCCTGAAAATCGACGCCGCGCAGCGCCTGCACCTCGATCTCGCCGGTCCGGTAAAGCTTCGAGAGGCCCCGGACACGAAAGACGGGCGGGTCGATCCCGGTTGGTGCGGCGCGGTCTTCCATAAGTGGTCTTTCGCAGATGGAAACACTCCCCGCCTTGATCGCGATCAAGAAAGGCAGGCGGCAGCACAGGCCGACGCGCCCGGCGAAAGGTCACGTCACGCGAGCCCCAAGATAGGCCGCGATATGCGCAAAACCGGGTTCTGGCAGACTAATTCGAACTCGTCTCAGTGAGGACAGTGACGCTGTCCTTTATGCCGCGCAGAGACCACGCCACTCGGTAAGAGCAGCGGCGCGGTTGGCCTTAAAGTGGTGTCTGCTGGAAAGGCTGCGTTCCGAATTGAAATGGTTCAAAACAGAAGCGTGGATCTCGGAGGCGAACATCGGGCCGAAGCGATGCCACCAGAACCGCACCGTTTCGTGGCTGATGTCGATCCCACGTTCGTGGAGTAGATCCTCGACGTTCCGGAGCGACAGCGGGAACCGGACATACATCATCACCGCCAGGCGAATGATCTCGGGACTGGTTTTGAAGTACTTGACGGGCGAGCGTTTGATCATGCCCGGACGCTACGTGGCGGCTGCACCGCCCTCAAGCCGAGTTCTTCTGACAGGACCTACGATCCTCTTGGCGTGCATCGAATGAATTGATTGAGCGAGAAATTGATCCAGTTGATGTGCGGCTGCGTATCCGAGTTATGTTAGACCTGAATGTCGATATTCCATGCACTGGTCGGTATGTGCCCTTGGTGCCTCGAATCGAAAGCAGACAGGTGTCCAAACCAATGGCCGAATTATCGCAGCAAACCGTGTGGATGCTGGCCGTAAGGGACAAGCGTGACCGTCAGGCCTTTTCGGCGATGTTCGATCATTTCGCGCCGCGCCTGAAGGGAATGATCATGCGCTCGGGAATCGCCGCGCATCAGGCTGAAGAAATCGTTCAGGAAGTGATGCTGACTGTCTGGCGCAAGGCATCGATGTTTGATCCGCACCGCGCGCAGGTGTCGGCTTGGATCTACCAGATCGCCCGCAACCGGCAGATAGACATTCTGCGCAAGGAGCGCCGACCAGAGCCAGAAGAGTTGATCGAGGATCCCGGTGAGGAACCCGATGCCAGCCAGATCCTTTCATTGGAACAGGAAGCGACGGAACTGAAGAATGCCATCCGGCAGCTTTCCGGCGAGCAGCGCGAGATGATCGAGAAGGCCTATCTTGGCGAGTTGACCCATCAAGAGATCAGCGCCCAGACCGGGCTGCCACTAGGGACAATCAAATCGCGTATCCGGCTGGGGCTGGAACGGCTGAGACACGAGCTTAAGGGAATGCGTTGAATGACCGCAATCACCCATCATACACCCGATGCCATGCTGGCTGCCTACGCTGCTGGTTCGCTGCCGCAGCCCTTCGCGCTGGTCGTGGCCAGCCATGTATCACTTTGCGTCGATTGCCGCGCCGCGTTGGAATCACACCATTTGGTGGGGGGGACCGTGTTGGAAACCGCCGATGCGGTTGCGGTTTCAGGCGATCTGAAAGCTCATATCTTCGCCCTTATGGATGTGACGTTCGTGCCGGAGCCTACTATAAGACGGTCTGGCATCTACCCCGGGCCCTTGGCCGAGATGCTGAAAGGCGGCAACCCACGTTGGAAGTCGTTGGGTGTAGGCGTGCGTCAGGACATTCTCATGGCAAACGATGCAGGTTCGGTGCGACTTCTATTCATTCCGCCCGGTCAGGCGGTGCCTGACCATGGGCACAACGGGCTGGAACTGACACTCGTGCTGCAAGGGAGTTTTACCGACGAAACCGGAAGCTTCGGCGTCGGCGATCTTGAGGTCGCGAACGAAGGCCTTGATCATACGCCGGTAGCAGGGCCCGGCGAGGCCTGCATCTGTCTGGCAGCGACCGATGCGCCGCTGCGCTTCCGCTCGCTTATACCGCGTCTTTTGCAGCCGCTTTTCCGGATCTGATTGCAATTTCCCATCATGGCGAGAGCAGACAGCAGAACCGGGTTCTCTCTGTTTTTCAACTTATTCAATTACTTAAATCACGTGTTCGCGATCCGATGATCCATTTTAGGTCGCCCCCGTACTCTTCGTAGGAGCTTTGAGTCAGACCGGACAAAGCGGCTCACCAACACTGAGACTACAACATGAAATCCACTGTGCAGACCGCCGCCGCCGCACTTGCCATCGCGGTTTCAGCAAGCGCTGTGCAGGCCGCCAACATCGTTGAGATCGCCGCCGGGGATGTGGTCGTGGCCGACATCATGACCGACAACGGCGTGATCCATGAGATCGACAAGGTCTTGCTTCCGGGCGAGCGCCCCACCTGCCGCTAACACTGCGGACTTCCGGCCTAATTGGCCCTATTGAGTGAAGAAGACCGGTGCAGCCAGACCACGGCCGCACCGGTTTCTTCTTGTATGAAGGCTGAGCGATGCTGCCAGCGCCGTAGTCGCCGCACACGAGCCGTCTATCGTCCGCGGTAAACCAGGATATCAGGCAGAAAAACGAGACTCTTAATCAGCCACGAGAAAGGCGCTGGAAAATCGGTGCGGAAGCGGTTCGAGCGCATGGCTTTCGCGACGCGTTCGGCTGCCGCCTCGGGCGACATTAGCATCGGCATGCGAAAGTTGTTCTTCTCGGTCAGCCGGGTCTTGATGAAGCCGGGGTTGACGAGGCGAACCACAATCTCGCTGCCCTTCAGATCATGCCGCATGGTTTCTGCAAGGCTCACCAGCGCGGCCTTGCTGGCGCCGTAGCCGATCGCGGCGGGTAGGCCCCGATACCCGGCCAGCGAACCGATCAAGGTGATGTCTCCACGCCCCGTGCGGACCATTTGCGGCACGACCTCGCCCATAACGCGCATCGCACCGATGAAGTTCACGTCGCACATTGCCAGAGCGGCATCTGTATCCCAGTCGGTTGCCCGCAGCGGTGCATAGGCGCCCGCATTGTAGATAACACCGTCGAACGGGCCTACCGAGGCGACCGCGCGCCGCACAGACTGTTGATCAGTCACATCGAACGCAACGACGCGTGCCCCGGTAAGTTCGGCTGCGAGTGAGTTAAGCCGCGCCTCGTCCCGCGCCGACAGGACCAGTCGCGCGCCATCGCGGTCCAGATGCCGCGCCAAAGCCCGGCCAAGGCCTTCGCTTGCCCCAACGAGCCAGTAAGTCTTGCCAGCGAGCCCCGTCACTTCCTACGCTCCTGCACTGTCGAGCTGTTGGAAACCAGTGCTATGGGTGGTGGAGGTGCTTTGAGAAACGGCGCGCGTTTCCACCAGAGTACCACCGCCTGCCAATGGATCAGCGCCACGACCCGCCCCGCGCCGAACGGGCGGCGGAAGGCGGCCCAGAACAATGACATGCTGGTGGCTGGACGGCGGGCGCCGCTGAGGGTCGCGATCACGCCGTCCTCACCGTTTCCGTAGAATATCCGTATGCGGATGGCGTCTTCGGATAAGGCGAATTTGAACCGATATTGACCTGCCACCTTCTGAAATGGCGACACGTGCATCAGTTTGGTGGCAGTGACCGTGTCGCTTGCGGCGATCGGACGGAAATCGTCATGCGCGCAGAAATAGCAGTGCCTGTGGCCGAACGTGTTGTTGACCTCGGCGATGAAGGCACAGGGCACGCCCTGCCTCGTCGCGATCCAGAAGCTGACCGGGTTGAAGTGAAACCACAGAAAGCTTGGCTGAGTCAGCAGCAGCAGGCGCGCGCCCGCAAGCGGGAACTGGCGTTTTGTGAGCTCTTTTCGGAACCAATGGAAACCGCTTCCCGCTTTTCGCCGCCCGCCATTGTGCCGGTCCCAGAGAGACCAGAGATTGAACCGGTTGCGTGACAGGAGCCAAGGACGCTCTTTCGCGTCGCTGTCGCACAGAATGTAGTCGACAGAGTAGCGGAAGGCGTTCTTCAACGCTCCGCGCCGTGCATGTGTCGTCTGACCCTGAATGTGCTCAATCATGACGATCAGTATACGACCGGCGTTCGGTTTTGGATCATATAACCTGATCAGGCTGCTGCATTCATTGATCCAGATCCGGAACTCTTGCGTATTCCTTTGGAAAAGCACGGTGGGATGAGAAATGTGTTTGATCACCAGAGCACGAGCCGGAAGCGGATCGCGATTGTCGGCAGCGGAATTTCGGGCCTGTCGGCAGCCTATTACCTATCGCCAGACCATGACGTGACCTTGTTCGAGGCGGCGCATCGTCTTGGGGGGCATGCACGCACGGTCCTTGCCGGAAGAAACGGTGACCAGCCGGTCGATACCGGCTTCATCGTGTTCAATTACGTAACCTATCCGAACCTGACCCGGCTTTTCCGCGAACTCGATGTCCCGGTCATCAAGAGCGAGATGAGCTTCGGGGCAAGTATCGACAATGGCAGGATCGAATACGGCCTGAACAATATGCGCAGCATCCTCGCGCAGAAGCGCAACATCCTGCGACCCGCATATTACCGGATGATCGCCGACATCGTCCGGTTCGGGAAGCAGGCGGAACTGGCGGCTGATTGCGACGATAAAACAATCGGCGAACTCGTCGATGAACTCCGTTTCGGTGATTGGTTCCGAAACTATTATCTTATGCCAATGTGTGGGGCGATCTGGTCGACACCCTCCACGGATGTCGGACGGTTTCCGGCGCGTTCTTTGATCCGCTTTTTCAAGAATCATGCTCTGCTGGCCGGCAGCAGCCAGCACCAATGGTGGACAGTGAAAGGCGGGAGTATCGAATATGTCCGACGCATCGAAGCTGCCCTTCGCGTGCGCGGATGCAGGATCCGGACTGGACAACCCGTCATCGGCATCGAGCGGTTTTCGTTTGGCGTCACCCTCAAGACCGCCAATTGCGAGGCCGAGAATTTCGATGAGGTAATCTTTGCTTGTCATTCCGATCAGGCCCTCACCATTCTGGGGGGATCGGCGACCGGCTCGGAGGCTGATGCGCTTTCGCGGATTAGGTACCAATCAAACCGTGCAGTGCTGCATCGCGACCCCAATCAGATGCCTAGAAGGCGCGCCAGCTGGTCCAGTTGGGCATATCGGTCTCAGGACGGCGCGGTTGGCGTGACCTACTGGATGAACAGGCTGCAGAACATACCCGAAAACGATCCTCTGTTCGTAACCCTCAACCCGTCCTGCGATATACCGGCCGAGCACATCTATGACGACGTCAGTTTCTCCCATCCGGTGTTCGACCAGTCGGCACTTTGCGCTCAAGCCAGGGTTCGTGCGATGCAGGGGGAAAACCATACTTGGTTCGTCGGCGCCTATAACCGTTACGGCTTTCACGAAGACGGCATAGCAAGCGCGATGCGCGTTGTCCGCATGATCAACCAAGACACTCAGCAGAAAGACCCAAAGGATGTATCTTACCAACCGAGCGCTGAAATCGCAGTTCCTGTCGACTTGCGAACGTCTGCGTGACGGGCAACTGACGCTGAGAACGCCCGAAGGCGACACGCATCGATTTGGCGCGACCGGGCCAGAGGCCGAGATGATCATACGGGACTGGTCCGCCGTCTCAGCCATGGCGGCGCATGGGCAGGTCGGCTTGGGCGAGGCCTATGTTCAGGGCTTGTGGGACACGCCGTCAGTCGAAACACTGATGACGGTTGCGATGTGCAACCGGGACGAAATGGGCGCCTATGATCATGCCGGCCCGTTCACACGCGCGAAGTTCCGCCTTGTCGATACGGTGCTGCGCGCCAATTCGCGCCGCGGGGCGACCCGCAACATCCGGTCGCATTACGATGTCGGCAACGAATTCTACCAACTTTGGCTTGATGAGGGGATGACCTATTCTTCGGGCCTGTTCGCGGACGGCGACGATGACCTTGGGCGCGCGCAGCACCGCAAGAATGCCCGCGCCCTGTCCCGGCTGGGCGGCGGTGCGCGCGTTCTGGAGATCGGTTGCGGATGGGGCGGCTTTGCGGAACAGGCGGCGGGGGATGGTCGCGATGTGACCGGTGTCACGATCTCACGCAATCAGCAGAGTTATGCGGAATGCAGGCTCGATGGACGCGCCGACATTCAGCTCATGGACTACCGCGACATTCGCGGGCAGTACGACAACATCGTCTCGATCGAGATGATCGAGGCTGTCGGCGCACGCTACTGGCCCTGCTACTTTTCGGTTCTAAAACGGAATCTGGCCGAGGGCGGGCGCGCGCTTTTGCAGATCATTACAGTGTCCGACCGCTTCTTTGAAACCTACCGGACATCCTCGGACTATATCCGTCAATATGTGTTTCCAGGCGGCATGCTTCTGTCCGACACCGTGATTGCCGAACAGGCCGGGAATGCAGGCCTTCAGCTGCGGGACAGTTTCGCATTCGGACCGGACTATGCCCGAACGTGCCGCCGGTGGTCCGAACGTATGTCCGCGCAGAAGTCTCGCATTGATGAACTGGGATACGGCGAGACGTTCTTCCGCAACTGGAAGTACTACCTTGAGATCTGCACCGCCTCTTTCGCGGTCGGGCACACCAACGTCGTGCAGGTGGAGCTGGCCCATGCCTAGGCTGCTGCTGTCGCTCGTCCTTCTGCTCTGCCCGATGATCGCGCAGGCCGTTCCGGTGTCATCGGCCTTTCCCGGCGCCGAAATGCGCGGTGAGGCGACGCTGCGCTTTTTGGGGCTGCCCTTGTACCAGGCGCGCCTCTACACGCCTGCGGGCCGCGCGCTCGACTGGCAAGAAGACATGGCGCTGGAACTCACCTACCTTCGCAGATTGAGCGAAACCGATCTGGTCGAGGCGACATTGCGCGAATTCAGCCGCACCGGCGGGCCGCTGCCGCTGCGGGATCAACTGCTGAACTGCTACGACGATGTTGGCAGGGGCGACCGGTATCTTGCGGTCTCAAACGGCCCGGACGAGGTCCTGTTCTCGCGAAACGGCCAGCGCATGTGCGCGCTGTCCCATCCCCGGATCAAGCAACGCTTCATGGCAATCTTTCTGGGCGACGACACACGGTCGCCCAGCTTCACCCGCAGACTGCGCGGCCAATGATGGTCTACCCCCGGGTCAGCCTCTATGCGCTCATGCTGGCGGCTGCCGGTATCCCGCTCTATATCCATCTGCCGCGGTTTGCGTCGGTCGAACTTGATATTGCACTTGGCACGATTGGGACCGTCCTACTGGTGATCCGCCTGATCGACCTTGTGCAGGACCCGCTCATTGGTTGGGCCATCGACCGGTGGTCCGGTGGCCAGAGCCTGTTTGCCCTTTCAGCCGCAACTGGGCTGGCCATCGGATTTCCGCTGCTTTTCACGCTTCGGCCCGGGCCGCATGTGGTCGCGGAACTGGCGGCGGTCCTCATCCTTCTGTTTTCGGCCTACAGCCTTGGTACGATCCTGCTGTATGGACGCAGCGCAACGCTTGCCGCGCGCCCCGACCCGCACGAGCTCATGACGCTTGCAGCCTATCGCGAAGGGGGCATGCTGGGTGGTGTCGTGATCGCGGCGATTGCGCCGTCGCTGCTGTTTGGCATGGGGGCCTCGGGTCAGGGATATCCCGCATTCGGCATCCTTCTTGGCGCAATCGCGATCATTGCAGCCGTTCTGACCCGGCCGATCTGGCGCCGCAAACCGGTAATTGGTGAGGGGCTGTCTCTGCCCGGCATGGCCCGGGCGGGGGCGCTCAGACTCCTCGCCATCGCGCTGGTGAACAGTCTGCCTGTGGCCATCACCTCGACCCTGTTCCTGTTCTTCGTCGAAGACCGCCTTGAACTTCCAGGAAAGGCAGGTCCGCTTCTGGTTCTCTTCTTCCTCTTTGCAGGGTTAAGCGTTCCTGTCTGGACTCGGGCCAGCCATCGGGTGGGGCCAAAGAAAACCTTGCTGATAGCGATGCCACTTGCCGTTCTGGGCTTTGTCGGTGCGGCCTTTCTGGCGCCGGGAAACCTGTTCGGTTTCGCGCTGATCTGCATCGCGTCCGGGGCGGCACTTGGCGCCGATATGGTCATCCTGCCAGCCATGTTCTCGGTCGCGCTGACGGCGGCCGGACTTAACGCCTCGACAGCCTTCGGCATCTGGTCCTTTGCAGGTAAGCTCGGTCTGGCATTTGCCGCATTCGCAGTCCTTCCCCTGCTTGGCCAGAGCGGCTTTGTCCCTGGCCAGCCCAACAGTCCGGAAGCCTTGGCCACGCTAAATATCGCCTATGCCACCGTGCCCTGCGTGCTGAAACTTTTCGCGATTGGCATGGTCCTCGCGCTGCCTTCAAAGGAAGAAAGCTTATGAAAATCGCCGTTGCCATCCTGATTCTTTTCGTCGTGGGGATTGCTGCAAAATCCCTTTTCCTGAGTTTCAGCTCCCAGACCCCAGCCGACTATACCGGTACCGGACCTGCCTTTTCCCTTAAAGAGCATCTGTCGGGTCCTATCCTCTCTGAAGGGGTGATCTTTGGGCCGACAGGCAAGATGACTAATACCTTCGTTGCAGAAATGGTCGGCGAATGGCACGGAGACACCGGCACGCTGAGTGAGCATTTCGTCTATTCCAATGGTGTTGAGCAAAGCCGCAAATGGTATCTGAACCTTGGCCCCGACAACACGTTCACGGCAACTGCGGATGATATCGTGGGTGAGGCGCAGGGCATCGTGTCGGGGGCGACCGTGATGCTGCGCTACAAGATTGTGCTGCCGCCAGACTCGGGGGGCCACACGCTGTCGGCAACCGACTGGATGTACCTGACACGTGAAGGCGCCATAATGAACAAGTCCGAAATGCGCAAGTTCGGCATCAAAGTCGCCGAACTTGTAGCCACTATGCGTCCGGTGCCAGGAGACTAATTCGAACTCGTGTCAGTGAGGACAGTGACGCTGTCCCTTATGCCGCGCAGAGACCACGCCACTCGGCAAGAGCAACGGCGGGTCTTGTCAGGGAAACTTGGCTTGAGATGTGACAAGTCGGTGGCTAGGGTCAGGACTCGTTCTCGCGTCATAGCCAGAACATGACGGTTGCGGCGAGGGCGACGGCCGAAAGGAAGACCTTTGGACACCTGTCGTAGCGGGTGCCGACCCTGCACCAATCCTTCAAGCGACCGAACATGATCTCGATCCTGTTGCGTCGTTTGGCGGTGCTGGGAGACCAATGCGAACCAGTCTCTACTAAAGGGGCGGCGCGCGAGAACACTCGGGGACCCCGGGAGATTTCCTAACTTTCTGACTTTTCTCGGTTTTGATCGAGCAAAGCGACTTCGAACTGAACGTCGCTCCACTCAGAAGTTCCGCGTACCTGGCGCGAAAACCCGCCTACTCATTCTCTGCCGTCCCTGGCACGGAAGCTTCCAAGAGGGCGTCCAGGGCCTCGAGCACTTGCAGCAGGGTTTCACGGGTTTGGTGAAGCCCCGCCACGACCCGCAGCTCCGACCGTCCGGACAACGCGAGCACTGCGGCAGCGACCTCGTCCGAGTTCCGGAGAAGCCCGAGCAGATGCTCCCCGGCCGAACCTTGCGACCCCGCAAACCAGTTCTTCGCTGTGCGCTCCGAGACACCTGTCCAATTCATCGCTGTCTTGATCGCCCGATGGGAGCCACCGAGTTTTCGCCTCAGAGCACAAGCCCCGCAAGGATACCCAGGGCCACCCAGAGGGTCAGCCAGCGTTCAAAGAGGCTCATGTCGGGTCCTTGGTTGTCGGCAGGGCTTCAGCGCCGTCTCGAACTCCGATTTGACGGATCATCCTGCAAGGATCAAGCTCGCTTCTGGCACAGGTGCAGACAAGTGCAGCGTAAACTGCGGAGGACGAAGTGCTCACTAGGCGAAGCGCAATACTGGCGGGCGGGGCTTTCTGCGCGGCGCCCATGGTGCATGCGCAAGGCGATGCGCCGTTCCGTTTTGCCCTGACTCCAGTCTTTCTGGACAACGACGCCGCGGTGATCTCCGCGCTCCGCACCGCTTTGGGCGAGGCCATGGGGCGCGAGATCGAACTTGTGCAGCGACGCACCTATCAGGAAATCTCCGGCGCCTTGCTGGATGGATCGGTCGATGCGGCCTGGACCTGCGGCTATCCCTATCTGCAGCACCGCGATCAGCTCTCGTTGTTGGGGGTGCCGGTCTGGCGGGGCGCGCCGCTCTATCAGTCCTACCTGATCGTCGCTGCCGACGATGCCGCGACCAGTCTGGCCGATCTGCGAGGTGGCGCACATGCCTTTTCGGACCCCGACAGCAATTCCGGTTACCTTGTCACCGCATCGGACCTGGCCCGGATCGGAGCCACACCAGAGGAGTTCTTTTCGCGGTCGATCTTCACCTACGGGCACCGCAATGTCGTGCGCGCGGTTGCCGGGGGCCTGACCCGGTCCGGCAGCGTCGATGGCTATGTCTGGGAGGTACTGAACAGTGTCGAGCCCGGCCTGACGGCTCGCACGCGGGTGATTTCGCGATCCGAGGATCTGGGATTTCCGCCGTTCGTCGCACGCAACGACCGGATGGAAGAGGCCGGCATCATGTCCTGCAGGACTGCGCTGCAAGGCCTGGACAAGGCGGACGAGGGCAAGGAGGTTCTTCGACTGCTGTTCCTTGATGCCGTTGTCCCGGCGGACCCGGCGCTGTTCGACGGCATCGCGGCACGCATGGCCGCATTGCCTGGCGGATGATTGCATTGCCGCGCTTTCGCAACTTGCCAGTGACTGTCCGCGTGCCTCTGATCACAGCCGCGCTGATGATTGTCCTTGCGCTGGTCGCCAGCCAGAGTGTGCTGGGCGCGCTTGGCCGGGTGCAGGATGCGCGCCTGTCCGAAACCGCGCGGCTGCATGTCGAAGGCCTTGCGGTTGCGCTCGGTCCTTCCGTCCTGCGGCAGGATGTGTGGGAGGTCTACGACATTCTGGACCGCGCGCGCCAAGCCAATGACGGACAGCGGCTCTTGCTGACAGTGGTGGCGGATGAACGGGGGCGGGTGCTGGCGGCGACCGATCCCCGTCGTGCGCCAGTGGGCGAGGATGCGGCAGAGTTCGGCCTTGGCGCCGTGGCTCCGGAGGCGGTGCGGATGACGGGCGATCCCGAGCTGCGGGTCACCTCTCCCCTGCAGTATCAGGGACGAACCATCGGTGGGATCGTCACCGAGCTGGATGTGACGGACCTTCTGGCCGAGCGGCGCCAGGTGACGCTGTGGCTTCTGTTCGGCAACGCGCTGGCGACAGGGGTGCTGGCCTTTGGCGGCTGGCTTGCGGTTGCGCGCATCCTTCGGCCGGTCGGTGCGCTCGTCCAGGCGATGGACGCCTCGGACGGGGCTCCGCGCCCGATCCCGACGACCGAAATTCCCCATGGCGACCCCGGCCTCGCGCGGTTGATCGAGACTTACAACCAGATGACCACCGCGGTTGAGGAACGGGCCGAGGCGGAACGTCGACTCGCCGACCGCGAACG
Organism: Frigidibacter sp. RF13; assembly: GCF_026626305.1. Classification (GTDB taxonomy): domain Bacteria; phylum Pseudomonadota; class Alphaproteobacteria; order Rhodobacterales; family Rhodobacteraceae; genus TMP-24. Next base: position 316,700 of record NZ_JAPNUE010000003.1, on the reverse strand, counting down.
CTTCGTCAGTCTCGGGCGGCTTTCGTCGGCCCTGGCACACGAAGTGAACAACCCGCTGGGCGGTCTCTTGAACGCCGCAGACACGATCAGCACCTACGCCGACCGACCTGATGTCGTGCGCCAATCGGCCGAACTGATGCAGCGCGGTCTTGGGCACCTGCGTGATGTCACGCGGGCGATGCTGGACCAGAACCGGCTGGACCGCGCCGGGCAACCCTTGCGGCCCGAGGATTTCGAGGACCTGCGGCTGTTGTTCGAGCCCGAGGCGCACAGCCGCAATCTGGCGCTGGAGTGGGAAGTGGAGGCAGGCGCCGAGGCCCTTGCCAGCCAACCCGCCGCGCCGGTGCGACAGGTCGCGCTTAACCTTCTCTTGAACGCCGGGGCCGCTGCCGGAAAGGGTGGAGAGGTCGGTCTCAAGGTCAGCAATGGCGGAGAGCGGCTGTCAATCGCGGTCAGCAATACGGGCAACGCGATGGGCGAAGCCGATCTAAGGCGCCTTCTGGCCTCCGGCCCGCTGCCTCCGGGTGGTGGTGTCGGCTTGCGGTTGGTACATGACATCGTGTCTGGGCTTGGCGGCACGCTGCACCACGACCGGGCCGACGGGCGGACGGTGATCCGAGTCGACCTGCCTGCGACGGGGGCCGGCCATGCTTGAAGGCCGCCGCATCGTTCTGGTCGAGGATGATGAGATCATGGGGGCCTCTCTTCTCCAGCGCCTGACGCTGGAGGGGGCCGAGGTGCAGTGGCACCGCCAGATTGCCCGCGCTCTGCCCGCGATCCGCACGCCGCGCAAAAGCCTCGACGCGGTCATCTGCGACATTCGCCTGCCCGACGGGACGGGGGAAGAGCTTTACGACACCCTGACCCGCACCTCGCATCCGCCGCCCTTCCTGTTCATCACCGGGCAGGGCGGGATTGACCAGGCCGTGCGGCTGATCCGGTCGGGGGCCGCGGACTACATCGCCAAGCCTTTCGACATCGCGGCGTTCCTGACCCGGCTGGCAACCGTCATGCGACCGCGCGCGGATCAGGAGATGCCGCCCGAAACCGGCATCACCGCTGCTGCCCGCATCGTGGACCGCCAGGTGGCCGAGGCGGCGGCCCGCGACACACCAGTTCTGATCCGGGGCGCTCAGGGGCTGGGCAAGCTGCGGCTGGCACGTCGCGTCCATGACCTGTCCGAGCGTCGCGCCGCGCCGATCTTGGTCTGCAACGCCTTGCGCGACCGGGTTGGCGCGGCGGAGCTGGAAGCGGCGACTGACAAGGTCGGCGAGGGCACTTTTGTGGTGGTAGGGATCGCCGATCTGGACCCCGCCGCGCAGGCCTGCTTGATGGCCGCCCTAAGGGCACCAGCGTTCAGGCTGATTGCCACCCTTGGGCCGCAACGCGACGATGCTGCTCAGGGCTTGCGGGCCGACCTTCTGTCCCTGCTGCAGTCGCACGAAATCGTCGTTCCCTCCTTGGCGGATAGGCCCGACGACGCGGTCTGGCTGGCGGCCCAGCTTTTCCCCGGCCTGAACGCCCGCAGACAGGTCCCGCTGATCGGGATCGCGGCCACGGCGGAAGAGGCGATCCGGGCATATGGCTGGCCCGGTAACGGACGCGAGGTGCGCGCCCGGTTGATGCGGGCCGTCGAGACGGCGGAAGGCGGGATGGTGATGACCGCCGACCTCTTCCCGGAACGCGCGGCCGACGAGGCGATGCGCCCCCTTTCCGAAGTCCGCGATGCTGCGGAAAAGGCGCAGATCATGGCGGCACTCGACCGGACCCATGGGCAGGTCGGCGAAGCGGCGCGGCTTCTGCGGGTTTCGCGGACGACGCTTTGGGAGAAGATGCAGAAGCTTGGCCTCTGAAGGCTGACCCATGTTCGGAAATCCGAACGCCCAAAAATAGTGCAGTTTCAGAACCACTTGCCGCGTTGCAGCAGGGCCATCATCGACGCCCGGTGCAGGCCGCGCCTGCGCTAGCCTTGGACAAAAGGGAGCCAAGGGAGGTTAGCCACCATGAAATGCAACCGGTTGGTCGATGTCGGCCGCCGCCAGTTCCTGCGCGGGGGGGTTCTCGGCGCGGCAGGAGCTGCGGCGGCAACGGTCTTGCCCGCAGGGCAGGCACAGGCGCAGTCACTTGCCATGCTGGACTATCCGTCCACCAAGCTTGGCAACATCGCGGATCTGAAGGTGAACGAGCCGATGGACATCGGCTATCCGGACGCCGACAGCCCCGGGATCCTGCTCAAGCTGGGCACGGCGGTGGAAGGCGGTGCCGGGCCGGACGGCGATATCGTCGCCTATTCGGTCCTCTGCCCGCACAAGGGCTTTGTGATGTCCTACCACGGGGCCGACAAGACGCTGAACTGCCCGGGGCACTTCAGCCGCTTCGATTGCGAAAAGGGCGGCCAACAGGTCTGGGGCCATGCCACGCAGAACCTGCCGCAGTTCGCGCTGCAGGTGGACGACAAGGGCGACATCTATGCGACCGGTGCAGACGAGCTGATCTACGGCCGCCTGTCCAACGTGCTGCAAGGGTAAGGGGGCGATCATGGCTTACAAACGCAACATCGACCGCCTGCCGATCATTCCCGCAGGCGCCAAGGAGCACAACGTCACCTGCCACTACTGCATCGTCGGCTGTGGCTACAAAGCCTATACCTGGCCCTTGAAGACGCAAGGAAGGGTCGACAGCAACTGGATCGGCGAGGATCTGTCCAAGCAGCAGGGCGCCGAGACCGAGGCCTGGTATGCGCCCTCGATGTACAACGTGGTCAAGCAGAACGGCCAGGACGTGCATCTGGTCATCAAGCCGGACGTGGCCTGCGAGGTGAACTCGGGCCTTGGCTCGGTGCGCGGTGCGCGGATGGCCGAGAACCGGCGGTCGGACATCACCGGCACGCAGGCACAACGCCTGACCGAGCCGATGGTCTGGCGCTATGGCACCTGGCAGCCGACATCTTGGGACGACGCGCTGGACCTTGTCGCCCGGGTGACGGCCCGCGTGATCGACAAGGACAGCGAGAACGATCTTTACGTGTCCATGTTCGACCACGGTGGCAGCGCGGGTGGCTACGAGAACACCTGGGGCACCGGCAAGCTCTACTTTGGCGCGATGAAGGTGAAGCACTGCCGAATCCACAACCGCCCCGCCTACAACTCGGAAGTGCACAGCACCCGCGATATGGGTGTGGACGAGCTGAACTACTCCTACTCGGACTATCAGGTTGCCGACACGATCATGCTGGTCGGCACCAACCCGATGGAGTGTCAGACCAACCTGTACCTGAACCATATGGTCAAGGGGATGCAGAACGGGGCGAAGGTGATCGTCGTCGATCCCCGCCGCACCGTGACGGTGGACAGCTGCGAACAGGTCGCGGGCGCCGAGAACGTGCTGCATCTGGCGATTGCCAGCGGGTCGGACCTTGCGCTTTTCAACACGCTTTTCACCTACATCGCCGATCAAGGCTGGGTGGACGCAAACTTCATCGCCACGTCGACCTTCCAGGGCGACGTGGCGGTGCCCGAAGACGCCGCGCATCCGGCGGCATTGGGGTCGTTCGAGGCGGCGAAAGCGGCCTGCAAGATGAGCCTCGCAGATGGCGCGGCCGTCACTGGCCTGTCTGAGGCGCAGATCATCCAGGCCGCCGAGTGGATCGCCAAGCCCAAGGACGACGGCAGCCGTCGCAAGACGGTGACCGGCTATGAGAAGGGCATCATCTGGGGCAACGACAACTACCGCGTCATCGGCGCCCTGGTGAACATCGGTCTGGCGACCGGCAACATCGGCCGCGAAGGCGGTGGCGTCTGCCGTCTGGGAGGCCACCAGGAGGGTTACTTCCGCCCCTCGGACGCCCATGTCGGGCGCCCTGCCCCCTACATCGACCAGCTGATCATCGCGGGCGGCGGCAAGGTCCACCACATCTGGGCCAACGACCATTACAAGACCACGCTCAACGCTGCCGAGTTCAAGCGGGTCTACAACCGGCGCACCAACATGGTGAAGGAAGCGATGGATGCCCGTGCCGGGGCCACGCGCGAGGAACTGGTCGATGCCATCGTCGGCGCGATCAACGCGGGCGGTATCTTCTCGGTCAACGTCGACATCATCCACAGCCAGATCGGCCAGGCCGCGCATGTGATCCTTCCGGCGGTGGAATCGGGCGAGATGAACCTGACCTCGATGAACGGTGAACGTCGCTTGCGGCTGGTCGAGAAATACATGGATGCCCCCGGCTCGGCCCAGCCCGACTGCATCATCGCGGCCCGGCTGGCCAACCATCTGGAACGGGTGCTGCGCGAGGATGGCCGCGCCGAATACGCCGATCAGTTCAAGGGTTTTGACTGGAAGACCGAGGAAGACGCCTTCATGGACGGCTACAACTCCGGCAACCCGGAGGTGACCTACGAACGCCTGCGGGCGGCGGGCAACAACGGCGTGCAGGAGCCGGTCAAGGGCTACGAGAACGGCGCGCTGGTCGGAACCAAGCGGCTGTATGAGGACGGCGTCTTCACGCGCCACGGCCGCGAGGACGGCAAAGCCCTGTTCTGCCTCGGCTCTTGGCGGGGTCTGCAAGCGCCCGGCAAGGCGCAGCAGCAAGCGAACCACCGCTTCCTGATCAACAACGGGCGGGCGAACCTGAACTGGCAGAACTGGTTCCTTGATCAGAAGAACGACTTCGTGATGGACCGCCTGCCGGTCCCCTTCATCCAGATCCATCCCGACGACATGACCGAACTTGGCCTCAAACCAGGTGACATGGTCGAAGTGTTCAACGACGTCGGTGCCACTCAGGCGCTTGCCTATCCCGAACCGACCGCGCGGAAGAACGAGACCTTCATGGTCTTCGGGGCGCCGAATGGCGCGCAGGGCAACGTCATCAACGCCGGTACCAACGAGCTGATCCTGCCGAACTACAAGCAGACCTGGGCCAACATCCGCAAGATTTCGGATGCGACCCCGGCTGCGGCGCGGGTGTCCTACAAGTCGTGGGAAGTGGAACTCTGAAGACCAGGCCCGTCCGGTCACTCCGGGCGGGCCGCTCCGCATTGGAGAGGCAGATGCGCATAGCCTATGTCAGCCTGCAGGGCAGGGGACGGACTGACCAACTGATCGCCGAGGTCGCGGACAGGCTGACCGCAAGGAGCCTGCGACTTGCCGGAACCGTGCAGTCGAACCACGAACGCCCCGACCGTAAGAAATGCGACATGGACCTGCGGGTGCTGCCCGATGGCCCTGTCGTCCGCATCAGCGAGGACCGGGGCGAATTGGCGCGTGGCTGCATTCTTGACAGCGGCGCGCTGGAACAGACCGTGCATGAAGTCGAACGCAGGCTTGACGGCGCAGACATCCTGATCGTCAACAAGTTCGGCAAGCGCGAAGCCGAAGGCAAAGGGCTTGCTCCGGTGATCGCCGAAGCCCTGCATCGCGGCTTGCCGGTGCTTGTCGGGGTGAACGGGCTGAACCTTGCGGCCCTTCTGTCATTTGCCGAGGAAGACATCCAGGGTCTTCCCACCAATGCCGAGGCGGTCGCCGACTGGTGCCTTGCGGGCGTGGTTCGTCTGCCAGCCTGAGGCGGCTCAGGTCAGCGTCAACAGCTTCGAAATGCCCACCGGCGGCTCGGCCTGAAAGGGCAGCAGAAACATCCGCCGCGCCAGACCGCCCTTGAGGCGGGCGATCTGTGCCGCCTCTCCGGCGATGCGGCGCTGGAGCAGCGGATCGCGCGTTCCCGTCCGGGCCAGTGACCGGTTCACCACCCAGGCCCAGGGCTCGATCTTCGCGCGGCGAAGGTCCTCTTGCAAGCTGGCTGCCTCGGACACTGGCGTCGTTTCGGGCAGAGCCACAAGGATCACCCGGGTATAGTCCGGGTCCTGCAACCGCATCAGCGGCGTGATGATCCGCCCCTGTGCGGTGCCCATGTCCTGCGTCATCTGGCGGTGATAGGCCCCCGTCGCGTCCAGCAGCAGAAGCGTGTGGCCCGTGGGCGCCGTATCCATCACGACAAAGGCTCCCCGCGCCTCGGCGACGATGCGGGAAAAGGCGTGGAACACCGCGACCTCCTCGGTGCAGGGCGAGGCGAGGTCTTCGCGCAAGAGAGCCCGGTCGGCCTCGTCCATGTCGCGGCCCTTGGTGGCGATGACCTTCTCGACATAGCGCGCGGTTTCGGCGACCGGGTCGATCCGGTCGACCGCCAGCCCCTGCAGGCTGCCATCCACCACCAGCGCCACATGGGCGGCGGGGTCGGTCGTCGTCAGATGCACCTTGTGGCCGCGCTTCACCAGGCCCACGGCCACGGCGGCTGCGACCGTCGTCTTGCCGACGCCGCCCTTGCCCATGACCATGACCAGCCCGCGCCCGGCTTTGGCCAGGTCGTCGACCATCGTGTCCAGCCCCGCGCCATCGATCCCATCGGCAACAGTCATTCCTGCCGCCGGAACCTCGTCGCGGAACAAGGCCCGAAGGGCGGGCAGGCCCACCATGTCGAACGACCGCAGCGGCACCTCGTCCCGTGGCAGCTTGGCCAGGTTCTCAGGCAGCGCCGCGATCACCGCCGCCTGATCCCGCGCCAGACCTTCGGCCACCGGGTCGCCATGGACCGAGGCGCGGAAGACGCCGTTGATCACCAGCCGCTGATTGCAAAGGCCCAGGGCGCGCAACTCGTCCGAGGTCCGCGCTGCCTCACGTACGGCACCGCGATCTGCCCGTGTTACAAGGACGATTGCTGTCTGGTCGGGATCGGCCAGCGCCTGCAAGGCGGTGCGGAACCGTTCCTCCTGCATCTTCAGCCCGGAGTGCGGCCCAAGGCAGGATGCCCCCCGGTCATTGCCCTGCAGAAACCCCGTCCAGGCTCGCGGCAAACTGAGGAGCCGCAGCGTGTGCCCAGTCGGTGCCGTGTCGAAAATCACGTGGTCGAAGCCCTTCGCATCCCCCGCCAGAAGCCCCACGAACTCGTCAAACGCTGCGATCTCGGTGGTGCATGCGCCCGAAAGCTGCTCGCGCACGGTGGCACGATCCACCTCGTCTGCAGTAGGCCCAAGCTGGTCGATCACGCGCAATCGGTAGTCCTCGGCAGCCTTGTCCGGGTCGATGTTCATGGCCATAAGGCCCAAAGCGCCGGGTATCGCGGTCGGCCGATCTGCAAGCGCCACGCCAAGCATCTCGTCCAGGTTCGAGGCCGGGTCGGTGCTGACCAGAAGGACCCGCTTGCCGCCATCAGCCAGCGAAAGCGCGATAGCGCAGCTGAGCGACGTCTTGCCGACCCCACCCTTGCCGGTAAAGAACAGGAATCGAGTCGTGTCTGCGAGAGGATCGGCGGTCGCCACGGCTACAGCCTCACTATCGTTTTCATACGCTTATCCCATTGCACCAACGACGGACCGCGTCGATGACCTGAATCAAGCCATGGGGAGAGGCGATGAGGTGTGCGACATCTCGCGGGGATGGCCGGGTGTCCGAAGGGCAGCTAGGGGCCGAGAGTGACCGAGAGGACGCATCGGGCGGACAGTGGACGTTCGCATTCAACTGTTACGGGATGTATTCCCGATCAGCTTTTCGTTCAGCCGAAGAAGAATCTTCATAATCGCCCCCTTCTCTTCGAAACTTGAGTCACGGGGCTAAACGGCTGAACACATGTCGAGTTGTCCTAAGCCAGACCAAGGCGCTTCGCCCTGAACCAGATTATCGACGCTAGTGAGAATTGGCGCGTCCGGCCACTGTCATAGAACCTTCATTGGACACCACGGAATATTCCAGTAATCGGGAATTATGGAACGGAATCGCGCTGCTCTTGCCTTCGCCACGCTCGGCCATCCGGGTCGGCTGGCCGTTCTTCGCCTGCTGATGCGATTTGCCCCGCAAGGCGTGCGCCCTACCGAGATCTCCGAGGCGCTAGGCCTCAAACAGAATACTCTATCGCACCACCTGGCCGACCTTACAGCTTCTGGCTTGGTAGGTGTCGAGCGGCGGGGCCGGTCGCTGTTCTATGCGGTCGATCTTGACGCCACTGAGGCGCTGATCGGCTACCTCGCGCTGGACGTGGGCCGAGCGCGGCCTGACCTCCTGGCCTCCATCACTTCAGGAAAGGACCCTGCCATGCGGGATACCGATTTCGACGTGCTCTTCATCTGTTCGGGCAACTCGGCCCGGTCGATCTTTGCCGAGGCGCTTCTGCGCGATCTGGGCAAGGGCAAGTTCCAGGCGTTCTCTGCCGGATATCGCGCCGATACTGTGCCGAACCCGATGGCGCTGGACGTGCTGCAGCGCAACGGGCACGAAATCGGCGGCCTGCGGTCCAAGCATGTGTCCGAGTTCCAGAAGCCGGGCTCGGTCGTAATGGATTTCGTCTTCACCGTCTGCGACACCTCGGCGGCGGAGGAATGCCCGCCCTGGCCGGGGCAGCCGATCACCGGGCACTGGGGGCTGCCGGACCCGGTGAAGGCAACGGGGACCGACGCCGAAAAGGCGCTGGTCTTCGCCCAGACCTATGCCGCCCTGCTCCGCCGGATCGCGGCCTTCGTGGAACTGCCGTTCGAAAGCCTGAGCCGTCTGTCCCTGCAGTCCCGCGTCGACGCCATCGGCCTGGACGCGCAAGAGAAGGCCTGACCGATGCCACGCATTGCGCTGAATGGCCTGGGCCGGATTGGAAAGCTTGCGCTCCGCGACCTGATCGACACGGGCGCGGGGGGCGAGATCGTGCTGGTGAACGATCCCGTGGGGGATGCCGAACAGCATGCCCTGCTGATGGAGTTCGACAGCGTTCATGGCCGCTGGCGGACGCCCGTTGCGGCGGGCGAGGGGGCGTTGGTGCTGGATGGCAGGAAGGTCCGGCTCAACCATGAGAAGACCATCGAGGCGCTGCCATTGGCCGAAATGGGTGTTGATCTGGTGATCGACTGTACGGGGGTCTTCAAGACGGCGGTCAAGGTCGCGCCCTATTATGCAGCGGGGGTGAAGAAGGTCGTCGTCAGTGCTCCGGCCAAGGATGAAGGCGCGCTGAATCTGGTCTATGGGGTGAACCATCAGCTGTATGACGGGTCACAACGGCTGGTTACGGCGGCAAGCTGCACGACGAACTGCCTCGCCCCGGTGGTCAAGGTGATCCATGAGGGGATCGGGATTCGGCACGGGTCGATCACGACGATCCATGACGTGACCAACACCCAGACAATCGTCGACCGCCCGGCGAAGGACATGCGGCGGGCGCGGTCGGCGCTGATGAACCTGATCCCGACGACGACCGGATCGGCCACGGCGATCACGCTGATCTATCCCGAGCTGAAGGGTCGGCTGAATGGTCATGCGGTTCGGGTGCCGCTGCTCAACGCCTCCCTCACCGACTGCGTGTTCGAGGTGGAGCGGGCGACGACTGTAGAAGAGGTGAACGCCCTCTTCGCCGATGCTGCGGCAGGGCCGCTGAAAGGGATCCTTGGGTTCGAGACCCGTCCGCTGGTGTCCTCGGACTTCACCAACGATCCGCGGTCGTCCATCGTCGACGGGCCGTCCACCATGGTCATCAACGGCACTCAGGTGAAGGTCTATGCCTGGTACGACAACGAATGGGGTTATGCCTGCCGCCTGGCAGACATCGTGCGGATGGTGGCGGGGTCGATGTGACGGTTGCGAACCCGATCCGGGCCTATGCGGCGGTGACGGCGGCCTATTGGGCCTTTATGATGTCGGACGGCGCCTTGCGGATGCTGGTGCTGCTGCACTTCAATTCGCTGGGCTTCACGCCGATCCAGCTAGCCTGGCTGTTCCTGCTGTATGAACTGGCGGGGATCGTGACAAACCTTGCCGCCGGTTGGCTGGCGGCGCGGTTCGGGCTGGCGGCGACGTTGTATGGTGGATTGGCGCTGCAGATCGGCGCGCTGGTGGCACTGGCGCAGCTGGACCCTTCATGGGGTGTCGCGGCGTCAGTCGCCTTCGTGATGGCGGTGCAGGGCGTCTCGGGGGTGGCCAAGGACCTGGCGAAGATGTCGTCGAAATCCGCCGTCAAGCTGCTTGCGCCCAAGGTGGAGGGGGGCCTTTTCCGCTGGGTGGCAGTGCTGACCGGGTCGAAGAACGCGGTGAAAGGGCTTGGGTTCTTTCTGGGCGCGGCGCTGTTGGCGCTGGCGGGGTTAGAAGGTGCGGTCTGGGGGATGGCGGTGGTGCTCGCGGTGATCCTATTCGCCGTGGCCCTGTTCCTGCCTGCAGGCCTGCCGGGGAAGATGAAGTCAGAGGAAGCCTGGGGCGGCTGGCAGTCAAAGGACAAGCGGGTGAACCGGCTAAGCCTTGCCCGCCTATTCCTCTTCGGCGCGCGGGACGTCTGGTTCGTCGTCGGCATCCCGGTCTATTTCCAGGCCGTCCTGTCCGATGGGACGCCAGAGGGGCGGCGCGAAGCTTTCTTCTTGATCGGTGGGTTCCTGGCGCTTTGGATCATCGCCTATGGCGGGGTACAGGCCGCCGCCCCGCGCATTCTTGGCGGCAAGTCACAGCCCGACGCCGAGACGGTTCGAAAGGCGATCCGCTGGGCCGGGTTTCTGGTGCCGATCCCGTTCCTTCTGGCCGGGGCTGCCTGGGCGGCAGGAGAGACTTCGGGCTTGCTGACCGCGACGCTGATCTGCGGGCTTCTTCTCTTCGGCTTTGTCTTTGCAATCAATTCATCAGTCCATTCCTACTTGATCCTCGCCTTCGGGTCAGCCGAGCGGATCACGCGGGACGTGGGGTTCTATTACATGGCCAATGCGGCGGGGAGGCTGATCGGGACGCTGCTCTCGGGCCTAAGCTATCAGATCGGCGGGCTGCCCCTTTGCCTTGGCACAGCGGGCTTTATGGCACTGGCCAGTTGGCTAGCAGCGCGGCGACTTCGGATAGGCTAGCCATGACAGGTCGAAGGTCCGCTTAGGGCCGTTGTCGAAGGCCAAGCGTGCACGGCAAACCGCATCATCGGTCTGGCGCCCACAACAAAGAAGCGTGTGCCTAAAGCGTTTTTGAGTTGTGCGGTTCTATGAGGGGTGGGGATCGAAAATCAGAAATTATAGTATTAATAACAATAGTATGTGGCGGAGTGGAAGGGATTCGAACCCTCGAGACGGTTTCCCGTCTGCACCCTTAGCAGGGGTGTGCCTTCGACCACTCGGCCACCACTCCGCCGACCCGTTTAATGGCTAAGTCGGTAGGCGGCAAGAGGCGAAGGGCGGATGATGGTGCGGCGATCGATTTTTGTGTTACCGGACGTATCTAGGGGGCGGTAGGCAGCGACCGAGCTGTCTCATGCAGCGCGGCGCGATGATTTTGCGGTTTTCCTCGTGGCGCCCATCGGGCATATATCGGGCCGCAATCGACAGGTGATCCCCATGCACGACATCCGCGCCATCCGCGACACTCCCGCTGAATTCGACCGCCGCCTGACGCGGCGCCCGGGGTCGCAAGCGATGTCGTCTGCGATCCTCGCGATCGACGAGGCGCGGCGCGCGCAGATCCTTGCGGCGGAAACCGCGCAGGCGGCGCAGAATGCGGCATCCAAGGAGGTGGGGGCAGCCAAGGCACGCGGCGATGAGGCGGAGTTTGAGCGCCTGCGTGCGCTTGTTGCCGAAAAGAAGGCCGAGATCGCGCGCCTTGGCGAAGAGGCGGTTGCGAAGGACGAGGAACTGCGCCAGCTTCTGCTGACCATTCCGAACCTGCCCTTGGACGAGGTTCCAGACGGCAAGGACGAGCAGGACAACCGGGAAATCCGCCGCTGGGGGACGCCCGGCACCTTTTCTTTCCGACCGCGTGAACATTACGACATTCCGGGCGTGAAGGCGGGGATGGATTTCGAAACCGCCGCCAAGCTTTCCGGCAGCCGCTTCGTGGTGCTCAAGGGCGCGGTCGCGCGCATCCACCGGGCGCTGGCGCAATTCATGCTCGACCTGCACACCGGCGAACACGGCCTGACCGAGACGATGACCCCCGTCCTCGTGAAGGAAGAGGCGATGTATGGCACCAATCAGTTGCCGAAGTTCGCGGAGGACAGCTATCAGACCACCAATGGCTGGTGGCTGATCCCGACGTCGGAGGTCACGCTGACCAACACGGTCGCGGGCGATATCCTAGAGGAAGCCGCGTTGCCGATCCGCATGACCTCGCACACCCAATGTTTCCGCTCCGAGGCGGGCAGCGCGGGCAAGGATACGGCGGGCATGCTGCGCCAGCACCAGTTCGAGAAGGTCGAGATGGTGTCGATCACCACGCCCGACACCTCGCTTGCTGAACATGAGCGGATGACGAAATGCGCGGAAGCGGTGCTGGAACGGCTGGGCCTGCCCTACCGCACCATAGTCCTTTGCACCGGCGACATGGGTTTCGGTGCGCAGAAGACCCATGATCTGGAGGTCTGGCTGCCGGGGCAGAACAGCTACCGCGAAATCTCCTCCGTCTCGGTCTGCGGCGATTTCCAGGCGCGGCGGATGAATGCGCGCTTCCGGCCCCAAGGTGGCGGCAAGCCCGAATTCGTCCATACGCTGAACGGGTCTGGTCTTGCCGTTGGCCGGTGCCTGATCGCCGTTCTGGAAAACGGCCAGACCGAGGACGGCGGTGTCCTGCTGCCGCAGGCGCTGTCGCCCTGGCTTGGCGGCCGGTCGCGGCTGACGCCTGCGGGCGAACTTGTCTGATCAAGTGTCCTTGACCTGCCGGTCGGCGCGAAGAATAGTCGCGTGACAGCTCGGTGCAGTTTGAGCATGGCGCCCGCGGACAAAACGAAGAAGCGACCGAAGGGTGGTGACCGCGCGCTTGCCGCTGGACCGGTGGACGTGTCTGATGGGACGACCGTCAATAGCGCGGAGCTCGGGCATCTTTCGACCGTCCCGGCGCTTTCTGCCGACGTGGAGCGCGTGGTTGAGAACCACGCCATCCCGTTCCGCATTCAGCCGAATTTCTGGGATTCTTCGACGCACACCGACTTCGTTGACTGGGCCGAAGTCGTGGAAGTGCCGCAGTACCCCATCGCGGACCTGCTGGCGGAACTGTCGCCGACCGCTATCGTTTGTGACATCGGCGCCGCCGAAATGGGGGCCTTCGATGCGGCAGACCTCGGCACGGTGCGTACGCTTTCCCTGAAGGTCCACCCCAAGGGTTATGGCACACCGCATGCGACCTGGATCCACGCGCTCCTGAATGTCAGGGGCTTTCGGCTCGCACCGGGCAATGACCCGTCCGGCGTCGGCAGACATTTCGAGCGCGAGGCATAACGCATGACAGGTTCCTTCCTGCCGCCCCGCAGCTTCCGTCCCTGGCCGATCGCAGCACCTCGCACTCTTATCGCGACCTGCATGAAGGATGAGGGCCCGTTCATCCTAGAGTGGCTCGCATGGCACAAGTCCATCGGCGTGACCGATCTCGTCGTCTTCACCAACGACTGCACCGACGGCACCGACCGGCTGCTGGACCGGCTGCAAGACATGGGCGAACTGGTCCATCTGCCGAACCCGGCCGTATCCACCGGCGAAACCGCGTTCCAGCCCACCGCGCTGAACTATGCCCATCACCTGAGGCAGATGCGCGAGGCGGACTTTTTCATCTCGATGGATGTCGACGAGTTTCTGAACATCCGCGTCGGCGAAGGGCGGCTGACCGATCTGTTCGCTGCGATCGGTGCCTTCGACGTGCTGTCGGTTTCCGAAGTCAATCACGGTGCGAGCGGGCAAAAGGGCTATGAACGCGGCTGGCTGCTCGACCTCTTCCCGATGCATCAGACTATGCGCCCGGGAAAGATGAAGTCCCGCCGCGGGGTGAAGAGTATCGTGCGGCTGTCGGAGAAAGTCGAACGGCTGCGCAACCATCGCCCTGACATGTTCAGCGATCAGGGTCCGGTGCGCTGGCTCGACGGATCGGGGCGCGACCAGGCAACGCTGCCTGCGGACCGAGGCGAGAACGGTCTCGACTGCCGCGGCACCTACGATCTTGTTCGGCTGGAGCATTTCGCGCTGCGATCGCTGAACAGCTATCTTGCCAAGATGTACCGGGGCGACGTCGTGATCGCGAAGAAGCAGGTGTCGCGCGCCTACTGGCGGGTGCGCAACAAGAACGAGGAAGCGTCAGGCGACTATGGCGCCCGCCTCGGCCGCGCCAAGGCCTACCATCGCGACCGCTACGAAAGCGACGCGGGCCTGATGGCGCTGCACGAAGCCTGCTGCAGCGCGCATGCAGCGCGGATCGAGGAGCTTCTGCAGAAGCAGGAATTCATCGAGCGCCGTGACTGGATCCTGGCCGAGGCTTGGCCCTAACTCTTGCGATAGTCGGGGCGGTTCGTGCCTTCCTTGTGTTTCCTCAGCCGCGACGGTGTGTGGAACTTCTTGTTCTTGTAGGGGTTCTTGTCGCCTTGATCGCGGAAGGTCAGGCGGATCGGCGTGCCCGGCATGTCGAAATCGGCGCGCAACCCGTTGACCAGATAGCGCGCATAGCTTTCCGGCAGATCCTCGGCATGGTTCGTCATCACCACGAAGGCCGGGGGACGGGTCTTCACCTGTGTCATGTAGCGCAGCTTGATGCGCTTGCCGCCGGGCGCGGGCGGGGGATGCGCCTCGGTCATCGCGCCAAGCCACTGGTTCAGCTTCGCGGTCGAGATGCGGCGGTTCCAGACGTCATAGGCCTTCATGATCGCCGCGTGCAGGCGGTCGAGCCCCTTGCCGGTCTTGGCCGAGACGGTGACGAGCGGCGCGCCCCGAAGCTGCGGCAAAAGCCGCTCGAACGCTTCGCGCAGTTCCTTCAGCTTCTCGGTCTTGTCGTCCTCCAGGTCCCATTTGTTCGCGGCCACCACCACCGCGCGGCCCTCGGTCTCGGCGAAGTCGGCAATGCGCAGGTCCTGCTGTTCGAACGGGATACCCACGTCGAGAAGCACCACCACCACCTCGGCGAAGCGCACGGCCCGCAGCCCGTCGGAGACGGAGAGCTTCTCCAGCTTCTCCGTCACTCGCGCCTTCTTGCGCATCCCCGCCGTGTCGAAGATGCGGACCGGCGTGCCCATGAACGTGGACTTGACCGAGATCGCGTCGCGGGTGATCCCGGCCTCTGGCCCGGTCAAAAGCCGGTCCTCGCCGATGATCTTATTGATCAGGGTCGATTTTCCGGCGTTCGGCCGCCCGATCACCGCGATCTGCAGGGGTTTCGCCTCGGTCGGCATGCGGAGCGCGGCATCCTCGCCCTCTTCCTCCGCAACATCGACATCCACCTCCGGCGCGTCAGCCGCCGCGCGTTCGGCGAAGGCGTCGGCATGGGGGCGGAGGATGTGATAGAGCTCGTCCACCCCCTCGCCATGTTCGGCCGACAGCCGCACCGGCTCGCCCAGACCCAGTTCCCAGGCTTCGATCACGCCCGCATCCGCCGCGCGGCCCTCGGCCTTGTTGGCGGCGAGGATCACATGGGCGTTCTTTTTGCGCAGGATATCGGCAAAGACCCGGTCGGTCGCGGTGACGCCCGCGCGCGCATCGACAAGGAAGAGGCATATATCGGCCATCTCGACCGCGCGTTCGGTCAGGCGCCGCATTCGGCCCTGCAGGCTGTCGTCGGTCACATCCTCCAGCCCCGCGCTGTCAATCACGGTGAAGCGCAGATCGCCCAGACGCGCCTCGCCCTCCCGCAGGTCGCGGGTCACGCCGGGCGTATCATCGACAAGCGCGAGCTTTTTGCCAACCAGCCGGTTGAACAGGGTGGATTTGCCGACATTGGGCCGGCCGACGATGGCAAGCGTGAAACTCATGGCGCGATCTTTCTTTCGAAGGCGCCCCCATACACGGCTTTGCCGTCAGCGGAAAGCGTGAAGCGTGCCGGATTTCGACAGGACATACAGCGTGCCACCCGCCACAACCGGGCCAGAGGCCGCACCGCCGGGGATCTCTGCGGTGGCGACGACCTTGCCCGAGGCCGGATCGAAGGCGCGGATCAGCCCGTCGGTCGAGGCGGTGATCAGCCGCCCGCCTGCCAGAACCGGCCCGTGATGGGCGAAGATCGCGCGACGCTTTTTGTCCTTGTCCTTGGTGAAGTAGGGCAGGTCCACACGCCAGACCTCGGCGCCGCTCGATGCCTCGAGCCGAACGAGCTGGTCCTCATCATTGACGAAGAACACTGACCCGCCCGCAACGACGGTTGCGCCCGTCGCCCCGTCCGGCGCCGACCAGAGCGTTGTGCCCGTCTCCATGTCGATGGCACCGAGCCGCCCGGCGGCGCTGCCCGCGACAAGCGTGCCGCCCGCGATCACCGGATCGCCGGTCAGGTCGGAATAGGAGGCATAGGCCCGCCCTACCCGCTTGCCTGCCACATAGCCCTGCCATTTCGGCGTACCTTCGGCGATGTCGATGGCCAGTAGCTGGCCGGTCGCGAAGGGGAAAACGACTGTGCCGCCCGACACCGCCGGGGCGGATCCGTCGACGATGCCCGCGCGGGCCGAGGAGCCCGGAACCTGCCAGGCCACCTTGCCGTTCGCCGCATCGACCGCCCAGGCCGACCCGTCGCGCGCAACCGCAAAAACCTTGCCGCCTGCCGCCGCCGGGGCACCCGCCACCGGCGATTCGAAGCGCTGGCGCCAGGCGACGGCGCCGGTCGCGGGATCAAGCGCCAGAAGCTCGCCAAAACCGGTCGTCACGAATAGACGTCCGTCGGCGAAGGCGAGGCCGCCGCCTGCCGCGTCGCCGGCCCGTTCGCCTGCGGGCGTCAGATCGACCTGCCAGGCGACGCCGCCGTTGGTACCGGTCGCGGTGACATGTTCCTCGGCATCAAGGGTGAAGATACGTCCGCCCGCCACCACCGGCGCAGCCGTGATGCGGTTCTTGCGGCTGTCACCCGAACCGACCTTGGCCGACCAGACAGGCGATAGCGCCCCGGAATAGGCGGCATTGCCGCCCGAATGGCTCGCGTTGCCGCCCACTTGCGTCCAGTCGCCGCCGCTTTGCCCGGGCAGCGCGATCGCGACCGGGGCCGCACCGGCGCCAAGGGGTGCCGCATCTTCGGTCACCACCGCCTCGCCGCCGATTACCGCCTCGCGTGGCACCTGCCGGTGGCCTTCAAGCACCAGTTCCTTCTCGGCACAGCCCGCCAGAAGTGCGCCAAGCGCCAGTACCGCAGTCGTGGTCTTCAATGTCGCGGCCATCCGCCCTCTCCTGCCCGTGCATCCGATGTCGCGGGGCGTGCGCGCCCACAGGCGCAGGCGCCCCGGCCCGGACTATCCCTGTTGGTCCCCGGCGCCGAGCGCCGTCAATATCTGTCCGACCCGGCCGACCTGCGCGCCGGTCGCTTCCGCATCCTCGACCACCGATTTCAGCAGCGCCACCGCCTCGTCCTGCTTGCCTGCGTCCAAAAGCACCAGCGCCTGCTGCTCCATCGCCAGCGTCCGGAACGGCGCGCCGGGCTGGGCGAGTTCGGCGAGGGCGGCGTCACGCGCTGCAGCGTCCATCTCGGCCCCGGCGATCAGCACCGACTTCAACTTGGCAAGCTGCCGGTAGGTATCGGGAACCGCTGCATCCGCCGCGACCGGCTTCAGCGCGTCAAGCGCGCGCGCCTTGTCGCCCGCCGCCTCCGCCTCGGAGGCGACGAGCAAGGCTTTCATTGCAGCGCGTGCTGCATCGGTGCCCGCATCGACCGCGGCCAGCGCATCAGCGCGGCCCGCGGCGTCGTTCTGCCGAAGCGAGGCGACAAGCGCATCGCCAAACGACTGGGCGGCCGCTTCCGCCCGCGCCTTCTGCCATTCGCGCCAGGAGGCGCCGCCGACGAGGATCAGGATCGCCAGAATGCCGATCCAGCCATACTTGCGGAACAGCGCAAACAGCCGGTCGCGGCGAACCTCCTCGGTCACTTCGTCAATGAAGCTGTCGGTCTCGCTCACGGCACGCCCTCGTACAATCCTCGCCCCGTCTTACACGTAAGCGCGAAGCCTTGCCAAGTGCGCCCGGCGTCCGCCGTCAGCCAATCGGCAGACTCCGGAAGCCTGTCCATCCCGCCGTCTCTTCGGCCTCATCCTCTCCTGCAGGGCGCGCAGGCACGCTGTCCTCGGCAGATTGCCGCGCCCACATTGCCGCATAGCGCCCGCTGCCTGCCAGAAGATCCTCGTGCCGGCCGATCTCGGCGATTTCGCCCTTCTCCAGAACCACGATCCGGTCGGCATCGGCGATGGTCGACAGGCGGTGGGCAATGGTGATCACCGTCCGCCCGCGCCCCATCGCGGCGAGACTGTCCTGGATGTCGCGCTCGGTCTGGGTGTCGAGCGCGCTTGTCGCCTCGTCGAGGAGGAGGATCGGTGGGTTCTTCAGCAGCGTGCGCGCGATTCCCACCCGCTGCTTTTCGCCGCCTGAAAGCTTCAGCCCGCGTTCGCCAACCTTCGTCTCATAGCCTTCGGGCAGCGACATGATGAAATCATGGATCTTCGCAGCCTGTGCCGCCGCGATCAGTTCCTGCCGTGGCGCATCGGGGCGACCATAGGCGATATTGTAAAGGATCGTGTCGTTGAAAAGCACCGTATCCTGCGGCACGACGCCGATCTGGTGATGCAGACTGTCCTGCGTGACCTCACGCACATCCTGCCCGTCGATCCTCAGCGCCCCTCCCGTCACATCGTAGAACCGGAACAGCAGCCGCCCGATCGTCGATTTGCCCGACCCCGAAGGGCCGACGATCGCCACCGTCTCGCCCGCGCCGATCTTCAGGCTGACACCCTTCAGGATCGGCCGCGCCGCCTCGTAGCCGAAGAAGACATTGTCGAGCACGACCTCGCCGCCCTTGACTTGAAGCGCCTGCGCACCCGGCCGGTCCACGATCTCGGCCGGCTGGTCGAGCAGGTCGAACATCTCGCCCATGTCGGTCAGCGCCTGGCGGATCTCGCGATAGACCGTACCGAGGAAGTTCAAGGGCATGGTGATCTGGATCATGTAGGCGTTGACCATCACGAAATCGCCGACGGTCAGCACGCCCGCGCTGACGCCCATCGCCGCCATGACCATCACGATCACGAGGCCGGTGGTGATGATCAGCGACTGGCCGAAGTTGAGCGCCGAGAGCGAAAGCCCGGTCTTGACCGCCGCTTTCTCATAGCCCTCCATCGCCCGGTCATAGCGCGCCGCCTCCCATGCCTCCGCGCCAAAATATTTCACCGTCTCGAAGTTCAGAAGGCTGTCGATCGCCTTCTGGTTCGCATCCGTGTCCTGTTCGTTCATCTTGCGGCGGATCTTCACCCGCCATTCGGTGATCTTGAACGTATAGGTCACGTAAAGCGCGATGGTGATCACCACGACCGCCGCATAGCGCCAGTCGAAGAGAAGCGCGAAGATCACCGTGACCATGGAAAGTTCCAGGACCAAGGGCCCGATCGACAGAAGCATGAAGCGCAGAAGGAATTCGACACCCTTCACGCCACGCTCGATGATCCGGGACAGGCCGCCGGTCTTGCGGGTGATGTGATAGCGCATCGACAGACGGTGGATATGAGTGAAGGTCTCCAGCGCGAGCTTCCTGAGCGCCCGCTGCCCGACCCGCACGAAGATCGCGTCCCTGAGTTCGTTGAAGCCGACCGAGCCGAGCCGGGCAAGACCATAGGCGATGGTCAGCCCGACTGCGCCCGCGGCCAGAAGCCAGGACGGATCGGCCGTCGCGCTACCGTTCAGCGCATCGACAGCCGCCTTGTAGAAAAAGGGGGTGGAGACCGAGACGACCTTGGCGAGAAGGAGCGCAAGCAGCGAGAGGACGACCCGCCGCTTCACCCAGGCCTCGCCCTCAGGCCAAAGATAGGGGGCCACCCGTCTCAGGGTCCGTGCCGCACTTCGCCGTTCAGCCGCGCGGGTTTGTGTCATTCCAGTCTCCGCTGCCTTCGCCCTGTTGATCGCCGGGTGTCCGGTTGCTATCAAGGATCAATTCAACGATTCATGAGTAGTTGAACGATGGAGGAAAGTCGAGCCCTCGCGGCCCTTCAGGCGCTCGGTCACGAGACGCGGCTTTCGCTCGTGCGGATCCTTGTCGGCGCGGGCCGCGCGGGCCTCTCGCAGGGCGATCTCGCCCGCCGCCTCGGCGCGACGCCCTCGCGCCTCGCCTTCCACCTGTCGCTCCTCGAACAGGCGGGGCTGATCGCCGCGCGGCGGGAAAGCCGCCATGTCTTCTACATGGCGAACACGGCAGGCCTTGGCCGCCTCATCGGCTATGTGCTGAACGATTGCTGCGCCGCCCATCCCGAGGTGGCGGCTTGCTGCCGCCATTCCGACAGGCGCCCCAATCCGCCGACCTGAGCCCGAACCGCGCCCAGAGCCGGGCCACTCGCCCGCAAACGGCTTTCATCTTGGCCCAAATACCTCGGGAGGGTCCGGGAGGGCAGAGCCCTCCCGGCGGGTCGGCCCGCCGCAGGCGGGACGAAATACTCAGCCGCCGTCGGCCGGCACCGTAAAGACCTGGCCAGGATAGATAAGGTCCGGATCGCGGATCTGGTCCTTGTTGGCCTCATAGACCCGGACATAGAGAACCCCGTCGCCGTAGTTCTCGCGCGCGATCTGCCAGAGGGTGAAGCCCGGCTGGACGGTGATGCGCACCTCCGTCACCGGCGGCGGCGCGGCGGGCGCCGGTTCTGCCGGCACCTCGGTCGCAACCGATGCGGGCGCGGGCGCGGGTGCCTCTGCCGTGGCCTCCGGCGCAGGCGGCTCGGCCGCGGCCTCTCCACCCGCCGAGGGCTCGGGCACCTCGGTCGCGGCAGCGACCTTGGCAGGCGCTTCACGCTGGAACGGCAGTGCAAGCCGCGAGGTGACCTTGCCCGCCCCGTCGATCTGGTCGATGCGCAGATCATGGACGCCTGCGTCGATCCCCGACATCTTGACCCGCCACTTGCCTTTGTCCGAGACCGGCGCCGTCACCTGGAAGCCATTGTCCACATAGATGCGGACGAACTGCTGGGCTTCGCCTCGCCCGGCAATATCGACATTGCCCAGGACATCATAGCCGACCGTATCGAGGATGACCCCCTGGACCGGCATTTCGGGTGTAAGCTTCGTCACCCCCTCGGCATCGGCGACCAGAACATCGACGCTGCCTGCACCCGCCTCGGCAGGTTCGGTCGCTCCGGTTTCCGTGCCCGACTCTTCGGCAGCAGGTTCGGCCGGTGCTTCGGTGGCATCCGGCGCTTCGGCGACGGCGGTCGGCGCCGCCGCAGGCGTCGGTTCGAGGATCACGCTGGCGGCCGAGGCGATCTTTGTGCCGTCGGGCAGCACCGACATCAGCGAGAGAACACGCGGCTTCTCCGAAGGCCCGAGCGACAGGAAGGCGGCGAACTTGCCCTGAGCGTCGGCGTCGGCCGCGCCCGCGGCGGCGGCATCGACCATGACCTCGATCCGGGCGCCGGGCTCCGCCGTGCCCGCGACCAGGACGGTTCCGTCGGGCTCCGCCCGCACGGTATCGAAACCGGGCACGACCTTCACCGCCTCTGGCACCGGGGCCGGTGTTTCCTGCGCCGGCTCTGCAGCCGCAGGGGCGGCGCTTTCCTCGGCGGGCTGCGCCTCGGGCAAGGGCTGCACGGCGGCGAGCGGTTCGGAGGCGGGCACCTCCGGCTGCCGCTGCAGCGCGAAGACCCAGAGAAGAGCGCCCACGCCGAGCCCGGCCGCGCCGCCGACAAGCCAGCCCCAGCCGCCAAAGCGCGATCCGCCCGCGCCGTTTTCGTCCGCCATCGATCCGTCTCCCCTGTCAACCGGCCGAAGGTTCGCCCGCCCCCGGTCCAAACGCCAGCCCGGCGCTTGAGCGAGAGTAGCAACCCCGCTATCAGGGGTCAAAGCGGCCTTCCGCCGATCCGGAAATCTCATGCCCCCTGTTGCAAAATCCGTCTGCGTCTATTGCGGCTCCCGCTTCGGCGCCAATCCTCGCTACAAGGCCGACGCGGATGCCGTCGGGCGGATGCTCGCCCAAAAGGGCTGGCGGCTCGTCTATGGTGCAGGCGATGTGGGGCTTATGGGCGAGGTCGCGCGCGCAGCCCAGACGGCGGGTGCCGAGACCTTCGGCGTCATCCCCACCCACCTTCTGGCGCGCGAAGTGGGCAAGCGCGACCTGTCGAGCTTCGTCGTCACCGAGACGATGCACGAGCGCAAGAAGGTCATGTTCATGAACGCCGATGCGGTGGTGGTGCTGCCCGGTGGCGGCGGCTCGCTGGACGAGTTCTTCGAAGTCCTGACCTGGCGCCAGCTCGGCCTGCACGAGAAAGCGATCTTCATCCTGAACAGCGCGGGCTACTGGGACCCGTTGCTTGTGCTGATCGACCGGATCGTCTCGGAAGGGTTCGCGGATGCGAGCCTCAAGGATTTCGTCACCGTCGTCGCAGACCCGGCCGCGCTGGACACGGCACTGACCGCGGCATTGGGCGGCTGAGGCTCAGCCCGCCTCGCCACGAACCGCGATCCGTTCGACCAGATAGCCCGCGCGTCGCAAACGCTCGATCAGCCCGGCCCCTCCCGGCAAGTGAAAGGCCCCGACCGCAACCAGTGCCCCGCCAGAGGTCAGGAATTTCTCCATCCGCCGCAGGAAAATTCCGTTCCGCTCGTCTAACAGATAGCCGTCGGCGCGCCCCATCAGCGCCTCTGCCTCGCCCGGCCCGAAAAGACCGGCAAGGTAGCGCCGGTTCCATTCCATCAGCTCGCCGATCCGCCCCTCGCGATAGAGCCGGAAGGCCGCCACCCGCGCCGCGCTGAAACCGTCGGGGTTGAGATAGGCGCCCTGGATACGGACCACGGCCTGAGCCGTGTCGCGCCGGTCGGGCTGGCTCAGCTCGACCAGAAGCGCATCCCAGCTTTCCAGCGCACCGACCCCCGCCCCCGCTTCGACCGCAGCGAGGAGAAGCCGTTGGTCCTGTACGGGCAGGACACCGGCCGTGAAATCCTCGCATGGATCGGCCATCAGATAGAAGGCGAGGCCCGCATCGGTCAGGGCGGCGAAGGCCTCGGGGCCATGAAATATCCCCTCGATCCGCGCCTCGACCCAACCTCGCTCGGCGCCACCGAGATAGGGTTTGTCGTAAGGCATATGCTCGTCGGCAAGCCAGACACCGGCCTGCAAGAACCGTTCCTCAAGCTCCGTCCGGCTTTTCGCGCGCGGATCGGATTCAAGAACGACCGTGCGCGCCGCGTCGAGAACCGACCGGAGTTCGGGCGGCAGGTCGAGGATCGCTGGGTCGGAGGAATGGAGCGTCCCCCAGAGATGCGACACCGCGCCTTCCGGCGTCGTGATGCGCCAGAGCCGCCCCTGCCCGTTCGGAATGCGTGCCGCGTCCTGCCGGACCTCCGCCGCGTCGGGATCCGGCATAGCCGCGGCAAGGTCCTCGATTGTCACCCGGCAACTCTCTGGCGTGATCCAGTCCTGCGCGACGGCGCCGCTTGCCGTCAGACTGGCCAGTGCAACGCCCCAAAGACCATGTCGAAGCCGCATCATTGCCCTGCCGACAGTTCCACCAGGGTGATTTCCGGCACCACGCCAAGCCGGACCGGCAGGATGGAGCAACCGATCCCGCCGGAGACGACCAGATCGCGCCCCGCCTCGCGGACGTGACCATAGGCATAGCGGTTGCCGTAGCGTGACGGAACCACCGGCGACCAGCCGAAGAACCGTACCTGCCCGCCGTGGGTATGGCCGGAGAGGGTCAGGCAGACACGGTCCGGGACGCGCGGAAAGATATCGGGCTCATGCGCGAGAAGGATGACCGGCGCCTCATCGGTCACCTGCGCGAGCGTGTCATCGAAGTCATCTAAGCCGCGATAGCGCCCGCCGCCCAGTGGAAAGGCCAGCTGATCTTCCAGACCCGCGACCCAGAAATCGCCACCAGCACGCCCTACGCGGATCGCAGCGTTCGACAGAACCGGGACGCCATTTTCCTCGAGCGCGGTGCCCACCAGCGTCGGACCGGCACCACGCGCCTGCGCCGCCCGGTCGTGCCACCAATCGTGATTGCCGAGCACCGCAAGAACGCCAAGCGGCGCGCTGAGCCCCCCAAGCACCGAGGCCGCCGCAACTATGTCGACTTTCCGCGTGACGAACCGGTGTCCGCCTTCAAGATCACCGAGGCAAAAGATAATGTCCGCCCCCAACGCATTCGTGCGCTGGACAATCCTCTGCAACCGAGACAGGCTGACCCAGGGCTCCGCAACATGCACATCACTGATGATCGCGATCCGTAGAGGTGCCCCGCGCCAGCCCTCCGAGGCGATCGACCACCGACGAACGCGCAGCCGCAGCACCGGCTCAATGAAAAATCCGTAGGCCGAGACGAAAAGGCCCGCCAGGATGGTTCCAAGCAGGCCCTTCAGAAGCTTTCGCCGCGTGATCACGTCAGAGGCGCGAGGCGACGTTTTCCCAGTTCACCAGCTTCTCAAGGAAGTTAGTGAGGTAAGCAGGCCGCTTGTTGCGGAAGTCGATGTAGTAGCTGTGTTCCCACACATCGCAGCCCAGAAGCGCGGTCTGGCCGAAGCAGAGCGGATTGACGCCGTTTTCGGTCTTGGTGACCTTCAGCGCGCCGTCCTTGTCCTTGACGAGCCAGCACCAGCCCGAACCGAACTGGCCTGCGCCGGCGGCGGCGAAATCGTCCTTGAACTTCTGGACCGAGCCGAAGCTTTCCGTGATCGCCTTTTCCAGATCGCCCGGCATCGACTTTCCGCCCGGCCCCATCATTTCCCAGAACTGGTTATGGTTCCAATGCTGCGAGGCATTGTTGAAGATGCCGTTCTGCGCCACCGCACCGGCCTGGTAGGTGCCGCGCACGATGTCTTCCAGCGACTTGCCTTCCCACTCGGTGCCCGCGATCAGCTTGTTGCCGTTGTCGACATAGGCCTTGTGGTGCAGGTCGTGGTGATATTCGAGCGTCTCCTTGGACATGCCGAGGGATGCCAGCGCATCATGGGCATAGGGAAGATCGGGAAGGGTGAAGGTCATGGGTCTATCCTTTCGCGCCTGAGTCTTTGCCCCGGCACTAAGGGCCGGGGGATGGCAAAGGTCAAGTCCGGGAGGCGCCGGAAGGTTCCCTTGTGCAGTCCTATTCGACCTTGCAGGTGCCAAAGCCGCTTTCGGAATCTCCGTAGCCAAAGCTGACGGTCGCCTGAATCTCGCCTGTTGCCTTGAGGATGTTCGCCTTGACCCTGACGCGCGGAATATTCGGCCCCTGACGGGATGCGATATTCTCGAAATTCCAACCGAACGTCACCCGTTTCGCCGTGTCGGCGATAACTTCGGCGGGGATCGGCTCACCAAAATAATGATTGATGAACGGATCGATGACGACGGCCTCACCGGTTTTGGAATCGTGCTCGACATAGATCACCTCGGGCATCGTATGATTGCTCTTGCTGACCTTCAGCTTGCATTCGTAGCTGGTCGCCATCGCCGCACCGTTGCAGGCTGCAAGGCCGCAAAAGGCATACGCGAATATCCGGATCATTCTCGGCTCCATCAAATCTCACTCGCCACTTGATTTCACGGCCCTGAGTAGCGATCAACCGGAAAGATCGATCGCGCGGGCTTTGAAGACCCGCGACTGTGGCTCACGATCTCGTAGCCGCACTGCGCCGGAACCTGCAGCGCCGCGAGCGCGGGGAAGGCGCAAAGGCACCTGCGATTGGGACCGCGGTCAATCCCACAGCCAACTGGCTTCAGATTGACGACCGACGGCGTGTGGCGTAAATTTCCTCCGTTCTCCCAAGACAACCGCCTGACCTCGCAAAGGGCGAGGTAGTTTCCGGTTCAGGCCAGATCGATGCCGTGAAGGGAACTCCAGCACCAAGACGGCACCGAAGCGGTCGGTACTGAACAATCTACCGGATGGCACGCCGTCCGGTGGAGGTAACGGTGGCCTCTCATGGTCGGCGGATGACTCTGCTGCCATGCAAGAACGGATATCAGGCGCATCTCTCGATCCTGTGCCTGATGACGCTTCAACTTAACCCAGGGGGAGTATCATGAGAAAATCTCTGAGTGCCAGCGCAGCGCTGGTGTTGTTTTTTGCCTATTCCACCGAAGCGGTCGCACAAGACGACGCAGCCCTGATCGCGAGCGCCGAATCTGCCGCCCCGCAGGCCATAAGTGGCGATGCGGCGATCTATGCCGTGGGCGAAGACGGGCAAATGCGCACGGTGCGGGAGGGAACCAACGGCTGGTGGTGCATGCCGGACTCTCCGGCGACACCAGGGCCTGACCCGATGTGCGGTGACGCCAACGCGATGGAATGGGCGATGGCCTGGATCGGCAAGACCGAACCGCCGAAAGGCAAAGTCGGTTTCATGTACATGCTCGAAGGCGGAACCGACGCGAGCAATACCGATCCGTATGCCACCGAGCCAACTGGTGAAAACGCCTGGATCCAGACCGGGCCGCACGTGATGGTCATGAATGCCGTCGACATGATGGCAGGGTACCCGACGGACGCCAACCCGGACACCACAAAGCCCTATGTCATGTGGGCCGGCACACCCTATCAGCACCTCATGGTCCCGATCCAATGAAGGCCGGGGCGGGTAATTCGTTGCCCGCCCCTAGGAGGCCGATAGTTCTGAGCCGGATCTTGCGGACAGTTCTAGGGCGCCGAAAACATAGTCAGCGACTGACCGGAACGAGACGAGCGTGAACTCGCCCTTGTCTGATTGCCACAGCGCCGCTGCGACCTGCGCGGCGCGGGTTCGGCGAAGTTCGCCGTCAGCCAGCGTCTTTAGGTCCACCGGGCAAAGCTTTGCCAGCACCTGATCCGCCTTGTCGCCTTTGATTCGGAACATCGCGCGGGCGTCCGAGACATCGGCGACCAGATGATGGTCATCGGCGAGCGCCTTTGACAGTGCCTCGACAGTGGCGCGTGCCTCGGCATAGGGCACGAGGATCAAAAGCTCGTCGGGGCTCATCCAGCCCGCGCCCCTGCCGCTCTTCAGGGTTATCCGCCGCGCGGCCGGAACATCGACACCCGCAGCGGACTTCACCGCCTTCTTCAACTTGGCCGACTTCAGATCACCCCTGAGCGTAATCATCCCCTGTAGACCGGCCTCGGTCACTGTAGCGAAACCAACCGCAGATTTGCCCTGCAAAGCGCTGACAGCATTAGACATTCTGCTTCGCCCCTTCCTTGTCGTAGAAGACCTGATCGACGATTTTCGCCTTGAAGACCTTGCCACCGTCGGCCGGGAAGTCGATCACCTCTCCCATCCGGTCGGGCCCGTGCTTGACCAGGCCCATCGCGATGCCCTTCTTCAGCGTGGGCGAATAGTAGGTCGAGGTCACGCGGCCCTGCACATTGCGCTGGCCGTTGGCATTCACCCCGTCCGCGACCGCATAGACCCCGTCCGGCAGGACCGAACCGTCGAGCGTTTCCAGACCCACCAGCTTCCAGCGGTCGGGCGACGCCATGTGCGAACGCTCCTGCGCGCGCTTGCCCAGATAGTCGGCCTTCTTCTTCGAAATCGCCCAGTTCAGGTTCAGGTCCTGCGGGATCACCGTGCCGTCAGTCTCATCGCCGATCATGATGAAGCCCTTCTCGGCCCGCATGATATGCATGGCTTCGGTGCCATAGGGCATCACGCCGAATTCTTCGCCCGCCGCAATGAGCGCTTTCCAGAGCGCGAGTCCCTCGGACGCCGGAACCGCGATTTCGTAGCTGAGCTCACCCGAGAAGGAGATGCGGTAGACGCGCGCCCGGCATCCGCCCAACACGCCTTCGCGCCATTCCATCGCCGGCAGGCCCTCGGCCGAGACATCCATGCCGCCGAGCTTTTCCAAGACCTTGCGGGCATTTGGCCCGGCGACGGCAATCTGGGCATACTCCTCGGTCACGTTGGCGGTATAGACCTTCCAGTCCCACCATTCGCACTGCAGCCAGTCTTCCATCCAACCATGGATGCGGTCCGCCCCGCCCGAGGTGGTGTGGCACAGCCAGGTGTCTTCCGAAAGACGCACGACGACGCCGTCGTCCGACAGGAAGCCGTTCTCGTTGCACATGAGGCCATAGCGGCACTTGCCGACCGGCAGCGTGGACATGACGCCGGTATAGAGCATGTCGAGGAAACGGCCCGCGTCTGGCCCCTTGACGATGAGCTTGCCGAGGGTCGAGGCATCGAGCATCCCGACCTTTTCGCGCGCATTCAGAATCTCGCGGTTCACCGCCTCATGCACGCCCTCGCCCGGGCGCTGGTAGCAGTAGGTCCGCCGCCAGAGACCGACGGGCTCGAAATAGGCGCCGTTCGCCCCGTGCCATTCATCCATCGGTGTTTTGCGCAAGGGCTGGAAGATATCGCCCCGCGCCTCGCCCGCGATCGCGCCCATGGAAATGGGCGTGTAGGGCGGGCGGAAGGTGGTGGTGCCGGTCTGGGGAATGGCCTGGCTCAGCGCATCAGAAAGAACCGCCAATCCGTTGATATTGGAAAGCTTTCCCTGATCCGTGGCCATGCCGAGCGTCGTGTAGCGCTTGGTATGTTCGACCGAGTGATAGCCCTCGCGCGCCGCGAGCTGAACGTCCGAGACCTTCACGTCGTTCTGGTAGTCGAGCCACATCTTCATCTTCAGCTGCGGCCCTGCGCCCTGCGGCATGATCCAGACGGGCTCAAGCGCCGCTTCCGCGACCGAATTGGTCTTGGCCGCCTTGCCGCCCATCTGCTTGGCGACATCGGCTAGAACCTCATCCGCCGTCAGCGCGCCGTTGGCGCTGCCCACGGCGGTGACCATGCTCATGCCGTCGTCACCTGTCGGCGGTTTCGCCGCATCCGGGCGGAACATGGCGCGGGCGTCATCCCAGATCAGCTTGCCGCCGCAGTGCGACCAGAGATGGACAACCGGCGACCAGCCGCCCGACATGGCGATCGCGTCGCAATCGATCTCCTCGATCTCGGCCCCCTCGCCCGCCTGCGCACATATGGAAACGCCGGTAACCCGCTTGGTTCCCTTGACTTTTGCAATTCCACGACCTTCCAGAACGCGGATCCCCTTGGCGCGTACCGCGTCGGGCAATGCACCGGTGACGGAGGCGCGCGCATCGACGACGGCGGCCACGATCAGCCCGGCCTCGGTAAGCGCCAGGGCGGTGCGGTAGGCGTCGTCATTGTTCGTCACCACCACCGTGCGGTCGCCGGGACTGACCGCCCAGTTCACCACATAATCGCGCACCGCGCCCGCGAGCATCACGCCCGGAATGTCATTGCCCGCGAAGGACAAAGGCCGCTCGATGGCCCCGGTCGCCGTCACGACATGTCCGGCGCGGATCCGCCACAGCCGGTGGCGCGGCCGCCCGTCGCCGGGAGTGTGATCGCCGATCCGCTCATAGGCCAGAAGATAGCCATGGTCATAGAGACCCGACGCCATAGTGCGGGTTCGCAAAGTGACATTCGCCATCTTACCAAGGGCTTCGACGGTGGCCTTCACCCAGTCTTCGGCTGGTCTGCCGTCGATCTCGACGCCATCGACCGGCGCGCGGCCGCCCCAATGGGCGGTCTGCTCGATCAGAAGGACGCGCTTGCCCTCCTTGCCCGCCTGAAGCGCGGCAGCAAGGCCCGCGACCCCGCCGCCCACGACGACCAGATCGGCGAAACCATAGGCATATTCGTAGCGGTCGGCATCGCGGTCCTGCGGCACCTTTCCCAGACCCGCGGACTGGCGGATGACCGGCTCGAATACATGTTTCCAGGCAAAGCGCGGGAACATGAAGGTCTTGTAGTAGAAGCCGCCGGGCAGAAAGCGGCCGAAGGTGTTGTTGATGGCGCCCACGTCAAACTCGAGGCTCGGCCAGTGGTTCTGGCTGGCAGCCGAGGCGCCTTCGAACAGTTCCGTCGTCGTCACGCGTTGGTTCGGCTCGAACCGGCTGCCGGTGCCAAGACCGACGAGCGCGTTCGGCTCCTCCGCCCCGCTTGCCACCAGACCGCGCGGGCGATGGTATTTGAACGAGCGGCCAAGCAGCATCTGGTCGGCGCCGAGGAGCGCCGAGGCAAGCGTGTCACCCTGATAGCCCTGCATGCGGCGGCCGTTGAAGGTGAAGTTCAGGGGTTTGGTGCGGTCGATCAGACGACCGCCTTTGGGCAGACGGGTGCTCACTTGTAGCCCTCCCAGTTCGGGCGTTTGGATTTGATCTTGGCCTGAAGGTCGGCAGGCGGGGCCGATGTCTGGGCCGGATAGGTGCCGAAAACCTCAAGCGTCGCGGTGCAGCGCGCGGCGAGGAACCATTTGCCGCAGCCGTAGGCATGGCGCCAGCGTTCGAAATGCACGCCCTTGGGGTTCTTGCGCATGAACATGTAGCCGTCGAATTCCTCGTCCGACGAGCCCGGCCCGTAGCGCTTCAGATGCGCCTCGCCTCCGGCCTGCAGTTCGGTTTCCTCGGCCTTCACGCCGCAATAGGGGCAGTCTAGGATCAGCATAGGGCACCTCCGGTCACGACAAGGGCGGCCGCCGGATGGCAACCGCCCGCAAACCAACCGGAGCTGACGCGAAGGTCAGCCAGCCCGGTCGGAAAGGTCGAATTCAATCTGGGTCTGATAGGGGTCCGGCATTTGCGGCTCGGACAGGGCATAGGCGACATTGGCCGCGACGAGAATGACCGCGCCGATAAGGAACCCAAGCGCATCTGCAGTGCCTGATCTTCTGGCCATGTGGCTCTCTCCATCCTTACTGAGCATGACGAGAGAACGCAGAGCCCGGGCGTCGGGTTCCAGAATGATGTGCAATGGGCGCGTGCGGCCGTTTCGCGGACCCGCACCGGAAAACACCAAAGGCAGGCGTCAAGAGACGCCTGCCCAATGGTAGAGCCCGCAGGGAGACAGAGATCAGTTGCTGGGCGCCGTGCTGCCAGCGGCAGGCGCAGTCGCGCCACTGTCGGCCGGAGCGGCAGGTGCGGGCGTTTCGATTGTGATCGAGGTATTGTCCGAGCCGCCGCCTGCACCCGCGGTGGACGGGGCGTCGCCGCCGAAGAGGAAATAGGCGAGAACGCCGACAGCGACGATGAGTCCGCCAACAAGCAGCGCGATGCCGCCGTTGCTGCTGGATTCAGTGGTATTTGCCATGATGATGGTTCCTTCACAGGGGATATCGCCCTGCTAACGCACAACATGTCACTGAGGTTCCCGAACGCCTCCATCACAGGGATCCGACTGTCGAGAAGTGGCTGCCGAGACGCGCCTCGCCACCGGCTTGCAGTTCGGTCTCTTCGGCCTTCACGCCGCAGTAGGGGCATTCAAGGGTTAGCATTTGCGGAAGTCCTTCGGGAAGGATAGGCTTTCGACATGGGAAAGATCGTGATTTTCTTGATTATTGCAGTCGGCTTCGTGGGCCTGGCCCTCTATCGCCGCCACGCCCGCACGCGCCCTGAAGTGAGTCAGGACCATCGCCCCGATTCGCCCGGCGTTGGATCCGACCCCAAACAGATCGCCGCCTCCCGGATCACGGGCAACAGTTTGAGAAGTGACCAGTCCGGCCATTAGTGCACCATCCCGGTCGTCGACAACGGGTTGACGCCCAACCATGCCAGCATTTCTTCCATCGGAATCTTGAGGCGCCCCGGGGCCAATCCGACGATTTCATCCCCGATGCGGAACACATCCAGTCCGCAATCGGCAAGCTGGCGGATGATCTCGGGTTCTGACCGCGCCACATCGCCATTGCATTCAACAATGACAAGCGACAGGTCCAGCGCCTTAAGATCGGCACTTTGTAGCACGGGTATCTCATGGCCCTCGACGTCAATGATCAGGACGTCAGCCTTTTCAATCTCATGTGCCCGAAGAATATCCTCAAGCGGCATCAAGTCGATGGCGACCGAAACCAGATCGCCCGGCGCGCCTTGCGCCCCGAACGCCTGCACGGCCTGCTGCAACTGCGTTTCCATCCGCCCACGGTCCAGCGAGGCGCAGCCGCGAATCCATCGCGGGTAGCGATCGCGTGCCTGTTCATTCAGGTGATAGAGGTTCATCTGGCCAGCGCTGTCGGAGATACCGACGTTGACACAGGTCACTCGATCGTTCTTGCCATGAAGCGCAATGAGATCGGCAAAATAGGCGGGGTGCGGCTCGATCAGAAGTCCTTGCCAGTTATGCCCGACGAGGAAGGGCCGGACCGGATCGGCCATCGCCCCATCGTTTGCGCCAACCTGAACACAGCTGACTTTGCCTTCGCGGTAATCGTCGGCCGCCCGCAGCAACAATTGCACGGCAGCGGTCGCTGTCTTGCCTGGCCGCCGTGGAGCATAACGCCCATATCCGGTCATGTCTCTCATCGCGACCTCAACACAACCCGGTGCTGCCGGGGCGACATTTCCGCCCCTGGGGACAGCCCAAGTTGCAAGATGGCACCTGAGGTCTTTGATAGTGGCAGGCCATCAGTGCGCCACCCCGGCCGCAACGCTTTCGTCGATGAATTTCCCCTCGCGGAAGCGGTACATGGAAAACTCCTCGGTCAGCGGCGAATGCCCCCGTGCCATCAGTTCCGCCATGGCCCAGCCCGAGCCGGGGATCGCCTTGAAGCCCCCCGTCCCCCAGCCGCAGTTGACGAAGAGGTTCTCGACCGGCGTCTTCGACAGGATGGGCGAACGGTCGCCGGTCATGTCGACGATGCCGCCCCACTGGCGCAGCATCTTCAGGCGCGAGATCATCGGGAAGGTCTCAATGAGCGCCCGCACCGTCTCCTCGACATGGTGGAACGACCCGCGCTGGGTGTAGTTGTTGAACCCGTCGGTGCCGCCGCCGATCACCATCTCGCCCTTGTCGGACTGGGACATGTAGCCATGCACGGTATTGGCCATCACGACCACATCCATGCAGGGCTTGATCGGTTCGGAGACCAGCGCCTGAAGTGCCAGAGATTCAATCGGCAGCCGGAAGCCCGCCATGTCGGCCAGAACGCTCGAATGGCCCGCCGCGACAAGGCCCAATTTGCCGCAGTCGATGGCACCCTTTGTGGTGTTGACGCCCACCACCTTGCCGCCTTCGCTGCGGATGCCAGTCACTTCGCATTGCTGGATGATGTCCATCCCCATCGCTGAACAGGCCCGCGCATAGCCCCAGGCGACCGCATCATGGCGCGCGGTGCCGCCGCGCGCCTGATAAAGCGCACCGAGGACCGGATAGCGCGGCCCGTCGAGGTTGATGATCGGGACGAGTTCCTTGACCCGCTTCGGCTCGATCCATTCCGTCGCCACCCCTTGAAGGTTGTTGGCATAGACGGTGCGGCGATAGCCCCGGACCTCATGATGGGTCTGGGCGAGCATCAGTAGCCCGCGCGGGCTGAACATGACGTTGTAGTTCAGGTCCTGGCTCAGGTCTTCAAACAACGACCGCGCCTTTTCGTAAATGGCTGCCGAGGGGTCCTGCAGATAGTTCGACCGGATGATCGTGGTGTTGCGCCCGGTATTGCCGCCGCCGAGCCAACCCTTCTCGATCACCGCGACATTGGTGATGCCGTAATTCTTGCCGAGGTAATAGGCTGTGGCGAGGCCATGGCCGCCGGCGCCCACGATCACCACGTCGTATTTCGGCTTCGGCGCCGGGGAGCGCCACGCCTCTTCCCAGTTCTGGTGATATGACATCGCCTCGCGGGCGATGGCGAAGGCCGAATAACGCTTCATGGCTCTGGTGATCGACATGGGGGGCCCGAATCCTTCCCGGCGGTCAGATGCCGCCTTCCCGTCTCACATGGAATGACGCGGGTTTTGCCTCAGGCTGGCAAACGTCGCAATTGAGAAATTTGCGACATTTGCGACATGAAACCGCAGGCGGGGTCGGGAACGGGCTTTCCGGCTTTCAGGCCGGGCCGGAAAGCCCTATGTGAAAGGCGCAAACCCGGAGGGGATATGGTCTTTTGGCTCATCGCGACGGCCCTTGCGGCCCTGATCCCGGCGGCGCTGTGGCTGTCTGGACGGCGCGTATCCACAGGCGAGGGGCCGGCATCCGATCTTGCGCTCTACAAGCAGCAGCTTGGCGAGGTCGACCGCGATCTGGCGCGGGGCACGATCGGGCCGGAAGAGGCAGAGGCGCTTCGATTGGAGATCAAGCGCCGAATTCTCGCGCTCGACCGGCAGAGCACCGCGCCTGTGCAGCGCGGTATGGGGGGCATGGCCCTTCCGCTCGCGGCCACTATGCTTGCGATCCTCGGGTCGATCTTCCTCTATCAGACGCTCGGCGTCCCCACTTACCCGGACCTTCCGCACGCCGGACGGATCGCGAAGGCCGATGCACTGAAGGCCGGTCGGCCCAGTCAGGCAGAGGCAGAGGCGGAGGCCGCGAAAACCCGCCCGCCCGTCCCGGCGCCGGATGCGCAATATGCCGATCTTATGGACCAGCTGCGCGCAGCGGTCGCGGCGCGGCCAGAGGATGTGCAGGGGCTCAGGCTTCTGGCCGAGAACGAGCGCAAGCTGGGCAACCTCTCTGCGGCGGCACGCGCCGAGGAACAGCTTGTTGCGGCCCTCGGTGCCAAGGCGTCATCGGCCGATTTCGCGGCCCTTGCCGACGCGCTGGTGCTTGCCGCTGGCGGCACGGTCACGGCAGAGGCCGAACAAGCGGTGCTTGCAAGCCTCAAGGCCGATCCGTCGAACGGAACCGCGCGCTTCTATGCAGGCCTCGTCGAGGCGCAGACCGGGCGGCCCGACCGCGCCTTCCCGCTTTGGCGCGACCTTCTGGCCGATAGTCCGGCGGAGGCGCCCTGGGTGCCCTTCATCGAGGCGAATATCGAAGGGCTCGCTGCGGCGGCGGGCGCCGACTACCAGCCGCCGCGCAAGGCGGCCCCGGCGTTTGACCCGGATCAGGCAGAGATGATCGCGGGCATGGTCAATGGCCTTGAGGCGCGGCTCCAGAGTGACGGCGGCAGTCCCGAGGAATGGGCGCAGCTGGTGCGGGCCCTTGGGGTTCTGAAGGAAGCCGACCGGGCGCGCGCCGCCTGGGCGTTGGCTCAGGCCGCACTCGCGGGTGACCTCGAGGGGTTGGCCATGGTGCGCGCCGAAGCGCAGGCGGCGGGGGTCGCGGAATGATCGCCGAAGACACGGGTGATTTCGCGCGCCTCCTCGCGCCCTATCGTGCGCTCGTCGGCCTCGACCTCGGGGAAAAGACCATCGGTCTGGCGGTCTCCGACCGGCAACTTTCGGTCGCCTCGCCGCTTCTGACTATCCGGCGCACGAAGTTCACTACCGATGCGGCGGCGCTTCTGAAGGTCGTGGCAGAGCGTGAGATCGGCGGCATCGTCCTTGGCCTGCCGCGCAACATGGACGGGACGGAGGGTCCGCGTTGCCAGTCGACCCGCGCCTTTGCCCGCAACCTCGAACGCCTGACCGACCTGCCGATCACCTTCTGGGACGAGCGCCTGTCGACGGTGGCCGCCGAACGGGCGCTTCTGGAGGCGGATACGTCACGAAAACGTCGCTCGGAGGTCATAGATCACGTCGCCGCCGGGTTTATCCTGCAAGGAGCGCTCGACAGGATCGGGCATATTCGACATGGATGAAATGCGCGATCTCCCCGATCAGGTCTGGAAGCGGAACGAAGTGGAAAGCCCTTGCGTGAAGCTCTGCACGATCCATCCGACCGAGCGGATCTGCGTGGGCTGTCTCCGCACGATCGACGAAATCGCCGGCTGGAGCCGGATGGAACCGGAACGGCGACGCGCGGTGATGGCCGAACTGCCCACGCGCGCGCCGCGCCTCGCGCTGCGTCGCGGCGGCCGGGCTGCGCGGCTCTCAGCCCGCAGCGGCGACTGACCGGTCGGGGCTCGTCGAAGCCCACCGGGCACTCCTCGCAAGCGGTCGCACTCCGACAAGGCACGATGTGACCGAGGAGGCCCGGCCCCGACCTACCAGCCTGCCGCCTTCCTGAGCATGTTCAGCGCGACAATCGCCAGAAAGATCGCGAAGACCCGTTTCAGGGGCGCGGGATCCATCGCATGGGCAAGCTTCACCCCCCAGGGCGTGGTGACCAATGTCATGGCGATGATCACGGCGAAGGCGGGCAGGTTGACCGAGCCCAAAGTATAGGGCGGCGCGCCCTCGACAGATTGCATGAGGAACATGGCGACTGATGGGACGGCGATCACCACGCCGAAACCCGCCGCCGTCGCCACGGCCCGGTGGATGGGAACGTTGTAAAGGCTCATGAGCGGTACGCCAAACGAGCCGCCGCCGATGCCCATCAGGACCGAGAGAAATCCGACCAGAGGCGACAGCGCCGCCCGCACCGCCCCGACGGGCATCGCGGGCCCGAGCCGCCAGTGGCTGCGGCCGAGGCCAAGGTAGAAGGCGACGACCAGCGCCAAGGCACCAAAGATCGCCTGCAGCGCGGGCGTGCGCAATTGTGCGACCGCAAGCACCCCGAAGACCGCGCCCACCGCGATGCCCGGCGCCCAGCCCTTGAGGATCGCCCAATCGACCGCGCCCTTGCGGTTGTGGGCCAGCACCGACCGTGTCGAGGTCACGATGATCGTGGCAAGCGAGGTGGCAAGGCAGACCTGCATCAGATCCGGCCCGCCGTAGCCGAGCGCCGAGAAGGCGTAGAAGAAGGCGGGCACAAGAATGATCCCGCCGCCCACGCCCAGAAGCCCCGCGATCACCCCGGCGAAGGCGCCGATGGCGGCCAGAAGGACAAGCATCGGCACCAGCTGTTCGGCATGCGGCATTTCTGTCTCCCCGTCGCGCCCGCATGTGATAGCGGCGCGTGCGCGGCTTGGCCAGCACCTGCAGCCGTCATGCGGGTTCGGTGATGCTCGCAAGCGCCGCGTCGACGACCTCAAGGCCCGCGCCGGGCAGGTTCGCCCGCTCCGACAGCACCCGCCGCCAGCTGCGCGCGCCGGGCTGACCGTGAAAAAGGCCGAGCATATGGCGGGTGATCTGGTGGAGCCGCCCGCCCTTGGCAAGATGCGCGGCGATATAGGGCCTCATCCGCTCCACGACCTCCTGCCGGTCCGGCCCGGGGCCCGCGCCGAAGATCACCTCGTCGGCCCTTCCAAGCACATCGAACGGCGTATGATAGGCCGCCCGCCCGATCATAGCGCCGTCAAGGCCCTGTTCGAGGAAGGCTTTCGCCTGATCAAGGCTCGCGATCCCGCCATTGACCGAAATATGCAGATGCGGGAAGGCCCGTTTCATCGCGAGGACGAGCGGATAATCGAGCGGCGGGATCTCTCTGTTCTCCTTGGGGCTCAGCCCCTGCAGCCAGGCCTTGCGGGCATGGATGGCAAAGCGGGTGACGCCCGCCGATGCGACCGTCTGAATGAAGGCGGGCAGTACCTCTTCGGGCACCTGATCGTCAACGCCGATCCGGCATTTCACCGTCACCTCGACGGGCGAGGCCGCGATCATCGCCGCCACACAATCGGCCACCAGCGCGGGGCGCTCCATCAGTACGGCCCCGAAACAGCCCGATTGCACCCGATCGGACGGACAACCGACATTGAGGTTAATCTCGCCATAGCCATAGCCCGCCGCAATCCGCGTGGCATCGGCCAGTTCTACCGGGTCAGAACCGCCAAGCTGTAGCGCCACGGGTTGCTCCGCCGCGTCGAAGCCCAACAGCCGGTCGCGCGGCCCGTGGATCACGGCAGGCGCCGTCACCATCTCGGTATAAAGCAGCGCATGGTGCGATATCTGCCGGTGAAGAAACCGGCAGTGGCGGTCGGTCCAGTCCATCATCGGCGCGACGGACAATGGCGCGGCCCGTCGGGCTGCGGTCGCTTGCATCGGGCATTCTCCATGCGCCGCCCTCCGGCGGACGGCTGCGGAGGCTGTTACTACCCGGACGCGCGCCGGAATTCCACCCTTCGCCGCACTCAGGCCGCCAGCTCGTCCCAGCAGGCGAGCGCATGTGCTGCATACATGACAGCCGGGCCGCCACCCATCTGGATCGACATCGAGAGGACCGAGCCAAGCTCGTCACGCGTGGCACCGGCCTTCATCAGCGCCTCGACATGGAAATTGATGCAAGGTTCACAGCGCTGGCTGACGGCAATGCCAAGCGCCACATATTCCTTTTCCTTGACCGACAAAGGTCCCCCGTCCTTTGCCGCTTTCGACAGCGCGCCGAACTCGGCCATCGTTTCGGGGATGAGCTTGTTCAACCCGCGCAATTCGCCCCGCATCTCGGTGATCTTTGCCTTGTACATCTTTGGTCCTTCATGCCCGTGTTCCGGCCTGATCTGGCCCGGTCGGGCGTGGCCAGCCTTGACATAGGTCAACATATTCGAGTTTTGGAATGAAATCAGAGGACCCGGACGAACCCGGCCAACCCGCTCTTCTGATGCTCGATCACATGGCAGTGAAAGACCCAGTCGCCGGGATTGTCGGCCAGAACCGCGACCTCTGCACTTTCGTGACTGCGCAACAGGACCGTGTCCTGCACCCGGCCGCTTAGGCGGCCGTCCGGCCCCAGAAGATGCATGGCCAGCCCGTGCAGATGAATCGGGTGGTCGTTCTGCGTCTCGTTCCGCATTCGCAGGACATAGCTGTGCCCCTGCTTGAGCGCCGCCAGCGGGCGGCCCGGACGCGCGGGGTCGGGCGGCGCGTCGCCCGCATAGGGCACGCGGTTGATCGACCAGAAGCGGTAAGGCACATCACCGCAGAAGCCGCCCGTATCGGGCGCCGTGCCGTCGGGCGACCAGCCGAAGGTGAAATCCAGCCGCTCCGCCCCCGCCAGATCGGGCAGCGGTGTCGGATTGGGCGGCAGCGGCGCAAGCCGGTCGAGGCTGCGACCGAGCGAGGCGCCAGTCGCACGGACCGTGGCGAGCAACTCTGACTTGCCGCTCGTCTTGGTAAAGCCCAGCAAGACCTCCCGCCCCTCTTCCGGCATCACGACCGCAAGATCGGCGCGCTGGCCGGGGGCGAGGATCAGGGGAACCGGCAGCACCTCCGGCGCGGGCAAGGGCTGGCCATCAAGTGCGATCAACGCGGCCGCCGCGCCCGAAAGCGATAGCTCATAGACCCGCGTCACATCGGTGACAGCAAGGCGCAGCCGCACGAGGCCACCGGCAGGGGCGGTCAGCACCGGCGCAACCTGCCAGTTCACGGTGCTGACCGTGCCCAGCGTGCCGCCGCGCGCCATGTTCCGGGGCTTGTAAAGCTCGATGAACTGGCCGTCGCCGCCCAGCCGGAAATCGCGGATCTGCAAGGCGAGGTCGGCATCGAAAGGCTGCGGCTCCGCCTCCTCGACCACGATCACCCCCGCCAGACCACGCGCGATCTGTTCAAGCGTGTTGCAATGCGGATGATACCAGTAGGTGCCCGCATCCGGCGGGGTGAAGCTGTAGCGGTAGGTCTCTCCGGCCCCGATCGGCAGCTGGGTCAGCCAGGGAACGCCGTCCTGATCCACCGGCAGGCGCATCCCGTGCCAATGGATGGTGGTGATCTCCTCCAGCCGGTTCTCGACGACGATGTCGGCGGGCACGCCCTGCCTCAAGCGGATGACCGGCGGCAGCCCATCAGGTGTGAAACCCATCATGCCCTCGGTCATCCCGCGCCGGGTCAGATCGAAGCGCGCCGGGCCGGGCGACAGAAGGATCGGTTCAGCCGCCCCGCCGCCGATTGCCCGCACGCCTGCCGCCATGGCCCCGGCGGCCATCGCTGTGCCCAGAAGGCGACGGCGGTTGATCATCGGCATGGTCAGACCCCGGTTGCGGTTTTCCTTGCGGCTGCCGCACCGCGCGGCATCCCGCTCGCGGCGTCCGGTGGCTGGCCTGAGTTTCGCACGACCGCCGGCCATATTCCAGACCGCGCGACCCTTGGCCGCATCATTGCTGGACGCGCGCCGCGAGCCAGGCCTGCCAGTCCGCCTCGCTGCCACCAAAGGCATTCAGGTCCACCTGCCCCCGGAAACCCGGCGCAAGGCCGGTGCCGGTATATTGCCAGAAGCTCCAGTGATGGCCGTCGTAGACATGGCTCGGGTGCCCCGCGACCGAGCGGAGCCAGAATTCGTAACCCTGCAGCCGCCACATCTCGTTTTCTTCCCAGAAATCGACAGTGGTGTATATGATCGGCGTCCGGCCGTAGTAGGCATGGACGATGGCGAGGAAGGCAGCCGCCTCGGCCCGCACGGTCTCTGCATCCGGGCGCTTCGGGCAATTGTAGGACCGCGTCCATTCGATATCGAGCACCGGTGGCAGCGCGCCCAGTTCGCGCGGCGCGTGCTGGATGAACCAGGCGGCCTGTTCGGCGCCGGTCCGGCAGAAATAGTAGAAATGATAGGCGCCGCGCGGGATGCCCGCCCGCGCCGCCCCGGACCAGTGCGCCTGAAACTGCGGATCGGCGATGTCCCCGCCCTCGGTTGCCTTGATGAAGGCAAAGCGCACGCCCGCACCGGCGGCCCGGAACCAGTCGACATCCCCCTGATAACGCGAGACATCGACGCCGTGGACCTCATAGTGGGCCGGCACCGTGCCGCGCCAGGCCCAGGGCTTGGCATCATTGAACTGCTCGGGGATACCGTAGGGATGGCGACTGCCGCCGCCGCAGGCCGCAAGCGCCAGTAGCACCGCAAACCCGAGGATCGTCTTGAAACCGCTCTTCATTGTTGCCTCGTCTGGCCCGGCTCTTTCCGGCCGGGTCCGGTTGGTTACTCAAAAGCGCGCAGGCGCCACCGCTGCCACCACGTCTGCACCGATCAGGGGCGCCCGCCCCGCGACAAGATCGCCCACCAGACCGCTGACCCCGGGCGCGCTCTGAAACCCATAGCCGCCCTGCCCCGCCAGCCAGAAGAAGGCCGGATCGGACGGCGCGAAACCGATCACCGGCACTCGGTCGGGCGAAAAGGTCCTCAGCCCCGCCCAGGAGGCTATAAGCCGGGTGACAGGCTCCGTCACCTTCTCCTCGAACCGCGCCAGCCCTTCGGCCAGCACCATGTCATCGGCCCAGGCATCGTGCGGGTCAGCGGGATGTTCCTCGGCGGGCGAGACGATCAGCGCGCCCGCGTCGGGCTTGCAGTACCAGCTTTCGCCGACGCCGAAGACCATCGGCCAACGCGACAGGTCATGCCCGCCCGGCGCCGGGATCCGCGCCATAGACCGGCGCATCGGCGTGAAACCCAGGGGCGCAATCCCGGCCAGTTTTGCCACCTCGTCCACCCAGGCGCCGGACGCGTTCACCAGGATCCGGCCCTCATGGTCGCCCTGCGCGGTCGTTACCCGCCAGCCGTCCGCCAGCCGCTCGATGGCAGCGGCGCGCGCCTTGGGCAGAACATCGGCGCCCCGGCCACGGGCCTCTTTCAGATAACCCTGGATCAGCAGGTCGGTGTCGATGTCCCAGGCATGGTCCGCCGCCGCTGCATAGGCGACACTGTCGGGGTTGAGGATCGGAAACCGCGACCGCGCCTCCTCGATCGTCAAATCGTCGAGATTGAAGCCCTTGCGTTCCTTCTCGAATGCCTCGCGCTCATGGGCGCCTGCCAGCACCATCATGCCGCGCGGGCTGAGAATACCTTCCTTCGCGCGCAAAGCCTCGCCGCTCGCCAAGGACAGGGCCACGATGGGTGGCAGCCCGTAATGCGGCTCGTACAGCGCGGCTGAGCGGCCCGACGCATGATGGGCAAGCGCCCCTTCCGCCTCAAGAACCGTTACTGTTCCAAGCTTTGACAGCTCTGCCGCCGCCGAGAT
This sequence comes from Frigidibacter sp. RF13, assembly GCF_026626305.1. Taxonomy (GTDB): domain Bacteria; phylum Pseudomonadota; class Alphaproteobacteria; order Rhodobacterales; family Rhodobacteraceae; genus TMP-24. The sequence continues at coordinate 275,201 of NZ_JAPNUE010000003.1, read as the reverse complement.
GCCCGCAATGCCGCCGCCGATGATGATGAAGTCGCGCATGGCGCGGAAACTGCCATGGGGCCCCGGGATTTGGAAGGGAAAATGCGAAGGGGGAGTGCCCCCAGCACTCCCCCCCGATCGCCAGAAAACCCGCCGGATTGGTGACGATCTAGCCGAGTTTGTCGCGGGTTTTCCGGTACGGTCGCGCCTGGTCGTTGGGTGGCGCAGCCCCCTGCCACCACCCGATAAGCGCCAGAACGCGAACAGTCCGCATCCGTCTTTCAGCCCCCTAACAGACCTGCCCGCACGACCACTTACCGTCCGGATCAGGTATACTCGTCAAACATGACGCATTTTCGCCATAATTGCGGGGCCAAACCGCCCGTGCGCCACATTTCCGCCACAAACTAGCGGGCAGAGGTGCGATGTGAAGCGGCTATGGTCGATTCCGACCGGCCGCCCCACCAATAGTGCCCGGCAGGGCGATTTTTCGACATATTCGAAACAATGAATGCCTTTCAGGCGACCAGCAGACCCCGCCCGCGCAACAAGGGCTCAACCCCCGGCATGCGCCCGCGAAACGCCCGGTAGAGCGAGGCCGGATCCTGTGACCCTCCGGCGGAAAGCACGAATCGCTGCAACCGCGCCGCCACAGCGGGATCGAACGCGTCGCCTGCCTCGCGGAAGGCGTCGAACGCATCGGCATCCATCACTTCCGACCACATGTAGCTGTAATATCCGGCCGAATAACCGTCGCCGGAAAAGACATGGGCGAAATGCGGGGTCGCATGGCGCATGCGGATCGCGTGCGGCATGCCGAGCGCCCCCAGAACCTCTGCCTGCCGCACCATCGGATCGGCCGGTGCCGCGCCTTCGTGGAACGCCAGATCGACGAGCGCCGAGGCGATATATTCGACGGTCGCGAAGCCCTGATCATAGGTCTGCGCCGCCATCAACCGGTCAAGCAAAGCCTTCGGTATCGGCGCGCCGGTTGCTGCATGACGCGCGTGTGCCTCCAGCACCTCTGGCACCTCCAGCCAGTGCTCGTAGAGCTGGCTCGGCAGTTCGACGAAATCGCGCGCGACTGACGTGCCCGCAACCGTCGGATAGGTCACGTCGCTCAGCATCCCGTGGAGCGCATGGCCGAACTCGTGGAACAGCGTCCGCGCATCGTCATAAGACAGAAGTGCCGCCTCCCCCGCCGCCGGTTTGGCGAAGTTGCAGACATTCACGATGATCGGCCGGACCGCGCCGCCCAGCTTCTTCTGGCCGCGGAAATCCGACATCCAGGCGCCCGAACGTTTCGAGGCGCGCGCGAAGAAATCGCCGATGAAGACCGCCACATGCTCGCCCCCGCGCGTCACCTCCCAGGCACGGGCATCGGGGTGATAGAGCGGCAGGTCGAGGGGCCGGAAATCGAGCCCGAAAAGCCGGTAGGCGCAGTCGAACGCCGCCCTGATCATCGCTTCGAGCCCGAGGTACGGTTTCAGTTCCGCCTCGTCGAGATCGTACTCGGCCTTGCGCCGCTTTTCGGAATAGTAACGCCAGTCCCAGGGCTCCAAGGGGCCGTTGATCCCGTCTGCCTGCATCATGGCGGTCAGCACCGCCTGATCGGCCTCCGCCTTCTCCTTCGCCGGGGTCCAGACCCGCATCAGAAGGTCGCGCACCGCCTCCGGTTTGCCCGCCATCTCGGGCTCCAGCTTGTAGGCGGCGAAACTCGCATATCCCAAGAGCCGCGCGCGTTCCTCCCGCAAGGACAGAATCTCTGCCGCGACCGCGCGATTGTCGGTCTCGCCGCCATTTTCGCCCCGCGCCACCCAGGCGCGGTAGGCGGACTCGCGCAGATCGCGCCGGGGCGAGAATTGCAGGAAGGGCACGATCAGCGACCGCGAGAGCGTCAGAAGATGCCCCACCCTGCCCCGCTCCTCGGCCGCCGCCTTCGCGGACGCCACGACGAAATCCGGCAGCCCCGCCAGATCCTCCGGCTGCAGGGCCATCGTCCAGTCGCGCTCGTCGGCCAGAACATTCTGGCTGAACCGGGTCGACAGGACCGACAGCCGCTCCATCACTTCGGCCATGCGTTGGCGGTCCGCGCCCTCAAGCGCGGCGCCCGCCCGCCGGAACCGCCGGTGATAAAGCGTCAGGACCCGCATCTGCTCGGGACCCAATCCCAAAGACTCACGCGCCGCCCAGAGCGCGGAAATCCGCGACCAGAGCCGCTCGTTCATCGTCACTTCGGTGGAATAGGCGGCAAGCTTCGGCGCCAGCGCCCGCTCCAACTGCTGCCGCGCCGGATTGGTATCCGCGCCCGCAAGGTTCCAGAAAACGCCCCCCACCTGCTCCAGCAGCGCCTCGGACAATTCCAAGGCCTCGATCACATTGGCAAAAGTGGGCTCTCCCGGATCGGCGGCAATCTCGGCCACCCGTGCCCGCGCCGCCGCGAGCGCCGCTTCGAAGGCTGGCGCGAAATGCGCGTCCTCGATCTTCGCGAAAGGCGCGATACCGAACGGGCCCTCGAACGCCGTCACCAAAGGATTGTCCATCATCCGCCCTCGCGCCTGCATCTTCATTCTGGTCCTAAATATCCCCGCCGGACGCTCCCGCAACCCCCGATCGCCCTCGGCCTCAGGGCTTGTCGGCGCGAAGCCGCCGCTCGATCCGCCGCAGGACCAGCGACAGGCCGATGGTCATGGTCAGATAGAGCAGCGCCACCACGTTATAGGTCTCGAAATAGCGGAAATTGCCCGCCGCCGCGACCTTGCCGAGCTGTGTGATATCGCCCACCCCCAGCACGGACACGAGCGAGCTGTCCTTCACCATCGCCACGAAATCATTGCCCAGGGGCGGCAGGATCATCCGGAACGCCTGAGGGAACGTCACATGGCGGAAGCGATGCCAGCCCGACAGACCCAATGCCTTCGCCGCCTCGATCTGACCGACCGGCACCGCCTGCAGCCCGGCGCGGAAGACCTCTGCCAGAAAGGCGGAATAGGCGAGCGTCAGGGCAATGGTCGCCCGTGCGATCAGCGGAAAATCCCGGGTCCGCGCCAAGGGCAGGCCCAAAGGATCGGCCAGGGCATTCCAGCCCGCCACCAACGCCGGCGCCAGCACGAAGGCGACATAAAGCAAAAGCACGATCACCGGCACGCCGCGCATCACCTCGATATAAAGCCGCGCGATCTGCCTCAGGACGCGGAACCGCGACAGACCCATCACCGCCAGGCCAAGGCCGATGGCGCAGGCTGACAGGTATGCCACCACCGCGACCGAGATCGTGATCCAGATCCCGCGCGTGAGCGTGCGCAGCGCCTGAGAATAGACGTCGCTCGCCATCACCTCATAGAAAAGCCAGGCGCCGGTGACCGCGAGGATCACCAGCCACCAGGGGAAATCTTCGTCCTGTTTGGGGGAAGGCGCCATCGGCTATGGCCCCGGCGCGGACGCCGGGGCCGGGTCTCGGATCATTCGCCCATCTTGTAGTCGAGGAACCATTTCTTGTTCAGCGCCTCGATCGTGCCGTCGGCCTTCATGTCGGCGATGGCGGCATTGACCGGACCGACAAGGTCGGAGCCCTTGGGGAAAATGAAGCCGAAGTCTTCGGACGCCAGCGGCGTGCCGATGATCTTCAGCCCGCCGTTCGAGGCAGCGACGATGCCATTCGCCGCGGTCGAATCCGACAAGGTCAGGTCAACGTCGCCCGCTTTCAGCGCCTCAAGCCCCGCGCCGAAGGTCTCGAACTTCACCACGCGCGGATTATCCTCGTTGCCGTCGAGGATTTCATAGATCGCGGCATAGAAGGGCGAGGTGCCGGGCTGGGCCGAGATCAAGAGGTCGGGATTGGCGCCAAAGCTCGCAGCATCGGTAAACCGCTCTTCATCGCCGCGCACGACCATCAGCATTTCCGACCGCATGTAGGGGTCAGAGAAATCGACCTTTTCCTTGCGCTCTTCCTTGATGGTGATGCCGGTCATCCCGATGTCATACTGGCCTTCCGACACAGCGGGGATCATCGCATCCCAGCTGGTGTTCTGGTAGGTCACATTGATGTTCAGCCGCTTGGCGATTTCCGCCATCCCGTCATATTCCCAGCCGATCGCGGCACCCGAGGCGTCGAGGAACTGCAGTGGCGGATAGGCGTTCTCGGTCACCACCGTGACCTCGCGCCCACCAAGATCAGGCGCCTCGGCAAAGGCAACGGAAGCGGCAAGCGCGGCGGCGGCCGCGATCAGGGAAAGATGTTTCATGGCTCAGGCTCCAGTCACAAGCATTGGCCGGACGTTAAGCTTCGCCCTTTCGGCTGTCCAGCCGATTGCAGGCCATCAGTGATTGCCGCAAACCGGGCAATCTGCCCGCCGTTTCACGGAAAGCTTGCGGCTCTCGCCCCAAAGCCCGTCCCAGATCAGAAGCTCGCCCCTGAGGACCGCGCCAGCACCGGTGATCAGCTTCACCGCCTCCAGCGCCATCAGCGACCCGATCACACCGGGCAAGGGCGCAATCACCCCCGCCTCCGCGCAGGATGGCGCAAGGCCGGGCGCGGGCCGTTCGGGAAAGACGCACTGATAGCACGGCCCGCCGCGCGCCGGATCATACAGGCCGATCTGACCCTCCCACTGCGTAATCGCTGCCGAGATCAGCGGCTTTCCTGCCGCCACGCAGGCCGCATTCACCAGATAGCGCGTGTCGAAATTGTCGCTGCCATCAAGGATCAGGTCATAGTCGGCAAAAAGCGCCTCCGCCTCCTCCGCCCCCAGCCGACGGTTGTAGGTGCGGACCGTCACGAACGGGTTGAGCGCCTTCATCGCCGCGGCGGCCGAGGCGACCTTGGCCTCGCCGATCCTCGCGTCCGTATGGATGATCTGGCGCTGGAGGTTGGAGTTCGAGACGCTATCATCGTCGATCACCCCGATCATGCCCACGCCCGCCGCCGCCAGATAGAGAAGCGCGGGCGAGCCAAGCCCCCCCGCCCCCACCACCAGAACCTTCGCAGCCTTCAACTTCTTCTGCCCCGGCCCGCCCACTTCCCTCAGCACGATATGGCGCGCATAGCGGTCCAGCTCAGCCGCACTGAAAGCACCCGCCACCGGCGCGGCAGCAGGCAGCGCCCGCCTGCGCAGGGCGCCGAGACCAGCGCGATAGGCCAGGACCAAAGCCGCGATGACGACCGGCAGCGCCCAGGCCCGCCAGTCGCCGCCAATGGCCAGCACCAGCGCATGACCCTCTGGCAGCAGAAGATGGGCAAGGATCGCCGCCGCCCATAGAAGCGCCACCCCACCCCAGACAAGCCGCCTCGGCAGGCCGAAGATCCAGCCCGCCGCCAGAAGCATCACCGCTGGCACAAGAATGATCATCCGCGCCCCGTCGAACCAAACCCGCCCGCCCCGCGCGCGCTCTCGGAAAGTGCCTCAGTCAGCGCAAACCGCGCCTGCACCACCGGCGCCACGATCAGTTGCGCGATCCGCTCGCCATGCCCGATGACAAAGCTCTCGGACCCGAAATTGATCAGCAAGACCCCAAGCGGCCCGCGATAATCGCTGTCGATCGTGCCCGGCGTATTGGGCAGAGATATCCCATGCTTCAGCGCAAGCCCCGAGCGTGGCCGCACCTGAATCTCGAACCCCTCCGGTATCTCGACCCTGATCCCGGTCGGTACCACTTTCCGCTCCATCGGCTCCAGCACGAACCCCGCCGCCCGCAACTCGGGCGGAAGGTTGGCGCGCACATCGGCCCCCGCCGCCCCCGCCGTCTCGTAAGACGGCAAGGGCACCGACGGATCGGCCCAATCCTCGCGCATCACCCCGATCACCGGCACGTCTTACCCTTTCAGTGTGGTCCAAATATCCCCGCCGGAGGCTCCCCCGGCCGCCTCAGGCGAGCGCTTTGGCAATCCTTGCCGCCAGCCGCCGCGCCACCTCGTCCTTGGGCAGCCGCGGCCATTCCTCGGCCCCCGCGTCCGTTATCAAGGTCACGGCATTTTCTGTCCCGCCCATGATCCCGGTCGCGGGCCGCACGTCATTGGCCACGATCCAGTCGCAGCCCTTGCGCGCCCGCTTGGCCGTCGCATGAGCGATCACATCGTCGGTCTCGGCCGCGAAGCCCACCACCAGTTTTGGCCGATTTTCCTTGTCTTTCGACAGGCTTGCGAGGATGTCCGGGTTCTCCGCGAACGCCAGCGCAGGCGCTTTCCCCGATCCGTCCTTCTTCATCTTGGACGCACTCGCATTCTCGACCCGCCAGTCGGCCACCGCCGCCGCCATTACCGCCGCATCCGCCGGCAGCGCCTCGCGCACCGCCTCGGCCATCTGCCGCGCGGTCTCGACCGGCACCACATGCACGCCCGACGGCGGCGGCACGCTGGCCGGACCGGTGACAAAAGTCACACGCGCACCCAGATCGCGCAAGGCCGTCGCTAGCGCCGTCCCCTGCGCCCCCGAAGAGCGGTTGGCGATATAGCGCACCGGGTCGATCGGCTCATGCGTCGGCCCCGAGGTCACGATCACATGCCGCCCGCGCAAGGGCCCGAGGCCCAGCGCCGCCTCCGCAGCCGCCACGATCTCCAACGGCTCCGCCATCCGCCCCGGCCCATATTCGCCGCAGGCCATGTCGCCCTCGTTCGGACCGGCGAAAAGAATGCCATCGGCATGCAGTTTCGCGATATTCCTCTGGGTCGCCGGATGCAGCCACATCCGCACATTCATCGCAGGCGCCACCAGCACGCGCTTGTCGGTGGCCAGCAGGAGCGTCGAGGCCAGATCGTCGGCGAGACCGTTCGCCATCTTCGCCATCAGATCGGCGGTCGCGGGCGCCACCACCACAAGGTCGGCCGACCGGCTCAGTTCGATATGCCCCATCTCCGCCTCGTCGGTCAGATCGAAGAGATGGCGGTAGGCCTTGGTGCCGGCGAGCGCCCCCGCCGACAGGGGCGTCACGAACTCTTCGGCCGCGCGGGTCAGGACCGGCGTCACCGCCGCCCCCCGGTCGCGAAAGCGCCGGATGAGGTCGAGCGCCTTGTAAGCGGCAATACCGCCGCCGATGATCAGAAGGATGCGCTTGGCCTTAAGCATCTGGCCCTCCGGAGTTTCCCTGAAAGGATTAGGCCGCGCGGGCGCCGAAGACAATGGCTCCCCTGTCTGCCCCTTCGGCAATACCGACTATCAGGAACCGTGATGGACTGCGCCACCAAAGACTGCGTGCCTTGGCCAAAGGCGCTTGCTATGCCAGCCGAAATTCAAGGAGGCTGACATGACCTACGACCTTGCCATCGGCGACCGCACCTATTCCAGCTGGTCGCTCCGCGGCTGGCTCTTCTTCGAAAAGTTCGGACTGCCGGTGAAGGTCCATACAGCGCGGCTTTATACAGATGAGGTGAAGACCCTCCTCCAAGGCTTCGCCCCCGCCCGCCTCGTCCCGGCGATGAAGACGCCTGAAGGCGAGGTTGTGGGCGAAAGCATCGCGATCCTCGAAACGCTCGCCGAACGCCACCCCAGGGCCGGTCACTGGCCCGCCGATCCGGCGGCCCGCGCCATGGCGCGCTATCTGGTCGCGGAAATGCACGCAGGCTTCCGCGACCTGCGCAGCGACTGCCCGATGAACCTCGCCAAAAGCTTTGCCGGCCGCCCGGTCAGCGACGCCGTCCGCGCCGATCTCGCACGGCTCGAAGACATCTGGTCGCGCGCCCGCGCCCGCTTCGGCGCAAACGGCCCCTGGCTCTTCGGCACCTATTCCGGCGCCGACGCCTTCTTCGCCCCGGTCGCTGCCCGTATCGCCACCTACGACCTGCCGGTCGGCCCCGAGGCCGCCGCCTATGTCGCCGCCCATCTCGCCGACCCCACTTTCCGCCGCTGGCGGGCGATGGGCCTCGCCCAGAATTTCGAACAGCCCTCCTACATTCCCTATTATGGCAAGGTCGAACGCCCCTGGCCCGGCCCCGCGCCAAGGACCGCGACCCTCGCGGACGGCCGCTCCGAAAACGCCGCCTGCCCCTATTCCGGCAAGCCCGTCAGTCATTTCCTGCAAATGGACGGCCGCATCTGGGGCTTCTGCAACGCCTTCTGCCGCGACAAGACCCTTCACGACCCCGAAGCCTTCCCGGCCTTCATGGCCATGGTCGCGCGGGCCTGATCCCTCATTCTTCCGTTTGAAAATATCCTCGGGGGGCCCGGGGGGCAGACAGCCCCCCGCCCCTCCGCCAGACCCTCGTTAACCATTCTTAAACCCTGCCTGCCTATCCGTTAACCAAACGGAGAGGCAGATGGTGGCGCGGACCTATACGGTAGCCTTCGAAGGGGTGGAGGCGCGGATAGTCGAGGTGCAATGCGCCGTCGCGCCCGGCATGCCCGCCTTTCAGGTGGTGGGCCTGCCCGACAAGGCAGTCAGCGAGGCGCGCAACCGGGTGCGTTCGGCCCTGACCGCGATGGCGGTTGCGCTGCCATCGAAACGCATCACCGTCAATCTCTCCCCCGCCGACCTGCCGAAGGAAGGCTCGCATTTCGACCTGCCGATCGCGCTCGCGCTCCTCGCCGCCATCGAGATCCTGCCCGCCGAACAGGTCGAGGGCACCGTGGCGCTCGGCGAACTGTCGCTCGACGGCCGCCTCGTCCCGGTCCTTGGCGCGCTTCCCGCCGCGATGGCGGCGGCGGGCGAGGACAAGACCCTGCTCTGCCCCAGGGCCTCGGGGCCGGAAGCCGCCTGGGTCAGCGCCACCCCGGTCTTCGCGCCCGCAAGCCTTGGCGAGGCGATCCGCCATTTCACCGGCCAGGCGCCGCTTAGCCCCGCCCGGCCCGGCGAGGTGACGCGCAACGCTGGCGGGCGCGACCTGCGCGATGTAAAGGGCCAGGAACGCGCCAAGCGCGCGCTCGAAATCGCCGCCGCCGGGCGCCATCACCTTCTGATGGTCGGCACGCCCGGCTCGGGCAAATCCATGCTCGCCGCGCGCCTTCCCGGCATCCTGCCGCCGCTCGGCCCCGCCGAGGCGCTCGAGACCTCGATGATCCATTCGCTCGCGGGCCTTCTCGACGAAGGCGGCATCAGCCGCACGCGGCCCTTCCGCGAACCCCACCATACCGCCTCGATGGCCGCCATCGTCGGCGGCGGACGCGGCGCCAAACCGGGGGAGATCAGCCTCGCCCACAACGGCGTCCTCTTCCTCGACGAATTCCCCGAATTCCCCCGGCAGGTCCTCGAAACCCTTCGCCAGCCGATCGAGACGGGCGAGGTGGTGGTCGCCCGCGCCAATGCCCATATCCGCTATCCCTGCCGCTTCCTTCTGGTCGCCGCCGCCAACCCCTGCAAATGCGGCTACCTGACCGACCCCGCCCGCGCCTGCGGCAAGGCGCCGCTCTGCGGCGAGGATTATCTCGGCCGCATCTCCGGCCCGCTGATGGACCGGATCGACCTGCGGGTGGAGGTGCCGCCCGTAGCCTATACCGACCTCGACCTGCCCGAAACCGGCGACGCCTCGGACACCGTCGCCGCCCGCGTCGCCTTGGCGCGCGACCGTCAGGCAGCGCGCTTCGAAGGGCATGAGGCCGCCCGCGTCAATGCCGACGCCGAAGGCCAGCTGCTGGAAGAGGTGGCAAGCCCCGACCCGGAGGGCCGCGACCTCCTCGCCCGCGTCGCCGAGAGGTTCGGCCTCTCCGCCCGCGGCTACCACCGCATCCTGCGCGTCGCCCGCACCATCGCCGACCTCGACGGATCGGAGGGCGTGCGCAAACCTCATGTCGCCGAGGCCGTCAGCTTCCGCCTGACCGCGCTCGCTGGGCGCTGAGCGGTCGCGCGCAAGGCATCACCCGAACCGCACCCCCCGCTCCTGCGCCCTGAGCCTCGGGTCGCGGGATTTCACCATGACAGGGCGGCCGCTCAGCGCCTCGTCGCAGCGTTCGAGCGTCTCGCGTTCCAGACGCTCCATCGCCTCGGCGGTGTAGAAGGTCAGGTGCGGCAGCATCAGCACGTTGGGCAGCGCGAAAAGCGGGCTCATCATATGACCCGACAGGCTGAGCGGCTCTGCCGAAAAGACGTCGAGACCCGCGCCCGCGATCCGCCCTTCGACAAGCGCCGCGACCAAAGCCGCCTCGTCGACCAGCGCGCCACGCGAGGAATTGATGAGGAAGGCGGAGGGCTTCATCGCGTCGAGTTCGGCCGCGCCGATGATATGACGGGTCGTGTCGTTCAGCGTGCAGTGAAGCGACACAAAATCCGACCGGCGCAGCATCTCGTGCAGGTCGTCGACCTTCTCGACGCCATGGGCGGCCATCTCCGCCGCACTCATGCCGGGCGTGTAGGAAATCACCCGGGCGCGAAACCCCTGCCCCGCCATGCGCGCGAAACTGCGGCCGATCTTGCCAAGGCCGACGATGCCCACCGTCTTTCCCGCGATATCGCCCCCCATCCAGCGCGCGGTCGGCCAGGCCCAGCCCTCGGCCCGCATCTGCCGGTCGAGCGGGATCAGCTTCTTGGCAAGCGCGATCATCAGGGTGAAGGCGCCCTCGGCCACCGTCTCTTCGGCATATTCGGGGATATTGACGACCGGAATGCCGCGCGCACGCGCCGCCGGGATGTCGATCGCATCGATCCCCACGCCATATTTCACGATCGCTTTGAGGCGCGGCGCGGCGGCGATCACGCGGGTAGTCACCGGCGTATAGCACATGAGAAGAAGATCGGCGTCGGCCACCTCGGCCATGAGCCGGTCCTCCGCCACCCCGTCGGGCAGAAGCACAAGCGAACCACGCGCGCGGAGCCCCGCGTCGAGGATCGGCGTTTCCAGCTCGCAATCGGTGCGGACGATCTTCATCTGGCTCTCCCTCTCGGCGCAGAGGGGGCCACAGGCGGAAAGGCGGGTCAAGGCCGTGCATCCATGCTAGGATCGCAACCGGAGGCAAAGATGCGCGAGACGGGCTTTCATGTCAGGGTGACCGGGCGCGTGCAGGGCGTCGCCTACCGCGCCTGGGCACGGGCCGAGGCAGAGGTACAGGGCCTGCGCGGCTGGGTCAGAAACCGCGGCGACGGATCGGTCGAGGCGCTGCTCGCAGGGCCGGAGGAGAAGGTGAAAGCCATGGTCCTTGCAATGAGCGAGGGGCCGGGTGCCGCGCGGGTGACGGATGTCTTCACCGACCCTGTCGATCCGGCAACGGTACCGCCCGGCTTCACCATCCGGCCCTGAGCGCCGCACCCTCCGCCCGCGCCCGAAATTTTTGAAAAGGTTTCGGACCGGATTTCGGATCGAAATCCGGCGCCGTTCCGGCAGCGACCTTGACGCGGGGCCGGCGAGACATGATCTATGAGCCAAGCGTCTCAACCCCGGTGGACAAGATGAAACTCTCCATTCCCGACATGAGCTGCGGCCATTGCAAGGCGACGGTCGAAAAGACCATCGCCGCCGTCGATCCAGGCGCGAAAGTCGCGGTCGATCTGGGCTCCCGCACCGCCGACATCACCAGCGGCGCCGCGACAGAGGCGATCCTCGCCGCGCTGAAGGCCGAAGGCTATCCGGCCACCCCCGCGGCCTGAAAGGACTTGCCTCCTGCCCCGACCGCGGCGATAGTGCCGCCGCCCGCGCCGCAACTGCGCCAGACCTGCCAAGAGCGCGGGGCAAAGACGGGGGATGCGATGCGTATTGTCCTTTTTGCCGGGCTTCTGGCCCTGATGCTGCCCTCGGCCGCACTCGCAGGCGGGACGATCGACAAGGCCTGCCGGGCGACCGGACGGGCGGGCGCGAGCCTCTGCGGCTGCATCCAGTCGGTCGCCGATCAGGTGCTAAGCCACAGCGACCAGCGCCGCGCGGCGAAATTCTTCGCCGACCCTGACAAGGCGCAGGAGGTTCGCCTGTCGGACAGCGCCTCGGCCGAAGCCTTCTGGGACCGTTACGCCGCCTTCGCCAGCACGGCCGAAGCCGTCTGCACCGGCGGCTGAGACCTCAGCCGATCACCTGCAGCTGTCGCATCCGGCGGGCATAGAGCCATTCGCAGAGCCCGATCACGAGGATCGCCAAAGAAAAGGCGACCGCGCCTTCACCGCTGACTTCATGCAACGCAGGCGACATCACGAAGAAATTGTAGATGCCCGTGACCACCATCGCGGCCAAGGACAGCGCAAAGGCAAAGACCGCCGCGCCCTTGCGAAAGAGCAGAAGAAGCGATCCGAGAACGGAAAACCACACGGCGATTGCCCAGGCGCCTTCCACCCAGGCGGGGAAGGAATGGAACCAGGCCAGCTGCTCGGGCGTGAACTGCGCCATGTAGAAGGCGGCGTTCATCTGGGTGAATGTGTAGTCGGCCGCACCGACGAGGTTCCAGAAAAGCGTAAGCCCGCCGATGAGCCAAAGATGCAATGGTGCGCGCATGATCCTTCCCTGCATGGCGCCGGGCATGTTCCTTCCCGGCCCGACACCACAACTCTAGCAGGAAAGTTGCGCAAAATCAGCGGTGATTGTCGACCGGGACCTCGACCGTCACGTCACCCGCATGTTCGAATGTCAACGTGAGGTGGATCACCTCGCCCTCTTTCGGCACGCGCGTCAGCATCATCATCATCACATGATCGGCCCCGCGTTCGAGCGCATGGCTCTCGCCCGCCGCAATGGCGATACCGCCCTCGATGGGGCCCATCTGCATCATGCCGCTCGCATCCATTTTGTGGGTATGCAGCTCGGTCTTCTCCGCCACATCCGACGTGACCGCGACCAGACGGTCATCGACCGTGGCATGGTTCTCGATCACGAAGAATGCGGCCCCGGATTTCGCGCCGGGCAGGAAGCGGGCGTAGGGATCGTCGATATGCACGCCGTCATGGGCGAGCGCCGCGGTTGCGAAAAGGGCAAGTGAAGCGGCAAGGGCAGCAGGGTTCAGGAAAGTCATCTCTATCTCCGTTCTGATTGGGGTGTAGGTCAGGCGGAGAGGACAGGCGGCGCGCGGGCCCGGAAGGCCGCCGGAAGCGGCAGCGCCGCCGCCGCTTCCGGCATGGGAAAGCCGCGCCACACGACCAGCGCCTGCGGCGCCGGAAGATCGGCGGCAGCGAGGTCGAGTGCCGCAAGCGCATGGGCGGCAAGATCGGGGCAAAGATGGCTGCGTCCGGTCGGGTTGCCCTCGGCATCGACCTCGATCTGCACGAGGCCGCCGCCCGAACAGAAGACCAGAACCTGTCCCGACCCCTGCACCACCCCCCGCGACGCGGCAATCCCCGCGCCGGTCAGCGCGACGAGAACCGAGAGGGCAAGGGCGGCGATGGTCCGGATCATGTCCGAATGAAATCCGAATGAACGCGCCTGTCATACGCCCGGACGGATCGGATGCAACCCCCGCCGCAGCCCGCCCCCGGTGACGCATGGTCGCAGGCAGCGCCCAAAAACCAAAACCCCGCCGACACGGGGTGCGGGCGGGGCGGAACCGGCGAAAGCGGACAGGATCAGGCCGCGGCCTGGGCCTTTTCGATGTCTTTCTTGATTTTCAGCGCGCGCGCCGACAGTTCGGCATCGTCGGCCTTGGCGAGGAATGCGTCGAGGCCGCCACGGTGGTCGACGGTGCGCAGGCCCGCGGCCGAGACGCGCAGTTTGAACGACTGGCCAAGCGCGTCCGACATCAGCGTCACGTCGTTGAGGTTCGGAAGGAACCGGCGACGGGTCTTGTTGTTCGCATGGCTCACCTTGTTGCCCGACATCGGGCCCTTGCCCGTGAGTTCGCAAACGCGCGACATCTTGTTCTTCCTTCAGTTCCCGAGGCGGCAGCCGCCCCTGATTCCCATAACGACATGGGCGCCAACCGCTGGGCGCCCGGAATTCCGTTGGCGCGAGATACGGGCAAAGCCGGGCGGCGTCAAGTGATTCACCCCGGCTTCTTTCGCCCCGGATGCCATTAGGCCTGCGGGAAGAGCCTGTCAAAGGCCACTTCGCCCGGGCGGCTGAAGCGCAGGATACGTGTCTGGGGCACCCGACTGACCCAGCCTCGCCCCTCAAGCGCCGTCAGGAAGGCCCGGCCTAGCCGCCCGCCCAGATGGCTGCGCCTGACGCTCCAGTCCAGACAGGCGCGGCACAGGGGCGGCCGGTGGCGGGCGAAATCGCCGGGGATGAGCCCGAGGTCGGCGGCAAAAGCCCAGCCCGGATCGGTCAGCCCCATCCCGTCGGCGCCCTCCTGCAGGAAACCCCGCCGGATCAGACTGTCATAAAGCTGCACGCCGCGTTCGCCCGCCAGATGGTTGTAACAGACCCGCGCCCGGCGAAGCTCGGGGTCGCGCGGCCCCGGGCGCGTGCGGGCAGCGGGGCGGGCGGCGGCGGAAAAGGTCAGAAGCTGCTCGATCAGAAGACCCGCCTCTTCCGAGGCCAGCGCATAATAGCGGTGCCGCCCTTCCTTGCGCGGCACCACGAGGCCACCCGCCTCCAGCTTCGCCAGATGGGCCGAGGCGGTGGGCATCCCCACGCCCGCTTCGGTCGCAAGCTCGCTCACCGTCCGTGCCCCGCCATCGACCAGCGCCACCAGCATGTGCGCGCGCGCCGGATCGCCGATGAGGGCGGCGGTGCGGGAGATATCGGGGCCTTCACGCATGGTTCGATCCTCAACGAAGCATCCATGCGGCAAACTACCCTAGAGCGGGGTGACATGCAGCAAGAAAGGAAACCCATGCTCACCTGCATCATCCGCTATCAGATCGACCCGACCAAACGCGCGGCGTTCGAGACCTATGCCCGGCGCTGGGGCGAGGCGATCCCACGCGCGGGCGCCGATCTTGTCGGCTATTTTGCGCCCCATGAAGGCTCTTCGACGCTGGCCTACGGCATCTATCACATCGAAAGCCTTGCGACCTACGAGGCCTACCGCGCCCGGCTCGCCGCCTCGCCCGAGGGCCGCGCGAATTACGACTTCGCGCAAGCCGAGAAGTTCATCCTGCGCGAGGACCGGACGTTCGTGAAGCTCGCCTCCGCCCCTCATGCCGCGCTGGTCCGGCCATGATCGCGGTGATCTTCGAAGTCTGGCCCCGCGAGGACGGCCGCGCGGACTATCTGGCGACCGCGGCCGCCCTTCGGGCCGAGCTGGAGACAGTGGACGGGTTTATCTCGGTCGAAAGGTTCGAAAGCCTGACCACACCCGGCAAGGTCCTGTCCTTGTCCTTCTTCCGCGACGAGGCGGCGGTCAGGGACTGGCGGACCCGCGCCAGCCACAGGGCGGCGCAGGCCAGGGGACGGGGCGGGCTCTTCGCCGACTACCGCATCCGCGTGGCCTCGATCCTGCGCGACTATGGCCTGCAGGACCGGGCCGAGGTGCCGGTGGGCTAGCCCGCAATCAGCGTGGACATATGCGAGCGCCGCGCCCTGAGGAACCGGGCGAGGCGCTCGGTGTAATCGCCGGGCGCGGCGGCGCGGACCGACGGGCGGTCGGCCAGCCGCGCGCGCCAGGCGGCGACGCGGGCAAGACCGGTGAGGATGCCGAAATCACCGATCCGGTCAAAGACATCGAAATAGCGAAAGACCGGGGCAAAAGCGGCATCGACAAGGCTGAAGGCCTCGCCCGCGAACCAGGGGCCGGTCAGGTCCGCCTCGACCCGCTCAAACCGGGCGCGCAGCGCCCTGACGCGCACGGCGAAGCTCTCTGCATCGGGCGCGTTGTAGAGCGCCCCGATCCCGTCGAGCGTATCGGAGGCGAACTGGATCCAGCCCCTGTGGCGGGCACGTTCAAGCGGGTCGGCGGGGTGAAGGACCGTTCCCTCGGTATCGTCCAGATACTCGACGATGGCCGCGGATTCGAACAGCGGCACGCCCCCGACCAGCAGCATCGGCGTCTTGCCGGTGGGCGACAGTTTCAGGAACCAGTCAGGCTTCGCGGCAAGGTCGATGTCGATGCGGGTAAAGGGCACGGCCTTCTCATGCAGCGCGATGGCGGCGCGCTGGACATAAGGACACAGCGGGTGACTGACGAGTGTCAAGGCCCGGCCGCCGGACGGCAGTTCGGGCGGGGTGGATGCGGTCTGGGCAAGATCTTGGGCCATGGCGGCCTCCATGTAAATGCAACTGCATCAATATCGGCGCGCCCACCTGCACCGTCAAACTTGATGCATCTGCATGAATCTGCTACCCGCTGTGCATGGATGAACCTTTCACCCCGCCCTCGACCGAAATCGTCGCCGTCTGGACCGCGCTCATGCGCGCCAGCCGCCACCTGCGCGACGCGGTCGAGGCAGATCTGAAACAGGCGGGCCTGCCGCCCTTGGACTGGTACGACGTCCTGTGGGAAATCGAACAGGCGCCCGACGGCATCCGCCCGAACGCGCTCGAACCCCGCCTCCTCCTGCCACAATATGGCCTGTCGCGACTGATCGCCCGGCTGGTCGCGGCGGGCTATGTGACGCGCCGACCGAGCCCCGGCGACCGGCGTGGCCAGCTGCTGCACCTGACCGAGGCGGGACGCAGCGTGCGGCGCGCGATGTGGCCCGTCTATGGCGCCGCCCTCACCCGCAGCTTCGTCGGCACCGCTGCCGAGGCGGAGGCGCCGCGCCTCGCCGCGCTCCTCAACGGACTGACCGGAAAGGCGCCTCGCCCTCAGGCTCCGATCGCCTGAAACTCCGCAAGAACCCAGTCGCGGAACGCCCGGATCGCGGGCGCATTCCGCCGCCGCTCCGGATAGACGAGATACATGGAAAACGCCTCGCGCCAGACGGTGGCGAAGGGCTGTATCAGATCACCCCGCGCCAGTTCCGCACGGAAGAGGTAAGGATTGAGGAGACAGGCCCCGTGACCGGCAATCGCCGCCTGCGCGGTCAGCGCCTGCGTGCCGAACAGGGTCCGGCCGCCGCTGCGGCAGCATGGCGGCGCAACCCCTGCCGCCCGGAACCAGCCCGCCCAGCCTTCGTCATCGGCGTCGATCAATGGCATCGACAAGAGATCGGCGGGCGCCGCAGGCCGGCCATTCCGGGCGATGAAGGCGGGAGAGATCATCGGCGCATAGTCCCCGGGCAGCAGGTAGTGGGTCGCAAGTCCCGGCCATTTCCCAAGGCCCGCACGGATGGCCACCGTCGCCTCCCCCGCCAGTAAATCGACAAGACGGCTCTCGACCTCGACCCGCGTCATGATCGTCGGATGGGCGATCTGGAAGGCGCCGAGACGGGGGGCGATGATCTGCTGGGCGATCGTCGGCAGGACCGAGATCACCAGCGTCTCGTCATGGGCTTGCCGTGCGTCGGCGAAAGCCTGGCGCAGGATGTCGAGCGCCTCTTCGGCGCGGGTGGCCAGCCGCGCGCCGTCGGGTGTCAGTTCGACCCCGCGCGCCCGGCGCCGGAAAAGCGCGAAGCCCACCCGGTCCTCCAGCGCCTTGATCTGATAGCTGACCGCCGCCTGGGTCATGCCCAGCTCCTCCCCCGCCGCGGTGAAGCTGCCCTGACGCGCCGCGGCCTCGAAGGCGCGGATCGCGGCAAGCGGCGGAAGCGAGGGTTTGACGCGGGCGGGCATGGACTCAAGCCATCAATCTGATTTATGTCTTATAGCGCGCGTTCGATTGGTGGGAAAGCGCGGATTCGGCGATAGTGGTGATCAGAAACTTCCACCCCGGAGGACACCATGAACAGCCTCACCCTTACCGAAACGCCACGCAAGTCCCTTCTTTCGCGTCTTTTTTACCGCGCGGCACCTGAACCGCCGATCCTTCTCGACGACGGGCGCCATGTCGATGCCGCCGCGCGACTTGCGATCAAGGATCTCTCGCCACACCTGCTGAAAGATATCGGTCTGACTAACTTCTGATCCCGACCTCAAACCGGCCCCGGCGCACGTCTGCCGGGGCTGGACTTCGCCCGACGGCCGTGGAACTCTCGCCCCATGCCGCACGATCATCATCACGACGAACCCCACAGTCTCCTGCCCTCGGACCCCGCGCTGAGGGTCAAGGCGCTGCAGACCATCCTTGTGCGCAAGGGGCTGGTCGATCCCGCCGCGATGGAGGCGATCCTCGAAACCTACGAGACGAAAGTAGGCCCCCATCTTGGCGCCAGGGTCGTGGCCCGGGCCTGGGCCGACCCGGCGTTCCGTGCGCGGCTCATGGCCGATGCCAATGCGGCGATGCTGGAGCTGGGCATATCGGGGCGCCAGGGCGAACATGTGGTCGCCGTCGAAAACAGCGCGCGCCAGCACAATATGGTCGTCTGCACGCTCTGCTCCTGCTATCCATGGCCGCTTCTGGGTATCCCGCCCGCCTGGTACAAGTCCGACGCCTACCGCAAGCGCGCGGTACGCGAACCGCGGGCGGTCCTGGCCGATTTCGGCGTGACCCTGCCCGAAGGCACCGCCGTCCGCGTCTGGGATTCGACCGCCGAGGTCCGCTATCTGGTGATCCCTGAACGCCCGGGCGGCACCGAAGGCTGGGACGAGGAAAGCCTCGCCACCCTCGTCACCCGCGATTCGATGATCGGCACCGGCTTCCCCCGCGAGGCGGGCGCATGAGCCGCCCGCATGACATGGGCGGGCAGGCTGGCGGCCGGGTCGAACCGGCGCCCGACGGCATACCCGGCTATGACGCGCCCTGGCACCGCACAGCCCTTGGCCTCACCCTCGCCGCAGGGGGCCTGGGCGGCTGGACCATCGACGAGAGCCGCGCCGCCCGCGAACGGCTGACCGACTACCCGCGCTTCAGCTACTACGAGAAATGGATCGCCGCTCTTGCCGGACTTCTCGTCGAAAAGGGCTTCGTGACCGAAGAAGAGCTGGCGGCGGGTACCGCCGATCCGGCCCCGCTTTCGCCCCGCGCCTTTGCGCTGGACAAGGTCGCCCCCGCCCTCGCCCGCGGCACACCCTACAGCCGCCCCGGCCCCGCCCCGCGCTTTGCTGTGGGCGAGGCCGTAACCACCCGCCGCCCCGCCGCCAATGCCTTCGTCACGGGCGGCCACACCCGCCTGCCCGCCTATGCCGAGGGCAAGCCTGGGCGGGTGATCCTGTCGCATGGCCCCCATGTCTTCCCCGACTGCAATGCCCATGGGCTGGGCGAGGCGCCCGAGCCGCTCTACACGATCCTCTTCCGCGCCGCCGACCTGTGGGAGACCCCGGAAAATCCTGACGACGAGGTCACGCTCGATCTCTGGGAAAGCTACCTTATCCCGGCATGACCTCTCCCGCGCCCTCCTCCTTCTCTGACCCCTGGCAGGCGGAACTTTTCGCCCTGACGGTAGCGCTTTCCGACGCGGGCCAGTTCACCTGGCACGCCTGGACCGAGGCCTTCGGCGCCACCTTGAGGCGCCACGGGGCAAACCGGATGCTCGACGGCGGCGAGGATTATTTTGCCGCCTGGCTCGAAACGCTGGAAACGCTCCTCGCCACCTCCGGCGCCGCCCCGAGTGCCGAGGCCGCCCAAGCCCGCGCCGCCTGGGAACGCGCCTATCTCACCACGCCCCACGGCCAACCGGTGCGACCCGATCTCTGAGCCCTAGCACGAAGAAGCGCTGACACAGCCGCCAAAGACGGATCCGGCGACCCACCGGCCTTTAGCCAAGTGTGCGACGCCAATTGGCTCCCTGATGCTTTCGGTGTATTTTCTTGTCACGTTGCGACTGGCATTGGGACCTGCCGCAACGCTGGTTCCGCCGGGTGCGGTCTTTTGGGAGGGCGCGGACTATGGCACTTGCCCAATCACTTATACTCAGACTGGACGCAAGCGTCATGGATTACTGGGGCGCCTATGCCCTAGCCGACGGCGGGCGGCACCAAAGGCTGAAAGGTGCCCTGTTCATGCAGACCGCGATCCCGCATCCGCTGTTCAACAGCGTGATCCTGTCGGATCCCGACCCGGAGGCAATCGCAACTGCTTTGGACCTCGGGGCCGCCTGCGCAGCATCCGGCGTCCCGGTCCTGTGGCGGATAGGCCCCTGCGTGGACAGCGCCGAAACGCGCGCTCGTCTTCAAGGGGCGGGCCTTGAACCGTCCGGAAGTCATCCTGCGATGCTCGTTGACCTCGGCGAGCTTTCCGCACCCCCGCCTGTCGAAGGACTGACCATATCGATGTCAACCGATGCGGAAGAACGCCGCGCCTGGGGGAAACTGGCGATCGCGGCCTTCGAGATGGAGGCGAGCCTCGGAACGGCGATGGGCGCCTGCGAGGCGACGATCCCGGCGAGCCTGTTCGCCGATCAGCCCCGCTTCACCGGCTATCTCGACGGTATTCCGGTGGCGGTAAGCTCGCTTGTCATGACCGACGGCATAGCGGGGGTCTACGCCGTCGCCACCCTGCCCGAGGCGCGCAAGCGTGGTGTGGGCGCGGCGATGACACTTCACGCGATGGCCGAAGGAAAACGGCGCGGCGCCGCTGTCGCAACCCTGCAGGCAACCCCAATGGGTCAGCCTGTCTATGAAAAGATCGGCTTCCGGACAGTCTTCGACTACCAGACCTACCTGCAATCCTGAGTTCGGCGTCGACGCGCGTCGACAGCGAGGCTGCCTACGAGTTCGCCCAATCAGGCAGGCTCACCGCCAAGAACCTCCCAGAAGTCGGCCCTGAGATTGTGATGGGGAAATGGTTCGTCGGGCGCATCAACCCCAAGGAAGGCGCACAGCGGCTTCCATCCTTCCGCCACGTCGAAAACAAGCAGCCGCTCCTTGGGAAGCGCTTCGCGCACCTCTTCGGTCCGGCGGCGGTAGGCGGCCAGGGCAACCTCACGATCGCCGAGCTTGCCGTCAAAGGTAGCCTTGCCGGCAAGGTCGTCCCACGCGGTGAGCATGTCGCCGATGTGCGGTGGCATCGGCAGTTCCTTGTAGCGCTGCATCAGCTTCCCGATCGTCTTGTTGAAACTTGCCCACCATGCTTCTTCGGGGCGGACGGTATGCACGACCTTGGCACGCGGAAATGCTGCGGCGAGCTCTCGCCAGACATGGGCGCCCGGCCAGTCAACCTGGGACTTGTAACCGGCGAACACCTGGTTCCAGTCGACGGATCTGCCCGCAGCCAAGTTCTGCCAATGCGCCACCTGCGGCGGGTCTTCAACGATTTCGTGCATGTGATGGCAAGGCCCAAAGCCAAGTCTTTCCAGCGCTGCCTTGAGCGATTTGGTTCCCGTCCGTCCGAATCCCGAACCAATGACCTCCAGCGCCATGACCTTTCCCTCCCCCATGTATCGGGAGAGCATCCGCCTCGGATCTTCTTCTGTCCAGAACAATCGGCAGGGACCATTGCGGCTTGGCAAGGCGTACCTTGGCCTGCGTTGCGTCAGGATTTGTCGAGATAGGCCAGCATTTGGCGCGCCGCGTCGGCAGGCGATCGTCCATTCTCGACCTCGCGGCCGAGCCGTTCCATCGCTTTGCGGGTGTCGGAATCGGCGGTGAGGCGGGCGAGCAGGGCCTGCCGCACCTCTTCCTCGAACCAGTGGCGGGCCTGTTCGGCGCGGCGGGCGGCGAAAAGGCCCTTTGCCTTGCGCCAGCCCGTCAGCTCCCCCATTGCCGCCCAGGCGGGCTCAAGCCCTCGCTCCTCCAGAGCCGAAACCGTCATCGCCTTGGGATAGCCCGCCGGGTCCTGCGGGCGTTTACGTAAAAGCTTCAGCGCACCGGCATAGTCGGCGCAGGTGCGGGTGGCTGCTGCCTTCAGATCGCCATCGGCCTTGTTCACAAGGATGAGGTCGGCCATCTCCATGATGCCGCGCTTTACCCCCTGCAATTCGTCGCCGCCTGCGGGCGCCAGCAGCAGGACGAAAAGGTCACACATTTCGGCCACCATCGTCTCGGACTGGCCGACGCCCACCGTCTCGATCAGCACCACATCGAACCCCGCGCCCTCGCAGAGCGCCACCGCCTCGCGCGTCCGCCGCGCGACGCCGCCCAGATGGGTCTGGCTCGGCGAGGGGCGGATGAAGGCTTTGGGATCGCGCGACAGCCGGTCCATCCGCGTCTTGTCGCCGAGGATCGAGCCCCCGGACCGCGCCGAGGACGGATCGACCGCCAGCACCGCCACCTTCAGGCCCTTTGCAGTCAGGAAAGACCCGAAGGCTTCGATGAAGCTCGACTTGCCGACACCGGGCGTGCCCGACAGGCCGATGCGCAGCGCCTGGTGGCCCGACTGCGCCAGCAGGTCGAGCAAGGCCAGCGCATCCGTCCGGTCTGCGGCCCGCGAGCTTTCCATCAGCGTGATGGCGCGGGCCAGCGCCCGGCGATCGCCGGCACGGATCAGTCGGGCACGTTCGCTGGTCTCCATCGGGCCTCCGTTTCCGGCCTTTCTGCCGGATACGCGCGCTCTTGGCGAGGGTCGCCGGCATCTTTTTCGCGATGGCGAGGACTGCTGTCAGTCAAGACAGACGAGTGTCTTGCCGAAATTCCGCCCCTCAAGCATCCCGATGAAGGCGGACACGACGCTTTCGATGCCCCGGCTGATGTCTTCCCTGCTGCGGACTGACCCGTCCCTCAGCCAGGCCGACATGGCGGTTTCGAATTCGGGAATATCGCTGCTGAAATCATCGACATTAAATCCGCGCAGTGTCAGTCGCCGGTTCTGGATCAACCGCATGAACCCCGGTAACCGGTCGGGCCCGGGAGGCGGCGCACCGGAGTTGTAGCTTGCAATCGTCCCGCACACCGGGACGCGTGCAAAGTCGTTCAGCAACGGCATGACCGCTGAAAAGACATCCCCGCCGGTCAATTCGAAATAGACATCTATGCCATCTCGGCAGACATCGCCCAGCCGTCGGCCCAGATCCGGAACCCGGCGATCAAGGCAGGCGTCAAAGCCGAGAGTTTCGACAGCATACCGGCATTTCTCTTCGCCTCCGGCAATGCCAATCACACGGGCGCCCTGAAGCCGGGAAATCTGCCCGACGACGCTGCCGACCGCACCTGTCGCCGCGCCAACCACCAGCGTCTCGCCGGGTTTGGGCTGGCCGATATGCTTGAGGCCGGAATAGGCGGTGCGGCCGGGCATCCCAAGCACGCCAAGCGCGGCTTGCACCGGAGCCCGGGCAGGATCGAGTTTGCGGCAGTCAGAGGCCCTGCGCACGGCACGGTCGCGCCAGACATCGTAGACCAGAACCTGATCGCCCTTGGTCAGACTGGCGTCATTGGACGACAGGACACACGCGACGACCTCGCAGGGCAGCGGATGGCCCAAAGGCGTCATCTGCGCATAGGATCGGCTCTCCGACATCAGGCCCCGCATATAGGGGTCGAGAGAGATCCACATGGTGCGCAGCAAAACCTCGCCCGGACCCGGATCAGGCAAATCTACCTCGGCCAGCCTGAAGTCAGCGGCTTTCGGCATGCCGTCGGGCCGGGCAGCGACTTGGATGGTGCGGGCGGTTCTGGCCATGGTCGCCGGTTTGTCGCGGATCAATAAGGGTACTATGCGCCCTGATCCGCCGCATGGAAAGCGCAGGTACTCTGGCCACCGGCCGGGCGAGACGCCATAAGGGCGCATGGACAGACTTCCGATTTCCGATGCCCTGCCCGATCTCGCCACAGCACTTTCCAGACATGGGAAAGCGGTGCTGCAGGCGCCTCCCGGAGCGGGCAAGACCACGCGGGTTCCGCTCGATCTCCTCGACCGCGGGATCGTTCCCGGCCGCATCCTGATGCTGGAACCCCGCCGTCTTGCCGCCCGCGCCGCCGCCGAACGGATGGCCGAAACGCTTGGCGAGCCGGTCGGTCAAAGGGTCGGCTACCGGATCAGGGGCGAGGCAAAGACTTCGCCCGCCACAAGGATCGAGGTGGTGACCGAAGGCATCCTCACCCGGATGATCCAGTCCGACCCTGAACTGACCGGTGTCGGCGCCGTCCTCTTCGACGAGTTCCACGAACGCTCGCTGCACGCCGACCTCGGGCTGGCACTGGCATGGGAAGTCAAGGGTGCGCTCCGCCCCGATCTTCTGATCCTTGTCATGTCGGCCACGCTCGATGCAGACCCGGTCGCGCGGCTACTGGACGATGCCCCGGTCATCACCTCCGAAGGCCGCGCCTTCCCGGTCGAAACCCGCTGGCTGCCCCGCCCGCCCGACGCCTCCTTGCGCTACGAGGCGGGGGTGGCGGCGCTGGTCACGCAGGCAGTCCAGGATACTGAAGGCGGCATTCTGGTCTTCCTGCCCGGCGAGGGCGAGATTCGCCGGGTCGAGGCGCTTCTCGCCGGGCGACTGCCGCCCGACTGCGCCATCCGGCCGCTTTACGGCGCCATGGACTTCGCCGCCCAGCGCGCGGCACTCGCCCCGGTCGCGGCGGGCCGCAAGCTGGTGCTTGCCACCGCCATCGCCGAAACCTCGCTCACTATCCCCGACATAAAGGTGGTGGTCGATGGCGGCCGGGCACGGCGGGCACGGTTCGATCCGGCCTCTGGCATGTCGCGGCTCATCACCGAACGGGTGACACGCGCCGAGGCCGAACAAAGGCGCGGGCGCGCGGGCCGGGTGGCTGCAGGCATCTGCTATCGCTACTGGACGAAGGGAGAGGAAGGCGCGCTTGCCGCCTATCCGCCGGCAGAGATCGAGGCGGCGGACCTCACCGGCCTTGCGCTGGAACTGGCGCTCTGGGGTTCTGACGGGGCGGACCTTGCCTTCCTGACCCCGCCGCCCGCCCCTGCGCTCTCTGAGGCCCGGGCGCTTCTTCAAAGCCTCGGCGCGCTTGACCCGCAAGGCCGGATCACCGCGCACGGGCGCCAGCTTGCCGCCCTGCCGGTCCACCCCCGCCTTGGCCATATGCTGGCGCTTGCCGGGCCCGGGGCCGCGACGATGGCCGCGCTGCTGGAGGAACGCGACCCCTTGCGGGGCGCCGAGGCCGACCTTGGCCTGAGGCTCCGCGCGATCCGCGAACCGAAGGACGCGCCCGGCGCCGACCGCGGCGTGATCGACCGGATACGGGCCGAGGCAAAGCGCCTCGCGCGGCTGGTCGGGCCGGTCGAGGCGCACCTCAGTCCCGCCGCAATGGCCGCGCTCGCCTATCCCGACCGTCTGGGCCAGCGCCGCAAGGGCGATGAGGCGCGTTTTGTCCTGTCCGGCGGCAAGGGCGCCATCGTCGCGCCGGGCGACCCGCTCGGCCGGGCAAGCCTGATCGTCGCGACCGATCTTGACGGCGACCCGCGTGAAGCGAAAGTGCGGCAAGGCATCGCGATCAGCGAAGAAGACGTGCGCCGCCTCTTCGCCGACAGCATCCGCTGGCAGGATGTCTGCGACTGGTCGCGGCGCGAGGGCCGGGTGGTGGCGCGCAGGCAGGAACGGCTTGGCGCACTAACGCTCGCCGACCGCCCCTGGCCCGACGCCCCGCCCGAGGCCATGGCTCGTGCAGCGCTTGACGGCATCCGCCAGATCGGCCTGCCCTGGACCGCCGCCGCCCGACGCTTCCGCGCCCGGGTGGAGCTTCTCCGGCACGAAGGCGCCGACCTGCCCGACTTCACCGACGAGGGCCTTCTCGCCCGCGCCGAGGACTGGCTCCTGCCGCACCTCACCGGCAAACGGACCGAGGCCGACCTCCGCGCGCTCGACCTGACCGAGCCCTTGAAGGCCTCTCTCGACTGGGAGGCGCAGCAGATGGTCAACCGCCTCGCGCCGGCGCATTTCGAAACCCCGCTCGGCCGCGCGGTCCCCATCGACTACGAAGGCGACCACCCCGCGATCAGCCTGCGCCTGCAGGAACTGTTCGGCGTGACTGTCCACCCGACCGTCGGCCCCAAACGCCTGCCCTTGCGCATCACGCTTCTGTCGCCTGCCCAGCGCCCGGTGCAGGTAACGCTGGACCTGCCGGGCTTCTGGGCCAATTCCTATTCGGACGTCCGCAAAGACATGCGCGGCCAGTATCCCAAACACCCCTGGCCCGAAGACCCCACGCAAGCGGAACCCACATTGCGGGCAAAGCCGCGCGGCACCTGAGCCCCAAAGCGCATATCACAGGGGCCGTTCACGCGCCCCTGCCGCCATGCTACGGAAAAGTACTCCCGGAGAAGGCGCAAAAGCATGTCCGACCCCATCACCATCTGGACGCTCGACTGGGTGCCCATGCCGGGTGGCCCCGCCGGATTCGTGCGCGACCTGCGCCTCCGTTGGGCCTGCGAGGAGGCGGGCCTGCCCTACCATGTGCGCACCGTCGGCTTCGAGGATCGCGCCACCAATCACCTTGACCGCCAGCCCTTCGGGCAGGTGCCCTATCTCGACGACGGCACCATTCGGCTCTTTGAAAGCGGCGCTTGCCTCCTGCATCTTGCACAGAAAAGCGAAAAGCTCATGCCCCGCGATCCGGCGGGCGCGGCCGAAACCCTGCAATGGGTGATGGCCGCGCTCAACTCGGTCGAGATGGTCTCGGTCCCATGGTGGTTTCTGGAAATCACCGGCGCGAAGGAAAACGGCCTGACCGGCTGGCTGGACAGCCGCCTTACCCATGTGGAACGGGTACTGGGTGACCGCGACTGGCTGGCGGCAGACCGCTTCACCGTTGCGGACCTCATCATGGCCGATGTGCTTCGGGTCGCCCGGCTGCGTGCCCACGGCGACCGCCCGAAGACTGAGGCTTACCTGAAACGGATCACCTCGCGACCGGCCTTCAAGAAAGCCCATGCCGATCAGATGGCGCATTTCGAAGCCGCCGACCGGGCGCGCGGCGGCTGAGAGCCGCCTGTCAACACGTGTCCCCCACCGCGCAGGGCTCTTTGGTGCGCACCAATGCTCAACAAGTGTGCGCCCGACCCGCCGCGGATCGCTGGCCGCCCCTTCCCACCGCTGATATCGGGGGCGCGAGATACCCGCTTAAGGAGAATGAGATGACCCTATCCGGCGCATGCGAGTGCGGGGCCGCAACCTACACAGTCGAGGAAAGCGCCCTTCACGTCTATGCCTGCCACTGCCTCAATTGCCAGACCCGCAGCGGCAGCGCCTTTGCCGAGCATGCGGTGGTCCCCGGCGGCGCCTTCGATTGTACGGGCGCCAGCGTTGAATACGAACGCATCGCGAATGGCATGCATTTCACCGAAGTCTTCTGCGAAACCTGTCACACGCGGCTCTACAACCGCAACAGCCTACTGCCCGACATGATCTTCCTGCGGGCGGGCAAGCTGGAGAAGAGCCAGCACCTGCAGCCGATCGCCCATATCTGGACAAGCCGCAAACAGCCCTGGCTTCTGCCGCCAGAGGCCATTCCTTCCTTCCCGCAATCTCCCAGCCCCGAAGAGTTCGGCGCCGCCGTGCAGGCGGCGATGGAGCGTGGCACGCAATAGTTCAGCTCTGGGCGCATCCCCGACCAGCGCCCGACGCGCGCGCGGGCTCAGCCCGGCACCAGCGCCCAGGGGCCGTGAAAGCCGCTGCCGGGTCGGTCCGTGCGCTCGAACCCGTGCGCGCCGAAGAAATCGCGCTGCGCCTGTATGAGGTCGGCGGTGCCCCGCGCCCGGGTCAGTTGGTCGAAATAGGCCAGCGCGGACGACAGCGCCGGGGCGGCATGGCCACCCATGGCGGCGGCGGCGACGGTGCGGCGCAGCGCCGGAATGCCGTCCGACAGATGGGCGGCGAAGGCGGGCGAGAAGATCAGCTGTCCCTGGGGCAGGCCCGCACGCACCGCCTTCGATATGTCGTCGAGCAGCGCCGAACGGATGATGCAGCCCGCCCGCCAGATCTCGGCGATCCGCGCCAGATCGAGCGACCAACCGAAATGGTCCGACGCGGCGGCAAGCAGGGTCAGCCCCTGATCATAGGCCACGATTTTCGCCGCCAGCAGCGCGCGGGCGAGGTCGTCGGGGGCAGGCGGGTTCGCAGGCACCGGCGACGGGAAAAGCGCCGCGCCCGCCGCCCGGCGCGCGCCATCCGACGACAGGCTGCGCGCCGCCACTGCCGCATCGACCGTGGTCAGCGACAGGCCAAGCTTCAGGGCCTCGATCAGCGTCCAGCGACCAGTGCCCTTCTGCCCGGCGCGGTCGGCGATGACCGAGACCATGGGCTGGCCGGTTTCAGGGTCGGTTGCGGCCAGCACCTTGGCCGTGATCTCGATCAGGTAGGATTTGAGCGGCCCTTCGTCCCACGCGGCGAACAGTTTTGCCGCCTCGGCGGGCGCCATCCCTGCCCCGTCGCGCAACAGGCCCCAGACCTCGGCGATCATCTGCATGTCGCCATATTCGATGCCGTTGTGGACCGTCTTGACGAAATGGCCCGCCCCGTC
The DNA here is from genome assembly GCF_026626305.1 of Frigidibacter sp. RF13. GTDB lineage: Bacteria > Pseudomonadota > Alphaproteobacteria > Rhodobacterales > Rhodobacteraceae > TMP-24. The sequence continues at coordinate 247,168 of NZ_JAPNUE010000003.1, read as the reverse complement.
GGGGCCAAGATGGGCGGCGCAGGGCGCGCCCTGATAGCGGGCCGCAATCGCCTCGACGATATCGCGGACCCGCGCGTAGGTTTCGACCGGACCGCCCACCATGATCGATGGCCCGTGCCGCGCGCCCTCCTCGCCGCCGGATACCCCCATGCCGAAGAAGCGGATGCCTTTCGCGGCCAGATCGGCCTCGCGCCTGCGGGTATCGTTGAAATCGGCATTGCCGCCGTCGATCAGCAGATCGTCGGGCGCGAGATGCGGCAGAAGCGACGCGATCACCTGATCGACCGGCGCCCCGGCATTCACCATGATCAGCACCGCGCGCGGCCGGTCCAGCGCCGCGACGAAATCCGCCAGATCGTCATGACCGCTGATCCGCGTCGCAAGCGGCCCTGCCGTGCGCAGGAAATCCTGCGTGACCGAGGCGGTGCGGTTGTGGACGGCGACCGGAAAACCCCGCTCGGCGATGTTCAGCGCAAGCGCCGCGCCCATGGTGCCAAGTCCGATCAGTCCGATGCGCGCTGCCATCCGCCCCTCCTGCCTTGCGGCAGAGATAGAACAGATGTTAGCGCCCGACAACCGGACCGGTCAGCGTTTGTGGATCACCGCAACCTGGTCCTTGGGCTTCTTTTCGTAGCGGACCTGAAACATGAAACAGCCGGAAATCTCTGGCGCCAGCGCGGCGAAGGCATCCTGCAGGGCCATATCGGCATGCGTGAAGCTGCGCCGTTCGGAAAAGCCCCGGAAAAGATCCGCCGTCTTTGTAATGCCGTCGCGCTCATAGGCCTCCGGCTGCCAGCGCAGATCCTCGATGATATACAGACCACCCGAAGCCAGCTTGGGAAAAAGCTCAAGGAAGCCGAACTGCTGGTGATGCGAGGCGTGGCTCGCATCGTCGATGATGATGTCGAAATCGGGCAACGCCTGCGTCACAGCGGCGATATTTGCGCGCTCATCCATGTCACAGCGGTGAAAGGTGAAACGATCGTGCGTGAACCACGAGAAGTCCGAGACATCGAGGCCATGGATCGCGGCCCGGGGGAAATAGTCCAGCCACATCCGAACGGATGGCAGATCGGTGGTCTTGCGGTCGGCACTTTCGCCATGTTCCGGCCCGCCGATCTGAAGGCCCATTTCCAGAAAACGGATCTCGCGGTCGCGGAGGGGGCGGAAGAGCATTTCGTAAAGCTCGGTATAGCGATGCTTCGACGAGCCCTTGTCAGAACCGAAACGGTCCGCGAGATCGGTCAGGTTCATTGTTTCAGCCGCCCAGGAAATCCGCCTTGCCTAGTTCCACGCCATTGTGGCGCAGAAGGGCATAGGCCGTGGTCATGTGGAAATAGAAATTGGGCAGGATCCACTGCCGGATATAGTCGTCGCCGGTGAAGGTCAGTTCGCGCGGACCGGCCTTGAACGAGACGGTGCGCGACTCGGCCTCTGCCAGATCGGCCGGGGTCAGGGCGTTCAGCTGCGCGACGGTCGAGGCGATACGGGCCTTCAGCTCTGCAAAGCTCGTCTCTGAATCGGCGACCGAGGCCGGCTCCTCGCCCTTGAGGCGCGAGATGGCGCGGCGGGCCTGATCGCAGGCGATCTGGATCTGGCGGGTGAAGGGGAACATGTCGGGATAAAGCCGCGCGGCCAGAAGCGCGGCCGGGTCGATCTTCTTTGCCGCGCAATGCGCCTCGGCCTTGTCCAGGATCTTCGACAGCGCCGTCAGCCCATGGGCGAGCGGCGGGGCGAAATTATCGTAAAGCGACATGACGGTTCCCTCATTCTCGCGGCGCCATGCCGCGATCCGGGGCGGAGGCTAGCGCCTCGGCCAGGTGAATGGAAGGGCTTCACGCCGCCGAGATCGCCCCGTCCTGAAGCCGCCCCGCGACGGCATCGGTCGGCACCACTTCGGCGAAATCGGCACCAAGGATGGTCAGCGTCACGTCTAGGACTGTCGCCGCATCGATCCGGCTGCCATCGGCGCGCGGCAGATCGAAGCCCATCAGCGCATCGCCAGCCAGCAGCACCGGATAGCCAAGGTCGGAGGCTGATCGCGTGGTCGAAGTCACGCAAAAGGCCGCGACCGCGCCGCAAAGGACGATCCGGTCGATGCCGCGCGCGCGGAGAAGCGCATCAAGCCCGGTCCCGGCGAAAGCCGAAGAGCCCGATTTGGTGATCACCACCTCCCCCGCCACCGGCGCCGCCTCGGGGATCACCTCGGCCGAGGGCAGACCGGCCGCGAAGGGCGTGCCCGGCTGATCGTGATGGACATGCACGACGGGCAGCCCCCGCGCCCGAAAGAGCGCCAGAAGATCGGCCACCCGCGCGGGCGCATCGGGGTTCACATGTTCCCGCCCCGCCGCGATCCGCTCGATCATGCCCATCTGCATGTCGATGATCAGAAGTGCCGTTGTCATCGCGTCCTCCAGCCGTCGCCCGCCCCTATCCCTATCCCACACCCGGTCCGGTCGTAAGTCCGATATTGTCGGGTGCGCGGCCGGACTGATTTTCATTGCAATTGCAGGTTGCCGCCCACAGTTTGGACGGAACGGGCCGCTGCCTCGACAACATCTTCATCGAGCGGCTCTGGCGGTTCCCGACATACCGTTGCGGTCACCTGCATGTTTGGGAGACCAGGCCGCAGGCAAGGGCCGGAAACGGGTGCGAGATCACCTTCTACAACCACCATCGCCCAGACACTCGCCATAGCAGACAACCGCCCGCCGTGTCCTACCTCAACACCATCGAAACCGATCAGCGGGTGCAGGCAGTAGCTTGAGGCCGCCGGAAAACTGTCCAAGACTTCGAGAGCAGCTCACTCGCGCTCTCCATGACGCTCGCCGTGCTGATCCCGATCTATCTGGTCTGGCAGATGCTCACCATGCGACACGGCCTGCTGGACGTGCTCATCGCCCTCTTCCGCTGGTTTGCCGTCACCATCGGCGCGGTCCCGCCAGGGATATTGGTCTGAGGCGCAAAGCGCGGGCACCCTGCGGCAGGTCGGGGCGCCACATCCGCGCGGACTGGTTAACGCAGCGCGCGGGTGTGTTCTTCTGCCATACGTGCAGCCATACGCGAGATGCACCTTGTTTTGGGGGCGTGATACGGGCGGCGGCGGCGGGTCGAGGCGCCCGCGCTGCACGCCGCCGCCCGCGCCTTCCGTCCGTGGGGGGCGTCGGAAGGCGGCCGACCGGCTGAGCGGGGCCGGTCAGAAGCTGTAGGCGATCCCCAGGCCGATACTGTAGCTTTCCTTAGCGTCGACCAGCGGGCTCTTGCGGACTTTCTCGTCGAGGATCGTGTAGTCGAAGGCACCCACGACCGAGAGCCGGTCGGTCAGCGGATAGGCAAGCGAAAGTTCAAGGAAGGGTTCAACAGTGCGGCCCACATCATAGGCGGCGCGCAGCCCGTTCGCCTCGGATGCCGCGACGCCATAGAGGAAATTGTTCAGCTTGCCATCCCGCATCCGCGCGCCGAGCCCGACGTCGATCATGCCCGAGCCGACCGGAAAGCTCAGACCGGCGCTTGCCTCGACATGGTATCCGTCCGAGGCAGAGGCCACATCGTGAAGTGCCGCTGCGCCAAGGTGAAACAGGCCGAAGTTATATTCGGCGGCCACCCCAAGCTCGATCGGCAAGTCGCGCTTCAGCCCGGCGAAGCGTGCATCTTTCTTGGCGTAATCCTCGAAATCCGGCTTCTCTCCGAGCGCCAGAAGCACGGAAAAGCTCAGCGCCTCGTTCGAGACGAGCTTGTAGGAAAACCCGTCAAAGCCGAAGCGGAAGCGTTCGGTCTCATAGGAAAGATCGGGAATCACATAGGTGTCGTCCTTATGTCCGCGATAGACATTGGCCGCGCCGCCCACGCCCAGACCGAGGGTCCATGTGCCCTCGGCCGATACAAGGGTCGGGGCCAGCGCAGTGGTGCATGCCAGAAATATCATGCTCGATTTCGTGATCATGTCATTGGTCCATATTTCGTTCGAAAGCCGGCGGCACCTGACCCCGAGGGGGCCCGCAAGGCGTCGGCGCTGCCTGACTGCGCTGCCGCATCCCTCCTGTCGTCCCGGACTACCGGCGCGGACGATGAGATCGCCGAATGTGGGGATGGGCGCCTTGGGCAGCTGTCCGCGCCTGACGGGAAGGACAGCCGGACGACCGCCACACTTGCACCCCCGCGCGCACCATCGCACTCTCGCGCCGGACATGAGAGAGGCAGATGGAATGACCGGCACGGCCCTATTCTCCTTCGGCAGTTCCGCGCTTCTCTTCGGCGTGTCGCTCTTCTGCGCGAATCTGCTGCTCCTGCGCCGCGACCATGCCTGGGTCTACTGGCCGCTTGCGATTTTCTGCCTGACCGAGGCGGCGCTGGAACTGCCCGCGATCATCGAACCCTTCGTGACATCAGACCCCGCACGCGCGCTCCTCATGCGGTTTTCCCTGCTGACCCTGCCGCTCGCCTTCCTGCTGGCGCCGCTCTTCTGGATCTATGCGCGCGGTTTGACGTCGGAGGGCGAGCCGGGCGAGATACCCTACAAGCTGCTGCACCTTCTGCCTGCGATGCTGGCACTGGTGCTGGCTCTGGTGCTGATGGCCCATCCAGAGATGATGGCCGACAATCCCACGCCGCCGACGTTCGTGGAACGCCTGCTGTATCTCGGCCTTCTCGGGCTGGCCGGGCTGCTCTACCTGCAGGTTGCCCTTTACCTTGTCCTCATTCACCGCCAGATCCTGACCTATCGCCTGCGGTTGAAGGACCTGTTCGCGAGCACTGAGGATCGCGAACTGCACTGGATCGTCTGCCTCGGCGTGGTGCTGGGGCTCTACTGGCTGTTCAACAGTGCCGTCCTTCTGGCCGAGACCTTCGACCTTGTGCTCCTGCCGCGCGCGATCATCGGGTCCGCGGTCCTGAGCGACCTGCTCGATGTGGGCGTGATCTGGGTCATCGCGGTCTGGGGAACGCGGCAGAAACCGGGGCTCCTCCGCCCGGCCGAGGTTGCGCCCGATCCTGCCGGTCCAGGCGAGGATCCGACACCAAAATACGAACGCTCTGCCCTGACGGCTGACCACGCCGCCCGCATTGCCGCCCGTATCGAGGCCGCGATGCGCCGCGACCTTCTCTACCGCGACCCGAACCTGTCGCTCTGGGGGCTGGCCAAGCATATCGGCGTAACCTCGAACTATGTCTCCCAGACGCTGAACGAGACCCTGGGCGAAAGCTTCTTCGACTATGTAAACGGCTGGCGGGTGCGCGATGCGATCGGCCAGCTGACCGCGACCGACCAGACGATCCTCGCCATCGCCTATGATGTCGGCTTCAACTCGCGCTCGCCCTTCTACAAGGCCTTCAAGCGCGAAACGGGCAAGACGCCGACCGAACTGCGCGCCGAACGGACGGTGGCGAGACCGCCGACCGTTGAGGGCCTGCGGAAAGTGGCTGGCTGAGATGAAAGTTCTCCTGCTCGGCGCCGACGGTTTCATCGGCCGCCACATCGCCTTCGCCTTTCGTGCTGCCGGTCACGAGGTGGTCGCCTCGGCCCGCCGCCCCGACCGGCTTGCCGCGGTGGGATTCGCGACGGTCGCGGCCGACCTGACCGATCCTGTCACCCACGATCCCGCCTTCTGGCGCCCCCATCTTCGGGGCGAGGTACATATGATCAACGCCGCGGGCCTCCTGACCGGAAGTGCCCATGCGTTCGAGGCGGTTCATGTCCGCGCGCCTGCCGCCGCGCTGGCCGCGATGGATGGTGGCCAGGCGCTCTTGCTGTCGGCCATCGGCATCGAGGCCGCGACCCCCTTCGCCCACTGGCGGCGCGAGGGGGAACGGGTTGCACTCGCGGCGGGCGCGACCGTCCTGCGCGCCGGGCTGGTGCTGGCCGATACGTCCTATGGCGGCTCCTCGGCGCTTCGCGCCTCAGCCGCGCTGCCTTTCCGCAGGCTTGTGGTCGGCAGCGGAGAAGAGCGGTTCAACCCGATCCATGCCGAGGATCTGGCCCGCGTGATCCTCGCCTGTCTCGAAGCCCCGCCCGGCCCCGGCCCGGACGGCGGCGCCTGGGAGATCGGCGGCCCCGAGGCGCTGAGCCAGACCGAGCTGACCGCCGAGATACGCCGCTGGCTTGGCCTCCTGCCCGCCCCCGCGCTGCGCCTGCCCCGGCCCCTCGCCCGCGCCCTCGGCCAGGTCGGAGACTTCGTCAGGCTTGGTCCCTTCTCGGCCACAACAGTCGACCAACTGGCGACCGGCGTGCTGGCCGATCCCGCGCTGCTTCTGTCACGGATCGGGGTCCGGCCTGTGCCTGTCAGCCGATTCCTCAACCGCCGCCCGGCGGGAACGCAAGACCTCTGGCAGGCGCGGCTTTGCCTGATGAAGCCGCTGATCCGGCTGACGCTGGCGCTGATGTGGCTCGTCTCGGGCTTGCTTGGCCTCTTCCTGCCCGTCGCGGCCTTTCCTGCCGCGATCCTGAACCTGCCCGAACCACTGATCCTTGCCGCCGCAAGGGCGGGCGGCCTGGCCGACCTGATCCTCGCCGGGCTTTTGATCCGCGACATTGCGCCCCGGCGGACCGCCCTTGCACAGCTGGTGATGGTGCTCGGCTATACGGTCGGGCTGACGCTTATGGCGCCCGCCCTCTGGATCGCACCCTTCGGCGAACTTCTGAAGAACCTGCCGGTGATGGCGCTGATCCTCACTCACCTCGCGCTGACGGAGGAGCGCTGATGGAGGCCTATTTCCTTGCCAAATGGCTGCATATCCTGTCCTCGACCGTTCTTTTCGGCACGGGGATCGGCACAGCCTTCCAGATGGTCTGGGTGATGCACTCTGGCCGGACGCAAGCGATCCATGTGACCGCTTTCGCCGTGGTGATGGCCGACTGGTTCTTCACCACGCCCGCCGGGATCGTCCAGCCGCTGACCGGTCTGTGGCTGATCCATCTGCAGGGCTGGTCGCTGACCGAGCCCTGGCTTCTGGTCACCTACGCCCTCTATCTTCTGGCCTTTGTCTGCTGGGCGCCGGTCGTCCATCTGCAGATCCGCATCCGCGACCTCGCCGCCCGCGCCCTGGCTGACGGCACCGCGCTCCCCGCCGAGGCCCGGCGCCTCTACCGCCTCTGGTTCGCCCTCGGCTGGCCCGCCTTCCTGGCGCTGACCGCGATCTTCTGGCTGATGATAACGAAACCCGCCTTGTGGTGAATAAAGGCGATGCGAACTGTCTTTGCCGTCAAGTGAGGCCATGCTACCGAGAGGCTGCCGACGCTCCGGGGGAGAGATGAAGAAAACGGTCAGGGACTATATCCGCACCATCGCCGACTTTCCCCATGAAGGGATCATGTTCCGCGATGTGACGACGCTTTTCGCCGATGCGCGCGGCTTCCGCATGGCGATCGATCAGCTTCTGCACCCCTATGCGGGCGAGCGGATCGACAAGGTGGTGGGGCTGGAGGCGCGGGGCTTCATCCTCGGCGGCGCGATTGCCCATCAGCTGACGGTGGGCTTCGTGCCGATCCGCAAGAAGGGCAAGCTTCCGGGCCAGACCATCAGCCAGGCCTACAAGCTCGAATATGGCGAGGCGATCATGGAGATCCATGAGGATGCGCTGCAGCCCGGCGAGAAGGTGCTGATCGTCGACGATCTTCTGGCCACCGGCGGCACGGCGGAGGCCGGGATCAGGCTGGTCGAACGGCTTGGCGCGCAGGTGATCGGCTGCGCCTTTGTCGTTGACCTGCCGGAGCTTGGCGGCCGCACATTGCTGGAACGGCTCGGCATGTCCGTCCATGTGCTGTGCGAGTTCGAAGGGGCGTGATTTCGCCGCCTTCGGCGTCGACCCGCCGGGGAGGCTCTGCCTCCCCGGACCCCTCCGGAGTATTTCAAGACAGAACGTGAAGCGCAGGATCAGGTCGATAGGACGGCGCCGGGGTTCATGATGCCGTGCGGGTCGAGCGCCTGTTTGATGGCGCGCATCGCCGCGAGTTTCGCGGGGTCGGCGTAGCGGTCTAGGTCAGCCGCCTTGAGCCGCCCCACCCCATGTTCGGCGCTGAAGGAGCCGCCGAGCGCCATGACCCGGTCATGAACGGCGCGCTGGATCGCGGGTGTCAGGGGCAGGTAGGTCTCGCGCTTTTCGCCCTTCGGCGGGAAGATGTTGAAATGCAGGTTGCCGTCGCCGAGATGACCGAAGGCATGGATGCGGAACGGGCCGAAGGGGGCGATGAGCGCCGGGCCTTCGTCGAGGAAGGCCGGGATTTCCGAGAGGGGCAGCGAGATATCGTGCGAGACCACGGCGCCGATCTTGCGGTTGGCCTCTGGCAAGGCCTCGCGCAGGCGCCAGAAATCCTGCACCTGGCTTGCGCTCTGCGCGATTACCGCATCGCTGACGAGACCCTCGACCTCGGCAGCGGCGTATAGGGCGCCCAGGGCCTCTGCCGGGTCGAGGCCTTCGGGCAAGCCCGTCTCGATCAGGACCATCCAGTCGGGACGGGTGGCGAAGGGCTGGCGGACGTCGGGCATGACCTCATCGAGGAATGCAAGGCCCTGGCCCGCGATCAGTTCGAACGCCGTCACACCGCCCGCAAACCGGCTCTGGGCGCGGGCGAGGAGCGCAAGCGCAGCGGCGGGCGAGGCAACGGTGAAGATCGCCGTGCCGGTGGCAGCGGCGGGCGGGAAGAGTTTGAGGCTCGCCGCCGTGATCACGCCCAAAGTGCCCTCAGCGCCGATCAGAAGGTTACGGATGTCGTAGCCGGTATTGTCTTTCCTGAGCCGCTTCAGCCCGTTCAGGATCGAGCCGTCCGGCAGCACCGCCTCGATCCCGAGGCAGAGATCGCGGGCATTGCCATAGCGCAGCACGTTTACACCACCCGCGTTCGTCGACAGAAGCCCGCCGATCCGGGCCGAACCTTGCGAGGCGAGCGCCAGAGGGAAGTGCCGACCTTGGGTCTGTGCCGCTTCCTGCACATCGGCGAGGATCGCGCCCGCCTCGGCAATCAGCACCCCTTCGGTCGCGTGGACTGCGCGTATCCGGCTCATCCGCTCGAGCGACAGGATCAGCGGCGCTGGCCCCTCTGGCATCACCTGTCCGAGGACAAGCCCGGTACCGCCGCCATAGGGCACGATGCCGACCCGCTCCGCCGCGCACGCCCCGAGGATCACCGAAACCTCCCCGGCAGAGCGCGGGCGGGCAAGGCAGCCGCCGGTCCCGGTCACCCGGCCCCGCGCCTCGGTCAGATAGCGCGGTTCGACCGGGCCGACCGTCCCTTCGGGCAAGAGCGCGGCCAGCCGGGCCGCAAAGGCCTGATCGGCGGGGTTCAATCTCATGCCGCCTCCAGCTTCCGCGCCAGCGCGATCAGCGCCTCGACCGTCTTGAGGTTGCGCGCCGTCATGTCGATGGGCAGCCGCCCGACCCGGTCGGCGAGCTTCGAACGCCCCGCCCCACCCGGCAGATGCAGCCAGAGCATCCGGCCCTGGAAGGCATAGCGTTCCTCGGCCGTCGCGAGCGATTTCAGGAAATCGCCGGTGGCGCGCGGCAGTTCGCGTTCCATGAAATGGAAGAACACCTTCTCCCCCGCTTCGACCGTGAACGGACAGCCGCGATGGGCGGCCTCCATCTCGGCCAGTGTCCGCATCAAGACGGGCGGGCGAAAACCGAAACGTTTCAGCACCCCATCGGCGATCAGCGCCTGGAGCGCGCCGGCGGACTGTGCCGACCGGAAAACCGCATTGCCGCTCTGTATATAGGTCCTCGCGCCCTCAAGCCGCAATTCATCCAGAAGCGCGCGGAACGGTTCCATCGGCAGCGTGTTCACGCCCGAGACATTCACTGCCCTGAGAAGCGCAATCCAGACGGTCATCCTGCCCCTTCATCTTGGCCCAAATACCTCGGGGGTCCGGGGGCAGAGCCCCCGGCCTTTGCCCCGGAAAGATCACCCGGCGTCGGTGCGGCCGCGCCGGTCAGCCCTCAGATTGGCGTAAAGCACGTGATTGCGCCAGCGGCCGTTGATCTGCAGATAGCTTTGCGCCACGCCCTCATACTTGAAGCCGACCTTTTCCAGCACCCCGCGCGAGGCGGTGTTTTCCGGCAGGCAGCCCGCTTCCAGCCGCGACAGGTCAAGATCGGTGAAGGCATAGTGCACCAAGGCCTCCAGCGCCTCGCGCATATAGCCCTTCCGTGCATGCGGCGCGCCGACCCAATAGCCAAGCGTGCCTGCCTGCGCGGGCCCCCGGCGGATATTGTCGAGTGTGACGCCGCCGATCAGCGCCTCGTCCGCACGGCGGACCAGAAGAAGCGGTACTGCCGTACCCGCCGCCTCGGCGCGCGCTGCCCAATAGACGCGGTTGGTGAAGGCCTTGCGTGACAGGGCATCGGCCGCCCAGACCGGGTCCCATGGGCTGAGGAAATCACGGCTCGCCTCTCGAAGCGCCGCCCAGCCGCGATAGTCGGAATGCTGCGGCAGGCGCAGGGTCAGCCGCTCGGTCTCGAGCCTCGGGCGGCGGCGCAGGAAGCTCATCCTTGCCCGAGCCTCGCGTGCAGGGCGTCCAGTCCGGGGGCGCCGCCCACCGGTCCGTAGAGCGCAAGCGCGGCCTCGGCCCCGCCTGCGAGCCTTTCGCCGAAAGCGCGCACCGCCTCGGTCGTAACCCCGTCGATCTCGGCCGTGGCTTCATCAAGCCCCGGCACCCTCCCCCAGATCGCCAGATAGCGCGCCATCCGTTCGGCGCGCGACGACGGGCTTTCAAGGCCCATCAACAGGCCCGCCTTCAGCTGCGCCTTCGCGCGCGCCACTTCCGCCTCGGTCATGTCGGAGGCCGCGCGCTTCAGCTCGTCCATCGTCAGCATCGCGAGATCGCCGATCTCTTCTGCCGAGGTGCCCGCATAAAGCGTGATCATGCCGGTATCGTCGTAGCTGCCTGCCTGGGCATAGATCGAATAGCAGAGCCCGCGTTCCTCGCGCAGCTTCTGGAATAGGCGCGAGGACATGCCGCCGCCAAGCGCCATCGCGTATACCTGCGCGGCATGGGCGTCAGCATCACGGTAGGCCGGGCCACGGAAGCCCATGGCGAAATGCACCTGTTCAAGGTCCTTCACCTCGTGCCGCTCGCCACCCTGCCAGCGGGCAGGTTCCGGATGGGGGCCCGGTTTCGCCGACAGATTGCCGAATGTCGCTTCTGCAAGTCGGACGAGTTCGGCGTGATCGACGGCGCCCGCCGCTGACAGGATCATCCGTTCGGGCCCGTAATGCGCATCAACGAAGGTGCGGAAATCCTTGCGGCCGAAGGCCTGCACCCGTTCGGCGGGGCCAAGGATCGTGCGGCCCATCGCCTGATCCGGGTAGGCGGCTTCCTGCAGCCAGTCGAAAATGATGTCGTCCGGTGTATCAAGCGCCTGACCGATTTCCTGCAAGATCACATGGCGCTCGACCTCGATCTCCTTCTTGTCGAAGGCCGGGTTCAGCACGATATCGGCGATCACGTCGAGCGCGAGGCCCACGTCCGCCTCCAGCACGCGGGCGTAAAAGGCGGTCATCTCGCGCGAGGTATAGGCGTTGATATAGCCTCCCACATCCTCGATTTCCTCGGCGATCCGCAGGGCACTGCGCCGCTCGGTCCCCTTGAAGGCCATATGTTCGAGGAAATGCGCGACGCCGTTCTGCTCGGGGCGTTCATGCCGCCCGCCCGCCGTGACCCAAAGGCCGACGGCGGCAGAGGCGAGGCCGGGCATCCGTTCGGAAACGATGCGGAGACCGTTCGGCAGGGTTGTAAGGTCAGTTCTCAACGGCGGCGTCTTTCCCGGACAAGCGCTTCCAGCGCGGCGAGATCATTCTTTACCCTGGTTACCCGTTCCGGACGTTCGAACAGATCGGCCATGCGCGCGGGCAGGCCGGGGCGGAGGCCGGTCGCACCCTCGACGGCATCGGGGAATTTTGCGGGGTGCGCGGTGGCAAGCGTGATCATGGGCGTCGGGCCAAGATGGTCGTTCGCCACCTTTACGCCAATCGCCGAATGCGGGCAAAGCAGTTCGCCCGAGGTCGCGCGTTCTGCCCGGATTGCGGCCAAGGTTTCCTCTTCCGACACCCGGCCCGAGGCGAAGGTGGCGCGGAGGGCCTCCAGCGCGCCCTGGCTGACGGCAAAGCCGCCCGTGGCCTTCAGTTCGTCCATCAGCTGCGCCACGGCGCCTCCGTCGCGGCCATAGGCGTCGAAGAGCGCGCGTTCGAAGTTCGACGAGATCTGGATGTCCATCGACGGGCTGATCGAGGGGTGGACCTCGCCCATCTGGTAGCGCCCGCCGGTCAGGCAGCGGTGCAATATGTCGTTCTGGTTGGTGGCCACCACCAGCTTCTCGATCGGCAGACCCATGCGCCGGGCAATGAAGCCCGCATAGATATCGCCGAAATTGCCAGTGGGCACGGTGAAGCTGACCTTGCGGTGCGGCGCGCCGAGCGAGACGGCGGAGGTGAAGTAATAGACCACCTGCGCCAGAACCCGCGCCCAGTTGATCGAATTGACCCCGGCAAGGCCTACCTCGTCGCGAAAGGTGAAGTCGTTGAACATGTCCTTCAGCCGCGACTGGCAATCGTCGAACGTGCCGTCGACGGCGAGCGCGTGGACATTGGCCTCGGACGGCGTCGTCATCTGGCGGCGCTGAACCTCCGACACGCGGCCATGGGGGTAGAGGATGAAAACATCGACATTGTCGAGGCCCCGGAAGGCCTCGATCGCGGCCGATCCGGTGTCGCCGCTGGTCGCGCCGACGATCGAAATCCGGCGCCCCTCGCGCGCCAGCGCGATCTGGAAGAGCTGGCCGATCAGCTGCATGGCGAAATCCTTGAACGCCAGGGTCGGGCCGTGGAAGAGTTCAAGGAGGAAATGGTTGGGTGCGAGCTGCACCAGGGGCGCCCGGGCGGCATGGCCGAAAGCCTGATAGGCCTTGGCGATGGCAGTCTGGAATTCCTCGTCGCTGAAGGCATCGCCGACGAAGGGCCGCATCACGCGAAACGCCGCCTCCTCGTACGAAAGACCCGCCAGCGCGGCGATGTCGGCCGCATTCATCACCGGCACGGTTTCGGGCACATAAAGCCCGCCATCACGCGCAAGGCCGGTCAGCATCGCCTCGCCGAAGTTCAGAACCGGCGCCGTGCCGCGTGTCGAAATATAGCGCATCGTCTCTCCTCAGGCCTTCCCCTGCCCAATATCCCTTGTCCGCGCCGTGCGCCAGACAAGGTATCCGCTCATCGCCGCCCAGACCCCCGCCAGCGAAAACCAGGTGATCGCATAGTTGAGGTGGTCGTTGGGGATACCGCTCGTGTCGACCGGCACGGGCAGAATAGACTGCGCGTCGCCCTCCGCCGTTCTGAGGACGACAAGAACGGGTTCGGTTTTCAGCTCTTCCGACATGGTGGCCACGTCGCGGGCAAACCACAGGCGGTTCGCGGGATCGGGTGCGGGCGTGTAGCTGTCGGCCTCGTCCGGCCAATGCAAATTGCCGGTGACCGTCAGGGCGACCGGCGGGCGGGTGGCATCGCGCCCCGCCTCGGGCACGAACCCCCGGTCTAGGAGGATGCGGCGGCCACCGTCGGTCTCGAAAGCCGCGATGATCTCATAGCCCCCGCCCACATCCTTCTTGCCTGAAAGGACGCGGATTTCCTCGCCCGTCGTGCGGCCGGTGACCTTAACCGGCAGATAGCGGTCGCGTCCGGGGTCGAGCGCCGGGGCGGGCGGCAGTTCAACAGGGCTTGCGGTGATCCGCGCCTCGATATCGGCGATGACCGCCTCTTTCCAGGCCAGCCGCCTGAGTTGCCATTGGCCGAGCGCCAGCAGGATCGCCACACCGACAAGTCCGAGGATCAGGGGAAAGGCCAGACGCCGCATCACGCACCTTCAAAGAAAAAGCGCGGGGGAATGCCCCCGCGCCTTCATATCCGTCTCTCGGAACCTCAGCCGCCGACCACGGCGCCGTGGCTGCCCCAGATGTAGATCGCGGCGAAGAGGAAAAGCCAGACCACATCGACGAAGTGCCAGTACCAGGCGGCAGCCTCGAAGCCCACATGCTGTTCGGGGGTGAAATGGCCCTTCATCGCGCGGAACATGCACACGAGCAGGAAGATCGTGCCGATGATCACATGCGCGCCGTGGAAGCCCGTCGCCATGAAGAACGAGGCGCCATAGATGTTGCCGGCAAAGCCGAAGGCGGCATGGCTGTACTCATAGGCCTGGAAGAAGGTGAAGAGCGCGCCAAGGGCGACCGCCAGCATCAGGCCGTTGATCATGTCCTTGCGGTTGTTCTCATGCGCGATCGCATGGTGGGCCCAGGTCGCGGCAGCGCCCGAGCAGAGCAGGATCAGCGTGTTGATCAAGGGCAGGTGCCAGGGATCGAAGACCGTGATCCCTTCGGGCGGCCAGACGCCGTCGACCGCCGGGCTCAGCGGCCCCATCGGGTACAGCGCATGCTTGAAGAAGGTCCAGAACCAGGCCGAGAAGAACATGACCTCGGACATGATGAACAGGATGAACCCGTAGCGCAGGCCGATGCGGACGACCGGCGTATGATCGCCGGTATTGCCCTCATGCACCACGTCCGACCACCAGCCGAACATCACATAGGCAACGAGCGCGAGCCCGATGAGGAACATCCAGGGCGTGATCCCGTGCATCCAGAGCACCGCCCCGAACAGCATGGTGAAGCCGCCGACCGCGCCCAGAAGCGGCCAGATCGAAGGTTTCAGAATGTGGTAGTCGTGGTTCTTTGCATGCGCCATGTCGGTTACCCTGTTTGGGCCTCGGTTTTCTCAGTTATAGGGAGCCTTTGCGCCGGGCGAAAGGCTCGCCTGCGCGTCCGGCAGTTCGGTCTCATAGAATGTGTAGGACAGAGTGATATGTTTCACCTGCATCGTGTCGGTGTCGCGGGTGATCTCCGGGTCGACGAAGAAGATGACCGGCATCTCGACCCGTTCGCCCGGCTCCAGGACCTGTTCGGTGAAGCAGAAGCACTGGATTTTGGTGAAATAGGCCCCTGCGATATCGGGCGAGACATTGTAGCTGGCAGTCCCGGCAATCACGCGGTCGGTGGGGTTATAGGCCTCATAGAAGGCCATGCCCTGTTCGCCGATCCGGATTTCCATCTGGTTGACGACCGGCCGGAATTCCCAAGGCATGCCATTGCCGGTATTTGCGTCGAAGCGCACGGTGATCGTCTGATCGAGAATCTCGCCCGTCGCCGTCGCGGCTGTCTGCGGCGTGCCGGCAAAGCCGGTCACCCGGCAGAACCAGGAATAGAAGGGTACGGCTGCAAAGCTGAGGCTGACCATGGTCGCCACGACGCCCAAGAGCATCAGCGCGAGGCGTCCGTTCTGACCGGGGCGCGTGCTCATTGCCCGGCCTCCGTCGTCGAGACCATGCCCGGCGGATTGCCGTGCTCATCCTGACGCGAAACTTTCACGATGGTGAGGACGAAGACCAGAAGCACGAAGGCGCCGAGCGCCGCACCGAGCGCGATGTTCCGCCCGAAACGGCGGCGGTGCAGTTCATGCTCGACCTGAAGCGCCATCACCAGCCCCCCATGCCGTAGGCGGCGAGGCTTTTCTCGACCAGGAGCGCGCCGAAGTGCAGGAAGAGATAGGCGAGCGAAAAGGCGAAGAAGGCCTTCTCGGACCGGTACTTGTCAGCCTCGGCCTGCGCCTCGTCGCGGCGGAAGATGCCGATGGCGCCCTTGATGAACCAGAGGTTCAGCGCGACGGAAATCGCCAGATAGACCGGCCCGCCGATCGAAGTGAAGCCGAGCGCCAGCGCGAAGGGTACAAGCGCGAGCGTATAGATCAGGATATGGCGGCGCGTCGCGGGCCGGCCATGGGTCACGGTCAGCATCGGCACGCCGGCCTTGGAATAATCGTCCTTCATGAAAAGCGCGAGCGCCCAGAAATGCGGCGGCGTCCACATGAAGATCAGCGCAAACATCAGGATCGATTCGAGGCTGACGCCGCCGGTGGCGACCGCCCAGCCGATCATCGGCGGGAAGGCGCCCGCCGCGCCGCCGATCACGATGTTCTGCGGGGTCGAGCGTTTCAGCCACATCGTGTAGATCACGACATAGAAGAAGATGGTGAAGGCAAGGAACGCGCCCGCGAACCAGTTCGCCGCAAGTCCGAGCATCAGGCAGGAGATGAGCGACAGCGCCAGGCCGAACCCCAAAGCCTCGCCTTCCGAGATGCGGCCTGCGGGCACCGGGCGGTTCTGGGTGCGGCGCATGATGCGGTCGATGTCGGCATCGTACCACATGTTCAGGGCGCCCGAGGCGCCGCCGCCGAGCGCGATGAAGAGGATCGCGGTGAAGGCGACGAACGGATGGACCGAGACTGGCGCGACCAGAAGACCCACAAGCGCGGTGAAGACCACCAAGGACATCACGCGCGGCTTCAGAAGCTGGAGGAAATCACCCGCCCCCGCTTCCTTGCCCGTGTCGATGGCGCTGAAGTCGCTCATACCTTCCCCGATGGCGAGGGGCGCCCTCGCGGCGCCCCGACGTGGATCAGCCGTGCGGCAGCTCAGTTCGAGGCGACGGCGACCGGCGCCGACGTGCCCGCGTCAGCGGTCTTGGTGCGGGCGAGCCACTCGTTGTAGACCTGCTCGCTCACCACCTTCACGGTGATCGGCATATAGGCATGGTCCTTGCCGCACAGTTCCGAGCACTGGCCGAAATAGACGCCTTCCTTCTCGGCCTTGAACCACAGTTCGGCGATCCGCCCCGGCACGCCGTCCTGTTTCACGGCGAAAGCGGGGACGGTCCAGGAGTGGATCACGTCACTTGCCGTAACCTGGACAACGACGGTCTTGTTCACCGGAACGACGACAGCATTGTCGGTGGCGAGAAGATATTCGTCCTCGCTGTAGCCGTTCGCCGCCAGCGCGGTCTTGTCGAGGAGGAAGCTGTCGAAGGCGACGCCTTCGTCAGGATATTCATAGGACCAGAACCACTGGTTGCCCGTCGCCTTGATCGTCACGTCCGCAACCGGGATTTCCTGCTGCTTGAAGAGGATCGGCAGCGAGTTGGCGCCAAGGACCACGAGGATTAGCACCGGAACCAGCGTCCAGACGATTTCGAGGGGCGTATTGTGCGTGAACTTGGCGGGCGTCGGGTTCGCGCGGCTGTTGAACCGCAGGATCACGGTCAGCAGGAGCAGCATAACGAAGGCCGAGACAATGATGCACAGCCACAGCAGCCAGTGATCCAGCCACTGCTGATCGCGCGCCAGTTCGGTCACGGCCGGCTGAAAGCCGGTGGCCGCCGGCAGGAAGCCCGCATCGTCGGCAACCGGTTTGCCGATTGACTCAAGACCGGAGATCCCGTCCTGGGCGAAGGCCGCGACCGCAAGGCCCATCGAGGTGAAACCGGCCGCGAGGCCCGCAAGATGTTTCGCAAAACGCATGTCGTGTTCCCGTTCCTCAAGCGGCTTTGCGCCGCCCCGACCCATCGCTTCCCTTTCGCGCGGGGCCGGTTGTATCCGCGCCCTCTAAAATCATATTAGAGACAGAGCGACAAGCAAAACCATCGCGGCCATGTGCCGCTTTTTGTCCCAGCCGCGGGGCCGTGGCCGGGGGAGACAGAGGATCGGCATGAGCGACGACAGATTCCGCCCCTTCGAGACCCATATCGACGAGGGCCGCGCGCTTGCGATTCTCCGGCAGGCGGTGGCGGGCGCCGACGATGGGGAACTGTTCCTGGAACGGAAGCGGTCCGAAGGGCTCGTCTTCGATGACGGGCGGCTGAAGAACGCGAGCTACGATGCCTCCGAGGGGTTCGGTCTGCGCGCGGTCAACGGCGAGGTCGCGGGTTACGGCCATTCGACCGAGATTTCCGAGGCCGCGCTCCTGCGCGCCGCCGAAACCGCGCGGCTTGCGGTGGGCGACGGCGGCGGCACTTTGGCCACGGCGCCCACGGGCACAAACCGGCGGCTCTACTCGGACGCCGATCCGATGCTGGACGCGACCTTCGGACTGAAGGTCGAGACGCTGCGCGAGATCGACGCCTTCGCCCGCGCGCTCGACCCCCGCGTGGTGCAGGTGTCGGCGACGCTGGCGGCTTCGTTGCAAGAGGTCTTCATCCTGCGTCCGGAGGGCGGGCTGGTGTCGGACATCCGCCCCATGTCGCGACTGAACATCTCGGTCATCGTCGAGGACTACGGCCGCCGTGAATCCGGCGGCTATGGTGGCGGCGGGCGGTCGGGGCTGAAGGCGCTGATGGAACCCGGCCACTGGCAGGGCGTGGCGCGCGAGGCGCTGCGCATTGCGCTTGTGAACCTTGGTGCCGTCGCGGCCCCTGCAGGCGTGATGGATGTGGTCGTCGGCCCCGGCTGGCCCGGGGTTTTGCTGCACGAGGCGGTGGGGCACGGCCTTGAAGGCGACTTCAACCGCAAGAAAACCTCCGCCTTCGCCGGGCTGATGGGAAGCCGCGTCGCCGCCCCCGGAGTCACGGTTCTGGACGATGGCACCATCCCCGACCGCCGCGGCTCGATCACCGTCGATGACGAGGGCACGCCCTCGGGCCGGAACGTGCTGATCGAGGACGGCATCCTCGTCGGCTACATGCAGGACCGCCAAAATGCCCGGCTGATGGGCGTCACGCCCACGGGCAATGGCCGCCGCGAAAGCCACGCCCATATCCCTATGCCGCGCATGACCAATACCTACATGCTGGGTGGCAGCGCCAAGCCAGCCGACATTATCGCGAGCCTCAAGGACGGGATCTATGCCGTGGGCTTTTCCGGCGGACAGGTCGATATCACCAACGGCAAGTTCGTCTTCAACTGCACCGAGGCCTACCGTGTGCGGAACGGCGTGGTGGGCGAGCCGGTGAAGGGCGCGACGCTCATCGGCGACGGGGCGACCGCGCTGAAGCAGATCCGCGCGATCGGCAATGACATGGCGCTGGACCCCGGCATCGGCAATTGCGGCAAGGCGGGCCAATGGGTGCCGGTGGGCGTCGGCCAGCCGACGCTGATGATCGGCGGGTTGACGGTCGGCGGCTCGGCCGCCTGACGTTTCCCGACGGGCGATCCTTGGGTCATGGATTCCACCGTTGACGGTCGACGGTGCCCGCCTAGGGTGCGGCGGCAAGAGATTGCGCCCCCACTCCGACGGACAATCCGCCGATGAATAGACTTTTTCTGTCCCTGCTGCTGTGCGCGGCCACGCCCGCCATGGCCGAAACGATTCTTTCCGAGGCCTCGGGCAACTGGCAGCCCCCAGACATGGCCGCCTATGCCCGCGCCGTTCTCTCTCAGGACGGCGAGGCGCTGCGCCTGCGGATTTATGAAAGCGAGACGCCGGGCGCGACCGATGGCACGCTCGTCCTAGACAATCCCGCCATTGGCACCGCGGCGATGATCGCCGATGGCCGCGCGTGGCTGGAGTTTGACGGTGCCGGCACGCTCTCACTGATGACCCGCGGGATCGACGGCACTGGCCTGATCGTGACGCGTACCGCCATCGCCTCGACATCCGAGGGATTGCTTGTCGTCGGCTATTACCGCGGCCATTTCTCCGCCAAAGCCCAGAACAGCGAAGACGAGCTTCTGAACTGCTACGGAACGGAATGTCCGACCTGCAGCCTCAGCGTCTTCAAAGGCGACCTCCTGCTCTGGGGCGAGCGGATGTCACTTCCCGATCTGCGGAAGCCGGATTTCACGCTCGCCGATTGGCAGGACGCAAAGATCGACGAGATGGGCCTTTGCGAAATCGAACCTTGAAAGGGAAATGAGTAACGATATGCGTCTTTCGCTGCTTCCACTTCTGGCCAGCCTCGCCGGCGCCCTGCCCGCGGCGGCCGACACAATCCTGAGCGACGTGACCGGCAACTGGGCCGCGCCTCAGAACAATGGTTTCTATTACCGCGCCGTGCTCTCTCAGGACGGAGATTACCTGCGGCTGCGCCTCTATGAGGGAATGGCAGCTGATGGCCTGCCAACTGAGCCGACCTTCGACAATCCGAAGATCGCCTATGCCAGCACCCGGCCGGGGGCAAAGGACTGGCTTGAGGTCGCGCCGGACGGCCAGCTTCTTCTGAACGGCCTCACGGTGAACGAAAGCCACGTCTATTCCGATCGCCTGTCGATCCGGCATATGGACAATCAGATCACCGTGATGGGCTTTGCGACCTACAACAACGGCCCTGACGCGGTGGCCTCGATGCCGGACGATCCCTTCACCTGCTGGGGGACGAACTGCTATTCCTGCGTCGCGGACGTCTGGGAAGGCCTGTCGGTGGTCGGCGGCAAGCCGTACACCAGGATCGACGCAGCGTTCGAGGCGATCAATGCCGCGATCTGGACCCCCGACACGATCTATGAACTCGGGCTTTGCCCGGCCCCCGACTGAGGACCACTCATGCGCAGCTTCCTTTCTGTCTCCCTCCTTCTTCTCGGCCTTCCCGCCGCCGCGGGCGAACTGGCCCGGGTCGAGGGCACATGGGCCGATGGTTCAGCCTACACCGCGATCTTGACTGACGAGGGCGAAGATGGGCAGGCACGGATCATGATATATGACCCGGCAAGCGCCCAGGGCGAGGCGGGTGGTGATCCGTGGGTCGACAATCCCGCCCTGACCGGCATCTTCGACGAGGTCGCGATGGAGGCATCCGCCGACGGAACGCTGGTTGTGAAGACCCGTTCGGTGATCCCCGATCAGGTGATCTTCAACGAGATCTTCACCATCGGCCAGTGGGACGGCGAGATCGCGGTCCGGCGCTATCAGATCCTCTTTGGCGATCCGGCCTCGCCCGAGGCCGAACCGGGCCTCTTCTGCGATGCCGATGTGGCGGCGGGCAGGATCACCTGGCCCGATCCCGAGATGCAGCGCGATCCGTCGCTGCCGATGCCCGGCGCGGCGGACATGCGGCTGCAGGACTGGACAATGAACCGGGCCACGTCGGTCGACCCCGGCCTCGGTCTTTGCATCGCTTTTGGCTGAGGGGCGAAAAATTCGCGCGGCACATGTTGGAACGCGCGAATCGTAACGATTGATTAACCTTAAGGTTGCAAGGTGGCCTTGCGAATGAGGCGAAGGCACGAGGGAAAAAGGTTTGTTCTCTTACCCCACCCCCTTCACCCCACCCACCACGGAAGAAGACAGACTGTCGTGGCTCCGTCTCATTCGCTCCCGCCGGGTCGGTCCTTCGACCTTCTGGCGGCTTCTTTCCGAACATGGGTCTGCTCCGGCCGCGCTTCTGGCGCTGCCCGACCTTGCCCGCGCCGCGGGCGTCGAAGGCTATGAACCCTGCCCCGAAGGCGTTGCACTGGCCGAGATGAAGGCAGCGCGCCGTGCCGGCGCCAAGATGATCCTCAAGGGCGATGGCTTCTATCCCGCCGACCTGGCGCGCCTCTCCGACGCGCCGCCGCTTCTATGGGCCTTGGGCGATCCCGGCCTGATGGCGCGGCCGATGGTGGCGCTCGTCGGCGCCAGGAACGCCTCCTCGCTCGGCACCCGGATGGCGCGGCGCCTCGCCGAAGGGCTCGGCGCGGCGGGCGTCGCCGTGGTCTCCGGCCTCGCGCGCGGTATCGACGCCGCCGCCCATGCGGCCTCGGTCGAGACTGGCACCGTCGCGGTACTCGCGGGCGGTGTGGATGTGATCTATCCGGCCGAGAACGCGGGCCTCGCGGGCGCCTTGCACGACAAGGGGCTTCTCCTCTCCGAACAGCCCATGGGCCTTGAACCGCTCGCCCGCCATTTTCCGTTGCGCAACCGCATCATCTCCGGTCTGTCGAAAGCAGTAGTGGTGGTCGAGGCCGCACATGCCTCGGGCAGCCTCATCACCGCGAAATGCGCGCTCGATCAGGGGCGCGAAGTCCTCGCCGTGCCGGGCCACCCATTCGACGGCCGCGCGGGCGGCTGCAACGCGCTGATCCGCGACGGCGCGACTTTGGTGCGCGGGCCGGAGGACGTGCTTGAGGCGCTGGCGCTCGACAAGGTGACCGCAAACGCGCCGCCGCGCCCGCAAGACGACGCAGCGCCTGCCGCGCCCGCACCGGCTCACGACATGCGGGCACTCCACCAGCTGATCCTTGACCGCCTCGGGCCAAGCCCGCTCGCCGAAGACCAGCTTCTGCGCGATCTCTCATTGACCGCCGCCGAAGCGGCACCAGAGCTGCTGACGCTCGAACTCGACGGGCGGATACAGCGGGCGCCGGGGGGGCTCCTGTCCCGGATCTGAGGGGCGGCGCAGCCCCTCGTCGCACCCGTGCGCGCGCTTCTCGGGCGAGGCGAAGACGGCGGGCGTGGCGGGGACGGCGCGTCGCGCCGGAAGAGCCGCTGGCACGCCGCCACGCACCCTCCGCAACCGGCGAAGAGAGCACGAAGGGCTCGATGAGCCGCCCTCCCGGCCGGCTCGCGACCGCATGTCATTGACAGTCCCTTCCCCGCCCCCCATGTTCGCCGCCCATATCGCAAAACCGCTTCGCCCGAGGATCTTATGGCCGTCGTCGTCGTCGAATCTCCTGCCAAGGCCAAGACAATCAACAAATATCTCGGCTCCGACTATACGGTCCTCGCCTCTTACGGCCATGTCCGTGACCTGCCACCTAAGGACGGATCGGTCGATCCCGACGACGGATTCGGCATGACCTGGGAAGTGGCCGCCGACAGCCGCAAGCATGTGCGCGCCATCGCCGAAGCGCTGAAAACCGACGATACGCTCATCCTCGCCACCGACCCCGACCGCGAGGGGGAAGCCATCTCCTGGCATCTGAAGGAAGCGCTGGCCACCAGCCTGAAGAAGGGCAAGACCGTCCGCCGCGTCACCTTCAACGCCATCACCAAGACCGCCGTCACCGAGGCGATGGCCAAGCCGCGCGATGTCGACATGGAACTGGTCGAAGCCTACCTCGCCCGCCGCGCGCTCGATTATCTCGTGGGCTTCAACCTCTCGCCCGTGCTCTGGCGCAAGCTTCCCGGCGCGAAATCCGCCGGCCGGGTCCAGTCGGTCTGCCTCCGCCTCATCGTCGAGCGGGAACTGGAGATCGAAGCCTTCCGCGCCCGCGAATATTGGACGGTCAAAGCACTGCTGAAGACCCCGCGCGGCCAGGACTTCGAGGCACGCCTCACGGTCCTCGGCGGCAAGAAACTGGACAAATACGATATTGCCAATGCCACCGCGGCCGAACTTGCGGTCCAGGCTGTCACATCCCGCACATTGGCGGTCAAACGGGTCGAGGCCAAGCCCGCCGCCCGCAATCCCTACCCGCCTTTCATGACCTCGACGCTGCAACAGGAAGCCAGCCGCAAACATGGCATGGGGGCGAAGGCCACGATGTCGGCTGCCCAACGGCTCTACGAGGCCGGTCACATCACCTATATGCGAACCGATGGCA
Source organism: Frigidibacter sp. RF13 (assembly GCF_026626305.1). Classification (GTDB taxonomy): domain Bacteria; phylum Pseudomonadota; class Alphaproteobacteria; order Rhodobacterales; family Rhodobacteraceae; genus TMP-24. The sequence goes on along the minus strand of NZ_JAPNUE010000003.1, from coordinate 223,854 downwards.
TCGACATGGCGCCCGAGGCGGTGATGGCGGCGCGCGACGAGATCAAGCGCCGCTTCGGCGCCGATTACGTGCCCGACAGCCCGCGCATGTACAAGAACAAGGCCAAGAACGCCCAGGAAGCGCACGAATGTATACGGCCAACCGACATGGCCGCCTCGCCCGAGAAACTCCGCCTCGAAGACGACCAGAAGAAGCTCTACGACCTGATCTGGAAACGCACGATCGCCAGCCAGATGGCCGCGGCGCGGCTGGAACGGACGACGGTCGACGTGGCTAGCCCCGACGGCGAGGTCGAGCTGCGCGCCACCGGCCAGGTTGTGATGTTCGACGGCTTCCTGAAAGTCTATGATGAGGGCCGCGATGACGAGGAGGGCGAGGACAGCGCCCGCCTGCCGCAGATCATGGAAGGCGAGGCGGCCGAAAAACGCACCATCACGCCCGAGCAGCATTTCACCCAGCCACCGCCGCGCTATACCGAGGCGACCTTGGTGAAAAGGATGGAAGAACTGGGGATCGGCCGCCCCTCCACCTATGCCTCGATCGTCACCACGATCCAGGACCGCGACTATGTGCGCAAGGACAAGGGCCGCCTGATCCCCGAAGACAAGGGGCGGCTGGTCACGGCTTTCCTCACCAACTTCTTCCGCCGGTATGTCGAGTATGACTTCACCGCCGATCTGGAGAACGAGCTTGACGAGATCTCGGCGGGCGAGCGGAACTACAAGGAGGTTCTCGCCCGGTTCTGGCGGGATTTCACTGCCGCCATCGCCGAGACATCGGAACTCAGGATCGGCGAAGTCCTTGAAAAGATCGACGATTTCCTTGCGCCTCACCTCTACCCGGCCCGGGCAGATGGTGGCGACCCGCGCCTCTGCCCGACCTGCGGCAAAGGGCGGCTGAACCTCAAGACCGCGCGGTCGGGCGGGGCTTTCATCGGCTGCTCGAACTATCCCGATTGCCGCTACACGCGCCCCATCTCCGCGCCGAACGGCGACGAAGCAGCGGTCGACGGCAAGGTGCTCGGCCAGGACGAAAAGGGAAATGACATCACCGTCCGTGCGGGCCGCTTCGGACCTTATGTCCAGCGCGGCGAGGCGAGCGAGGCCCAGCCCAAGCCCGACCGCACCAGTCTGCCCAAGGGTTGGGGCGCGGATACGATCACGCTCGATCGCGCGCTGGCGCTTCTGGCGCTGCCGCGCGATATCGGCGCCCACCCTGAGGATGGCGCGCTGGTCGAGGCCGGGATCGGCCGCTTCGGGCCTTACGTGAAGCACAATACGACCTATGCGAACATTCCCGATGTCGAGGAGGTTTTCACCATCGGCATGAACCGCGCCGTCGAGGTGTTGGCCCAGAAGGCGGCGCGCGGCGGACGCGGCGGTTCCGCGCCCGCCGCCCTGCGCGAGCTTGGCACCCATCCCGATGGCGGGCCGATCCAGGTGATGGCCGGGCGGTACGGGCCCTATGTCAAATGGGAAAAGGTCAATGCCACCCTGCCCAAGGGCGCTGACCCGGCAACGGTGACGCTTGAGGAAGCGCTTGCCCTGATCGCCGAGAAAGCCGCCAAGGGCGGCAAGAAACCCGCCCGCAAGACGGCCGCCAAGGCGAAGCCTGCGGCCAAGGCCAAGACAACCAAGACCAAGGCTGCAAAAACCGACGCTGCGAAGGGCAAGCCAAAGGCCGCAAAGGCGGCGGCGGATTAGGACCGGGGCAAGGGGCGCGACACGCCTCCCTCCCCTCGCGACAAGGGGTGGCACGCTGCCGCCTGAAGTCAGTGCGGCAGGTCCGGTGCTGCCAGAAGCTTGCGGACCAGTTCGAAACTGTTCCTGACCCCCATCTTGCGGATCATGTTGGCGCGGTGCACTTCGACGGTGCGGTGCGAGCAGGAGAGCGCCTGCGCGATCTCCTTGCTGGTAAAGCCGTTCACCAGGTAGTGGGCAATGCGCTTTTCCGCGCCGGTCAGTGGGCCAAAGGCCGCCTTTTCCTCGGCCGGGCGGTAGGTCCAGATCGCAAGCCTTAGTGGATCGGCCTGGTCGAGCGCCACGCCGCAGCCCTCCATCCATACCACCTGCCCGTCCTTGCGCAGCATGAACCGTTCGTCACGATAAACCGGCTCGGCCTGCAACGCGCGGCGTGCCCGTTCGCCGATCAGCTGATAATCGCTCTGCCCGGGGTAAAGCAGGCGGATCGACTGGCCCTCAAGCTCCGCAGGCGTCCAGCCGAAGAACTCAATGACCCGCAGGCTCGCGCGCAGGATCACCCGGTCGGCAAGGATCAGCGTCGCATCCGGCGCATGCAGGAAAGCCAGCCGTTCATAATCACGCCCCAGCGCGCCGTGCCCGGTTTTCATCGCCAATCTCTACGTATCCATCTACGTATTCTTACGGATGGCAGCGCGCCTGGCAATCCGTCACTTTCACCCCGAAATGCGCGCCGGGCCTCCGGCGGACGGCGACATCGGAAGGAGGATGCCGGTGAAGAAAGTCTACAAGGATGCGACATCCGCGCTGGAAGGCGCGCTGTTTGACGGAATGACGATCGCCGCCGGCGGCTTCGGCCTCTGCGGCATACCGGAACTCCTGATCGCGGCGATCCGCGATGCGGGAACGAAGGACCTGACGATTGCGTCCAACAATGCCGGCGTCGACGGGTTCGGCCTCGGCCAGCTTCTGGCCACCCGGCAGGTGAAGAAGATGATCTCCTCCTACGTGGGCGAGAATGCCGAATTCATGCGCCAGTATCTCAGCGGAGAGCTGGAGCTGGAATTCAACCCGCAAGGCACTCTGGCCGAACGGATGCGGGCGGGCGGCGCTGGCATCCCCGGCTTCTACACCGCGACCGGCGTCGGCACGGTGATCGCCGAGGGCAAGGACCACAAAGACTTCAACGGCCGCACTTATATCCTCGAAACCGGAATCGTCGCCGACCTCTCCATCGTCAAGGCCTGGAAGGCCGACCCATCGGGCAACCTCGTCTTCCGCAAGACCGCGCGCAACTTCAACGCGCCAGCCGCGACCTGCGGCAAGATCTGCGTGGCCGAAGTCGAGGAAATCGTGCCCTTGGGCTCGCTCGACCCTGACAAGATCCACCTGCCCGGCATCTATGTGCACCGGCTGATCGCAGGCGCCCATGAGAAGCGGATCGAGAACCGCACCACCCGCAAGAAGGAGACCGTCTGATGCCCTGGGATCGTGACCAGATGGCCGCCCGCGCGGCCGAAGAACTGCAGGACGGCTGGTATGTGAATTTGGGCATCGGCATCCCGACGCTGGTGGCCAACTATATCCCGAAGGGCGTCGAGGTGACCTTGCAGTCGGAAAACGGCATGCTCGGCATGGGCCCCTTTCCCTACGAGGGCGAGGAAGACCCGGACCTGATCAACGCGGGCAAGCAGACGATCACCGAACTGCCGCAAACCGCCTATTTCGACAGCGCCCAGTCCTTCGCGATGATCCGCGGCGGCAAGATCGCCATGGCGATCCTCGGCGGCATGGAGGTTTCTGAAACCGGAGACCTCGCCAACTGGATGATCCCCGGCAAGCTCGTCAAGGGCATGGGCGGCGCGATGGACCTAGTGGCAGGCGTCGGTCGCGTGGTCGTCGTCATGGACCACACGTCGAAACACGGGGAATCGAAGGTGCTGAAAGCCTGCACCCTGCCCCTGACCGGCAAGGGCGTGGTGAACCGCATCATCACCAACCTCGGCGTCCTCGATGTCGTCCCGGGCGGGCTGAAGATCGTCCAACTCGCCGACGGCGTCACCGAAGCAGACTTGCGCGCCGCGACCGAGGCCACGATCGTCGGCTGACCTTCTTTCTTTCGTTTGCAAATATCCCGGGGGAGCGCGAGGGGGCAGCGCCCCCTCGCACGGATCGGCCCGCGCCCCGCGCGGGTCGAAATTGGGCGGCGATTGTAAGAAATTCCGAAACAACTCCATAAAGCTGCCCCAATCTGTCTCTAGCTCCTTCATGAATGATGAGCAGAGACTTTCCAGGCCCCGGACCGCTGCTGCCGCGCCCCCCTTCGCGGGCGCGCGACCGGCTCCTTGTCGCCGGTCTCCTCATCCTTCTCACCATCGGACTTCTCGGCGTCAGCCGTGGCACCGACTGGGCAGAGATCGGCCGGGTCGCCGCCCGGCTCACCCTGGACAATATCGCGCTCCTCCTCGCGCTCTCGCTTCTGAACTACTTCTTGCGCGCCGTACGCTGGCAGGTCTTCTCGCGCGCGCTCCGGCTTCAGGTTCCGGCCCGCACCGGGCTCCTGCATTATTTCGGCGGCTTCGCCATGAGCGTGACCCCGGGCAAGATCGGCGAGCTGGTTCGCTTGCGCTGGCTCGCCCGGGCCGCGAACGCACCGGTTGAGCGGGCCGCGCCCGCCGCCCTCGGCGACCGCGCCTTCGACCTCGCGGCAATGGCGCTCCTCCTCTCCACCGCCCTTCCCTTCGCGATCCGCATTCCGGGCGCGCCCGCCATCGCGCTTCTGGCGCTCGGCTCCGCCGCCGCCGCCACCCACCCGCGCCTCCTCGCTACGCTCGTCGGCCTCGCCTACCGCCTGAGCGGCCGCCGCTTCCCGCGGCTCACGGCGCGTCTCCGCCGCGCGGCGCTCTCGCTCGGCGCCTTCGGCGCGCCATCTGTCTTGATAGGCGCGCTTTGCCTCGGCCTCGCGGGCTGGCTCGCGGAAATCTGGGCCTTTCATCTTCTCCTCGGCTGGCTCGGCGCCGAGGTGGGTTTTGCGACCGCGCTCGCGATCTTCGTCTTCTCGACGCTCGCGGGCGGGCTCACTGGCGCGCCGGGCGGGCTTGGCGGGGCCGAAGCCGCGATGGTCGCGCTCATCACGGTCGCGGGCGTTCCGCTGCCCGCCGCCATCGCCGCGACTGCGCTGATCCGTTTCACGACCCTCTGGTTCGCCGTCCTCCTCGGCCTCATGGCCTTCCCTTTCGCGGAACGGGGCGGACGCACGACCGGAGGTTAGAAGGGGCTGACATGATTTGGAAAGACACGACCTATAGGGGCTGGGGCCGCGCGCTGACGGCGAAAGGCGCGCTGGCGCGGCCGGAACGGCAGGCGGCGCTTACCTCACTCCTCGCCGAAGGGCTCCTGCCCGCGATCGGCAACCGCCGGTCGTATGGCGACGCCGCCCTGAATTCTGACGGCCGCGCCATCGACATGACGCGGCTCGACCGGTTCCTGTCCTTCGACGCGGATACCGGCCTTCTCGAGGTCGAGGCGGGCGCCATGATCGGCGATATCGCCGCCCGCTTCGCGCCCCTTGGCTGGCTGCCCGCGGTGATGCCCGGCACCGGCTTTGCCACCGTCGGTGGCTGCATCGCCCAGGATGTGCATGGCAAGAACCACCATCACATGGGTTCCTTCTGCCAGCATGTGATCTCGATCCGCATCCGCACCCATAAAGGCGTGCAAGAGGCGGGGCCGGAGAAGAACGCCGAACTCTTCCGCGCCACCGCAGGCGGCCTTGGCCAGACCGGTGTGATCCTTTCGGCCAGGCTGCGGCTCATCCCCTGCAAGGGCGACGTGATGGTGGTGACCGAACGGCGGATCGAGGGCTGGGAGGATTTCCTCGCCCATCTCGACCGGTCGGAAGCGACCTATACCGTCGGCTGGATCGACGCGACCGCGACCGGCGCTTCACTCGGGCGCGGCATTCTGGAAGAGGGCGAGACCGGCGCGGGCCTGGTGCCGAAGCGTGTCAAGTACCGCAAGGTCCCGTTCGAGGCGCCGCACTTCGCTCTCTCGGCACCAATCGTGCGAGCCTTCAATCAGCTCTATTATCGCCGGGTCCCGGTCTCGGGCCGAACTTTGGTGAAGCCGATCTCGGACTTCTTCTTCCCGCTCGACAAGATCCACGACTGGAACCGGCTTTATGGGAAGCGCGGTTTTCATCAGTTCCAGTGCGTGGTGCCGATCGCCTCGGCGCCTGCGCTCAGGGACATGATGGAAAAGATCTCCACCTCGGGCCTCGCCTCGCCGCTCGCTGTCCTCAAACGCATGGGGCCGGGGCGCGCGGGTCATCTTTCCTTCCCGATGGAGGGCTACACCCTTGCCGTCGATTTCCCGAACCGGGCAGAGGCGCGTGAGCTGATCGGGCGGCTAGAGGCCCTGACGGCGGCAGCCGGTGGCAGGCTTTATTTCGCCAAGGACGGGCTCGCGGGGCCAGACAGCATGGCGGCGATGTATCCCGAACTCGCCGATTGGCGCAAACAAGTGAAGAAGGCCGACCCCGAGGGGCGGCTTGCGACCGACATGGTGCGGCGCCTGAGATTGAGGGACGTGGCATGAGCACCACCATGAAGCAGACCTGGATCATCCTCGGGGCCACCTCCTCGATGGCGCGGGCCTTCGCCCGCAAACAGGCGGCAGAAGGCGCCGCCGTCCTTCTCGCCGGACGCGACATGGACGATCTGAACCTGCTGGCCGAAGATTGCCGCCTGCGCGGCGCCCGGCTCGCCGAAGCCCTTGCCTTCGATGCGCGCCACCCCGATGGTTTCGAGGCCCTCATCGCACGGATGGACGCAGAGGAGGGCGTGCTGAACGCCGCCGTCTTCGTAGGCTCCATGCCGCCACAGGCGGACATCGACGCCGACCCTGCGCTGATCGACGGCACGGTCACCGACAGTTTCACCGGTCCCGCCCGTTTCCTGCAGCTGCTCGCGCCGAAGATGGAAGCGCGCGGCGGCGGCACGGTGGTGGGCGTCGGTTCGGTCGCGGGCGACCGGGGGCGGCTTGGCAATTACGTCTACGGTGCCGCAAAGGCAGGCTTTCACACCTATCTCTCGGGTCTTCGCAATCGCCTCACGCGCGCAGGGGGGCACGTGGTGACGGTGAAACCCGGCTTCGTCGATACGTCGATGACCTGGGGCCTGCCCGGCATGTTCCTCGTCGCCTCGCCCGAGAAGGTGGCCGACGATATCGCGCGCGCGGTCAGGAAGCGGCGGAACGTGATCTACACGCCGTTCTTCTGGCGCTTCATCATGCTGATCATCATCCATGTGCCGGAGATGATCTTCAAGAAAATGAAGATCTGAACACCGGCCCGCCTTCCGTTTCTCCCGGGTTCAGCTAGCGGCGGCGATCTGCATGAGGCACATAGGGATCGACGTAGGTCAACTCCGCCGCATGACCGATTGCCTGTGCGACAGACGCCAACCCTCTCGCAACCCCTCTTGCCAGTGACAGGGCAAATGACAGGCAAGCTCTCGCATGGCCTCGGGCCGGACTGTACCAGTAGTGCCACAGAGAGACAGGCCAGCTGTCGGTATGATGAATGTGTGCCATGATCACCTCCGGCTTCAGGCTTGCCGGGCAGAGGCGAAAAGTCTTTGGCGAGGGACTGAAAAGCCCTGAATCTATCTGAAACTCGCTTTTTCAGAGCTTTCGGTTATCCTGCCCTGCAGACGCGGAGGAACCGATGGAGCTGCGTTTCGGCGACTACCGAATTAGACCGTCAGCGCGGCAACTTGTCGGGCCGAATGGACCAGTCGATCTTTCGGCGCGCTCCTTCGACATTCTCTCGATGCTTCTGGGCAAACCCGACGATGTGATCGGCAAGTCGGAGCTGCTTGAAACGGTCTGGCCAGGCCTGATCGTCGAAGACAATACATTGCAGGTTCACGTGTCAGCCCTGCGCAAGGCGCTCGATCCCGGAATGATCAAGACGGTTCATGGCCGGGGTTACAAATATGTCGGTCCGCCGCCGACAGCGGTTGCAGGCACTTCCAGCCAGAATGGCATCGAAAGCCTGCCGCAGGAAGACGAGAAGCCGTCACACAAGCCCTCGATCGCCGTCCTGCCCTTCGCCAACATGAGCGACGATCCCGATCAGGTCTATTTCAGCGACGGGATCACCGAGGACATAATCACCGAACTCGGCAGGTTCAGGGAACTCCTTGTCATCGCGCGCAACTCGTCGTTCCGGTTTCGCGATACATCGACCGACGTCGCCGAAGTCGCGGGCCAACTGGGCGTTCAGTACGTGGTCCAGGGGAGCGTACGCAAGATAGCCAACCGGGTCCGCATTTCTGTTCAATTGATCGATGCTGGCAAGCTCGCACATGTCTGGGGTGAACATTATGATCGTGAGCTCACGGACATATTCGCGATCCAGGATGAAATAACCCAGATGATCGCGGCCCGTCTGGCGCGTCAGGCCCGCACCGCGATCGTCGCGCGCGGGCGCCTGCGCCCAACAAGCAACATGTCCGCGTACGACTACTATCTCAGAGCGCTACAACTCTCGGCGACCTACGACACAGTACGCGACGCCGAGCCCTTGTTGCGACGGGCCGTGGAACTCGATCCCGAATTCGCAGCCGCCTATGCTTTGCTGAGTTTCGTTGAATCCATCCATTTCTATTGGGAGTATGACAATTGGGCACGTCTGGAGTCCGGCCTGAAAATCGCTGCAGCCGCGCTTCGGCTCGACCCGAACGAAGCTTATGGTCACCTCGCCACCGGTTTCGCAAATCTTTATTCCGGCCGCTTCAGGCAGGCGGAGACAAGTCTCGATCATGCCGTCTCGCTCAACCCGAACGACCCGTTCATTCTCAGCATCCATGCTCTGCTCCTGAATTATACCGGCAGGCCGGAAAACGCGCTGGCGGAGCTTGAAGAAGCGCAACGGCGCGATCCGTTCGCCATTGGCTGGATGGATGATTTTCGCGGGATCGTCCTGACGACCGGCAGACGATTTGGCGAAGCGATTGCCTGCTATGAGGGGCTTGACGCCATCACCTCCTGGTCGCTTGCCCATTTCGCGATCGCTTGTGCGGAACTGGGCGACATGCCGCGTGCCAAGGAAGTGCTGGGCAGGCTGAAGGCCGTTTGGCCGGATTTGAGCCTGGAAGATATTGTCAGGGCGGAACTGGATTTCTTCGAGGATCGCTCAATACCGCAGCGCTATCTCGGCATCCTCAGACGCGTCGACGCATCGGTTTGATCTGCCTCCGCGGCGATTGAACTCTGCCCCCAAGGCACGCGACTAGGCTGCGCGCAGCTGACCTCAGGCCCCGAACCATTGGGACCAGAGGCCAGCCGCCCAGAACATCAGGGATAGGATGATCATCAGAAGGCCGATGCCGAACTTGTCGCGCATGGCGAATACGATCGGGTCGTAGTCCTGCTTGCCGAACCAGCCCAGAAGCACCATGCGCACAAGCCATACGGCCATCGGGATCATGGCGAGCCAGAGGATCCAGGTCGTTGGATAGAGCTCCCGCCCCTGCGTGGATAGCGAATAGAGGAAGAAAATCAGAAGCGCACCAACTGTCCCGAGGCCCGCGACATTTAGCAGGTCGCCGCGGTCCGGGCGGCCATAGCCGCGGCCGGGCAGGCGTTCGTCCGAGGTCGCAAGGGTCAGCTCAGTCAGTCGCTTCACGCAGCCGAGCGTGATGAAGATCGGGAAGATGAAGATCAGCATGTAGATCGAGACATAGACCTGCGCCGCCGCCGCGCCCGCGATCACCCGGATCGTGTAAAGGGCCGCAAGCGTTGCCACATCGACCCAGCGCATGCGCTTCAGCTTCAGCGAATAGGCCAGTGACGTCACCATATAGAGCACGACGACCGCCAGGAACCCGACGTTCAGTGCGGCAGCGATGCCGAGGGCTGCGCAGGCCAGGATCAGGAAAGTCACCATCCCCCACTGAATCGGCACCGCGCCGCTGGCGAAGGGCCGGTTCTTCTTGGTCGGATGCAGCCGGTCCGCCTCCAGATCCAGAAGGTCGTTCACTATATATATAGAGGAGGCCGCGGCCGAGAAGGCGGCGATCGCCCAGAGGATCGGGATCAAAGTCACCAGATCGAACCGGTGCGCGGCAATCATCGGCAGGATCAGCAGCGCGTTCTTCACCCATTGATGTGGCCGGAGCGCCTTTATTAGCGCGGCCGGCCGGTGCGGACGGCTCAGTTCCACCACATTGCGACCCTGCGCGGCGAGCGCGCGGGCCGAGGATGTATGGCCGATGATCAGCGCGTGATCGGATTTCTCCCAGATCGCCATGTCGCGCGCTTCGTTGCCGGCATAGTCGAAGCCGCCTTCGCCAAGGGCCGCGACAAGGGCCGCGGCCTTCGACCGGCTCACGAGGTTTGTCTGCCCGTCCGAGGCGAAGACCCGGTCCGAGAGACCATATTCCGCCGCAAGCCGCCGGACGAGCCTTTCGTCCGACCCTGAGGCCAGGATCACCTCGCGCCCCGCCACGCGGCTGTTCAGCGCCAGTTCGGCCACCTCGGGATTGACCGGCAGAAGATCGGTCCGGATATCCGCAAGCGCCGCCAGTTCGGCCTTCAGCGCGGCCGGATTCGAGAAATGCCGCAGCGCTGCCTTCAGTGTCGCCCATGGGTGCCGCCCGAGTCCGGCCCAGAAACATTCCCACAGCATGTCGGTCTTCAGGAACGTACCATCCACGTCCAGAACCAGCGGCTTCACTTCAGACATCCTTATCCTTTCACCGCGAAGACGCAGCCGTCGGAGACCAGTTCCGGCGGCGTCACACAGAGGCCGCGCGCCACAGCCCAGGCGGCGAGAACCTTGGGCACATAGTCGCGCGTCTCGGCATAGTTCGGCACGCCCCCCGCGCCCTTCACCGAGTTTTCACCCGCGTTATAGGCGGCAAGCACCATCAGCGGGTCACCGCCAAATTCGCGCATCAGCCAGTCGAGATAGGCGACGCCGCCTGCGATGTTCTGCACCGGATCCTTGGCATCGGACACGCCAAACCTGTCAGCGGTGGCCGGAATAAGCTGCATCAGCCCCTGCGCCCCTGCCGAGGACACCGCATCGACCCGACCCGCGCTTTCGACCGAGATCACCGCAAGCACTAGCGCCGGCGAGACCTGCTTGTCGATCGTCGCCTTGAGAATGTCGGTCCCGTGCGCGGCTGCGATATTCTGCAGGGCCTGCAGGCGCGGGGCCGCAACTGTCGTGCCATCGGGACCTTGCGTCAGCGAATGAAGCGCAAGCGAGAAACGTCCTGCCCCCTCACCGAGATTTGGCGAGACCTGATCCCAGAACCAGGCATAGCTGCCCAGGGGAACGCCCGGCATAGCCGGAACCGGCTTCAGATCCGGGTCCGCGCCCCCGCGCGGGATCGGATTTTCCGGCGGCGGCAGGACGGGCGCGGCAAGACGGGCGGCCTGTTCGGCCGGATCGATCTGAACCGTGATCCGCTTCGTGGTGCCCGCTTTGGGCGCAGAGATACGTTTGAAGGTAAAGGAGGGATAGGGCTCCGGCGCCGCAGCCGCAGGGGCGTCGACGACCTGCGCATTTGACGGCTGGGCGGCCATGCATGCGAACACGCAAGCGATTAGTGTCGCTGCCCCTCGCTTGGCCTGCGCCATGATTGCTGCCCTGACCTGCCTCGTCTTGTTCTTGGAAATCAGTCTGACGATTTTTCGAGACGCTTTCCATTCCTTTCGCGGTAAGCGGCGGAAAATCTGGCCGCAACGGCTCTTTCGGCAACAGATTCGCATTCCCAATATGGACGGAAAATAAAATATTTGTTTATATTCAATATATTACAAGAAAAATACCAACATGGAAAATCACGAAAAATGTACGAACAGCGCCCCAATCGCGCCACGATTCGAGGGCTAGATGTGTCCATGCCGCGACGGGGACGGGATCAGAAATCTCCCGAAAGACACGGGTGCGGATGGTGCAGAAGCTGAACATTTACGGAGACAGACAATGAAATTCTTCAAATCGGTCAAGGAATTCCACAACGAAGAAGAAGGCGCGGTCACGGTTGACTGGGTCGTTCTGACCGCCGCCGTCGTCGGCCTGGGCGTTCTCGCCCTCGGCGCGATCAAGTCGGGCACCGGCGCTCTCTCGACCAAGATCAACAACTACCTCTCGAGCGTGACGGTCGGCTAATCGCCGAACTCACGGAGATCGGATCGAGCCGCGCCCAAGGCGCGGCTCGCTTCTTTTCTGGCCTCGCGAATCCGGTCTTTGTGCGCCTTTGGGTATCGCACTGTTTCCACGCCGGAAGCCCGGTCCGCCAAATCGGCCTATGCCTGCCCAATTCCTGACACTAACCGCAGGCAATTTCTTCGTAAGATTGGGAACCAAGTGAGCGCTTCGCGCCGCGACCTGGGAGATTAAGATGAAACGCTTCGTGCTCGACATCAAGAAGTTCAACGACGACGAAACCGGTGCTGTGACCGTCGACTGGGTCGTCCTGACGGCAGGCGTCGTCTCGCTCGTCGCGATTGCCATGGGCGCGATCAAGGGCAACATGTCCTCGATCGGCGACAAGGTTGAAGCTTACTTGAGCAGCGTGACAGTTCCCTGAGAGATTGGCTTCTCCGCTGCCCGAACGGGATAACCGATATCGGTCACGAGTTGAATGTTTCGAGAAGCGCGTATTTCCATCACGAAGACCCGCTTTGACCACCATTAAGTCATAATCCATTCAGATAGTGCGGCCATATGGGTACGGTCGCCGGATCAGCAAGCGCCGACTCTGAGGAATGAATGAGAGGGCGCGTTTCATGCGGATCATCTTCGGACTAGTCTTTGTCGTCGGTGTCGGGCTCGCCGGCTTCGCCGTCTACATGGCGCAAGACTATATCAAGCAAACCCAAGTCGACCGGGACCGGCTGTTGGCCGAGCAGGCGGCCGCGCCGCGCCTTGTTGATGTTGTCGTTGCCACCAAGGCCATGAAGTACGGCGAACGCTTCACCCGCAATGATCTTGAGGTCATAAAATGGCAGGCCGACAAGGTGCCTGCGGGTGCCTTCCCGACAGTCGTCGCGGCCCAGGGTGGCGATCCGGCTATCGTTCCGGTGTTCTTCGAAGGCGAAACCCGGCCGCGCTCCATGCTGCGCTCGATCGAGCCGTTCGAGCCGCTCCTCGCCTCGAAGATTACCGAGCCGGGCGTCGATGCAGGCATCACGGCCAACCTCAGCCCCGGCCTGCGGGCACTTGCGTTGAACGTCGATGTGTCCTCCGGCGTCTCCGGATTCCTGCGTCCGGGTGATCGGGTGGACGTGATCTGGACCGGCGATGCCAACAACCGGCAGATCACCAAACTTATCCAGTCGGCGGTGCGCATCATCGCCATCGACCAGAGCGCCGACGCCGACCGGACCGAGGAAACCCAGATCGCCCGCACCATCACGATCGAGGGTTCGATTGACCAGGTCAACGCTCTGACGCTCGCCCAGAACTCCGGCCGCCTGACCCTCGCGCTCGTCGGAGCGACCGACGACAGTTCCGCATCAGCCGTGGGCAGCGAGATCGACCGCAAGACACTCCTTGGCATCGAGGATGCTCCGGCACCCGTCGTGGTGGAGGAAGAGAAGATCTGCACTATCAAGACCAACAAGGGCGGCGAGATCGTCGAGACGCAGATCCCCTGCACGAACTGACGCCGTTCAGGGCCACCCTATCTGGTGCATCGGGTGGCCCTCGAACACAACGGCTTCCAGACTGTTGCGGACAACCCACATAAGCGACGCGCCACAAACAGCTGATTCTTGAAATAAATCCGGCTTTGGCGCATGCTGACGGCAATATGGGCATGAAGACCCGATAACCGTGATCCGAGAGGCAGGTCACAATGAGCGCTAAATATATCCTAACGGCAGGATTGCTGGGCCTTGTGCTCGGCACTCCCATGAACCGGGTCCATGCCGAGACCCTCAAGGTGGTCGAAGGCTCCACCTCCTCCACGCTCGAGGTTCCGATGAACCGCGCCGTGGTGGTCGAGGCCGACCAGCCCTTCGCTGAACTTTCGATCGCCAATCCGGCGATCGCCGATATTTCGACCCTGTCCGACAAGTCAATCTATGTACTCGGCAAGGCGCCGGGGCGGACGACGCTGACCCTTCTTGGTCCCGATGGCAAGCTCATCACCAATGTCGATGTGCAGGTGTCGCTCGATGTGGCCGAGTTCAAGGAACGGCTGAAGCAGATCCTTCCGAACGAGAACATCGAGGTCCGCACCGCCAATGACGGCATCGTGCTGTCGGGCGTCGTCTCCTCGATCGCCGCGCTCGACCGCGCCCTTGATCTGGCGGAACGCTATGCGCCGCAGCGGGTCTCGAACCTGATGGGTGTCGGCGGCGTCCAGCAGGTGATGCTGAAGGTGCGTTTCGCAGAGATGCAGCGATCGGTTGGCAAGGAGCTTGCCGGTTCGTTTGGCATTGACGGATCGAACGGCGTCTTCCGGGCCGGAAACATCACTCAGATGAACAATCTGATGAGTGGCAACACCGTGACAACCGGCAAGACCGGCGCACTCGGTGCGACCTTCGGGTCTGGCAGCCTGCAGTTTGGTGTCTTGCTTGAGGCGCTTGAAAGCAAAGGTCTGGTCCGGACCCTGGCTGAACCGAATCTGACTGCCCTTTCGGGCCAGGAATCGAAATTCCTCGCTGGCGGTGAATACCCGATACCCGTCCCGGGCGACAACGGCACAATTACGATCGAATACAAACCATTCGGGGTCGAACTGGCGTTCACGCCGCGCGTTGTCGACGGTGACATCATTAACATTGCGATGAACGCCGCAGTCTCTGGGATCGATACCACGATCACGCTTCAGAACGGCGGCTTCTCGGTCAACGCCTTCAAACGGCGCGAGGCAGAAACGACCGTGGAGGTGCGTGACGGCGAAAGCTTTGCCATTGCCGGGCTTCTGCAAGACGAGTTCCGCGACGCAAACGATCAGATTCCATGGCTTGGCGACGTGCCGATCCTTGGCGCCCTGTTCCGCAGCTCTGAATACCAACGGAACCAGACGGAGCTTGTGATCATCGTCACACCCCATCTCGTGTCCCCTGTCCGTGGCGAGGCTCTTGCCCTGCCGACAGACAAGGTGAAACCGCCAACCGAAGCACAGCTCTTCCTTCTTGGCCAGACTTCGGCGAATGGAAGGTCCGCGAGCGGGTCCGCCGCAGAGGTCGCCAAGCAGGACTTCTCCGGTTCCTACGGCTATGTGATGGAGTAAGACGATGCAAAAGCACCTTGCCCTCGCCCTCATGTCCGTCAGCGCGCTCGCCATCGCGAGCTGCTCGAAGGAAACCAACATCGCCCGGTCCTTCTATTCCGAGGCCGGATCGGAAGTTGAGACCCGTGACTTCGGCCGCTCGACCATGGCCAACACTCAGATCCAGTCGGGCGAACGGGACTATGTCATTGATCTGACGCGCAGATTCGGGGCTGATGTTCCGAATACCGTGAACTTCGCCTTCAACAGCGCGGTTCTGGATGGCGCCGCGCAGGACGCGCTCCTGCGTCAGGCCGACTGGATCCGGCAGTTCCCGGAAGTGCGCTTCCGTGTCTATGGCCACACCGACCTTGTGGGCTCGGATGCCTATAACAAGTCGCTCGGCCTGCGCCGGGCGAATGCGGTCGTGTCCTTCCTCGCCTCGCAGGGCATCAGCAAGTCGCGGCTGGAAGCGGTCGCCTCGTTCGGCGAAACCCAACCCCTCGTCTTCACGCAGAGCCCCGAGCGCAAGAACCGCCGGACCGTCACCGAAGTGTCGGGCTTCGTCGGCAACAGCTCGCTGGTCCTGAACGGGAAATATGCGCAGATCATCTTCCGCGAATATGTCGCAAGCGCGATCCCGGTCCATACCCAGGCCGAGGTGACCGAAGGCAGCGCGGCAGCAGGCTCCAACTAGTCTCGAGTTCCCATTGTTTCAGCTTCGGGGCGGTCTTTGGCAACAAAGGCCGCCCTTCGCTTTTGATCGTCTCAACAAATCGCATAATTTCGATCTTTTGGCCCCAATCTTGCCAAGTTTCTCCGGGACTTTCGAAACCTGGGAGTAAGGCCGGAATCTTATCTTCGGCAGTCATGACGAGTGACGGGTGGGCAAAGCCCGCCGTTCAGAACTGTGGCGCGGGGAATCGCGCGGAAAAGGACGTTGGGAATGAGCAGTGTAGCAGCATTGCAGCCGGAGGCGGCACCGATCCTCGCCTGCACGGTCGCGCGCGATGTCTCGAACTTCGATCTTCTGATCGAGGATATGGAGGCCGAGCTTGGCGAAAGCTGGGGCGATCTGACTTTTGCCGATGCTCAGGTGTTTCTCGGCCAGCCCGAGGCAAATGCGCTCGAATTCATCGCGATCGCCGTCGATGCCCAGGACGAAAGCGACATCGCGCAGATCGCCGCGATCATTACCACCGCCAAGGACAAGGGCGTAAAGGTGATCCTGATCGCCGACGAGGTCAGCCCGATCGCACTGCACCAGCTTCTGAAACTCGGCGCCGACGGGTTCGTCCCCTATCCTCTGCCGGAAAACGCCCTGCACGAGGCAATCGAGCGGCTGCGCGCCGCCGCCCAGGCCGCCGAATATGCCGATCATGGCGCCCATGCACCGGCCTTCAAGGTCAAGGGGGACAGGGACGGCGTGATCCTGCCGGTCCATAGCCTTGCGGGCGGCTGCGGCGCGACCACGATGGCGGTGAACCTCGCCTGGGAACTGGCGACCGTCCAAAAGGACAATCCTCCGCGCGTGGCGCTTCTGGATTTCAATTTCCAGTTCGGTTCGGTCTCGACCTACCTCGACCTGCCCCGTCGCGAGGCAGTCTACGAAATGCTGTCGAACACTGCCGCTCTCGACTCGGAATCGCTTCTGCAATCGATGGTCGTCTATCAGGAAAAGCTCAGCGTCCTGACCGCGCCCGCCGACATGCTGCCGCTCGACATCGCCACATCGGACGATATCAACCGCATCCTCGACGTCGCGCGCGCAAATTTCGATTATGTCGTGATCGACATGCCAGCGACCATCGTGCAATGGACCGAGGCGGTGCTGTCGAAGGCGAGCGTCTATTTCGCATTGATGGAGCTCGACATGCGCTCGGCGCAGAACGCGCTGCGCATGATCCGCGCGCTGAAGTCCGAGGATCTGCCGCACGAAAAACTGCGCTTCGCGCTGAACCGCGCGCCGAAATTCACCGACCTGTCCGGCAAGAGCCGGGCCAAGCGTCTGGCAGAAAGCCTTGATATCACGCTTGAATTGCAGCTGCCTGACGGTTCCACCCAGGTGACCCAGTCCAATGACCACGGGGCGCCCCTGGCCGAGACCGCGCCGAAGAATCCGCTGCGCAAGGAAATCGCCAAGCTCGCCAAACAGATTTTCGACCTGAACAAGGCCGCGGCTGACGCCAAGGCCTGACCGACGTGACCGACTGACCCCCGGGGGAAGACAATGTTTTCGCGTTTCAAGAAGCCCGATCAGGCCACCACGCAACAGGCGGCGGGACCTGCCCCAGCCACCGCGCAGGCCGCGCCTCAGGCCGCCGCCCAGACCGTATCCATGCGCCGCCCCGGCGCGGCGGGCGCCCAGCCAGCGCAGGTCACGGCGGCCGACAAGGACCGCAAGCGCCGTGAGCGGATGGGCGAGATCAAGGTCGAGCTGCACAAAAGGTTGCTCGACAACCTCAACCTCTCGGCGCTGGAACATGCGACCGAGCAGGACCTCAAGCAGGAAATCAGCGCGATTTCCGCCGAGGCGCTTGAGGAGCTGAGCGTCGTCCTGAACAAGGACGAACGCGCAACGCTCCATCAGGAACTTTACGACGAAGTCATGGGCCTCGGGCCCCTGGAGCCGCTCCTGAAGGACGAGACGGTCAACGATATTCTCGTGAACGGCCCCCGGCAGATCTTCGTCGAACGCGCGGGCAAGCTGCAGCTGACCGACATCACCTTCAAGGATGAACGCCACCTCTTGCGCATCATCGACAAGATCGTGTCGGCCGTGGGTCGCCGCGTCGATGAATCGAACCCCTATTGCGACGCCCGTCTGGCGGACGGATCACGTTTCAACTGTATGGTGCCGCCGATCGCGGTCGATGGATCGCTGGTCTCAATCCGGAAGTTCAAGAAGGACAAGCTGGGCGTCGACGATCTCGTCCGTTTCGGCGCGTTCACCGAAGAGATGGCCGCCTATCTTCAGGCCGCCGTCGCCACGCGTCTGAACGTCATCGTTTCTGGCGGTACGGGTTCGGGTAAGACGACAACGCTGAACGCGCTTTCCTCTTTCATCGACAATGCCGAACGCATCCTGACCATCGAAGACACGGCCGAACTTCAGTTGCAGCAGGTCCATGTGGGCCGGATGGAAAGCCGCCCGGCGAACGTCGAGGGCAAGGGTGCCGTCACCCAGCGCGACTGTCTGCGGAACGCGCTTCGTATGCGTCCTGACCGCATCATCGTCGGCGAAACCCGCGGCGAGGAAGTCATCGACATGCTGCAGGCCATGAACACCGGCCACGACGGGTCGATGACGACGATCCACGCCAACTCCGCCCGCGACGGCATATCGCGTCTGGAAAACATGGTCGCCATGGCCGGTATCGAGATGCCGCTGAAAGCGGTGCGCAGCCAGATCGCCAGCGCTGTGAACCTGATCGTGCAGGCCTCGCGTCTGCAGGACGGCTCCCGCCGCATGACGTCTGTCACCGAGATTACCGGGATGGAAGGCGAGGTCATCTCGATGCAGGAGATTTTCCGCTACGAGCGGCTGGGCCTGACGCCCGAAGGCAAGATCATTGGCCGTTTCACCGCGACCGGCGTGCGCTCTGCCTATGCCGACCGCTTCAAGCAGTGGGGCTATGACCTGCCCCCCTCGATCTATGAACCCGTAGCGGCGGAGTAAGCGCCATGATCATCAGCCCGACCCCAATCATCTATGGCCTGATCTTCGTTGCTGTGCTCTTCCTCGTCGAAGGCATCTACCTTGTCGCCTTCGGCAAGTCGATTTCGCTGAATTCGAAGGTCAGCCGCCGCCTTGCCCTTCTGGAAAAGGGCGGGCAGCGCGAGAAGGTGCTGGAACAGCTCCGCAAGGAAGCCAGCCAACACCTGCGCGCCACCGGCATTCCGCTCTATTCACTGCTCGCCAAGAAGGCGCAGAAGGCCAATATCGCCTTCTCGCCGCAAGCGCTGATGGGGGTGATGGCGCTTCTGGCGGTCGTGGCCTTCCTCGGCCTGACGATCGGCACCGCCGCCTCCCTGCCGATCCGCATCGCTGTTTCCATCATCATGGGGGTGGGCGCGGTTTTCTTCTGGGTCAACAAGAAGGCCAAGAAGCGCATCGACTTGATCGAGGAGCAATTGCCCGAGGCCGTGGAACTCATGGTCCGAAGCCTCCGCGTCGGCCACCCGTTTTCGGCCGCGATCCAGATCGTTGCGAAAGAGATCCCCGATCCCCTTGGCACCGAGTTCGGCATGATCGCCGACGAGGCGGCCTATGGCCGCGAGATCACCGAATCCCTGAAAGACCTCGCCGAACGGATCGACATGCAGGACCTCCGCTTTCTTGCCGTCGCCGTGACGATCCAGAGCCAGTCGGGCGGCAACCTCGCCGAGATCCTCGACGGTCTAGCCAAGGTTATCCGCGCCCGCTTCCGGCTCTTCCGCCGGGTCCGCGCCATCACCGCCGAGGCGAAATGGTCGGGCATGTTCCTGTCGGGCTTCCCCTTGGGCGTTCTGGTGATCATCCAGGTGACGAAGCCCGACTATTTCGACACCGTGAGGGACACGCCCTATTTCATCCCGGCGGCGCTCATCGTGTTCACCTTCCTCGCGGTGAACATCATCTTCATGAAAATCATGACCAACATCAAAGTCTGAGGCAGCGATGGAAGCGTTGAATCAACTGCTCACCGATACGCTTGGGCCCCTCGGGCCGCTGATCGTCGTCGGTTTCCTCGGCATCGGCCTGATCGCAGCCGTGCTGCCCGTACTTCTCAAGAAGACGGTCGACCCGCTGTCGAAGTTCCGCGATATGGCGAAACCGCAGGGCGCGACCGTCACGACGGCCAAGGACGGCAAGCCGAAGAAGCTGCGCGCCAGCGCCGGCGGGGGTGCCAAACTCGACAAGTTCGCCACCTTCCTAGAACCGAAAAGCCAAGAAGAGATGAGCGCAGCACGTCTGCAGATGACGCGCGCAGGCTATCGCGGCAAACATGCGGTGCGCACATTCCATGCGATCCAGTTCATGCTTGGCATCATCTTCCTTGTCCTTGGCGTCATATATGCGCTGACGCAGGCAGGTTCGGCTGATGTCTCCACGACCAAACTCGCCATGTATGTGATCGGCCCGGGATGCCTCGGTTACTACTTCCCCAAATATTGGGTGCAGCGCCGGGTCGATGCCCGTCAGGCTGAGATCCAGAACGGCTTCCCCGATGCGCTCGACATGCTTCTGGTTTGCGTCGAAGCCGGTCAGTCACTCGACCAAGGCATCATCCGCGTCTCGAAAGAACTAAAGACGGGCTATCCCGCGCTTGGCGAGGAGCTGGAGATCGTCTCGCAAGAGGTGAAGGCGGGCAAGGATAAGCCCACGGTTCTGAAGGGCTTCGCCGAAAGATCGGGCGTGCAGGATGTCGCCTCGTTCGTGACCGTGATGATTCAATCACAGCAATTCGGTACATCGATCGCCGAAGCGCTCCGGGTCTATGCCGGCGAAATGCGTGACAAGCGCGTGATGCGCGCCGAGGAAGCCGCGAACAAGTTGCCCACGAAAATGACGCTCGGCACGATGATGTTCACCGTGCCGCCACTTCTGATGATCCTTGTCGGCCCGTCTGTCTACGATATGATGCAGCTGTTCGCGAATTTCAAATTGTAGGACGGATGACCCGTACGAAGCTCGGCCTGGCCGCCCTGATCGGCCTTCTGGCCGCCTGCCAATCGGCAGGCGGCCTTTTGGCGCCGAAGAAGGACAATCCCTATGCACCCGGCGTGGCGCGCGGCGAAGACTCCGTCGATGGCCTCATCGTTGGCCACCGGCTGATGGAGGCGGGCGAGTATGAACTTGCGCTCAAGGCCTATCATCGCGGCGCGGCAGAAAAGGGACCGACGGTCGATGTCCTGTCCGCCATTGGCTCCGCCGACCTCAAGCTTGGCCGGCTCGGACAAGCGGAACGCATCCTGAGGCAGGCGATCGAGGTCGACGAGACATTCGTGCCGGCCTGGAACAATCTGGGTGTCGTGCTGATGGAAAAAGGCGAAGTCGCCGAAGCGAGCCTCGTCTTCAAGACCGCCTTCGCGCTCGACAGTGGCCAATCGGACGAAATCCGCGAGAATCTGCGCCGGGCGCTCGCAAAACTCAACAATCCCACCTATGATGAGCCAGAAGAGACGAAGTTCTCGCTGGTGAGGCGTGGGAACGGCACTTATCTGCTTCTCACCAACAACTGAGGCAACGAGCAAAGGACGCAGAAAATGCGCCACCCGGTTCTGATCTCCCTCTGCATCGCGGGGGCATTCGCCCTGTCAGCCTGCCAGCAGGATCGCAGCAAGGAAGCTGCCAAGGCCTTGAAGGAATTCACAGAATCCGATCAGGCAGGCCTGAATGCGCTGATGCTGCAGGCGGCCAATCCCGACGAGGCGGTCTCCTATTTCACTAACGCCACTGCCACCAATCCCGAGAACATCGACTATCGGCGCGGACTGGCCAAGTCGCTCGTCCGCGCCAAGAAGCCGCTCGAAGGCGCGCAGACCTGGCGCGAGGTGATCGCGATGCCCGGCGCAACGAACGATGACCGGGTGGAGCTTGCCGACGCGCTTATCCGCAACAATCAGTGGAAAGAGGCGGAGGCGGTCCTGAACCAGGTACCGCCGACGCACGAGACCTACGAGCGCTACCGGCTGGAAGCGATGGTCGCCGATGCCAACAAGAAATGGAAGAAGGCCGACAGTTTCTATGAAACCGCCTTCGGCATGACAACGAAGCCGTCGGGGCTTCTGAACAACTGGGGCTTCTCAAAACTCACGCGCGGCGATTATGCCGGGGCCGAGAAGCTTTTCACCCAGGCTCTGACCTACGATCCGTCGGTCTTCACCACCAAGAACAACCTCGTCCTCGCCCGTTCGGCGCAGCGCAAGTACGACATGCCGATTGTGTCGATGACCCAGGCCGAACGCGCGCAGCTTCTCTATACGGCCGCCCTCAGCGCCATCAAGCAGGGCGATGTGACGATCGGCCGGACGCTTCTGCAAGAGGCGGTCGATACAGCCCCGCAATATTTCGAGGAAGCCCAGCGCGCCCTCGATACGCTTGACGCCAATGTGACGAAGGGCTGAGCCGATGCTGAACATGCCTGTCGAAGAGATCCAGCGCGCCTATATGATCCTTTTGGTGCTGACGCTGCCCATCGCGCTCTGGGCCTTCTTTTCCGACCTCAAGCACATGAAGATCCCCAACCGCGCCGTCTATGCGCTGGCGGCGGTCTGGCTTGTTGCGGGCGTGCTGCTCTTCCCGTTCGAGGCCTGGGCCTGGCGCTGGGTGAATGCGGTCGTGGTCTACTTCGTCGGCTATATCCTTTACGCGATGCGCGCCCCTGTCGGGGCGGGTGACGCGAAATTCGCCGCCGCCGCCGCGCCCTTCGTCTTCCCGAACCATCTGGGCGTGATCCTCGTCTCGCTTTCAGTCTTCGCGATTGCCGCTCTTGTCGCCCACCGGACGCTTCGCGCCATCCCGGCAGTCGTGCGCGCAACGCCCGACTGGGCCTCGTGGAAGCGCGGCAAGAACTGGCTGACCGAGAAGTTTCCCTTCGGCCTCGCGCTCGTCGCGACCTTCGTCTTCTACCTCAGTTTCGTGGCGCTGCCGCCGGTTCACGACTGGGTAGCAAGCCTCATGAGCCGGTAGAGCGGCGTCCGTCGCTCTTCGGTCAGGACATAGCCGCCCTCTTTCAGCGATTTCAGGATGCCGTATCGCGCCTTTTCATAAAGCGGGCACTCCGGCACCAGAATGTAGTCGGCGTTCTCGATCCCCGGCAGATCGCCATAATACCAGGGTGCGGCGCCTTTGATCGGCTCGAAGGGTCCGTACATCCAAAGCTGGGCGAACAGGTCGGCGATGAAAATGCGCTTGCCCGCATAGCCCGCCCCTTCCAGATCGCGCGCCAAAGTCTCGAACCAGGCCGCGAACCCGCCCCCGGTTTCGCACTCCGGCAGGCTCTCGCCATTCAGGACGGCAACATCCCGCGCTCCGGCGAGCGGGAGGTAAAGGGCAAAGGGTGTACCCGGCCCGTCCGCCGCGACCGTCTGGGAAACCTTGTAGATACGGCCTTGCTCGGTCAGCACGTCGCCATGCTGCGGCAGTCTCGACAGAAGCGGCCGGGTCTTTGCGGTCGCCTGCGCCAGATGCCTGAGCGGGCTGTAGGCGAGGTTTAGCGCCGAGGGCAGGCCGAAGCAGAGCAGCGCCAAGGCCGCAACACCCATCCCCTTCCGCAGGTCCCAGCCCAAGCCGTTCACCAGACCCGCCGCAGGCCGCAGGCCGAGGCCGATCACCGCGGTGAGCGCCAGCCATTGCGGATCGTTACCGTAATTCTGGTAGGTGATGTAGAGAAACCCGGGCGCAAGGAAGAGAAGCGCCACCCCCGCCGCATCCCGGCCCGCCTGCCTGAGAAAGATCACCAGCGCGAAAAGCGCGATCGTGCCGCCAAGATAGGCAGGCGCGGCGGCGATAGTGCCGAAATCCTTGCCCGGCATCGGCCGGACGTCGGACGCTGAAACGATCGCAAGGTCGCGCAGATAGGCGAGCCAGAAGGCCGGTCCGGCGAGTAGCGTCACGATGCCAAAGACGACAAGACCGGCGATCACCGCAAACGCCACCTCCACCCACCATCGCCGGGCGATCAGCCCGATCAACAGGCCGGGGAACAGCGCGACCGCATAGGTCATCTTGATCATGACCAGCGCCGCCACCCCGGCCCCGATCAGCGCGCCGTCAAGACGCCGATCCCAGCCGGTCGGCTCGGCCACCCGGTCCAGCACCACCAGCGGCACGATCAGGAAAGCGATAGCCCAGGCCCAGCGGTTGTAATGCATCGAGATCGAGATGCTGATCTCGGATTCGCCATGGACGAGCGCGAGGCAGAGAGCCATCACCAGCGCGCCATAGGCCCAGGCCGCCGCGCGCCCGGTCAGGGGCTCGATCCGCCGTGATACCACCCAGACGGTGGTGGGCAGAAGCACAAGCGCCACCAGAAGCTGGGCGAGGAAGATCGCATGCCCGAACCCCCAGCCCGCCTTCACGAACAGCGCGATGGGCGCGGTGGCGAATAGGCCGATCGGCGTCATGAAATCCAGATGCGGCCATTCGCCCGCCGCCATGCGAAGCACGATTTCCGCCAGATGAAGCGTATCGCCCTCGTGCTTGCCGATATAGAAGGCCCCCTTCAGGAACGGCAGGCCGCCCATCACCAGAACGACGGCCAGAAGCAGGAGTGTCAGCCCGCGCCAGTCAAATCTTCTCATGCCCAAATTTCCCGCCCGATCTTCCCTTTTTTGGCCACATTAGCCCGCCAGTCTCGCCATTGGAAATCTTTTGCGCGAGGCCCGCCACCGCCCCTGAGTCGGACGGTGCGTGCCGGGGGCGCACGAACACGGGCAGAGTGCAATGAACATGCAGGTCACCAACGTCATCGCGCCGGCACAGCCCAAGTCGCTGGCCGAGACCGGGCTGAACACGGTGATGATGCGCGATGTGGTTCTGAAAACCATCTTCCGCATGAATATTGATCAGGCGAGCGAGATCGCGCGCCAGATCTGCCTGCCGATCGGCCTTACCCAGGAACTGATCGACCTGTGCCGCAGCCAGCGCCTGCTGGAAGCGACCGGCACGCTTCATGCCAATTCGGGCGGCGAGATGGGCTATCAGCTGACCGATGCGGGCAAGGCCCGCGCGCTCGATGCGCTGGCACAGTCGGAATATTACGGCGCCATGCCGGTGCCGCTCGAGATGTACCGCGAACAGGTCAAGAAACAGTCGATCCGCAATATCCAGATGACGCGCCAGCAACTCACCGGCGCCATGGGCCACCTGATCCTGCCGGATGAATTGCTTGACCATCTCGGGCCCGCTGTGGGCTCGGGCCGCTCGATCCTCATGTACGGCCCGCCCGGCAACGGCAAATCCTCGATCTCGAACGGGATCCGCGACGCGCTCGGCGACAAGATCTATGTGCCGCGCGCCATCGAATATGCCGGTCAGGTGATCACCGTCTATGACCCGATCGTCCATTCCGCCGCGCAATCGTTCGAGGATGACCCGACGAGCCTGCGCCGCTCTTCCGGCCGGTTCGACACGCGCTATGTGCTCTGCGAACGCCCGACCGTGATCACGGGCGGTGAACTCTCGCTCGACATGCTCGACCTCACCTACAACCCGACGGCACGGACCTACACCGGCTCGCTGCAGCTCAAGGCCACCGGCGGCGTCTTCATCATCGACGACCTTGGCCGTCAGGCCGAGCCGCCGCAGAAGATCGTCAACCGCTGGATCGTGCCGCTTGAAGAATCGCGCGACATCCTCGCGCTGCAATCGGGCGAGAAATTCGAAGTGCCCTTCGACACGCTTGTGATCTTCTCGACGAACTTCCACCCCAACGACATCTTCGACAAGGCGGCCCTTCGCCGGATCTTCTTCAAGATCAAGATCGACGGGCCGAACCAGGAAAACTTCCTGAAAATCTTCGCCATGGTCGCGAAGAAGAAGAAGATGCCTTTGGACGAGAAGGCTCTGCTTCACCTTTTGAAAGTCAAATATCCCACCATCAACAACGAATATGCCAATTACCAGCCGGTCTTCCTGATCGACCAAATGATTTCGATCTGCAATTTCGAAGGCATCCCTTACCAGATGACGCCGGAATTGATCGACCGCGCCTGGGCGAACATGTTCGTCAAGGAAGAAAAGATCGTTCATTGATGTCTTCGATTGCTGCTGCCGGCACGCATTCCGCCCTGCCTTTTCTTGCCGCCCGCCTGCGGGATGGCGGCTGGCCCGTCGCGCGTCCGGCGCAGTCGGGGGACGAGGCGGTCGAGACCCTTCTCTTCATGCCGCGCGACCTGATGGAGAGCGAGCGGCTTCTTTTCGAGGAAGAGCGCCTCGCAAAGGCCCTCCCTTCGCTCAGAACGATCATCATCCTCTCGACCCTCTCGCCGCGCTATGTCCGGGCACTGCGTGGCCGGATCGCGAAACATGTGACCCTGATCGACGCGCCGGTGATCGGCGCGCAGCGCCTGGCCGACGGCGGTCAGGTGACGCTGCTGCTCGGAGGCCCTGTAGACACGCTCGACGCGCTCTCCCCGCTATTCGCCGCAATGGCCGGGTCGGCGGTCAGGATGGGCGACTATGGCACGGCGATGGCCGCAAAGGCCCTGCAGGATTGTCTAGCCGCCGCCTCTTCGGCGATCACACGCAGCGCGCTTGGCTGGGCCGAGGCACAGGGGATCGACGAACAAAGGATGCTGCCTTTCCTGCGCGCCACCTTCGGGCCAAGCGCTGCCGACGGGCTCTTCGATCCCGCCGCCCTGATGCCAAGGGCACTCCCTGAGGACAATGCGGGCGAGGTGCTGGTCAAGACGGTGGAATCGGCGCTCGACAAGGCGCTGACCGGCGCTCATCTGACGCCGCCGACCCATCTGCCGGGCGCGCTCGCCATCCGTCCGCGCCACCTGCACTGACGGCTCATCGTCGGGCTTGCGCCCGCTCTTCGCCGGGGCGCGCCCACGACGCGCAGGCGAAAGCCTGACGAGGAGCAGCCCCTCTGGCCAGAGGCAAGGCGCCAGCCTATCGTCGCTGCATGACCGCGCTGCCCGCCCCCTTTTCAGACTGGTTCGCCGCCCGGGGCTGGCAGGTCCATCCCCATCAGCAGGCGCTCCTCGCCCGCGCGGGCGAGCCCGCGCTGCTGCTCCTCGCGCCCACGGGCGGCGGCAAGACCCTCGCGGGCTTCCTGCCGACTTTGGTCGAGCTGGCGGGCAGCACGCACAAGGGCCTGCACACCCTCTACATCTCGCCCCTGAAAGCGCTGGCCGCCGACATCCGCCGCAATCTCTCCCGCCCCGTCGAGGAAATGGACCTGCCTGTCCGCATTGAGGACCGCACCGGCGACACATCGCACCAGAAGCGCCAGCGCCAGCGTGCCGATCCGCCGCATATCCTCTTGACCACGCCCGAAAGCCTGGCGCTGATGCTCAGCTACCCTGACGCCGCCCGCACCTTCGCGGGCCTCAGTCGGGTGATCGTCGATGAGATCCATGCGCTCGCGGAATCGAAGCGCGGCGATCAACTGATGCTGTGCCTGTCGCGCCTGCAGTCCCTCTGCCCGGGCCTGCGCCGGGTGGGCCTGTCGGCGACGGTCGACGACCCCGGCGCCATCGCCCGCTTCCTCGCCCCCCACCCTGCCCCCTGCCCGATCGTCGCCGCCGACCCCGGCCCTGACCCCGACATCTCGATGCTGGTCACCGAAGAACCACCCCCCTGGTCGGGCGGCGGCGGGCGCTATGCGATCCCGGCGATCCTGAACGAGGTCAGGCGCCACAAAACCACGCTCATCTTCCACAACACCCGCGCCCAGGCCGAAATTTTCTTTCATCACCTCTGGCTGCAGAACGAGGACGCACTGCCCATTGCTATCCACCACGGCTCTCTCGCCCGCGAGGCGCGCGTGAGGGTCGAGGCGGCGATGGTGGCGGGGTCCTTGCGCGCCATCGTCTGCACGGGCTCGCTCGATTTGGGCATCGACTGGGGCGATGTCGATCTGGTGATCCAGGTCGGCGCCCCGAAGAACGTCAAGCGCCTTGTCCAGCGGATCGGCCGCGCGAACCACCGCTACAATGCGCCGTCGAAGGCGCTCCTGGTGCCCGCGAACCGCTGGGAGGTGGTCGAATGCGAGGCTGCCCTGCAGGCGGTCCGCGCCCATGACCTTGACGGCGAGCCGCGCGGGCCGGGTCCGAAGGATGTGCTCTGCCAGCACATCCTGATTGCCGCCTGCGCCGCGCCATTCGATGCGGACGAGTTATTTGCAGAGGTCATAGCAGCCGGTCCCTACGCCGGTCTGACCCGCGCCGAATTCGACGCCTGCCTCGATTTCTGCGCCACCGGGGGCTACGCGCTGAAAGCCTATGACAAATGGCAGCGGCTGATGCTGAAGGATGGCCGCTGGCAGCTGCGCGACCCGCGCGCGGCACAAATGATCCGCATGAATGTGGGCACCATCACCTCGTCCGAACTTCTGAAAGTCGCGCTGAAGGCGCGGTTCGGCGCCAAGCCCCTGGGCGAGGTCGAAGAGGCTTTCGCGGCTTCTCTCACCCCCGGCGACACGTTTCTGATCGGCGGCGAGGTGGTGCGCTACGAGGGCCTGCGCGAACTGACCGTCGAGGTCAGCCGAGAACGCGGCCGCGAGCCGAAGGTCGCGGTCTTTTCGGGCACGAAATTCTCGACCTCGACCGAGCTTTGCGCTCGGATGCTCGCGATCATGGCCCAGCCCGCATGGCCGGACCTGCCGGATCACACTTCTGACTGGCTGCGCCTGCAACGCGAACGCTCGGAATTGCCACGCGAAGGCGAACTTCTGATCGAAAGCTTCCCCGCCGAGGAACGCGAATATCTCTGCATCTACGGGTTTGCGGGACGCAATGCCCAGCAGACACTTGGCCTCCTCCTCACAAAACGGATGGAAGAAGATGGCCTGCATCCCCTCGGCTTCGTCGCCACCGACTACGCCACACTCATCTGGGGTCTCGATCCGGTCACCGACCCCACGCCGCTCTTTGATCTGCCGCGTCTCCGCGCAGGGCTGGAGGAGTGGCTTGCCGGCAATGCGGTGATGAAACGCACCTTCCGCAATGTGGCAATCGTCGCAGGCCTCACGCCGCGCAACCATCCGGGGCAAAGGAAGAGCGGGCGGCAGGCGACCTTTTCGACCGACATCCTCTACGACACGCTCCGCAAATACGATCCCGACCATCTGATGCTGAAGGTCACGCGCGAGGAGGCGATGCGCGGCATGGTCGATTTCGCCCGGATCGAGACGATGATCAACCGCACCGGTGCCCGTATCCGCACCCGACGGCTGGATCACGTCACCCCCTTTGCCGCACCCCTCCTCTTCGAGGTCGGCAAGGTGCCGGTCTTCGGCACCGCGCGCGAGCGGCTGCTGGAAGAGGCGGCAGAGCGGCTGATGGCCGAGGCCGGCCTTTCCCGTGCGAAGGCGGGGGGCTGACTGCCCCCCGACCGCCCCGGATTGCATCCGGGGCGCCCCCCGTGGATATTTGCGCCACAATGAAGGACATCGGTGGTTTCGATTTCGATCTTCAGGGTGTGCGGCTGACGGCACTGCCTTCGGGCGCGCTGTTCTGGTCCGCCGAAGCGTTGCTTGTGGTTTCCGACCTGCATCTCGGCCGCTCGGAAAGATACGCCCGGCGCGGCGGCGCGTTGATCCCGCCCTATGAGACGGTGGATACGCTGGCGCGGCTCGACGCCGACCTCGACCGCACCGGGGCGCGGACGGCCATCTGCCTGGGCGATTCCTTCGACGATCTCGCTGCCAGCGCCCTGCCAGAGGCGGACGCGCTGTGGCTCGCACGGATGAAGGCGGGGCGGCGCTGGATTTGGATCGCGGGCAATCATGACCCGGGGCCGGTCGATCTGGGCGGCGAACATCTGGCCGAGCTGGCCATCGGCCCCCTGACTTTCCGCCATATCGCCCTGCCGGGGGCAACGGGCGAGGTATCGGGCCATTACCACCCGAAGGTCCGGCTGGCCGGACAGGCGCGGCCGGCCTTCCTGACCGACCACGCCCGGGTCATCCTGCCAGCCTATGGCACCTACACGGGCGGAATGGCGGCGGAAACGCCTGAACTGCGCGCGCTCTTTGCTGAAAGGGCGCTCGCGGTCCTGACCGGGCAGGTGGCCCGCCCGGTCCCGTTCTGATCCTCAGGCCGTCAGACCCTTCGGCTCGGGCAGCCCGTTCGCCCGGCAGGCGGCCGTCAGCGTATTGGCCAGAAGGCAGGCGATGGTCATCGGCCCGACCCCGCCCGGAACCGGCGTGATGGCCCCCGCCACGGCGGCGCAGCTATCATAATGGGCGTCACCCACCAGCTTGGCCTTGCCGTCGCGCTCGATCCGGTTGATGCCCACGTCGATCACGGTGGCGCCGGGCTTCACATAATCGCCGGTGACCATTTCAGGCCGTCCGACCGCCGCCACCAGGATATCGGCCTGACGGCAGACCGCCGCCAGATCCCTGGTCTTCGAATGGGCAATCGTCACCGTGCAGCTGTCACCCAGCAGAAGCTGCGCCATCGGCTTGCCGACGATGTTCGAGCGGCCAACGACGACCGCGTTCATCCCCGCGAGCGACCCGTGATAGTCGCGCAGCATCATCAGGCAACCGAGCGGCGTGCAGGGCACCATCGACTTCTGCCCTGTACCCAGAAGGCCGACGTTCGAGATATGGAACCCGTCCACATCCTTGGCCGGGTCGATCGTGTTGATGACGAGGTCGGAGTTCAGATGCGACGGCAGCGGCAGTTGCACAAGAATACCGTGAACTTTGGCATCCGCATTCAGCGATTTGATCAGCGCGACGAGGTCCGCCTCCGACGTATCGGCAGGCAGCTTATGTTCGAAAGAGTTCATGCCGACTTCGACGGTCATCTTGCCTTTCGACGAGACATAGACCTGGCTGGCGGGATCCTCGCCCACAAGCACCACGGCCAAGCCAGGGGTCAGGCCATTTTCGGCCTTCAGCCGCGCCACATGGTCCGCTACCTGCGCCCGCACCTTCGCCGCGAAGGCCTTGCCGTCAATCACTTTGGCAGTCATCTCGTTCCTCTTTCCTGATCCCGGGGCCTCGGGATGAAACAGGCGCCCCCCAGAGATGATGCTGGAGGGCGCCTGAGGGTTATTCCATGTCGGACCGGCTCAGAACAGCCCCTCAACATTGCCTTCGGCGTTCAGCTTGATCACCTCGGCCGAGGGCACCTTGGGCAGGCCCGGCATCGTCATGATCTCGCCGCAGATCACCACGATGAAGCCTGCGCCGGCGGAAAGCCGGACTTCGCGGACCGGCACCGAATGCCCCGTGGGCGCACCGCGGCGGTTCGGGTCGGTGGTGAAGCTGTACTGGGTCTTGGCCATGCAGACCGGGAAATGGCCATAACCCGCCTCTTCCCAGGCCTTCAGTTGGTCGCGGATCGACTTGTCGGCCAGAACCTCGTCGGCATGGTAGATGCGCTTGGCGACGGTCTCGATCTTCTGGAACAGGCTCATCTCGTCGGGGTAGAGCGGCGCGAAATTGGCCGAACCGCCCTCGGCAAGGCTCACGACCTTCTTTGCCAGATCCTCGATCCCGGCCGAACCGTTCGCCCAGTGCTTGCACAGGATCGCCTCGGCGCCCTGGGCAGCCACATAATCCTTCACCGCCTGCACTTCGGCGTCGGTGTCGGAATAGAAATGGTTGATCGCCACCACGACCGGCACGCCGAACGATTTCACGTTGGCGATATGGCGGCCGAGGTTCGGACAGCCCTTCTTCACGGCGTCGACATTCTCCGCACCTAGATCGGCCTTGGCGACGCCGCCGTTCATCTTCATCGCGCGGACGGTCGCGACGATGACAGCGGCCGAGGGTTTCAGCCCCGCCTTGCGGCATTTGATGTCGAAGAACTTCTCGGCGCCAAGGTCGGCCCCGAAGCCCGCTTCGGTCACGACATAGTCGCCAAGCTTCAGCGCGGTCTTCGTCGCGATGACCGAGTTGCAGCCATGCGCGATGTTCGCAAACGGGCCGCCATGGACGAAGGCCGGGTTGTTTTCCAGCGTCTGCACCAGGTTCGGCTGCATCGCGTCCTTCAGAAGGACGGTCATCGCGCCGTCTGCCTTCACATCGCGGCAATAGACCGGCTTCTTCGCGCGGGTGTAGCCGATGACGATGTCGCCCAGACGCTTCTGCAGGTCTTCGAGGTCCTTCGACAGGCAGAGGATCGCCATGACCTCGGACGCCACAGTGATGTCGAAACCTGTCTGGCGCGGGAAGCCGTTCGCAACCCCACCAAGCGACACGACGATGTCGCGCAGCGCGCGGTCGTTCATGTCCATCACCCGGCGCCAGGACACACGACGCTCGTCGATGTCGAGGTCGTTGC
This sequence comes from Frigidibacter sp. RF13, assembly GCF_026626305.1. Taxonomy (GTDB): domain Bacteria; phylum Pseudomonadota; class Alphaproteobacteria; order Rhodobacterales; family Rhodobacteraceae; genus TMP-24. The sequence goes on along the minus strand of NZ_JAPNUE010000003.1, from coordinate 191,948 downwards.
CCCAGTAGATATGGTTGTCGATCATCGCCGACAGCAGGTTATGGGCCGAAGTGATCGCGTGGAAATCGCCGGTGAAATGAAGGTTCATCTCCTCCATCGGCACGACCTGGGCGTAACCGCCGCCAGCCGCGCCGCCCTTCATGCCGAAGTTGGGCCCGAGCGAAGCTTCGCGGATACAGATCACCGCTTTCTTGCCGATCCGGTTCAGACCGTCGCCAAGGCCCACGGTGGTCGTGGTCTTGCCCTCGCCCGCGGGCGTGGGGTTGATCGCCGTTACAAGGATCAGCTTGCCGTCCTTTTTGCTTTCCAGCGAGCGGATGAACTCCTGGCTCACCTTGGCCTTGTCATGGCCGTAGGGCAGAAGATGCTCCGCCGGGATGCCGAGCTTGGCGCCGATCTCCATGATCGGCTTCTTCCTCGCCTCGCGGGCAATCTCGATATCGGTCTTGAAACCCATGGATCTCTCCTCTGATCACGGCGGCGGGCGCAGTCCGGGCACCGGCCTTTGCGAAAGGTTCTAGCCCCGGCACACGATGGGATACGGATGATTTCCGACATTTTCCAGTCGGGAATCGCCAAGGGCCTGTTTCTCTATCCGGCGGCCTTCGCGGCGCTGTCCGCTGCCCAGGCGCGCTGGTCGGGAATATGCAGGTACACCCGGTCGCCGAGCTTCAACAGGCCCTCGCGCTCGACCCAGGCGGTCACGCCGCGCCGCCCCTCGGCCGCCGGTTTGAAGGCCTTTCCATGGCCGGGGCGGGCGGCCTCGATCGTGCGGGCCGGAAACTGGCAGGGCCGGTTCTGCATGTCTACGACCATCGTCGCGCCACTTTCTGCCTGCAGCCGGGCGGAGGGCGGCAGATGACTGAAATCGGGCAGGCCGGAGATGACGACCGATGCGCCAAGCCAGGCCGGATCGACCACCTCAAGCCCCAAGGTCCGGGCAATCTCCGCCAGTTCCTCGGCAGAGACCAGCGACAGTTGCCTCGTATTGCGGATTTCCGTCCCGACCGGATACTGGCTTTTCACCCGGCTGCAGGAGGGCCGCGTCAGCCCCGCATGGCAATCGCCCGCTTCGCCCGCGAAGGTCAGGACCATCTCGCTCAGCGCCACGCTGTCCAGTTCCGGGCGGTCGCGGTGGGCCATACGGCCGAGCCAGGTGATTGTGCCGACATGGTTGGTTGGAACAAGGGCGGGCATCTTACCTCGTGACGATCAGGAACAGGCGGCGGAAGGGGAAGAGAACCGACCCGTCCTCTTCCGCCGGATAGGCAGAGGCAAGCGCCGCCTCGTAGCGCGCGACAAAATCGCGGGCCTCGCTCTCGTCCAGCTTCTCGACGAAGGGCCTCATCGCAGTGGATTCGGTGAAGCGGCGCACCGGATGGCCGTCCTTCGAAGCGGCAAGGCGCTGCACATAGTCACTTTCCCAGACATTCACCTCACCCAAGGGCGACAGCATCCGGGCGTACTCGACCGGCGGCGCCACCGGCGCCTGCCAGCCCGACAAGTCGAAGCGGCCGGGGAACATGTCGGCGGCGAAATCCCTCAGAAACCGGTGCGACGGCGCACCATACTGGCGCGGCATCTGCACGGCAAGCGAGCCTCCGGGCGCGAGGTACCCCGCAAGCCGCGGCAGAAGCGTGCCGTGATCGGGCAGCCAGTGCAGCGCGGCATTGGAAAAGATCAGCGCGGGCGGCACATCGGGCGCCCAGGTCCCCGCATCCGCCTCTACAAGCCGCGCATAGTGGCCCGTCTCGGCCGCTTTCGCCAGCATGGCGGGCGAGGCGTCGACACCAACAACCCCGCGCCCCGGCCAGCGCCGCGCCAGTTCCGGCCCGACCGCGCCGTCACCGCAACCAAGATCAATGATCGCCCCCTCGGGCAGGTCCGGCACCCGGTCAATCAGATCGAGCGCCGGGCGCAGCCGCAGGTCACGGAAACGGGCGTAGGCGTCAGGGTTCCAGTCCGCCATTGCCCTCCCCCCGGTCAGGCCGACGGCTCGGGTTCCATCCCGCCCGCCTTCGGTGCCTTGGGCTTGCCGGCCTTGGGCACCATCGTCACCGGTTGCGCCTCGCCGCCGCTGTCGCCGTCGTCACCGCCCAAGGGCTGGCCGGCCACGACCTTGCGGATCTCGTCGCCGGTCAGGGTCTCATATTCCAGGAGGCCCTTGGCCAGCCGCTCGAACGCCTCCGACTTCGCCAGCAGGATCTTGCGCGCCGCCTCGTAGCCTTCCTCGATCAGGCGCTTCACCTCGCCCTCGATCAGCTCCTTGGTCTTGGCTGAAATCGAGAAGCCCGGCGTCTGGCCATGATAGCCCTCATGCGCCTCGGCATAGTCGATATTGCCAACCTTGTCGGACATGCCCCAGCGCATCACCATCGCCCGCGCGATCGCAGAGGCCTGCTGGATGTCGCCCGCCGGGCCGTTCGAAACGCGTTCCTCGCCCCATTTGATGATCTCGGCCGCCTTGCCCGCCATGGTCATGGCGATCTTCTGCTTGGCCTCGTCCTTGTGATAGTTCAGCCGGTCCATCTCGGGCAGGCTGACCACCATGCCAAGCGCCTGACCGCGCGGGATGATCGTCGCCTTGTAGACCGGGTCGCACAGCGGCAGTTCCATGCCGACGATGGCATGACCGGCCTCATGATAGGCGGTCATCTCCTTCTGCTCGGGCGTCAGCACCATCGACCGACGCTCGACCCCCATCATCACCTTGTCCTTGGCATTCTCGAAATCGTCCATCGTCACGAACCGGCGCCCGACACGCGCGGCCATCAGCGCCGCCTCGTTCACGAGGTTCGCGAGATCGGCGCCGGAAAACCCGGGCGAGCCGCGCGCGATCAGGCGAAGGTCGACGTCGGGACCCAGCGGCACCTTGCGGGCATGGACGGTCAGGATCTTTTCGCGCCCCTTGATGTCGGGGTTCGGCACATGGATCTGGCGGTCGAAGCGGCCGGGGCGCAGAAGTGCTGGGTCCAGCACATCCTTGCGGTTCGTCGCCGCGACAATGATGATCCCCTCATTGGCCTCGAACCCGTCCATCTCGACCAGAAGCTGGTTCAGCGTCTGTTCGCGTTCGTCATTGCCACCGCCGATGCCCACGCCGCGCGACCGGCCGACCGCGTCGATCTCGTCGATGAAAACGATGCAGGGCGCGTTCTTCTTGGCCTGTTCGAACATGTCGCGCACCCGGCTTGCACCGACGCCCACGAACATTTCCACGAAGTCGGAGCCAGAGATGGTGAAGAAAGGCACCCCCGCCTCGCCCGCAATCGCGCGGGCCAAAAGCGTCTTACCGGTGCCCGGAGGACCGACGAGCAAAGCGCCCTTCGGAATCTTGCCGCCAAGGCGCGAGAATTTCTGCGGGTTCCTCAGGAACTCGACAATCTCTTCCAGCTCTTCCTTGGCCTCGTCGATGCCCGCGACATCGTCAAAGGTCACGCGCCCCTGCTTTTCGGTCAAGAGCTTGGCGCGAGACTTGCCAAAGCCCATGGCCCCGCCCTTGCCGCCGCCCTGCATCCGGTTCATGAAGAACACCCAGACGCCGATCAGCACGATGAACGGCAGCCAAACGCCAAAGAGCGACATGAAGCCCGACTGGCTTTGCTTTTCGGCGACGACATCGACCTTCTTGTCGATCAGCCGCTCAACCAGCTGATTGTTCAACTCCTCGCCCTCGGGTTTGATCGTCACCCACTGGCTGCCGTCGCCGGTCTTCACGATCAGCTGCTCGCCGTCGATCGTCACGCTCTTCACATCGCCCGCATCGACCTTCTGGATGAAGTCCGAATAAGACAGGGTACGAGCACTCAGGTTTGCCTGATTGCCGCTGAACAGGTTGAACAGCGCCAGGATCAAGACGAACAGCACGACCCAGAAGGCGATATTTCTCGCGTTGCCCAAGGAAGCCTCCAGTTATCTTCTCGCGCGGGGCCGGGTCGGCCGGAGCATCCCGGGGGCCACCACGCAGTTCCTGACTAAAATAGAGATTAGCGGGCCGGGTTCAATGCACGATTAAGCCATGAACGAGGCTTGTGCGGTCATAAAGGCACTCTGCCGCCCATCCTTCGGCCCGTCCGGCCAGCGGCGCGGCGATCAGATGGTCGCCCTGCCAGACCGCGGGCGATGCCAACAGCGACGGTCGCGGCAGTCCTGTCGCTCGCCAGCCGGGGCATTCGGCAAGCCCGGCCTCGCCCAAGGCGCGCAGTTCCTGTCCCGGCTCGCTCGGGCCGATCAGGCGCCATCGCCCGTCCCAGACCTCGCCGGGGTGCGCCGTCACATCCGCCACCGCCGCCGGTTCGCGCGTGATATGCAGGCCCCCTTTCCTCGGCAGGATGATGCAGCCCGACAAGGTCGCCCGCGTTCCGTCCAGCGCCGTGGCGCAGGCCGCTTTCAGTGCCTCAAAGCGCGGGCGGTAGTCAGCGCCCGAGATAAGCATCAGCGCCTGTGCAAACAGCCGGTAGCGCACCTCTTCCGCCGCACCCGCCAGCGCCTCTCTCTCAAGGATCACGTCGCCCGCCTCGACCCGCGCCGCGCGTCTTGCCAGCGCCACGGCAGCCGCAGCCAGCGCCGCCCGCGCCATCGCCATCCGCCCTGCCGTCTCCACAAGACCCTCGACTGTGACGCCAAGCGGCGCAAGCGCCGCGAGCGCCGCCCGCGCCTTCACCCGGTCATAGGTCGCGTCCTCGTTCGTCGGATCCTCGATCCAGCTCACCCGGCGCGACAGAAGAAAGGCGCGCAGCGCCGCCCGCCGCGCCTCCAGAAGCGGCCTGGCCCAGCGCACACCCCGATGATCCCGGGCGGCGGCCATGCCCGAGAGCCCGTCCACCCCCGACCCGCGCGCCAGCCGCATCAAAAGCGTCTCGGCCTGATCGTCGGCGGTATGGCCAAGCGCCACTGTCCCGATCCCCACCGCCTTCGCCCAGTCGGCAATCAGCCCGTAGCGCGCCCGCCGCGCGCGGTCGGGCAGGTTGCCGCTCTCCTCTCCGCACTCCCATTTGAGAATTCTGTGCGGCAGCCCAAGCACCTTCGCCGCCGCCGCCACCCCGGCGGCCTCCGCCGCCGCCTCGGGCCTCAGTCCATGATCAACAGTCACCACCGCGAGGTCGGGCCCGCCCTCCAGCCGCCAGTCATTCAGCAGATGCAGCAACGCGACAGAATCCCCACCGCCGGAAACGGCAACGCCCAGCCGCGCGGGCGGGCTGGGCGTAAAGAAGGTCCGGACGAGCGTCGCGAGCTCCGCCTGATCCGTCACTGGCATCCAAGCTTTTGCATGGTGGACTGAGCTTCCGCCGCTTCCGGCGCCTGCGGGAAACGCACGGGCACTTCGTTCAGCGTCACGCAGGCATCCTGCGTCTGGCCAAGCAGCCCGAGCGCGGCGCCCAGTCTCAGAAGCGAGGCAGGCGCGCGCGGCCCGGTGGGGTCGCCCGAGAAGGCCGCCAGATAGGCACGCGCCGATCCTGCCGCGTCGCCGGTATGACCCAGCGCCTCGCCCTGCAGGAATTGTGCCTCGCCGGTCAGCGGTCCGCCCGGATAATTCGCCACGAATTGCGCGAACCCAAGCGAGGCGCCGGGATAGTCGCCCGCATCAAGCTTGGCCTTCGCCCCGTCGAAATCGGCCTGCTCGTTCAGCGCAAGTTCAACCTTGGGCGCATCCGGCGTGGCACTCGGCGCGGGCGTCACCGCCCCTCCGCCTGCAACGGGTGCAGCCCCCGCATCCCCGCCGATCGACGCCGTGATCGGCAGGTTCGCCGGATCGCAGCCCTCTTCCAGCTCGCAGATGCGAAACTCGAGGTCGCCCACCCGGTTGGTGCCGTCGGCCACCGCCTTCTCGATCCGGATCTGCAATTGCTCGGTCGCCGCCGTCAGCCGCGACAATTCCGCCTCCATCGCGTTCATCCGGTCAAGCGCGCTCGGGCCGCCCGCCGCCTGAATCGCCGCCTGCCCGCCCGCAACCAGCTCGGACCGCAGGCTTTGCAGCTGGCCCGCGAGCACCTGCAGTTCGGCGCGCATCTGGGCAAGGCTTTCGGCCTTGTCCTGCGCCATAACACCGCTGGCGGCCAGTGCGGCCGCCAGCAGCAAGGGTCTTGCGAAAAGGGCTTTCATCGCCACGCCGACCTCAGACGCCCGCGCCCGCGCCGATCACCGTGACCGAGCGACGGTTCTGCGCAAAGCAGCTCTCTTCCGAACAGACCGCAAGAGGGCGTTCCTTGCCGTAGGACACGGTCTTCAGCCTTGTCCCGGCCACGCCCTGCGCGATCAGATATTGCTGCACCGCGCTCGCCCGGCGGGCGCCGAGGGCGAGGTTATATTCCCGCGTGCCCTGTTCGTCGGCATGGCCTTCGATGATCGCGGTCGCGGAGGGATGGCTGTTCAGCCACTGCGCCTGCGCGGTCAAGGTCGCCTGCGCCTCGGGCGTCAGGGTCGACTGATCGACCGCGAAACGCACCGTATCGCCGATCCGCTGATTGAAATAGGCCACCGAATTGGGGTCGTTCGGATCGCCAAGCGCGCCCGAGGTGATGCCGCCCGCGCCTGCGCCGCCCTGGCCACCGGCACCACCCGCGCCAAAGCCGCGCTGGGGGTTGTTACAGGCAGCCAGCGCCAACGCGCCGACCATCAGGATCATCAGGGAAAGTCTGTTCATCTGCTCCGCCTCTTTTTTTGTCTGCCCGAAGGTTGCCTTCAATCTATCATCCCGTTTCGCGCTTGGAAACGCCCCTTCGCCTCACGGCAAGAGGGGCGACCAGGCCGGGTCGGAGGCTGCACCGACCGTCGGCACCTGTCTCAGCGCGCGGCCCGAGATATCGACCGAATAGAGCTGCGCCGAGCCTGCCGCACCGGGGCTTTCGCGGGTGAACATGATCACCCGCCCGTTCGGCGCCCAGGTCGGTCCCTCGTCGAGGTAGGAGGCGGTCAGAAGCCGCTCCTCGCTGCCGTCGGTGCGCATCACGCCGATATGGAACCGCCCGCCGTTCTGCTTGGTGAAGGCCACAAGATCGCCGCGCGGCGACCAGACCGGCGTGGAATAGCGCCCCTCGCCCGAGGACACGCGCACGGGCTCGCCGCCCGAGACCGGCATGATATAGATCTGCTGGTTGCCCGAGCGGTCGCTTTCAAAGGCGATCTGGCTGCCATCGGGGCTGAAGGAGGGCGCCGTCTCGATCGAGGGCGCGTTGGTCAGCTGCGTTGTCTGGCCCGAGGACAGCGACATCGCGTAAAGGTCTGTATTACCGCCATTTTCCAGCGAAAACACCACTGTATCGCCATCGGGCGAGAAGCGCGGTGCAAACGTCATGTTGCCCTGCAGATCGGCAATGGCGCGCGATTGCAGCGTGGCGAGGTCCATCAGCTTGATCCGGGGAAAGCCGGTTTCAAACGAGGTATACAGAATGCGGTCTCCGGCGGCCGAGAAACGCGGCGCCAGAACAATTGCGGAGGCATCGGTCAGATACTGAACGTTCGCCCCGTCGTAATCCATGATGGCGAGCTGCTTCTGCCGCGCATCCTTCGGCCCGCTTTCAGAAACGAACACCACCCGGCTGTCGAAATAGGGGCCTTCGCCGGTGATCCGGCTATAGATCTGATCGGCCACCTTGTGCGCGATCCGCCGCCAGTCTCCCTCGCCACCGCCGAACTGCAACCCGTCGCCCAGCGTCGTGTCCGAAAAGACGTCGTGCAGGTTGAACTTCACATTGATCCGCCCGCCGCTGTTCGACACCGCCCCTACGATCAGCGCCTGTGCATTGATCGCCTTCCAGTCGGCGTAAGAGACAGGCGCGTCGAAACTGGTGACCTGGCTGATAAAGGCGCCCGCCGGGATTTGCGCGAAAAGCCCCGTTCCCTGCAGGTCGGCCGCGATCACATCCGTCATCGCCCGCGCGATATCGCCCGCGCCGCCTTCGTCGATGAAAGTAGGTGCGGCGAAGGGCAAAGGCTCGATCACGCCATCCTCGATCGTGATGCGCAAAGGTTCCGCCGTCGCGGGCGCAGCCCAGCAAACCGCTCCCAGCAGTGCCGCCGACATCATGCCCTTCAGTCCGCCACTCAACCGCATTACCAATGCCCCTTCGCTCTGCCGGCTCTGCCGGTCTTCTTTCTGCCTGCCATAGTCCGCCCGCTGCCGCGAGAGGAAATTCCCGCCATCTGCGCCATCAACGGAGCCTCATCTTGTTCGGATCGAAGGTAATCTCGATCTCTTTCCACTGCTCGTATTTCTCTGGCGGCAAAGCGTAGCCATTCTTCGCACAGCGGATAATGGCACGACGCCCAGCCTCGAAGGCTTGCTGGGCCGAGGCATCGGTGCCGCCTTCGACACCGATCATCCGGATCGAGCCGCTATCGGGCTTGCCATCCTGACCCATCGAGACCGAGACAGTCACAATTGTGCTCAAAGCATCTGTCGACAGGGAACCGACATTCCAGCACTGCTTCACCGCGACGATCAGCGCGTCCTTCTCCCCGCTTGTCAGAGGCGGGCCCTGATCGGCGGCGCCGGTCCCCGGCTTGGGCTCTTCGGAAGCCTCACCCGACAAAGCTTCGCCCAAAGCCGCCGCAACAGCATCGTCGGCATTCACGCTCGGCTCGTCGGCAGGCGCCTCGGGCGTCGCTTCCGCCGTTTCCACCGGCGCGGGTTTCGGCTCTTCCGGCTTCTTCTCGGGCTTCTTCTGCGGGCGCGGCGAGGTCGCGGGCGCGGCGGTCTCCGGCTTCTTGTCCTTGTTGTCCTCGGTCAGGAGCACCTCACCGGTATCCTTGGGCGCGGCCTCCTCGGTCGGGGGCTCGGGCGTCGCCTCGGGGGCGGGTTCGGCCGTCGTCGCTTCTGTCACCGTGTCCGAGGTCGTGGTTTCGGGCGGCGTATCGGGCGAGGGATTGGGCGCGACGATCTCGGCGGCCTTCGGTTGCGGTTTCTCGGTCGGTTGATCGGGGATCTGCGACAGGCTGTCGGGCGTCGGCGCCGTGGTTTCCTCGGGCGGCGCGTCGGTCACCTCGGCCTCGGCCACCTGGGTTTCCTCGACCTCCGGCGGCTGTTCAGGTTCGGGCGGCGTCACATCGGGCGCGGGCTGCTGCTCGGGCTTCGTCTCGGGCTTGGGCTTCGCGGGCGGCGCGACACTCGCCTCGGGCGCCGACGGCTGGGGCGGGCTCTCCTCGGCCGCCGTGGGCTTTCTGCCCTCCAACTCGGCAAATTCCGCCGAGGACATCAGCGAGACATTGGTGGCAATCGGCGCCGCCGCCGGTTCCGGCGTAAAGAAGATGCCCCCCAGAAGCGCCCAGAGGATCAGCGCCAGATGCGCCGCCCCCGAGACGTAAAGACCGATGCGCATCGCCCGGTCCTCTGGAAGCCATCTCTCCAGCATCTCAGCCGCCGTTCTGATCCGGGCCCGCGCCGTTCATCGACGGCCCGCCGCCGTCGGTGACGAGCGTGATGTTGGAAAAGCCGCCATTGTTCAGCGCCCCCATCACCTGCACCACCCGCTCGTACGGGATGGCGCCGTCGGCGCGCAGAAAGAGCTTGTCGTCCTGCCGCTCGGCGGCGATGGCCTGCAATTTGGCAATCAGCTCGCCCTCGGCAATCGGCGTGTTCTGGATGGAGATCGTGCCATCGACTTGCACCGAGATGGTCAACGGTTCCTCCTGCTCTGTCGGGACCGCCTTCGCCGCCGTCTTCGGCAGTTCAAGCGGCACGCCAACGGTCAGCAAAGGTGCCGCCACCATGAAGATGATCAGAAGCACCAGCATCACGTCCACGAAGGGCGTGACGTTGATCTCGCTCATCACCGCCGTCTTGCCGCGCGAGCCACGGCGGCGCCGTCCGCCCCCGCCTCCGCGCTTCATCACCCCCGCGCCCATGGCTCAGGCGTCCAACTGGCGCGACAGGATGGTGGCGAATTCGTCGGCAAAGGCCTCGTAGCCGCCGATGATCCGGTCGCTGTCGGTCGAAAGCTTGTTGTAGAAGATGACGGCCGGGATCGCCGCGAGCAGGCCAAGCGCGGTCGCGACCAGCGCCTCGGCGATGCCGGGGGCAACGACGGCGAGCGAGGTATTCTGGCTGATCGCAATCTGCTCGAAGGCGACCTTGATCCCCCAGACCGTGCCGAAGAGCCCGATGAAGGGAGCCGTGGAGCCCACGGTCGCAAGGAACGGCAGGCCGCGCGTCAGATCCTCGGTCTCTTTCTGGATCGCCACATCCATCGACCGGTCGATCCGCGCCTGCGCGCCCGCGATCAAGGCGCCATCCTGCCGGTGGCTGCGGCGCCATTCGATCATGCCGGAGGCGAAGATCGCCTCCGACCCGCCCTGCGGCGCCGATCCGATCTTGTCAAAGAGCTCGTCCAAAGGCTCACCCGACCAGAAGGCCTGATCAAAGAGGCCCGCCTCGGCCCGCGCCTTGCGGTAGGTGATGAATTTCTGGACGATGATCGCCCAGGACCAGACTGAGGCGACGGTGAGCATCAGCATCACGATCTTCACGATGAACGAGGCGCGCGCGAAAAGCGCGAGCAAGGAGAAATCGATCTCCGCCGCGTGCTGGGCAAGTGTTGTGGTTTCCATAACTCTGCTCGCTTCTGGGCCGCCTCTTCCGGCAGCTCTGATTTGACGCGAGTCTAGCGTGCTTTCTTGGCGAAGGAAACGGGGCGCACCGGAAATCCGCCGATCGCATGCCTGCCGTTGAAATCTCCTGAAACATCGTGCTTCGGCCCGGCCCTACCTGATCCATCGGAGCCGCGCCGAGAAGGGCGCGGCACGCCTTTCATCTCGCGGCCCGCGCGTGCCGCGCGGGCCACTCGGCGCGCCTCCGGCGGGAGTTTTTGGCGACAGAACGTAGATGAAGCTCGTGCCCACGTTCTGTCCGAAAATACTCCGGGGGGTACGGGGGGCGGCGCCCCCCCGGCGGGTCGGCCGGGCGAAGCCCGGACGAAACTCTTCAGTGAACCGCCGGGAACAAAGCCTGGCGCACCTCAGCGGGGAGCCGCGCCGCCTGACCGGTCTCGGTCAGGCAGACGAGCGTCACCTGTGCGGTGAATAGCCGCTCGCCCCCCCGCAGCACCTCCTGTTCCAGCTGGATGCGCGCGCCGGTCGCACCAACCGGTCGTGTGACCACGGTCAACTCATCGTCGAACCGCGCCGGTTTCAGATAGTCCGCCTCGACCCGCCGCACGGCAAAGACGATCCCTTCCTCGCGCTTCAGCCGCCCTTGATCGACGCCAAGCGACCTGACCCATTCCGTCCGGCCGCGCTCGATGAACTTCAGGTAGTTGGCATAATAGACGATCCCCGCGAGGTCGGTATCCTCGTAATAGACGCGGATCGGGAAGATATGGGACATGGGGCCTCCTCGCGCCCGACCCTAGGCGGGCGCGGAGGTACCGGCAAGCCTCACCAGCGGCCGCACTCTGCCTGCATGTCGCCAGGCGCCAGCCGGATCGGAAAGCGTGCCCGGATCGCCGCGTCGCGCCCGGGGTCGGTCAGCGACGGGTAATGGCTGCCGAGGATCTCTTGCACCCGTCCCCGCGCATGATCCATGATCGTCGGGCGCCCCATCGAGGCCCAGTTGGAGAGCGTCTGGCGGTCGGCGACCTCGGGGTAGAGGAATTCCGACTGCATGAGGCTCAGCGTCTGCGCATGGCCGAGGTAATGGTTCGGACCCCTCAGCACCACATCCTCCATCACCTCGTAGGACAGGGTGTCGTCGGTCACCTCGATCCCCCTCAGCGCCCGCTGGACGGTGCCCAGAAGCTCGTTATCCATCACCATCGCCTCGAACGAGGTAGCCAGAAGCGACGACATCATCCCCGCCGCCTCATAGACCATGTTGCCGCCCGCAAGCCCTGCAAGCGCCACGGTCAGCCCCTTTTCGAACCCCGCCTGATAATCGAGCGCCTTCGAATCCGTCATACCCGCCGCCACCGATCCCGGCAGGTCGTAAAAGCGCGCCATCTGCGCCGCGCCCGCCATCAGGACCGCCTCCTCGCCCGAGCCGCCGGTGAAGGCTCCCGTGCGAAGGTCCGATACGAAAACCCAGTTGCCGAAGAACATCTTCGCGCCCTTGCGGGTCAGATGGACCTGAACGAGCGCGGCGAGCGTCTCGGCGCAGGCCTGTACCAGCGCACCCGCAAGCGCGGCAGGCGCGGTCGCACCCGCCTGCGGCGCCACACACATGTCAGAGACGATGCCAAGCTCGGCGCAGCGCACCTGTACCGCGCTCGTATCGGTGCCAAACCGCAGGGGCGAGACCACCGGGCAGTGCCCGACCTGGAAGAAGGGACGCTTCAGGAAAGCCCCCTCCTCGCCCAGAACCATATCGGCAAGCGCCACGACCTCGTCGACATGTTCGGCATTCGCCATGGAAAAGCCGAAACTTTTCGTGGTGCCTGCCATTCCGGCATAGGCAACGGAAAGATTATGCGCGCGGATATCCTCGATATCGGTCGCAACGATCGGCTGGCCGACATGGTGGATATGGTCCAGCCGGTCGGCCAGACGGAAATAATCGTAAAGGTCGAGAAGGGTCGAGGGCCGGTGCTCGCCGGTCCGGAAATCGATCACCTGAACCGCCTCGCCCGCCGTGCAGAAGTGCACGCGCTCCTCGCCAACCATCCGGTCATGCGCGGGATCGCGGGCGAAGATCGGGAAGGCGCGGGCCTGCGCGGCCACCACATCCTCGACCAGCGCCCGCGGAAAGCAAAGGCGTCCATGCGCATTCAGCCAGCATCCGGCATCGAGCGCACGCTTCAATGTTGCGGGGATCGGGTCGGCCATGCCGATCCGTTCCAGCACATCGAGCGCGGTTTCATGGATCCGCGCCATGTCGCGATCGCCGAGTGGCCGGTATTGCCCGCCCGCCATCCCAGGGCGCACCACATCCGCCGCGACCATCGCCGCCCGCGCCGCGCGCCGGGCATCCCGGCCACCGCTTCTGGCGGCGCGTGCACTGCGCGCGGTCGGCGCGGCTTGGCTGTTCTGACCCGTCATCCCGACCTCCCCGGCGAAGGCACGCCGAAAGGCGGCTGGCGGACAGGTTGCATTATTCTGACTGACCAGTCAACAAGAATCAGAGACGCCGCCTGTTCATCGCCTCATCCGCGCGAAAAGCCGGAGCGCATGGCTCGGGTCTGTGGCGATGGCGGGCATAACCGGGTCATAGGCGGCGCGCAGAACGGCGGCGATTTCAGGGTGCACTGTCACCTGCGCGTCGGCGGCGACCAGCGGCGAACGCGTGCGGAAAGCGCTTTCCGACCATAGAAGCAGGCTCTGCACCGCAACCGTCAGGCCGAGGTCAGCGGCCGGCATGTCTGCGAGCGCCCCGCCCATCTGGAAAAAGACGAAGGCTGCGCGGATCGCGCCATCCTCCTCGAAGCGGAAATGCCGGTATTGATCGGCAGCCTCGCGCCCGAGCCGCGGCGCAAGCCGGTCGAGCCCTGGCACCAGATCGGCGATGCCGGGAAGATCGGCCACCTCTTGCCAGTCGCGGAAGAAGAAGACCATCAGGTTCGCGCCCAATTCGGGATCGGTCTCGACCAAAGGATGGCCCGCCGTCGCCGTGACCGCTTTGATCGCGCCCTTGATCGTGGCGAGCGTCTCGTCCTTGACGCCAAACACCACCGGCGCGATCGGGCGTTCCCAACGCGCAAATGCGTAGGTCCCGTCCGGCCGGGTGAAAAGGGATGCGATCTGGTCTGGGCTCATGGGTCAACCTCTCGCCCGCCCCATAATCCGCGTCAGGCCGGAGGTCCAGAACGGCGGTGCCGCCGAAGAATTTTCGCGAAAATTCTTCCGCCCCCTGGTCCGGCTGTGGAAAAATCTTCCCGAAGATTTTTCCACCCGAGCAGCGCTATTTGCCAAACAGGTCGGATTGCCCGGCTACCCGCGGTTGCGGCAGGCCGAGATGGGCCCACGCCTTCTGGGCCAGCATCCGGCCACGCGGCGTGCGCTGGATCAGGCCCTGCTGCAGAAGGAAGGGCTCGATCACTTCCTCGATCGCGTCGCGGCTTTCCGACAAGGCCGCCGACAGGGTCTCCACCCCCACGGGCCCTCCCGCATAATTCTCGGCGATCAGCGTCAGATAGCGGCGGTCGGCGCCGTCGAGACCAAGGTGATCGACGCCAAGCCGGGTCAGCGCGCTGTCGGCAATGGCCCGGGTCAGCCGCCCGTCGCCCTCGACCAGGGCGAAATCGACGACCCGGCGCAGAAGCCGCCCCGCAATCCGCGGCGTGCCGCGAGCACGGCGCGCGATCTCGAGCGTGCCTTCGGGGTCCGAGGAGATGCCCATCAACCGCGCGCCACGCGCGACGATGAGGTCAAGTTCCGCGACCGTATAGAACTGCAGCCGCGTCGGAATGCCGAACCGGTCGCGAAGGGGCGTGGTCAGGAGGCCAAGCCGCGTCGTGGCGCCGACAAGCGTGAAGGGCTGGAGTTCGATCCGGACGGTCCGGGCGGCAGGCCCCTCGCCGATCACCAGATCCAGCTCGAAATCCTCCATCGCCGGATAAAGCACTTCTTCCACTGCCGGGTTTAGCCGGTGGATCTCGTCGATGAAAAGCACATCCCGCGCCTCGAGGTTGGTCAGGATCGCGGCGAGGTCACCGGCGCGCGCCAGAACCGGCCCCGAGGTCATGCGGAAATTGACGCCAAGCTCCTTGGCCATGATCTGGGCGAGCGTCGTCTTCCCAAGGCCCGGCGGCCCGTGAAAAAGCGTATGATCCATCGCCTCGCCGCGCATCCGCGCACTTTCGATGAAGACGCGCAGGTTCGCCCGCGCCTCCTCCTGCCCGACAAACTCGGTCAGCGCCTGTGGCCGGAGCGCCCGGTCGGCATCCTCGGGCTGCGGCGCGGCGCGGAGCGTGGGATCAGGCGTCAGCATTGGCCGTTATCGCCTTCCGTTCGTGGGGGCTCTGCCCCGTCGTCCATCGGTTCTCGAACCGATGGCGAACTCGATGGCCGACCCCCGGAATATTTGCAAACGAAAGAGAGCATATCACCCTTTCGGTGCCAGAAGTTTCAGCGCTGCACGGATCAGTTCCGGGGTACTCGCCCCCTCGTTCTCGCCCGCAGCCTGCGCCACGGCACTCGCGGCCTCGGACTGGGCGTAGCCGAGGTTAAGAAGGGCCGAGAGCGCGTCGGCGGTTGCCGCGGCGGAGGGCGCGGGCGCGGCTTTCGCGGCGGGCTGCCGCACGGGCACATCAGTATCGGCCTCGATCACCGCCGACGCATCGACCGTCAGCGTGCCGCCAAGCGCCATCACCGATGGCGCCTTGTCCTTCAGTTCCATCACCACCCGTTGCGCAAGCTTCGGCCCCACCCCCGGCGCGGCCTTGACCGCGCCCCAGTCGCCGAGCGCGATCGCCCGGCCCGTACCTTCGGCGCCGAGCGTGCCGAGGATCGCCATCGAGGCTTTCGCGCCCACCCCCTGCACCGTGGTCAGAAGCCGGTGCCATTCCTTTTCCAGCAGCGTCGGAAAGCCGAAAAGCTGCAGAAGATCCTCGCGCACCAGAAGTTCGGTATAAAGCGCGCAGGCCTCGCCCACCGGCGGCAGCGAGGCCGCCGTGCGCTGCGAGATATGGACGACATAGCCCACGCCCCTGACATCGATCAGCACCTGATCGGCGGCGCGGTGGAGGATGTTCCCGGCGATCCGCCCGATCATGCCGCACCTCTCAGCGCGGCGGCGAGCCGCCCGGCGCTTTGCAGATGATGGGCGTGACAGATGGCGATCGCGAGCGCATCCGCCGCGTCCGGCCCGGCCAATTCCGCCCCCGGCAACTGATAGCGCACCATATGGGCGATCTGGCCCTTGTCTGCGTGCCCCACACCCACCACCGCCTTCTTCACCGCGTTCGGTGCATATTCGCCTACCGCGATCCCTGCCTGCGCGGGCACCAGCATCGCGATCCCGCGCGCCTGGCCAAGCTTCAGCGTCCCGGCGCCGTCCTTGTTCACGAAGGTCTGCTCAACCGCCGCCGCATCCGGCGCGTGATCCGCGACCACCCGCGTCAGCGCGACATGCAGGGACAGGAGCCGCTGGCCGAGGTCGTCGCCCGCCGAATGGATGATTCCATTGGCCACATGCACGAGCCGCGATCCCGCCACATCGATCACGCCCCAGCCGAGGTTGCGAAGGCCCGGATCGATCCCGAGAACGCGCATGAGGTGCCTGCCTGTTGGTTCTTTTCCTGAGAACTAGCACGAAAGGAGAACATCGCAAAGGACAAAGCGAACCCGAAGCCATGACCTGAGCGGGCAGCTTTTCCGCCGATTTCCGACATCCCCGGATCGAATTACGACCCGAACTCAGGAAGGAATGTCACAAAAATGCTTTAATTGTTTACCGCATCGCACCCAACATTCCGCAGCGTCCGGCAAATCATAGATATGCACTATTTGCATGGCTGAAATGCTTTCCCGGCCCTAGCTCCGTTATACCGGATGCCCTATCTGTCATTGCGTCGAGGGCGAGCCGCCGTCGACCGCTGTATGTGAGAGAGGAAATGAACATGACCGCGTTTGAAACGACCCGCACCACGACCGGCTTCAGTGCTCTGAACCTGGTGAGCAACCTTGTCGCTTCGATCGCTTCCTGGAACGACGCGCGTGTTACGCGCAACGCCCTGTCGAAGCTTTCGGATCGCGAGCTCGACGATATCGGCCTCTGCCGGGGCGACATCGAATTCCTTGCGTCGCGCGCCTGATCAAGGCCAGCGCGACCGGCGACAAGATCGCCAAAAGGCCCCGCGGTTCACCCGCGGGGCCTTTTGCATTTCCACCTTAGACATGACTGCTCTGGATAGGATCCCGCGGCCCGCGTCAACCAAGTGCTGTGCGGATCTTGTCGGCGAGAAACAGGGTGAACGGATCGGGCGCCATCAGAAGCGCGCCCGCCCGGTCGACGTCGGTCCCTGCCCGCAGCACCGCCACGCGCAGGTCATAGGCCTCGGCCCCGATGGCCACATGCATCGCCGCCTTGAAGACGAAGATGAACGCGATCACCATAAGGAAGATCGACGGCAGACGCGATCCCTGCTCCCGGCGCCGCCGCGCCGAGTAATGCGACATGCCGATCGTCCCATCAGCCTCAAAACCGCCGCCGGCAGCGTGAATACGCTGAATACGGTCGAGGCGCCCGTGGAATTTCCGCATGTTCGGATCGTGCATTCGTTCCTCCCGGGCCCCCACCCGAGGTGAATATGATGATTGTCGGGCAATTGCGGCGAAATTAGGGCGGATTGTTCAGCTTTTAACCAGTTCGAGAGTCACCCACTCGCCAATGTCCTCGCGATGAGTCAGGGCCAGTCCAAAGGACATGTACTTTTGGACAAGTTCATCGGCCTGAGAGGTCAGAATGCCCGACAGGATCGCACGACCGCCGGGGGCGAGGTTCGCGACCAGATCGGGCGCGAGCGCAAGCAGCGGGCCCTTGAGAATATTGGCAAAAATCAGGTCGTAGGGCGCCCGCGCCCGCAGATCGGACTGGTCGAACCCCGCCGCTTCCACAACCTGGACGCGCGCCGCCTGCCCGTTTGCCGCCACATTCGACCGCGCCACATCGACCGCCACCGGATCGATATCCGAAGCGATGGTTGCGCAGTGCCAGATCGCCTCTGCCGCCATGGCCAGAACCGCCGTGCCGCATCCAATGTCCGCGACGTTCCCCGCGCGAAAGCCCGCGCGGTCGATTCGGTCCAACGCCAAGAGGCAACCCTTGGTCGTGCCATGGTGCCCGGTCCCAAAGGCCATTGCCGCCTCGATCAGCAGGGCAACCGCGCCTTCGGGCACCTTGTCCGCATCATGGCTGCCATAAACGAAGAAGCGCCCGGCCTCGACCGGCTGCAATTCGCGCTTCACATGGGCGACCCAGTCGGTCTGAGGCACTTCCGACACGGCAAAGGGCGCGGCGCCATAGATCGCGGCCATCAGCGCCAGCACGATATCGTCCGGCTCTTCCTCGAAATAGGCGCCGACCTCGTAGCGGCCCGACCCGTCCTCGATCTCGAAGCAACCGACACCGGTCGGTTCGGGATCGAACCCCTCAAGGCTCTCGGCCAGTGCTTCGGCCGCCTCGCGCGAGGGAAGCGTGGTCAGGGCGGAGTAAAACGGCATGGATGCCTCCCTCTGTCGGTCGGGCCGGGCTTAGGCGGGTGCGGGGGCAGGGTCAAGCGCTGGCACGGCCGCGTGAAGCCGCACGATATGCCGCCAGGCGAGCCAGGCGGCCAGCGTCCCGGCGATCATGTTGGCGGCGGCATTGGCCCAGACGATCCCTTCGGCCGCGAAAAGGCGGCTGAAGAGAAGGGCTGCGGGAAACATCATCACCCCGTCGCGGAACCAGTTGGCGGCGGTGCTGGCCAAGGGCCGCCCGAGGCTGTTGAAGCTCGCATTCGCCACGAAGAGCGCGCCGGTGGCGATGAAGGCGCCCGCCGCCCAATGGGTGAAGGTCCGCACAATCGCCTGCCCCTCGGCGGACAGTCCGAACGAGGTCGAGATCGGCCCGGTCAGCGCCGCCATCAGCGCCCAGGTGCAAAGCGTATAGATCGCGCAGAATTTCAGTGCCGCTACGAAAGCCTCCGCCACCCGGTCAAGGCGCCCGGCGCCATAGTTCTGGCCAATGATCCCGCCGATGGCGCCCGACAAGGCGAATATGCCGCCGAAGGCGAGGATCGTCAGCCGCATCACCACGCCCCAGCCAGCTATCGCGCCCTCGCCATACTGCGCGATCTCGCGCGTCAGGATCCAGTTGCCGAACGGGGTCGCAAGCTGGGTCGCCACCGCCGGGACGGCGATGGCCGCATAGGGCCTGAGGAACAGCGCGAAGTCCGACAGAAGCGGCCGCGCCAAGAGGTCATGCGTGCGGATCAGGAACCAGAAACCGACGCCGCAGGCCACGACCCGCGCAATGACAATGGACCAGCCCGCCCCGTCGATCCCCCAATCCATCCAGACGATGAGCAGAGGGTCGAGCACCACCGCCACCAGGCCGCCGGTCATCGTCACCGCCATCGACCGCCACGCGTCGCCCGCCGACCTCAGAAGCGAGGCCGCCATGATCGCCGCCGAGATGAGCAGCATCGAGGGCAGGGTGATCGCCAGGAACCGCTCCGCCATCTGCAGCACCGTCCCCTCGGCGCCCGAGGCCAGAAGGATCGGATGCCGGAAGAGCCAGACCACCAGCGACAGCGCCGCCTGCACCGCAAGCGTGATCGCCATCGCCACCGATGCGATCCGTCGTGCCCGGGCGCGTTCGCCCATGCCGATGGCGCGCGACACAAGCACCACCGCGCCGATCATCATGCCAACGCCGAGCGAGATGATCGCGAACTGCAAGGTTCCCGCGATCCCGACCGCCGCCATCTCGGCCTCGATCCGGCGCTGGGAAATCCACCACAGCGCCAGGAAATCGACGAGGAAGGTGAACGACAGACCCAAAGCGCCGGACAGGGCCATCACCGTCACATGCCGCATCAGGCTGCCGGTGACGAATTTTGCTTCCGGCGCGGCGGGGCGGCTCATGGGGGTCTCCTCTTCCGCCGCCAGCGTTAGCGCAACCCGTGGCCGAGTACCATGCCCGAGCGCCACGCCAGACCGACGGGGCCGCTCATCGAGCCGGTTCAGTAAAAGCTCTGCGGGTCGATATCGACCGACAGGCGCAGGTTATTGGGCACGCGCAGCTGCCCCAGCCACTCCGCCACCGCCGCCTGCAGGCTCGCGCCCTTTGGGCCCTTCACCAGCAGCCTGACCCGATGCCGCCCGCGCACCCGCGCCACCGGCGCGGGCGCCGGGCCGAAGACCTGGGCACCGATCCGCGTGAGCGGACCTGACCGCCGCGCCAGTTCCATGCCGAAATCGAAGACCTGTTGCACGTCGGGCGACGACAGGATGATGCCCGCCAGCCGTCCGTAGGGCGGCATCGCTGCCGCCTGCCGTTCCGCAGCCTCGGCCCGCCAGAAATCTTCCTCCGCCCCCGACAGAATCGCGCGGATCACCGGATGGTCGGGCTGATAGGTCTGCAAGTATGCCTCGCCCTTCCGCTCCGCCCGGCCTGCCCGCCCCGACACCTGCCGCATCAGCTGGAATGTCCGCTCCGCCGCGCGCAGGTCCGCCCCCTGCAGACCAAGGTCGGCGTCGATCACGCCCACCAGCGTCAACAGCGGAAAGTTATGTCCCTTGGCCACCAGCTGCGTGCCGATGATGATATCAGCCCCGCCGCCCGCGATCTCCTCGATCTTTTCTTTCAGCGCCCGCGCCGACCCGAAAAGGTCCGACGACAGCACCGCCACCCGCGCCTCCGGGAACCGCTCGGCCACTTCCTCAGCCAGCCGCTCGACCCCCGGCCCCACCGGCGCGAGCCGCCCCTCTGCCTTGCAGGACGGGCAGGCCACGGGCATTGGCGCACTTTCCCCGCATTGATGGCAGACAAGACGTTTCAGGAACCGATGCTCGACCATCCGCGCATCGCATTGATGGCATCCGATCTGATGACCGCAGGCCCGGCAGATCGTCACCGGCGCATAGCCCCTGCGGTTGAGGAACAGAAGCGCCTGTTCCCCGCCCGCAATCCGCCCCGCCACCATCTGCGTCAGCGTCGGGCTGATCCAACGGCTTGCCTCCAGCCGTTCCTCCCGCATGTCGATCGCCCGCATCGGCGGCAATTCCGCCACCCCGAAGCGCGAAGTCAGGTCGATCCGCCCGTACTTGCCACTTTCGGCATTGACCCATGTCTCCAGACAGGGCGTGGCCGAGGCGAGCACCACCTGCGCATCCGTCATCGCCGCGCGCAGCACCGCCATGTCGCGGGCATTATAGAGAACGCCGTCCTCCTGCTTGTAGGACGTGTCATGTTCCTCATCGACGACGATCAGCCCCAGATCACGGAACGGCAGGAACAGCGCCGACCGCGCGCCGACAACAAGGCCCACGCCGCCTTCGCCCGCCATCCGCCACAATCGCCGCCGTTCGGTCTGCGTCACGCCCGAATGCCATTCGCCGGGCCGGGCGCCGAATCTCTCCTCGACGCGGGCCAGGAATTCCGATGTCAGGGCAATCTCGGGCAAGAGGACCAAAGCCTGCCGCCCCTTGCGCAAGCATTCCGCCACCGCCTCCAGATAGACCTCGGTCTTGCCCGACCCGGTCACTCCTTTCAGAAGCGTGGTCCCATAGCGCCCCGCCGCGATGCCGCCCTTCAGCTGCGCTGCCGCCGCCGCCTGATCCTCGGTCAGTGCCTTGCCTGCAAGGTCCGGGTCGAGACGCGGAAAGGGTACATCGCGCGGCGCCTCCTCCTCGGCCACCGCGCCCTGCTTCACCAGCCCTTTCACCACACCCGTGGTGACCCCGGCGAGGCCCGCCAGTTCCGACAGCGTAAAGGCCGCCCCGCCATAGTCCTCCAGCACGTCGAGTACGCGCGCGCGGGCATCCGTCATCCGGTCGGGCGCCTGCCAGCCCTTGCGATAGACCTTCCTCGGCCCCGGCGGATCGGCCAGCCCCGGCGCGCGGGTCGCAAGCCTGAGCATCGCGGGCATCGGCGTCAGCGTGTATTCCGCGGCCCTGACCAGAAAGGCCCGCATCGCTTGCGCCATCGGGGCGGCGTCCAGGACCCGCGTCACCGGCCTGATCTTCGCCGGATCGAACCCACCCTCCCCCGGCCCCCAGACCACGCCCAGCACCCGGCGCGGGCCGAGCGGCACCTCGACGAAGGCGCCCGCGAAACAGCCGCCCTCCGGCGCCTTGTAATCGAGCGCCCGCCCCAAGGGCTCGGTCGTGAGAACCGCGACCAGGTCGCCCTCGTCGAAAAACTGTGCCTCAGCCACGCCCACGGCCTTTCCCGGGTTTCAGCCGCGCGCGGCATGCGCTAGAAGATCGCCGACCCATCCCCGAACCAGCGGAGCGCGCCATGAAATTCTTCGTCGATACCGCCGATGTCGCCGCCATCAAGGAACTGAACGACCTTGGCATGGTCGACGGCGTGACCACCAACCCCTCGCTGATCCTGAAAGCGGGACGTGACATCATCGAAGTCACCAAGGAAATCTGTGACATGGTTTCCGGCCCCGTTTCGGCAGAGGTTGTGGCGACAGAGGCCAAGGCCATGATCGCCGAAGGGATGAAGCTTGCCAAGATCGCCCCGAACATCGCGATCAAGGTTCCGCTGACCTGGGACGGTCTGACCGCCTGCAAGGCCTTCGCATCCGAAGGCCATATGGTCAATGTCACCCTTTGCTTCTCGCCCGCCCAGGCGATCCTGGCCGCCAAGGCCGGCGCCAGCTTCATTTCGCCCTTCATCGGGCGTCTCGACGATATCCACCTCGAAGGCGTGAACCTGATCGAGGATATCCGGATTATCTACGACAATTACGACTTCAAGACCCAGATCCTCGCGGCCTCGATCCGCACGGTGAACCACATCGTCGACTGCGCCAAGATCGGCGCCGACGTGATCACCGCGCCCCCCGCCGTGATCAAGTCGATGGCCCAACATGTGCTGACCGACAAGGGCTTGGAGATTTTCCTGAAGGACTGGGCAAAAACCGGGCAGAAAATCCTCTGACTTCGTGTATCCTGCCCGAAAGTAACAAGTCCGGGGCCGAGATGTCCGAACCGAAACTGTCCGAAGCCGCACCGCTTGGCCCCGACCTGCGCGACCGCCTGATCGCCGCCCCGGAAGTGATTCTGGAAGATCGCGACCTGATGCGCGCGCTTATTGCCGCCAACGAACGCGCGATGGGCTCGAACATCGTCGACCTGCGCGGCATCGCGATGGAACGGCTGGAACAGCGCCTCGATCGGCTTGAGGACACGCACCGTTCGGTCATTGCCGCGGCCTACGAAAACCTTGCGGGCACCAACCAGATCCAGCGCGCCGTTCTGCGCCTGCTCGACCCGGTGGATTTCGAGGATTTCCTGAAAGTGCTTGCCTCTGACGTCCGCCAGATCCTCCGGATCGAGGCGATCCGCCTTGTCCTCGAAACCGAAAGCGACGGAGAGGACGAGGCCGTCCAGCGCTTTTCCGACGTGCTGACCGTGGCGCCTCCGGGCTTCGTCGAGCGCTATCTGGGCGATGGCCGCACCGGCGCGCCGCGCGACGTCGTGCTCCGGCAGTCCGCCGCCGACCGCCAGACCGTCTATGGCGCCTCCGAACCGAAGATCGGATCCGAGGCCGTGATGCGCCTCGACCTCGGTGCCGGGCGCCTGCCCGGCATGCTGGCGCTCGGCGCCGCCGATCCCCACCAGTTCCGCGCAAGTCAGGGCACCGACCTTCTCACTTTCTTCGCCGGGGCCTTCGAACGGGCTATGCGGCGCTGGCTGGCCTGAGGCCGGGTGGGTGGAACCGCTGCTTACCCCGGCCGTCCGCGACGCGATCGCGCGCTGGTGCGATCACCTCTCCGCCCTCGGCGGCGCCTCGGCAAACACCGTGAACGCCTACCGCGCCGATGTGCTGGCCTGGGCGGCCTTCATGGCCCCCCATCTCGGCGGCGCGCCCACTGCCTCGGCGCTGGCCACCGCCACCCCCTCCGACATGCGCGCCTTCATGGCGCATGAGCGCAACCGCGGCCTCGGCGCCCGGTCGCTGGCGCGCAGGCTGTCGTCGGTAAAGGGCTTCATCCGCTGGCTGACCGATCGCGAAGGCGGCGAGGCGACCGCGATCCTTGCCCAGCGCGGCCCGAAATACCGCCGCAAGTTGCCCCGGCCCCTGACGCCGGAAGCCGCGCAGGACATGATCGCAACGGTTGACCTTCAGGCCCGCAATGACTGGCAGGCCGCCCGCGATGTCGCTGTAGTGACACTCCTCTACGGATGCGGCCTGCGGATTTCCGAAGCCCTCTCGCTCACCGTCGCCGATCATCCCCTGGGCGAGGTGCTGCGCATCCGCGGCAAGGGCGGCAAGGAACGGCTGGTACCAGCGATCCCCGCCGCCCGCGCCGCTGTTGCCGATTACGTCCGGCTCTGCCCCTTCCCACTGGCATCTGTCCCTGAGGGCCCGCTCTTCCTCGGCGCGCGCGGCGGCGCCTTGAACCCCCGCCTCATCGCCAAGGCGATGGAACAGGCGCGCCTCGCGCTCGGCCTCCCCGCCAGCGCCACGCCGCACGCGATGCGCCATTCCTTCGCGACCCACCTTCTGGCCGCAGGCGGCGACCTGCGCACCATCCAGGAACTCTTGGGCCACGCCTCGCTGTCCACTACCCAGGCCTATACCGCCGTCGACACCGACCGCCTGATGGAGGTCTATGCCGCCGCCCACCCCCGTGCCTGACGATCTGTCAAGGCCGGGAAGCCTCCGGTTGCCACCCGTTGCGATTTCCGCCAGAAAGACCTCATGACCCCGCGTATCAAAGCCCTTTGCGTCCACCTCCTTACCGCCACCGGCGCCGTTCTCGCGATGATGGCGATGCTCGCCGCGGCCGAGCACAAATGGGCACTGATGTGGGTCTGGCTGGTGATTGCGCTCATCGTCGACGGGATCGACGGCCCCCTGGCCCGCGCCTATCACGTCAAGACCAACTGGCCGACCTATGACGGGGTGCTCCTCGACCTCATCATCGACTATCTGACTTATGTCTTCATCCCGGCCTATGCCTTGTTCGAATCCGGCCTGATGAACGGCTGGACCGGCTGGTGCGCGATCATCGTCATCACCTATTCAAGCGCGCTCTATTTCGTCGATACCCGGATGAAGACCACGGATTATTCCTTCGCGGGCTTCCCCTCCTGCTGGAACATGGTGATCCTCGTGATCTTCGCGCTGGAGCCGAATTTCTACGTCACTCTTGCGATCATCATCGCCCTTGCCGTGACCCAGTTCACCAATTTCAAGTTCGTCCACCCGGTCCGCACCGACCGCTGGCGCTGGATCACCCTGCCCATGGCGCTCCTCTGGGTCGCCTGCGCGGGCTGGTCGGCCTGGGCGGAATTCGGCCCGATCTCGCTCGCCCATCTCGGGCTCATGATCAGTTCGGCCTATCTCCTCCTCGCGGGCATTGCCCAGCAGCTTATCCCCGAACGCACCGCCAGCGCCTGACCGCGCACCGAAATCTTTCAAAGATTTCGGACCGGACCCTTTCAAAGGGTCCGGCCGGATTTCGTATCGAAATCCGCCCCCCTCAAAGTCGCGTGATCGCCACCCCCGCGGCGATCATCAGGGCCGAAGCGCCCTTCACCCAGGTCATCCGCTCGCGGAACACCAGCCAGCCGATCACGACGCCAAAGACGATCGAGGTTTCGCGGATCGCCGCCACCAGCGCGATCGGCGCCTCGGTCATCGCCCAGACCACGATCGCGTAAGAGGCGTAGGAGGCGACCGCCGCCACCGACCCCGCCCCCCAGACGCCCGCGCGCGCGGGCCAGGCACCCCGCCCCCGCAGAACACTCATCACCAGCGCAAACAGCACCCCGTCGGCCGCGAACATCCAGGCGACATAGGCCGCTGCATTACCGCCGATGCGCGCGCCCTGCCCGTCGATCAGCGTATAGCTCGCGGTGGCCAGTGCCGCCCCCATCGCATAGGGCAACAGCCTCACGGATTCGCCCGAGGTGAAGACCCCCGTCGCCAGAAGGAAGATCCCCGCGCCCAGAACCGCGATCCCCAGAGCCTCGCTCACCGCCAGATGATCGGTCCCGAAGGCCGCGCCCACGACCAGCACGATCAAGGGCGCCGTGCCCCGTGCCAGCGGATATACCCGGGA
Organism: Frigidibacter sp. RF13; assembly: GCF_026626305.1. Classification (GTDB taxonomy): domain Bacteria; phylum Pseudomonadota; class Alphaproteobacteria; order Rhodobacterales; family Rhodobacteraceae; genus TMP-24. Next base: position 166,293 of record NZ_JAPNUE010000003.1, on the reverse strand, counting down.
TAGATCGCCATGCTCATAGGCAAAGGTCAGGAAGGTCTTGTAGGCGGTATGGACCAGCGCCGAAGCGGCAAGCCAGGGCCAGACCTCGGCCCCCGGAAAGGGGCTGAAAAAACCCAGGACCAGCCCGATCCCCCCCTGCACCGCCGAGAGGACCATCATCACATGGACCCTACTCGCGCCCCCCCGCACGAGCCCGTTCCACAGCGCATGCAGGAAGGCGGCGCCCAAGACAGCCGACAGAATGAAAAGGCTCATGGGCGGCTCCTCGGGGTTCCCCGCGAAACGGCTATCAGCCACCCCGACCCGCAGCAAGGCTCAGATCAGCAGTGATGCCGCGCCTTCATGCTTCAGAAGCGCCACCTTGGTCTCGATCCCGCCCGGCGCCGAAAAGCCGCCAAGGCCATTCGCGCCAAGGATCCGATGGCACGGAATGAGGATCGGGATCGGATTGGACCCGCAGGCCTGCCCGATCGCCTGAGCCGGCGCCCCCAGCGCCTTCGACAGATCGCCATAGGTCCGCGTCTCGCCAAAGGGGATGGCCAGCATCGCCCGCTGCACCTCGCCCGCCAGCCCGGGCAGGAAGGCGAGCGGCAGGTTGAACACCTGCCGACGCCCGGCGAAATAGTCCTGAAGCTGCGCGGCGGCCTCCCGTAGAATCGCGCTCGATTCTCCCTCCGCAGTTTGCCCCCATCGTAAACGGGCAATGCGGCCATGCTCCTCAGACAGGCTAAGCATCCCAAACGGGCTGTCAAAAGACCATTCCGGCTTCATGATCTTGCGCCGGAAAGCGGTCGGAAAGCATCGCGCAGCATCGCAGCAAGGGCGTCGATCGCTGGCGTCGATCCGCGCGGATTGCGCCGCAACACCGTCAAGGTGGAATCGATCATGCCAAACCCGTCGTCGGAGGTCAGTTCCCTGCAGCCTTCGGGAATGGTGCTGCGGGTCAGGAAGGCGACGGCAAGTCCGGTCCGCACTGCCGTTCGCAACCCACCCGACGGATCGCAGGCGAAGACCACGCGATAGTCGATCGCCAGCCTTTCCAAAGACTGAAAGGCATATTGATTGCACCAATCTGGACGCGAATAGGCTGCAACCGGCAGCGGACGCTGCAAGTGCTGTCCGAAGGCATCGTTTGTGACCCAAACCGTCGGGTCCATGCACATCAGTTCGCCTTCGCTGCTTCGGACCTTCTCAAAGATGACAGCAAGATCAAGTTCATCCGCCGCCAGCGCCGCGATGTGCGGATCTGAATGGTCGCATCGTACCGTCACCTCGACCCCGGCATGGCGGCTGGCGAAAGCCGCCAGTGCCTGCGGCAGAACGGTCTCGCTGTATTCTTCCGGAATGCCGACCCGTACGGGCCCGTCAAGCGGTTTGGCGCGCAGTGCCAGCGCGGCCTCCTCCAGGCTTCGGATGACCCGTCGGGCATGGGGAACCAGTTGCGATCCCTCCGCCGTAAGCGTCACACCGCGCGGCAGGCGCACGAAAAGCGCCTGACCAAGCGTTTCTTCCAGTCGCCTAATCTGCATGGAGACGGCTGACTGAGTTCGCCCGATCTCGTCGGCAGCGCGCGTCACGCTGCCGGTTTCCACGACCGCCAGGAACGTGCGCATCAAGTCGCTGTCTAGCGCGAGATCCATGGTGCTGCCATCAACCATTCTGATCGCAGACATCATCACTATGCGTTTGTCTTATGTCAACGCCGATCCATACTGGAACCAACTGGTTAGCATCGGAGGTCGCGATGACCCTGACTTGGTGGCGATTTTGGGTAAGACAAACCGACCAGCGCGACACTGCCGCGCCGGCAGACTGGATGCTGCGCCGGAAGGACGACCGCTGGCTGGACGATATCGGCCTGACCCGTCAGGAGCTGCGCGAAATGCTGGATCAGTATGAGAGCTGATTTTTGGCACGACCCCGCGCTTTACAGGCCGACCAAAGCCGCGATCTGTTGCGCCGCCTCTTGCGCGGAGCGAAGCGATACGTCGATCATGAGGTCGTAGCGCACTCCCCCGTGAACCCGTTCAAACTGCGCCCGACTTAGGCCGTGCATTCGGTCACTACGCGACATTTCCCGTGCTTCGACGATATCGAGCGGCGCGGTCAGGCCAATACGCCAGACCGAATGCCCAGCGAGCAACGCGGCGTATTCGGCCGGTTCTCCGTCAAGCCAGACATCATCCACGACGACATCAAGCCCCCGGCGAGCGAGATCGGCCACCGTGGCCCGCATCGCTGCCAAAAGCGCGGCACCTTTCGGGCCGGTCAGGACTTCGGTCGCAGGTTCGGCAGGACTGCCCCGGCTTTCAAACCGGAAGAAATCAGCATCATCCCATGCTCGGTCAGGCAGCATCTCGCAGAAACTGTCCATCGACACGTGCAGAAGCGGGCCGGAGGCGCAGGCCTGAAGCGCCCGCGCCACCGAGGATTTTCCGACACTGCCCGGACCATTCAGAAGGATGACCCGGGCCGCCACGACTCACCCCAACGCATCGTTGCAGCGCTGGCAGGTGCCCTCGTGCGCATGGCTGCCCACATCCGGCAGGATGCGCCAGCAGCGCTGGCACTTCTCGCCGTCGGCCAGTTCGAAGACCACGCCCACCCCCGGCGCCTCGGCGAGGCGGAAGGCCTCTTCCGGGGCCGGGTCGGCGGTGACCTGAATGGAAGAGGTGATGCAGAGCTCGGCGAAATCGACCGATTTCAGCGCTTTCAGCGTGGGTTGATCCTCGACATGCACCACAGGCCCCGCCTCCAGCGAGGCGCCGATGACCTTGGCCGTGCGCTGCACTTCCAAGGCCGCCGTCACCACCCGGCGCACCTTGCGGATCGCCTCCCACTTCTGGGCGAGCGGCTCGTCCAGCCAGTCGGCCGGCGTTTCCGGCATGTCGGTCAGATGCACCGACGACCCTTCGCCCGGGAAGCGGCAGAGCCAGACTTCCTCCATGGTGAAGACGAGGATCGGCGCGAGCCAGGTCACCAGCCGGTGGAACAGGATGTCCAGGACCGTCCGCGCCGCCCGGCGACGCAAGCTGTCCGCCGCATCGCAATAAAGCGCATCCTTGCGGATGTCGAAGTAGACCGCCGACAGATCCACCGTGCAGAAGGTGAAGAGGGTCTGAAACACGCCCTGGAAATCGTACTTCGCATAGCCGGTGCGGACAACGTGATCTAGTTCCGCCAACCGGTGCAGCACCCAGCGCTCCAGTTCCGGCATCTCCTCCGGCTTGACCCGCTCGGCCTCGGTGAAGCCCGCAAGGTTCCCAAGGATGAAGCGCAAGGTGTTACGCAGCCGCCGGTAGCTGTCGGCGGTCCCTTTCAGGATCTCCTTCCCGATCCTGAGGTCGACCGTATAGTCCGACTGCGCGACCCACAGGCGCAGGATATCCGCGCCATATTCATCGATCACCTGCTGAGGCGCGACGGTGTTGCCCAAGGACTTGGACATCTTCATGCCCTTTTCGTCGAGCGTGAAGCCGTGGGTCAGCACGCCGCGATAAGGCGCGCGGCCCTTGGTGCCGCAGGCCTGCAGCATTGAGGAATGGAACCAGCCCCGGTGCTGGTCGGTGCCTTCAAGGTAAAGATCGGCCAGCCCGTCCGCCGTGCCGTCAGGCCGGTCGCGCAACACGAAGGCATGGGTCGATCCGCTGTCGAACCAGACGTCGAGAATGTCGAAGACCTGTTCATAATCCGACGGATCGACCAGTCCGGTCAGCACCTTTTCCTTGAATCCTTGCACATACCAGACATCGGCCCCCTCGGCCTCGAACGCCGCCTTGATGCGGGCGTTGACCTCCGGGTTGCGCAGCAGGAAGTCGGGATCAGTCGGCTTCGCGCCCTTCTTCGTGAAGCAGGTCAGCGGCACGCCCCAGGCGCGCTGGCGGCTCAGAACCCAGTCGGGCCGCGCCTCGATCATCGAATGCAGGCGATTGCGGCCCGTCGCCGGGGTCCATTCGACAAGCTGGTTGATCGAATTGAGCGCGCGCTTCCGGATCGTGTCGCCATAGGTCGAGAGGCCGTCATCAAGGCTCTTGTCGATCGCCACGAACCATTGTGGCGTGTTGCGATAGATGAGCGGCGCCTTCGACCGCCAGCTATGCGGGTAGGAATGCTTGATCTTGCCCTTGGCAAAAAGCGCACCCGCATAGGCGAGCTGCTTGATCACCGAGACGTTCGCCGGGCCTTCCTTGCCGTCGGGCAGGATGATCGCCTGCCCGCCGAAGAGCGGCAGATCGGTCCGGTAGGTCCCGTCCGGCTCGACATTATAGGTCATCGGCAGGCCATGCTTCAGGCCCATCTGATAGTCATCGTCGCCGTGCGAGGGCGCGGTGTGAACGAAGCCGGTGCCCGCGTCGTCGGTCACATGGTCGCCGGGCAGCATGGGGACGTCATAGTCCCATTCGCCGTTTGCTCCCTCGACGCCCCGGAACGGATGCGAAAGCGTCAGCGTCGCCAGTTCATCGCCCGGCACGGCGCGTAGCTTGCGGAACGTCTCGACCCGCGCGGCAGCAAAGATCGCCTCGGCGAGATTGTCGGCCACGACGATGGTCTCTCCAACCTTCGCGCTCGCGTTCTCGCCAACAGCAGAGATCTCGTACAGCCCGTAGGCAATCGTCGGGTTGAAGGCGACCGCGCGGTTCTGCGGGATGGTCCAGGGCGTCGTCGTCCAGATCACCACCGAGGCCTGCAACAGGTCGGTGCGGATGCAGCCGTCCAGATCCTTGAACTCCGACGCCGCAGCCACCGGGAACCGCACCCAGATCGTATGGCTCGTATGGTCGTGATACTCGACCTCGGCCTCAGCGAGCGCCGTCTTCTCGACCGGCGACCACATCACGGGCTTCGACCCCTGATAAAGCGAGCCGTTCATCAGGAATTTCATGAATTCCTCGGCGATCACCGCCTCGGCATGGTAGTTCATCGTCAGGTACGGATCGGCCCAGTTGCCGGTGACGCCGAGGCGCTTGAACTCCTCGCGCTGCACGTCGATCCAGCCCTCGGCGAACTTGCGGCATTCCTGACGGAAGGCGACCGTGTCCACGTCATCCTTGTTCAGGCCCTTCGCCCGGTACTGCTCCTCGATCTTCCATTCGATCGGCAGGCCGTGGCAATCCCAGCCCGGCACATAACGGGCATCGCGGCCCATCATCTGCTGGGACCGCACCACCATGTCCTTCAGGACCTTGTTCAGCGCGTGACCGATATGCAGGTGCCCGTTCGCGTAGGGAGGGCCGTCATGCAGCGTGAAGGGCGCGCGGGGGGCGGCCGCCGCCTTTTCGCGCAGCCGGTCATAGACCCCGATCTCTTCCCAGCGCTTCAGCCAGTCGGGTTCGCGCTGCGGCAGGCCCGCGCGCATCGGAAAGTCGGTCTCGGGCAGGAAGACGGTGTCGCGGTAGTCGGGAGCAGTCTTCTCGGTCGTGTCGGCGCACATGTCGGGCATTCCTTCGGAAATCGGTCAGAGGGGGCATCGGGCGCCCCAAGGCAAACGGGCAATCCCGGCGGCTGAGGGATCAGCGCGCCGGGCCGCTAATTCGACGTATCTGTGCGGCCGTCATCTGCATGGCCGCCTTATAGGCGGTCGCTCGGCTCTGGTCCAGTGTGGCGCTTGGGTCAGGGAATTCCTGACTGGACCGGGCAGGCAGCGTCGGCCTAGATGGCGCCAACGACGCCTATCGACAGGAGCGGAGCCATGAAATCAACGACATATGCGGGCCTCCTTGCCCTCCTGCCTGTCTTCGATGCCGCAGCCGCGCTGGCCGCGCCGCCCAGCACCGCCTCGCAAGTGCCGGGGCTGGAGATTCTCCCCCTGCCCGCCCTGCCGCCTGCCCCCGCCGACCGGGGCGAGCCGGAGTTTTGCGATCACCTGCTGACCAAGGCCAGGACCCCCGGCGGCAAGGTGGCCGAGGCGCTTGGCTGGGCGGTGACGGCCGAGGCGCCCTTCGGCGCCTATCAGGCCGTCAGCTTCGTCGGCCATGCCGAGCCCGCGACCAGCGGCGCCTGCAACCTGTCGCAGGGCAATATCGCCTTTTTCCGGGGCGACCGGCTCGTGGCGCTCGCCTATGCTGCCGAAGGCGCCCCCTCGTCCATTGGCCGCATTACCCCCTTCGGCGTGGGCGGGCTCAGGGTATGGAGCGGCGATCTGATCCCCGCGCCCGTCGCCGACATCCGGCCCGTCGGGCCGGACGGCATCGCCCTGACCCCGCCCGCCTCCGAACAGATCCAGTGCGACGGCAAGGCCCGGCTGCCCTACCTCTACGGCCTGCCCGTCGACCTCGCCCGTATCCTGCTGGCAGAGGCCGGCTGGCAGCCGGTCGATCAGGCGGCCTCCGGGACCCGCTCGCCCGGTCAGGCGGACGACATCGCCGCCGCCGGGATCATCGAGGTCGAGGATTGCGCAGGCACCGGCTTTGCCTTCTGCAGCTACGCCTATCAGGGCGAGGCAGGCGATCTCAGCCTCGTGACGGCGGGCGAGATCGGCGCCGACGGCAGCCTGCCCTTCGTCACCGGCTATGGGGTGACCTGCCAGGCGGCGCCGTGAGGACGTGACGCGCATGACCTGCACGATCGGCATCGTCGGTGCCGGGATCGGTGGGCTCGCGCTTGCGGCCCTCGCCCTGGATGCCGGCCATGAGGTCACGCTGATCGAACGGTTCGCGGAACCGAAGCCTGTGGGCTCCGGCCTCGTGATCCAGCCGATGGGCCTTGCCGTCCTCGACCGGTTCGGCGCGGGCGCGGCTGCGCGGGCATCGGGGCAAAGCATCCTCAGGATGGCCGGGCACGAGGCGCGGCGCGGCCGCGATGTGCTGCGCGTCGCCTACCGCCCCGAGGCACCGGGCCTTGCGATCCATCGCGCGGCGCTCTTCGCCGCCCTCTGGGACGCGGCCATGGCGCGCCAGGTGCGGATAGAGGCCGGCGCGACCGCCATCGCGACGCCGTTCGCAGGCAAGGGTCGGACCGTGCTTCTGGAAGATGGCCGCAGCCTCGGCCCTTTCGATCTTGTCGTCGACGCAAGCGGCGCCGGATCGCGCCTTTCGCCGCTCACCGCACGCCCGCTTCCCTACGGCGCGCTCTGGGGCACGGTTCCCTGGCCCGCCGGAACCGCCTTCCGCACCGACGAACTGCGCCAGCGCTACCTCAGCGCGCGGCGGATGCTCGGTGTGCTACCCGTGGGCACCGCGCCCGGCTCCGACGGGCCGCTCGCCACCATCTTCTGGTCCTTGCCGGTAGACCGGATCGCCGACTGGCAGGCTGCGCCGCTGACGAAGTGGAAGGCCGAGGCCTCTGGCCTCTGGCCCGATTTCGCGCCCTTCCTTCAGACCATCACGCGCCATGACCAGCTAACGCCCGCCCGCTACAGTCACGGCACGCTGTGCCACCCCTACGCCGAACGTCTCGCCTTCATCGGCGACGCCGCCCACCGTGCGAGCCCGCAGCTCGGCCAGGGTGCAAACATGGCGCTCCTTGACGCTCTGGCGCTGGTCACCGCGCTGAAGGACGGCCCCGGCGCCCTGCCCGCCTACGGTGCCATGCGCCGCTGGCATGTCCGCGCCTATCAGGCGATGAGCGCGCTTTTCACGCCGATGTACCAGTCCGAAAGCCGCCTCCTGCCGCCCTTGCGCGACCATCTGATGGCGCCGATGGCGGGCCTGCCCCTCATCCGCCAGACCCTGACCGCGCTCGTTTCCGGCGACATGATCCCGCCCCTTGCGGGCCAGCGCTTTCCCTGAGACATTCCGCCCCCTTGCACCGCGGCAGACCGCTTGAGAAAGATCAAGCGAAAGGACCGACCATGCCCGCCATACCCCCCCGCTTCCCGGTGACGCCGGACGAGATCGACCGCGTGGTCGCCGATTTCTATGCCGCGATCCGGGTCCATCCCGGTCTCGGCCCGGTTTTCGCCGCCCATGTCACCGACTGGCCCGCGCATGAGGAAAAGATCGCCCGCTTCTGGCGCAACGCGATCCTGTTCGAGCGGTCCTACGACGGCAATCCGATGGAGGCGCACCGCGCGGCGGGCAATGTCCGCCCCGGCATGTTCTCGGTCTGGCTTGGGCTTTTCGACAGCGTACTGACGCGCAATCTCGCGCCCGAGACCGCCGCCCAATGGTCGGTGCTGGCCCACCGCATCGGCGCGGGCCTGCGTTACGGCGTGACCGAAGGCGCGGCCTTCGCGGACGGCGTGCCGAAGCTCAGATAGGTTTCGTCCCGCCGTTGGCGGGCCGACCCGCCGGGGAGGCTCCGCCTCCCCGGACCCCTCCGGAGTATTTTTGGACAGAACGTGAAGATCAGCCGGAACTTGTTTCCTGCGGGCCTTCCTCCTGCCGCTCCGCCGCCCAGCGGTTCAGCCAGGCGAGGCCCGCGAGGGCGAGGCCGAGGGCGAGGAAGGAGAAGACCCGGGTGAGGCCCGAAAGGCCGGAGGCGTCGATCAGGAAGACCTTGGCGATGGTGAGCGCGATCACCGCCATGGCGATCCGCCTCAACCCGCCCGACCGCCGGGCGATGGCCTGGTAGAGGAGCGCCGCACCAAGCACCATCAGCGCGATCGTGTAGCTGTAGAGTTCAGGTTGGGTGACGCCATAGACCGACAGGTCTGGCCCGCGCCAGAGCCGCCTTATCTCCAGCCCTGCGTAAAGCGCCGCAAGCGCTATGCCAAGACCCTGCATCGGCAACGAGAGCCAGCGTGGCAGATGATCGAGGCGCCGCGCGGCGACGATCAGCATCAGGCCGGGGATCAGATAGGCGACGAGGAGGGAATCAAGGATAACCGGCCCCCGGACCCAGCCCCGGCTGTCGAGCAGCCCGAACAGCGGATTGGCAGGCAGGGCTGACAGGCCGAGGCCGCCGAGCGCGATCAGGCCTGCAACAGAGGCGATTACCCAACGCAGCCAGCGAAGTGCTCCACCGAGTTGCAGGCGGTAGAGCTGCACCAGCGCGAGGACAAGCCATGGCATCGAGTTGAGCGTAAGCGCCCAGTGGCTCAGCGTTGATTCGTCGTCGAATTGCCGCAACACCATCACGTTGACGAAGAGCGCCAAAGCCGCCGCCCCGCCGGATTCGAGAAAGACGCGGGCGTTGCGCCGCTCTTCCGGCACGATCAGCCGCAGCGCACCAAGCATTGCCGCCGACGCGCCGCCGTAGGCCAGGATCGCGTCCGCCGGGCCGGCATCCCACACCGCCCACATGAGCCCTGGATCGACCACCAGCCGGTAGGACAGCGCCATCACAGCCGCCTGGATGAACCAGCCCATTTCCGGCAGGCGGAAGCGGCGGTCAAGGAGCGCAGCCACGGGGATGAGCGCGGCCAGCGCCAGCGTCAGCGCCGCCTTGGTCAGGACAAGGCCGAAAGCGAGCGCAATGAGCGCAAGCGTCGAGAGGGTCGCGTAGGCGGCCCGGCGCCTTTCCTCGCCGTCTGCCGCCGCGAAGCGGCTGGCGAGGAAAGCCATCAGTGCCGCAAGAGCAATCACATGCAGTGCCCAAGGGTAGGCGCCGAGGACCGAAGACGGCGCCCAGAAAAACTCCAGCCCCACCGCCGCAAGGGGCGCGATCAGTGCCGCCGCCGCGCCCCAGGACGCGCGCATGTCGCCCCGGCCGCTGCGCCAGGCTGCGATCAGGCTCATCACCACGCCAAGGCCAAGGAGCAGCGCGGCCGTCTGCGGCGGCCCGACCTCGGGCAGGCGCAGGTCGACGGCCTTGTCGGCATAGGACCGTGCCATGGGCCCGAAGCCCGCGCCCTCAAGCGCCAGTCGGGCCAGAAAACCCGCCGCAGGCAAGAGGGCAAGGTCTGAAAGCGCCCGGGCGCGCGCGGACCAGAAGGTCACCACCCCGGCGAGAAGTGCAAGGCAGAGAAAGGCGATCAGGCTGTCGGCCTCGCCCGGCCCGTCCTGAAGGACAAGCCCGAGGACCGACAGCGCCATCGCCCCCGCAGCAAGGCGGGTCGGGAAGATCGGCCATCCGGCCCGCCCGCGCGTCAGGACCGCCTCCGCCACCATTGGCCCGTCGTGATCGGGCGCAAGCCTGAGGCAGGGCACCAGAATGGCGAGCACTGCGAGGAGGGCTAGAGCCAGGGCGGCATAGCCCGCGGCGCCGCCGCCGACCGCGACGAGGAAAAGCCCGCCGTAGCCGACGCCAAGCGCCAGGACCGAGACCCAGGCCCAGCGCCGGGCGGCGTCGATCCCGAGGCCAAGCGCGGCGATCAGGCAGAAATAGGCGTAAAGCGGGTCGATCGACTCGCTCGACCCGCCGACCGCGAAGGGTGCGATCCCGGCGCCGATCAGCCCGACGGCGGCGAGGAAAGGCCCGTAATACCAGCCGATCACCAGGGCGAGCGCCGAGACGGCCGCCAGTCCGCCGAAGGCCGTGCCGGTGCCGATCAGGTCATAAAGCTGGCGCGCCGCAAGGACGCCCGCGAACATCGAGACGATCCCGGCGCCCGCGAAGGTCGAGGGCAGATAGGCGGTCGCCGATTTCGCCCCGTCGCCCGACCGGCGGCGGATGAATTCGCCCGCCGCGATCAGCGCCAGCCCGAAGAGAAGCGCCATGATGACGCGGGCGGGCGGCGGCAGGAGGCCGTTTTCCATGCCATATTGCACGAAGAAGACGCCAGCGAAGGCGAGCGACAGGGCAGAGATGGCATAGACCCAGTTGGCCTTCAGCCAGTCGCCAAGCGCCGAGGCCCGTTCACGCGAAACGACGACCGGCCGGTCGGCGGCTGGCACGGATGTCATGTCAGGCGGCGCGACGGGTGCAGCGGCCGCAGGTGCGCCCGACCAGGGATCGACGGGCACCGCGCCCGGATCGGCCGCGTCCGGCAGATCGGCCACCGGTGTGGCAGGCGGCGGGGTCACAATACGGTCATCCACCCTATCCGACCCGACCCGAGGCATCACTGCCGCGGGTATAGACCGTCCGGCAAGATCGACATGGCGCCGCTCCAGATCAGTCAGGCGCCGCGAAAGTGCGGCGACCTTGAAGACCAGAACGACCACCGTCACCGGGATCGCAAGCGCTGCCAGCGCCGCCAGTATCGCGAGAAGTTCCATTCCGCACCATCCCCGTTTTTTCGGCGGAGGTTAGGGGCGAGAGGCGCCTGCCGCAAGTCAGCTATTCCCGCCCTCGGGGCTGGCGGCATGTGCCGAAATCTTAGAAAGATTTCGGACCGGAGCCTTTCAAAGGCTCCGGCCGGATTTCGTATCGAAATCCGGCTGCGCTTCCTCCCCGCTGCGCCCGAAAAGCCCGGCGAGCCCGCGCGTCAGAAGGTTCGTGACTTTGGGGCGCGGCAAGGCACGGAAGGGCAGCGGGCGGCAGACCTCCATCGCCGCGATGCCGACGCGCGCCGTCAGCGCGCCGTTGATCACCCCTTCGCCAAAGCGGCGTGACAGCTTCGACAAAAGCCCGCCGCCGGCCACCGAATGGATCAGGTCATCGCCCACCGCGACCGCACCCGTCGCCACCAGATGCACCGCGACCCGCCGCATCAGACGCCAGCTGCCGAAGGCACCCGACCGGCCGCCATAGATCGCCGCGATCCGCCGCACCATCCGCGTATTGGCGATCAGCGCCACCGCCACATCTGCAAGCGCCAAGGGCACGATCGCCGTCGCCGCCGCCACCTGCCGCGCCGCCGCCTCGATCTCGCGCCGCGCCAGCTGGTCGAGCGGGCCGAGGTAATCTTCTTCGACCAGCGTCAGAAGCGCACCGGCCTCGGCCAGATCCTGACCCCGCTCGCCATGGCGTGCAGCGACCCAGGAGAGCTCCGCCCGCCCCCGGTAAAGCGCCGCTACTTCGGCCTGCACGGCGCGCGCGCCGCTCAGGTCGCCCGCCCCGACGGCAACAGCCGCCCGCTCCCTCAGCCCGTCGATCCGCCGGAGCCGCATCAGCGCCAGAAGCTCGCGCGCCACGAAGATGAGCGTGAGCGCCGCGAACAGCCCCGCGAGCACCACCGCCACCGTTCCGAGCAGCGGATAGCTGACAAAGAGGCTCTCGACATAGGACCAGAGCGCCAGTGTCAGAAGAAACAGCAAAAGCGACCCCGCCGTCCCGAGGAGCCAGACCCCCAGCCGCCAGCCCCGCCGCGCCGGAACCGGCACGGCAAGGTCAATCGGTTCCGCCAGTGGCGCCAGATCGGCGACGGCAGGCATCTCGGCGGGATCAAGCTCGATCACCAAGGGACCGAGCCGCTCGCCCCGCCTTGCGTTTCCCTGTCCACCGCTCACAGCCTGTCTCCGATCAGAAAGTCCACCGCCCGGTCGAGCCGGATATGCGGCAAACCCCGGCCCGCCCCGCCACCCGGCGCGGGCAGGAAGCGCATCGCCTGATACTCACCGTCCAGCCACCCCGCCGCCGCCTCGCGCGCTGGCGTCAATATCTCGGCCGGATTGTCCGGCAGGTCGCCCGCATGGAAGGCCGCGACCCGCCCGTCCTCGAGCCGCCCCTTCACGCAAGCCACCTCCCGCCCGCCCGATCGCACCACATCCTCCGCTGTCACGCGCAACGCGGCAATCGCCATCGCCGCCGTATCCGCACCCGCGAAATCCGCCCGCTCCTTCGCCGCCCGCATCAGCGCCGCCAATATCGCCGCCAGCCGCGCATGCTGGCTGGAATGCAGATGATCGGCCTTGGTCGCGGCGAAGAGGATCCGCTCCACCCGCCGTTGCCCGAGCAAGGCCGCCAGCCACCCGGACCGCCCCGGCCGGAAGGCAGACAGCACCGCCGCCATCGTCGTCCGCAGATCCTCGGCCGCCCGGGGCCCGGCATCGAGCGCCGCCAGAAGGTCGGCCAGCACCACCTGCCGGTCGATCTTGGCGAAATGGTCGCGGAAGAAGGGCATCACCACCTTGGCCTTATAGGCCTCGAACCGCCGCGCGAACTCGCGCCCTAGCGACCCCCGCCCCGGGGCCAGATCGGCCTTCAGGGGCGCGAAGGTCAGCGCGGGCGAGCCCGCCAGATCACCCGGCAGAAGGAACCGCCCCGGCGTGCAATCGGCATATCCCGCCGCCCGCGCCGCCTTGAGATAGTCCGTGAAAAGCCCCGCCAACCGCCCGGCCTCCCCCTCTTCCAGCCGCGCCCCCGCATCCACCGCCACCAGAGCCGCCAGACAGGCCCGCGCCTCCGCCAATTCCTCCGCCCGCGCCGCGAGCTTCTGGAACGCCCCCCGCGACCAGTCCTCGTAGGACTGATCCATCAGCATCAGGTCCAGAAGCCACTCGCCCGGATAATCGACGATATCGAGATGGAGGCGCCTTTCCCCCATCACCGCGCCCGCGATCCCCCGCCCCGCAAGCCGGAACGACAGCCTCAGTTCGCTCACCGCCCGCGTGCTTTCGGGCCAATGCGGCGACGACCCAGTCAACGCCGCCAGATGCGCCTCATAGTCAAAGCGCGGCACGGTATCGTCGGGCTGCGGCTGCAGATAGACCGCCCGGATACGGCCCGCCGCCTCGGCGCGCAGGCCCGCCATCCGCGCCCGGTCGAGGAGGTTGGCCACAAGCGCGGTGATGAACACCGTCTTGCCCGCGCGCGACAGACCCGTGACGCCCAAACGCACCACCTCCTCCGCCCCCACGAGGCCCCGCACCGCCTGCCCGATCCCGCCGATCACCATCCGATCCTTCCGTTTCCCCCTAGATAGGCACCCCCCGCCCACCGCGAAAGCCCCTACCGCCCGCTGCCCCCTTGCCAAACGAGACAACCCGCTCCACCGTAAGGAGAACGGGGCTGACATGACACCTGCGGATCGGAGTTCAGACGATTGAAATATGTCCTCCTCGCCTTCGTCGCCCTCCTCGCCCTAGCGGGCTGCAAGGAACGATACACGTGGCGCCAGAAGATGACCGTCACGGTCGAGACACCTTCAGGCGAGGTCTCGGGGTCGTCGGTCAGCGAGGTGAGCTGGCAGGAGAAACTGTTCTACTTCCCCGACGGATTTCACTGGAACCATGACGAGACGGGTGAGGCGGTGGTGGTCGAGGTCACGCCGGGCCGCTATCTCTTCGCGCTCCTCAAGAGCAAAGACACCACCGAATATCTGGGCTCGGTCGCACCCGCCTCGATCTCCGGGCAACAAGGTCGCGTTGTCGATCCCGCGCTTTTTGACGAGGTGCGCGACAAGCGCGACCGCGCCGCTGGGGTGATTGTGGTGCCGGACTATCAATATCCGCTGATGGTGACATTCGCTGACCTTACCGATCCCACGAGCGTGGCGCTGATCGACCCCGCCGATCTGGCGGCAAGCTTCGGGGCGGAGGTGATGCTGAAGTCGGTAACGCTTGAAGTGACGGGCGAGCCGGCGACTAAGGGACGGGTCGAGGCGTTGCTCAACTGGATCGGCCAGTATCCAGAAACGCGACTGATCCGAAATGCTGCGCCGACGGATTTCTCTCCTGAGGCACAGTTGGATCAGGGTATGTTCATTAGCGGGCACTGAAGCCACCACGTCGCACCTCACCCGGGGCGCGGTCAGCGACAAATTCCCGACGGTTTTCCTTACCATACGTACAGGCATACGTTCTGCCATACGTAAACTGCACCCGTTGCCGCCGCCCTCAGGCGCTGCGGTGGAGGCTGGCGAAGAGGCGGGGCTCCAGGCTTTCGGAGGCGAAGGTCGGCCCCTCGGTCAGGACCGACACGGCATCGTGGCTGTGCAGGCTTTCCTGATGGACCGCGACGATCCGGAAGTCGCCGACGCGCGGTTCTGCGAGCAGCCGCTCGGCAAAAGACCGCGCCGCATCCTCGACGAAGATCGGGTTCGCGGCGTTCAGTTCGGCAAAGGCCTGTTCATCCTCGCGCTTCACCATCACTTGGGTCTCGGTCGGCACGGCCGCGCGGGCAAGCTCGATCAGATCCTCGTACCAGAACCGCTTAGCCCCTGATTCCACAGCAGAAATCCGCGCGATCGAGCGCTGCGAATGCGGCGTCGCCAGCTGCCCGCGCGCCTGCCGCGCGTGCTCGGAAAGTTCCAGCGAACAGGGGCAGGTCGAGGAATAGACATAGTCCAGATGGATGATGCGCTTCCTGACCCCCGCCGTCTCGGCCAGTTCCAGCGCGATATCGTAATATTGCCAGCCCGCAAGGCCCGAGCGCAGGCTTTCCACCCTTGCAGGGAAGGAAAAGCGCATCTGCAGGCGGGCATCGAGGCTGTCATGATCGGCCTTGTAATCGTCCAGAGCCTTGGCCATCACGTCGAAAGAGAACGTGCGTTCCGCATGCGCATAGAAGGACCGCATGATCCGGCTCATATTGATGCCCTTGCGGTCCTCTGTCAGGGAAACCGTTCCGGTCACCGAGGTTTCCAGCGTCAGGTCGGCCCCGTCGCGGGTATGATAGCGGATCGGCAAGCGGAAGTTCGAAATCCCCACATGCTGGATCGGCGCCTTCGCCCCGACGATCAGGCTTGAGGGTCCGTTCTGCAGGTCTGGCATCGAGGCGCGATAGGCGGCGTCGGGGCGGAAATCCTCGGGGTAAGTCCGCGACAGATCAGGATAATTCCCCACTTCGCGGCCCGGGAGCAGGCGCGCGATGGCAGGATCAAGGCGCGCGACCTCGGTCGGGTCGGCCTTGGCCGCCCAGGCACGCAGCGTGGCAAGCGCCTCTTCCGCGGCGTCGCGGTTCGGTTCCCGGTCGATCTCGCCTATGAAGTTCATCAGACCCCCCAAGGGCGTGGAGCCCGCTTCCTACATGATCCCGGCCGCGGATGATATAGTCTAACGCGAACCGCCGCCAAGCGAAAGCGACCTGTCGCCCGGCCGCTCCCAATGTCTCCTCGCGGGCCTCCGGCCTCTCGTCGTGCATCGCGAAAAGCGCCCAAGGCGACGATGAGCGGCCCCTCAGGCCCGCTGCAGCGCCTGCAAGAGGTCGGTGACGATATCGTCCCCGTCCTCGATCCCCAGAGACAGGCGCACCAGCCCCGGCGTGATGCCCAGAAGCGCCTTCTGCTCGGCCGGAAGCCGTTGGTGCGTGGTCGTCGCCGGATGGGTGATGATCGATTTCGCATCGCCGAGGTTGTTTGAAATCTTCACGATTGTCAGCGCGTTGAGGAAACGGAAGGCCGCAGCCTGCCCGCCGCGCAGTTCCAGCGTCACGACCGTGCCCCCCGCCCCCATCTGTTCCATGGCGATGGCGTGATGCGGATGGTCCTTCAGGCCCGGATAGATCACTTGCGACAGCTTCGCATGGCCCGTCAGCCGCTCCGCCACCTTCAGCGCCGTCGCCGCCTGGGCCCGCACGCGCAGATCAAGCGTCTCCATCCCCTTCAGCATCACCCAGGCGTTGAAAGGCGACAGCGCCGCGCCGGTGTGCTTCAGATAGGGTTCCAGCACCTTGCGGATGAACTGTTTTGTCCCGCAGACCACGCCACCGAGCGCCCGGCCCGACCCGTCGATATGCTTCGTCGCCGAGTAGACGACGACATCGGCACCAAGCGATACGGCCTTCGAGAAGGTCGGCGTGGCAAAGACATTGTCGACGATCACTGTCGCACCCACCGCATGCGCGATCTCCGCGACCGACTTCAGATCAATGACCTCCAGCGTCGGGTTCGACACGCTTTCAAGGAAAACGGCCTTCGTGTCAGCCCGCACCGCCGCGCGCCATTCATCAAGGTTCGTGCCGTCTACCAAAGTCACCTCGACTCCGAAGCGGCCCAGGACTTCCAGCACATACAGGCACGATCCGAACAGCGCCCGCGCCGCGACCACATGGTCGCCCGCCCTCAGCATCGCGGTCAACGCGCCATTCACCGCGGCCATCCCCGAGGCGGTTGCGAAGGCGTCCTCCGTCCCCTCGATCGCCGCCATCCGTTCTTCGAACATCCGCACGGTCGGGTTGCCGTAGCGCGCATAGATGAACTCGTCCGGGCCGGATTCGATGAACCGCGCCTCGGCCTGTTCGGCGCTCTCATAGACGAAACCCTGCGTCAGGAAGATCGCCTCGGACATCTCGCCATACTGGCTGCGGCGCGCGCCGGCATGAATGAGTTTCGTCCGCGTCTTCCAGTCCGTCATGGCCGCCTCCGGCAACAAAAAACCCCCGACCGGAACGGCGGGGGTGAAACACCTCCGACCCTTTTAGCGGCTTCTTTAACGTGGCCCGCAATCCGGTCATCAAATCGCCACGGGCGAGGGATTAGCCCAAAGCCGGGACTTGGTCAACGGGCCTTGCGGGCGCGGTGAAATTGGATTGAACTGCAGGGAACAGGAGATATCCATGCGCCGCCTCGTCCTTGCCGCCTGCCTCGTCCCGACCCTCGCCGCCTGCGTGGCGGACCTGCCGCCAGAGGTGCCTCAGGGATCGGTGGAGTTCGCAGGTGTAACCTACCCCGTCACCTCGCGCGGCGACCTGTGGTTCGTCACGGCAGGCGACAGACGCGTCCAGTGCCGGGCGGCCACGCGCGAGGATTGCTACTGGTCTCTGCGTGCCCATCTCGCGGCCGAGGCGGCACTCGCCGACCTCGGGTAGCACCACGGCGCCGGGACAGCCCGAAATCTTGCAAAGATTTCGGACCGGATTTCGCCACGAAATCCGGCGCCTCTGCCTCACGCGTCCAGATCAAGCCAAAGCGCGCCTTGCCGGAAGCCCCCGCGTATGAGGTGGCCTTGCGCGCGAACTTCAGGATGGGTCTCCGCCCAATCGCGGTAGCGGTCGTTCGTCACGATGCGGGCGCCAAGTCCGCGCGCTGCGGCGAGGATCGCGGGATCGGCGGGTGTTCCTTTCGGGACTACCGTTATCCGTTCTTCGGACAGGCCAAGAAGCCGCCCGAGCGCCCGTTCGTTCAGATAGCGCCCATTCAGGCGGTAACCCGCGTTCGCGTCAAACACGACACCCGCCGTATAGCCAAGCGCGGCCAGCCTGCCCACGACGTCGCGCACCGTGCCGATATCAGGCTCGCCCTCCTTCCAGTGCATCACGTTCGATCCGTCCACCACGATCCAGCGCAGCGCCCGGGCGGGTCTGCGCACCAGCGCCTGCAGGAACAGGTAGAGGCTGCCGATTGCCGAGGGGCCGGCCACAAGCAGCATGTCCTTAGCGCCGGGAACGTAAAGCGCCCAGACGACGACCACACCAGAGAAGAGAAACAGGACAAGGGGGGCAATCATGGCGCGAACCTAGCTGCGGGCGACGTCCCTGCCAAGACCGGTGGAACCGGGTCTTACTCGCCCGGCCGCTCGTCCGTGCCATAAGTCTTCAGAAGCCCGCCCTGCGCCATGAAGAAGAGGAACAGTGCGGCGGGCAGGCCGAAGGTCTTGAAATTCACCCAGGCCTGATCGGACATCGTCCGCCAGATAGCCTCGTTCGCGACGGCGAGGCCGAGGAAGAAGGCGGTAAGGCGTCGGGTCAGGATCATCCAGCCTTCCTCCTTCAGGGGCATCGCCTCTTCGATCGCGAGCGCGAGGTAGGAGCGGCCGCGCATCAGGCCGAAGCCGAGAATGCCCGCAAAGAGCAGGTAGATGATCGTGGGCTTCATCTTGAAGAACCGCTCGTCGTTCAGCCAGACCGAGAGGCCACCGAAGACCACGACAAGCACCAGCGTCGCGATCTGCATCGGCGCGAGCCGCCCGGTCAGCCGCCAGAGGATGACCGTCGTCGCGACCAGCAGCGGCACGAAGAGCGCGGTCGCGAGGATGAAGCCGCCATATTCAGTGCCGCCCAGAGTGAAGGTCTTGTCCTTCAGCCGCCCGAAGGCGAGGAAGAAGGCAAGGATCGGCCCGAACTCCAGCCCCATCTTCAGCCATGGATTGATCTTTCTGCCCGCCATCCTCATCCTCACCGTCCGAATTCCACGATCACCGCACCCGCCGCGATCAGCGCCATCAGGGCCGCCCTCGCCGGTCCCACGCGTTCGCCCAGCACGAGCCAGCCGATCAGCGCGGCAAAGACCGTCGAGGTCTCGCGCAAGACCGCCGCCTCGCCCACCCGGTCGAGCCGCGTCGCCATCATGATGGCGCCGAAGCTGAAGAAAGCCACGAAGGCGCCGATCACGCCGCGCTTCACCAGCGCCCGGGCCTCGGCCCCGCGCAGGGACAGAAGCTTCCGCCTCATATAGACCGGCATGAAGAGCCCGTCGATGAAGAAGAACCAGGCGAGGAAGGTGAAGGGATCGGCGGTCGAGCGGATGCCCCATGCGTCATAGGTGGTGTAAAGCGCCACGAAAAGGCCGGTCAGGATCGCGAAGCCAAGCGCGGGCGCCAGCGTCTCGCGCCCCGCCGCCAAGTGGCGCCAGTTGTAGAGCGCAAGCCCGTAGATGCCTGATAGAAGCACCGCGACGCCGACCCACTGGCCAAGGGTGAAATGTTCGCCGAAGAAAAGCCCCGCGCCAAAGACCGCAAAGAGCGGCCCGGTGCCCCGCACCACCGGGTAGACGACCGTATAGGCCCCCCGGTCATAGGTCATCGCCTGCGCGATCTTGTAGCCCACATGGATGACGAAGGCGCCCGCGAAGATCGGCCACATATGCGGCTCGGGCCAGGGCACGACGAAGAGCGCGAAGGGTGCCGCGATCAGCGCGTAAGACCCGTCAATCGCCGCGCGCGAGGCCCAAGGGTCGTGCTTGCCCTTCTGCAGGGCGCCGAACAGTGCGTGCAGGACGGCGGCCATAAGCGCCAGCGCCAGCGCCGCCTGATGGCCGGCCGGTGTGCCTTCCAGCGCGCGGAGCCAGTCGCTCAATCCCTCACGCCCCGCTGCCGACCAGTGCGCGGGCGAATTCCTCGGGATCGAAGGGCTGAAGGTCGTCGATCTGTTCACCCACGCCGATCGCATGGATCGGCAGGCCGAACTTGTCGGCCAGAGCTACAAGCACGCCGCCCTTGGCGGTGCCGTCTAGCTTCGTCATCACCAGACCCGACACATCGGCGATCTTGCGGAAAATATCGACCTGCATCACTGCATTCTGCCCGGTCGTCGCATCAAGGACGAGAAGCGTATTGTGGGGGGCGGACGGGTCTTTCTTGCGGATCACGCGCACGATCTTGGCCAGTTCCTCCATCAGGTCCTGGCGGTTCTGCAACCGGCCCGCCGTGTCGATCATCAGAAGGTCGGCGCCCTCAGCCTCGGCCCGCGTCATCGCATCGAAGGCAAGCGAGGCGGGGTCCGATCCTTCGGGCGCGGTCATCACCGGCACGCCGGCGCGGTCGCCCCAGATCTGCAACTGCTCGACCGCGGCGGCACGGAACGTGTCGCCTGCGGCAATCACAACCGTCTTGCCCGCCGCACGGAACTGGCTTGCGAGCTTGCCGATCGTGGTGGTCTTGCCCGATCCGTTCACGCCCACCACCAGAACCACCTGCGGCTTCTTGGGATAAAGCGGCAGCGGGCGCGCCACCGGCGTCATGATCCGCGTCACCTCGGTGGCAAGGATCGCCTTGATCTCGCTCACCGACAGGCGCTTGCCCATCCGTCCCTCGGCAAGGTTTGCGGTGACGCGCAGCGCGGTCTCCACCCCCATGTCGGAGCGGATCAGCAGCTCCTCAAGGCTTTCGAGCATCGCATCGTCAAGCTCGCGCCGTGGCTCCGCCTCGGCCTTCGCGCCGCCGAAGATCCGGCCGATCAGGCCCGGGCGGGCTGGCGCGGCGGCGGGTGCAGGCTGCGACTTTGCCGACGGCGCTGGCTGGGGCGCTGGTGCCTCGGCGGCGGGCGGCGGAGCCGACGGCTCAGGCGGGGCCGGGGGCGGCGCGGCAGGTTCGGCCTCTGGCGCCGGGGCGGTTTCTGGCGCGGGCTCGATAGCGGCTTCGATTGCGGGTTCGGGCGCCGTATCCGCGGGCGCCTCGGCGACGATCGCCTCCAGCCCCTCGTCGAGTTTCGAGGAGCTTTTGAACAGCCGGTCCTTGAGCTTGTTGAAAAATGACATCCGCCACCCGTTCTCTGACCTTCCCCCACCTAATCGCTTGATTGGGTCAAGGAAAGGGGTCAGGCCGGATGCACAGGCAGGAGGCCAATCAAAATCAGGGCCTGACCGCTCCAATAGGCGGCCCAGAGCAGCCGCTGGATCAGCGGACGCACCCGCGCGCCGGGCGGCAGGACGAAGAGATCAAGCGCCAGAAGCGCGTCCGACAGGACGAAGAGCAGCGCGCCCGCGAGCGTGACACCGAAACCTTGCGGCAGGGTCAGCGCCGCCAGCGCCATCAGCGTGATGATGACCACATAGGCCCTGACCGGCCAGCGCAGCGCGCCGGTCTTCGGCGCAAGCCAGAGCTCGGTCGACAGCGCCAGGGCGATCAGCGGTATTGCGAGAAGAAGCGGCAGTGCGCCGCCCCCCAGCCCCCAGAACTGCGCCGCATAGGCCAGATGGCCAAGCCCGAAGGCGCCCATCCCGGCCAGAAAGGCCCGCTCGCCCGGCCGCGAGAGAAGGAAATCGCCCAGGGCGCCAAGCGCGAGGCCGATGAGCACCAGCGCCGGAGCGCCGAGCAGCAATCCGAAGGGCAGGAGCAAGGCCGCAGACAGGACCTTGACCGCCGATTTCGCGCCCGAGACGGGCAACACTGCAAAACGCGCGCCGTAGATCAGTGCGGAACCGAGCGCGAGGGCAAGGCAAGCAGCAGGCAGAAGAAGGTCCATTCGGTCCCCGGTCGTTCGGAAAATGTGCACCGGGACCATGCCCGGCGCCGCACCGCCGGGCAACCGTTCCCTCGCGTCGTCACTCGCGAGGGCGAGGCCGCGCCAAGAT
This sequence comes from Frigidibacter sp. RF13, assembly GCF_026626305.1. Classification (GTDB taxonomy): domain Bacteria; phylum Pseudomonadota; class Alphaproteobacteria; order Rhodobacterales; family Rhodobacteraceae; genus TMP-24. The sequence continues at coordinate 144,641 of NZ_JAPNUE010000003.1, read as the reverse complement.
CAGGGGCGCAGCAGGATCGCAACCGCGATGAAGCCGATCAGAAGGACCGCATCGACGATCCAGGCCCAGACCGGCAGGCGCGAATAGACCGCCCAGATCGTCGGCGGCGGCGCCGTCACCCGGACCGATCCGTTGTTGACGGCAAAGCCGACGATGCCGGTGAAGACCGCCATTGCGGCGAAGATGTAGAAAGCAGGGAACGGGGTAAGCACACCCGCCACCACGGCACCGATACCGATCGCGATGGCGACAATCATTGCAAGAAGGGGGCTGTTCATGACTTTTCTCCGAAGGATGCTGAAAATGAGCCCGGACGGCCTGGAAACGGACGAAAATCGAACGGAGGACACTCCGGCCGGGCTAGGTCCATCATAGCAGATCGGACGCCCGCACCGAACAACCTTCCGTTGCGTAAATCGTCGGGTATTCATGGCTTGACGGACCGCTTTGACGGGCAAGGCGGGCGGCGAAGCGTGTCCGGCGGCCTATCCTCGGTCGTGAAGCCTGCTTGAGTCGCGCGCCCTGCTCGGGCATGACTGGTCGCGCGCGGCGGAATGGCCGCCGCCCTGCTCCGGAGGTATCCGTGCCGATCAAGCGCCCCGACCTTGCGTTCCTCGCCCATCCCGCGATGCGCTTCGCCTGCGCGAGCCTTCTGCCTGCGCTGATCCTCGCACTTGGCGCTATTTTCGGCGGCCTCTGGGCCTTCCTGGGCTTTCTCTGGATGACCGGCCTTGTCTTCGCGGGCGACCAGCTGGCGCGCTCGCTCGGCCTTGCCCAGCCGGAGATGCCGCGCGATGCGGTTTCCGACCGCGTCGTCCTCACGGTGGGCGCCGCGCATTTCGCCTTTCTCGCCATCGTGCTGTACGGCCTGTCTGGCGGCAGCGGGCTTGGGCTTTTCGGCTGGCTTTTCACCGCGATCGGCGCCGGGCTCTGGTGCGGGCAGGTGTCGAACTCGGTCGCGCACGAGCTGATCCACCGGACCGAACGCGCACCGTTCGAGCTTGGCCGCTGGATCTATGTCTCTCTGCTTTACGGCCATCACACATCGGCGCACCGGCTGGTCCATCACCACCATGTGGCGACGCCCGACGATCCGAACAGCGCGGCCTTCGGCGTGAGCTTCTACGAATTCCTGATCCGCGCCGTGCCGGGGGAGTTCATGGCGGGCTATGAGATGGAAAACAGTCTCAGGGCAGCAAAGTCAGAAGGCAAGCCCGGCATCCATCCTTACGTGATCTACGTGGGCGGCGGCTGCCTGTTCCTGATGGTGGTGGCCGAGGTCTTCGGATTGTTCGGTTTTCTGTCCTATCTTCTCCTCTGCACCCATGCGCTACTGCAACTGCTCCTGTCCGATTACGTCCAGCATTATGGGCTTGAGCGGCGCAAGACCGGGCCGGATGCCTATGAGCCCTTCGGGCCGGAACATAGCTGGGACGCGCCGGATTTCCTCTCTGGTCTGATGATGATGAACGCGCCGCGCCATGCCGACCATCACGCCCATCCGGGGCGGAGTTTCAGTGAACTGCAGCTGTCGCCCGAGGGCAAGGCGCCCCTCTTGCCCGCCTCGCTGCCGGTGATGGCGACGATCGCGCTGGTGCCGTCGGTCTGGCACCGGATCATGGATTCGAGGATCAGTCGCATGCGGCGCGGAGCGGCAGGATGAGGATCGCGGTTTCGCTTGGCCTTGCGCTGATTGGCGGGGGTGCGGCGTTCGCCGAGCCGGAGGCGCTCACTGGCGAGGCCTCCGACAAAGCCGTCACCGGCCGGACCTTCCACTATCGCGCTGGGCCGTCGTCCTTCGGGACCGAACAATATCTGCCGGGGCGGCGGGTTGTCTGGGCCTATACGGGCGACGATTGCGTGAAGGGTATCTGGTATCCCGAGGGCGGGGATATCTGCTTTCTCTATGAGGGTCAGGAAGAACCGGTCTGCTGGTCTTTCGCTGAGACCGACGCGGGTCTCGTCGCTCGCTCGCTCGGCAATCCCGACCTGCCGCCGCTGACCGGGCGGCAGACACTGCCGGATGCGCTTGCCTGCCTCGGGCCTGACGTGGGCGTCTAACATCGCTTGTTTCGTCCCGCCTGCGGCGGGCCGACCCGCCGGGGAGGGCGATGCCCTCCCCGGACCCCACCCGGGATATTTCTGAACGAAAGAGAGATCAGAAGAGCGACCCTTGATCGGGGCCGGGCGGCTTTTTCGTTGGAATTTTCAGGCGTCCGCCTGTCGTCAAACGTCCGTCCTGAAACTCGATCTCCAGAAGTGTCGCCCTTTCGGCTGCTGCACGGCTGGTGACGATGCGGTCGTCGGCGCGGACCACGGCGAAGCCGCGCTTCAAGGTCTCGCGGTAGCCGAGCGTCTGACGGGTGCGGTCGAGCGAAGCGAGCCGGTCGAGGAGCGCCGCGAGGCGCGCGGAGACCGCCCGGTCAAGCGCCTGACCGAGCCGCGCCAGATCGGCTCGGCGCTGCCTGGCATCCTTCGTCTCATCCTCGAGCCTGCGGCGGAGGGCCGGGGCGAGGCGGGCGGACAGCTGGCCCAGATGGCGGCGCTCGGCCTCGATAACGCGGGTCAGAAGCGGCGGCTGGACCCGGGCGCTGACCCGCGTCAGCGCGGTACGCTTGGCAAGCGCCGCCTGCCTCAGCGCGCCGGGCAGCCGGTCGGACCAGAGGTCGAGCCGCTGGCGGGCGTTGCCGGTCAGCGCCTCGGGACGGCCGAGCGCGCGGGAAAGGTCCGCGAGGCGCTGCCGGCGCTGGTCGAGGCGCTGGCGCGTGGCGCGGGCGAGGCGGGCGGATTGTTCCTGCGTCCAAGCCAGAAGCTCCATCCGGACCGGCACCGCCATTTCGGCCGCTGCGGTGGGCGTGGGCGCACGGCGGTCGGCGGCATGGTCGATGAGGGTCGTGTCGGTCTCGTGGCCCACAGCCGAGATCAGCGGGATGGCGCTGTCAGCGGCGGCGCGGACCACCTGTTCATCGTTGAAGCCCCAGAGATCCTCGATCGACCCGCCGCCGCGCGCCACGATCAAAAGGTCGGGGCGCGGGATCGGGCCACCCGTCGTCAGGGCATTGAAGCCCCGGATCGCGGCGGCGACCTCGGGGGCGCATTTCTCGCCCTGCACCGCCACCGGCCAGATGAGGACGCGGCGCGGAAAGCGGTCGCGCAGCCGGTGCAGGATGTCGCGGATCACCGCGCCCGAGGGCGAAGTGACGACGCCGATGACTTCCGGCAGGTAGGGGATCGGCTTCTTGCGTTCCTGCGCGAACAGCCCCTCGGCGGATAGCCGCGCCTTCAGCTTTTCCAGCATCACCATCAGGGCGCCCGCGCCCGCGGGCACGATGTCGTCGACGATCAGCTGGTATTTCGACTGGCCGGGGAAAGTGGTGAGGCGGCCGGTGGCGATCACCTCCATCCCCTCCTCGGGCCGGACCGACATGCGCGCCGCCTGCCCCTTCCAAGAGACGGCAGCGATGACGGCGCGGTCATCCTTGAGGTCGAAATAGAGATGCCCCGAGGCAGGCCGCGAGACACGGGAAATCTCGCCGCGCACCCGGACATGGCCGAACTCGCCCTCGATCACCCGTTTCACCGCGCCGGAGATTTCCGAGACGGTGAATTCGGGGGAATTGCCGGGGCCGGGGCTTGCGTCTTCGAAAATGTCCATCAGTCTCCTCCGCAGCCGTCGCCATCGCCCGAGCAGCCGCTGCCGCAGCCGCCAGATGACGACCCTCCGGTCCAGGGTCCCTTCATCTGCCACCACAGGACCGGCAGAAGTGAAGCGAGCCCGACCGGCAAGGCTATTGACCAGAGGTCGTTCTTGGCCAACAGGATGGCAAAAGCGATCGGCGCGATGAACCAGAACCCGACCCAGCGGCCGCGGGCGAGGATCGCGCGATCGGGCCAGACACGCGGATGAACCGCGCCGAAGGTCGCACCGATCCTTTCCCGCGTCCTGTCGTAGCAGGGGTCGTCGGCTGCACGTACCCGGCCCGGGTTGTGGTGGATCATCCGCCCGAAGATGCGCGGGCAGAAGTCCTCGGCATAGGCGCGGGTATCCTCCAGATGCTTGTGCCAGATCCAGTCGACGAGAGGCGAGGGCACAACCACCTCTCTGCCCGTCGCAGCCAGGTAGAGGAAGCGGCGGTATTCACGGACCGCGACGGCAGCCTTCTGCCTGCCAAGGCCACCCATGCCCGCGATCTGCGCCTCAAGCGTCTTGCCGGAGGACATTGTCAGCGGATCGGCATCAAGGCGGGTCCAGAGATCGGGGTCGGTCAACGTCATCCTGTGCCCTTGTCTGCGGGTCAGGGCCACCTTATGACGCCCCCAATCCAAGGGAAAGCGGGGGCGTGCATGAATATCCTGATCCTGGGCGGCGGCGGGCGCGAACATGCGCTCGCGTGGGCGGTCAAGCAGAACCCCAAATGCGACCGGCTGATCGTGGCGCCGGGCAATGCCGGGATCGCGGCGATTGCGGAATGTGCGGATATCGATGTGCTGGACGGGGCGGCGGTTCTGGCGCTTGCTGTCGAGAATGCCGTCGATTTCGTCATCGTCGGGCCCGAGGCGCCCTTGGCCGCCGGGGTGGCGGATGCGCTGCGCGCAGGCGGGATCCTGACCTTCGGACCATCGGCGGAGGCAGCGCGGCTTGAGGCGTCGAAGGCCTTCACGAAAGAGGTCTGCGACGCGGCAGGCGCGCCGACCGCCGGATGGGCGCGGTTTGCCGATAGGGCGGCGGCGCTGGCCTATGTGCGGGCGACGGGCGCGCCGATCGTGGTCAAGGCAGACGGGCTTGCCGCGGGCAAGGGCGTCGTCGTGGCGATGACGCCTTCCGAGGCCGAGGCGGCGATCGAGGACATGTTCGGCGGGTCGCTCGGGGCGGCGGGCGCCGAGGTGGTGATCGAGGAATTCATGGGCGGGGAGGAAGCGTCGCTCTTCGTCCTCTCCGACGGGGTGGATGTGCTGGAAGTGGGCACGGCGCAGGACCACAAGCGCGTGGGTGACGGCGATACCGGCCCCAATACCGGCGGCATGGGCGCCTATTCGCCGGCACCTGTGCTCACGGATGCAGTGCTGAAACAGGCGATGGACGAGATCGTGCGGCCGACGGTCGCGGAGATGGCGCGGCGGGGGACGCCGTTTCAGGGTGTGCTTTACGCGGGCCTGATGATCGAGAACGGCCGGGCGCGGCTCGTCGAATATAACGTCCGCTTCGGCGATCCAGAGACCCAGGTCCTGATGATGCGGATGGGGGCGCAGGCGCTCGATCTGATGCTCGCCTGTGCCGAGGGGCGGCTGGCGGGCGCGCGGGTGAACTGGGCCGAGGATCATGCGCTGACGGTGGTGCTGGCTGCGAAGGGCTATCCGGGCAGCTATGAGAAGGGGACGGCAATCGGTGGGCTCGACACTCTGCCCGAGACCTCGTCGGAGATGGTCTTTCATGCCGGCACGGTCGAGCGTGATGGCAAGGTGCTGGCCAATGGCGGGCGGGTCCTGAACGCGACGGCGCGCGGGGCAAGCCTGGCCGAGGCGCAGGCGCGGGCCTATGGGCTGGTGGACAGGATCGACTGGCCGGACGGCTTCTGCCGCCGCGATATCGGCTGGCGCGCGCTTTAGCTTTCGGCCCGCGCCTTTCGCGCGGGCTGACCCGCCGGAAGGGCTCTGCCCTCCCGGACCCTCCCGGAGTATTTCCGGACAGAACGTGGGGAGCGGATCAGTCGCAGCCCAGGGGTGCGTCGAAGCTCTTGGAGCCTCGATAGGCGGCGCGGTCGCGGCTGACGAGCGTGCCACCCATGAGCGAGGTGGCGATGATCCGCGTCCAGTCTTCATTGGCGGTGAGGATCGTCGGGACGCCGTCGCAAGAAGCGATGCCGCCCTGGATGAAAGGATCGCCATACCGGTGGTTGGTCAGGCCGCGTGCCTCTGCCACCGGGACCAGCCGGTCGCCCACCAGCCGGACGATCTTCAGGATCTTGCCGAGGTGCGGGGTCTCGACATAGGCGATCTCGGTCCTTCCGTCGCCGTCGAGATCGGCGGCGCCAACGGGGGCGAGCCAGCGGTGGCGGGTGCCGATGAAGGGCGTGGCGGCGATGCGGCCCGACCCGTCCCAGACGGCGAGGCGTGAGCCCTGCGTGAGGCTCGATTCCACAACGATCACCTCGTAATCGCCGTCGCCGTCGAGATCGGCGAGGTGCGGGGCAATATCTTCGAAGACGAGGCCTTCGCGGAGCGGAAAGACGACCGTGCCGTCGAGGATCATAGCCGACCATTCATGGCCCGCCCCCAGCGCGCCATGGCCATATAGCGTCGATGGCTGGGCATAGGTCGCGTCTGCTACCCCGTCGCCCCCGGCCTTGGCCGAGGGACCTACACAGGCGGCCATAAGCCCTGCAAGGGCGCCTGCGGCGGCGAGAGCCGCCCGGCCCAGCCCTCTGGCGGCGAGAGCCGCCCGTTCCATCAGATCTGCTTTTCCGGCATATAGACCTTCAACCCGTCGAGCGCGTCCGACACTTTCAGCTGGCAGGTCAGGCGCGAGCGCGCCGGGTCGGGCTCGTAGGCGAAATCGAGCATATCCTCTTCCATCGCCTCTTTCTTCGGCAGGCGGCCAGACCAGGCCTCGTCGACATAGACATGGCAGGTCGAGCAGGCGCAGGCGCCGCCGCAATCGGCCTCGATCCCGGGAATGCCATTGTCGCGGGCGCCTTCCATCACGGTCAGGCCGTTGGCCACATCGACCACATGTTCCTTGCCGCCAAATTCCACGTAAGTGATCTTCGCCATATCCCGCCTCTTCTGCCAAGCCGGGCCGACATAGGCGAAATTCCCGGGCTTTTCCAGAGGGCGCCCCCCTTGGTGCCGCTTGCGTGACGTTACGGGCGGCCCTAAGCAGGGCCGACATCCGGGTGCGGGGCCGAAATGCGCGAGAGACATCCCTATTTCGGCCTGGCGCTGGCCGCCTTCGGCGCGCTTGTCATCACGCCCGACACTTTCTTCATGCGGCTGACCGACATGAACGGCACCCAGCTCATCGCCTGGCGCGGCCTGTCGAACGGCGCGATCTTTCTTCTGGCCTGGCTGCTCAGCCACCGCGACCAGCTTCTGCAGGACCTCGGCGTGCTTTCAAGCCCCGCGGGCATCGCCATCGTTCTGGTGAACATGGTCAATATCGCGCTTTTCAGCTTCGGCATCGCCACGGCGCCGGTCTCGATCGTGCTCTTCGCTGTCGCCAGCATGCCGATCTTCGCGGCTATCTTCGCCCATCTCTTCGCGGGGGAGCGCAGCGGGCACGCGACCTGGATCGCGACCGTGGCGGTGATGACCGGGATCGGCATCGCGGTCTTTGGCCGCGATGCGGGCGGCGTGGGGTTCAACCTGGCCTCGATGATCGGGGCGCTGTGCGGGCTCGGCGTGGCGGCGGCGCTGGCCACCACCTTCGTCACCATCCGCCATCACCCCGCCCTGCCTGTCCTGCCGGTGATGGGTCTCGGCTCGCTGATCCTCGGGGCAGTGGCAGCCATCTCCCTTGGACCGGAGGCGATGTTGAAGGGCAACATCTGGGCCGCGCTCATGTCCGGGGCGCTGATCCTGCCGGTTTCCTTCGCGGCGCTCGCCTATGCCAACCGCCATACGGCGGCGGTGAACGTGAGCCTTCTGATGCTTCTCGAAACCATCCTCGGTCCGGCCTGGGTCTGGATCGGTATCGGCGAGGCCATGTCACCTTGGGAAATTGTCGGCGGCGCGATCGTGATCGTCAGCCTTGCCGCCTATATCCTGTCGGTCGGCCGCCAGACCGCCGCCGCATGAAAAAGGCGCCCCGAAGGGCGCCTTTTCCGGAAAGATCGCAGGATCACTCGACCGAGATCGCGACAAAGCGCGGATCGCCCTCGCGGCGGATGAGGAGGAGGAGCGATTTGCGCCCCGCCTCCTTGGCCTCTTCGATCCGGCTCTCCAGATCCTTGATCGAAGCGACGCGCGCCTGACCAGCCTCGGTGATCAGGTCGCCCGCGCGCAGGCCCTTGGTGAAGGCCTCGCTCGACTGGTCGATGTCGGTGACCAGAAGGCCCTGATCCTCGGGCGAGAGGTTCAGTTGACTGCGCATCTCGTCGGTCAACTCATTCAGCTTCATGCCGAGGAGGCTCTTCTCCATCGGTTCGGTCGGGCTGGCCTTGGCGGGCACCGGCACCCCCTCGGCTTCCTCGCGGCGGCCAAGCGTGATGGTCAGCGCGACGCTTTCGCCGTTCCGCAACACGGTGATCGGCACCGGTTTGCCGACCTCGGCATCGCCCACGGTGCGGACCAGTTCGCGCGAATCCTTCACCTCATGGCCATCGAACTCGACGATCACGTCGCCCGACTGCACGCCTGCCTCTTTCGCCGGGCCGTCCGGCACATCGGTGACAAGCGCGCCATGCGCAGTCTCAAGACCCATCGCCTCGGCTACATCGGGCGTCACGTCCTGGATCTTCACGCCAAGCCAGCCGCGCCGCGTCTCGCCGAAATTCCTGAGCTGATCGACGACTTTCGTCACGACGTTCGAGGCCATCGAAAAGCCGATGCCGATCGAGCCGCCGGTCGGGCTGAGGATCGCGGTATTCACCCCGATCACCTCGCCGTTCATATTGAACAGCGGCCCGCCCGAATTGCCCTTGTTGATCGCGGCATCGGTCTGGATGAAATCGTCGTAGGCGCCCTGAAGCTCGCGATTGCGGGCCGAGATGATCCCGGCCGAAACCGAGAAACCCTGACCCAGCGGGTTGCCCATCGCCATGACCCAGTCGCCCACGCGCATCCTGTCGCTGTCACCGAAATTGACGAACGGAAGCGCATCCTCGCTTTCGACCTTCAGGACCGCGATGTCGGTCTTGGGGTCGGTACCCACCAGTTTCGCATCGAGCGTCTCGCCCGAGAAAAACTCGATCTGGATCTCGTCGGCGCCCTCGATCACATGGTTGTTGGTGACGATGAACCCGTCCTCGGAAATCACGAAGCCCGAGCCGAGCGCATTGGCGCGCTGTGGCCCCCGGTTGCCCGGCCCGCCGGGCTGGTCGCCGAATTGATCGTTGAAATCCTTGAAGAAATCCTCGAAGGGCGAACCTTCTGGTACCATCGGGCCAGTGCCGGCCGGGGCTTCAACCACGGTCGATGTGGTGATGTTCACCACCGCCGGGCTGACCTGATCAGCCAGATCGGCGAAGCTTTCGGGGGCACCGAAAGCCTCGACCTGCGGCGCCTGAAAGGCGAGGAAGGCGGCCGATGCGATGGCGATCCAGACCGTGCGCATCCCGTTTGCGTGCCGGGAGTGGCGCCGGGAGGGTGCAAGGACGTGAAGTGTCACGATGAAACTCCTGTTGTCTCTGTGGCCTCGGGAAGAGAGGCACGGGTCTTTTCAACACTGTTGGCGGACGGAAGGGAACTCACTCCCGGTCGCATGCCGTCAAAAGGTGGTGAGCGGACAGCGCGAAGTCAATCAGCCGCCCGCCAAACCTATCAGCCAGATCGTGGCGACGCCCGCCGCGATGGCGGCAAGCCCCATCAGTCGGCGGTTTTCCACCGAGACCTTGGCCAGAAGTGCGAGGATTTCCTCGATCTTGCGCGGGGCCAGTGCCAGCACCAGCCCCTCAGCCACACACAAAAGGCCAAGGGCGAGGCCGATCTCGGTCGGCCCCAGCCCCATCCTATTGCCCTGCGACCGTGCCGCCACCGCCCGCTGTGGACGAGCGGAGATAGTCGAAGAATTCGCTGTCTGGCGCGATCACGAGGGTCGAATTGTCGCCAAGAAGCGAGGCACGGTAAGCGGCGAGCGACCGGTAGAAATCGAAGAATTCCGGGTCCGCGCCATAGGCATTCGCGAAGATCGCGGTGCGCTTGGCATCCGCCTCGCCGCGGATGATCTCGGCCTGACGTCTGGCGTCCGACACGGTCTCGATGACCGCACGGTCGGCAGCGGCGCGCAGACGCTGCGCCGCCTCGTTACCGCGCGCCACCTGATCGGCCGCCTCGCGCTGCCGCTCGGCCCGCATCCGGGCAAAGGTCGCTTCGAGGTTCTGTTCCGGCAGGTCGGTTCGACGAAGCCGCACATCGACGATCTCGACGCCCAGCGCCGCCGCCTCGGTCCGGGCCGCGTCGCGGATCTGCAGCGCAAGGGCCGCACGGTTCTCCGACAGGATGGCGGAACTGTCGACGCCGCCCAGCACCTCCCGGATCTGCGCACGCAGGATCGTATCGATACGGTTTTCGGCAAAGCTCTCGCCGCCCGCGCCGGTCGCCTGGCGGAAGCGTTTCACATCGACGATCCGGTAGCGGGCGAAAGCGTCCACTACCAGGCGGCGGTCGTCCGAAGGCGTGACTTCCAGAGGCTCGATATCGCGACCGAGGATACGGTCGTCATAGCGCACGACCTCCTGGATCAGCGGGACCTTGAAATAGAGGCCCGGCTCTTCGCGGATTTCCTGAATTTGACCGAGCTGCAGGACCAGTGCCTTTTCGCGTTCATCGACGATGAAGACCGACGACAGGACCGTGGCCAAAAGGACCGCCGCGAGCGGCAGAAGGAGGGTTGTCCGGTTCATCAGTTGTTACCTCCGGCTGCGGGCTTGGCGCCGGCTGGCGGCTTGCCGATCTCATTCAGGGGCAGGAAGGGCACGACGCCCTGCTGACCGCCCGCATTCTCGTCGAGGATGACCTTGTTCACCCGGCCCATCACCTCTTCCATCGTCTCCAGATAAAGCCGCTTGCGGGTCACCTCCGGCGCTTTCTGATATTCGGCCAGAACCGCCGAGAAACGGCTCGCTTCACCTTCCGCCTGGTTCACCACCTGGGCGCGGTAGGCCTCGGCCGCTTCGAGTGTCGCCGCAGCTTCACCGCGCGCGCCCGCGACCACGCGGTTCGAATAGGCGTCCGCCTCTTTCTGCAAACGGTCGCGTTCCTGTTCGGCCGACTGCACTTCCTTGAAGGCGTCAATGACCTCGCGCGGCGGATCGGCGCGGTCGAAGTTCACGCGGACGACATTCAGGCCGCTGTCATAGCTGTCGAGCGTCTGCTGGATCAGTTCCTGCAGCCGTTGCGCAATCGCGCCGCGGTCACGGTTCAGGATCGGGGCGAGCGGCGATTGCGCAATGATCTCACGCATCGAGCTTTCCGACACGGCACGGATCGTCAGCTGCGGGTCGCGCAGGTTGAAGAGATATTTCTCGGGGTCGTTGACGTTCCACACGACCTGGAAATCGATATCGACGATATTCTCGTCGCCGGTCAGCATCAGCCCCTCATCGCCGCCGGTATTGCCGACGCCGATATCCTCGGTCCGCTCCGGCGTCACCGGGATGACCTCGTAGGAATAAAGCGGCCAGGGCGCGAAGTTCAGGCCCGGTTCACCGACCGCCGACCGTTTGCCGAGGAACAGCTCGACCGACTTTTCTTCCGGCTTGACGGTGTAGAAAGAAGCGAAGGCCCAAAGCCCCACCGCCGCCAGCGCGCCAAGTGCCAGCGCATTGCGCGGCAGACCCGGTCCGCCAGAACCGCCGCCAAAGCCGCCGCCCTGACCGTTGCGGCCACCGCGACCGCCCATCAGCACCTTGAACTGTTCGGTGCCCTTGCGGACCAGATCGTCGATCTCGGATATCGGCGAGCCTTCGCCCCGGCGCCCGCCGCGCGGCGGCTCGCGATCCCCGCGCCGCCGGTCGTCATCGTCGTCATTGCCCGATCCGCCGCCGCCCCAGGGGCCTCCGCTGCCAGCCATACGTATCATCTCCCGTCAATTACTGCCCAAGCAACTGGGCACTCATCCCTGAATGTCAAGCCCGCGTCAGGCGGTGCGAACCGGTTTGCGCAAGGTTACCAGCTCTTCCGCCATCACCGGATGGACCGCGACCGTGCGGTCGAAATCCTCTTTCGTCGCGCCCATCTTGATGGCGATGGCGGCAAGCTGGATCATCTCGCCCGCCCCCGGTGCCACGATATGGCAGCCCAGAACCCTACGCGTCGTCGCACAGACGATCAGCTTCATCATCACCCGGTCGGGCCGTCCGGCAAAGGCCGTCTGCATCGGCCGAAAGGCCGTTGTGTAGACCTCGATCGGGCCCCTGTCACGCGCCTCTTCCTCGGTCATCCCGATGGTGCCGAGTTCCGGCTGGGTGAAGACCGCGCTTGCCACCAGCTCGTGATCTGCCTTGGTAGGTTTCGCGCCGAAGATCGTGTCGGCGAACGCATGGCCCTCGCGGATCGCGACCGGCGTCAGATTGATCCGGTCGGTCACATCGCCCACTGCGAAGATCGAAGGGACGGCGGTCTGCGACCAGTCGTCGACGACCACCTCGCCCTTGCGGCCGAGCTTCACCCCCAGAGCTTCCAGTCCCAACCCTTCTGTGTTCGGGCTGCGCCCAGTGGCATAGACCACCTTTTCATAGACCGCCTCGCGCCCGTCGGTCGAAGCGACCCAGGTGCCGCCCTCCACGGGCTTCATCTCGATCACATCAGTGCCGACATGCAGGTTCACCCCCTGCGCGCGCATCTCTTCCGCGACATGGCCACGCGCCTCGCCGTCGAAACCACGCAGAATCTGCTCGCCCCGGTAGAATTGCGTGACCTCGACGCCAAGCCCATTCAGGATGCAGGCGAACTCGCAGGCGATGAAGCCGCCGCCGACGATCAGCACGGACTTCGGCAGGGCGTCGAGCTTGAAGATATCGTTCGAGGTCAGCGCCCCCGCCTCGGCCGCCGCCTGCGGCATTGCAGGCCGTCCGCCCGTGGCAATCAGGATATGTTTCGCCGTCACCTTCCGCCCGTCGGCCAGCGCCACCGTGTGCGCATCCGACACCGTCGCCCGCATGTCGAACGTGGTGACGCCCGCGTTCTTCAGCCCCGACCGGTAGGCGGCCTCCAGCCGGTCGAGTTCGGCATCGAGCTTGCCCCGGAAGGCTTGCCAGTCGAAGGCACCTGCCTCGGCCGCCCAGCCGTAAGAGCGCGCATCCTCGATGGCCGTCTTGTAGGAGGAGGCGAAGACCATCAGCTTCTTCGGCACGCAGCCCCGGATCACGCAGGTGCCGCCCATGCGGTATTCCTCGGCCAAGGCGACCTTCGCGCCATGTTCGCCCGCCGCGATCCGCGCCGCGCGCACCCCGCCCGAGCCGCCACCGATGACGAAAAGATCATAGTCGAAGGCCATCATGCCCGCCTTTCTGCCGGCTGTCCGCCGGTCTCAGCCGACGATGTCGGCGAATGGATTGTCTTCGCGCGGCCTCACGTCACGCATCAACTCCGCCAGCCCCGGCTCCGCCTCGATCAGCTCCGCCCGGCCATCGGTGTGGCCGATGACCACGAGGTCGGACATATTGATGAAAAGCCCGTTTTCAACAACGCCGGGGATCTGGTTGAGACCGCGCGACAGCACAGAAGCGTCAGAAATTGTGCCCATATGCAGATCAAGGATCGCATTGCCCTCATCGCTGACGAATGGCCGCTCGCCCGCCATGCGCCGGGTAATCCTGGTGTCGCCGTAGCCGAGATCGGTCAAGGCCGCGCCGATATGACGAATGGTCGAGGCCAGACCGAAATGCAGCGCCTCGACCGGCAGCGGGAAAGCGCCCAGCCTTGCGACCCGCTTGCCCGGATCGGTGATCACGATCATCCGGTCGGACGCCGCCGCCACCACCTTTTCCTGCAGATGCGCCCCGCCACCGCCCTTGATCAGCGTGAGGTCGGGGTCGAACTCGTCCGCCCCGTCGATGGTGATATCGAGCCAGCCCGCCTGATCCAGCGTCACCACCCGGATCCCCTCGGCCCGCGCCAGATCAGCGGTCCGCGACGAGGTCGGCACGCCCACGACCCGCAGGCCTTCCTCGCGCACGCGCTGCCCGAGCCGCTTCACCATGAAGGCCGCCGTCGACCCGGTGCCAAGCCCCAGCCGCATTCCGTCCTGCACGAAGGCAACGGCGGCATCGGCGGCGGCTTTCTTGGCCAGATCGCTCGGCGATAGATCCATCGGCATGTCACGCTCCTTCCGGGTTGGCCGGGGTTATAGGCAATGGCGTCCGGCCGTGCCATCGGAAATCACCGTCGCTCCGGCCCGCCACGCGCCGCTTTCGGGCAGGCACGGGTGGACAGCGGCCCCTAGGCTCCGCGAAATGAAGGAGAGCCGTCATGTATGTCCTGCATTATGCGCCCGACCTGTCCTCGCTGATCGTGCGGCTGGCGCTCGAGGAGATGGGCCTCGACTACCGCGATATCCTGGTGGATTTCGACGGCGGCGAACATCACGGCGCGGCCTACCGGGCGATCAACCCGACGGGCCTCATCCCGGTTCTGGAAACGCCCGCAGGCCCGATCTTCGAAACCGGCGCGATCCTGCTATGGCTGTCCGAAACCCATGGCCAGCTCGCCCCGCCCCCCGGCGACCCCGACCGCGCGGGCTTCCTGAAATGGCTCTTCTTCGCAGCCAACACATTGCACGCCGACTTGCGCGCCCGCGCCTATGCGACCCGCTATTCCGGCGCGGCCCAACCGGGCGACGCGACCGAACAGGCCTTCGTCCGCGCGGTCGAAACCCGAATGCTCAGCCATCTCGACCTGCTGGAGGCATTGGCCGCGCAGGGCTGGCGCTGGTTCTCCCCCGACCGCCCCTCACTCCTCCCCCTCTACGTGGCCTGCATCCTGCGCTGGCTGCGCTATTTCCCCGGCGAGCGGCCGGATTGGTTCCGCCTCGTGCACTACCCGGCTCTGACCGGGCTTTTGTCAGCGCTCGAAAGGCGCCCGGCGGTTTTGCGCGCCGCCAGGAAAGAAGGGCTCGGCGCTACGATCTTCACCGACCCGGTCTTTGGCTGAAGCGCGACGCCCATGCCCTAAAGCTCTGCCCTGACCAGGTCCTTGTCGAGCGTCTGGATCGCCAGCATCGCGCCGGTAAACTCCTCAAGCGTCAGAAACCCGTCCTGGTCGAGGTCGAGAAGCATCAGCGCCTGCAGGAACTGTTCGTTGGCGACCGACATCCGGTCGGCGGCGCGGAAAAGAAGATAGATCCGCCGCTCGCGTTCATCCACCATCTCGTCGCCCGTCAGTTCCACCGCCCGGAACATGAGGTCGAGCCGCCCGCGCCTACCCTGCGCCGACAGCGCCATCAGCCGGTCCATCTCGTCGCGCGTCACCGTGCCATCGGCATCGAGATCGGCCTTCACAAGCGGTGCAAGTGCCCGCGCCCGATCCTCGGCCAGTCGGTGGCACCCGCGCTCTTTGCCGTCGCCCTTCTGGCCTGCGGGCTCAATTCCACCGTCACTGCGACGCTCGCCGGACAGGCGGTGATGGAAGGCTTCCTGCGCATCCGCCTTCAGCCCTGGCTCCGGCGCCTCGTCACCCGGGGCATCGCCATCCTGCCCGCCGCCGGGGTGACGCTGATCTATGGTTCAGACGGAATGGGGGAACTTCTGATCCTCACCCAGGTCGTTCTGTCGCTGCAACTGCCCTTCGCCGTCGTGCCCCTCGTCCTCTTCACCGCCGTCCGGCGCAAGATGGGCGCGCTGACCGCCCAGTCCCTTATGGTCGCGACCGCCGCACTCGTCGCCTTCGTCATCGTCGCCCTCAATCTCAAGCTCCTGTGGGATTTCTCCCAAGGCGCACTTTGACCCTGCCCGTTGCCGCACCCTGACGCGCGCCGCGCCGCTTTGGTCGAAATCCGACTGTTCCTCGCCGCCAATTCCGGGCAGAGAGAGCCGCAGGGAGGCGCGCCCATGTACAGACTGCATTTCACTCCAGATGCCGCATCGCTGGCCGTCCGGCTTGCACTCGAAGAACTTGGCCAGCCCTATGAGGCGCGGCTGATCGACCGGGCGGGGGGAGAACTGCAAAGCGAGAGCTACCGCGCGCTGCATCCGCTCGGACTGATCCCGGTTCTCGAAACCCCAGACGGGCCGATGTTCGAAACCGCGGCGATCCTTCTCTACCTCGCCGACAGGCACGGTGGCATCGCCCCCGCGCCCGCCGACCCCGACCGCGCGCAATTCCTGAAATGGCTCTTCTTCATCGCCCACAATATCCACCCGACGCTCCTGCAGCTCTTCTACCCCGACCGCACGGCCGGGCCGGACTGCGCCGCCCGGGTCCTTGACCATGCGGCAGCCCGGATGCGCGCGTTCCTCACGATCTTCGACCGGATGATGGCGGAAGAGCGGCCTTCATGGTTCGCCCCCGACCGCCCGTCGATGATGGCCTACTATCTCGGCCTCCTCATGCGCTGGCTCGCCGCGCCCGGCCCCAGCCATGACTTCCGCTTTCCGCCCGCCGATTACCCCGCGATCCGCGCGGTTCTTCTGGCGCATGAGGCCCGCCCCGCCGCCCTGAGGGCGGCCGAGGCCGAGGATCTCGGCCCCACCATCTTCACCGATCCTGCCTGAGGTCCCGATGTTTCTCTCCGTCTTCGACATGTTCAAGGTGGGCGTTGGCCCCTCCTCCTCGCACACGATGGGGCCGATGGTCGCCGGTGGAAGGTTCCTCGACCTCCTGCGCGCCTCGCCCTTCCATGCCCATGGCCTCCGCGCCTCGCTTCACGGCTCGCTCGCCTTCACCGGCAAGGGCCATGCGACCGACCGCGCGACGATCCTCGGCCTCGCAGGCTTCCTGCCCGACAGCTACGATCATGCGGCGGCCGAGGCGGCGCTCACTGCCATCGCCGCCACCGGCACGGTGACCCCGCCCGGCCTGCCGAGCCTTAGCTTCGCGCCGGAGACGGACCTGATCTTCGATTACAAACATCCCCTTCCCGGCCATGCCAACGGCATGGTGCTGATGGCGACCGACGCACAGGGCGACGTGATCCTGCAGGAGACCTATTATTCCATCGGCGGCGGTTTCGTGGTGACCGAGGCCGAACAGCAGGCAGGCGCGGCGGCAAAGCCCCGCGCCGACTGCCCCTTCCCGTTCGAGACGGCGGCCGAAATGCTCGCCATGGCCCGCGCCTCGGGCAAAACCATCGCCGAGATGAAACGCGCCAACGAGCTTTGCTTCCGCTCCGCCACCGATATCGACGCAGGCATGGCGCGGCTCTGGCAGGTGATGGATGATTGCATCGACCGCGGGCTGGCGGGCGAGGGCATCCTGCCCGGCGGACTGAAGGTCCGCCGCCGCGCGAAAGCGATCCACGAGGCGCTGAAGGCCGAACATGGGCTGAACCTGACCGCGCCCCATACGATCAACGATTGGATGTCGACCTATGCGATGGCGGTGAACGAGGAGAATGCCGCCGGCGGCCAGGTAGTGACGGCGCCGACGAACGGCGCGGCCGGCGTTCTGCCCGCGGTCATCCGTTACTGGCTCGACCATGTGCCGGGGGCAAGCCGCGCGAAGGTGGGCGATTTCCTCCTGACCGCCGCGGCGATCGGCGGGCTTTGCAAGCATAATGCCTCGATCAGCGGGGCGGAATGCGGCTGTCAGGCCGAAGTGGGGTCTGCCGCCGCCATGGCCGCCGCAGGCCTCTGCGCGGTGATGGGCGGCACGCCCGAACAGGTGGAAAATGCCGCCGAGATCGCGCTTGAACATCATCTCGGCATGACCTGCGATCCGGTGAGGGGCCTTGTTCAGGTGCCCTGCATCGAACGGAACGGGCTCGGCGCGATCAAGGCGGTTTCGGCCGCGTCGCTCGCGCTCCGCGGCGACGGCCAGCATCTCGTGCCGCTCGACGCCGCGATCGAGACCATGCGCCAGACCGGCAAGGACATGCACGAGAAATACAAGGAAACCTCGCTCGGCGGCCTCGCCGTCAACGTCCCGAACTGCTGAAGGCCCGGGCGGGGGCCAGCCCCCGCACCCCCGGAGTATTTGACGACAGAACGTGAGGGAAAATAGTCTCCACGTTCTGTCACGAAATACTCCCGCCGGAGGCGGCCGAGTGCCCCGGACCCCGGTCCGGGGCGCGAGAGATGGCTTGACCCGCGCCTTGGCGCGGGTCTCCGCCGGATCAGCGGCCGAGATCGCGCCAGCCCTGCCGGACAACCGCGAAAAGCACAACCGACCCGCCAATCCAGGTCAGGACGGGCGGCCATTCGCCCAACAAGACCGCCGCAAGTCCAATTGCAATCGGCACGTCGGCCCCGCCAAGAAAGGCCACTTCTGCCGGCGGTATGCGCCGCGCGCCCTCGGTCAGAAGGATGGTCGCAAGCGCGAAGGAAAGACCGAAGGCCGCAAGCAACATCCCGTCCCGCACCGAGACGGAAAGCGGATCGCCAAAGGCCAGCCCTGCAAACCCGAGCGGCAGGGCGGCGGCGGCCATCGCGCGCAGGACCGGCACACCCTCGCCCCGCCGGATCAGGATCATGGTCATGGCCATCAGCACCGTCATCGCCAAGGCCATCAGATCGCCCGCCACCCGGCCCTGCCCGAGCCCGCCGCCCACCACCAGAAGCACGCCGCCAAGCGAGAGGAGTGCGGCCCGCATCACCTCCCGCCTCGGCCGTTCCCCGCGCGCGAGCCAGTCGAGCCCGGCGGCCACAAAAGGCGCCAATGTATAGATCAGCGCGACATTGGCGACATGGGTGGCGCGAAAGGCGCCGAGGAAGGCCGCGCTTGCCAGCGCCGACACCAGTGCGATCCGCCAGCCGGGCAAACCCATCCGCGCCCGCCCCTCGCGCCAGAGCGCATAGATCAGGATGATCCCGCCGCCCACCGCGCCGCGCCAGGCCAGCACCGTCCAGACATCGGCCGCGATCGCGCGCGTGTAGATACCGGCGAGAGCGAACGGCAGCGTCGAGGCCAGGACCAGCAGGACCCCCGCCTGATGCCGCGTCATGGCTGACGCTTCCAGTCGCCGGTCGTGTTCCACCAGCGATGCGGATTGGCACTCTGATCCAGCCCTTTCGACCGTGCCGTCAACAGGGTCGTGATGCGGATCACCGGCTCCTGATAGCAATGCACCTGAAAGATGGCTTCGGCGATCCGGCCTGCCACTTCGGCGCCCTGCACCGTCTCGAAACTGACCGACACGACCCCGGGCCTTTGCCGCACCGCCTCTTCCACCCCGGCCACCGCGCCCTCGCGCGGGCGGTAGCGCTCGGTCCCCGGCGCACTGACGAAAGCGTTGCTGTCGTAGGCGGGCGACATGGCGAGCGGATCGATTGCGGTCACCGCCTCGAGGATCCGTCCCACATCGGCCTCCGGTGCTTGCACCTCGAAAAGATGCGCCTCGACCATGCGCAGCGACTGGGTTTCGAATGGGGTGTTCATCGTGGCTCCTCCCTTGTGTCGCACCCCATTTGCCGCGATCCTGCTGCCATCTAGCTGGCAGCAGAGGCGGAGGAGGATGGCGAAATGAAACCGATCCGCATGCTCGATCTCATCGCGCTCCTGCGTGGGCGCCGCCGCCCCTTGACAGCGGCAGAGATCGCGGAACGTCTCGGCGCCTCGCGCCGCACGGTCTACCGCGACATCGCGGGCCTGCAGGCCATGGGCGTGCCGATCGACGGGGCGGCGGGCGTCGGCTATATCCTGCGCCCCGGTTTCGACCTGCCACCCCTGAATTTCACCGCCGAAGAGGTCGAGGCGATCGTCGTGGCCCTCGCCCTCCTGCCCCGCACCGGCGACCGGGGGCTGGTGGCAGCGGCCGAAGGCGTGGCCGCCAAGATCGCCGCCTCCGTACCCCGACAGGCATCGGCAACGCTCGCCGCCTCGGGCTGGCACGGTCTGCCGGAGGCGGGCACCGACCCAGCGCTTCTGCGCCGCGCCATCCGCGACGAACGGCGGATCGCCTTTCACTACCGGAATGCCGAAGGAGAGGAGAGCGATCGCTCCGCCCTGCCCCTCGCCCTCGTCTATTACATCGATTCCACTGTCCTCGCCGCCTTCTGCGAACTCAGGCAGGATTTCCGCCATTTCCGCCTCGACCGCATGAGCGACTGCCACTTTCCGGGCGGCGGCTTCAGGGGGCGCGGCCGGGCGCTCCGCGCCGACTGGTCGGCCCGGACCGGTGCGCCCGCGCCCGCGTGACGCGCCGAGGCGCGCGGGTATTCCAGACTTTGCCCCGCCTCCTGCAGCGCCTATCCAGACCGAATGAACCGCATCCTTCCCACCCTCCTGTTACCGCTTCTCGCCGCCTGCGACGATGTCGGACCCATCGCCACGAAAGGTGCCACACGCCTTGCGTGGGAAGCCGGGGCAAAAGGGCCGGGCTGGGCCGCGACGATTGACAATCCGCTGGCCAGCCTGACGGTGGACGGCAGGGCCGAAAGCGGCCCAATTACCTACAAGGACGGCCGGAACGGCCGGACATTCCACGGCCAGTTCGGCGGCGAGCCCTATACGCTCCTCCTCAGCGCCGGGCCTTGCGCGCTCGGCCCCGAAGGCTCGCCCAAGACCTACGAATTCCATGCGCGCCTCACGCTTGGCGAGCGGGTTCTCGACGGCTGCGCCAGTCGTGGCTGGCTCATGCGCTGAGGGCATGGACTTCCGCCCCGCCAGGGGCTAGCGAGACCATATGAATACCAATGACCGCCCGCTGCTGGGCGTCGTGCTGATGCTCGGCTTCTGCACGATCGCGCCCTTGATCGACGTGGCCTCGAAACTCGCTGGACAAGCGGTTTCGGTGGGTTCGATCACCTTCGGGCGCTTCCTCGTGCAGGCGGTTCTGATGGCGCCGATCCTCATCGCGATGGGCCTGTCCGTGCGCCTCTCGGGCCGGGCGCTGCACCTGACCATCGCGCGCGCCTTCGTCTCGGTCATCTCCACCTGGTGCTTCGTCGCGGCGCTGCGGTCGATGCCGCTCGCCGACGCGCTCGCCATCGTATTCCTGGAGCCGTTCATCATCCTCCTGATCGGCCGCTTCGTGATGGGCGAGCAGGTCGGCCCCCGCCGCATCGGCGCGGCGATCGTGGGCTTCGTCGGATCGCTTCTGGTGATCCAGCCCGCCTTCGCCGCCTTCGGCCTTGTCGCGCTCCTGCCGCTCGGTACCGCAGTCAGCTTCGCGCTTTACATCCTGATCACCCGGGCCCTGTCGGCCCATGTCCATCCGGTCGCGATGCAGGTCCAGACGGCGTTCATCGCGGGCCTTCTTTGCCTGCCCTTCTCTGGGCTCGCGGCGCTTGTGGGGGACGCGACGCTCAGCCTTTCGATGCCGTCGGGCATCTTCTGGCTCTGGTGCTTTTGCGTCGGCCTCGCCGCCACCATCAGCCATATGTCGATGACCTACGCGCTGAAATTCGCGCCCTCGGCCACGCTTGCGCCCCTGCACTATCTGGAAATCGTGCCCGCAGCCCTCTTCGGCTACCTCGTCTTCGGCGATTTTCCGAACGCCATCACCTGGGCGGGTATCGGCGTGATCGTCGCCTCGGGCCTCTACATCATCCACCGCGAGCGGATCGCCGCCCGCAGCCTCAGCGCAAGCCGTGCGCTGACAGAAGCCCCGTGATGGCCTGCTCCAGCTGATCGGCTGGCAGCACCACCAGCATTCCAGTACGCGCGAAGGCCAGATCGACCGGCCCTGTTGCCTCGTTCGAGGTGCCGATCCTGCCATCCGGCGCCAGCGTCAGCCCGTCGATCGGCCAGCGCAGGCCGCTCGACCGCCCCTCGATCGCCGCCATCGGGAAAAGCGACAACCGTGTGCCCTCGGCAAGGTCGAGGGCAATGCGCGGCGGGGCGGCAAAGATCAGGTCGGTCTCATCCAGTATGATGCAAGGCCTGCCCGCATGGCGCACCATCGCGCTCATCACCGACAGGCTATGATCGACCCGGGCTCCGGTGAAACCAAGCCCGAGAATCAGCGGCGCCCGGACCCTGAGCAGGCACTTCTCGAAATCGGTCGTCTCCTGCTCGGCGATCCGCATCTGGCGTTCGGCGGGAATCGCGGCCAGCGTCGCTTCAGTGACGGAATCGAAGTCCCCGATCACGAAATCGGGACTAAGCCCTTCAGAAACCGCCATATTCGCGCCACCATCGGCCGCTATCAGCATGGGAGCCCGCTTCAGGATTGATCGAAGCAGGGCGGGATTTGTTAGGCCCCCGCCCAAAAAAGTCACTGGTTCTTGGAATTCAACAGTTCTGTCTGGCATGATGAGTTTATTAGCGATTGTGGCAACGGCGGGTACGGGCGGTCCGAAAGAATCCTTTAATTTACCTATATCTGTTCATGCTCGCGAACCAGTTCTGAGGTTCGATGCAGAGGAACGCCGTGATGGAAGGCAGACATAGAATGGTCGAGCCAAGCAAGATTCTCACAGTTTCCTACGGGACCTTTTCCTGCACGCTGGAAGGGTTTGACGAGCCCTTCGTGATGATGAAGGCGGTCGCCGAATACTTCCGCGACCTCGCCGCAGAGGACCGGTATTTCGGCGCCGAGCCGCCGGTGCCGGACACTGCGATGCTGCAAAAGATCGCCGAGCGCGAGATCCATCGCCGGGTCGAGGCGAAGCTTGGCGAACATGGCGTGACGCTGCGCCAGTCCGATCCGGTGGCGAAGCCTGCCCCGGCCGCCGAACCGGCGCCGGTCACCGCAGTTGCACCCGTATCCGCGCCCGTATCCGCTCCCGCCCCGGCTGCCGCGCCCGTCGCCGCGCAGTTCGATGAGGTGGCCGAAGAGGTCGATGACCTCGCTCCACGTACCGATGAGATGGACGAACCCGCACCGGTCGAAGCAGACCTGTCGGAAGCGGAACCGCCGGTCGAGGTCGAGCCCGTCGCGGCGCTGATGCCCGACGAGGCGCTGGAAGACATGCCGGAACCCGCCCTGGAGGCGACGGTCGAGGCCGAACCTGCCGTTGATGCGCCGGTCGAGGATAGGTCGGCCGCCGAAATGACCGAGGTCTTCGCCGCAGACGACGTGGCCGCCGACGAGGTCGCCGACGAAGACACAGCCGCGATCGAGGAAGACGCGATGTCGCTCGACGCGGCTATCGAAGAGAGTGCCGAAGAAGAGGCAGAAGCGCCGGTCGCCGCAGCCTCGCTACCGGCGGCCCCCCCCCTGCCTGCCGCGCCCGAGCCGGTGCTTGAGGCGCCCGCTCCCGATTCGATCGCTGCCAAGCTCATGCGCATCCGCGCCGTGGTCGAAGGCGTTCGCGCCGCGCAGAGCGTCGACCTCGGCGACGATGATGATACCGATACCGATATGATGGCCGCCGCCGAACCGGAGATGGCGGAAGATTTCGGCTTCAGCCTCGACCCGAGCGACGACAAGCCCGAACTCGTGGCGGCCGAGGCCGCGCGCGCGGCCGAACGCGCCGAACTGCCGGCAGACGAAACTCTCGAAGAGGCGCCGGAACCGGTCCGCGCCGAAAGGATGGCCGAAGCGCCTGCGCACTATCTCGAGGATGACGAAAGCGACCTGCCGCCGCTGACCGAGGATGACGCGCTTCTGTCACGCCTGACGGCGCTGCGCGAAGAAACGCAGATCACGCCAGAGGCCGCGCCCGCAAAGGCGCCGCAGCCCGCGCCGCAAAGCGCGGCTCCCTGGGCGCCGCCGCCGGGCTTCGACGAGGATGAGGATATGGTCGAGGCGCCCGCTGCCGAGATCGCACCCGAGCCGGAGCACACGAGCTTCTTCCAGCGCGCCCGCGCCCGCGTGATCCGCATTGGCCGCCGGATCGGCCACCCCGACGAAGCGGAAGAGCATCCCGCGCCCGCCGCACGTCAGGACGATGACGACCTGTACAGCCCGGCCGACGCGGACGAGGCGCATGACGTCGAACGTCTGATGGAAGAGGCGCGCCAAAAACTCGAAGGCGCCGAAAGCCGCCGCAAGTTCACCTCGATCTCGCATCTGAAGGCGGCCGTGGCGGCAACCATTGCCGACCGCAAGATGAACGATGGCGAAACCAAAGCCGCCGTCGACGAGGAAGAGGCCGACCTCGGCCGCTATCGCGACGACCTGTCGCGCGCCGTCCGGCCCCACCGCCCGACCACGATGCAGCCGACGACAGCGCGTCCGGCCCCGGTGGCACCGCTGGTCCTCGTCTCCGAACAGCGCGTCGACCGCCCCTCCGAGGGCGGGCGCGAAACCAGCATCCGACCGCGCCGCATCGCCTCGGACGGCGAGACGGGCTTTGACGACGAAGATTATGAGTTCGACACGGACGAGGAAATCTCGCCCGACAGTGTCAGCAGCTTCACCGAATTCGCCGAGAAACTTGGCGCCCACGATCTGACCGAACTTCTCGAAGCCGCGGCCGTCTACACCGCCTCGGTCGAGGGCCGGCCTTATTTCTCGCGCCCCCATATCCTCAGGAAGGTCGAATTCGCCTCCTCGCGCAGCGATTTCAACCGCGAGGACGGGCTGCGGTCGTTCGGGATGCTGCTGCGCGAAGGCAAGATCATGAAGATCAGCCGCGGCCAGTTCGCCGTGGCGGAAGCCTCGAAATACATGATCGAGACGCGCCGCGCCGCGAACTGATTCATGGATTTCCGGCTAAAGGGGGCGCCCGCAAGGGCGCCTCTTTTCAGTCTTCGGGATCGGCCTGACCAATCCCACGGAAGAGCGGCTTCAGCGGCAGCGCCCAGGCGAAGGCCAGCACCGCGTACAGCGGCACTTCAGCCCATATCGGCAGGCGACCGAAGCTCTGGTCAAGCCAATTCACCAGGCTGACCGCGAGAACCACATAGATGGGCAGACCGACGAGCAAAGCGAGAAGGGCAAGCCGTTTGCGGGTGCGATGGGTCATGGCGGGGCCTCCTGAGACGGGGCCGCTCCTCCCTCCTTCCAGTCGGTCCTCGCTGGGCCAGCGAAGCGCGACGGACCGGAGCGATGAGCGGTCGGTCAATCCGCGAACGGATCGGTGACGAGGATCGTGTCGTCGCGCTCGGGGCTTGTGGACAGCATCGCCACCGGGCAGCCGATCAGTTCCTCGACCCGGCGCACATATTTGATCGCCGCACCCGGCAAATCGGCCCAGCTGCGCGCGCCCTCGGTCGATTCCTTCCAGCCCTCGATCTCTTCATAGATCGGCTTGCAGCGCGCCTGCTGATCGGCGGCCGTCGGCAGGTAATCCAGCACCGTTCCGTCCAGATCATACCCCGTGCAGATGCGGATCGTCTCGAACCCGTCCAGCACGTCAAGCTTGGTCAGCGCGATGCCGTTGATCCCGGAAATCGCGCAGGTCTGGCGCACCAGAACCGCGTCGAACCAGCCGCAGCGGCGCTTGCGCCCCGTGACGGTACCGAACTCGCGGCCCCGCGTGCCCAGCCGCTCGCCATCCGCGTCAAACAGCTCGGTCGGGAACGGACCTTCACCCACGCGCGTCGTATAGGCCTTCACAATCCCCAGGACGAAGTCGATGGCATTGGGGCCAAGCCCCACGCCGGTCGCCGCCTGCCCGGCGATGACGTTCGACGAGGTCACGAACGGATAGGTGCCGAAGTCGATGTCCAGAAGCGAGCCCTGCGCGCCTTCAAAGAGGATGCGCTTCCCCGATTTCCGCGCCTCGTTCATCACCTTCCAGACCGGCGCAGCATAGGGCAGGATCTGCGGCGCGATGGCCCGCAGGTCGGCCAGCAGCGCCTCGCGGTCGATGGGGCCAAGGCCGAGACCCGCCCGCAAGGCGTTATGGTGCACCAGCGCCCGGTCGACGCGCAGTTCCAGCGTTGCGTCATCGGCCAGATCGGCAACCCGGATCACCCGGCGGCCGACCTTATCTTCATAAGCTGGGCCGATGCCACGGCCGGTGGTGCCGATCTTCGCCACGGAATTCTGGCTTTCCCGCGCCCGGTCCAACTCGCCATGGAATGGCAGGATCAGGGGCGTATTTTCGGCCACCATCAGCACATCGGGGCTGATCTCCACCCCCAGCTCGCGGATCGCGGCGATTTCCTTCACCAGATGCCAGGGGTCCAAGACCACGCCGTTGCCGATGACCGAAAGCTTGCCGCCCCGCACCACGCCAGAGGGCAGCGCGTTCAGCTTGTAGACCTTGCCGTCGATGACCAGAGTATGACCGGCATTATGCCCGCCCTGAAAGCGGGCGATCACATCGGCACGTTCGCTCAGCCAGTCGACGATCTTGCCCTTGCCCTCGTCGCCCCACTGGGCGCCCACAACGACGACGTTTGCCATGAACCCGGTCCTTGCCTTTCCGTCAAACCCTGCGTCCTATAGCGATGCCGGACCGGCAGCGAAACCGGAAAATCGCGCCCGCCCCGGCCGGTCGAAGAGAAGGAGGCAAAGATGGGCATCATCCTGCGCTGGCTCGGGGCCTTCGTGCTTCTGTCGGCCACGTTCAACCCGACCGACATCAACTATGTCCGCTGGGCCGAGGCGAATTACGCGGGCCAGTTCCCGCTTGTCCTTTTTCTCGGGCTTCTGCTTGCCGTCGGTTACATGATTTACGTGGTGGCGACGCTCCGCTCGATCGGCGCCTTCGGCATTGTGCTGATCGCGGCGATCTTCGGTTCGGCCCTTTGGGTGCTGATCGACTGGGGGGTGCTGACCTTGCAGAATCAAAGCCTGAACATGTGGCTCGCCATCCTCGCCCTGTCCCTCATCCTCGGCGCGGGCCTTTCGTGGAGCATTCTGCGCCAGCGCCTGTCAGGCCAGGCCAGCGTCGACGAGATCGAGGGCTGAGATGTTCCTGTACCTGACGCTTGGCACCAACGACCTCGCCCGCGCCCGTCGCTTCTACGACGCGGTCATGCCGACGCTCGGCCTGATCCGCCGCGCCGACGAACCGACCGAAGTCGGCTACGGCGCGGCAGGTGACAGCCGAACACGGCTCTGGATCACCGAACCCTTTGACGGCCGGCCCGCGACCGTCGGCAACGGAACCATGCCCGCGTTCGAGGCCGAAAGCCGTGCCGCCGTCGATGCCTTCCACAAGGCGGCACTCGCCAACGGCGGCAGCGACGAGGGCGCGCCCGGCCTCAGACCCTATGGCGCCAGCTTCTACGCGGCTTACGTCCGCGACCCCGACGGCAACAAGCTCTCGGCGGTGTGCGAGCGGAGTGAGTAAGCCGCCCAACCTGGCCGTTGCCGGAACCCGCACAATCCCGCGCCATCGCAAAATTGTTCGCGCGCCGCGCCATTTTCTCGCCACATTCTGTTAACGCTTCGCGTAGGATGCGACACTGTCCCGATCCTTCTTGCGCCCGGAGTAGCGAATGTCCGTCCCCACCTACGGTTCCGAGTTCATCGTCAACACCACGATCACCGGTTTCAATCAGACCGAAAGTTCGGTGACCGCACTGACGAACGGATATTTCATCGTCACCTTCACCGATGACAGCGCCGCAAGTCTCGACACGTCGTCAAAGGGGGTCTACGGGCAAATTCTCGACGCAACCGGAGCTGCCGTCGGGGCCGCTTTCCTAGTCAACGACACCACCGCAAACGAGCAGCAGGATGCACATGTCATCGCTTTGAGCGGCGGTCGATTCGCGGTCGTTTGGGTCGACGGCAGCCAGATCGCGGGCGCGAACGCCTATGATATCCGCGCCAAGATCTTCAACGCCGACGGCAGCGTGGCTGTGGCGGAGATGGTGGTCGATGCCAGCCCGACCGGGCTCCAGCTCGCGCCCGCGATCGCCGAACTGTCGGACGGCAGCTTCGTCGTCACATGGACGGACGGTGATCTGACGCTCGGCGATGCTAGCAATCAGGCAATCCACGGCCAGCACTTCACCAGCGCGGGCGCACCAAGCGGCTCTGAGTTCCTCGTTAACACCACCGTCTCGCTTGATCAGGCCGAAAGCTCGGTGACCGGCCTTGCGAATGGTGGCTTCGTCGTCACCTGGACAGACAACAGCCAGACCGGCGGCGACACAAATTCCGGCGCGATCCGCGGCAAGGTCTTCACCACCAACAGCAGCACTACCGGGACCGAATTCCTGATCAATACGACGACCGCCGGCAACCAGCGCGAAAGCGCCGTCACGGCACTGGAAGGCGGTGGTTTCGTGGTGACCTGGACCGATGGCAGCGCGACCGGCGCCGACACCGACGGCTCGGCCATCCGCGGGCGGGTCTTCGATTCGTCCGGCAACGCACTCGCCAATGACTTCGTCATCAACGCGACAACAACCTCCGGCCAGGAACACAGCGCTATCGCCGCCCTGCCCGACGGGCGCTTTGTGGTGGTCTGGGCAGACAACAGCCAGTCGAGCGACGACAGCGATCAGCGCGCGATCCGCGCCCAGGTCTTCAACGCTAACGGCAGCGTTTCCGTGGCCGAATTCCTTGTCAACGCAACCACCGTCGGCGACCAGTTCGACCCGCAGGTCTCCGTCCTTGCCGACGGCCGCTTCGTCGTCACCTGGACCGACACGAGCGCTACGGGCGCAGACACAAGCGGCGCCGCGATCCGTAGCCAGATATTCGACCCCCGCACCGCGCCGGTGACCTACACCGCGCCCGCGACCGGGATCGACTATGTAGGAACCACGTTCGACGATTCGCTGACCGGCGACATCGGCGCCGACAGCCTGCACGGCAACGCCGGCGCCGACACGCTTTACGGCGATATCGGCTATGATGTCCTGTCTGGTGATGATGGTGCCGACCTGCTGATCGGTGGCAGGGGATTTGACACGCTTTATGGCGGCGCGGACAATGACCTGCTGGCGGGCTGGGCGGGGGATGACCGTCTCGACGGCGGCACGGGCGACGACAGCATGTTCGGCGCCAAGGGTAATGACGTCTATGTGGTCGACAGTCTGGGCGACCGGGTCTACGAGACCCAGACCGACAGCGACGCGACCGATCTCGGCGGCTATGACCGGGTGGAAAGCTCGGTCAGCTTTGCGCTCGCCGCCTATACCGGGGTGAGTTTCGTCGAGGATCTGACCCTGACCGGCACGGCCGATATCGACGGAACCGGCAACAGGCTCGCCAACCTCATGTACGGGAATTCCGGCAACAATGTCCTGTCCGGCTGGGCAGGCAACGATACGATCCGCGGCGAGGCGGGGGCCGACCTGATGAATGGCAATGTCGGCGACGATCTTCTGCAGGGCGGCGACGGAAACGACACGATCCGCGGCGGCAAGGACAATGACACGCTGCGCGGCGATGACGGCAATGACGTGCTTTACGGCGATCTCGGCCAAGATCTCTTCGTCTTCAAGACCGCGCTGAATGACGTCACCAACGTCGATACGCTCGGCGATTTCTCGGTCGCGGACGATACGATCGCGCTCGACAATGACATCATGACCGGGCTCGGGCTGACGACCGGGGCGATGTCGGCAGCGCTGTTCGCGGCCAACACCTCGGGCGACGCCACGACGGCAGGACAGCGGGTGATCTACGACATCGACGACGGCAAGCTCTATTACGACGCCGACGGCAGTGGCGCGGGGGCAAAGATGCTTTTCGCCAATCTCTCCACCGGCCTCGCCCTCACGGCTGCCGATTTCATCATCGTCTAAGGCCAGTGCAGGCAGCTCGGCTGCCTGCACATTTCCTTCCGCGGGCTGATCCTACCGGCACAGCAAGGGCCAACTGAATTTCATGTTCTCCGGTCTGAGCAGGGTTGACTTGATTTTAGAATCATCATTATATAATGATTGCTCTAAATAAGGATGCCATGCCCCGCACGCGCGAATTCGATGAAGAGAAAGTCCTGACCGCCGCCATGCATGCCTTCCGCAAGCGCGGTTATGCTGGCAACTCGATCAAGGATCTGAGCGCCGCGACCGGGCTTACGACCGGCAGCATCTACAACAGCTACGGCGACAAGGACGGTCTCTTCGCGGCAGCACTCGAACATTACAACCGCACCGTCCTCGCCCGCAGGATTGCCGCCTACGCTGCTACCGGGCGCGGCATCGACGGGCTGAAGACCCTGTTCCTGACCCTGCTGCAAGAACCCGACGGCGGGTCCTACGGGTGCCTGATCACCAACACCGCCGTGGAGTTCGGCGGCGGCGCACCCGTACCCGGCCCCACCGTGGCCGGGCTCGCGACGCTGCGCGACCTCTTCGCCGACCGGCTGGGCGCGGCCGGTCTGCCGGGACCGGCTGTCGAGGCCGGTGCGATGCGGCTTCTGGCGCTTTATCAGGGCGTGCTCGTCCTGATCCGGGCGGGTGAGGACAAGGAAAGTCTTGCCCGGATGATCGAGGCTGAATTCGACGGACTCGCCCGGCAATGAAGACCGCCAACCTATCCAGGGCCCGCGCGGCAGAACTGGCCGAACAGCTCCTGCCGCTCGGGCCTGTGTCGACCAGCCGGTTCTTCGCCGGGGCGGCGCTGCGGCTCTTTGGCGTGCAGTTCGGTTTTGTCATGAAGGGCGCTCTCTACCTGCATCGTGGCTGCGCGCCACCCGACATGACCCTGCCGCCCTTCAGCTACCGCGCCGGGAACCACGACGCGATCGTCGAGCGATATCTCGCGGTGCCGGAGGCCGTTCAGGACTATACCGACAGCCTGACACTCTGGGCGCGCCGCGCCCATCAGGTTGCGGTCGCGGAGCATTAGCCCACACCAGTTAACCCCGACCAACCAAGGAGAAGACTATGTCCAACGACCGTGCCCGCGCGGCGCGCGTGCTGATCATTGCCACGTCGCATGCGGATCTGGGCCAGACCGGACACAAGACCGGCCTCTGGCTCGAAGAGCTGGCCGCCCCCTACCAGCAATTCCGGCAGGCCGGATTTGAGGTCGCGCTGGCCTCGCCCGCGGGCGGGGCTGTGCCGCTCGACCCAAACAGCCTCACTGCCGATTTCCTCACCGCCGAGGCCCGGGCCTTCCGCGACGACCCGGTGGCGATCCTCGCCTTGGAAAATACGACACCACTGGCGACGATCCCGAACGCCGACAGCTATGATGCGCTTTTCTTCGCAGGCGGCCACGGCACGATGTGGGATTTCTTCCCCGATGAGCATATCGCGCGGCTTATCGCCTCGGCCCGGCAGGCGGGAAAACCGGTCGCCGCCGTCTGCCATGGTGTCGCGGCTCTGCTGAACATTGCTAGCGGGCCCGACGGCCGTGCGTTGGAAGGCCTGGCGCTGACCGGCTTCAGCAATGCCGAAGAGTTGGCCGTGGGGCTCGACAAGGTAGTGCCGCACCTTCTGGAAGACAGCCTGCGGGCAGCGGGCGCGGCGTTCACTGCCGGGCCGGCATTCGCACCACATGTGGTCGAGGCCGACAGCCTGCTGACCGGTCAGAACCCCGCCTCTTCCGCGCAACTCGCAACCGCCCTGATCCGCGCTTTGCGCGCCTAGACGCTCGCCGTTGCCACAGAACATCGGTTTCAGGCGCCAGACGGCGCCTGAAACGCCTTGCACCCCTGCCGCTCTGCGCCTAGATAAGCGCGTCAGCCACCAGACCGGGTCCCATGGAAAACGTCATCCTCACCGTTCACCTGATCCTCGCGCTTCTCCTCATCGGGGTCGTGCTTCTGCAGCGGAACGAGGGCGGCGCGCTTCTGTCGGGCGGCGGCGCCATGACCGCGCGCGGCGCGGCCAACGCGCTGACCAAGCTGACCTGGATCCTCGCGGCAGGCTTCATCGCCACCTCGATCACGCTCACCGTCCTCGCCGCACGCAATGCCGCCGGATCGTCGGTGATCGAAACCGCCCCCGCCGCGGCTCCGGCCAGCGAGGCACCGACCGACGCCCCGGCACTGCCGGAAGGCGATCTCCTGCCGCCGCCGGTTGAACCCGCGCCTGCAGGCACCGCGCCGTCGAACTAGATCAGACCACTATTCTTGGGAGGGCGGCGAAAATCGCCCTCAAAATCTTGCGGTCCGGTTGCGGGTCCGGGCCGAATCGGATATATCTTGACTCCCGTGATGCTGCGCGCCGGAAGGCTTGCGGTCAGAGAAAAACATTTCCTCACGGGGGCAGTAGCAGACATGGCGCGCTATATCTTCATCACCGGCGGTGTGGTCTCTTCGCTTGGCAAGGGGCTGGCATCGGCGGCGCTTGGCGCGCTTTTGCAGGCCCGTGGCTATTCGGTCAGGCTCCGCAAGCTCGATCCTTACCTGAACGTCGACCCCGGCACGATGTCGCCCTTTGAGCATGGCGAGGTCTTCGTGACCGACGACGGCGCCGAAACCGACCTCGACCTCGGCCATTATGAACGTTTCACCGGCGTCCATGCCCGCAAGACCGATTCCATCTCCTCCGGCCGGATCTATTCCAACGTGCTGGAGAAGGAGCGCCGCGGCGACTACCTTGGCAAAACCATCCAGGTCATTCCCCACGTCACCAATGAAATCAAGGACTTCCTTCGCATCGGCGAGGAAGAGGTCGATTTCATGCTGTGCGAGATCGGCGGCACCGTGGGCGACATCGAGGGCCTGCCCTTCTTCGAGGCGATCCGCCAGTTCATCCACGAACGCCCGCGCGGCCAGTCGATCCTGATGCACCTGACGCTCCTCCCCTATCTCGCGGCGAGCGGTGAACTCAAAACCAAGCCCACCCAGCATTCGGTCAAGGAACTGCAATCCATCGGCCTTGCGCCCGACGTGCTGGTCTGCCGGTCCGAACATCCGATCCCCGACCGCGAACGCGAAAAGATCGCGCTCTTCTGCAACGTGCGGAAAGAGGCGGTGATCCCCGCCTATGACCTGTCCACCATCTACGAGGCCCCCCTCGCCTATCACCGCGCGGGCCTTGACCAGGCGGTCTTGGACGCGTTCGGCATCTCGCCCGCGCCAAAACCGAACCTCGACCGCTGGACCGACGTGATGGACCGTCTGACCCATGCCGAGGGCGAGGTGCGCGTGGCCATCGTCGGCAAGTACACGCAGCTCGAAGACGCCTACAAATCCATCGCCGAGGCGCTGACCCATGGCGGCATGGCCAACCGCGTGCGGGTGAAGGCCGAATGGATCGACGCGGAGATTTTCGAACGCGAAGACCCCGCACCGTGGCTCGAGGCCTTCCACGCCATCCTCGTCCCCGGCGGCTTCGGCGAGCGGGGGACGGAAGGCAAGATCAAGGCCGCGCAATTCGCCCGCGAAAAGGGCGTGCCCTACCTCGGCATCTGTCTCGGCATGCAGATGGCGGTGATCGAGGCCGCCCGCAACATGGCCGGCGTCACCCGCGCGGGATCCGAGGAATTCGACCATGAAAAGGGCGAGAAGCGGTTCGAGCCGGTCGTCTATCACCTGAAGGAATGGGTGCAGGGCAACCACACCGTCAGCCGCAAGGCGGACGACGACAAGGGCGGCACCATGCGGCTTGGCGCCTATACGGCGATGCTGGCGGCGGACTCAAAGGTGGCCGAGGTCTATGGCGACACCACGATCGAGGAACGCCACCGCCACCGCTACGAGGTCGACATCAAATACCGCGACCGGCTGGAGAAATGCGGCCTGATCTTCTCCGGCATGTCGCCCGACGGGCGTCTCCCGGAGATCGTCGAATGGAAGGACCACCCCTGGTTCATCGGCGTCCAGTTCCACCCGGAACTGAAGTCCAAACCCTTCGCGCCCCATCCCTTGTTTGCGGATTTCGTGCGGGCGGCGAAGGAGGTGGAGCGGTTGGTGTGAAGTTTCTACGGGCCTAGACAAGTGTAATTTAGGGCTTAGTTTTGGCTTATGTCCCATTCCTATATTGTCTATATTGACGAATCCGGCGACGACGGTCTCGCAAAGTTTCGGAACCCCGGGGCGAGCGGCGGCGCCTCTCACTGGCTTGTAATTGGCGCATGTATCGTACGGGCCAGCCGAGACCTTGAACTTGTTACTTTGCGCGACTCGATCAAGTCTGAGTGCGCCCCGCAAAAACAGGGGCGTTCAATTCACTTCAAAGATTTCAACCACAATCAGAAGAGGCGAGCTGCGCAGATCATTTCTGGCAAGCCAGTTAGGTTCGCTGTCGTAGCAGGCCTAAAGACCGCGCCGGAGGCTTCCGTTTTTGCCGCGAAAAACCAACTATACTTTTATCTAACAAGGTATCTGATAGAACGTGTTTCTTGGCTCTGCCGCGATCTCCGCCCCTTGGTCCGAGAAGGCGATGGTCGTGCAAAGATAATTTTTTCTCGTCGCGGCGGATTGAGCTACGATGGATTTAAGGAGTATCTGCGGCGGCTGAGGGATAGCCCCGAAACGAGTGTTCACTGGCCGACGATCGACATTGAAGCCGTTGAGGCTCAAGATCACTCAAGGAAGGCAGGGCTTCAGATTGCTGATTGTGGCGTAAGCGCTGTTGCCGCTGCGCTTGAGAAGGACGTTTATGGGAATGTTGAGGGAACCTACATTCGGGAGTTGGCAGGTAATATTTACAACAGAAATGGTAACTACCTCAGTTACGGGCTGAAGCTCTTGCCAAATATCGAAAAGGCCCACTTGGACCCTGCACAAACTGAAATCTTGCTTCGCTTCAGGTGAGTGGTCGGCAGCCCCCCGGGCCATGATTGCGTCACCGCCTGCGACCTATCGGCCACTCTGGCTTTGTCCGGCGCATGGCTGCCGACTACCAACCTAAGGGCTATTTCTAAAGAATTCAACCATCAGATACGCTCTCTAATTCGCAAGCACCGCCCCCTTCCGTCCGCAACTGGTTTGTTTGACTCCACATCCTACCCACAACTGCATCATCTGCAGAGTGGCCTGCGCCCCCCCAGAGGACCGGCAGGTAACGCGCCAGTGGCGCGTTACCCGGTCCGATTGGCGCTGACGCGAGGCAGCGCCAAGGGGCTCTCGGCAAGACCGGACGATTGGGCACGGACGGCGCCTGCCCTGGCGGGTGCGAATGCGCCCGCCGCCCGGAGGGCGGGCGCTGGCCGTGCGTCAGGCGCACGGCCGGGATAGTGTCGGCCGGTGACCGTGCGCGGGGCGATGGCCCCGCGCATTGGGGCGCGTCCAAATCCCGCCCCTTTCCGCCGTTAACCTTGCCCAGACGACAACAGCGGAGGGGTCCTCCATGAAATATGTGCAGGCAATTATCGCGCTCGGCCTTTTCGGCTGGGCCTCCTATGCGGTCCTGACCGACAGTTTCCCGGGTGGCGAGGGCGGCTCGTCGAAGACGCGGGCACTGAAATCCGTCGTCACGGCGGCCACCGACCAGTTCGGCACCCTGCAGACCGCGGCGGGTCTGGCCGTCTTCGGCCTTCTGCTCGCCCTCTTCTTCCTGCGTCGGCAGGAATCCGAATAGGTCTGCGCCGGCCGGTCGCGGTTCGCGGGCATGGACCGCTTCTTGGCCGAAGTTCAGCGCCGGGGCTATCGGGTGGCCGTGAACGGCGGCCAGATCATCATCTTTTGCAACCGCGCCCCAGTCCGCTGGCTGACCTCTCCCCCCGCGCCGCCGCCGATTTCTTGAAAAGAAATCGGACCGAAAACCTTCAAGGATTTCGGCGCCCTTCGCCGTACCGGTCCCCTCCAAACCCTTTCCAGACCCTTGCCCTTCCGTTCGCCCCTGTCGGGACGGATGCGGGACGGATGCGGGACGGGGGGCCGACGCTTGCGGGACGGGATATTCAGTGGAAATCGCGGCTGGGGAACAGCCTCTTCGCCTGCTCTCTGGGGTGCATCGCCCGCGGCGGCTGGCGGGGTGGTTTGCGGGGCTGGCGGGGGGCCTCGTCGGCCTTGGGATGGGTGATGCCCACCGCCCCGTCCATCGGATGGCCAAGCTCGGAGAGGCGGTGGGAAATATCCTCGATCTCGTCGGCGATCAGGTGGACAACGATCCCCTCCCGCTCCAGCCGCCCGGTGACGCGGAGGAGGCGGCCCCCCATGACCGCGCGGCGGAAGCGTTCGTAAACCTTTGGCCAGACAACGATATTTGATACACCCGTCTCATCCTCCAGCGTCAGGAAGATGACGCCAGAGGCGGTGCCGGGCCGCTGGCGGGTGATGACGAGGCCGCAGACCGATGTGCGGCGGAGGGGGGCGCCGACCAGCCTCTCATGCGGCGTCAGCCCCGGCAGCGCGGGGCGCAACAGCTCCATCGGATGGGCGCGGAGCGTCAGGCGCAGCGCGATGTAATCCTCCACCACCTCCTCGCCCAGATGCATGGCCGGCAGGGTGACGCGCGGCTCGGCCAGCCCCTCGCCATCAAGCGGATCGGCAAACAGCGGCAAAGGCGCCGCCCCCCTTATCCCCCTGACCTCCCACAGCGCCTCGCGGCGGCTGAGACCCATCGACAGGAAGGCGTCCGCCTCGGCCAGCCGTTCCAGCACCGCAGGCAAAAGCCCCGCGCGCAGCCACAGGCTTTCGGGGTCGGGATAGCCGTTGCCGCGCGCGGCGACGATCCAGCCCGCCTCCTCCTCCCGGAAGCCCTTGATCTGGCGAAAGCCGAGCCTGAGCGCCAGCGCCCCGTCGGCGCGGCGTTCCAGATGATTGTCCCAGCCGCTGCGGTTCACGCAGATCGGCCGCACCTCGACCCCGTGGTCGCGCAGATCGCGCACGATCTGGGCGGGGGCGTAAAAGCCCATCGGCTGCGAATTCAGAAGCGCGCAACCGAAGACCGCCGGATGGTGGCATTTGAGCCAGGACGAGACATAGGTCAGCATGGCGAAGGCCGCGGCATGGCTTTCGGGAAAACCGTAATCGGCGAAACCCTCGATCTGGGAAAAGCAGGCCTCGGCGATCGCCTGATCATAGCCGTTCGCCCGCATGCCCGCGATGAACCGGTCGCGGTGGGCGCCGATCGTGCCCATCCGCCGGAAAGAGGCGAGCGAGCGGCGAAGCTGGTCGGCCTCTTCGGCGGAATAGCCCGCCCCCACCACGGCGATCTGCATCGCCTGTTCCTGAAAGAGCGGCACGCCCAGGGTCTTTTCGGTGACCCGGGCAAGCGCGGGGCCGAAAGGTTCCGGCGCCTCCAGCCCTTGGCGACGGCGGATATAGGGCTTGACCATGCCGCCCTGGATCGGCCCGGGGCGGACGATGGCGACCTCGATCACCAGATCATAGAAGGTCGCGGGCTTCATGCGCGGCAGGAAATTCATCTGCGCCCGGCTTTCGACCTGAAAGACGCCGACCGCATCGGCGCGCTGCAGCATCCGGTAGGTCGCGGGATCTTCCTGCGGCACGGCATCGAGCGTGAGGCGGGTCCGTTCATGTTCTTCCAAGAGATCAAAGGACTTGCGCAGGCAGGTCAGCATGCCAAGCGACAGGACATCGACCTTGAGGATGTTCAAGGCGTCGATATCGTCCTTGTCCCATTCGATGACGGTGCGCCCCTCCATCGCGGCATTCTCGATCGGGCACAGTTCGTCGAGCCGCCCGCGGGTGATGACGAAGCCGCCGACATGCTGGCTGAGATGACGGGGAAAGCCGATCATCTCGCCGATGAGGCGGATGGTCTGGGCCAGCCGCCGGTTGGACGGATCAAGGCCCAGTTCGCGGATACGCTCGGGCTCCGCCCCCCGGCTCGACATGCCCCAGATCTGGCCCGACAAAGCGGCGGTCACATCCTGGGACAGGCCCATGACCTTGCCCACCTCGCGGATCGCGGCACGCGAGCGGAAATGGATCACGGTCGCGCAGAGGCCCGCGCGATGGCGGCCGTATTTTTCATAGATCCACTGGATGATCTCTTCCCGCCGCTCATGTTCGAAATCGACGTCGATATCGGGCGGCTCGCCCCGGTGGCGCGAGATGAAGCGTTCAAACACCATGCCGATCATGTCGGGCGAGACGTCGGTGATGCCGAGAAGGTAGCACAGGACCGAATTGGCGGCCGACCCCCGCCCCTGGCAGAGGATGCCGCGCGAACGCGCCTCGGACACGATGTCATGGACGGTGAGGAAATAGGCGGCATAGTTCAGCTCGCCCACGAGCGTCAGCTCCTTTTCCATCAACCCCAGAACCCGGTCCGGTGCGCCCCCGGGGTAGCGCCGTTTCAGCCCGTCGCGCGACAGCCGTTCCAGCCGGGCCTGCGGGCTTTCGCCATCGGCGATCTCGTCGGGGTAATCGTAGCTGAGTTCCGACAGGTCGAAGCTGCAGCGCGCGGCGATCTCAAGCGTGCGGCGCAGTGCGGCCGGGTGGCCGCGGTAGAGCCGCGCCATGTCGGTGGCGCCCTTCAGGCGGCGTTCGCCATTGGGCAGCGCGCGGGTGCCGATCCGGTCGATGGTGATCCCCTCGCGCAGGCAGGTCAGCACATCGGCCAGCTGGCGGCGCGCGGCGCGGTGCATCAGCACATCGCCCACCGCGACCATCGGCGCGGAAGTGGCCAGTGCCAGATGGGCGCAGGCGTCGAACCAGGCCTGATCGGACCCGTCATAGCGCGGCGGCGCGCCAAGAAAGACCTGCCCCGGATAGCGGCGGCAGAGCCGCTGGATAGGCAGGCGCGCGGCAGCCAGATCGGTGGGTGGCAGCGCGATCAGGATCATGCCCCGGCAGCCCTCTTCCAGATCGGCGAGCGTCAGGTGGCATTCGGCCTTGCCCGCCCGGCGTTTGCCGAGTGTCAGAAGCCGCGCCAGCCGTTGATAGGCATCGCGGTCGGTGGGCAGGGCCAGCCAGTGGACCGGGCAGTCCGTCAGCACCAGCCGCGCCCCCACGATCAGCTTCGGCAGGACAGGCTTTTCCGGCACGGCCAGATCCTGCGGCGTGCCGATCACCTGCCGCGAGCAGGGATCGACCCGGTGGGAGGAGCGGATGCGCAGCTTTTCCTCGGCCTCCTTCCTCAGCACCTTCAGCGCCGACCAGGCGCGCACCACGCCCGCGAGCGTGTTGCGGTCGGTGATCGCGATGGCATCGAGGCCCAGTTCAGCGGCGCGCAAGACCAGTTCTTCGGGGTGGGAGGCGCCGGTTAGGAAGCTGAAGTTCGAGGTGACGCAGAGTTCGGCATAGCGCGACCCATCAAACAGGCGGTGCGGCGACCCGGCGGCTGGCAGAGAGGCAGGCGGGGAGGTAGGCTTCGTCATGCGAATTCCCCCTGCACGAACCAGCCGGGGTTTTCCGGTGTGTGGAACAGCCACAGGCGACGCCCCTCGCGCGTCTCGACCTTCCAGTAATCGCGCAGGCCCGCGCGCCAGCCTTCATCCTCCAGCCACCATTCCGGGGCGATCCGTTCGGGCCCGGTGGCCTGGCCTGTGGTCAGCATCATGCGCCGCCAGCGGAACCGGTCGGGCGGGCGATTGCCCCGGCCCGCGATCGGTTCGGGCGGAAAGAGGCTCAGGGGCCGCGGGCGCGGGTTCAGCCATGCCCCTTCGGGGCGGCTGAAGGCGGCAGGCGCAAGGGTGAAGGCGCGTTCGGGGATATGGCTGTCGGCGGGCAGGAAGCGGCGGATATTCTCCAGCCCGATCCGTGTGCCGATCCGGGTGATGAGGTCATCCAGCCGTTCGGGTTCTTGGCGCGCGGCGCCTATGGCGATCTGCTGGACGGCGAGCGGTTCGACCGTCACCGCCTCCAGGCGGATCTGGTCGATGCCATAGCCCGCGTCGACCTCGGCGATGCCACGCTCGAACAAGGGCAGGATGCGGGCGGGCTCGCGCATCGGCCCGGCCAGACGCAGTTCCACCTGCCGGCTGGCCTGATCGACGCGCCTGAGGGTCAGCTGCAACCGCCGCGCCCCCGCGCCGTTCGCCTTCAGCCGCTCGCACAGGGGGGCCAGAAGCCGGGCCGTGGCCGCCATCACGTCGGCAACAAGGCCGATCGGTTCGGGCAAGGTCAGGCGCAATCCGTAATGCGGCGGCTCGGCCAGGGGCGAGAGCGCCTCGGGCGCCCGCCCCAGCGCCTGATCGAGCCGCATCAGAAGCCCCGGTCCGAAGCGGCGCGAAAGCGGCGCCCGCGCCGTGGCCAGAAGATCGCCGATCCGGCGCAGGCCAACCCGTTCAAGCCCGGTCGAAACCTCTGGCTCAAGCCGCAGCGCGGCGACCGGAAGGGGGGAGAGAGCCTCGGCCTCGTCCCCCGGTGCCGCGATCCCCTCGCCGTAATGGGCAAGCGCCCAGGCCGCGCCGCGTGTGCCCGCAAGCCCGAGCCTGAGTTCCAGCCCCGCCCGCGCAGCGCGGGCGCGCATGTCGGCAAGCATCGCCGCCTCGCCCCCGAAGAGATGGGGCGTGCCGGTGATGTCCAAGACCAGCCCGTCCGCGCCCTCCACCCCCACCCAGGGCGCATAAAGCCGGGCCCAGCGGCTGAGCGCGGTCAGGAAACGCGCGTCAAGATCGGGCCGCGCCGGGCGGCTGACCAGATCGGGGCAGTAGGCGCGGGCGTCGGCAAAGCTCATGCCCCGGTGAAGGCCCGCCTGCTCGGCCTCTCTGTTCAGGCAATAAAGCCGCTCGGCATTCTTGTCCTTCAGCGTGAGGGCAAAGGGCGCCTCAACCGGGCGCGCGCGCAGAACCCGGTCGCTCGCCAGCCGGGGAAACCACATGCAGATGACGCGTTTCTTCATTCCAACGAACATGCCAGGCGCCAAGTGTTCCCGATTTGTTCTTGATACTTTCCCACCGCATCAGAGTCGAGTCCCGCGCGCCTGGATCGAAGAGGGGTGCGGCTTGCCATCGGGTCTCGGCGGCGTTCGAGCCCATGCCTTCGGGGATCAGGCACAGCCCCGTCGCCCGGCCCGCCTTGGCGGCAAGCTGGAGCCTTCGCCCCTCGCGCAGGTCCAGGGGCCGCGTGACTTCCACCACCACGAAGGGCGCGGCGCCGTCCTTGAGCGCCTCTTCAGTCACGGCGAGGCTGTCGGTCTGGTCCTTGCCAAGCGCCAGAAGCAGGCGCGCGGGATCGAAGAAACGGGCCACGGCGACCGGGTTCACGCTGTCGGCAAGCCAGCCCTCGCGCACCCAGATCACCGGGCCCGTAGCGGAGGCGGCCGCGATGGCGGCAAAGGCGAAGGCGCCGGGGCCACAGACCTCGTGCACACGCGCCCGTCGCAGGGGGAAGCTGGAAGAAAAGCCGGTTTGCATGCGCCGACGCTAGCCGAAAAGGCGGGGTTTTCCAACGCCTCCTCGTAAGGGTGGTTCAGCGCAGGCGCTGTTCGGTCACCGGATCGAAGAAGAGTGCGTGCGCCGGATCGAAGCCGACCTGAACCGGCGTCCCTTCGGCAATCGTCTCGTCGTTCCGTGTCTCAACGATCAAACGGGCGCCGCCGGGTGCTGTGAGGTAATCGTAGGACACGCCGCCCAGCCGTTCGCGGATGTCGAGCGTGATGGCAGAGGGGCCCGGCGTCACCGTCAGGTGCTGCGGCCTGAGACCGACAAGCACCGTTCCGCCTTCCGCAGGCAGGGCCACTTTCGTCGAGACCGCCACATCGCCAAGCGCCGCGATGCGCACCCTGCCCGTCTCGACCCGACCTTCAAGGAAATTCATGCTGGGCGAACCGATGAAGCCCGCCACGAACCTGTTGTTTGGGTCGCTGTAAAGCTGCATCGGGCTGCCGACCTGTTCGATCTTTCCGGCGCGCAGCACCACAATCTTGTCGGCCAAGGTCATCGCCTCGACCTGATCATGGGTCACATAGATCATCGTCGCGCCGATTTCCTTGTGCAGCCGTGCGATCTCGACCCGCATGTCGACTCGGAGTTCGGCATCGAGGTTCGACAGGGGTTCGTCGAAGAGAAACACCTCCGGCCCCCGAACGATGGCGCGGCCGATCGCCACACGCTGGCGCTGGCCGCCCGACAGGGCCTTGGGCTTGCGGTCGAGATAGGGGTCAAGCTTCAGGATGCGGCTCGCCTCGGCGACTTTTGCCCTGATCTCTTCCTTCGGGTGGCCGGTCATCTTCAGGCCGAAGCCCATGTTCTCGGCCACCGTCATGTGCGGATAAAGCGCGTAGGTCTGAAAGACCATCGCCACGCCACGCTCTGCCGGGTCAAGGGCGGTCACGTCGCGCGCGCCGATCCGGATCGCGCCCGATGTGGTCTGTTCGAGCCCGGCAACCATCCTGAGAAGCGTGGACTTGCCGCAGCCCGAGGGGCCGACGAAAACGCAGAACTCACCATCGCCGATATCGAGGTCAACGCCGTGAATGACCCCGACGGGCCCGAACTTCTTCACGACATTCGTCAGAGTTACGCCGGCCATTCCATCCCTCCGCTAGACAATCTCTGGAAACTGCCAGCTCTCCGCCTCGGCGCCGATGGCGGCGGCGCAGTGCAGAAGCCGGGGTTTCAACGCATTCAGTTCCTCAAGCGTGTGGCGCGAGGTCGAGGTTGCGATCGACACCGCCCCGATAACCCGGCCCGCACGCGACCGGATCGGCGCCGCGATCGAGATGATGCCGCGCTCGTGCTCTTCCCGGTCGAAGGCAACGCCTTCGGCGCGGATGATCTCAAGTTCCGCCAGCAGCGATGCCGGGCCGGTATGGGTGGCGGGCGCATAGGGGTGAAAGGACTGCTGCGGCATGACCTTGTCGCGCGACGCCTCAGGCAGGAAGGCGAGGATCGCCTTGCCCACGCCGGTGCAATAGGCCGGCGCCACCCGCCCCGCCTGGGCCAGCGTTTCGAACATGTTGGTCGTCTTGCGCTTGTCGACGAACAGGATATGGCCATTGTCGATCTGCGCCAGATGGATCGCCTCGCCCACTTCGGCCGCCAGCGCATCGAGATGCGGCCGGGCGAGCGGCGCGAGCGAGCTTTGCGCCCAGGCATTATGGGCAAGCCGGACGAGCCGGACGCCGATCCTGTAGGCGCCGCTGTCCAGATCCTGCGAGAGCATCCCCTGGTTCACCAGCGTCTGCAGCAGTCGGTAAAGCGTTGCCTTGGGATAGTGCGATAATGCGAGCAGATCGGAAAAGCGGACGGGGCCGCCCTGATCGGCAACCATTTCAAGCACATCGAGTGCCTTCCCCACCGTTCCGTCGGCATGACCTTCGCTGCCCATGCGCCTTACCCCTGCGACTCAGTTGACAGGTTAGAGGATAGCGGACATAGTTTTCAATATTCAAGACTTAGTTTCACTTAATGGAACCACATCGGGAGGATACAATGGTCCATTACGCACGGGGCGCGCTCGCCCTGACGGCGGCTTTGCTGATGACAACGGCAGCCGTCGCCCAGGACAAGCGCGTGGTGAAGTACAATGCGGATTACGATCCGGCGCCGCTTGCGGCGATGGAGCAGGTGATCGCCGATTTCGAGGCAGCAAACCCCGACATCGACATCCAGCTGAACAATTTCGACCATGAAGGCTACAAGACCGCGATCCGGAACTTCCTGACCGCGGACGCGCCGGACCTTGCCAACTGGTACGCGGGCAACCGGATGGCGCCTTTCGTGACTTCGGGCCAGTTCATGGATGTCTCGGATGTCTGGGAAGCGAACGGGCTGAAGGATTCGCTCGGCTCAGCGCTCGCCTCGATGACCATCGACGGAAAGCAATGGGGCGTACCCTATACCTACTACCAGTGGGGCATCTATTTTAACCGCGACGCCTACAAGGCGGCGGGTGTGGACGTTCCGGGACCGGAAGGCGTGAGCTGGGACCAGTTCGTGTCCAATTGCGAGAAATTCGCAGCCGCGGGCATCGACTGCATCACCACCGGCACCAAGGCCCTGTGGCCGGGGGCTGGCATCTTCGACTATCTGAACCTGCGCACCAATGGCTACGAGTTCCACATGGACCTTACGGCCGGCAAGGTTGCCTGGACGGATGACAAGGTGCGCGCGACCTTCGCGGAATGGGCCAAGATCCAGCCCTACGTCACCAAGAACCATGCAGCAATCGACTGGCAGGATGCGGCAGCGCTTCTGGTGCAGGGCAAGGCCGCGAACTATGTGATGGGCAACTTCGCCGTCGCCGTCTTCAAGGAAGGCGGGATGACGAACGACAATCTGGGCTTCATGGGCTTCCCGGAAATCACCCCCGGTATCGCCCGCGCCGAAGAGGCCCCGACCGACACGGTCCATATCCCGTCGGGCGCCAAGAATGTCGACGATGCGAAGAAGTTCCTTGCCTATCTCGCCTCGGCGGACGCCCAGAACAAGATCAACGCCGCCATGGGACAGCTGCCGATCAACAAGGCATCGACCGTTGCCGACGATCCGTTCCTGCAGGCAGGCTTCCAGATGCTGTCGACGGCGGACGGCGGGATCGCGCAGTTCTTCGACCGGGACGCACCCGCCGAAATGGCCAAGGCCGGGATGGAAGGCTTCCAGGAATTCATGGTGAAGCCGGAAAACCTTGATGCGATCCTCGAACGGCTCGAGAAAATCCGCCAGAAGGTCTATCAATAATCGACCCTGGCCGGGCGGCGGTTTCGTCGCCCGGCCCTTCCGGACTGAAGGCGAAGCCATGACCGACTTCTGGAAATCGAACCAGCGCCGCATCGCGCCCTGGCTTTTCCTGGCGCCCGGCCTTTTCATGTTTGCGGTCTATGTAATCATCCCGATCTTCCAAAGCCTGTGGATCAGTCTCTACGACTGGGACGGGCTGGGCGCGAAGGTCTGGATCGGCACCGCGAACTAT
The DNA here is from genome assembly GCF_026626305.1 of Frigidibacter sp. RF13. Classification (GTDB taxonomy): domain Bacteria; phylum Pseudomonadota; class Alphaproteobacteria; order Rhodobacterales; family Rhodobacteraceae; genus TMP-24. The sequence continues at coordinate 100,476 of NZ_JAPNUE010000003.1, read as the reverse complement.
GTCGAGCTGTGGGATGATGACGCCTTCTACACCTCGCTGAAGAACAACGTCATCTGGCTGATCCTCTACCTGCTTGCCGTTCCGGCGGGCCTTTTCATCGCGATCTTCCTCAACCAGACGATCACCGGCATGCGGCTATATAAGTCGCTCTTCTTCTTCCCCTTCGTGATTTCGCAAGTCGTCGTCGGCCTGATCTTTTCCTGGTTCTACGCGCCCGATTTCGGCCTCTTCTACAAACTCATCGAGCTTCTGACCGGCCAAAGCATCGCGATCCTCGCCGATGACCGCTTTGTCACTTACGGCATCATCGCGGCTGGCCTCTGGCCGCAGATCGCCTATGTGATGATCCTCTACCTCACCGGTCTCAACAATGTCGCCCCCGACCAGATCGAGGCGGCGCGGCTCGATGGCGCGAAGGGCTGGCGGATGCTCTGGTATGTCGTCCTGCCGCAGCTTCGGCCCGCGACCTTCATCGCGGTTGTCGTCACGGTGATCGGGGCGCTCCGGTCCTTTGACCTTGTCTCGATCATGACCGACGGCGGGCCTTACGGATCGTCGCGCGTCCTGTCCTTCTACATGTACGAACAGGCGCTTTCCGAATACGGCTACCGCATGGGCTATGGCGCGGCAATTGCCGTGGTTCTCTTCGCGATCATGATGGTCTTCATCTCGGGCTTCATCTGGAAGATGTGGCGCGACGAGAGCGAACGGTAAGGGGCCCAGCGATGTTTCCCAGACCCATCGAACAGACATCCGCCCCCGCCCAGTGGCTTTACAGGATCGCCGTGCCTGTCGCGCTGATCCTCTGGCTCCTGCCGCTGATCGGCGTCGCCGTTACCTCGGTCCGCCCGGCCTCGGACCTCGCGCAGGGCAATTATTTCGGCATGCCCTCGTCGCTCGCCTTTTCGAACTACCGCGACGTCTTCGCCAATTCGCCGATGGGCGCCTATATGCTCAATTCCTTCAAGGTCACGATACCGACAGTGATCGGCGCCGTGGCCCTGTCGTGCATGACCGGCTTTGCGTTGGCGATCTACCGCTTCCGCTCGAACCTTCTGGTCTTCTTCCTGTTCGTCGCGGGCAATTTCGTACCCTTTCAGATCCTGATGGTGCCGGTCCGCGACCTCACGCTTCACCTCGGCATGTACAACAGCTGGTACGGGCTCGCGCTGTTCCACATCGCTTTCCAGACCGGTTTCTGCACGCTTTTCATGCGTAATTTCATCAAGGCCCTGCCGTTCGAGCTGATCGAGGCGGCGCGGGTCGAGGGCGTCAGCGAGGTCCGGATCTTCTGGTACGTGGTCCTGCCGCTGATGCGGCCAGCCATCGCGGCGCTGTCGGTCCTGATCTTCACCTTCATCTGGAACGATTTCTTCTGGGCCACCGTTCTGTCGAACTCACCGGAGTCGCAGCCGATCACCGCAGGGCTTTCTTCACTGAACGGTCAATGGATCGCACAATGGCATCTGGTCAGCGCAGGTTCGATCCTCGCCGCCGTGCCGCCCGTCGCCATGTTCTTCCTCATGCAGCGGCATTTCATCGCCGGTCTGACACTCGGAGCGGTCAAATGACGAAAATCGCCTTCATCGGAGCGGGCTCGACCGTCTTCATGAAGAACATCATCGGTGATGCGCTGCATTTCCCTGCGCTTGCCGACGCGACCATCGCGCTGATGGATATCGACGGTGAACGGCTGGCCGAAAGCGCGCTGGTGGCGCGCAAGCTGGTCTCGACCCTCGGTACCGGCGCGAAGGTCGAAACCCACACCGACCGCCGGGCGGCTCTGGCTGGCGCGGATTTCGTCATCGTCGCCTTCCAGATCGGCGGCTACCGGCCCTGTACCGTCACCGACTTCGACATTCCCAAAGCGCATGGCCTGCGTCAGACCATCGCCGACACATTGGGTGTGGGCGGCATCATGCGGGGTCTCAGGACCGTGCCGCATCTCTGGGCGATCTGCGAGGATATGCGCGCGCTTTGCCCGGATGCGATCCTCCTCCAGTACGTCAACCCGATGGCGATCAACACCTGGGCCATCGCCGCGCGCTACCCGGAGATCCGGCAGGTGGGCCTTTGTCATTCGGTGCAGGGCACTGCCCATGAACTGGCCCGCGATCTCGGGGTGGACCCCGCGACGCTCGTCTACCGGGCGGGCGGCATCAACCACATGGCCTTCTACCTGGAGTTCGGCCAGCGCCAACCCGACGGCACGATCCGCGACCTCTACCCCGCACTCCGTGAGGGCTACCGCGCGGGCCGCATCCCCTTGGAAAGCAGCTGGAACCCGCGCTGCCCCAACCTCGTGCGCTATGAGGTGATGATGCATCTGGGGCATTTCGTCACCGAAAGCTCCGAACATTTTGCCGAATATGTGCCCTGGTTCATCAAGTCCCACCGCCCCGACCTGATCGAGCGCTTCCGTATCCCGCTCGACGAATATCCCAGGCGCTGTGAGGAACAGGTCGCCGCCTGGAAAGCGCAGGCCGATCAATACCGCAAGGCCGACCGGATCGAAGTGAAGCAAAGCCACGAATATGCCGCCACGATTATGAATGCGGTCACCACCGGCGCACCTGCGGTCATTTACGGCAATGTCGCGAACCGTGGCCTGATCCCGCAACTGCCCGAAGGCTCTGCGGTCGAGGTGCCCTGCCTTGTCGATGCGAACGGCATCCAGCCCACACCGGTCACCGACCTGCCCCCGCAACTGACCGCGCTGATGCGCACAAACGTGAACGTGCAGGAACTGACCGTTGCGGCCCTGATGACCGAGAACCGCGATCATATCTATCATGCCGCCATGCTCGACCCGCATACGGCGGCCGAACTGGACCTTGGCCAGATCCGCGCGCTGATCGACGATCTGATTGCCGCCCATGGCGACTGGCTGCCCGCCTGGGTGCGAACATCGAGGGCCGCATGAGACTTGCCCTTTCATCTTGGCCCAAATACCTCCGCCGGAGGCTCCCCGACGCTCCGCAATCCCCGAAGGCATCATGACAAAGAACCGCCGCAACCGCGCCTGGTATGGCAAGCTCGACAAGGACGGCTTCATCCACCGGTCCTGGATGAAGAACCAGGGCTTCCCTGATCATGTCTTCGACGGCCGCCCGGTGATCGGCATCTGCAATACCTGGTCGGAACTGACGCCCTGCAACTCGGGCCTGCGCGACCTTGCCGAAGGCGTGAAGCGCGGCGTGTGGGAGGCGGGCGGTTTCCCGGTCGAGTTTCCGGTCATGTCGCTGGGTGAGACCCAGATGAAGCCGACCGCCATGCTCTTCCGCAATCTTCTGGCCATGGATGTCGAGGAATCGATCCGCGCCTACGGGATGGACGGCGTGGTTCTCCTGGGCGGCTGCGACAAGACAACACCGGGCCAGCTGATGGGCGCGGCCTCGGTCGATCTGCCCGCAATTGTTGTCTCCTCCGGTCCGATGCTGAACGGCAAATGGCAGGGCAAGGACATCGGGTCGGGCACCGACGTCTGGAAATTTTCCGAAGCCGTCCGCGCGGGCGAGATGACCTTGAAGGATTTCATGGCGGCGGAAAGCGGCATGAGCCGCTCGAAAGGCGTCTGCATGACGATGGGCACCGCCTCGACCATGGCAAGCCTTGTCGAGGCGATGGGGATGAGCCTGCCCACGAATGCCGCGCTTCCCGCCGTCGATGCCCGCCGCATGGCGCTGGCGCATCTGACCGGGCGGCGCATCGTCGAGATGGTGGATGAGGACCTGCGCCCGTCGAAAGTGATGACGCGGGCGGCCTTCGAAAACGCGATCCTCGCCAATGCCGCCGTCGGGGGGTCAACGAATGCCGTCGTCCATCTGCTGGCCATTGCGGGCCGGGTGGGCGTGGACCTGACGCTCAAGGATTTCGAGATCGGGTCGGACGTTCCGCTGCTGGTCAACTGCATGCCCTCGGGCAAATATCTGATGGAGGATTTCGCTTATGCGGGCGGCATGCCGGTGGTGCTGAAGGAACTCGCGGGTCACTTGCGCAGGGCCACAACGGTGATGGGCAAGGATATCGCCGCCTATGCCGAAGGCGCGGGCTGCTGGAACCGCGATGTGATCCGCCCCTTCGCCGATCCGGTGAAGCCCGCTGCCGGCATACGGGTCCTGAAGGGCAACCTCGCGCCGAACGGCGCCATAGTGAAACCGTCCGCCGCCACACCCGCGCTTCTGGAACATGAAGGCGTGGTGCATGTCTTTGAAAGCATCGAGGACATGAAGGCCAATATCGACCGCGAGGACTTGGCCGTGACGGCCGAGACGATCCTCGTCCTGAAAGGCTGCGGGCCGAAAGGCTATCCCGGCATGCCGGAAGTGGGCAACATGCCGATCCCGCGCGCTTTGGTGAAGCAGGGCGTGCGCGACATGATCCGCATCTCGGACGCGCGCATGTCGGGCACCGCCTTCGGCACGGTGATCCTGCATGTCTCGCCCGAGGCACAGGCGGGCGGCACGCTCGCGCTGGTCAAGACCGGCGACCGAATCCGGGTTTCGGCCAAGGCGGGCGTGCTGGAACTGCTGGTCAGCGAGGCAGAGCTTGCGGCCCGGCGCGCGGCATGGACGCCCGAGGAAAGCCCCTACACGCGTGGGTACGCGAAGCTCTATATCGACCATGTGTTGCAGGCCGACCGCGGCGCCGACCTTGATTTCCTCGTCGGCAAGGACACAAGGCCCGTCACGCGGGAGAGCCATTGATGCAACTGCCAGCCACGTTCCACGACCTTAAGGGCGCCTCCGTCTTCATCACCGGCGGCGGGTCGGGCATCGGCGCGAGCCTGACCGAAGGCTTCCTCCGGCAGGGCGCGAAGGTCGCCTTCGTGCAACGCTCGGACTCCACCGAATTCTGCGACCGGATGGCGGAAGAGACCGGCAACCGGCCGCTGTTCATCCCCTGCGACATCACCGACACGGCCGCGCTGAAGGCCGCCGTCGATCAGGCCGCCGAAGCGCACGGACCGGTCCGGGTGCTCGTGAACAATGCGGCGAACGACAAGCGCCATGACGTCATGGAGGTCGACGAGGCCTTCTGGGACTGGTCGATGGCCATCAATCTCAAGGCCTATTTCTTTGCCATTCAGGCGATCGTGCCCGGCATGAGGGCACTGGGCGGCGGTTCGATCGTCAACTTTTCCTCGATCAGCTACATGATGGGAAATGCGGGCTACACGCTCTACACGACCGCGAATTCCGCCATCAACGGCATGACCCGCAGCCTCGCCCGCGAGTTCGGGCCGGACCGGATCAGGGTCAACGCGCTCGCCCCCGGCTGGGTGCTGACGCAAAAGCAGAAAGACCTCTGGGTAACGCCCGAAGGCCTCTCGAAGCATCTCGACCGGCAGTGCCTGAAGGATACGCTTGGCCCCGAGGATGTGGTGGGCGGCACGCTTTTCCTCGCTTCGGACATTTCGAAGATGATGACCGGGCAGGCGTTGGTGATCGACGGCGGCGTGGTGGTGACCGGATGAGCGGCCAGACCGAGCGCGCCGCCTGGATCGCCGTCGACTGGGGCACCAGCAACCTGAGGCTCTGGCGGATGGGTCCTTCGGGCGAGGTCTTGGGCGAGGCGCGGTCGGATCGCGGCATGGGTACGCTCAAACCCGAGGGGTTCGAACCTGTCCTGCTTGACCTGATCGCTAACGACCTTCTGGAAAATGGCCGCCTGACAGTCATCGCTTGCGGCATGGTGGGGGCGCGGCAAGGCTGGCAGGAGGCGCGCTATGTCGCCGTCCCCGCCACGCCGCCGGGCATCTCGCAGGCCCTGAAGGTCGACACCAGCGATCCAAGGCTTTCGGTCCATATCCTGCCGGGCATGAGCCAGGCCTCTCCCGCCGACGTGATGCGCGGCGAGGAAACCCAGATTGCCGGGTTCCTGTCGGCGGAACCGGCCTTCGACGGGGTCCTCTGTCTGCCCGGAACCCATTGCAAATGGGCCCATATCAGCGCGGGCGAAGTGGTGAGTTTCCGCACCTTCATGACCGGCGAGATTTTCGCGCTTCTGTCGGGCCAGTCGGTGCTGCGCCATTCGGTGGCCGCCTCGGGCTTCGACACGGAGGCATTCACCGCCGCCGTCAGCCATGTCATGTCGCGCCCACAGGCGCTGGCGGGCGATCTCTTCTCGATCCGCGCCGAAACGTTGCTATCCGGCCTTGATGCAGTTCAGGCACGGTCGCGCCTATCCGGCATGCTGATCGGGGCGGAACTTGCAGCCGCGCGGCCCTACTGGCTGGGGCAGGAAATCGTCATCCTTGGCGAAGGCGGGCTCGCCGGTGCCTACCGTACGGCGCTTGCGGCGCAGGGCGCCCCTGCCCGCACAGTAGATGCCGCGCGCTTGACTCTGATGGGCCTGACCGCCGCCTGGCGGGCACTGGCAGAGGGCGCGCAATGACTGCCCGGCGCCGGACGCTCGGCGTCTGCTACTATCCCGAACACTGGCCCGAGGAACAGTGGCCGGAAGATGCGCGGCGGATGGCCGAGGCGGGTCTGACATGGGTCCGGATTGGCGAGTTCGCCTGGGGGCGCATCGAGCCCGAACCGGGGCGCCTTGATTGGGGCTGGCTTGACCGGGCAATCCAGACGCTGGGGCGCGAAGGGCTGAAGGTCGTCTTGGGCACACCGACTGCAACACCGCCGAAATGGGTGCTCGACCGCCATGCAGACATGCTGGCTATGGATGCCGAAGGGCGCCCGCGCAAGTTCGGCTCGCGTCGCCATTATTGCTTCAGCCACGAGGGCTATCTGGGCGAATGCCGCCGGATCGTGACCGAGATCGCCCGCCGCTACGGCCGCAACCCGCATGTCGCCGCCTGGCAGACCGACAATGAATATGGCTGTCACGATACGGTCCTGTCCTATTCCGACGCCGCGCGGCGGGCCTTCCGCGACTGGCTGCGCGCCCGCTTTCCGGCGGAGGGCGGCAATGGCGGCGATATCGGCGCGCTTAACCTGGCCTGGGGCAATGTCTTCTGGTCGATGGACTATGCCGATTTCAACGATATCGACCTGCCGAACCGGACGGTGACCGAACCGAACCCGGCCCATAGCCTCGCCTTCCGCGCCTTTTCTTCCGATCAGGTCGTGCGCTTCAACCGGGCGCAGGTCGAAATCATCCGCGCCCATTCCGACGCGCCGATCGCCCACAACTACATGGGTCGGGTGACGGAGTTCGATCATTTCAAACTCGGTGCCGATCTCGATATCGCGTCCTGGGACAGCTACCCGCTTGGTTTCCTTGAAGACCGTGTGGGCGCGAGCGCAGAGGATCAGCGCCATTTCGCTCGGCAGGGCGACCCGGATTTTCAGGCCTTCCACCACGACCTGTACCGCGCGGTTGGGCGCGGCCGCTGGTGGGTGATGGAACAACAACCGGGGCCGGTGAACTGGGCACCCTACAACCCCGCCCCCCTGCCCGGCATGGTCCGCCTCTGGACGTGGGAGGCCTTTGCCCACGGCGCCGAGGCGGTCTGTTATTTCCGCTGGCGGCAGGCGCCCTTCGCGCAGGAACAGATGCACGCGGGGCTTTTGCGCCCCGACAGCGCGGAAGCGCCGGGTCTGGCCGAGGCGCGGGCGGTAGCTGGGGAGCTGGCCGAGGCGCCCGAGGTCAGCCAGGCCCGCGCGCCGGTCGCGCTGATCTTCGACTATGCCGCCGACTGGGCCTGGACCGTCCAGCCGCACGGGCGGGGGCTGAGTTATTTCGACCTGCTCTTCGCCCACTATCGCGCTTTGCGCCGGGCGGGTCTGTCGGTGGATATCCTGCCGCCCGAGGGCCGGGATTTCTCCGGTTATCGCGCGATCTTCGCACCGGGCATGATGCACATGCCCGAGGCACTTAAGGAAGCGCTGGCGTCATGCGGTGCAGAGGTGGTGATCGGCCCGCGTAGCGCCGCGCGCGACGAGCACTTCTCGATCCCCGTGCCGCTGCCGCCCGCCTTTCCCGGCCTCGATGTCACGGTCTTGCGGGTCGAGAGCCTCAGGCCCGACATGCCGATAGCGGTTCAGGGCGGCGGGGCAGTCACCGGATATCGCGAGGAACTGGAAACAAGCTGCAAGGCCATTTTGCAGCTTGAAGACGGGCAGGCCGTCGCCGTCCAGTCTGGACGCATCGCCTATGTCGGTGGCTGGGGCGATGACGTGATGCTTGACCGGCTGGTGGCGGAAATCGCGGCCCGGGCCGGACTGGAAACGCTCTCGCTGCCGCGCGGCCTCAGGGTTCGCGACAGCGGTCATGAGCGGTTCTGGTTCAACCACAACCCCCACCCGCTCGAGAGCCCGGTCGGCACGATCCCGGCGGCCGGGGTCATCCGCCAGCGAAAGGGAACCACTTAACTGCACGCTGACCCGGACAGCTGCCGGAGGTGAGACAGTTTCTGTCTTTTTCCCCTTTCGCACACTATGCGACGCGTGCCACCCGCCATTCATGGCGGGAGCCTGTACCTGGATCATCATCGCAGGCTGTACATGAGGCTTGCGGAGTGCGAAACATGGCGAACAGGCCGCGTAGGTCGACATGACGCGGGGGTGAGATGGACGTTCCGATCGGATTTTCAAACACGTTTTTGCCGATCCTTATCCTCGGGGCAGCGGCAATCTCTCTGCCGCGGCTGATCGTGCCCAAGGAAACCCGGTCGCACCGCATGGTTATTTCTGGCGTCCTTCTGTCGGCCTTTCTTGTTCAGGCGCTCTCGACGGCGCTCACTGGCTATATGTTCGCGCAAATTGGCGCCGATGTCGGCGGGGCCTTGTCGGACGCGCCGGGCGAGACCATGTTCTACCTGATCAGGACTTCCTTCCTGCCGATGATTGCATGGGGCCCGCTGATGCTTATTTCCTGGCTTTCGCTTTCCCGCCGTACAGAAAGGCTGCGCGGCCAGGATCTGGCGCGGAACCGGCTGCCGGAATGACGGAGCCCGGACGTCCGGAGACGAAGCAGAGATGAGACGGCTGATCGAAAAGGGGCTGATGTTCGGCAATCTGGTTGCCGTGGATTCGCCCGCCCTTGTCGAGCGTTACAACCGCGCGCTGGAACGTCTGACCGGCAAGCGGACCGCACTGCAGGACTTCCATATCGACCTGTCGGGCTACAGCCCCGAGGTGGGCGACGAGCTGGGTGATCATCTCTATCTCAACCCCAATGGCATGAACCGCCAGTTCATCCTTCTGACGACCGAACAGAAGGAAGCGCCGCTGCTGAACGCCAGGTTCTCCACCTCGCGCGGCATCCTTGTGCGCTATATCGAGGAAAACGAGGAGCAGCTCTTTTCCCTCACCGCGCGCGACGCGGTGGCGGGGGAGCTGGAGAATACGATCTTCAAGCTTTCCACGCCCGGACAACTTCTCGATCTGCGGCAGGTGACGGTCAGGGCCGACACCGCCGGACAGGCGGTGAAGGGGGCCGAGAAGATGCAGGGCCTGATCCACCGCTTCCGCAGCGAATATGACGCCTGGTGCGACGATGCGCTGATCGGCGAGATGATCGATCTTGCGAAGTCCACCGGAGACATCACCCGCAACCCGATCCGGCTGAGCGAGAAGGTCTACGATCAGGGCAATTTCTGGACCGGGCATTTCGGCGGGATCTATCTTTTCCCGAAGGTCGATTTTCCCGCCGCCATCTCTGTCGGCCCGAAAGAAGTGCTGGGGCGGATGCCGATCGCCTATACGTTTGACCTTGGCGACCGCAATCAGATCGCAAAGTTTCTCGACCTCAACGATCTTGCCGAACCGGTCGTCCATGCCCGCGGCGCCGATGCAGCCGCGATTTTGCGGCAGAAGATGGATTTCATCCTTGTCGATTTCGCTGCGCGCGAGGGGATCGACCCTGGCGCGGGCACGCGCGCCGAACTGCGGCTGATCGCCAATACGCTTGCGGCACAGTTGCCCGAGGAGTTCCACGGGCTCGCCGCCATGCTTCGCTGGGCCGAGGCGGGCGGCACATGGCCGCGCATCACCTCGGACCATCCGTCCTATTTCTACACGCTGCGCGCCAAGGCCGGGCCTGACCGCGATCTGGTGAACATGCTGTTGGCGGAACTCTCGCCGCTCGACATCCGCCAGACCTTCATCTGCCACAAGGACCTGTTCTACCGGCTCTATTCCGGCTGGTCCGAGGCCAAGAAAGACTATGTGGCGACCTTCCTCGCCGCCGAATATCAGATGGACCGGGTGGGCACGCGCGAGGCCCTGTTCGGGCCAGAGCCGGACATGGGAGACCACCTGCCCGACCTTGTCGCTCGCGTTGGCCCCTGGGGTGCGGTGCGCGCCAAACCTGCCCGAAAGGACAGACGATGATCGCCATCCTTCGCCTTCTGCTCTTCGCCTTCATCGGGCTCTCGGTATTCTATCTTCTCCTTGGCGCCTACTGGCGCTCCCTGCGTCGCGAGGCGCTGGAAAAGCAATGGGACGCCGCGCCGCCGGACGGTCAGGGCGCGGCCGAGCGCAATGCGTTCATCGCGAAGGGCATGGAGGCCTATGAACGCGGGCTGAAGAAGAAACTACTCTGGCTCGTCTATGTCATCCCGATGGGCCTGATCGTGATCATCGCCTATGTGCAGAATTATCAATAGGGGGCGCCGATGTCTGGCTATCTGGTCTGGGGGCTGATCCTCCTTCTCCTCATCGGGGGCACGCTTTTCCTGCGCTACCGCTATCCCGAGGGCAGCAGCGGGCGGCGGCGGATGAAATGGGGCTTCTGGGCCCTGGTGATCCTGATCGTCGGCCTCTTCCTCAACTACACGCTGCCCAGTCATGACGTCGTGCGGATCACCAACACCTACAACCGGCTGACCACGGTTTCGTGGGAAAACGCCTGGGCCTATGCCTCGCCCGACACCGGCACCGGCGAGGGCACCCAGACGCGCGATATCCGCTTCATCGAGGCGGTGCATGACGATGACAGCGTAGTCGTGTTCCGCAACGAGGATACCGGCTGGGTCTGGCCGCCCTATTTCAAGTACGACAGTTCGAACCTGCATGCCGAGGCCTCGAACCTCAGGTCCGACAAGGCCGCGCCGCAATGGGTGATGGTCACCTATTACGGCTGGCGCCTGCCGATCCTGTCGATCTATCCCAATGCGGTGAAGGTGCGCGCGGTCGACAGCGCGGACGCGACGGTGTTGCCGTGGGTCAATATCCTGATCCTCACCGCGCTCGCGCTTCTCATATTGATGCTACGGCGGATGTGGCTGCAGTTCCGCGAAAGGACCATCGACCCGGTGGTCGAGGATGCAGGCGATTTCCTTGAGGGGATTGACGCTCAGGCTGATGCCGCCCGCGCGCAGGCGCGCGGCTGGTGGGGGCGCTTCATTGCCTGGATCAACACCTGGCGACAAAAGCCACGACCCTAGCGTCGGCATTGCGTCCGGCTCGGCCCCGGCGCCTTACCCGCCACGCAGCCTTTGCGTCGCAATCGCAAGCACGGCCTCGAATGCCGACAGGTCCAGGTAGCGCCGGTCCTCGGGCACATCGCGCGTCACCCAGGTGCCGCCCGCCGCCATGATCCCGCCGTCGAGCATGAGGTTCTCGTTCATGTCGAAATCCTCGACCAGCATGCCGTCCGGGCCGCGCGCCCGCCCGGCCGCATCCGTTTCCACCTGCCCGCCATAATGCGCCAGGAGGCGCGCGTGATGGCTGGCGGTGACGTTCGAATAGGCGAATGCCGGCTTGCCGCGCCCGCACATGAAGCCTAGCTCGAATATCGTGCCGGCATCGGCGTGCAGGCCGCGGAAGGGTGTGAGGTTCGCGATGATTGCGCCTGCGGACATCATCAGTCGTTCGTCGGCGCGGTAAATGTTCTCGCCCATCTGCCGCTTGGTCAGCGCGGCCGGAATCTCCAAATCGCCGGGTGCCACCGGCTCCAGCCCCGCCGCGCGGGTCAGGGCGATCTTGCGGTCGAGGACCTCGCGCGCGTCGGGCAGAAAGACTTCGGGCCCAGCCAGATAGACCTTCATGACACTTCTCCCTGGGTGCGCGGCAACCGCTCCATGCGACTTGAAACGCCGCCATTCCTACCGGCGCTGCAGCTCGGCCTTCATCAGGAAGGTGTTGTAAAGGCCGAACTGGCTCATGATAAAATAGAAGGTGAGCCCGTCGTCCTCGATCCAAGAGGGTGTCATGTAGGAGCCATAGAGCAGCGGGTAATCCGCAGCACGTGCCAGCGCGACCGGCTCCGACCAGGGGCCTTCCGGTCGGTCGGCGAAACGCAGTTCCAGCGCTTCCGAGACTTCGTTGATCGTGGAGTACATCCAACGGCCGATGCCCGCGTTCCAGACGAGTGAACCTTCGCTCGCAGCCGGCAGAATGACCTCGACCGCGCGTGCGCGGTCCTTCTGCCAGACGCTGCCGTCCCAGTATTCCCAGGCCTCGGTCTGCAGAAGTTCACCGGCACTGACGCGGGCCGCCCGTGCCCCGCCTGCGCGGCCGCAGGGGGTGCCGATGGCATAGACATAGCGCGCGTCCTCGTTGCCGGTGCCGGCCTCGGCCGATAGTGCCCGCATGTTGAAGTTCGACAGATGGTCGCCAAAGTCGCCCGAGCCCCTGTCCCAGGTCCGGCCGCCGTCCTTCGAGGTGATGAAGCGGGAATAGTTGCAGATCGTCCCCATCCCGGGGGAGTAGCCATGCATCGACATGTAGTGCAGGTAGAGCGTATCGCCGACCGCCACCATTGCGGTGGGGATCTTCGACTGTTCGCCCGTGAACGGCGCATCGTGCCAGCCCTCGACTGCCGCCTTGGCGTGGCCATCCGGGCCGGTCAGCCACGCGTCGATCACGACACCGTCCGACGGGTCCAGGTCGCGTGTGAACGCGATGGCATTCGAACGCATGTTCGGACCGAATTTCTGGCACCAGTCGCCCTGCCAGCCGAACGTGTCGCCGAAGGCGATGACGATTGTCCCGTCAATCTCGGCCATCGTGCCAAGATCGGTGCCGCAAATGTCGAGCGCCTGCACGTCAGCCGAGGCTTCCGGGCCGGTAAGCGGCTGCACCTTTGTCGAGGTGACGTCGTACTCCTGCCCCAGGGTCGGCCAGGCGACCAGCACAAGTAAGGCGACCAGGGATTTCATGCGTCATCCTCATCGACGGACAGGGCCGCCATTGGAATGGAAGCCACGCAGCCCAAGTCTGACACGGCCGGGCGACGTCGGCAATCTGCCCGACGACCCGATCGCCTTGCACCCTGCAAGGCGCGGCGGGATGTCGCCGGTACATCCGCCGCACGGTTCGGCGCCCGTACTTTCAAAGATCGCGAAAGAAGGGATCGATCGCCCAGTAGGTTTCCAGATCGGCGGCGCGTCCGCGTGGCAGGCCAAGCGCCTCCATCGCATAGAGATCGGCGCCGAGCAGCGCGGCGAGCCGCCAGGCCTGCGCCGCATCGTCGCGAGCGGGGCTGCCGGGGCCGAACGTGGCCTCGATATCCGCCGCCGCCGTCGCCAGCGTGAAGATCAGCTCCGACGGCCGCGCCTCCGGCCAGGCGTGCACCATGTCACGCACGACCGAGCGCCAGCCGTCTGGCGCCTCGAGCAATTTCTCGATGGCAAAATGAACCTTTTCCACACCGGCAGCCCCACCCGCTGCCTCGATGTAAGCAGAAATCCCCGGTTTCCGCCACTTTGCGTCATTTTGGGCCCGATTCCGGCGCCAGAGGCGGCAACAGATGCCAATTGTTGGCAAAAGCCCCGCAATAGCAGACCAAAACCTGACCAATTGGTCAAATTTCTTGGTTGATTGGCATTGGCGCTTTGGCTAATGTCGGGCACAGTCTTTCCAACCGGCCAAGCGCGCCGCCCCCGAGGTTTCCCGATGTCCCTGAGCGCGAGTGCCGCCACGGCCAATTTCCCCCGAAACCAGGGCGTGCCCCTGCAGACCGACTGGTTCGACGCCATCGCCGTGAACACCTCGGCCGCCGAACGGCGCGCTGCGACGATGACAACGCGGCGCACGGTGAAGAAGGAATTCCAGGCCGCCTGGCTCGTGAACGCCATCCGCTGCATCGACCTGACCACGCTTTCCGGCGACGACACGCCCGACCGCGTCGCCCGCCTCTGCGCCAAGGCCCGCCGCCCCTTGTCGGACGAGATCATGACCGGCCTCGGCCTTGATCATCTCACTACAGGCGCGGTTTGCGTCTACCCGTCCATGGTCCCTGCGGCGGTGAAAGCCCTGAAGGGCACATCCATCCCCGTCGCCTCGGTCGCCACCGGCTTTCCGGCGGGCCTCACGCCGCTCGCCCTGCGCCTCGCTGAAATCAAGTACGCAGTTGAGGAAGGCGCCGAGGAAATCGACATCGTCATCCATCGCGCTCAGGTGCTGAACGGCGACTGGCAGGCGCTCTATGACGAGGTCGCGGCGATGCGTGAGGCCTGCGGCGCCGCGCATATGAAGGCCATCCTCGCCACGGGCGAACTGAGAACGCTGCGCAATGTCTACAAGGCCTCGATGGTCGCCATGCAGGCCGGGTCGGATTTCATCAAGACCTCGACCGGCAAGGAAGGCGTGAACGCCACGCTCCCCGTCTCGCTGATCATGGTCCGCGCGCTCCGCGACTACGGGCGCCTGACCGGCCACAAGATCGGCTTCAAGCCTGCGGGCGGCATGAAATATGCCAAAGACGCGATCGCCTGGCAGATCCTGATGAAGGAAGAGCTGGGCAACGACTGGCTCCAGCCCGACCTCTTCCGCCTCGGCGCCTCCTCGATGCTTGCCGATATCGAACGTCAGCTCGAACATCACCTGACCGGCCGCTATGCGGCCGCCCACCGCAACGCCATCGCCTGAGGGTCCCATGTCCAAAGTCACGGAAATCCTCGCCACCATGGAATACGGCCCCGCCCCCGAAGCAAATGGCGAAGTGGTCAAATGGCTTAAGGCGCGCGGCACCTTCGGCCATCTAATCGGCGGCGCATTCACCACGCCCGCGAAGACCTTCGCCGTCCATAACCCCGCGACCGGCGAGGTGCTGGCCCAAGTCGCGCAAGGCTCCGCCGCCGACGTCGATGCAGCCGTGAAAGCCGCCCGCGCCGCGCTCCCCGGCTGGCAGCGCCTTTCCGGCCACGAACGCGCCAAATGGCTCTATGCGCTGGCCCGCGCCGTCCAGAAACGCGAGCGCTTCCTCGCCGTCCTCGAGACGATGGACAACGGCAAACCGATCCGCGAGACGCGCGACATCGACGTGCCTTTGGTCGCCCGCCATTTCTACCACCATGCCGGCTGGGCCGAGATGCTGGCGGACGAATTTCCGGGCACGGACCCGGTGGGCGTCTGCGGCCAGATCATCCCCTGGAACTTCCCGCTCCTCATGCTCGCCTGGAAGGTCGCGCCCGCGCTGGCCGCCGGCAACACCGTCGTCCTGAAGCCCGCCGAATACACGCCCCTCACCGCCCTCGCCTTCGCCGAGATCTGCGTCGAGATCGGCCTGCCGAAGGGCGTCGTGAACATCGTCACGGGTGACGGCGAAACCGGCGCGGCGCTTGTGAACGCCGAGGTCGATAAGATTGCCTTCACCGGCTCAACCGAGGTCGGCCGCGCGATCCGCAAGGCCACTGCCGGCACGGGCAAGAAGCTGACGCTGGAACTCGGCGGCAAGTCGCCCTTCGTGGTCTTTTCCGACGCCGACATCGACGGCGCGGTCGAGGGCGTCGTGGACGCGATCTGGTTCAACCAGGGTCAGGTCTGCTGCGCGGGCTCGCGCATCCTCGTGCAAGAGGTCATCGCCGAGGACTTCACCCGCCGCCTGAAGGCCCGCCTCGCGAAGCTGCGCGTCGGCGATCCCCTCGACAAATCCACCGACATGGGCGCACTCGTCGATCCAGTGCAACTCGACCGAGTCTCCTCGCTCGTCCGCGAAGGCCAGGCCCAGGGCGCCGTGCTGCATCAGGCCCCCTGCCTCCTGCCCACCAAGGGCTCCTTCTTCGCCCCCGGCTTCTTCACCGGCGTTGCCCCCGCGAACGTCATCAGCGAGGTCGAAATCTTCGGCCCCGTCGCCACGCTCACCACCTTCCGCACGCCGGACGAGGCGGTGGAACTTGCCAACAACACCCGCTACGGGCTCGCAGCCTCCGTCTGGTCGGAAAACATCAACCTCGCCCTCGACGTGGCCAGCCAGGTCAAGGCCGGGATCGTCTGGATCAACGGCACCAACATTTTCGACGCCGCCGCCGGTTTCGGCGGCTACCGCGAGTCGGGCTTCGGCCGCGAGGGCGGGCGCGAGGGGATGCTCTCCTACCTCGCCGACACCCCGGTCAAGTCCAAAACCGAGGCCGCCCCCATCGCCCCCGACACCGCGCCTCACCCGAACGCGCCGGGCCGCGCCGACGGCATCGACCGCACTGCGAAACTCTACATCGGCGGCGCACAGAAGCGCCCTGATTCCGGCTATTCCTACGCCGTCACCGCCAAGGGCCGCACCCTCGGCCTCGCGGGGCTTGGCAACCGCAAAGACATCCGGAACGCGGTCGAGGCCGCGCACGCCTGCAAAGGCTGGGGCAAAGCCACCGGCCACAACCGCGCGCAGGTCCTCTATTTCCTGGCCGAAAACCTCAGCCAGCGCGCCACCGAATTCACCGAACGGCTGAAAGCGGCCGGCACTCCCAAGGCCGCCGAGGAGGTCGAAACCGCAATCCGCCGCGCCTTCTGGTATGCCGCGCAAGCCGACAAGTTCGACGGCGCCGTCCATTCGACCAAATCCGCCCATGTCACGCTCGCGATGAACGAACCCTTCGGCGTGATGGGCATCGCCTGCCCGACCGACGCGCCTCTCTTGGGCTTCCTCAGCCTCGTCCTGCCCGCCATCGCGATGGGCAACCGCGTGATCGCAGTCCCCTCGCAGAACATGCCCCTCGCCGCGACCGATCTCTATCAGGTACTGGAAACCTCGGACCTTCCAGGCGGCGTCGTGAACATCGTCACCGGCCCGCGCGACGAGCTGGCCAAGACGCTGGCCGGCCACGATGACGTGGCTGCGCTTTGGTACTGCGGCTCGGCCGAAGGCGCGCGGATGGTCGAGACGGAAAGTGCGGGCAACCTCAAGGTCACCTGGTGCCCGGAAAACCGCGACTGGCTCTCGCCTGCGGGGCAAGGGCGCGGCTTCCTGACCCGCGCCACGCAGGTCAAGAATATCTGGGTTCCCTACGGCGAATGACCCTTATCGTCGCACTTCGTGCGCTCTCCGGGTGTCCCCCCGATAAGCGGCGAAGCCGACGAGGAGGCCCGGCTCAGAAGTCGAACAATTCGCTCAGGAAGCTCTCGCGTTTCTTCGGCTTGCGACGGCGATCGTCGTCGTCATCATCATCGTCGCGGTGGCGCGACCGTTCGCGCCGCTCTTCGGTATAAGCGGGCGCCGACCGTGGCTCGCGCAAAGGCACCGCCTGACGCGCCGCCGTCGAAGCCAGCGGATCGCCTCCGGTGGCCCGGTCGATAATCTTGTCCAGCTCGCCACGATCCAGCCAGACGCCCCGGCATCTCGGGCAATAGTCGATCTCGACGCCGTTGCGGTCGGCCATCACCAGCGTTTCATTGTCGACAGGGCAGCGCATAGAACATCCTTTCACTTTTCGAAGGAGATAGTGCGCCCCGCCTGCCCCGCAAGCCAGCCGCCTCTGTTTTCGCAAGATTCCGCTTGCCAGACCGCCCCCTTCTGCGTCATTTACCGCGCGAGCCGTGACGATGGCGTCGTCACAGGGGGCAGACCCCGCCGCTTGCGGTCCAGTAGCCGCGACTGTCCTGTACGCCGGGACCTTTCGGGGTCTCGGTCGCGATCAGACCCCAATCAAAGAGGTCTGAAATGTCCGAGCGCCCACAGCAATACCGGTTCCACCAAGGCGACCGCGTCCTGCCCTTCGCCGCATCCGAATATGACGCCCGCCTTGCGGGACTGAGGAAGATCATGGCCGACCAGGGGGTCGAGGCCGCGATCTTCACCTCGATGCACAATATCGCCTACTACTCGGGCTTCCTTTACTGCTCCTTCGGCCGCCCCTACGGCCTTGTCGTCACCCCGACGGAATCGGTGACGATCAGCGCGGGCATCGACGCGGGCCAACCCTGGCGGCGCTGCCACGGCGACAACATCACCTACACCGACTGGCAGCGCGACAATTACTGGCGTGCGATCCTCTCGGTCACCGGCCCGGGCCGGGTGATCGGCTATGAAGGCGACCATCTGACCCTTCTGCAGAACCAGAAGCTCGAAGCCTTCCTGTCGCCCAAGACCAAGGTCGACATCGCGCCCGCCACGATGAAACAGCGGATGATGAAGTCGAGGGCCGAGATCGACCTGATCATCCACGGCGCCAATGTCGCCGACGTCGGCGGCTTCGCCATCCGTGATGCGGTGAAGGAAGGCGCGCGCGAGATCGACATTGCCATGGCCGGCCGCGACGCGATGGAACTGGAGATCGCCAAGCGTTTCCCAGACGCCGAATATCGCGACACCTGGGTCTGGTTCCAGTCCGGCATCAACACCGACGGCGCCCACAACCCGGTCACGGCGCGCAAACTGCAGCGCGGCGACATCCTCAGCCTCAACACCTTCCCGATGATCTCGGGCTACTACACCGCGCTGGAGCGCACGATGTTCGTGGGTGAGTGCGACGCCGCCTCGCGCCGCATCTGGGACATCAACGTCGCTGCCCACGAATATGGCATCAGCCTCCTGAAGCCCGGCGCCTCCTGCGCCGAGGTCACCCAGAAGCTGAACACCTTCTTCGAGGAACATCAGGTGCTGCAATACCGCACCTTCGGCTACGGCCATTCTTTCGGTGTTCTCTCGCACTATTACGGCCGCGAAGCAGGGCTCGAACTGCGCGAGGATATCGACACCGTCCTTGAACCCGGCATGGTCATCTCGATGGAACCGATGCTCACGATCCCCGACGGCCAGCCCGGCGCGGGCGGCTACCGCGAGCATGACATCCTGATCATCACCGAGGACAGCAATATCGACATCACCAAATATCCCTACGGGCCGGAATACAACATCGTCGACTAAGGTTGGGCGCGTCGCGAAGGGTGGCTTTCGTTTGCCGCCGAAATTCTGCTAGTCAGGTTCGAAACAGACTCTCGCGCGGACGGAACATGCCATTCTCGACCCTATCGCCTTCGCGGCGCACCTTCATCGCCCTGGCCGGTTCGGCCGCCCTCTCGGCTTGCGGCGGCCCGCCGACGCCCGCCGCCGACGATCCGGTGACGCGTTATGGCTTCACGCCGGTCGAGGGTTACGGCCCTCTGGACGACAACGGCTACCATCTGCCACCTATTCCGCCGAATTACCTCGAATGGCCGAACCGCCGGCAGCTTGTCTTCTACGAAGGCGAGCGTCCGGCGGGCACGATCGAGATCGATCCCTGGGCCAAGTTCCTTTACTGGATCATCGGCGACGGCACCGCTTGGCGCTATCCGATTGCAGTCGGCCGCGCAGGTCTTACGCTCAGGGGCCAGACCACGATCCGCCGCAAGGAGGTCTGGCCGGGCTGGCAGCCCACCGCCAACATGCTGCGCACCCAGCCCGAGGTTTACGGCCCCTTCGCGCGCGGCGTGCCCGGCGGCCTGGCAAGCCCCCTCGGCGCGCGGGCGCTTTATCTCTACCGCGGCGGCAAGGACAGCTATTACCGCATCCATGGCACCAACGATCTGGAATCGATCGGCAATTCGGGATCTGCGGGCTGCATCCGGCTTTTCAACCATGACATCATCGACCTCTTCGACCGCATCTCGATCCCGACCGAAGTGAGCATCCGCACGCTGGAGGACAGCCAGCGCCTTCTCGGACCGGCCAACACGCCGCGCGGCGTCGAACTGCCGCCGAAGATCATCTCGCCCGAGACGATCTACGGCGCAACCGAGCCTGCGGTCGATCCCGGAACCTGACGCCCCTCCGGGCGTAGTTCGGAAAAGCGATTTCGAACGTTTGGATTCATGCATTCGGACTTTTTGCCCGGCGTCCCTGCTTAGGTGTTGGTACCGCCGCCGCGCGCTGCGGCTTAACCAAGCATCTGCACAGGGTCATCCGATATGTCGAACAGGTTCAATCGCGTACTATTCCTGACAACTCCAGCCGCTCTCCTTGCGACCGCACTTGTGGCCAGCGGACAAGAAACCGTTCCGCCGCCCGGCTGGCCGGAAGATACCGCCGTCCAGACCGAAGCCGGGCAACAGATTCCGGCCGGCGCCCTTGGCATCGCCCAGATCGAGACCCCGCGCGTGGCAACGCTTCTGCAGCTCAGGGGCGTTACCGGAAAGGGGGTGGTGATCCTGAAAAGCAGCGACAGCCAGGATTGCCTGACATTGCTTATCCGCTTCGTCGCGGGCGATTTTGGCGGCGACGGCATCTCGGCCCGTGCGGCGGAGCCAATTCGCCTGATCATCCGGTCCGCGCGCGTTGCCGACGCGCTGGTGACCGGCGGGGACGTGGTCAGCAACATGTATCGCGTCAGCAGCCGGACCGATGACCCGAAGGCAGACATCGTCATCGAGAGCGGATTGAGGGAAAGCCACGGTTTCGTTCTCAATCCGGGAAATTCCATTCTCGCCGACATTTTCGGTGCCGCAGTCAGCCGCACGGCCTGCTCGGCACTCTGATCTCGACAAGGCGGCGGCGGGCGTTTCTAGGCGTCCGCCTGCCCGGCCCGGAATTTCGACGGGGTCTGGCCGGTCATCCGGCGAAATTCGGTATTGAAGCTCGACTTACTGACAAACCCCGCGTCGAACATCACTTCCGTGATTGGAAGATCGGTTTCCAGCAGTGCTTTTTGCGCATAACGCACCCGGAACCCGTTGACATAACGTGAAAAATTCTCCCCCGTCAGGCCGTTTATCGCAACTGAAACGTCACGCGCAGGCACCGACAGCCGCCGCGCCACCCGCGCCAGCGTCAGGTTGCTGTCCTTGTAAAGCTGCTTTTCGCGCATCAGCACATCCAGGGCGGCCAGCATCTCGCCATCCCGGGTCGTCGGCCGCGCGGCCTTCGCCGAATGGCCCGCCGGGCCGCGCATCAGGATCGAGGTGCCGACGAGTGCGGCAACAAAGATCAACACCGTGAAGATGCCCGACACGCCCGTCAGAAATGTCAGGATGAAGGCTTCTCCCGCCACCAGTCCAGCCGCAACGATCGAAAGATCGGTCGCAACCATCAGCCCAAGCAGCACGAGCGTGGCATAAATCGCCGATCGCAGAATCGGTTGCGCGTTCGGCGCGACATGGACGAACTGGTCCGCCTCACAATGCAGAAGGCGAGACATACGAAACAGATAAAGGCTGGTGACACCAAGAACGAAGACATCGGCCGAAACCGGAATCCTTGCCAGGATCGCCAACTGTGCCAGGGCAACCGGCACACCATTCAGGACAAGCAGGCTGCGCCAGTTCGACACCACATCCTGGGACAGCGCAGCAAAACCGAGGTAGGCGAGCGGTCCGACCATGACGGCGACCAATGGCTGCAGTCGTGCAGCCAATGCAGAATCGAAAGATAACCGAAACCCCAGCAACAAGGCGATGGCCGCCAGGGCCATCAGGAAGTGGCAAAGGAAACAGCGCGCCGGAAGCGGCAATCGCATGTCCTGGGCAAGAGCCAGGGCGGCAATCGTCGTCAGGACGCTGACAACCCAGACAAGCGGCAAGGTGATCATGTCTTCTCCGGAAACCTCGGGCAGGTGCACGACCACATTCCTACCACCATTTCCCCGACAATCCGCATCAGGTCATTGCAAATTCGCACTAATGGCGGCGCCGTGTCACAAGCTCTATGGCCTGCCAGCGAGGCCTCGGTGCCCCCTCACACCAAGATCACATAATCCTTCCGTGTCGTCTCGATCACCTCCCAGGTTCCCTTGAACCCAGGGCGGATCAGGAAACTGTCGCCCGCCGCCACCTCGAACGCCTCGCCGCCGTCCTCGGCAATTACCGAACGGCCCGCCAAAATCCGGCAATATTCCCATTCGTCATAGGAAATCCGCCATTTCCCCGGCGTCGATTCCCAGATGCCTGCATAAAGTCCGCCCCGTTCCTCGGCATTCCACGTCGTGTGGACGGGATCGCCCGCCAGCACTTTCTCGGCGGCGGGGCGCGCGACTTCGGGCGTGGCGGCAGCAGGGGTCAGACGCAGAAAGGCGGACATGGCAGGCTCCTTTTCATTTCCTCCGGCCTAGCGCGCGCCGCTCGCCCGGGCAAGCCGCAGCGGCAGGCAAGGAAGTGCTGGAAACCATGCTGCGGCGCAGCTAGATTATGAGCGACAACCTCGGGGGGACGAAGATGAGCGCAACCGGCGTCGAGAAACGCATCACCCCCCCGGATATCCGAGCGCGCAAAGGCGGTGAGCCAATCGTGATGCTGACCGCCTATACTTGGCCCATCGCCCGGATCGTCGATCAGCATTGCGATATCGCATTGGTGGGTGACTCTCTCGGCATGGTCGTGCATGGCCTGCCGTCGACCCTGCCGGTCACGCTCGAGATGATGATTCTGCACGGCCAGGCAGTTGCCCGCGGACTGACGCGCGCGATGATGGTCGTCGACCTGCCCTTCGGCAGCTACGAAGAAAGCCGCGAGCAGGCCTTCCGCTCCGCCACCCGCGTGATCCGCGAGACGGGCGCCTCGGCGGTGAAGCTCGAAGGCGGCGCGCATATGGCCGATACGATCCGCTTCCTGACAGAGCGCGGCGTGCCGGTGATGGGCCATGTCGGCCTCCTGCCGCAGGCGGTTAACACCGTGGGCGGCTACAAGGTCCAGGGCCGCGGCGCCGATGGCGACCGGGTTCTGGCCGATGCCCGCGCGGTGGCCGATGCGGGAGCCTTCGCCATCGTCCTTGAAAAGATCCCCGCCTCGCTTGCCGAGGAAATCACCGCCGCCGTCCCGGTGCCTACGATCGGCATCGGCGCCTCGGCCGCCTGCGACGGGCAGGTGCTGGTCACAGACGACATGCTTGGCCTTTTTACCAGCTTCCGCCCGAAATTCGTCAAGCGGTTCGCCGACCTCGGACTCACGGCCGACGAGGCAATCAAGGCCTATGCGGCCGAGGTCAGGGCAAGGACCTATCCGGCGGCAGAACATCTCTTCGCCGACGAAGCGCCGACGAAGAAGGGCTGACCGGCATGCGCACGATCCGTGACCTTGCGGTCCTCAGGACCCGTGTGCGCGACTGGCGCGAGGCGGGTGAAAGCGTGGCGGTCGTGCCCACGATGGGGGCCCTGCACGAGGGGCATTTGAGCCTTGTCGCCGCGGCGAAGGCGGCCTGCGACCGGGTGATCGTGACGCTCTTCGTGAACCCAAAGCAGTTCAACAACCCTCAGGACCTCGCTAGATATCCCCGCACCGAGGCGACGGACGCGGCACTGTTGCAGCCGCTGGGGATCGATGTCCTGTTCGCGCCCGAGGCGTCGGCGGTCTATCCTGAAGGCTTCCTGACCAAGGTCACGGTCGCCCATCTGCAGGACGTGCTCTGCGGCGCGCACCGGCCCGGCCATTTCGACGGCGTCGCGACGGTGGTGACGAAGCTCCTCCTGATGACAGGCGCGGATATCGCCTTCTTCGGCGAGAAGGACTGGCAGCAGTTGCAGATCATCCGCCGTCTGGTCGAGGATCTGAACATTCCGGTCGATGTGGTCGGCTGCCCGACACTGCGCGAGAAGGACGGGCTTGCCATGTCCTCGCGCAACCAGCGCCTGTCGAAGGCCGACCGGGCCCGGGCACCGGCGCTGCATGCCGCCATGGCAGAGGCGGCAGTGGTGATCCGCGCTGCGGGTGACGTGGCGGCGGCCCTTTCTGCGGCGCGCGGCGCGATCCTGAAGGCGGGCTTTGCCGAGGTCGAATATCTCGAGCTGCGCCACAGCGCGACGCTTGAGCCTCTGGACCGGGCGGCACCCGAGGCGCGGCTCTTCGCCGCTGCCTGGATCGGCGGCGTGCGACTGATCGACAATATCGCGCTCTTCTGAACTGCTCACGGCCGGACCGCTCGTCGAGCCCTTGCATGCTCTCCTCGCTCCGGCGGCCGATTTGGCAGTTGCGCGGGAAGCGGCCTCTTCATAGGGTCACCTGCGGAGGTTTTGCATGCGGCCCGGTCCACGCAATCTCATCACCGATGTCACCGGACTGCGGGTCGGAAATGCCGCCGATGCGCGCCTGAAATCGGGCGTTACCGTCCTGACTGCCGACAGGCCTTTCACCGCCGCCGTCCATGTGATGGGCGGCGCGCCCGGCACCCGCGAGACAGATCTACTGTCGCCCGACCGGCTGGTGCAGGAGGTCGACGCGCTTGTCCTCGCGGGCGGTTCGGCCTTCGGCCTTGCCGCCGCCTCCGGGGTGATGGAAGGGTTGAGGGCAGCGGGACGTGGCTACGCGGTGGGCCCCCTACGGGTGCCGATCGTCCCGGCGGCGATCCTCTTTGACCTTCTGAACGGCGGCGACAAGGATTGGTCCGACAATCCCTATCCCGCGCTCGGCCGCGCGGCTCTCGCCGCTGCCACGGCGGATTTCGCGCTCGGCACCGAGGGGGCGGGCCATGGCGCCACCTTGTCGGGCCTGAAGGGCGGGCTTGGTTCGGCCTCGGCCAATCTGGCGAACGGCATGACGGTCGGGGCGCTTGTTGCCGTCAATGCGCTCGGCTCGGCCACCGCCGACGAGGCGGGGCGCTTCTGGGCCGCGCCCTTCGAGTTCGGCACGGAGTTCGGCGGCCTCGGCCTTGCACAGATCGCAAGGCCGGACCGCGATCCCTTGCCATCGAAGGCACCGGGAGAGGCCACGACCATCGCCATCGTTGCGACCGACGCGGCACTTACCAAGGCGCAGGCCCACCGCATGGCGGTCGCAGCCCATGACGGGATCGCCCGTGCACTCGTCCCCTCCCATACGCTCCTCGATGGCGATCTGGTCTTTGCCGTCGCAACCGGCGCGCGGTCGCTGACCGACCCGATCTCCGACCAGTTTGCCCTCGGCCATGCCGCAAGCGCCTGCCTCGCCCGCGCCATCGCGCGCGCCGTCCATGCGGCACGGCCGGAGCCCGGCGATCTTCTGCCCGCCTGGCGCATGCGGTTCAGCGGCTAGAGCGATACTGCACGGTCTGTCGGGAAATACTTTCGGGGGAGCGCGAGGGGCAGTAAGCCCCCTCGCCCACCTCAAGACCCCACGATCGCCCGCATCAGGGGGCTGTCCGCGACCTCCAGCCCCTCGATCACGTTGAAATGGTGACGATCGGGCTCCACCGTCACTGGGCAGCACCAGGCATTGCCCAGCCGCCGCGCCTGATCGAGGAAGCGCGGTCGCTCGATGCCGCCGACCCAGACATGAACCGCAGCGCCGGGACGCCGTTGGAGAAGCGCGGGGCTTTCCGCCTTTGCGACCGCCGCGTCGATCTTCAGATCGCGGTTCATTTCGGTTTCCATCAGCGGCCGCAGATCACTTAGGGGAGAAATCGGAACGACATTGGCGATTCTATCGGCGACCGCCTCGGGCAAGCCAATGGCCGTCGTCGCCATGCGCGCCGACAGATGCCCCCCGGCCGAATGGCCAGTGACGACGACCGGCCCGGCGATCCTTTCGGCGGCCGCCAACAGAGCGCTGCGAATCTCCGCTGTCATCTGCGGCAGGCCGGCGGTCGGGGCGAGCGTATAGGCAGGCATCGCCACCGCCCATCCCGCCGCGACCGGCCCCGCCGCCAGATGCGAAAAGTCGCGCGGACCGAAGGCCAGCCAATAGCCGCCATGGATGAAAATCACGAGGCCACGGGGCTCTCCTTCGGGCAGGAAAAGGTCGAACCAGTGCCTTTCGCCCGGACCATAGACAATACCAAGCTCGGCCCTCGCGCCCATTGCTGCGCGAAAGCCGTCAGCCTTCCGCGCCCAGCGTGATGGAAAATCTTTTCCATCTGCTAAATATTTTGAATTGGCAAACGCGTCGTCAAAGCGCATATATTCCCCCGTCAACCGGCTCTCCCGGCCCATACTCATGCCTGCCCCGTCCCGGGGCAATCCACAAGAGGTCTGCCATGCTCGATACCGTCACCGATCTGAGGTCGCTTCTCAAGGATCCATCGCTTCTGGTTACAAAAGCCTATGTCGCGGGCGAATGGGTCGATGCCAAGGACGGCAAGACCTTCGCCGTCACAAACCCCGCGCGCGGCGACGTGATCTGCCATGTCCCCGACCTCAGCCGCGCCGACGCAGCCCGCGCGATCGAGGCCGCCGACAAGGCGCGCCACGGCTGGGCGGCGATGACTGGCAAGGAACGTGCAGCCGTCATGCGCAAGTGGTTCGACCTCTGCATGGCCAATCAGGATGACCTCGGCGCGATCCTGACCGCCGAGATGGGCAAGCCGCTCGCCGAAGCCAAGGGCGAGATCGCCTATGGCGCCTCCTACATCGAATGGTTCGGCGAGGAAGCCAAGCGCATCTACGGCGAGACGATCCCCGGCCACCAGCGCGACAAGCGGCTGATGGTGATCAAGCAGCCTATCGGTGTCGCGGCCTCGATCACGCCGTGGAACTTCCCCAATGCGATGATCGCCCGCAAGGTCGCGCCCGCGCTCGCCGCGGGCTGCGGCTTTGTCGCGCGCCCGGCAGCCGAGACGCCGCTCTCGGCGCTTGCTCTGGCCGTGCTCGCAGAGCGTGCGGGCGTGCCGAAGGGCGTCTTCTCCGTTATCACCTCGTCGCGCTCTTCCGAGATCGGCAAGGAATTCTGCGAAAACCCGGCCATCAAGAAGCTCACCTTCACCGGCTCGACCGAAGTCGGCCGCATCCTTCTGCGTCAGGCCGCCGATCAGGTGCTGAAATGCTCGATGGAACTGGGTGGCAACGCCCCCTTCATCGTCTTTGACGATGCTGACCTCGACAAGGCCGTCGAAGGCGCGATGATCTCGAAGTTCCGCAACAACGGCCAGACCTGCGTCTGCGCCAACCGCATCTATGTGCAGGCGGGTGTCTATGACGCTTTCGCGGCCAAGCTCGCGGCGGCGGTCGGCAAACTGTCGATTGGCGACGGGCTGAAGGAGGGTGTCACCACCGGCCCCCTGATCAACAGGGGCGCGGTCGAGAAGGTCGAGGAGCATATCGCCGACGTCCTCGCCGGCGGCGGCAAGGTTGTCACCGGCGGCAAGCGCCATGCGCTCGGCGGCACCTTCTTCGAGCCGACCGTCGTGACCGGCGTCACGCCGGACATGAAGGTCGCGACCGAGGAAACCTTCGGCCCCCTCGCCCCCCTCTTCAAGTTCGACACCGAGGAAGAGGTGATCCGCCGCGCGAACGACACGATCTTCGGCCTTGCCTCCTACTTCTTCGCCCGCGACATCGGCCGCATCACCCGCGTCCAGGAAGGGCTGGAATATGGCATGGTCGGCGTGAACACCGGCCTGATCTCGACCGAGGTCGCGCCCTTCGGCGGGGTCAAGCAATCCGGCCTTGGCCGAGAAGGCAGCCACCACGGGATCGAGGATTATCTCGAAATGAAGTACATCTGCCTGTCGATCTGATCGGGCAGGAAAAGACAACCGAAGCGGGGCCTGCGGGCCCCGTCTTCATTTGCGCCGTCGTTCCTCCTCCCGCCGTCCGGGTCACAAGAGGCGGAAGAGGTCGATTCCCGCCCTTCCGCCGTCGCCCGGCGCGGTTTTCGGCGCGCCGCGATCTGGCAGTCTCAGACCCAGACAGGAACCGGAGGACCCCATGCAAAGCATCACCAGACTGCCGTCCACGGACGGGATCGAACCCGCGACCGCCGACCTCGATGGCTGGATCAGGACCGAGGGCAACCCGTCGATGAAGACCTGGGTGCTGCATACCTCAAAGGACGGGGCGATGGTTTCGGGGATCTGGGAATGCAGCCCTGGCACCTACCATGCGACCTACACCGCCTATGAATATGTGGTCCTTATTACCGGCCGCATCGTGATCACCCCCGATGGTGGCACGCCCGTCACCGTCAAGGCAGGCGATGCCTTCGTCGTCGAACATGATTTCAAGGGCACCTGGAAGATCGAGGAACATGTGCGCAAGCACTTCGACTTCGTGGTGAATTGAGCCCGTTCTTGCAGGCAGCCCAGTTCAGGCGTCGGGGCGGCTGCCCCTGACCATGAGCTCGACAAGCGCAAGCACCTCGGGCTTGATCTGATCGCGCGGCGCACCGACGAAGCGTGCCTGCAGCGACAGGTGCACGACGCCATGGACGGCGGCGAAGAGCGTCTTGGCCCGCGTGACCAGAAGGTCCGGCGCCAGATCGGGCCGCAAAGCGGCCAGCGGCGCGGCGATTTCGCGGATCAGCACTTCATGGGCGTCGCGGTACCAGTCGGGCATCGGCGTGCCTTCGGGCAGGCGATGGTTGAAAAGCGCCTTCCAGAGCGCGAGATTGTCGAGCGCGAAATCCACATAGACGGCGGCCAGCTCCTTCAGCGCCGTACCCGGATCTCGGTCGGCGGGCAGGCGGAGCGCCAAGGCCTCGCCCATGCGCGCGAGCGTGCGGACATTCACTTCCATCACCAGATGGTCGAGGTCGGGAAAGACCGTATAGAGCCCGCCGAGCGCGCAGCCCGCCCTTTCCGTCACATCGCGCGCCTTCAGGCCACTCAGGCCTTGCTCGGCAATCAGCGTCTCTGCGGCCGCCACGAGCCGGGCCTTCAGATCTTCGCGCTTCTCGTCCCGTTTGTTTCCCAATTCGATCCACACTATTTTTGAACAACGTTCATATTTTTCTTGAACGACGTTCACGATTGCCGCATAACAGCTCCATGAACATCGTTCATATCAAGGGAGACCAAAATGTTCAACCTGCTCGTCACCTACTTCCGCGGCGCCAAGGCCGACCGGACCGAACAGCTGGCCGACGCGATCGCCCTGCCTGTGCTGCGCCAGCAGCTGCGCGACAGCGCCGCCTCGGTCGAGACCGCCCGCCGGGCTGTCGCGGTGGTCATGGCCCATGCCGAACGCGAAAAGAAGAATGCCGACCGCATCGCCACCCAGAAGGTCGATCTGGAAGAGCGCGCGCTGGCAGCCCTTGCCGCAGGCAAGGATCAGCTCGCAGCCGAAGCGGCCCAGACTATCGCCCATCTTGAGGCCGAACAGGATGTCGCGCTGCGCGCCATCGCCACTTACGAGACAGAGATCGCCAATCTGCGCGCCATCGTTTCGGACAGCGAACTGCGGCTGAGGGAACTGGAGCGCGGCCAGAAGCTGGCCGTCGCGACCGACAAGACCCAGAGGCTGCGCGCCGAGATGCCGCAGATCGCGACCTCGTCGCTTGCCCAGGCCGAAGCCACGCTTGCCCGGCTGCAGGAACGCCAGGCCCATACCGACGCCACCCGCCTTGCGCTGAACGAACTCACGACCACCTCGAATGCCGTGATGATGCGCGACCGCCTTGCGGCGGCGGGCTGCGGCGCCGCCCTTCGCCCCGACGCACAGGCGGTTCTCGAACGGTTGAAGGCGAAGATCAACTGACTTGATCCGACGTCAAACCCATATCCGAAAGAAAGAAAGGAACATCCCATGCAAGACGCAGCTTATCAGCGTGTTTATTCGAACACCTTCGCCATCTTCACGATCTTCAACTTCGTCGTTGCCGCCGCGATGATGGCAGGTGGTATCTACAACATGGACGCCACCTTCGCAGGCAAAGGCTTCTATGCCATGTCCGCCCTGATGCTTGTCTCCTCGGCGATCGCCATCACCAACACGCTGCGCGACCGTGAAGAAGCTCAGCGCCTGCACAACAAGATCGAGGAAGCGCGCACCGAAAAGCTCCTCATGGAAGTGAACACCTCGAAGAACATCTGATCCCTCTGGCGCCGGGGCTTGCCCCGGCGCCTTTGCCGTCGGAGAACAGGACTATGACCCAATCGCGCCCCAGCCTTATCCGCCGTATCGGACGATTTCTTGGCCGTTCGGCCTTCTTCCTGACCCTCGCCCTTGTCGCGGGACTGACTGCGACCGCGCTGACGGTGCATGTCTCGGGCCCTGCGCTCTATCTAGCAGAGGCGCTTCTGGCCGCGGCGGCACTGAGTGCAGCCCTTCTGCGCCTTCTCGCCCGCCGCGCCGCTTGGGCAATGCTGGTCATGGTCACGCTGATCGCGGGCCTCTGGTACCAGACGATCATCCCGTGCGACGACCGCACCTGGGCTCCGGATGTGGCCCATGGCGTTACCGCCGAGATCGACGGCGACCGGGTAACCCTGACCAATGTGCGCAATTTCCGCTGGACCTCCGAGGATGCGGCCACCGAAGTCTGGGAAAGCCGCAGCTATGACCTGTCGAAACTCGCCTCGGTCGATATGCTGACTTCGGTCTGGGACAGCCCCGACATCGCCCATCTGCTGGTCAGCTTCGGGTTCGAGGATGGCGAGCATGTCACCTTCTCGGTCGAGATCCGCAAGGAAATGGGCGAGAAGTTCAGCACGCTCGGCGGTTTCTTCCGCCAGTTCGAACTGGTTCTGATCGCGGCGGACGAAGAGGATATCGTCAAGCTGCGCACCAACTACCGTGGGGAAACAGTCAGCCTCTATCCGCTGACGATCGGCGCCGAGGGGCGGCGGCAGCTCTTCCTCTCCTACCTCGACCTCGGCAACCGGCTGGCCGCGAGACCAGCCTTCTACAATACGGTGACCAGCAACTGCGCCTCGACGGTCTACCGCACGGTCGGCGCGTTCAAAGAGGATGTGCCGCTCGACATCCGTCTTCTGAAGACCGGGCTCCTGCCGGAATATCTTGCCGATCTCGGCTATCTCGACCCCGCCATCGCGGCGGCGCCCGCCACCATCACCGCCCGTGCCCAGACCTTGCCGCAGGATATCGATTTCTCTGCAGGCATCCGGGTCAGGTAGGATCACTCCGGCGTCATGTCCCAGCTCCAGTAGGTCGCGTCGGAAATCCGGCGCGCATCTGCCACGACTGAACGGACCTTGTCGGCAGGCACCTTGCGACCCTTGGTCCGGAAACTCCAGCTCAGCTCCATGCGTCCGGGCTCAGGCGCATATCCAGAGAAGGAGAAGAAGAACCCGTCATTGTTGATCGCCACCGACTCCGGCGGCAGGAAGTCTAGCGGCGCATTGATCACGATGACCTTCTTCGTCTCTTTCATTGCGGAGCCCAGCAGAAGTGGCGTCTCGCGCGTGCCGGACAAGGCCACGACAAGGCGTTTGCCCCAGTTTTCGGCGAAGAACGGAAAATCGTCGCCAAGCTCGCCGAGGAACACTTCGTTGCGGGGAATGAAGTAACCCGCCCGGATCTTGATTTCGTTCTGCTCGGCATCGTCCTGGAGCTTCGGAGGCGTAAGCTCCCTGATCCCTGGATAGACAGACGCATAAAAGTCGAGATAGGCCTTGGCATTGACCAGGGCGGGCTCTTCCGCCCAGCGACGGCGCTGCCCGTTTGCCGCCTCGCCAAGGAATGCGTCCTCGACGGTCAGATAGACGCCGAGAAGGCCGAACTCGAAAGTCTCGCTACTGTCAACCAGCCAGCCCTGTTCCTGCAGGGGCGCAACCGGCTGCAATCCTTCGGAGCCGCCATGGCCGATCGGTAGCGCATAGCCATAATCCGGCGTCACGGCGAACCTCAGCCGACCAGCCTCATGCGTGGCGGTCGGGTCGACCCAGAAAGTCTGCATGCCGATCCGGACGCGGGCGATCATGTGGTCGAAGGCCCGGATCGCAGGCACTGCGTTGGCGAGGCGGTATCCTTCGTCAAGATCGGTCAGCGCGACATCCGCATCTATGCCAAGGGCGCGCAGCGAGGTGACTAGAAGAAGTGACTTGTCCTTGCAGTCGCCGAAGCCGGCCGCGACCACCTCCGCCGGCGCTCGGGCGAAATAGCCGCCGACGCCGACCTCGATCCCGACATAGCGGATTTCATCCTGCACCAGTCGCAGTGCCGCCGTTGCCTGCAGTTCCCGGCTGGAATGCTTGGCCCTGATCGCGTCGAGCTTCGCCAACCAGCTTTCGGGAAGGTCATATTCCTTGTCGTAATAGGGCGAGAGCGCCTCATTCAGCGGCTGCCAGTCGCCCCAGGCACCGTAGGACACCTCCGCCTCGCGCACGTCCTCGACGGGTGTAAGCGCCTCGTCGGGGAAGGGCATGTGACCCTTGCGCCACCAGTCGAACCGCTTGACCGAACCGAGATCGGTTTCGCTGTGTTCGACCCGGTCGGGCACAGGCGCCTGATGGAAGGGCCAAGCGCGCGGCCAGAGGACCGAATGATGCACAAGCCCGACCGGCACTCCGAATTCCATCCTCGAGCCGCCGCTGCGATTTGCCCCGTCGAAAAGCGCGTCACGCCGGAAATAGACCGCATAGTCGACCACATCGCCAACCCGCAGGTCGGGTATTTGCCAGTGAACCGTCAGTTGCCCGTCGATGATGCCCGCATCTAGCCGCGTCTCGCGTCGAAAGACTTCTTCCTTCACCCGGTCCGCGTAATGGATCACCTCATCGCCGCGCCGCACGTCGAGATGGACAAGCCGCAGGCTTTCGAAGTTCGGGTCGAAATCGTACTGGACCGTTCCCGCCCGCTCCAGCCCCGCCCGGTCGGTCACCTGCATCACATAGCGGCCGTAGCTGATCTTGACCTCGCCCTCATAGGCCGACTGCGTATCGTCCATCAGATAGGCAATGCCGCCGTAGGAGGCCGCGCGCAAGGCATCGGTCATCGGCGGCACCTCGGTCTCCTCGACCCAGGGCGGCGCCGGGGCCTTGCCATAGTCGCCTGCAAATGCGGCCAACGGCGTGACAAACGCCAGACACA
Source organism: Frigidibacter sp. RF13 (assembly GCF_026626305.1). Taxonomy (GTDB): domain Bacteria; phylum Pseudomonadota; class Alphaproteobacteria; order Rhodobacterales; family Rhodobacteraceae; genus TMP-24. Next base: position 67,772 of record NZ_JAPNUE010000003.1, on the reverse strand, counting down.
CCATCCACATCAGCCGCATTGCCACCTGCCGTCCCTGAACCCTGCCGCATCTCAGCGCATCGCCCGCGCCCGCGCAACCCCCGAGGGAGTTTGCCGACGGCGCCGCTTTCCTCTTCAGACTTTTCTTTGCCCGCAGCCAAGGTTACGGCTCTGTCACACGTCAAATGAATGTCATGCTGATGGACACGAGCGACGAAACCTTGGCGCAGGCCGCCGCGATGGGGGACCGCGACGCATTCGCGGTGCTCCTCGGGCGGCATTACGACCGGATCTTCGGCCTCGCCTTCCGCCTGACCGGGCAGCGGGCCGAGGCAGAAGACCTGACACAGGATATCTGCCTCGCGCTGCCCGCGAAGCTGGAAAGCTACCGCCGCAGCGCGCGCTTCACCACCTGGCTTTACCGGGTCACGGTGAATGCCGCTCACGACCGGCGCCGCCGAGCGGCAACGCGAGCGAAGGCGGGCGATGGCTGGGGCGACTGGGAGATTGCGCGGCAAGCCACGATGGCCGAGGCCGCCGAGGCGCAGGACTGGCTCGCCGCCGCGATGCAGAGCCTGACGCCGGAATTGCGCGACACGGTGGCGCTGACCTTGGGCGAGGAACTGAGCCAGGCCGACGCGGCCGAAGTGCTGGGCGTCTCGGAAGGCACCGTTGCCTGGCGGATGAGCGAAGTGAAGAAACGCCTGCGCGCGATGGCGCGCGCGGAGGGCATGTTATGACCGACGAACTCGACGATCTGAAGCGCGCGCTGAAAGCCGCGCCCCCCGCGCCCGATTCGGCAACGAAAGCCGCCGCGCTTGCGCGCGCGATGGCGGCGTTCGACGCCCATGCCGAAACGCTGACGGAAACATCCCGCCAAGGATCGACCGATGACCCGCGTCCCATGTCGGACCGCCCGCAAAGGGCGGGGTTCCCGACAGGAGTACGCGAGATGCTATCCAAACTCACCTCCCGCCCGATGCTCGCCGCCACCGCCTCGGTTGCCGCGATCTGCGTGGGTGTCGTCATCACCCAGCCGGGTATCTGGCAGCGACCTGGTGTAGAGGACGGGGGACGGACGCCCACTGCGGAACAGCCACAATCGATCCAATCGGCTGCGGATGCGGCAGAGCCGCAGGTCGCGCCTGCGCCAACGGACGACCGAGTGCGGCAAACCGCCGTCACCGCGACCGACGCGCCTGCCGTCGAAGTGGAGGTTCCGCTAGCAACTCCGCAGGCGCCGATCGAATTGGCGCAGGAAGAATCGGCCATCGTCGCGGAAGGCGAGATGGCGGTCGATGCGCAGGTCGATGGTCTTGCGCGAATGGCGAAGTCAGCCGAAGCGGCGCCAAGCGACATGACGGCCTATCTTGAGGTCGCGCCGGTCGGAAATGCGCTTTCCGACGACGCGGCGCCCTCTCGCGAGCCGAACACCGAGACCTTCTCGAACGATACGCCGAACCCGGTGAAGATCGTGGCCGAAGAACCGGTTTCTACCTTCTCGACCGATGTCGATACCGCATCCTGGGCGGTGGTCCGCTCGTCGGTGACGAGCGGCTATCTGCCGCCCCCCGAGGCCGTGCGGGTCGAGGAGATGGTGAATTATTTCCCCTATTCCTACCCTTCTCCTGATGCAGAAGGCGCGCCCTTCCGCACCACGGTCAGCCTGTTTGAGACCCCCTGGAACAAGGACACCCAGCTTCTGCGTATCGGCCTGCAGGGCCGCCTGCCCGCCGTCGAGGACCGCCCGGCGCTGGACCTCGTCTTCCTGATCGACACGTCGGGATCGATGGAGGATGCGAACAAGCTGCCGCTGCTGATCCAGTCGTTCAAACTGATGCTGGGCCAGCTTCGCCCCGAGGACCGCGTGGCGATCGTCACCTATGCCGGATCCGCCGGGCTGGTGCTGGAACCGACCGCGGCGAAGGACCGGGCGAAGATCGAGGCAGCGCTCGGGCGGCTGAGCGCGGGTGGGTCAACCGCCGGGGCCGAGGGGCTGGAACTGGCCTATCAGACCGCTGACAGCATGGAGGGCGAGGGGCGCGTGAAGCGCATCCTTCTGGCCACTGACGGCGATTTCAACGTGGGTGTGTCCGACCCCGAGGGGCTGGAGGCCTATGTCGCGAAGAAACGCGCGGGCGGCACCTACCTGTCCGTCCTCGGCTTCGGGCGCGGCAATCTGGATGATGCCACCATGCAGTCGCTCGCCCAGAACGGCAACGGCACGGCTTCCTACATCGACACGCTGACCGAGGCGCAGAAGGTGCTGGTCGACCAGCTGACCGGGGCGCTCTTCCCCATCGCCGACGATGTGAAGGTGCAGGTGGAGTTCAACCCCGCCGCCGTCGCGGAATACCGGCTGATCGGCTACGAGACCCGCGCGCTCGCCCGCGAGGATTTCAACAATGACAAGGTCGATGCGGGCGAGATCGGCGCAGGGCTGCAGGTGACGGCCCTTTATGAAGTGACGCCGGTCGGCTCACCCGCCCGGCTGTCCGATCCGCTGCGCTATGGCGCGCCGCCCGAATTGAGCGGCGATATCGCGGAACTGGGCTTCCTGAAGCTGCGCTACAAGGAACCCGGTCAGACCGTGTCGAAACTCATCGAACAGCCAATCCCGCCCACCCCGGGCGAGGCCGACGAGGATGCCCGCTTCGCCGCAGCCATCGCCGGTATGGGCCAGCTTCTGTCCGAGCCGAAGTATCTGGGCGACTGGGGCTGGGATGAGGCCATCGCGCTCGCGAGTGGCGCCAAGGGCACCGACCCCTATGGCTACCGGGCAGAGGCCGTGCAGGTGATGCGGCTGGCAAAAAGCCTCGCCCGCTAGGGGCCGAGCGCCGTATCGCTGAAGCCAAGGCTTTCGCAGAGATCACTGACCATGCGGCGCATCCAGCGATGCGCCGCATCCTTTCCGTGCCGGGCGTGCCAATAGATGCTGATGTCGGGCGCCGGGATCGGCACCGGCGGCAGGAAGATCGAAAGGTTCATCGGTCCCCGCACCAATCGCGCGAACTGCACCGGCAGGGCGGCTGTCATCCCGCCCTGCGCGACCGCGAGCGCGACGGCCTGGAAATGCGGCAGCGCCAGTGTCACCCGGCGCGCAAGCCCATGGGTCGCGAGGGCCGCATCCACCTGCCCGGTCATCGTGCCGTCTAGCGAGCGCAGCGCATGGCCCAGTGCGCAGAACGTATCGAGCGGCATTTCCTCGCCCTCGGTCAGATGCGCCACGGCCGGATCCTTGCGCGCCGTGACCATGACGAAGGGCGAGCGGAAAAGCGGCTGTTTCTCTACCCCCTCCGGCAGGTCGATCGGCCGTTCCAGCGCCATGTCGGCCAGATCGTCGCGCAGGATGCGGGCGACATCGCCAAGCGAACTGTCCAGCACCCGGATCCGCACCCTTGGCGCGTCCCGGCGCAACCGTTCGGCCAGATCCGGCATCAGCATCATCGAGAAGAAATCCGAGGTAAGGAAGGTGAAGGTCCGCTCCAGCGCGCCCGGGTCGAAGGCCGGGCCGGGGGCGAGCATCCGCCCGATTTCTTCCAGCGCCGCCCGGGCGCGCGGCGCCAGTTCCCCGGCGCGGGGCGTGGGTACCATCGCATTGCCGCTGCGGATGAAAAGCTGATCGCCGAGCGCATGGCGCAGCCGTGTCAGGGCCGCGCTGACGGCGGGCTGGCTGAGGCCCACGCGCGCGCCCGCGCGGGTCACGCTGCGTTCCTGCCAGAGGGCGTCAAAGACGCGGATCAGGTTCAGGTCGAGGCCGTTTATATCCATGGCATGGATGAGTTGAATATGAATTCACAATTTCATTGATGAACTGCATTCCGCTAACTTTCAACCATTCCGCGGTGCAACCCGCATGAAAACCAAGGAAACCCGCCATGAATGCGCTCTCAGACCCGGCAAGCCGGATGGAACTCTTCTGGTTTCTCAATAACCTTCTGGCCATTCCCGTCTCCGCCCGCGACGGCGAGGACCGGATCTCGGTGGTCGAACAATGGGCCGCGCACGGCGACAGTCCGCCCCTGCACATCCATCATAGCGAAGACGAAGTCTTCGTCGTGCTGAAGGGGCGGCTTCGCGTCTTTATCGACGGCAAGGACCATTTCCTTGACGCGGGCAGCACGGCAATGGCGCCCAAGGGCAAGCCGCACAGTTTCCGCGTCGAAAGCGCCGAGGGCGCGCACTTCCTGGCGATCACCAGCGGCTCGGATTTCGAAAATATGGTGCGCAAGGTCGCCCGCAAGGCCGCCGCGGCCACCCTGCCCGAATCGACGGTGCCGACTGAAGCGATGAAGGCCGAGCTGACCCGCATCTGCGCCGAGCATCATATCGAAATCGTCGGCCCGCCCCTGCACTGAGGTGGCCGTCAGTCCTGCGTCGGTCGCCTGCCCGCCCGCCAGTCGCGCACCCGGTCGCTGAGGCCATCATGATCGCCCATCTCGCGCACGGGAATATCGTCCCACCAGTCGTCGCGCTTTGCACGCCGCTCGGGGTTCACCGCGTAGTAGATGCGGTTCTCAGCCTTAGTCGTCTCGCCCACCACCAGTAGCCGGACATCGCTGTCGGTATTGTTGATGAACGTATGGCAGAGGCCGGTCCCGGCCGGGAAACCCACCGCATCGCCGGGTTGAAGCCGGTGCAGATGCCCGTCGATCCAGGCGTCGGGCGCGCCCTCGATGACATAGACAAACTCCTCCTCGGCGCTTTCAGCGTGGGGGTAGGAGCTGCGGTGCCCGGGCGGCAGGCGCTCGTGATGGATGCCGATCCGCATCAGCCCGAAGTGTCGCCCGAAGGCGGCCCCGAGCGTCATCTTTTCATCGTCACCGGAATAGGACCAGGCCTCGCCTTCCTCGATTTCCTGCCAATGGGCGATGCAGTCCGGACGGGGGGCGGTCATGGCAATCTCCTCGCGTTGGGATGCGCGAGATTAGGATGGGGACAGCGAAATGAAAATGGCGCCCCGGGCTGGGGCGCCATCAAACGGATGGCCCAATGTTCAGGCCTCGATCGTCTCCAGCGCCTTTGCCTCGACCGTGTCGCCCTTGGCGATCTCGATCCGGCGCGGCTTCAGAGCCTCGGGCACTTCGCGGACGAGGTCGATATGCAGCATGCCGTCGGCATGGGTCGCGCCCGAGACGCGCACATGATCGGCAAGCGCAAAGCGGCGCTCGAAAGCGCGGGTCGCGATGCCGCGATGCAGATAGGTGCGCGGGGTCTCATCAGCAGCCTTGCGGGCGGCGACGGTCAGCGCGCCGTCCTTCACCTCGACCGAGAGTTCGTCAGCGGCAAAGCCCGCGACGGCGATCGAGATGCGATAGGCATTCTCGTCGGTCTTCTCGATATTGTAGGGCGGATAGGCGGGTTGGGCCACGTCGGCACTCAGCACCCGGTCCATCAGATCGGCGATCCGGTCGAAACCAACGGTCGCGCGGTAAAGCGGGGCAAAATCATAGGTACGCATGGTCATCCTCTTCAAGCGATGGTCAGGGTCCGCCCCGTATGGGCGCGGACAGGTTGGGCGCCGGGCCCGCACGCGGCATCCCGGCCCCCTCCATCTGGGAAGCCTGCGTCAGGCTTTCAAGAGCTTCGGAAGGGCGGCATCCAGTTCCTCAGGGTTTGAGGAATTTCGCGCCGTTCGCCCCGGCAGGTGCGCCGATCTGCGGCAGGCGGCTGACTGTCACGCCCCCCGGCATATCGGTCGCGGTACTGGCGAAAGCGCTGCGCAATTCGTTCAGGGGCTCGCCGATCTGGGCGCCAAGCGAGACAAGTTTGCCATCCAGTTCCGCCTTGGCCGAAACGACCGAGACGATTCGCGGCACGCCGCCCTCGACCCGAAAGATCGGCGCGCCGGAAGACCCGAAATCGACCGAGCAGGAAAAGACATTCATGCCCGGCTGCGGGCCGATCATCCGACAGCTTTGCTGCAGCGACGGCACTTCCGACCGGTCAAACGCATAGGAGACGACCTCGACCTGTTCGTCGGTCACCGGATCGGCGCCGATGGCGAACGGCTGGACCTGCGCCAGTCGTATCGGTTGATCCAGCTGCAGGATCGCCAGATCGTAAGGCACGCTGTTCACATTCTCGGGCCCGAGGAAGGCATAGGACGGATGGGCCATCGCGCGCTGCACGCCGCGATAAGCGACGGCGCGGCCATTGCGCCAGCCGGCGAGGAATTTGAAATCCCCGGCGGCAAAAGGCCTGCCGCTGTCCTGATCATAGAGGCAATGGGCCGCCGTCAGCACCAAATCGGGCGCGATCAGCGCCCCCGTGCAAAAGGCACGGTCGGCGATATCAATGCGCCCGACCGCTTCCCAACCCCGGCTCTTGTCCGCGGTCGCAAGCGCCTCGAGCGCCGAATCCTCTATGTCGTCCGCTCTGACCGGACCGGCGAGCAAGACCAGAAACAGCAGGAAAACCGCAACCGCACGCATCAAGGGCTCCGCGAAATACCGTCGCGATACAGGACGGCTGCGGCGAGATTATGGCCTCGGAGTTAACCAATCGCAATCGAGCGCGGATTGCTGCGAAAGCCTGCCGGGCGGGCCTACCTTACAAGGCGCGCGGCCTTGGCCCGCCGGTCGCCCAGTCGATCAGTTCGACCGTGTGCACGACCGGTATCTGGGTGCCCGATCCGATCTGCATCATGCAGCCGATATTGCCCGCCGCGATCACCTGCGGCGCCCGCCGCTCAAGTGTCTCGACCTTGCGCCGCTTCAATTCGGCTGACAGCACGGGCTGCAGAAGGTTGTAAGTCCCGGCGGACCCGCAGCAAAGGTGACTGTCGGCTGGCTCGACCACCTCGAAACCCATCGCGCGCAGAAGATCCTTCGGCGCGGATTTCACTTTCTGGCCGTGCTGCAGCGAACAGGCCGCATGATAGGCAACGCGCAGGGGTTCTGGCGCCCGGCCCTCTGGTGCAAGCCTGACCAGCAGTTCGCTGATGTCGCAGGCAAGGCCCGCCACCTCCGCCGCATCCGAGGCAAGGTCGGAGGTGCGGAACATGTGGCCGTAATCCTTCACCGTCGTGCCGCAACCCGAGGTGTTGATCACGATCGCATCCAGCCCCCCGGCGCGTTTCTCCGCCATCCAGGCGCGGATATTCGTGGCGGCGGAGCCATGCGCCTCCTCCTCGCGCCCCATGTGATGGGTCAGCGCCCCGCAGCAGCCCGCGCCGTTGGCCACCACCACCTCGCAGCCGTGCCGGGTCAGGAGCCGGATCGTGGCATCGTTGATGTCAGTATTAAGCGCCTTCTGTGCGCATCCCGTGAGCAGCGCCACCCGCATCCGCGGCGCGCCCTTGGGCGCGAATACCTGGGGATCGTCATTTCGGCTGACCGGCGGCACCTGTTTCGGCGCCATCGCCACCATCGCCCTCAGCCGCGCATCCGGCAGGAGCCGCGCGAAGGGCCGCGCGATCTTCGCCCCCAGAAGCGCCAGCCGGAACCGGCGGGGATGGGGAATGACCTTCGCCAGCACCCAGCGCAGCGCCCGGTCACGCCAGGGGCGCCGGTAGGTCTTCTCGATATGGGCGCGGGCTTGGTCGACGAGATGCATGTAATGCACGCCCGACGGGCAGGTCGTCATGCAGGCAAGGCACGACAGGCAACGGTCGACGTGACGCACGACCTTCTCGTCGGCCGGTCTGCCGCTCTCCAGCATCTCCTTGATCAGGTAGATGCGGCCACGCGGGCTGTCGAGTTCGTCGCCAAGGATCTGGTAGGTCGGGCAGGTCGCGGTACACATGCCGCAATGGACGCAGGACCGCAGGATCTCGTTCGCCCGCGCGAGCCCCGGGTCTTTCAGCTGTTCGTGTGTAAAGAAAGTCTGCATCGCTCAATCCATCAGCCCGGGGTTCAGGATCTGTCGCGGATCGAACCGCGCGCGCAAGGCTTGGGAGAGCGCTGCGACGGGCGGCACTTCGGGCGGAAAGGGCGCGATCCGCGCCCGGGTCTCCGCCGTTGCCCGGATCAGGGTCGCATGCCCGGCGAAAGGCCCAAGCCTTGTGCGCAGGTCGGTCCCCTCCCCGACCCGCAGCCATATCCGCCCGCCGCCCCAGTCAAAAAGCGCATCCTCAGCCTCGGCCCGCGCCGCGACGCCCGGCGCCTCGGACGGTTTCACCGCGAGACACCAGACATCGCCCGGTACCGCGTGAAAGGCCACCACATCGCGGACGGACTGCCACTCCCCGCCGCCCTCGCCGATAGGGGACCAATCGCCAAACCGCGCGAGACGCGCGCAGAGCCGCTCCGCCCGATAGGCCACCGAGGGCGCGAAACCCTCAATGCGGATCAGCGTGCGGCCCGAGCCGCGATGATGGGCGGCTCCCGTCACCTCATAGGGCGAGCCAAGCGCGTCAGACATCGCTGTTACCGCCTGCTCCGGCGAAAGCCCCTCGCAAAGAAGCGTCGCCACTGTCTCGGGTCGGGGCAAAAGCTTGAAGGCAACCTCGGTCATCACCCCGAGCGTGCCCCAGCTTCCGGCCATCAGCTTCACCAGATCATAGCCGGTGACATTCTTCATCACCCGCCCGCCGTTCTTCACCACAGTCCCGGTCCCGTCGACGAACCTGACCCCGATCAGCGCATCGCGGCAGGCCCCCGCCTGCACCCGGCGCGGGCCCGAAACATTCGCGGCCACCATGCCGCCGATCGTGGGTTTACCCGCCGTCCCCAGAAGCCCGCGCCAGTCGGCCGGCTCGAAGGCCAGCCGCTGGCCCTCGCCCGCCAAAAGCGTCTCGACTTCGGCAAGCGGCGTCCCGGCCCGCACCACCAGTGTCAGCGCCTCCGGCTCGTAGAGCGTCACGCCGTGAAGGCCCGATACATCCAACACCTCACCCGGGACCGCCCCGCCGACCGGGCGCGTCCCCCCGCCCAAGATCCGCATCGGCTCGGTCGCGGACGCGATCCGCTCCGCAAGGTCCAGTTCAGAGGTGGTCGTCACGCATTGCCTTTCACTGTGGTCCAAGTATCCTCGGGGGTCCGGGGGCAGACAGCCCCCGGGCATTTGTCTCAGGCGCCTCGCCGGGCCGCACTCGCCTTCAGCGGAAAGACCTTTGCCGGGTTCAGAAGCCAATCGGGATCGAACACATCCTTGACCCGCATCTGCGCCTCCATGTCTTCCTCTGTGAACTGCGCCACCATCAGGTCGCGCTTCTCGATCCCCACGCCATGCTCGCCGGAGAGGCACCCGCCCACGTCCACACAGAGCCTGAGGATGTCAGCCCCGAGCGCCTCGCATTTTTCCAGATCGCCCGGCTTGTTGGCGTTGAAAAGTATCAGCGGATGCATGTTGCCGTCGCCCGCATGAAAGACATTGGCCACATCAAGCCCGTAGCCCCGGCTCATCTCGCCGATGCGCTTCAGCACATGCGGCAGGGCCGAGACCGGGATCGTCCCGTCCAGACACATGTAATCGTTGATCCGCCCCATGGCCCCGAAGGCCGACTTGCGGCCGAGCCAGATGCGCGCGCTTTCCGCCTCGGACCGGCTTTCGCGCAGTTCTACCGGATCGTGGCGCCGCGCGATTTCGCCGATGCGGGCCAGCTGATCGTCGATCTCGGCCGGGCTGCCCTCGACCTCGATGATCAGAAGCGCCTCGCAATCGGGGTAGCCCGCCTTGGCGAAGTCCTCGCAGGCGCGGATGCAGGGCCGGTCCATGAATTCGATAGCCACCGGCAGGACGCCCGCACGGATGATGTCGGCGACGCAGGCCCCCGCGACCTCATTGGAGTTGAAGCCGATGAGTACCGGCCGCGCGCCTTCCGGTTTCGGCAATATCCGCAGCGTCGCTTCCGTCACCACGCCCAGCTGACCTTCCGAGCCGCAGATCACACCCAAGAGGTCGAGCCCACCCGCATCCGACCAGGGCCCGCCGATCTCGACCACCTCGCCCGCCATCGTCACCAAAGTGACGCCCAGAAGGTTGTTGGTTGTCACCCCGTATTTCAGGCAATGCGCGCCCCCGGAATTCATCGCGATATTGCCGCCGATCGCGCAAGCAAGCTGGCTGGAGGGGTCGGGGGCGTAGAAGAAACCCTCGCCCTCGACCGCGCCGGTGACCGACAGGTTGGTGCGCCCCGCCTCGACCCGGATGAAGCGGTTGGCAAGGTCGGTTTCAATGACCCGGTTCATCCGCCCGAGGCCTAGGATCACGGAATCGGAGGTGGGCAGAGCGCCACCCGACAGCGATGTGCCGGAGCCGCGCGGCACCACCGGTACGCCTTCCTCCCGGCAGATCTTCAGGGCAGCCGCCACCTCTGCCGTCGATCCCGGCAGGATCGCGGCGAGCGGCGGACAGCGATAGGCCGAAAGCCCGTCGCATTCATAGGCCCGTGTCTCGGCCGGATCGTCGATCACCGCCGTCGGCGGCAACACCGCGCGCAGCCGCGCGACGATCTCGGCCTTGCGCGCAATCACCTCGGCATTCGGGCGCGGAAGCTGCATTTTCCCTCCATTTGGTAAAGTGATATTACCAATTTATCCAATTGGCAAGCGAAAGCGCGGACGTCAGGATGCGCGCATGAGCTTCATGCCGACCCTCGCCGCCCTCTCCTTGCCCGACCTCCTCGCGGGGGCGGCATTGTTCCTGTCCTGGATCGCCATCGGCTGGTTCATCGAACATCCACCCGCGCGCCATCCGTCGGTCAGCCAGCTGATGCAGGCCTACCGGCGCGAGTGGATGCGGGAGTTTGTAACCCGCCAGCCGCGCATCTTCGACGCGACCATTGTCGACAGCCTGCGCCAGGGCACAAGCTTTCTCGCCTCGGCCTGCATGATCGCCATTGGCGGTGGCGTGGCCCTGATCGGCAATGGCGAACAACTGCGGGGCATCGCGGACGATCTGGCGCTCGGGCCGGAGCCGCTTCTGGTCTGGCAGGGCAAGATGCTTATCGTGGTCCTGTTCGTGACCAACGCAATGCTGAAATTCATCTGGGCACACCGGCTGTTCGGATATTGCGCCATCCTCATGGGATCGGTCCCCAACGATGTCGACAGCCCGGTGGCCTATGCCCGCGCCGCTCAGGCGGCAGAAATCAACATCCTCGCCGCGCGTAGCTTCAACCGGGGCCTGCGCTCGGTCTATTTCGCGCTCGGATCGCTTGGCTGGCTCCTCGGCCCCTTCGCGCTGCTCGTGACAACGTCTGCGACGCTCTATCTGACATGGCGGCGTGAATTCGCCTCGCAATCGCGGAGCATTCTGCTGAATGCCGAGGGGCACGACGCATGAATCATTTGCGCCTTTCCGATGATGGTAAAGACTGTACAATCTAAGGGTGTTATAAAATGGTCCTAGTATCGCGAGTCGCGTTCGTTATCAGCCTCTGTTTCCTCGCGTTCGTCTGGGGCGTCGCGGCGACAACGAAGAAAATTTTTCCGTATCGATATGTCCAGCATGTCCTGATCGGCATCGATGCTTGGCAGAAGATGGAAAGGATGCGGCTGCCATCGCATGCGATCAGGCCCGAGCCGGACGCGACGGGTCCCTCGACCGCACGTAGCCTTGCGCCAACCTCATCCGACGATCTGATCCTGATGACCGCGGGCTTCTCGGAACGTCAGGATATCTGCCCATCCTTCGGCTGCATGGCAATGATCATCGACCGGACCGGCCAGGTCAGGCACAGTTGGGAGACCGACCCCAGCGCCCTGTTCACCAAGGAAAATTTTGCGACGTTCACCGGCCAGCCGAACCTGCAGAACATCTATGTCCAGGGCAGCACCCTGGACAGTCGGGGCAATCTCATCGTCACCTTCCAGGGGCGCAACGTCTTTCCCTATCAGGTGGGCATCGCCAAGTTCGATTGGGATGGCAATCTGCTGTGGGCCAGGACGGACAATAGCCATCACTGGCCCACCGTCGGCGACGATGGCCGAATTTACGTTCCAGTCTCCCACATCACCCGCGACGAAACCCACGTCGCAGCAACCTCGGTGCCGCTCGACTGCAAGGGTGGAGCGGTCTACGAAGAGGGGGTACAGGTTCTTGCGCCGGACGGGAATGAACTGCACCGGTTCTGGATGTCGGACGCCGTGATCGCGTCTGACACTCAGGGTCTTGCCTATTCGGTCCGCAACGACTGCGATCCCTATCACGTGAACGGCATCGCGTTGCTCACCCCGGCAGCCGCAGCGAAACTCCCCGGAACGCGAGCAGGTGATCTGGTCGTTTCGCTTCGCTCGTCGTCGTCGCTCGTCGTGATGGATGTCGAAACCGGAAAGATCGAGCATGTGACGGCCGGCCCCATGGTCGCCCAGCACAGCCCGCGCGTGATGCCGGATGGCAGCTTCGCTGTCTTTGACAACCTCGGATCGCATGACACGCCGGGCGGCAGCCGCGTGCTGAGGATCGACCCGGAAACCGGGAACAGCGACAGGCTCTTTCCGACGATCGAAAACGCGGTCGGTTGGGATCTTGGTTCGGGCGCGCAGGGCGAGATCAATCTGTCCGATGACGGGCAACGAATGCTCGTGGCCTCTACCCTCGAAGGCGTCGTTTATGAGGTCGAGGTCGCGACCGGCGGGGTGCTATGGGACTATACTTCGATCTCCGACCTGCGACCCTATTTTGAGATGGCGGGCCAATCGCCGGGAACGGATCGCTTCTTTCGCATGCAGACCCAAGGTGCCGCCTATGTGAAAGCGTCCGATTTCGCGCGGTTCGCTGGCCAGGGCTGAGCCTGCGCCAACCCGCGCTCATCCAGCCCGTCGCCGCTGGCCCTCGCTCAGCCAGGCCAGGAGCATGAGACCTGCGCCAACTATTAGCCAGGCCCAGTCGGGCAGAAAGGGTTGCAGTTTCAGATCGACCGTCCGATAGGCCTCGCGCGGCGTGATGCCGATCCAGCCGCGCCCGATGGCCGGGCGCCCCGCTCGCACGGCGCGCACATTGGGCAGGCCGTCCTCGATACGGGTCACACCGCCACTGGTCGCCTCGGCAAGGGGCGCCAGAAGGTCGCCGCTGGCCACCGCCGCGTCGAACTCGCGCGGGCTTGCCGACCCCAGCGCGAAGACCCGCTCCAGATCGCCCTCGACGATGCGGTAAAGGCCCGGCGCGGGCGGTGCCCAGACTTTGGCATAAAGGCCGGGCCTCACTTCGGTCAGCGGCACATAGACGGTCTTGCCGTCAGGCCCGGTGACCTTGGCCACATGTTGCCCTCCCGGTTCCATCGTCCGCCGCTCGATCGTGACCTCGGCGCCCTTCACCGTGGCGGTCAGCGCCTCTTCCTCCAGGTCCGGCTCTTTCATTGCCCAATGCGCCAGACGGCGCAGAAGCTCCTGCTGCGGCCCGCCCCCTTCGAAGCCGCGGGTCCAGAGCCACGCCTGATCGGAAGCGAGCAGCGCCACGCGCCCCTCGCCCGCCCGGTCCACGACCAGAAGCGGCTTGCCGTCCGGCCCCTCCATCAGCGTCTGGCCGCGCGCATGGCGCACCTCGACATAGCGCAGCCAGCGGCCCCATGGCCCCTCGCCGCCCGGCGGATGATCCTTGGCCCAGACCGCTTCCAGCCCGTCGGTCACCGGATGGCGCTTGCCGAGATCGGAGAGCGTCGGCAGGTAAAGGCCTTCCAGCACCCGCGTCGTCGGCGCGGCGGGCATTATATCGCCGAGCGCCGAATAATAGATGCTTTCGACCGAGGCATAATCCGCCCCCGCCGCCACCAGAACCGCGCCGCCATTCAGGACATAGGAACGGATATTGTCGAGATATTGCGCGGGCAGGATGCCGCGCAAAGGATAGCGGTCGAAGATGATCAGGTCGAATTCGTCGATCTTGTCGACGAACAGTTCGCGCGTCGGAAAGGCGATCAGCGCCAGTTCCTCGACCGGGACACCATCTTCCTTTTCCGGCGGGCGCAGGATGGTGAAATGCACCAGATCGACCGCGCTGTCGGATTTCAGGAGGTTCCGCCAGGTCCGCTCGCCCGCATAAGGCTCACCCGAAATCAGAAGCACCCTAAGCCGGTCGCGCACGCCGTTCACCTGCACCACCGCGGCATTGTTGCGCTCGGTCAGCTCGCCCGGGCTGGTGGCAACGGTCAGTTGCACGATGTTCTGGCCCGCATGGTCGAGCGTCAAGGGCAGTTCAAGGTCGGTATTGACCGGGATGTCGTAATACGCCGCAGGCCCGCCATCGATTGAGATCGCAATCGACACCGGCCTGCCGGCCTCGGCGGCGGGCATCGTGCCCTGCTCCTCGACCCGCAAGCCAATCGTGCTTTCCTCGCCGATGATGCCGAAGGCCGGCGCCTCGGTGATCTTCAGCCGCCGGTCCCAGTCGCGCTTGCGCCCGATCAGAAGCACGTTCAGCGGCGCGGGCAGGCTGACCGCCAGATCGGGATCGTGGATCTGCCCGTCGGTGATCAGGATCGCGCCCGCGACACGCGATTGCGGCTCCTCCGCCAGCGCCCGTGCCAGCGCGGTCTTCATCAGCGTTCCGCCTTCGGCCTCGGCATCCGGCACCTCGATCCGGCGGATATCGACGCCGGGCATCGCACCCAACTCCGCCGTCACCTTGGCAAGCGCGGCATCCGCCTCTGCCGTCCGGTCCTTCAGCCCCTGGCTGGCGCTGCGGTCGGTGACGACGAGCACGATATCGTCAAGCTTCTCGCGCGTCTCGAACTTCAGCGCAGGTCCAGCCAGCGCGGCCAGAAAGGCCGCCGCCGCGAGGCATCGCAGGACCGTCCCCCGAAGGCCCCGCCATCCGGAAAGCGCGACCGCAAGCGCGGCCACGGCAGCCAGCCCCATCAGGACCGGCAGCGGCAGTAGCGGCGCGAAGGCCAGCTGGCCAAGGTCCAACCCGCTCATTGCCCCAGCCTTTCCAGAAGGGCCGGCACATGGACCTGATCGGATTTGTAGTTGCCGGTCAGCACATACATCACGAGGTTGATCCCGAACCGGTAGGCGATCTCGCGCTGGCGGTCGCCCGCAAGGCCGCGTCCGACCGGATATGCGGGATTGCCATATTCGTCGATCGCCCAAGCCGCGGCCCAGTCATTGCCGCCGATCACCACCGGGCTGACGCCATCGTTGAGGTTGCGGAAAGGCACGCCTTCGGCCTGTTCGGCATCGGGGGGGGCTGCCTCTACCCAGACGGCGCGCGAGGTATGACGGCCAGGGAGATCCTGCAGAAGGTAGAAACTCCGGGTCAGAACGTGGTCCTTCGGCAGGACCTCCAGCGGCGGAACATCGAGCAGTGCTGCCAGTTCCTGCAGCCGCCGCCCCTCGGGCGTCTGCCCCCCGCCGCCTGAAACGTCGGCATCTCGGGTGTCGAACAGGATCATGCCGCCAGTCTGCAGGAAACGGTTGAGCTTGCGGTACGCCTCGACCGAGGGTGCGGGCTGATTGAGCGAGATCGGCCAATAGAGGAAGGTGAAGACCGCAAGGTCGTCCCGTTCCAGATCGACGGCCAACGGTGCGCCGGGTTCGACCGAAGTGCGCTGGGTGAGGATGGAAGACAGGCCGACAAGCCCGGCATGGGCCATCTCATCCACGCGCGCGTCGCCGGTCAGCACATGGCCGAGGGTCATTCCTCCCGCCGCTTCCAGAAGCCGCGCCTCATCCGCCCCTTCCGCCCGCACCGGACCGCCCGCGCCGAGAAGCGCCGCGCCGCTCACCACGGCCACGAAAAGCGCCACCGGCACACGGCGCGGCGCGCCGAGGCGCCCCTTGAGGCGCCCCGTCAGAATGAGGGTTGCCAGAACATCGGCAAGCATCAGCAGCAATGCCAGCGACAGCACCCAGCCCTTCAGCGGCCGCTCCTCGGCCCGGTCCAGCCCCGCGATCAGGGTTCCGGCGGGCCAGCGGGCAGCGCCGAGCGTCCGGCCGGTCGCGAGCACGTTCAGCGCGAAACTGCGCTCGTCGCTTTGGTAAAGACCGGGCGGCATGTCGGGCGCCGGAGTGCTCTCGGCCAACCGTGCGCCCGGCACACCGCCGATATCTTCGGCAGGCGCCAGCGCTCCGTAAGCGTCCATCACCCGTGCCGCCTGCCAGACGGTGCCCGTCATATCCTTTTCCGCCGGGCGGTTCGGCTGGCTCGAAATCGCCAGTCGGTCGAGCATCGAGACGAAAAGGCCAGACAAGGGCAGGCCCGACCATTCGGCATTGGCCGTGACATGGAAGAGCACAACCTGCCCGTCGCCGAGGGCCGCCCGCGTCACCAGTGGCGTGCCATCGTCAAGCGAGGCGAGCACCTTGTCAGCGAGGTCCGGCGACGGTTCGGCAAGCACCTGAGCCGTCACCTTCACCTCGTCAGGCACCTGCAGCCCCGCAAAAGGCGAGCCTTCCGCAAAGGGCGCGACGGTGCGCGGGGCGCCCCAACTCATCGTGCCGCCGACCGACCGGCCACCGGGGCGCAGGTTCACCGGCAGCAGCGGGTCGCGCATGCCGTCAAGGCCCACGGCAGCCGCAAGGCGCGGCCCGGCGAAGCGGACGAGAAGGCCACCTTCCTCGACCCATTCGGCCAGCCGGTCGGCATCCTCGCCCGGAAGGCGCGCGACATCGGCCATCACGATTACTTCAGGCGCCGCGGGCAGCACCTCTGCGAATGTTCCCTCGACCAGATCCACATTCGGCGCGAGCGCCTTGCGCAGGTAGTGCAAGGGCGACAGAAGCTCCAGCCCTTCCTGCGGCGTGCCGGAGGCGACCAACGCCACTTTGCGGCGCTTCAGCGCGTCGTCGGCCAGAAGCACCGCGCCCGCCGACGCCTCGCCCTCGATCTCCAGCCGCGTGACCCGGTTGCGCAGTTCCGACGGCAGCTCGAATGCCACATCCTCGATCGCTTCGCCGGGCGTCAGCGCGACAGTCGTGCGTGCCAGTTCCCTCTCGATCCCGGCCGGGTCGAGGCCTCTGGCGATGACGACAGCCTGGGGGGCGCCGCCCGGAAGCGGGTGGAAGAGCTTCGCCGTCACCTTGCCGTCCAACAGCCGCATCTCGCCCAGGGCCTGGGCGCCGCGCGGGCTTTCGATCACCTGAAGCGTACCGCGCGCCGCGAGTGCCGAGGCAAGGTCCGCCTTGCCCTTCCGGTCCAATCCGTCCGAGAGCCAGAGCGTATCGAACGCCTCCGCGGGCAAGTTGGCGGCGACCTCCGTCATGCGCGCCGAAGGTGGTTCCCAGGCCGACGGATCAAGGGCGGCAAGACGCGCCTCAAGGGCGGCGCCATCAGAGAAGGTCAGGTCGAGCGGCGCAGGGTCCGAAAGGTTGAGGAAAGCCACCGCCCGCCCGGCCCGCTTTGCCTCGGCCAGTGCCGCACCAAGCCGGGCGCGGCGGGCGGACCAATCCGCCGCATCGGCCCAGCTTGCATCCGTCAGGATCAGAAGCGGCCCACGTCCTTCAGTCTTGGCTGCGGGGTTCAGGACCGGACCGGCAAAGGCCAGGATCGCGGCGGCGATCAGCGCCAGCCGGATCAGCAGGAGCAGGGGCGGCGTGCGCGCGGCGGCGCTGTCTTCATCCTTAAGGCCGAAGAGAAGCACAATCCCCGGGAAACGCCTGAGGATCGGCGCAGGCGGCACGATGCGCAGAAGGATCCATATGACCGGTAAAGCGGCAAGCGCCCAGAGAAGCCAGGGTGTGGTGAAGCCGATCATGCCGCCGAAAAGCGTCACCGCGCGCCTCCGAGGATCGTGTGGATCCAGATGAGCGCGGCCATCGGCGGCTGGTCTGTGCGGTGGATGGTGAACTGCCAGCCCGCCTTTGCGGCGAGTGCCTGCAGACGGTCGCGCCGCTCGGCCAGCCGTTCGATGTAGCGGCGGCGCAGACCGCCCGCTTCCTGCGTCTCATGACGCGCCGCACCGCTCATCATCTCGAAGACCGTGCGACCCGCGAAGGGAAAGTCCTCCTCTGCCGGATCGACGATCTGCATCAGCGCGCCGGTCACGCCCCGCCCCGCCGCCGCAAGAACGAGCTCCGACATCCGGTCGATGTCCCCGAAGAAGTCGGACAGAACCAGCGCCCGTGCGCCGCTGACGAAGCTGGTCACGCCCATCGCCGCCTCTACCTCCGGCAGCGCTGCCTCATCGGCCAGAATGCCCGCCACCCGACCAAGCTGGGCGCGCCCCGCGCGTGGCGGCGCGCGGTCGTCGGCAAGGCCGAACCGCTCGCCCGCGCGTTCCAGAAGGATGGCCACCGCCAGCGCCAGAACCCGCGCCCGCGCGCCCTTTTCCGGCCAGCGCTCGGTCGAGCGGAAATTCATCGAGGCGGAACGGTCGACCCAAAGATGCACCGACTGCGCCGCCTGCCATTCCTTCTCGCGGATATAGAACTGGTCCGACCGGCCGGACCGGCGCCAGTCGATGCGCCGCGCCTCATCCTCGGGTCGCGCCGTGCGATATTGCCAGAATTCCTCGCCCACGCCCGCGCGGCGCCGCCCGTGTTCGCCGGTCTGTATCGCAGCCGCCAATTGCCGAGCTTCCGCCAGAAGCGGCGGCAATGCATCGGCCAGGCTGCCAGCGTCGCGCCGCAGCCCCGCCGCCTCGGCTGAGCCTGCAAGGGTCATGCCGCGTCCAGCTTCAGGGCACCACGCGCCACATCGGCGATCATCTGCCCAAGGCTTTCCCCCCGCGCCCGCGCCGCGAAGGTCAGCGCCATACGGTGACTGAGAACCGGCTTCGCCAGCGCCGCCACATCCTGGACCGAGGGCGCGAGCCGCCCGTCGAGAAGTGCCGCCGCCCGCACGGCAAGCATCAAGGCCTGCGCGGCGCGCGGCCCCGGGCCCCAGCTGACTGCGGCCTTCACCGCCGCGCCCGCATCCGCCGCATCGGGACGGCAGGCGCGCACAAGATCGAGGATCGCCTCGACCACGCCCTCGCCCACCGGCATCCGCCTGAGCACCGTCTGCGCGGCGATCAGCGCGGGCGCGTCAAAGACCTGCGAAGCGCTCGCCTCGCCTGCCCCGGTGGTGGCCAGAAGGATGTTCCGCTCGGTCTCGCGGTCAGGATAATCCACGTCGATCTGCACGAGGAACCGGTCGAGCTGCGCCTCTGGCAAGGGATAGGTCCCCTCCTGCTCGATCGGGTTCTGGGTGGCGAGCACATGGAAGGGAGGGCCAAGTGGCCGATGCTGCCCGGCAACCGTCACCTGCCTTTCCTGCATCGCCTGCAGAAGCGCCGACTGCGTGCGCGGCGAGGCGCGGTTGATCTCGTCCGCCATCAGCAGCTGGCAGAAGACCGGCCCTTCGATGAAGCGGAAGGCACGGCTGCCGTCCTTCGCGGTTTCGAGCACCTCGGAGCCGAGGATATCCGCAGGCATCAGGTCCGGGGTGAACTGCACGCGCTGGGTCGAAAGCCCCATCACGGTGCCGAGCGTATCGACGAGCATGGTCTTGCCAAGGCCCGGCACACCGACCAGAAGCCCGTGCCCACCGCAGAGAAGCGCGGTCAGCGACAGGTCCACGACCCGTTCCTGCCCGATGAAGCGCCGGGCGATCATGGCGCGCGCCTGGGCCAGCCGTTCGCCCAACGCCTCGATATCTGCGATGAGTGCGCTATCCTCAGCCATGACAGATCGGTCCTTCCCTGCTAGGTAGCACATTAAAGGCAGATTATGCGCCTGACACCAATGGGGAAAAACCGGAAGGACACCTGATCGTGAAGCCCTCGGCGGAAAATATCGCAGCCGCGGCGAAAGCCGCAGGCAAGAAGGGGCCGCCGCCGGTCCACTTGTGGAATCCGCCCTTTTGCGGCGATCTCGACATGGAAATCCGCCGCGACGGGACCTGGTGGTATCTCGGCACGCCGATGGGGCGCATGGGGCTGGTGAAGCTCTTCTCCTCGATTATCCGCAAGGACGGAGACAGTTTTTTTCTGGTCACGCCGGTCGAAAAGGTAGGCATACGGGTGGTGGATGCGCCCTTCGTGGCCAATGACTTCCGGGCCGAGGGCACAGGGCGCGATCAGGTCCTGACCTTTTTCACCCATGTCGATGACGAAGCGGTCGCGGGCCCGGAACATCCGATCCGCGTGTCGCGCGACCCCGAGACGGGCGAGCCCTCGCCCTATATCCATATCCGGGCGAACCTAGAGGCGCTCATTGACCGCAAGACCTTCTACCGGATCGTTGATCTCTGCGTGCATGAAGAGCATGAGGGTGCGCAATGGTTCGGCCTCTGGTCTTCGGGCACCTTCTTCCCGATCATCCCCTCCGCCGAGCTGCCCTGATGCCAGCTTTCGCGGCCAATCTCACGCTTCTCTTCACCGAACTGCCGCTGATGGAGCGGTTCGCGGCGGCGAAGGCGGCGGGCTTTGAGGCGGTCGAGCTGCTATTCCCCTACGACGAAAGCGCGCAGGACATGCGCGATCAGCTTGTGATGAACGGGCTGACGTTCGTCCTGATGAACACGCCGCCGCCGAACTGGACCGGAGGCGACCGCGGTTTTGCCGCCGTGCCGGGGCTCGAGGCGCGCTTCCGCAAGGATTTCGAGCGCTGCCTGCGCTTCGCCGATGTGCTGAAGCCACAGCAGATCCATGTGATGGCGGGCGTGACCGACGATCCGGCGGCGCGGGACACCTTTGTCGCGAACCTGAAATGGGCCTCGGCCCATGCGCCCAGGCGCCGCCTGACGATCGAGCCGATCAACCGGCATGACATGCCGGGCTACTGGCTGGCGGATTTCGATCTGGCGGCGGAAATCCTCGACGAAGTCTCGGCACCGAACCTCGCCCTGCAGTTCGACGCCTACCATGCCCACCGGATCACAGGCGATCTGATGGGCACCTGGGCGCAGCACGGCCAGCGCGCCGCCCATGTCCAGATCGCGGGCTTTCCCGATCGCCATGAACCCGCGGGCGGAGAGATCGACTATCCCGCCTTCTTCACGCGGCTTGATGCGGACGGCTACCGGGGTTGGGTCTCGGCGGAATACAATCCCAAGGGCGATACGGCGTCCGGCCTCGGCTGGCTTTCTCAGCAGGCCTGACCGGCGCAGGCGGTTCCCGCTGCCTCGACCTCAAATGTCGTGTGTGACAGGCCAAACCGATTGGCAAGGTCCGCCTTGACCCGCGCCAGCACGTCTGCGGCCTCGGCCCCCTCGGCCAGCACCAGGTGCGCCTCCAGCGAGGCACGGCGCTCGTCGATCTGCCAGAGATGCAGGTGATGCACATCCGCGACGCCCACATCGGCCAGAATCGCGGCGCGCACCTCCTCGCCTGCCATGTCCTCGGGGGCGGCGAGCATGAGGATGCGGATGACTGGCCCGATTTCGCGCACGCAATGCCACAGGATCCAGAGCGAGATCAGAAGCGTGATCAGGGGATCGGCGAGACGCCAGTCGAACCAGATCACCAGAAGCCCGCTCACGATCACCGCAAGCGATGTGCCTGCATCCGACAGGTTGTGCAGGAAGGCCGCGCGGATGTTCATGCTGTCGCGCGCCAGCCGAAAGGTCAGAAGCGCGGTGATGGAATTCACCACCAGCGCGACCCCGGCCAGGATCACCACGACACTGCCCTCCACGGCGGGCGGATCGACCATACGTTCGATCGCCGCATAGCCAAGCCAGAGGCAGATGACGATCAGCGTTGTGTAATTGACCAGCGCCGCCACCACCTCGGCCCGGGCGTAGCCGAAGGACATGCCCGGATGGGCGGGCCGGCGCGCAATCCGCCGTGCGGCGAAGGCGATGATGAGGGCGAGCGCATCGGAAAGGTTGTGCATCGCATCGGCGATCAGCGCGACCGACCCGGCGATAACCCCTCCGACGATCTGCGCGAAGGTCAGCGCCAGATTGGTCACCACCGCCGCCGCCACCTGCCAGTCGCCCCGGCCCTCGATTCCGTGGCTGTGGCCGTGGTGGCCATGGCCGCCCGCGTGGCCGAAACCACCATGCCCATGATCCGCATGGTCATGATGATCGCCGTTGCCCGCTTCGTGCCTGTGTTCCGCCATGTCTTCCGCTCTCTTGCGACTCACCTGTCACGATCCTAATTCCTCTAGTGACTAGAGGTTCAAGGACAAACTGCCATGCTCTCTATCGGAGATCTGTCGCGGCGCACCGGCGTCAAGGTGCCGACCATCCGCTATTACGAGCAGATGGGACTCCTGCAGGCGGAGGGCCGGACAGACGGCAACCAGCGCCGCTATAGCCATGCCGGGCTGGAGCGGCTGGCCTTCATCCGCCACGCCCGCGACCTCGGTCTGCCCATCGGGGCAATCCGCGAGCTGATCGCGCTTGACGGCAGCGACTGCGAGAAGGCGCATCCGATCGCCACACTGCACCTCTTGGACATCCGCCGCCGGATCGAGGCCCTGCGCGGGCTAGAGGCGGAACTCGCCCGGATCGCCGCCGCCTGCGATGGGTCTGCAGGTGCCTGCCGGACGTTGGCCGCCTTTGGCGACCATGGAAAGTGCGCGCGCGACCACAGTCATCCGTAAGGGCAGCGCGCCCGGCAAACCGCAGGCGTACAATGAGCGGCCTGTCAATGCGCCTCGGCCCAGTTCGCGCCCTGCCCGGCATCGACCGTCAAGGGCACGTCGAGATGCACGGCCGGATGGGCCGCCCCTTCCATGACTTCGCGCGCGGCGGCGATGAGTGCATCGACCGCGCCTTCCTCGACCTCGAACAGGAGCTCATCATGGACCTGCAGGAGCATCCTCGCGGGCAGGTCAGCGATCGCCTTCGGCATGCGGATCATCGCCCGGCGGATCACGTCTGCCGCCGCACCCTGTATAGGCGCGTTGATCGCCGCACGGCGTGCAAACCCGGCAGTCGGCCCCTTGGCATTGATCTCGGGCGTATGGATCTTGCGGCCGAAGAGGGTCTGGACGTAGCCCTTTTCCTTCGCGAAGGCGGTCGTGGAATCCATATATTCCTTGATACCCGGAAAGCGTTCGAAATAGGTGTCGATGAACGCCTGCGCCTCGGCGCGCGGGATGCGCAGGTTGCGGGCAAGTCCGAAGCCGGAAATGCCGTAGATCACCCCGAAATTGATCGCCTTCGCCCGGCGGCGGACCATCGGGTCCATGCCTTCGACCGGCACGCCGAACATCTGGCTCGCAGTCATCGCATGGATGTCGATCCCCTTCCGGAAGGCCTCCTTCAGGGCCGGGATGCCCGCAACATGGGCGAGGATCCTCAGTTCGATCTGGCTGTAGTCGAGCGAGACGAGCCGCATGCCCGGCCCCGCGACGAAAGCCTCGCGGATGCGGCGACCCTCGTCGGTGCGGACCGGGATATTCTGCAGGTTCGGATCGGTCGAGGCGAGCCGCCCGGTGTTCGCGCCCGCGATGGAATAGGAAGTATGGACGCGACCGGTTTCAGGATTGATCGCCTGCTGCAGCGCGTCGGTATAGGTGGATTTCAGCTTGGATATCTGCCGCCAGTCGAGCACCGCCGCCGCCAGACGCGCCGCCGTGGGGTTTACGTCCTCAAGGGTCGTGATGTCCTCCAGAACATCGGCCCCTGTCGCATAGGCGCCGGTCTTGCCCTTCTGGCCACCCTCCACCCCCATCGTATCGAAGAGAATTTCGCCCAGCTGCTTCGGCGAACCCACGTTGAAGGGCTGGCCGGCGATCTCCTGTATCTCGGCCTCGAGCCCCGCCATCTTCTGGGCGAAGGCATTCGACATGCGGCTGAGGACCTGACCATCGACGCGGATGCCCGCCATTTCCATATCGGCCAGAACCGGCACCAGCGGGCGTTCCAGCGTTTCATAAACCGTCGTCACCTGCGCGCGGTGGAGGTTCGGCTTGAAGGCCCGCCAGAGGCGGAGCGTGACGTCGGCATCCTCGGCGGCATATTTCACCGCCTCGTCGATGGGCACCTGATCGAAGGTGCGGGCCGACTTGCCTGTGCCCAGAAGCGATTTGATTTCAATGGGCTGGTGCGACAGGTAGCGTTCGGACAGCCCGTCCATGCCGTGATTGTGCAGGCCTGCATGCATCGCGTAGGACATCAGCATCGTATCGTCGATTGGCGACATGCGGATGCCGTGGCGGGCGAGGATCTTCCAGTCGTATTTGATGTTCTGGCCGACCTTCAGGACGGCATCATCCTCCAGCACCGGCTTCAGCGCGGCGAGCACCGCGTCGCGCGCCATCTGGCCGTCGGCCAGCGCGGACGAACCGAAAAGGTCGCCCGAGCCCTGCCGGTGCCCGACGGGGATATAGCAGGCCTGCCCGGGAAGGACCGAAAGAGAGATGCCAACCAGCTCGGCGCGCATCTCGTCGAGGCTGGTGGTTTCGGTGTCGATCGCCAGTTGGCCGCGCTCGCGGGCCAGCGCGATCCAGCGGTCGAGTGCGGCCGCGTCGCGGACGCATTCATAGGCGGCGTGATCGAAGGGAAGCGCCTCTTCGTGCGCCTGCGGCTTCTCATCGGCGCTGGCCGTTGGCGCGGCGGGCGCCTCCGTCAGGGTCGGGACTTCGACCTTCAGCGCCTCGGCCACGCGCTTGGTCAGCGTACGAAACTCCATCTTCGTGAGGAACTCCATCACCGCTTCCGCCTCGGGCGCCCGGACTTCCAGCGTCTCAAGCGCCTCGGCCACCGGCGCCTCGGCATCGAGAGTCACGAGGCGCTTCGAGATGCGGATCAGGTCGGCATTCGCCTCCAGCGCTTCGCGGCGCTTGGGCTGCTTGATCTCGCCCGCGCGCTCCAGCAGCGTTTCCAGATCGCCATATTCGTTGATGAGAAGCGCGGCCGTCTTCAGCCCGATCCCCGGCGCGCCGGGCACGTTATCGACGGAATCGCCCGCGAGCGCCTGCACATCGATAACCTTTTCCGGCGGCACGCCGAATTTCTCGATCACCTCATCGCGGTCGATGCGGCGGTTCTTCATCGCGTCGAACATCACGACGCCATTGCCCACAAGCTGCATCAAATCCTTGTCGGAGGAGATGATGGTGACGTCGCCCCCCGCTTCGACCGCGCGGCGGGAAAGCGTCGCGATAATATCGTCGGCCTCATACCCCTCCATCTCCAGACAGGCGACGCCGAAGGCCCGGGTGGCCTCGCGCGTCAGGGGAAATTGCGGGCGCAGGTCTTCCGGTAGCTCCGGGCGGTTGGCCTTGTACTTGTCGTAGATCTCATCGCGGAAAGTCTTCGAGGAATAGTCGAAGACGACGGCCACATGCGTCGGCCCGTCCTTGCCCTTGTTGGCTAGGATCTGGCCCCAGAGCATGTTGCAAAACCCCGCGACCGCGCCGATCGGCAGGCCGTCGGACTTGCGCGTGAGCGGCGGCAGCGCGTGATAGGCGCGGAAGATGAAGGCCGATCCGTCGATCAGATGCAGATGGCTGCCCTTGCCGAATGACATTCCGTCCCCCGTTTCGCCTGACGTTCCGGTCTTCGCATGAAGAGGCGCGCTTGGCCAGACGCTGCGGGTCGGCCTCAGACCGCGAGCCTGCCCTGCCGGATCGCCTTGCCCAGCGTATCGACGGCGGCGGCGAGCCGTTCGTCGATCACATGCAGATACTGGGTCCAGTCCTTCAGGTGGCGCAGTTCCTCGGCACCATCCGATATGCCCCTGAGCCCGATCAGCGGTATGCCGAACCGTTGGGCCGCACGCAGATGCGCGAAGGTTTCCATATCCACCATATCTTCGGCAATCCGGTCGTAGGCCGCGCCGCTGACGATATTGGCGCCGGTCGAAAGGCTCGCGGTTGGCACACCTGGGATGTGGTGCGGCAGGTCGACCCGGGCGGGAAGGTCGAGGAAGGGCGTCCGCCCGCGCTCGAACCCCAGTGGCGAGGCATCCATGTCGCGGTAAGCGACGCCTGATGCCTGATAGACCTGTCCCTGTTCCAGCACCCGCGACCCGGCCGATCCCAGTGAGACGATCAGCCGGGGGCGCTTTTCCATCCCGGCCAGAGCCGCCGTCAGGACCACAGCGCCCTCGACCGGGCCAACGCCGGTCATCAGCGGTGCGATCCTTGCCTTCAGCGCCGGGCCATATTCCGGCTCGGCCGCCATCACGAAGAGAACGGGCAGACCGGCGATCATATCTGGTTTCAGGGTCATGGTCCCTCACGCAATTCAACTGCGAGGTGACATGTTGGGGGCTTGGCGGTCAAGCCGCAGCCGTTGCCCCCCGAAGATCACCCGCGCCCGAACCGCCAGAGCGACAGATCGACCGACCAGGTGGCGGGGGTCCAGATGCCGAAGCGGACACCGGCTGCGCGCAATTGCCGCCCGACTCAGACGTTGCAGGTGTTGAAAAGGTGAAAGCGCGCGCGTCCGACGTAGAAGGCGTCGCCGGTATGGAACCCCGGTGCCCGCACCAGTTCGGGGTTTCCGGTGGCGGGATCATGCGCGAACTCAGCCTCGATCCCAGAACTCAGGGGCTCCCGGAGCAGTCGCCGAGAGGAAAAGGACCGCCGCGGACAGCCCGCGAAATGCCCGCAGGAGCCATCTTACCAATCGGATCACCCTACCCCCGCTCGGCGGCTGCCTTCAGATTGTCGAGGTGAAAGGACCAACCGCGCTCATGCGCCGAGATCAGCGTGGCGCGCTCGGCGTCCGGTGCGCCGTCCCAGCCGCTGTGCGTGAGAGCCAGGCGGCTCGTCTCGCCCAATGCGGTCAGCTCAAAACGAACTTCGGTCACGAAGGACCAGTCCTCATCCGCCCAGTCAAGCACCAGGCGCCGCGCCGGGTCGGCCAGGATGACCCTGCCGCGGGTCACATGCACCGCTCCGGTCGCGTCACGCCAGGGTTCAAGGAACATCCCGCCGGGCCGGGCCTCGATCACCACGTCCGGGCCCCACCACAGGCTGGGCGCCACGAGAGTCCCCCACAAGCGGGAAACCGGCACCGTGACCGATCGTTCAAGCGACAGCAAGCGTCCGCTTACTCCCTGAGCTTTTCGATGAAATTCTCGTGGACGTACTTCTTGTCGCAATAGCCGCATTCGACGACGCCGGTGTCATGCGGCACGGCAAGCCAGACGCGCGGATGGCCGAGCGCGCCTTCGCCGCCGTCGCAGGGGATTTTCCAGACGTTGATCACTTCGGTCTCGGGCGCGGGGATCGGCATGGTCAGGCTCTTCGTAACAAGGGTTTGGCCCATTCTAGCGATGGGCGCCGGGGTGACAAGTCAGCGGGCGAGCATCGGGCCAAGCGGCCGACCCGCCAGCAGATGCAGATGATAGTGCGGCACTTCCTGATGGCCGTGATCGCCCGCGTTCGACAGGATGCGGTAGCCCTGCCCGCCCGCGCCCGGGCTGAGGCCCAGCTTGCGGCAAATGTCCGCCGTGGCGCGGTTGAAATCGGCGATCTCCTCGTCGCTCGCCTCGGATGCGAAATGGTCGAAACACACATAGGGGCCTTTCGGGATCACCAGCACATGCACGGGCGCGCTTGGCCTTATGTCCTCGAAGGCGAGCGTATGGGCGGTCTCGATCACCGTCTTGTTCGGGATCTCGCCGCGCAGGATGCGCGCGAAGATATTGGTCGGGTCGTAGCTGTAGGCCATGATGCTCTCAGTCGGCAAAGAGATGGTCGGTCGCGGCAATCGCGCGCGCGGTCTCGGTGGGGATAGCAAGGAACCGCGCCAATGACACGGTGTTTTCCTCAATGTCCGCCCCTTCCCGCAGACGAAAGGTTCCCGGTAGCTCCGCATCACGGATCCGGTCGCTTTCGAAGCGGACGTCGAAACGGACTGTGGGTAGAAGCGCCTCCATGGTCTCGGGGCGCGTGGCAGGCCCGGCCAGACCGACGCGTTGGGCATGGCCCGTCAGGTACGCGTCAGAAAATTCGCACTGAATCTCCAGAAGCCGCACATTCGCGCGGTCGCCGTAGAAATCGCGGATCAGGTCGAAATCCGCCGTGTCGAGGCAGATTGCCATCCGGTCACGCCCGAAATGGTCGAAAAGCATCCTGAGAAGCGACCTGCGATGGCGGCTGCGCTTGGCCAGCGTCGTCTCGATCCCTCCAAGGTCAGGCAGCGCGGTCGCCTCTTCGGTGAAGAGATAGTCGAGCGCGGGAATATCGGTCTTGTCCCGGATCGCGGCGGTAAGGCGCTTGGCCACGTGCCATTTCTTGCAGGCAATGAGAAGAAGCGTGCGGTTCTGCCCGATCCCGCCCTCGGCTTCCCAGAAGCGCGGCGCGAACCGCCGCCCCGCGCGGCCCCGGCTGGTGAGAAACCCGTGAACCCTCTTGCCCTCGCCGGTGATGCCGAAGGGGACACCCGTCTGCCCGTACAGGTCGCCAAGCCGCGCCTTCAAATCCTCGGCTTCGGGGCTGATCTTGCGGGCGAAGAAGAAATCCTGAGCCAAAAGCATGTCATGCTGGTCGTTGTAGAAGGCCGCGGGCATCCCGTAATCGGTGAACATCAGGAAGGTGGGCGTACGGGTCCGGATCTGCGCCTCGGGAACCAGATGTCGGACGAGCGTCTGAAAGAAGGTTTCGTCCGGGATCCAGGTGGTGCGGAAGAAACGCACCACATCGGGCCGCGTCCGGCAAAACTCCAGCACCGCCTCGATCGTGCGGCGCCTGAGGCACCACCATTGGCTGCCGATCATGATCCTGAGGTCGGCCGGAATGGCGCGCGACAGGCCAAGGCGCTTCTGCCATTCGAAGCTTTGGTAGAACAGCCATTTCTGCGTGCGCTCGTTGAAGACATGGCGGTAGGTCAGCCGTTCCGCCCGCATGCCGGTCTTGATCCAGTCGCTGTCGAAGAAATCGAAGCTTTCGATATAGTCGACATCCTCATGGTCCAGCCGGTCGTGGATGAATTCCGCCGTCTTGATCGGCATGCAGTCGCCCGACAGCATGAAGAAATGGGTGGCGTCCGGAAAGGCCGCCTCGGCCGCCCGCACCGCGTGCAGCGAAGCGGCAACGAGGCTCCATTCGCCCCAGCCGCATTTGATGCGCCGCGCGGCAAAGGCGACCGAGGGATTATCTGCAAGCGCCGTGCGGATCGCCTGATAGGCGTCCGCCGGGGCGCGCCGGTCGAAATGGATCGAGACATAGTCGCCCGCCGCCGTCAGCCGCGTTGCCTGCGCAATGATCCCTGCGGGATCCTTGTGGCAGAGAAGTGTGTACGCGATCTTCGCCATTTGCCTTGCGGTTGCCCGATTTTAGCACTCATTTCCTGATAGATGGATTGCCCATTGAAAAGACAGTATTAGTTTGGTTCTGTCCTGAAAAAAGTACTTTCAACCCCTGGGTGTGACAGGGTGAAGCGAGGCGATCGGCGATGGGTTTCCCCGGAACCTGGATGACGGAAAGCGAAAGCATGGTCTATCGGGTGGTGCCGAAATGCGCCTGCTCGTCCATCGGCCAGATCATGTTCTATTCCGATCACGGTCGCTTCTTCGATGGCGATATCCATGATTCCACCGCTGGCCTGCACAAATGGGCGCAGGAAGACAGCCAGCCGAAGATCGAGGCCAATGTGAAGGGGCACAAGAGCTTTGCCTTCACTTGCGTCCGCAACCCCTACGGGCGCATCCTGTCCTCGTTCTTCGACAAGATCGCGGGCATCCAGCGCAACGGCAAACGCTATCGCGGCAATCTGGTGCCGATGCTCGCCCAGAAATACGGGATCGAGGTCGGCACGCCCGAGAACGGCTTCGATTTCGACCAGATCGCCAGCTTCCGGCGTTTTCTGCTGTTTGCGCGCGACACGATCCGCTGGCGCCGCCCGATGGAGCCCGACATCCACTGGTCGGCCATGTCGGGCCATATCTCGACCTACATCGTGAACGGCGGCCGATATGACCATATCTTCTTCACCGAAAAGTTCGACGAAGGCATGCAGAAGGTCCTCGACCAGGTGAAGACGCCGGTGCCGATCGTCTTGAAGGACGTGCCGCGTTTCAATGAAAGCGAAGGCCACGGGCCCAAGCGCGCCCATCCGATTTCGGCCTATTTCGACGATCTTTCACGGCATCTGATCTGGGAAATCTACAAGAAGGATTTCCAGCTTTTCCGCTACGATTTCGACGATCCCGACAACAAGATGCCGCTGGGTGACATCGACCTCGACGAGGTGCACGCCAAGCTTGGCCGTTGACTCCGAGACGGGCGCGCGGTCTTTCGGCACTAAGATTTGTCTGGTTCACCAGCGTCGCCGCCGACCCTCGGGCATTCCTTGAGATAGCCAAGAACGGCGCGGGTAATCCGCCGCTTGATCGCATCGAAGTCGGGCCGACCGGCCGCGCAGGCCGCCATCACGATGCCGCGCGTGATGGCGATCGAATCCGCTGCCGCCTCGGCCGGGTCTACATAGCCGCGGCCCGCGAGGCAGGACACCATTGCCTCGCGCACCCGCCGCCGCCCTTCCCTCACCTCTGGGTCGCGCGGCAACTGCGCCTCGGCCTCCTCTAGCGCCGCCGTCAGCCGCGGCTCGGTCTCATATTGCCGGACCGCCTCTGCCATCTGCCGGGGGATCGCTTCTTTCAGCGGCAGGTGCCGGACCGCAGCGCCCACTTCAGCCATTCGTGCGCTCATGGTCAGCCGCATCCGCCGCACGAGTTCGGCAAGGATCGCCTCGCGCGAGGGGAAATACTGGTAGAGCGAACCTACGGAAACCCCCGCGCGCTCGGCCACCCGGTTGGTATTCATCGCACCCAGCCCATCCTCGCGAAGAATGCGAGTCGCCGCTTCGAGAATCGCCTCAAACGTGGCGCGGCTTCGGTCTTGGGCGGGCTTTTTCCTTGGTTTTACAAGGGTCTCCAACACAACCTCCGAAGGCGAGTAGAGAATGTGAGCATTTGCTCGCATTATCGGCCCATCCAATTCAGACGCAAGAGGCTCGGATGTTCGGGATGGAGGGTAACAGGGTCTTTGGCCGCAAGATTCTGGTCACAGCGGCAGCCACGCCTTTTGGACGCGCGGTCGCGCTTTGCCTTGCAGCGCGCGGTGCCGATGTGCTGGCCATCGATGTGGATCGCGCCCGCCTCGACGATCTGGCCTGGGACTCGGCCGGCAGCGTCGCCACGCGGCTCGGCGATGCGGCCTCCCCTGGCGACGCGTTCGAAATCGCGGCATGGCTCCGGTCCGATCATGTCAATCTTTCCGGGCTGATCGCCTGCCCGGCGCCTCTGGGAAAATCTCTGTCCGCCGAGTTGGCGCCACGGCTTGCACGTCTCCTCCGCGCAAATGTCGGTCCTTTCGCAGTGCTGGTGACTGGCCCTTCGACAGATCGTAGCGCGGCGGCCGAAAGCCTTGCGCCTTTCCGGGCCCGCGCTGTCCCGACGATCCATGCCCTTGCTCCCGAAGATCGGACACAGGCCGACAGCAGCAGGATGGCGGCAAGACTGCTCGATGGCCTTGACCGCGGGCGATCCACCCTGCGGCTTTCGGGACGATCACGGGCGTCGAGCCGCCCTTTCCTGCGCGCCTTCAGCCGCGCCGAGATCTAGAAAGGCCAGAACCGCGCGCTCGACCCGGGCGGTGAGCGCGGCCGCATCCTCCTCGCCCGCAATCACGGCCGTATCGACCAGCGCTTCGACCATCGCGGCGGTTTCCTGCGCGGCGGCGGCCGGTGCCTGCATCCCTGCCGACCGGCAGAAATCGGCAAGGATCGCATGGATCGCCTGCTTGAGCCTTGCTGTCTCCGCCTGAAGCGCCAGCGACCCTTCGGCCATCTCAAGCGCCGCCACGAGCCGTGGCCGCTGAAGGTGCGGCCCGATGGCCGCAGCGAGAAGGCGCCTTACACCGTCGGTGGCCGGAAGGCCACGCGCCGCTTCCCGGGCCTGCGCGAGGTCCGACAGAAGTGCAGCGCGTTTCGCTCGCACCAGTTCGGCCACGAGCGCGTCGCGGCCCGGATAATACTGGTAGAGCGTCCCGACCGACACGCCCGCGAGGTCGGCAACCCGATTCGTCGTCAGCCCTGCCAGGCCCTGCCGTTCCAGAATGCGAGCGGCGGCTTCCAGGATGGCGGCGCAGGTCGCCTGGCTGCGCGCCTGCTGCGGCAGTTTTCTTGGTCTTTCGGCAGGTGATCCGTGGGGGCTCTGGTCGGGCATGGATGCGAATGGCCAGTCGGGCTCTTGTCGGCATAGTGCTGCCTGCAGGAACCACAGGATGCAAGCGATGACCTACACATTCTTCCTGCTGCTGAAGGCCCGCCCCGAATGGCTGGCCCTGCCGCGCGACCGGCGCGGCATTCTTGCCGCCGACGCCTTCGCCGCGTCGCGCCTGAACGAGATCGGTCAGGTCCGGCATTTCGATGTCGAAGCCTTCAGCACCATGGCCTCGGATCTGATGATGATCACCACCGACAATCCCGGCGCCTATTATTTCGCCATGGAGCGGTTGCGCGATACGCCGCTGCTGACCGTGCCCTATTTCGACATTGTGGCGATCCTGCCTGCGGTCGAGAACGGGTTCCGGCAGTTCGAGGCGGCGGTATGACCGGCCACTACCGCAACCGCAAAATCCTGGTGACCGGCGCGAGCCGGGGGATCGGCCGGGAGCTTACGCTCCAGCTTCTGGCAGCAGGCGCCTCGGTGATCGCCGTTTCGCGCGAAACGAAGGGCATCGCCGCGACCGAGCCGGACCATATTCATCCCATCGCCTGCGACCTTGCCGACCCGGCCGACGTCGCACGCCTTGTCGAACGGGTGGCGCAGGACCATGCCGATCTGTCGGTCCTGATCAACAATGCGGGCGTCATGGTTCATACCGACCTGACCGATCCGCCCCCGGACCGCCGCGGCGAAGTGCTGCCCGAGATCGCGACGAACCTCACCGCCCCCATCCTGCTTTCGGTGGGCCTGCTGCCAACACTCGCCGCTAATCCGGGCGCGGCGATCTGCAATGTCACCTCTGGGATCGCCATCGCGCCGGTGCCCGATGCCGCGGTCTATGCCGCGACCAAGGCGGGGCTCCGGCATTTTACCCGCGCCCTGCGCTATCAGGTCGAGGATGCGGGCCTGCGCGTTCAGGTCAGCGAATGCGTGATGACGCTGGTCGCGACCGGCCTCTCGCGCGATGGCGGGCGGCGGCGCTACCCGCCCGAGCGCGCCGCGGCGGACCTTCTGGCAGGACTTGCCGCCGGACGGCGGGAAATCTGGATCGAGAAGGCGAAACTGCTTCGGCTGCTCGTGCGCCTCTCGCCCGCCCTGGCCAACCGGGTCATGCGGGGGCGCTGACGGGGGCGCTGATACGGCGATCGCCGCTTGCCTCGCGTCGCGCGCCGGTGCTAGCTCAACCTGCGCGACAGGGGAGACGGGCGTATGGGCAGACAATCACTGGAACGGTTCACGACCTTCGGCGCGGTGGCGCTCTTCACGCTTTTCTCACTGGGGCTCGTCGCCCTCTCGCCCTGGGCCTGGCTTGGCGTCGGCCTCTTCGGCCTTCTCACGCTGGTTGGCATCCGCGATGTCACCCAGACCCGCCATTCGATCCTCAGGAACTACCCCGTCCTCGGCCATATGCGCTTCATGTTCGAAGGGATCCGGCCGGAAATCCGCCAGTATCTGATCGAAAGCGATCATGACGAACTGCCCTTCTCGCGCGACGACCGCTCGCTCGTCTACCAGCGTGCCAAGGGGGTCGAGGACAAGCGCCCCTTCGGCACCCGCGCCCGGGTCTATGAGGCGGGCTATGAATGGATCACCCATTCGGTCCAGCCGAAGCACATCACCGACACCGATTTCCGGGTGCGCGTCGGCGGGCCGGATTGCACGCAACCCTATGACGCGTCGGTCTACAATATCTCTGCCATGAGCTTCGGCGCGCTTTCCGCCAACGCCATCCTCGCGCTGAACAAGGGCGCGAAGACCGGCGGCTTCGCCCACGACACCGGCGAAGGCGGCATCTCGCGCTACCACCGCGAGGGTGGCGGCGATCTTATATGGGAGATCGGCTCGGGTTATTTCGGCTGCCGCGCCAAGGATGGCGGGTTCGATCCCGACCGGTTCGCCGAACAGGCCGCCGATCCCCAGATCAAGATGATCGAGATCAAGCTGAGCCAGGGCGCCAAGCCCGGCCATGGCGGCGTGTTGCCCGCTGCCAAGGTCACGCCCGAGATTGCCGAGGCGCGCGGCGTGCCGATGGGCACCGACTGCGTATCGCCGCCCTCGCACAGCGCCTTTTCGACGCCCTTGGAATTCATGCATTTCATCGCGAGGCTGCGTGATCTGTCAGGTGGCAAGCCGGTGGGCTTCAAGCTTTGCATCGGTCACCGGCGCGAATTCATGTGCATGGTCAAGGCGATGCTGGAAACCGGCATCACCCCGGATTTCATCGTGGTCGACGGGAAAGAGGGCGGCACCGGCGCCGCGCCGCTGGAGTTTGCCAACCACATGGGCATGCCGCTCGTCGAGGGGCTGACCTTCACCCACAATACGCTCCGTGGCGCGGGGCTGCGTGACCGGATCAGGATCGGCGCCTCGGGCAAGCTGATCACTGCCTTTGACATCGCGAAGGCTTTTGCCCTTGGCGCCGACTGGGCCAATTCCGCCCGCGGCTACATGTTCGCGATTGGCTGCATCCAGGCGCAGGCCTGCCACACCAACCATTGCCCGGTCGGGGTCGCGACACAGGACCCGCTGCGCGCCCGTGCGCTGGTCGTGGGCGACAAGACCCAGCGCGTGGTGAACTTCCACCACAACACGCTGAAGGCGCTGGGCGAGCTGACCGGGGCCGCGGGCCTCGACCATCCGTCGGGCTTCCTGCCCCACCACCTGATCATGCGTGAAACCGACCGCGACATGGTCACCGGCGACGAGGTCTATCCCTATCTGCCCGACGGGTTCCTGCTGCGCGACGAGGAGGACCGCTTCGGCTATCTCCTCCGCTGGCGCCGCGCCAATTCGGCAAGCTTCGCGCCGATGGGGGCCTATGTGTGAGTGGTGATTGCGAAAGGCTGGATTGAGCCCTAAACTACTTGATGCTGCGCAACGCGCGAACGACCGTTAACTGGCCAGGCTTACCAAAGAGTGCGCAAGCCATCCGGCGTTTCGATTTCGGCTTCGTATCGAAACACCGCCCCGGCCCGTATCTCTGGTGGCCGGTCAATCTTCAAACCGTCATACGTGGCTCTGATCTCCTCTGGCTCCGGGTGCTGAAGGGAGAAGGAAATCAGACGTGCTCCAAGGTCGGGGATGTCCGACATCCGCGTCGGATCATCGCGGTGGTCAATCAGCGATGGAAGAACGCCGCCCATGGGCAAAGAACCATCAGCCGGAATGGCAAAGGCAAATTCGGGCTCGTTGAAGGGTAGCGGAACAACTTCTCCAAACTCAGATCGCCGGCGGACAAAGCCTTCAATCGAGGCAATTGCAGCAACCCATCCCCTCAGCCGACGCTTCCGCTCCCAGTCTGAACGAACTTGTCTCGGATCGTCGACGCCAAACCAACGCGCCCGCCCCGGATCAACGCCATCAGGATCTAGCGCAACAATCTCTAGATAGACGTTCTCGCCAAGTTGAAGGCGATGGTTATGAGTTCCCATGTACTGGTGTCGTGTTCCGAAAGGCACCTCGATTCCGAGACAATCGTTAACGTGCTCAACGCCCTCAGTCAGTGTGGGAGCAACTATCGTAAGATGATCAAGGGTTAACATGGCCATTCTGTATCATGGGATAGGATCACCTCGAAAGCGGCCATTCACCGAACGGCAAGCAAAGTCCGCTTCGTCCCGCATAGCGGACAGCCCTCAGATCAACCCATCCGCCCGGAACAGCGCCTTCACGTCCGCCTCGGGGCGCGGGCCGAAATGGCTGATGACTTCGGCTGCCGCGATGCAGCCCATGCGGCCGGCCTTCTGAAGGCTCTGGCCGGTGGCGAGGCCGTAAAGGAAGCCCGCCGCGAACTGGTCGCCCGCGCCGGTCGCGTCCACCGGCACCACCCGGTGCACCGGCACCTCGGCCCGCTCGGCGCCGCGCAAGATGATCACGTCGGCGCCTGAGCGGGTGCAGACGATCAGCGGGC
The DNA here is from genome assembly GCF_026626305.1 of Frigidibacter sp. RF13. Lineage (GTDB taxonomy): Bacteria > Pseudomonadota > Alphaproteobacteria > Rhodobacterales > Rhodobacteraceae > TMP-24. Next base: position 31,995 of record NZ_JAPNUE010000003.1, on the reverse strand, counting down.
AATCGGCGCGGGCCTGCGCGAGCGCCGCCTCCAGATCCTCGGTCTGGTAGAGCGAGCACCATTCATGCTGGTTGCCGATCACGTAATCCATCTGGTCATGCACCAGCCTGCGGAAATCCGCCCGGTGCCGGTCGACGCAGAACGGATCCGATAGCGAAATCCCCGCCTTGCCGCCCGCCTTGTGGCAGGCCTCTGCCGCCTTCAGAAACGCAGCCTTTCCCTGATCCTTGTCGAAGAGATAGCCTTCGAGGAACAGATATTCGGCCGCCTTCACCACCGCGTCATCCAGATCGCCGGGGCCGAAGTCGGCGCCCGCGCCAAGGTAGGTGTTCATCGACCGCTCGCCATCCTGGGTGACGAAGATCATCGAGCGCGAGGTCGGCAATTCCGCCGTCGCAGAAGGAGGGTTCGGAAAGACCGTGCCTTCCGCCTCAAGCGACTTCGCATAGAACCGCCCCAGCGCATCATCCTTGACCTTGCCGATGAAGGCGGTCTTCAGCCCAAGGTTCCCGAGCCCGGCGAGCGTGTTGCCGACCGAGCCGCCCGGCGCCTGCACCCGTTCCTTCATCGCGCCATACAGCGTTTCGCCCCGCTCGCGGTCGACAAGCTGCATGATCCCCTTCTCGATCCCCATCCAGTCAAGGAAATCGTCGTCGCACTGGGTCAGCACATCGACGATGGCATTGCCAAGGCCCACGACATCGAAACGTTTCATCACAGGTTCTTCTCCTCAAAAGGGCAGAGATCGCGGATCAGGCAGGCCCGGCATTTGGGACTGCGCGCGGTGCAGGTATAGCGGCCATGCAGGATCAGCCAGTGGTGGGCGTGGCTTTGGAACTCGGCGGGGATATGGTCTTCGATGGCGCGCTCGACCTGATCCACATCCTTGCCGGGCGCGATGCCGGTGCGGTTGCCGACGCGAAAGATATGGGTATCGACCGCCTGCGCGGGCTGCTTGAACCACATGTTCAGGACGACATTGGCGGTCTTGCGCCCGACCCCCGGCAGCGACTGCAGCGCCGCGCGCGAGGACGGGACCTCGCCGCCATAGTCCTCGGTCAGAATCCGCGAAAGCTTGATGACGTTCTTGGCCTTCTGCCGGAAAAGACCGATGGTCTTGATATGCTGGGTCAGACCTTCCTCACCCAAAGCCAGCATCTTCTCGGGCGTATCGGCGATCTGAAAAAGCGCCCGCGTCGCCTTGTTCACGCCTGCATCCGTCGCCTGCGCCGAGAGCGCCACCGCGACCAGCAGCGTGAAGGCATTCACATGCTCGAGCTCGCCCTTCGGATGGGCCTCCGCCTCCCGGAACCGGGTAAAAATCTCGCGGATCGTGTGATAATCGAGCTGGCGCGCCATGGCTTCCTCATGCCCCGCGCGCATGGCACCGTGCAAGCAAAAACCCGCAAAATCCGGGTCGCGCGAGACGGTGCCCGGCCCTATTCTCTGGGCAAGGAGAAAAGACATGCAGATCGACAGTCTCTCGGACGCCTATCACTACCAGGTCATCGGCCGCGCGCTGCGCGAGATCGACTCGGCGGGGCAATCCGCCCTGTCGCTCGACGACCTCGCCCAGCGGCTGAAGATGAGCCCCGCGCATTTCCAGCGCACCTTTTCGGCCTGGGTCGGCGTCTCGCCCAAGCGCTATCAGCAGTACCTGACGCTCGATCATGCCAAGCGGTTGCTGGCCGAACGCTTCACGCTCCTCGATACAGCGCACGAGACCGGCCTGTCCGGCACCGGGCGCCTCCACGACCTGTTCCTGAGGTGGGAGGCGATGAGCCCCGGCGCCTATGCGGCGGCGGGCGAGGGCCTCGATGTCAGCTACGGCTGGTTTCAATCGCCCTTTGGCGAGGCCTTGGCGATGGGTACCGAGCGCGGCCTCTGCGGCCTTGCCTTTGCCGAGGAATGCGGGCGCGAGGCGGCCTTCGCCGACATGACCGGCCGCTGGCCCGCGGCCCGCTTCACCGAGCGCCCCGAGACGCTCCGCCCCTGGGTCGAGGCGGCCTTTGCACAGAAGGGCGAGGCGCGGCTTCTGATGATCGGCGCGCCCTTCCAGATCAAGGTCTGGGAAGCGCTTCTGCAGATCCCCTCGGGTCAGGTCACCACCTATTCCGAACTTGCCCGTGTCACCGGCCACCCGACGGCGCAGCGCGCGGTCGGCACAGCGGTGGGGCGCAACCCGGTCAGCTTCCTCATCCCCTGCCATCGGGCGCTGAGGAAATCCGGCGGGCTTGGCGGCTATCACTGGGGCCTGCCGGTAAAGCGCGCGATGCTCGCCTGGGAGGCGGCGCGGGCCGAGGAAGCCGCCTGAGGCGGGGCCGGTCGCTCGCCATCCCTCTGACATCCACGTCCGCGACTGGCAATTTTCCGCCGACGCGAAAGACGCAATGGATCGTTATTGCCTAACACAGGCGTTATGCAGAGCGTCAGCGCGTAAACAGCTTGGAGCTCATCGATGCGTCTCAATTCCCTTCTGATCGCGGGCCTCGCGGCGGTCGCCTTCCTGACCGCCTGCGTCGCACCGCAGCCCACCTACAATCCCAATGACCCGAACCAGCGCGCCAAGCAGGGCGCCTTGATCGGCGCCATCGGCGGTGCTGTCCTCGGCGCCGCGACGGGCGACGACAACGACAAAACCTCGGACCGCGCTATCGGCGGCGCCATTCTCGGCGGGCTTGCCGGTGCGGCCTATGGCAATTTCCTCGATAAGCAGGCGGCCGAACTGCAGCGTGATATCCAGACGAACGGCGTGCGGATCATCAACGAAGGCAACCGGCTGCGCGTGGTGATGCCCGAAGGCATCCTCTTCCCGGTCGACAGCGCAAGCGTGAACCCGGGCATCATGAACGACCTCTACACGGTCGCGAACAGCCTGCAGCGTTACCCGAACAGCCGCGTGGATATCGTCGGCCATACCGACAACACCGGTTCCGCCGCCTACAACCAGGACCTGTCGCAACGCCGCGCCGGTTCGGTCGCCGCTGTTCTGCGCAGTGCGGGCGTGTCGGGCGCGCGTCTCAACCCCTATGGCATGGGCGAGGACCAGCCGGTCGCCTCGAACCTGTCGGCGGCGGGCCGCGCCCAGAACCGCCGGGTCGAGATCATCATCATCCCGAACGGCTGATCCCGCCGGATTGCCGCGAAAGGGGCCGGGTCTTTCCCGGCCCCTTTTCGTTTGAACAATCCGCCGGGCGGTCATATGTCTTGACCAATTCCGGGGGGTAGCGTGCCGTTTCAGAAGATCGACTCCGAAAAGCTGTCGCAGACCGTCGTCCGCCAGATCGAACGGCTGATCCTGCAGGGCGTGCTGCGCCCCGGCGAACGGCTGCCGTCGGAACGTGATCTGGCCGAGCGGCTCGCGGTTTCGCGGCCCTCGCTGCGCGAGGCGGTCGCGGAACTGGAGGAGGCCGGGCTTCTGGCCACCCGTGCGGGGTCCGGCATCTATGTGGCCGAGGTTCTGGGATCGGCCTTCTCGCCCGCGCTGATCAAGCTCTTTTCCGTGCATGACGACGCGGTCTCGGACTATGTCGATTTCCGCCGCGACATGGAGGGGCTCGCGGCCGAGCGCGCCGCGCGCTTTGCCTCGGACACCGACCTTCAGGTGATCGACACGATCTTCGCCAGAATGGAGGCCGCGCATGCCAAGCGCGACCCGTCCGACGAGGCGGCGCTCGATGCCGAGTTCCACATGGCGATCATCGAGGCCGGGCATAATGTCATCATGCTGCACATGATGCGCTCGATGTTCGACCTCTTGAAGGCCGGGGTCTTCTATAACCGTCAGGCGATCTTCCGGCAGCGCCAGACCCGCGACACGCTTCTGGACCAGCACCGGGCGATCCGCGACGCGATCCTCGCGCGCGACCCGGTCGCGGCGCGCACGGCGGTCGAGGCGCATCTGACCTTCGTGCAGGATTGCCTGTCCGACCTGCGTCGCGCCGACCGCAACGAGGATGTGGCCCGGCTCCGGCTCCAACAGGAACAGACGCGCGGCTGAGCGGCGCCTCGTCGAGCACTTCGTGCACTCCTCGGCAACGGCGGCCAATCTCGCGAGGCGTGCACGAAGTGCGCGACGAGCGCGCCCCAACGAAAAAGGCCCGCGAAGATCGCGGGCCCTTGTTCTGGTAGGTTCAGGTTCAGTGAAGCTTCGCTTCGACCTCGCCGATCGCCGCATCGACGAGCTTGCCGCGCTCGGCCGCCGTCATCTCGCTCGCGATCAGGTCGCCCGCGGCAGCAACCGCCACCTGCACGGCGCGGTCGCGCACTTCCTTCACCGCGGCGGCTTCGGCCGATGCGATCTGGTCCTCGGCGGCCTTCAGGCGGCGCGCGATCGAGGCCTTCAGATCGACCTTGGCCTGTTCGGCCGCATCCATCGCCTCGCGCTTTGCGGTCTCGACGATCTGGCCCGCCTGTTCCTGCATCTCGCGCTTCTTCTGGTCGTAAGAGGCGAGAAGGGCCTTGGCTTCCTCATGCAGCGCCTTGGCTGCATTCAGATCGGCGCGGATCCCTTCGGCGCGCTTGTCGAGAAGCCCGCCGATCATGCCCGGCACTTTCAGCTTCAGGAGAAGTGCCACAAACAGGATGAAGGCAACCGTCACCACGAAGTTGGTGTTGCGGAGCGAGAAGAACGGCCCGCCAGCGGCCAGTGCCGGGGTGGCGGCGAACATCAGGGCGAATGCAAGTCTCTTCATGTCCGTCAGCCTTTCATCCGGGCCGCGACAGCCGCCGCGACGCTCTTGGCATCGGCCTTGCCGCCGAGGGCGGCAACGATGGCTTCGGCCGTGTCTTTGGCAACTTCGCTTACCGAGGCGACCGCGCCCGCGCGGATCTCGTCGATGCGCTTGGCGGATTCGGCGGCACGCGCCGCGATCTCGGCATCGGCCTTGGCCGTCGCCTTGTCGAGGTCGGCCTGAATCTCGGCCCGCGCGGCAGAGACGATCTTGCCCGCCTCGCTGCGCGCGTCGATCAGGGCCTGCTGATAGGCCTTCTCGGCCTCCTGGGCCTGATCCTTCAGCTTCTGCGCCATTTCCAGGTCGGAAGTAATCCGGCCCTGACGATCGGCAAGGATCCCGGCCAGACGCGGCAGCGCGATTTTCGCCAGGATGAAATAGAGAACGACCAGCGTCACCAGAAGCCAGAAGATCTGGTTGGGGAAGGTCGAGAAATCGAGTTGCGGCATGCCGGCGGATTCGGCCGCATGACCGGCGGCGTCCGCGGCGTGGCCAACGGCCTCGGCGGTGCCTTCAGCGACGTCGGTCGCGGTGGTTGTGGTATTGGCCATTCTTTCCCCCGGAGATGCTCTTTACCTTCGCGGGCGGGTACGCGAACGCCCCCGCCCGGCCGTAAGGATCAGTCGCTCAGGATCAGACGGCGAACATCAGAAGAAGCGCGACGAGGAACGAGAAGATCCCGAGCGCTTCGGCGAAGGCGATGCCGATGAAGAGGGTCGCGGTCTGGCCAGCGGCGGCCGAGGGGTTGCGAAGCGCGCCAGCGAGGAAGTTGCCGGCAACATTGCCCACCCCCATCGCCGAGCCGCCCATGCCGATGCAAGCAAGGCCGGCGCCGATGAATTTGCCGAGAGCGGCAGCAGCTGCGATTTCCATGTGTATCTCCTTACGGTTGGATAGTGCAGTTGAGATTGTGACCGATGTCAGTGGCCCGGATGCAGCGCATCGCGGAGGTAGACGCAGGTCAGGATGGTGAAGACATAGGCCTGAATGAAGGCCACGAGAATTTCGAGCGCATACATCGCGACGATCGCGAGGATCGACAGCGGCGTCACCGCATAGCCCACCGCCGAGAAGAGGACGAGCGGCGCGAAGGCGGCGAACACTTTGATAACCGCGTGACCGGCCATCATGTTGCCCGCAAGACGGATGGAGTGGCTGACGGGGCGCACGAAGTAGGAAATCAGCTCGATCACCGCGAGGATCGGGCGCAGCGCCAAGGGCGCCGACGAGACCCAGAAAAGCCCGAGGAAATGCAGCCCGTTCTTGGCGAAGCCAAGGATGGTGACGAAGAGGAAGACCATGACCGCCATCACCGCCGTGACCGCCACGTGCGAGGTGGTGGTGAAGGCGCCGGGCAATAGCCCGAGGAAGTTCGAGAAGGCGATGAAGACGAAGAGCGTGAAGATATAGGGGAAATATTTCACACCATCATGGCCGGTCACATCCTCGACCATCTTGTAGACGAACCCATAGGCCAGTTCCGCGATCGACTGCATCCGGCCCGGCACGACCGAGCGCTTTGCGGTGCCCAGAACGAAGAGAACGATCACGCAAAGAACCGCGATGGCCATCCACAGCGTGACGTTGGTGATCGAGAAGGCGCTCAGCGCATCGCCGAACAGCGGCCCGACCTTGAACTGGTCCATCGGGTGGAACGTAAGGCCCTGGGCTTCAGTCTCGGCTGCCATCTTTTTCCCCTTCAGTCCGGGCGTCGCCGCCCGCGTTTCGTTCCATGTTCCGCTTCTGGAACTCGCCCGCCGTGCGCATCATCACCCGCACCCCGGCCGCAAAGCCCAGCAATGTGAAAACCACCAGAGCCCAGGGAAGCGTCCCCAGAAGGCGGTCTAGCCCGTATCCGATGGCCGCGCCGATCCCGAGCCCCGAGACCAGTTCGATCACCATGCGCCAGCCAAGGTCGGCGGCGCCAAAATCCTTCACCACCCGAGGCTCCGGTTTCCCGGATTTTTTCAGGGCCTCGATGCGTTTTTCCAGATCCTTCAGACGAACGGGATCGGGACCTTCCTGCATGGTTCGGCCTTTCGCGGCAGTCGGCGCGGGTCTAGACGGCTGGGGGGGATGAGTCAACGGGGAATATCAAGCGCTCAATGACTCGTAAGGCGATGATTTCATTGATGTTCAATCGGGATCATTTTGTTCCGCGAGACGGCGATCGGGCCGCGCGCCCCGCTTTTCGGCAGGACCGCGATATTCAACTATCCGGTTGATCTTTCGCCGCACCCGCCAGCGCGCGCCCAAGGCCAAGCCAGCCGAAGAGCCGCCCGTCGATCATCAAAAGACCCGCGAAGATCACCGCCATCCCTGCAAGATGCTCCCACAGCACCGGCTCGCCCAGCACATGGGCCCCAAGCGCGACCGCAGAAACCGGGGCGACGAAAGTGACGGTGGAGGTGGCGGTGGCGCCCGCGCGGGCGAGAAGCCAGTAGAACAGCGTGAAGCCGACCGAGGTCAGAAGAAGTCCGACGATCAGCAGCGCGCCCCAGGTTTCCGGTCGCTCGATCCGGGGAAGGCCTTCGGCAAGAAGCGCGAACGGCATGATGAACAGCGCGGCCCCGCTCAAGGACCAGGCCGCCAGCAGCGCCGGATCAAGCGTGCGGAAACGGCGGGCGAGATTGGTGGCGATGCCGTAACAGACCGGCGCGAGCAGTGCCGTCAGGATCGCCCAGAGGGCGGGCATCTGCCCCGCGCTCAGATAGGGCCAGGACAGAAGCGCGATCCCGGCAAAGCCGGTCGCAACGCCCGCGGCGCGCGCCGCCGTCGCCCGCTCTCCCCCCGGCCAGAGATGCGAAACGATGACGACCAGAACCGGCGTCATCGCATTCACGATCCCGGCGACCCCGCTTGGCAGGTGACGCTGCGCAACCGGGTAGAGCGCGAAGGGAATGGCAAAGAAGACGATACCCAGAAGGAAGAGGCCGCCGACGGTGCGCGGCGAAAGGCGTAGGGCACGCCCGCTGATCCAGACCCAGACCCAGCAGCCCATCGCGCCCACGCCCACCCGGCCGAGCGAGACGGTCAGCGGCCCAAGCTCGCGCAGAAGGACCGCATTCATCAGAAACGACCCGCCCCACAGGATGCCGAGCGTCAGGATCAATAGCCAATAGCGTATGGGCATCGCGCACCTCCGGGTCCCGACACTCAATCCCGGCCGCCCCGCCCCGTCCACCCGAAACCTGCGCATCCCTGATGGCGATTTGTGCGCCGGCCGATCACCGGCACGAATGACCGCGCGCCACTTCCGTGACAGCCCGCCGGGCGCTAAGCTCGCGCCATGACGCTCGACCTCATCTTCGCGGCCCTCGCCGACCCGACGCGCCGGGCGATCCTGACCATGCTTCTTGAAGACGACATGGCGGTGACCGACGTCGCCCATCCGTTCGACATGTCGCTGGCCGCGATATCGAAACATCTGAAGGTGCTGGCCGAGGCGGGCCTCATCGCACAGGAACGGCGCGGAAGGGTGATCTGGTGCAAGCTCCTGCCCGACGCGATGCGCGCGGCCACCGTCTGGATCGCGGGCTTCGGCATGTTCGAGGCGCTGGATCTCGACGCGTTCGAACGGTTTCTGGAAGAAGAGATCGCGCCCGAACCCTCGGAGTGACGCGTGCCGTTGCCCCTGTCGCCGTGCCGCGTTAGGGAAAGTCCATGCCCCGCTATGCCCTGAAGATCGAATATCACGGCGGCCCGTTCTCGGGCTGGCAGCGCCAGGCTGGCCAGCCCTCGGTGCAGGAAGCGATCGAGACCGCGCTGCGCAAACTCGAACCCGACGCGGGCCCGATCCACGGCGCTGGCCGCACTGACGCCGGCGTCCATGCCACCGGGCAGGTCGCCCATGCAGAACTCGCGAAAGACTGGGACCCGTTCCGTCTGTCCGAGGCACTGAATTTTCACCTGAAACCCGCGCCGGTCTCGATCCTTGCCGCCGCCCGGGTGGCTGACGATTTCCACGCCCGCTTCTCCGCCACCGAACGGCGCTATCTCTTCCGCCTCCTCTCGCGCCGCGCCCCCGCGACGCATGACAAGGGGCTCGTCTGGCAGGTCCAGCACCCGCTCGACCTAACCGCGATGCGCGAAGGTGCCGCCCATCTGGTCGGGCGGCACGATTTCACCACCTTCCGCTCGACGCTTTGCCAGGCCGACAGCCCGGTGAAGACCCTCGACGCGATCGAGATCGATGCCCATCCCGTGCCGCATGGCACCGAGTTCCGCTTTCGCCTGCGCGCCCGCAGCTTCCTGCACAATCAGGTCCGCTCGATCGTCGGAACGCTCGAACGTGTGGGCGCCGGGGGCTGGGCGCCCTCAGACGTCCGCGCGGCGCTTGAGGCACGCGACCGCGCCGCCTGCGGCCCGGTCTCCCCGCCCTCGGGCCTTTATCTCACCCATGTGAGCTATCCCGAGGATCCGTTCCGGTGAGTACCCGCGCTGATCCCGTCCTGCCCGCCGACGATGCCGCCCGCGCGCTGGCCCGGTCCCTTTGGCAGGGTGCAAAGACCGCGGCGCTGGCCTTCACTGACCCCGCGACCGGCGCCCCGATGATCGCCCGTGTGGGCTTTGGCCTTGCCGCGGACGGGACTGGCCTCACACTCGTCTCAGACCTCGCCCAGCATACGCGTGCCTTGCGCGCCGAGCCGCGCGCCGCGCTTCTTCTGGGCGAACCCGGCCCGAAGGGCGATCCGCTGAACAGCCCCCGCCTCTCGGTCGCCGTCACCGCCCGCTTCGCAGTACCCGAAGACCGCGCAACCCTGCGCGCTTCCTGGCTCGCCCGCCACCCCAAGGCCAAACTCTACGTCGATTTCGCCGACTTCCACTTCGTCCGCTTCGACGTCACCGAGGCCTTCCTCAACGGCGGTTTCGGCCGCGCCTACCGGATCGCGGCCGAAGACCTGCACGGTTGACCGGATCAAGGCGGCCTGATCAAAGCGGATTATCCATCCGGACCCGCATGTGAAGCCGCCCTTTGGAGGCCTGTGGCCACACGACCCTCACCTCATTCTTGTTCGTGCCCTGCTCGAACTGCAGATAAGGCATCTCAGCCCTGATCTCGCCCACCGGCCCGGTGATCGCCCCTTCGGCGCAGATCGATTCGACATTCCGCGCCCAACCGCCGAACGGCAGGAACGCCCCCGGCTGCGCGGTCCAGACCGTCGCAGCCGTTGCCTGATCGTGGGCGTAAAGTACCGGGTTCTCGACATTCTGGGTCACGCTGTTGAAGCTGTTGCCGGTGAACAGGACATTGCGCATCCGACTACGATCAAGATCGGCGAAGGTCGTGTCTACGCCTTCAACCCGATCGATCACACCGTTCAGCGCACGGAAGACATTGCCCGACACATTGAGCCCCTGGACGAAATGACCCGCACCGTAGGGCTTGATGCTGATCCAGCGGAACCAGGGGGCCACATCGTTGCAGGTGAAGGTGTTGCCGGTAACGGTCAGCCCGCCGAATGAGAACTGGTTCACGAACGCGGGATTGGACTCGTATTCGTTCGTCCACTCGACGAAACTGTTGTCGATGTAATTCCCGGTGATCGTCGACTTCAGGTTGGTATTGGCAAAGACCAGACCCGCGACCCTCAGCCCCTGGGTCTCGTTGTCGCCCTGAAACCAGTGATTGCCCACCACCAGGTGACCCGAACCGGCAAGCACGCCGAAATGGCGGAAATGGACCACGCGGTTCTCGCGCACCTTCACGTCGTTGGCGTTCACATTGAACACGATCGACGTCCGATCCTGCGAGCGCAGCGCGGATTCATTCGACAGGAACTGGCAGCGGTCGATCAGCATCCCCTGGCAGCCGTTCCCGATCGAAGTGATGCCGCGATCCTTCGGCGCGGTGATGAAACAGTCCCGCATCTGGAAGATGCCGCCGCTCGGCGCCAGCATCACGCCGCTCGCCTGGCCATTGCACTGGATGTCGATGTCGTCGAGGATCATCTTCTCAAGCTGCGCGAAGCCAGAGAAATCCAGCACATATTTGAACCGCGTGAACGTGTAGGTCTGGGTCCCCGGTGCGCCATAGAGCGGCTGGCTCAGCGTCAGCGTTCCATTGCCCACATTCTTCGCCGTCACATAGACCTCGCGCCCGACGCCCGCGCCGGTCACCAGCGCGCCCACCGGCACATTGGCTATATTGGCGACCGCGCTCAGGGTCTTGGCGTTCCCTGTCGAATAGCTCGCTTGAGAGGTCACGACCGTCGGCGTCCAGGCCGCGCCCGAAATCACGTTGAACTGCCCGTTGCGGATCACGCGGCGCGTGTTGAACGTGGTCTTGTTGTTGACCGCCGCCTGCATGTCGATCGGCGCCGTCACCTCGACCCGTCGCCCGCCGAGGTCGAGCGCATCATGGTCGGCGAAATTCAAAAGCGCCTGAAAAGCCTTCTTGAAACCCAGCTCCTCGCTGCCGAAGGCCTCGGCATAAAGCGGCAGGTTGAACCCGCGCGTCAGCGCCAGCCGCTTGTCGACCGGCATGGTGACCGTGCCCTCGAAGCGGCAATCGGAATCGATCTGCACATCGTTCGCCAGCCGGAACGTCCCCTTGGAAAACAGAACCGTCCGCCCGGTCGCCAGCGCATCGGCATCCGCAGCCTCGACCGCCGCGCTGTCGTCGGTGACTCCGTCGCCCTTGGCCCCATAATCACGCACATCGACCCAGTCCATCATCGTCCTGAGGAAGGCCTCGGTGATATCCTCGATGATGATGTCATCGACACGTACCACACCGCCCGTCGCCCCGGTCAGGTCGATGCCGAAATGACCAAGCGTCGCGGTCGTGCCCCAGCTCATGTCGACGCCCTGACGGAACCCGATGCCGATGATCGCGCTCACCGTCTCGACCCGGCCATAGGCGGTCAGCGCCAAAGACGGTCCGACTTCGACGACGCCGGTAAGGTGTGTCGAGGCATTGACGCCCGCCCAGGCCGCGATCCGGACCGAGGGCAGGTTGCCGCTCATCGCCTTCACCTTCGCCGTCACCCGCAGATAGCAACCCGGCAGGATCGGGGTATCGCCCTTGTAGCGCAGGCTCATCGTCACCGAATTCTTCTGCATTTCCAGGCAACTGCCAAAATCCTGATCGGCAGGCACCAGTGCTGCATCGGCAAAGCCCTGATAGGTGGGCGAGCCCGGCGTTCCGTCCGTCCGCGACCATTGCGACAACCCCGCCTCGAACGGCGCGGGCATCAGGACGATCCCATCGGTGATGACCTTGTTCATTCACGACCCCTTCATGGTTCAAATTCGGCCGGCACGAAGGGGACCGTTCGCCCCGAGGGGCGTCCAACCACAGCTCTGCCGGAAACGGGGCACGGCCCCTGCCCTTCCGGAATAGCCGAGAGACTTAAGAAATCGCTAAAGGGGGCGTGCGCTCAGGCTCCGACGCTCTGATCCTCGACCGGCCAGACGCCGTTGATCCGCCAGGACCCGTCGATCAGGACCATCTCGTAATCGAAATAGCGGATCGCCCCGTCCGCCCCCCGCACCTCGACCCGCTCCAACAGGCGCCCGCCTGCTTCGCGCAGCCCCAGATAGCGGACGCGCTCGGCCCCCAAGATCGCCGGATAGCCGCCCTCGACCATGCGCCCGAAATTCTCCGCCGAGCCAAAGACCTGACGGATGAAGGGCGAGGCAAAGCCAAAGGCCGCCTCGACGTCCCCGGCCCGGAAGGCCTCAAACTGGCCGCCGATGACCGCCTCAATCTCGGCATCCTGCGCACAGGCGCCCGATGCCAGCACTCCCACCACCAGGGCAAACACCCATCGACGCATCGCCGCCTCCCTCGTTTCATATCGAGGATACGGCAAAACAGCCGGAAAAGTTGCCGGTCGCGATCAGATTTTCGCGACCAGCTTATGGATCAAGCGACAAGTTCTCCGGCCAGAGCCCGATCGATCAGCGCCACCGTCTCTGCCACGCCGTAAAGCGCGATGAACCCGCCGAAGCGCGGCCCCTGGCTCGCGCCCAGCAGCACCTCGTACAGCGCCGTGAACCAGTCGCGCAGGGGTTCGAACTGATGCGCGGTGCCGACGGCAAAGACCATGGTCTGCAAGGCCTCCGCGTCCAAGCCCCCCTCCCAGACCTTCAGCCGCGCAACCAGATCCTCCATCGCCGCGCGCTCCTTGTCGGAAGGCAGACGGAACACCCGTCCCGGCGCCACGAAAGCGTTGAAATAGCGCACGGCGAACTCCGCCGCCTGATCCAGCTGCGGGTTCTTCTCCGGGCTCGCCTCGGGCGCATAATTGCGGATGAAGCCCCAAAGACCCGCCTTGTCCTTCGCGCCCGCGACCGATGCCAGGTTCAGAAGCATGGCGAAGGACACGACCATATCCGACGCCGGCGGCTTGCCACCATGGATATGCCAGACCGGGTTCGCCAGTTGCTGATCGACCGTCTGCGCCGGGAAGGCATTCAGCTGCTGGTGATATTCATCCACCGCCTTGGGGATCACATCCCACCAGAGCCGCTTCGCCGTCTTGGGCTTCTGATACATGAAATAGCCCAAGGACTCCGTCGCCGCATAGGTCAGCCATTCGTCGATCGTCAGGCCATTGCCCTTCGATTTCGATATCTTCTGACCCTGCTCATCCAGGAACAGCTCATAGGTGAAATGCTCCGGCTTCCGCCCGCCCAGAACCTCGCAGATCCCGTCATAGATCGGCGTATTTGTGCTGTGGTCCTTGCCGTACATCTCGAAATCGACGTCCAGAGCCGCCCAGCGCGCGCCGAAATCCGGCTTCCACTGCAGCTTCACATTGCCGCCCGTCACCGGCAGCGTCCATTCGCGCCCCGTCTCGTCGTCGAAGGTGATCGTATGGTTCACCTTGTCCACATGCTTCATCGGCACATAGAGCACCCGCCCCGTCTCGGGATGAATCGGCAGGAAACAGGAATAGGTCTGCTGGCGCTCCTCGCGAAGCGACGCCAGCATGATCTCCATGATCGCCTCGTACCGCTCGGCAGCCAGCCGCAAGGTATCGTCAAACTGCCCCGACTTGTAGAACTCGGTCGCCGAGATGAACTCGTACTCAAACCCGAACGTATCAAGGAACCGCCGCAGCATCGCATTGTTGTGGTGGCCAAAGCTCTCATATTCCCCGAACGGATCGGGGACCGAGGTCAGGGGCCGCTGCAGGTTCTCGCGCAGCATCTCCTGCTGCGGCACATTGTCCGGCACCTTCCGCATCCCGTCCACATCGTCGGAGAAACAGAAAAGCCGCGTCGGAATGTCCGAGATGATCTCGAACGCGCGGCGGATCATCGTGGTGCGCTGCACCTCGCCGAACGTACCGATATGCGGCAGACCCGAGGGGCCATAGCCGGTTTCAAACAGCACATATCCCTTCTTCGGCGGCGCCTTTTCATACCGTTTCAGCACCCGGCGCGCTTCTTCAAAAGGCCAGGCTTTCGAATTCATCGCAGCATCGCGGAGCGTCGTCATGGTCGCACACTTTCAAAGGTTGGAAACGGCGCCCGATGCGCCGCAAGGCCCGTCCCTATTGTGCGGGGGGCGAATGGTCAATAATTTCACGTTCAAACAGAAGGAACGAACCCTTGTCCAATACCCTCCCCGCCTTCTCCGCCCAGGACGCGCTCGTGGCGCTCATGGTCACCATCTCCGTCTCGGACGAGACGATCCGCACGGCCGAGCTTGTGGCCATCGAACGTCAGGTCAACCACCTGCCGATCTTCGCCGACTATGATATGGAAACCGTCCGGCAAGTGGCGCAAACGGTCTACAAGCTGATGGAGGATGAAGACGGGCTCGATACGCTGTTCGCGATGATCCGCGCAGCGCTTCCCGAAAAGCTATACGAGACCGCCTATGCGCTTGCCTGTGATGTCGCCGTCGCCGATGTGAAACTCGGCCAAAGCGAACTGAGGCTCCTCGAAGAGGTTCGCGAAGAGCTGGACATCGACCGCCTGCACGCCGCCGCCATCGAACGCGGCGCCCGCGCCCGCCATATGACATTGTGAGGTTTGCCGTGCGCGTAACGATTGCCCCCGTCCTCCTCCTGTCGCTCGCCGCCTGTCAGGACAAAAGCTGCACGCCTGAGGATCTGAGCCAGAAGGCGACCGATCTGATGACCGCCGCCCGCAGCTATGGCCTCAGCCACCACGACCAGATGCAGAAGATGGGCGAAAAGGTCGCCGACCTCGTCGACCGCGCCAACCGGGCAAGCGGCGATCTTCAGCCCCTCTGCGACGAGATCGCCGCGCTGATGAAAGAGATCGGCGGCTGAACGGCAGGCCCGGCCGTTGGCTTCGGCAGTCGGCTATTTCCGCACATATTGCCGCGCCGCATCCTGCGCGACGACATAGTCCCAGCCGGTCTCATTCGCCGCCATCGCCTGATTGACCACCGCCTTCTGCGGCAGCCGGGCCCAGACGTCGCGCTCGATGGCTTCCAGATCGAAGCGCCCGCCGGTGATCAGCCGGTTCAGCTCCGCCTCGATCCCCGCCACCGCCGGATCGCCCGCGCGGTTCCGCCATTCACCCGGGTCTTCGGCCAGATTGAACAGCTGCGGGGCCGAGCGGTGGCAATAGATGTATTTCCAGTCGCCGAGCCGCACCATGAAGCTCGGCCGCATGATCCCCTCGCCGTGATACTCCGAAAAGACCGGCACCGCCGCAATCGCCTCGCCCCTCAACGCCGGCAGAAGCGACCGCCCCTCCATCTCGCGCGCAAGGCTCTGGCCCGCCAGATCGACAAGCGTTGCCGGCAGGTCCAGCAACGAAACAGGCGTCGCCACATCCCGCCGCTGCCCCCCAGGCATCGCCACGATCAGCGGAATGCGCGCCGACCATTCGTAAAGGCTGCGCTTCTGGATCAGCCCTTTCTCGCCCAGCATCTCGCCATGGTCCGAGGTGACGATGACAATCGTATTCTGCGCCAGCCCCTCCTCCTCTAGCACGCCAAGCAACTCGCCCAGCTTGTCGTCGACATAATGGGCCAGCGCCGCAAACCCCCGCCGCATCGCGATCAGATGGCGCGGGTCGCGGATGTCCTTGCGGTCGAGCCCGTACCAGCGGATGAAGGCCCGGTCGAAATCGCTGTAAAGCGCGTCCATGTCGTCGGGGTAGTGCGGGATCGGCAGGTCGGCGTCCTCGTACATCTCCCAATATCTGCGCGGCACCTTGTAGGGCGGATGCGGGTTGGTGAAACTGACCGTCAGCATCCAGGGGCGATCCGGCGCGTGGCGCAGATATTCCAGCGACCGGAACTGCGTCTCCTCGTCATATTGCAGCTCGGTCGACCAGCCAGCCCCGATATTCTCGGCCTGATATTGCGGCGCGAAATCGAAAGCCATCGCCTCGGGGTCGTCCTCGGGCAAGAGCGGGTAGGACCAGAGAAAGCCCGAAGGGTAGATGTCGGTGTTCAGCCGCCGCCGAAATCCGTGCAGCTGGTCGGCGCCGATGAAATGCATCTTGCCGGACAAGACCGTGTCATAGCCCGCATTGGTCAGATAATGCGCAAAGGTCGGGATGAAGCTCGGAAAGGGATCGCCGTTGTCGTAACAGCCGGTGGTCGAGGTCAAAAGCCCGGTCATGAAACACGACCGCGCCGGCACGCAGATCGGGCTTGGCGTATAGGCATTGGTGAAATTCACCGCGCGCGCTGCCAAGGCCGACAGGTTCGCCATCCGCGCGCCCCGGTAGCCGCAGGCATCCAGCATGAACGGCGTCATCTGATCGGCCATCACCAAAAGAATGTTCGGCCCGTCAGTCATCGGCCCCTGCCTCCCTCTCCCCGGAAATCAGGGACAGTTCACCAGCGCCGGATGATGTTTTCTGCCCCGAATGCGACGCTTCGTCAGGCCCAACTGCCGATCAGCCGCAATTCCATGCGTCGCGCCCGCTTGGCCCAGCTTGAGGCGCCGGGCGGGTTCTCGCGGTCACCGGGCGGCACGGCATCGCGGCGCGCCACATCGGCGGCAAAGATCGCAAAGACCCGCTCCTCGCCCGCCGCCGTGGTCATGTAGCCCACAAGACCCGAGACGAAATTCAAGGTCCCGGTCTTCGCCACCACCCGCTGCGGCGCGCGCACTGAGCCCAGATCCTTCGCATCCTTGAACTTCACCGGCTTCATCAGCCCGCCAAGCCCCGCGCCCGGCCCCAGCAGCCGCAGTGCCTCGGCCATCTCGACCGCGCTGACGCGCGAGGCGCCGCCAAGCCCCGAATGATCGACGAAACGCGCCCCCAGCCTGCCGATCCCCGCCGCCAGCCACTCGCCCATGGCGCGCGCCGAGGCGGCGTGGGTCTTCGCCCCCCGCGTGACCGACGCCGCCATCCCCACCGTCTCGGCCGTCATGTTGGTCGAGAATTTCAGCATGTCGCGCAAGACGTCGGGCAAGGCCATACTTTCATGTCCGCGCAGCACCTGCGCGCCCTGCGGCAGCGACGCCAGCACCTCGGGCCGGTCGAGCCTGATCCCCTGCGCCGCCATCAAAGTGCGGAACACATCGCCCGCATAAAGATCGGGCCGCCGCACCGGCAACCAGCGGCTGCCATCCTTGTTCAAGGCGGCCTGCGCCACTGTCCAGTCCTCGGTCCGGCCGCCGTCGGCATAGGTGAAGATCGGCAGATCGCGTGCCACCACCTTCATCCGCGCCATCTCGACCATGGGCGCAAACCGCTCCGCCCGCGCATCGAACCCCACCTTGTAGCCGTCACCCCCGCGCGCCCAAGTGAAATTTACCCGGTTGAAATTCAGGTTCAGCCCCGCGACCGCCGGGTTATATCCCAGCCATTCGGGCTGCCCCTCGTCGATCTCCGGCAGATAGGGCAGCGCCCCGCCCCAGACGAGGAACCGCCCCGCGACCGAGGTCACGCCCGCCGCCCGGACCGCCGCCGCCAGATCGCCCAGATCGTCGGTCGACAAGGCCGGATCGCCGCCACCCGCGAGGATCAGATCGCCCTCGACCCGACCGCCCTTGACCGGCCCGGTCACCATCACTCTTGTCGCGAACCGATGCCCGGCCCCGAGCGTCCCCAGCGCATAAAGCGCCGTGATCGCTTTCAAGGTCGAGGCGGGCGGCATCGGCCGGTCAGGCTCCCGCGACGCCAGCACCTTTCCGCTTTTCGCATCCATGAGCAGATAGGAAACCGCAGCGCCGGGCAGCTTCGCCTCGGCAATGATCGCCTCGGCCAGATCGGCCGACGGCGCCGCAACCGCACCAGGCACCGGCCGTGCAGGCGGCACCGGCGACCGTACCGGCGCCTCGGCCAGCGCGGGCCAGGCCGCCCCCGCCATCAGCCCTGCCAGAAGGCCGCGCCGCGTCAGTCCCGTCATCCGTTCCGTCTCCATTCGCCCCGCGCCCGGATCGCGGAAGAGGACATGGCGTTCAAGGGCATGTCAAGAAAGACCCAGGCCGGGGCCTTCCTGCGCCCGATCAGACCCGCCGCATGTGCAGGCAGCCGCCAGCGCGCATATTCGTCTGCCGCCCGCGCCCCCCGCGCGGCAAGCCGCGTGCCCGGCCGCGCGAAGATGGCAATCGGCACGTTCCGCATGATCCAGTCCCAGCGCTCCCAACGGTGGAACTGCGCCAGATTGTCCGCCCCCATCAGCCAGACGAACCGCACGCCGGGATAAAGCGCCGTCAGCCGCTCCAGCGTCTCGGCCGTGAATCGCGTCCCGAGCCGCGTCTCGATATCGGTCACGATGACGCGCGGATGATCCATGACCGCCTGCGCCCGCGCCACACGCTCTTCGATCGGCGCCGGAGGATTGGCCTTCAACGGATTGCCAGGCGAGACCAGCCACCAGACCCGGTCAACGCCAAGCCGCTTCAGCGCCTCGCGGGTCAGGTGGGCATGGCCTTCATGTGCGGGGTCGAACGAGCCGCCCAGCAATCCGACCGTCTGGCCCGGCGCCGCAATCGGCATCCCCGCGCGCATGCACTCTTCTCCTCCCGCCCTTTCCCGACTTCTGCCGTGGCGCATGACCGATTGTCAAACCGGCCGTCGGCGGTTTCTTCTTATCGGACTCCCGTTCCCGTGTGCTAGGATCGGTCCGATTTCCTGCACATGTCATGGCCAGCCAATGCACACGACCATTGATGATTTCGACATACGCATTGCCGACCCGGAGTCGGACGAGGCACGCGCCTGCCTGAATGCCTATTTCGACCTGCTCGTGGAACGCGTCGACGGGATGATGCGGTCCCATGTCCCCGACCCCGATCCTCATGCCGCCGCGTTCCGTCGACCGGGCGGCACCTTCCTGCTGGCCTGTCGGCGCGACGCGCCGGTCGGTTGCGTCTCGCTCAAGACACTCTCGCCGGGTGTGGGGGAGATCAAGCGCCTCTGGGTCGACGCCTCGGCACGCGGGCACGGGCTCGCCCGTCTCCTGATGCACAGGGTCGAGGCGGAGGCCCGCGCTCTCGGCCTTCACCGGCTTCAGCTCGACACCAGCGGCGTGCTTACCGAGGCGATCGCGCTCTATCGCTCCGAAGGCTGGACCGACATTCCGGCCTATTCCGGTTTTCCGGCCACGCACTGGTTCGGAAAGATCCTCTAGGAACTGCGCAGGCGCTTCCTGCGCCTGCAGCGTGCCGGACCAGCGCGTGCCCTGTATATTTCGATAGATACGTTTATACTTGTCTCTCGAAATGCACATTTCCTGTTTGGTTTCGCCGAATTGCGGCAACCGTGTCGTACCGTCATCTTCTGGCCAACCGAAACCAGAACGCGGACCCCGCCCATGACCACCGCCACCTACATTCCCGCCTCGACCGATCGCACCGAAATCGCTGCCCTGATCCTGCGTATTACCAACGGTGTCTTCTTCGTCCTCCATGCCTGGCTGAAGATCGCCATCTTCACGCCCGCCGGCACCGCCGGCTTCTTCGAAAGCCTCGGCCTGCCCGGCTTTCTCGCCTATCTCGTGATCGCGGCCGAGCTTTTCGGCGGCCTCGCCCTGATCGCCGGTTTCAAGACCCGACTTGTCGCGCTCGTCCTCGTGCCGGTCCTCCTCGGCGCGATCTTCACCGCCCATTGGAACGCCGGCTTCTTCTTCTCGAACGAAGGTGGCGGCTGGGAATATCCCGCCTACTGGGCCGTCGCGCTGATCGTCCAGGCGCTCCTCGGCGACGGGGCCTATGCTCTGGGCAAGCGCGCCTGACCCCACCTCATCCACCGCAAGGGCCGCCCTCCGGGGCGGTCTTTTTTCATGCGGACGATTGCCCTTCGCGGCCCGCACGACTAGAGGAAGGCCAATCCCTTTCCGCCAGGAGTGCGACCCATGGCTTCCTACCAGTATGTCTACCACATGGACGGCGTCTCCAAGACCTATCCGGGCGGCAAGAAATGCTTCGAGAACATCCGCCTCAACTTCCTTCCCGGCGTCAAGATCGGCGTCGTCGGCGTGAACGGATCGGGTAAGTCCACGCTTCTCCGCATCATGGCGGGCATGGACAAGGATTTCACCGGCGAGGCCTGGGCCGCCAAGGGCGCGCGCGTGGGCTACCTGCCGCAGGAACCGCAGCTCGACGCCTCACTCGACGTGCGCGGCAACGTGATGCTCGGCGTCGCGGCCAAGCAGGCCAAGCTCGACCGCTACAACGAACTTGCCATGAACTATTCCGACGAGACGGCCGACGAGATGGCGGCCCTTCAGGACGAGATCGACAGCCAGAACCTCTGGGACCTCGACAGCCAGATCGACGTCGCGATGGAGGCGCTTCGCTGCCCGCCCGACGACGCCAACGTCGAGACCCTGTCAGGCGGCGAAAAGCGCCGGGTCGCGCTCTGCAAGCTTCTCCTCGAAGCGCCCGACATGCTCCTTCTCGACGAACCGACGAACCACCTTGACGCCGAAACCATCGCCTGGCTGCAAAAGCACCTGATCGAATATCAGGGCACGATCCTCATCGTCACCCACGATCGCTATTTCCTCGACGACATCACCGGCTGGATCCTCGAACTCGACCGCGGCCGCGGCATCCCCTACGAGGGCAACTATAGCTCCTGGCTCGAACAGAAGGCCAAGCGCCTGGAACAGGAAGCGCGCGAGGACCGCGCGACCCAGAAGACGCTCGAACGCGAGCTTGAATGGATCCGCGCCGGCGCCAAGGCGCGGCAGGCCAAGCAGAAGGCTCGTATCAACGCCTACGAGGAACTCGCGGGCAAATCCGAACGCGAGAAGATCTCGACCGCCAAGATCATCATCCCGAACGGCCCCCGCCTCGGCGGCAAGGTCATCGAGGTCGAAGGTCTGGCCAAGCACCTCGGCGACAAGCAGCTGGTCGAGGATCTCTCGTTCAGCCTGCCCCCCGGCGGCATCGTCGGCGTCATCGGCCCGAACGGCGCGGGTAAGACCACGCTCTTCCGCATGCTCACCGGCCAGGAAAAGCCCGACGCGGGCAGCGTCACCTTCGGCGACACGGTGAAACTCGCCTACGTCGACCAGTCGCGCGACGCGCTCGACCCCAACAAGACGGTTTGGGAGGAAATCTCCGAGGGCCTCGAAGTCCTCGAACTCGGCGACGCCACGATGAACAGCCGCGCCTATTGCGGCGCCTTCAACTTCAAGGGCGGCGATCAGCAGAAGAAGGTCGGCCTCCTCTCCGGCGGCGAACGCAACCGGGTGCATATGGCCAAGCTCCTGCGCTCCGGCGGCAACGTCCTCCTCCTCGACGAACCGACGAACGACCTCGACGTCGAAACCCTGCAATCGCTCGAAGCCGCGCTCGAAGATTTCGCCGGCTGCGCCGTCATCATCTCGCACGACCGCTTCTTCCTCGACAGGTTGTGTACGCATATTCTAGCGTTCGAGGGCGACGCCCATGTCGAATGGTTCGAGGGCAACTTCGAGGCCTATGAGGAAGACAAGGTGCGCCGACTGGGGCCGGACAGCATCGAGCCGAAGCGGGTGAAGTACAAGAAGTTTACGAGGTGAGGCGCGCCCGGACGACCTTCCAGTGGAAGGTCGTCAGCGCCGAACGCCCTCGGCACAAGCCGAGGGCCGTGCACCTTCGACGCCGATTGATTCGTTGCGTCGTTCACGAAGAGCACATAGTTCAGCTCAGGGCTTGCACGAACAAATTAGCAACATTATGTTTTGGCTGTCCTTGGAGGTCGACTCAAACGACCGCATGGAAGGTAAGCCACTCGCACTGCGAACAAGGCGACTCCTGCCAACGAATAGGAAAGCGCTTAGCGGCGCTGTGTGAGGGGTTTAGCGGCCTCTTGCTAAGGCGGTCCGGCCTCAAACGCCGGGCACCCGTCGCCCCCGGAGGCCCCAAGTGATCATAGGGGCACCGGAACTGCCTCGCTAGGGCAGTATAAATATACTGAGTTGACTTAGGTCGCTCATCCGGATGGGCCACGCTTAGGAAACACTCCAATGCGTATCTCATTCAAGGTCGAGGGGCGAGTGTCGTATGGCGACGTAATAGGAACCATCGCGCTCTTGCTGACGATTGTCGGATTATTCCTATGATGGTCGGGCGGTCTTCGGGCCGCCCCTCTTCTTCTTCCGCCCGCCACCAGTAGGGTGCGTGCTCGCACGCACCATTCCCCAAACCAACCGCCCATCCGAACCGGCCAATATCGGTGCGTGAAATCACGCACCCTACCATCGCCCCGCCGCAATCTCGCGGTGGATCGACGAATAGGCCAATCCCCGCGCCGCTCCGTATCCCCGCAGCGCCCCGCGAGTCCTTCGGGGAACCGATCCGCGCCGCCTGCGTTGTCACAGGACATAGCCCATGCGGGCGCAGGACATAGGAACATCGCATGACACTCGGCACCATCCTGATCATTATTCTCATTCTTGCTCTGATCGGCGCGCTGCCGAACTGGGGCTATTCCCGCGGCTGGGGCTATCGTCCGGCGGGCGGGCTTGGCCTCTTGCTGGTGATCCTGCTGATCCTCGTCTTGATGGGACGGATCTGACCCTGGTCTCATTGGGGGTCTGACCGGGTGAGCGGGGGCCGCCGTGCCCCCGCAAGCCGCCCCGAAACCCACGAAACCCACGAAACCATTGCACCGGAGGAAGCCATGAAAGGTATCGTCGCCTGGCTGATGGGCGTTCCGATCGTCGTCATCATCCTGCTTTACGTCTTCAACATTTTCTGACCCTACGGACGGCGGCTGAGGCAGCAAGCGTAGGGTACGCGCTCGCACGCACCATTCCCTGAAGCGACCGCCCATCCGAACCGGCCAATGTCGGTGCGTGACATCACGTACCCTACCATCGCCCCGTCGCGATCTCGCGGTGGATCGACGAATACGGCCAATCCTCGGGCCGCTCGACTTACCCGTGCTTGACCGGGTTCACTTGGCAATACCGGAGATGCGCGACGTAATCCGCCTCGTCCCGGATATGGTCGGCTCCGCCGCCGGGGCTTCGCCCGTTCGACGCTGAAAACGATCCACTGGATCGTTTTCCGGGCGCGTCTCACCCCAATACCGCCGCTGCCGTCCCGAAGCGCAGCATCGGCCTCAGCCCGGCCTTTCGCTCTCACCCAGAGGGCGCAAAGCCCTTCAGGACATAGACCGAGGTCAGGCCGATCTGATAGCGGTAGTCGTATCCGGCGCCGGTCAGCCTCTCATGGATGCCGGTGGTCAGAACCTCCGGTATCGTCGGCGCATAGGTTTCCAGCGCGATGACCTTGGGGCGCACCGGCCAGTCGGCGATATCCTCGACCGCGGCCTCGTCCAGCCCCTCGATATCGATGTTCAGAAAATCGACCCCGTCCGGCGCCCCGGCCGCATGATCCGCAAGGATCCGCTTCAGCGTCGTGCAGGGCACCGAGGTGACAGTCCTTGCGCCGCGTTCCCCGGCCAGGTCGGCCGAGACAGTGGCGCTCAGGTCGAGATCCCTCGCGGTATAGAGATCGACATGGGTCTGCCGGGCGGCGACAGCCTCTGACACGATCGCGCTCCAGATATTGGTGTCGCCTGTGCGGACCTTGCGGAAGATCTCGATGCACTTCGGATTGGCGTCGACATTCACGCCGTTCCAGCCCAGGCACCAGAGATAGGCGGTGTTCGATTGGCGGAACGGGTGGTGGGCGCCCACGTCGACGTAAAATCCCTCTTTTCGGTTGAAGAGCTTTCGGATGATCGTGTCTTCGCCGTACTGGGAAAACCGAATGCGAACCGATCCCTGCCGCCCCAGAAGCCTCGCCAACCGCGTCAGTCTCATCGCTGCACTTTCCCCTTGTCCGGCCTGCACACTAGAGCGGCACACACCCGCCGACAAGCGATCGGCCCCAGCACAGAGTTACATGCAGCGCGGCGCGACCAGTGCCCGGCGAGCACGGCAGCGACGAGGACACACAGCGGATGCGCGATGGCGGAGATGGCCCGCCGCCGCTTCGCTCTCCCCCTTGCCGGGTCAACGCGGGTTAGAAGGCTACGGCCAGCCGAACCCTGCAGCGGGTCCCCCGACGTAAAGATGCCCCGTCCGGAGGAACGGGGCATGTTTTTCACTCACTCACACAAGCACGGACAAACCGCAGGAACCACCTAAAGCACAGCCGACAAACCGCCCCCGTCGACGATCCTAAACAGAAGGATCAGTGCAGCAAAACCCGCAGCTTCGATCAGGGTCAAGGAAATCCTAAGTTTCATGGCAACAAATACTCCGTTCAATGCAGTCTTTGTAGCCTGCTGGTTTGCCGGGATTATGGCCGTGGCGATGTCCAATCCCCCGAAACCTTTCACATCATCGTTTCCGCGTTCATCGGGGTTACTAACTTTCGGATAGGTTAGTCGGCCGTGGTGCACGATTCTGACACAATCTCCCGCCCGGCGCGCCGAACCTGTGGCAGAGTTGTGGACAGATCGTCACGTCGTTTCCATTGCCGTGTGCTCGCAACTGCCATTTGATGGGGATGACCAACAGGGAGGTTCCGATGCCCTATGTCGCCTTGACCTCGCTCGCGCTCGCCATGGGCGTGGCGCTCGCCGTCTATCTGCCCGTCCTCAGCCAGAGCGGCCGGATCGTCGGCTCGCCGATCCTTGCCAACGCGCCCTTCTATCTTCTGGGCTTCCTGACCACGGTCGCGATGGCCGTCGCCGCCGGCAACCGCCTGTCCGACTTCGCGCGGCTCCGCGAGGTGCCGGGCTGGATGTATCTCTCGGGCGTCGTCTCGGCCCTGATGATCCTCGGCTCGACCTTCCTGATCCCCCGGATCGGGCCGGGGCCGTTCTTCGTGCTGCTGGTGACCGGCCAGATACTGACCGGCGCGCTTCTCAGCCAGATGGGCTGGCTTGGGGCGCCGATGGATGCGGTCAGCCTGCGGAAGGCGGCGGGCCTTCTGCTCGTCGTCCTCGGCGCGGGCCTTGTCACCATCCGCTGAGGGCGGCCTGTGGGCTTACCGAAGGCTGAAGGCGGCGTCCGCCCCTGTCGGGACGGATGCGGGACGGATGCGGTACGCAAGGCCGACGGATGCGGGACGGCCCGTCAGGCCCAGCCGTAACCGTCAGGCCCAGCCGTAGTTGAAGCTGACGCTGACCCGCTCTTCCTCGGCCATGTTCATCGGCACCTCGTGCCTGAGCCAGCTTTCCCACATCAGAACCTCGCCAACCCTCGGTTTTACATAGACAAACCGCTGCAGCGCCTCGGCCGCATCCTTCCTGACCATGGGCGCCATCATCATCATCGGCAGGCGCGGGTCCTCAAGTTTCAGGGCCGACGTCCCCTCCGGCATCGCCACATAGGTCGTCCCCGAAATCACCGAATGCGGATGAATATGAGAAGCATGCGTCCCACCCTCGGGCAGGATGTTGATCCAGAGCGAGTTGCATTTCAGCTTCTTGCCCTGAAGGTCGAACCCCAGTTCCGCGCAGAAGGCCGCCACATGCTTGTCGAGCGCCTTTTCTAGCGCCCCGAAGATCGGAAAGCGCCAGGGCAGGTCGTTCAGCGAGGCGTACGAGGTATAACCCGGATAGCCGTTCGCCTCGCACCAGTCCTGGCCGGCCTCGTCATCCTCGGCGATGGCGAGGCAGGAGGCGTTCAGTTCGTCATAATCAACCTTGGACTTGGCCAACTCGTTCAGGGCGGCGCGATAGAGGCGGGTGGTGAAAAGGTTCGAGATGTCGGGCATATGCGGCTTTCCCTGCTTACGGTTTCAGATACCAGCGTGCCTAAACGCGTGCAACGAAGGCGTGTCGCAAACCGGTCTTTCCTGGCCGATTTTGCATTCTGCGCTCGGCCATGTCAGAGTAGCGAGAACGTTTGTATCGAGATGACGGCCAGTCAAATGCTCATGAAACACTGGGTGTCACACCTTCCTTCCTGTGTCTTATCGCCGTGCTCGCGACTCAGCCGGCGGCGGGCGAAGGCGCGGACGGCGCAGACAGGTTCGACGAACTCGCGGCCCGCCAAACGGCCTTTTCTGCTGTCGTCACGGTAGAAAGAATTGCGGCCCGCATGATTCATGTCGAAAGCGTGGCGCTTCTTTCAGAATTGGGCGTGTGGCCGCCCGAACTGGAAAACTGGCCAGAAGACGCGAAAACAACCAAATATGTCTATGATATCAAGAACCTGGAACAACGCTTGAGAGCTGACATCGTGGCGCTTCGGCGACATGCAAATCCCGGGGGGGCGTTCTCGGCAGTGGAGGCCGTGCGCTTCTTGCAACTGGTCGAAGAGCTGGACCAGATGCTCACGGAATCGCAGGACTTCTTCAAACTCTTTTCCGATGGTCGCGTCTATGAGGCCAACCAGTTCTTCAGAGAAAAGGTTCGGCAACGTTATGCGCGTATTGAATGGGAAACCTCCACGCTCGGCTCCGCCATCCGGAAGGATATCGAAAGTCTAAAGCGGAAAGCAACGCTGAAATCATCCCCCTAGAACGGGGATTTCGCAGGATCCTGCTTTTGCCGCCGCAGGTATGTCGGAGTGAAGCCTCCAAAACAAAACCCCCGCCGTTCCCGGCGGGGGCAATACCGTAGGTCGGGGATTACCCCGACTTGCTTACCAGTCCTCGCGGACCACGACGCGGGTCTTGACCGGCAGCTTCATCGCGCCGAGGCGCAGGGCTTCACGCGCGATGTCTTCGGCAACGCCGTCGATCTCGAACATGATCCGGCCGGGGTGGACGCGGGCGGCCCAGAAGTCGACCGAGCCCTTGCCCGAGCCCATCCGGACTTCGGTCGGTTTGGCCGAGACCGGCAGGTCCGGGAAAATCCGGATCCAGACGCGGCCCTGACGCTTCATGTGGCGGGTGATCGCGCGGCGGGCCGCTTCGATCTGCCGCGCGGTGACGCGCTCGGGCTCGGTGGCTTTGAGACCAAAGCCGCCGAAGTTCAGATCCGAACCGCCCTTGGCTTCACCGTGGATGCGGCCCTTGTGCTGTTTGCGGAACTTTGTCCGTTTGGGTTGCAGCATCTTCTCTACTCCTTACCGGTCGCGGCGGTCATCGCGGCGCGGACCGCGCGGAGCCGGACCGTCCTGAGCCTCGGCCGCGCGGCGGTCGCGGGCCTGGGGATCATGCTCCATGATCTCGCCTTTGAAGATCCAGACCTTGCAGCCGATGATCCCGTAGGGCGTGGTGGCTTCCGCCAGAGCATAGTCGATGTCGGCGCGCAGCGTGTGCAGCGGAACGCGGCCTTCGCGGTACCATTCGGTCCGGGCGATTTCCGCGCCGCCAAGGCGGCCCGCAACGTTGACGCGGATGCCGAGGGCACCCATGCGCATCGCGTTCTGCACCGCGCGCTTCATCGCGCGACGGAAGGAAACGCGACGTTCCAGCTGCTGGGCGATCGATTCCGCCACCAGCATCGCGTCCAGTTCGGGCTTGCGAACCTCAACGATGTTGAGGTGCAGTTCCGACTTGGTGAAGTTCGCGAGCTTCGAACGAAGCGTCTCGATATCGGCGCCTTTTTTGCCAATGATGACGCCCGGACGCGCGGTGTGAACCGTCACGCGGCACTTCTTGTGCGGACGCTCGATGATGACCTTCGAGACACCGGCCTGCTTGCACTCTTCATGGATAAAGTCGCGCATCTTGAGGTCTTCAAGAAGCAGGTTGCCATAGTCCTTGCTGTCAGCAAACCAGCGGCTGTCCCAGGTGCGGTTGACCTGGAGGCGCATCCCGATTGGGTTAACCTTCTGACCCATTATGCAGACTCCTCAACTTGACGCACCTTGATGGTCAGTTCGCTGAACGGCTTCATGATCTTGCCATAGCGGCCACGTGCCCGCGGACGGCCACGCTTCATCACCAGGTTCTTGCCGACATAGGCCTCGGCCACCACCAGCGCGTCAACGTCGAGACCATGGTTGTTCTCGGCATTGGCGATCGCGGACTGCAGGCACTTCTTCACGTCAATTGCGATCCGCTTTTTCGAGAAGGTCAGGTCCGACAGGGCCTTTTCCACCTTCTTGCCACGGATCAACGCGGCGACGAGGTTGAGTTTCTGCGGCGAGGTGCGAAGCATCTTCGCCTTGGCGAAGGCCTCGTTATCGGCCACGCGGCGCGGATTCTTTTCCTTGCTCATGGCTTACTTCCTCTTGGCTTTCTTGTCGGCGGCGTGACCGTAATAGGTCCGGGTCGGCGAATATTCACCGAACTTCTGGCCGATCATCTCTTCGGTCACGTTGACCGGGATGTGCTTCTGGCCGTTGTAGACGCCGAAGGTGAGGCCGACGAACTGCGGCAGGATGGTGGAACGGCGCGACCAGATCTTGATCACTTCGTTCTTGCCCGAACCTTGTGCCTTTTCCGCTTTCTTCAGCAGATAGGCATCAACGAAGGGGCCTTTCCAGATGGAACGAGACATGGATTAACGCCCTTTCTTCGCGTGGCGCGAGCGAACGATGTACTTGTCGGTCGCCTTGTTCGTGCGTGTGCGGTTGCCCTTGGTGCCCTTGCCCCACGGGGTAACCGGGTGGCGGCCACCGGAGGTGCGACCTTCACCACCACCATGCGGGTGGTCGATCGGGTTCATCGCAACACCGCGAACGGTCGGGCGGATGCCCATGTGGCGACGACGGCCGGCCTTGCCGAGGTTCTGGTTCGAGTTGTCGGGGTTCGAGACCGCGCCAACCGTCGCCATGCACTCCTGACGCACCATCCGCAGTTCGCCCGACGAGAGGCGGATCTGCGCATAGCCGCCGTCACGGCCGACGAACTGGGCATAGGTGCCCGCAGCGCGTGCGAGCTGGCCGCCCTTGCCGGGCTTCAGTTCCACGTTGTGAACGATCGTGCCGATCGGCATGCCCGAGAACGGCATCGCATTGCCGGGCTTCACGTCGGTCTTGGCGCCCGAGATCACGCTGTCGCCGACGGCGAGGCGCTGGGGGGCGAGGATATAGGCCTGCTCGCCATCCGCATAGCGGACGAGGGCGATGAAGGCAGTCCGGTTCGGATCGTACTCGATCCGCTCGACCGTCGCGGCGACGTCAAACTTGTTCCGCTTGAAGTCGACGATGCGGTAAAGACGCTTCGCACCACCACCTTGGTGGCGCATCGTGATCCGTCCGGTATTGTTCCGGCCGCCGTTCTTGCGCAGACCCTCGACGAGGGCCTTCACAGGGCGACCTTTCCAAAGCTCCGAACGGTCGATCAGAACCAGCCCGCGCTGGCCAGGCGTCGTCGGTTTATACGACTTGAGTGCCATGCTCTCTGTCTTCCGTTGCTTTGGACCATTGGTCCGTTGTGTTTATAGGGCCCCGAAGGTCCCCGACGTTCGCTCGGCCGGAAAGCTTCCGTCCGAAAAGACTCACGGCCCCGTTGGACGGGGCCGCGAGATTCGCGCGGCTTCTATCAGAGGCCCGACTGGACGTCGATAGTGTTCCCCTCTTCGAGGGTCACATAGGCCTTCTTGATGTCGCTCCGCTCGCCGGGACGGCCGCGGAAGCGCTTGGCCTTGCCTTTGGTGATCGTGGTGTTGACCGCCTTGACCTTCACACCAAAGACCGCCTCGACGGCTTCCTTGATCTGGGGCTTGGTGGCCGACCGTTCGACCTTGAACACCACCGCATTGTTCTCGCCCGCGAGGGTCGATTTCTCGGTGATGACCGGACGCTTGATCACGTCGTAATGTTCGGGTTTCACGCTCATTTCAGACGCGCCTCCAGAGCTTCGACACCCGCCTTTGTGAGGATCAGCGTCTCACGCTTGAGGATGTCATAGACGTTGGCGCCCATCGACGGCAGCACATCGATACCTTCGATGTTGGCCGCTGCGCGGGCGAAGTTCTCGTTCACCTCGGCGCCGTCGATGATCAGCACTTTCTTCCAGCCGAGCTCCTTCGCCGCCTTCGCGAGGATTGCGGTCTTGGCTTCGGCCATCGTCAGCGTGTCGAGGATGACAAGGTTGCCCGAACCGGCCTTGGCCGACAGAGCATGCTTCAGCCCAAGGGCCCGAACCTGCTTCGGCAGGTCGTGCGCATGGCTGCGCGGGGTCGGAACCTTGTACTTACCGCCGTGACGGAAGATCGGGGCCTTGCGGTCGCCGTGGCGGGCGCCACCGGTGCCTTTCTGGCGGTAGATCTTCTTGGTCGAATAGCTGACTTCCGACCGGGTCTTGGCGCTGTGCGTGCCGGCCTGGGCCTTGGCGCGCTGCCAGCGGACGACGCGATGCAGGATGTCGGCGCGCGGTTCCAGGCCGAAGAGAGCTTCGTCCAGATCGATCGTGCCGGCCTTGCCGCCGTCGAGCTTGATCACATCAAGTTTCATGCTTCACCCCCTTCGACCGCAACGTCAGCGGCCGGAGCGGCTTCCACGGCGGAAGCAGCGGATTTGATCGCGGCGGGCATCGGCAGATCCTTCGGCAGCGGCTTCTTCACCGCGTCCTTGATCGTGACCCAGCCGCCCTTGGAACCGGGAACCGAACCCTTGACCATGATCAGGCCACGGTCGGCGTCGGTGCGGACGACCTGGATGTTCTGGGTGGTGACGCGGACGGAGCCGAGGTGACCCGCCATCTTCTTGCCCTTGAACACCTTGCCCGGGTCCTGGCACTGGCCGGTCGAACCGTGCGAACGGTGCGACACGGAAACACCGTGCGAGGCCCTGAGACCACCGAAGTTGTGACGCTTCATCGCACCGGCGAAACCCTTGCCGAGCGAGGTGCCGGCGATGTCCACATACTGCCCTTCGGCATAGTGGGCAGCCGAGATTTCGGCACCGACATCGATCAGGTTTTCAGGGCTCACCCGGAATTCCGCGATCTTGCGCTTGGGGGCCACGTTCGCCTTGGCGAAATGGCCGCGCATCGCCGCGGTGGTGCGCTTGGCCTTGGCCACACCCGCACCGAGCTGAACGGCGGTGTAGCCGTCCTTCTCGGCCGTGCGCTGTGCCACGACCTGAAGATTGTCAAGCTGAAGGACGGTGACAGGAACCTGCTTGCCGTCTTCCAGGAACAGCCGGGTCATGCCCAGCTTCTTTGCGATAACGCCGGAGCGCAGCATGGGTCCGCCCTCCTCAGTTCAGCTTGATCTCGACGTCCACGCCAGCGGCGAGGTCGAGCTTCATCAGCGCGTCCACCGTCTGGGGGGTCGGATCAACGATGTCGAGAAGACGCTTGTGCGTGCGGATCTCCCACTGGTCGCGCGACTTCTTGTCGATGTGCGGACCACGGAGAACCGTGAATTTCTCGATCTTGTTCGGCAGCGGGATCGGACCCCGGACCTGTGCACCGGTGCGCTTGGCCGTGTTGACGATTTCCTGCGTGCTGGCGTCCAGAACGCGGTAATCGAAGGCCTTGAGCCGGATGCGGATGTTTTGACCAGTCATGTCAGTCATGCCTCTCGCGGGCTTCTTCAGGTTGAGAGGCAGACACCACCGAATGCGGCGCCTGCGTCGAACCAAATCTCTCGGAGATCAGGCGGCCCGGGTAAGGGGGAGCACCATCACTGTCAAGAGGGAATGGTGCGCCCTGGGACGCACCATCTGTTCTTTCCTCCGTCCGGGGCGTTAGCCCTGTCCGGTATCGGATGTCCTGAGTTACTTCAGGATCTTCGAGACGACGCCTGCGCCGACGGTGCGGCCGCCTTCGCGGATGGCGAAGCGGAGCTTCTCTTCCATCGCGATCGGCGCGATCAGCTCGACCTCGAACTTCAGGTTGTCGCCCGGCATCACCATCTCGGTGCCTTCCGGCAGCTTCACCGTGCCCGTCACGTCCGTGGTGCGGAAGTAGAACTGCGGGCGGTAGTTGGCGAAGAACGGCGTATGGCGGCCGCCCTCTTCCTTGGTCAGGATGTAGGCTTCGGCCTCGAAATGGGTGTGCGGGTTCACCGACTTCGGCTTGCACAGAACCTGGCCGCGCTCGACGCCGTCACGGTCGATGCC
>NZ_JAPNUE010000002.1 GCF_026626305.1 Frigidibacter sp. RF13 | reverse complement strand
GGGAACGGGAACGGGAACGGGAACGGGAACGGGAACGGGAACGGGAACGGGAACGGGAACGGGAACGGGAACGGGAACGGGAAAAGCTGGTCCGGCAAGGGCGTGAAGTAAAGGCGAAAACTCTTCCCTTCCGATCGATTCTCCCTTATAGGCGCGCATCCGCCCCGCCATGGGACGGTCCCTCCACGGGCCTTGCTGGACGACATCCCGGCCTGCGCCATAACCCCTTTCTGAAAGGAGACCCCGATGTCGATCACGGTTGAAGAAAAGAACCGCCTGATGAAGGAATATGCGACCAAGCCGGGCGACACGGGTTCGCCCGAAGTCCAGGTCGCGATCCTGTCGTCGCGCATCGCGACGCTCACCGAACATTTCAAGAGCCACGCGAAGGACAACCATTCGCGTCGTGGCCTCCTGATGATGGTCGCCCAGCGCCGCAAGCTTCTCGACTATCTCAAGGCCAAGGACCAGGCGCGCTACGCAAGCCTGATCGAGCGCCTCGGCCTGCGTCGCTGACGCGGTCCGGCTGGAACGACAGGAGCCCGCGCCGAAAGGTGCGGGCTTCTTGCTTTGGAACCCCGCCCAGACTCATGTTGGAAAGGGCGAACGCCCCCCGCTGAGGCCACTGCAAGCGATAACGTTACAGGATAGGCGGAAAGCAGTCACACTTCCGCGCTTTGCGTGCCCATAGCCTTGCAACCTCCGGAACCGGCGCCTAAAGGCGAAGCGAGTTGATGGTTTTTCGCCTTCCGAAGGATTGAACCCGTATGTTTCAGAGCCTTTTGAAGTCGCTCCGGCGCCCGGGCGTTCGCGCCACTTTCCCGGTGCTTGCGCTTGCGGCGCTCCTTGGCGCCTGCGCCCGGCCCGAGCCCGGCGCGGAAATCAACGACCCCTATGAGCGCGGCAACCGCTCGGTCCACCGGTTCAATACGGCCGTGGATAAGTTCTTCTTCGGCAATGATGAGCAGAAGGGCGTGATCCCGATCATCCCGCGCCCTGTGTCGATCGGCTTCAGCAATTTCGCCTCGAACCTCGGCCAGCCGAGCGCCGTCCTGAACAGCCTGCTGCAGGGCAAGCCCGGCCCGGCCCTGCAAAACACCCTGCGCTTCGCGGTCAATTCGACGATCGGCATCGGCGGCCTGTTCGACCCAGCCAGCAAGATCGGCATCCCCGCCGACCCGGCCGACTTCGGCGAGACCCTGCATGTCTGGGGCGTCGCGGAAGGCGCCTATCTGGAAGTGCCCTTCCTCGGCCCTTCGACCGAGCGGGATCTTGCCGGTACCATCGTCGATATCGTGATCGACCCGGTCAACGCACTGGTCGACACGAATGAGGCTGCCTATATCACGGTTGGACGGCTGACGGCCAAGGTCGGCAACCGGCAGCGGTTCGCGGATACCTATGAATCCATACTCTATGACAGTGCAGACAGTTATGCCCAGGCGCGGCTTCTCTACCTGCAGAACCGCCATTTCGAACTGGGCATCGAGGAAGAGACGTTCGATCCCTATGAGGACCCCTATGCCCAGTAATCTTTCCCGCCGCGCCTTTTCGGCGCTTGGCCTGGGTCTTGCTGCTGCGTCGCTGATGCCGGGCGGCGCGCAGGCCCTGAATGTGGACGAGGCGCGCGCGCTGATCGACAAGCTGATCGGCGAGATCAACAGCGTGATCAATTCCGGCCAGTCCGAAAGCGCGATGTTCAAATCGTTCGAAGGCATTTTCGCGCGCTATGCCGATGAAGGCTATATTGCCGCATCCGCCCTCGGCCCGGCAGGCAAGAAGGCGAGCGCGGCGCAGAAGCAGGCCTTCGCGAGCGCCTTCAAGCGCTATATCGCGGTCAAGTACGGCAAACGGTTCCGCGAATTCATCGGCGGCAAAATCGAGGTAAGGGACGCACGCCCTCTGAAGAACTTCTTCGAGGTCGTCTCGACCGCGAAACTTCAGGGCCAGAGCCCGTTCGAAGTGCGCTGGCATGTATTCGACAAGTCCGGAAAGGTGCGGTTCTTCAACCTGATCATCGAAGGCGTGAACATGCTCGCCTCCGAACGGACCGAGATCGGTGCGATGCTCGACAAACAGGGCGGCAATATCGACAAGCTGATCGCAGCGCTTAAGGCTGCGGGCTAAGCCGCGACAGCATCGACGGATGGATGGGGGCGGTTTCCGCCCCCTCTTTCATCAATTCCCGCCTGTCAGGATATTGATCAGGATATCGCCCAGCGTCTGGCGCCGCTCGGGCTGCGGCTGAGCAGCCTGCCCGCCGGTCGCATCGAAGACCTGGCCGGGGTAGGTCGGCGCCGTCGGCACGCCGTCGGCGTTCACGTAAGCGGCGGGCGGCAGTTCTTCGGGCCGAATCATCGGCAGGGGCGCCGGTTCGAGCCCTTCGTTCACCCGCACCATCACCTCATGCCAGATCTCGGCTGGCAGGCCGCCGCCGGTTGTGCCCTTCAGGGGGGTGTTGTCATCGTACCCCATCCATACGCCGACCACATAATCGGCGGTGAAACCGATGAACCAGGCATCGCGCGCCGACTGGGTGGTGCCGGTCTTGCCCGCCGCGGGCCAGCCGTCAAGCCGCGCGCGGCGCCCTGTCCCACGCTCCACCCCCTGGTTCATCATATAGATCAGCTGACGCGCGGCATTTTCGGAAATCACCCGCTCGCGTATGCCGCCCTCCTGTCCAAGGAAAGGCTCGCTTTCCCCTTTGAAGCGCAGTTCGATCAGCCCATAGGGCTTCACTGCCGAGCCACCGTTCAGAATCCCGGCATAAGCACCGGTCATCTCGATCAGGGTCGATTCCGATACGCCCAGCACCACCGCCGGGCCTTCGGCGAGCTTCGAGGCAAAGCCGAACCCTTGCGCGACCGCCTTCACCGCCTCTAGCCCCGCCATTTGCGACACGCGGACCGTCGCGGTATTCACCGAACCGGCCAGCGCATCAGTCAGGGTCATGGCCCCGCGGAAGCCCGGATCGTAATTCTTCGGGCACCAGTCGCCCGAACCGGCGGTGTAGATACAGATCGGGCTATCATCGACGATGCTGTTGGCCGTGTACCCAAGGTCGAGCGCCGCAGCATAGACGAAGGGCTTGAAGGTTGATCCGGGCTGTCGCAGCGCCTGGGTAGCGCGGTTAAAGGCGCCCGGCCCCTGCACCTCGCGCCCGCCGACCATGGCGCGGACCGCGCCGTCGGCCGACATCACGACAATTGCGGCCTCCGCCTTCGACCCTTCCTTCAGCTTGGTCTCGAAGACCTGTTTCAGCGCCGCTTCCGCCGCTGCCTGAATACGCTGATCGAAGGTCGTCTCGATGATCACATCTTCGGTCGTGTCGTTGGTCAGGAAGGCCGGTCCCGTCTCCATAACCCAGTCGGCGAAGAACCCGCCCGCCTTCTGCGCCGCCGCTTTCGACAGTTTCGCCGGATTGGCCAGTGCGTCCTTGTATTCGCTGTCCGTCAGATAGCCCTGATCGCGCATCAAACCCAGAACCAGCGCCGCCCGGTCCTGAGCCCTTTCCATGTTCGCCGTCGGCGCATATTTCGACGGCGCCTTCAGCAGGCCCGCAAGCATTGCGGCCTCCGACGGGTTCACATCATTGGCCGACTTGCCGAAATAACGCTGCGCCGCCGCTTCGAACCCGCGCGCGCCCGCACCCAGATAGGCGCGGTTGAGGTAGAGCGACAGAACGCCCTCCTTGCCGTACCTGGCTTCAAGCGCCATCGCATATGGGATCTCTTTCAGCTTGCGCTTGATGCCGCCGGACCGGCAGTCGGCTTCGTAGTCGGCTTCGCTCTTCCATTGGCTGGGGTCATAGGTGACCCCGAGGCACAGAAGTTTCGCAAGCTGCTGGGTGATCGTGGACCCGCCATTGCCCTCGAACGGCCCCCGACCCTCGCTCATGTTAATCTTGATTGCCGAGGCGATGCCGCGCGGGCTGACGCCGAAATGGCGGTAGAAGCGCTTGTCCTCGGTCGCGATGACCGCGTTCTTCAGATAGGGCGATACCGTATCGCCGTCGATCGAACCGCCGAAGGTCTCGCCCCTCCAGGCAAAGACCTTGCCGTCGCGATCGAGAAGCGTGACCGAGCCGCGCACGCGGGCGTCGATCAGATCATCGTAGGGCGGCAGCTGCGAATAGTAATAATAGGTAATGCCCCCGAGCCCCAGCGCCGCCACGATGCCCACGCGCCAGCTCATGGTCCAGATCAGCCCGATCAGCCCGAAGATCAGCCTGGTGAAGATATTGCCACCGCGCGCCCGGCGCGGGCGCTTGGGCTTCTTCGGCGGCCGGGCCTTCGGCGCGGGCTTGGGTGCGGCCCGTTTCGCGGCATAGCGCCTGTCGGCGACGAGCCTGCCGTTGCCCCCGTTCTGACCTGCCATGCCTCACACCGTTCTTATGCCTTTGGCGCGCGACAATAGACCCTTCCCGCCGGGATGTGGAGCCTCGCAAACGCCCGCGCGCCTTTCAGAAGCGGTGAAAGTTTAGGCAGCCTTCCCCCTACATGCCGATTTTTCGGGATTCTGAAGACCTGCAACCGGCCGGAACCGGCGAAATCTTGCCATGCCGCAGCGCAGCAACCCCAGTAAGGGCAGGCCGGCACGACCCGGCGGCCGGATATGGAGGCAGATGTGAAACTGATCATAGCGGCAATCAAGCCCTACAAACTCGACGAGGTCCGCGAGGCGCTGGTGGCGATCGGCGTGCGCGGCATGATGGTGACCGAGATCAAGGGGTTTGGCGCCCAGTCGGGTCATACCGAAATTTATCGGGGCGCCGAATATGCGGTGAACTTCGTCCCCAAGGCGCGGCTGGAGATCGCCGTGCCCGACAACCTTTCCGACGAAGTGGTCGACACCATCGCCCGCACCGCCCGCACCGACAAGATCGGTGACGGCAAGATCTTCGTCCTCGACCTGAAGCAGGCGCTGCGCGTCAGGACTGGCGAGACCGGCGACGACGCCCTCTGACCCATGCGTGACACAAGGATGCACCCCATGAAACTTCGATATCTCATCCCCGCGCTCGCGCTCGCGGCGCCCGCCTTCGCCCAGGAGGCGGCCGAGGCCGCCCCCGTCATGGACAAGGGCGACACGTCCTTCATGATGATCGCGACGGTCCTCGTGCTCTTCATGACCCTTCCCGGCCTCGCGCTCTTCTACGGCGGCCTTGTGCGGCAGAAGAACATGCTGTCGATCCTGATGCAGACGACCGTGGTTGCCTGCCTGGTGATGATCCTCTGGGTCATCTACGGCTATTCTGTCACCTTCGGGGGCGGGACGAGCGCCTTCTGGGGCGGCACGGCGAAACTGTTCCTGCAGGGCGTCACTGCCGACAGCATGGCCGCGACCTTCAGCGCGGGCTACGTGATCCCCGAATATGTCTTCATCGCTTTCCAGATGACCTTTGCCGCGATCACGCCCGCGCTGATCATCGGCGCTTTCGCCGAACGGGTGCGGTTCTCGGCCGTCCTTCTCTTCTCGGCACTCTGGGTCACCTTCGTCTATTTCCCGATTGCCCACATGGTCTGGGATGCAAACGGGCTTCTCTTCCAGATGGGCGCCATCGATTTTGCCGGCGGCACCGTGGTGCATATCAATGCGGGCGTCGCGGCGTTGATCGGCTGCATCGTGATCGGTCCGCGCATCGGCTTCGGGCGCGAGAACATGGCGCCGCATTCGATGGTGATGACGATGATCGGCGCCTCGATGCTCTGGGTGGGTTGGTTCGGCTTCAACGTCGGCTCGAACCTCGAGGCAAACGGCGGAGCGTCGCTCGCGATGATCAACACGTTCGTCGCCACGGCCGCCGCGACGCTTGCCTGGTCGGTCATCGAGGCCGCTGCCCGCGGCAAGGCCTCGATGCTTGGCGCCGCGTCGGGCATGGTGGCGGGGCTGGTCGCCGTGACGCCGGCCTGCGGCACGATCGGCCCGATGGGCGCGATCCTTCTGGGCGCGATCGCCGCGGCCGCCTGTTACTTCTTCGTCACCACCGTGAAGAACATGTTCCGCTATGACGACAGCCTAGATGTCTTCGGCGTTCACGGCGTGGGCGGCATCGTGGGTGC
Source organism: Frigidibacter sp. RF13 (assembly GCF_026626305.1). Taxonomy (GTDB): domain Bacteria; phylum Pseudomonadota; class Alphaproteobacteria; order Rhodobacterales; family Rhodobacteraceae; genus TMP-24. The sequence continues at coordinate 473,901 of NZ_JAPNUE010000002.1, read as the reverse complement.
GGTCCTGACCGGGGTCTTTTCCTCGGCCACGCTCGGCGGCGTGAAGGGGGACGACTATTCCATCGGCGCGCAGGTCTGGATCCAGATCGAGGCGGTGGCGATCACCATTGCCTGGACCGGCATTGTCTCGTTCGTGCTCTACAAGATCGTCGACATGCTCGTCACGCTGCGCGTCGATCAGGACAGCGAGCGTCAGGGCCTCGACCAGACCGCCCATGGCGAAAGTGCCTATCACGGCTGAGCCCGGGTCGTTCTGAAAAATGAAGGCGGGGCACGTGCCCCGCCTTTTCATATCCCGACTGCAAGTATCGCCCGCGCCAGGATCGGCACGGTTGTCCGGTTCAGCCCCGCGATGTTCAGACGGCTATCGCCCACCATGTAGATCGCATGTTCGCTCTTCAGCCGCTCCACCTGCTCCGGCGTGGCGCCGAGGCGCGAGAACATGCCGCGATGCTGAGCGATGAAGCCGAACCGGTCTGAGCCTGAGAGTGTCCTCAACTCGTTTGCCAGCTGTTCGCGCAAGGACAGCATGGTCTGGCGCACCTCTTCCAGTTCCGCCATCCAGTCGGCCCGCAGCGCCGCGTCGGTCAGGATGGTCGTCACCACCCGCGCGCCATGGTCGGGCGGGAAGGAATAGTTCTGGCGGTTGAGGAAATTGAGGTTCGCCTGCGTCACATCGCGGCCAGCCTCCGCGCCCAGCGCCATAAGGACGCCCGTGCGTTCGCGGTAGATACCGAAATTCTTCGAACAGGAGGCCGCGATCAGCACCTCCGGCAGCCGCTCGGCGATCAGCCGTGTACCGGCGGCATCGGCCTCCAGCCCGTCGCCGAAGCCCTGATAGGCGATGTCGATGAAGGGTGTGGCACCGGTCCGTTCCAGAAGCGCCGCGACCTCGGCCCATTCCGGCAGGGTCAGGTTCGCCCCGGTCGGGTTGTGGCAGCAGCCGTGCAACAGGACCACATCGCCCGCCTTCACGGCCTTGAGGTCCTCCATCATGCCCGCGAAATCGACACCGCGCGTCTCGCCATCGAAATAGCGGTAGGGCTTCCAGGTCATGCCAAGGTAAGTCAGGATCGAGGTATGGTTCGGCCAGGTCGGGTCCGAGACCCAGACGGTCGCGCCCGGCGCCGCCATGCGAATGAGTTCGAACGCCTGCCGGATCGCCCCCGTCCCGCCCGGTGTTGCGACGGATGCAATGCGCGGCGCATGGGCCGCCCCCCCGAAGATCAGGTCCGCCATCGCCGCGTTGAACGCGGGCTCTCCGGCTAGGCCGGTGTAGGTCTTGGTGTCCTGCGTCTGCCACAGCCGGTGCTCGGCCGCCTTCACCGCCCGCATCACCGGCGTCAGGCCCGTCGGATCCTTGTAGACGCCGACGCCGAGGTCGATCTTGCCTGACCGTTCGTCTGCCTTGAACTGGCCGATAAGCTGTAGGATCTTGTCCGCCGGTTGCGGTTTCAGTGCGTTCAGCATGGCAAATCCTTTCAGCCCTTGGCGACTTTCAGATCGCCGTACATGCCCCATTCGGCCCAGGAGCCGTCATAAAGCGAATGGTCGCGCTTGCCCATGCGTTCGAGCGCCAGGCTCAGGACCGCGGCAGTGACACCCGATCCGCAGCTGGTGATCGCGGGTTTCTTCAGATCGACGCCCGCGGCGGTGAAGACCTTCTCCAGCTCGCCCGCCGGCTTCATAGTGCCATCAGGATTCAGGACAGACCGGTAAGGCACGTTCACCGCCCCCGGGATATGGCCCGACCGCAGGCCCGGGCGCGGTTCCGGCTCCTCGCCCGAAAACCGCCCAGGCGAGCGCGCATCGATGATCGCGTGATCGCCAAGCTTCGCCGCTGCCGCGACCTGGGTTACGTCGCGCACCAGATGGGCCTGGCGCTGCACGGTGATATGGCGGTCGCGGACCATGGGCGGCATGTCCTCGACCGGGCGCCCCTCGGCTTTCCACTTTGGAAAGCCGCCGTCCAGCACCGCGACATCCATCTTGCCCATTAGCCGGAAAGTCCACCAGACCCGCGCTGCCGAGAAAAGCCCCGCGCCGTCATAGACCACCACCTGATGGCCGTCGCCCACCCCCATCGCCCGCATCCGGCTGATGAACATCTCGGGCGGCGGTGCCATATGCGGCAGGCCCGACCGCTGGTCGGCAATCGCGTCGATATCGAAGAAACGCGCGCCGGGAATATGCGCCTCGGCATATTCCGCCTTCGGGTCGCGCCCGGCGTCCGGCAGATACCAGCTCGCATCGAGGATCCTCAGATCGGGGTCTTTCAGATGGGCCTCAAGCCAGTCGGTCGAAACCAGGGTCCGCGGATCGTCGGTCATGGCACTTCTCCTCGCAACGATTTCAGGGAATAGCCGCGGGAGGTCGGATGACGCAAGCGCGAGTTTCATGGAGGTGACACAGGATGGGGCAGCGCCATGCCCCACCCTGCCCCGACGCGCGTCAGGAATTCTTCGCCATCATGCTCTTGAGGAGGCCGACAATTGCCATCAGAACACCACCGCCAACGCCACCCGATGCGACCGAGGCGATGATCGAGCCGATGTCCATCCCGGCCGCCGGATCGCCTGCGCCGAGCGAGCCGAGGATCTGCTGGCCAAGCCCGCCGCCGATGATGCCGGCGATCGAGTTGCCGATGGGGCCAAGGTCGAGGTTCTTGAGGATCTTGCCGACGATATTGCCACCGGCGGCCCCCGAAAGGAGGCTGATGATCAGTTGTTCCATGAGTACTCGTTCCTTCCTGTCGGGCCGATGTTCACGTCCGGCGGTCCGGCCCATACACGCCAGATGCGCGAACCCTGCCACGGGTTCGCACGTCTGACAATCTCTAGTGTGGTGACGGTCAGCCCTGCTTCAGAAGCCGCTGTTTCTGGCGGTTCCAGTCGCGCTTGGCCTCTGTTTCACGCTTGTCGGCGACCTTTTTGCCCTTGGCGACGCCGATCTTCAGCTTCACCCGGCCCTTGTGGTTGAAATACATGACCAGGGGCACAAGCGTCATGCCCTCGCGCCCGATCGCCTGCCAGAGGCGCGACAGTTCCTTCTTCGAAACGAGCAGCTTGCGCTTGCGCCGTTCCTCATGGCCGAAGACGCCCGCCTGCTTGTAAGCGGCGATATAGCCGTTGATCAGCCACAGCTCGCCTTCCTCGACCGAGGCATAGCTCTCGGCAATGTTTGATTGACCGGTGCGGAGGGACTTGACCTCGGACCCGGTCAGAACGATGCCAACCTCGAGATCGCTCTCGATGAAATAATCGAACCGCGCGCGGCGGTTTTCGGCGATCACCTTGTAATTGGGGTCGTGCTTTTCGGCCATGATTGGGCTGAGATAGGCGAGCGCCGCGCCCGAGTCCAGCACCGGGTGGCGTGGGGAAGTGAGCGGGGAGGGAGAGAGATGATCCTGCAGATCGCAATCGGCGCGACCTTGATGCTGACGACGATCGCCGTCGCGGGCGGTACGCTCTGGCAGGTAGAGATCTGGCTCCGGCGCCACCGCGACTGGGTGATCGAGGTGCCCCATGGCCCGAAACTGCTTTTTCTTCTTTGCGCTGGCGCCGTCTGGATGATCGGACTTCTCACGATCTGGGTCTGGCTCTGGGCGCTGACCTTCTACGCCCTCGGGCTCTTTCCCGGGCTTGAGCCATGCGTCTATTTCGCGCTCGTCTCCTTTACCACGCTCGGCTACGGAGATCTGCTCTTGCCGCATGAATGGCGGCTTCTGGGCGGCATGACCGCTGCGAACGGCTTCCTGAATTTCGGCATCCTGATCGCAAGCCTGACCGAGGCCTTGCGCAATGTCCGCCTCGCCCAGATCGCGCGCGGCGGGGATCAGAAATAACTTCGGACAAGGGCGCCGGACACAAGACTCCAGCCGTCCGCGACCACGAAGAAAGCAAGCTTGAACGGCAAGGAGACGATGGCGGGCGGCACCATCATCATGCCCATCGACATGAGGATCGCGGAAACAACGAGGTCGATGATCAAGAACGGCAAATAGAGAAGGAAGCCGATTTCGAACGCCCGCGCCAGCTCGGACAGCATGAAGGCGGGGACAAGCAGCGACAGGGGCGCAGTGGCCGGATCGGTCAGGCCCGCGGTCTGGGGGCGGAGCCCCGCAAGCGACGCAAGCGTGTCGGGGTCGAGCCGCGCCGCCATGAAGGCGCGGAAGGGTTTCATCCCTGCCTCGAAGGCTGCGGCGATCTCCATCTGCCCCTCGGCCAGCGGTTTTCCGGCCTGAAGCCAGGCCTCGGTGAAAACCGGCTCCATGATGAACCAGGTGAGAAAGAGCGCGAGCGAGACGATCAGCAAGTTGGGCGGCGATTGCTGCAGCCCGATCGCCTGCCTCAGGATCGCGAGGACCGTGACGATGAAGGGAAAGCAGGTGACCATCACCGCTATTCCCGGCGCAAGGCTGAGGACGGTGACAAGTGCGATGAGCGTCATCGACTGGCCGGAAAGCGTTGGCGCGCCGCCCGTGCCCTGAAGACCGCGTGCCGCGAGGTCGAGCAGGTCGCCCGCCCCCGGCTGGTCCTGTGCCAGCGCCGGGACCGTTGCCCAAGCGAGCGCCAGAAGACTCACAAGCAGCAGTCGCGTGGCTGTCTGCAGGTGCGTCACTCAGAGACCATCCTTCAGATCGGCGACCTCGGTCAGCCGCACCGCCAGCTGGCCCGCGCGGTCGCCGTCCAGTTCGGTCAGCATCCCCCGCCCGATCAGCTTGTCGCCGACATAGAGCTCGACCGGGTCCTCGACCCGCCGGTCGAGCGGCAGGACCGAATCGCGCGTGAGCCGCAGAAGGTCACGCACCACCGGCCGGGCGCGCCCGACCGAGATGGTGATGGTGATCGGCACCTGAGTGAAAGGATTGCCCGCGTCAGTGGCGGTGTCGCTCATGGCTGAACCTCGTCATGTTCGGTCTGGAAATAGGCTTTCACCGCCGCGCCGATCGCCTCGACCACACCGTCAAGGTCGATCTGCACCTCACCCGCCGCAGTCTTCAGGAATGCCTGGCCGGGGCCGAGTGTCGGCTCCGCGATCACCTGGACCGGCACATCAACCTTCTGGGCGAAAAGTTCCTCCACCATGCCCTGATTGGCGGGCGCGGTGCGGATGGTCACCGGCGTCACCGCCAGCCGTTCCACGACCGGCCTTAATTCCTCAAGGATCATCGGCCCGAGCGCCTGATGGGCGATGGCGGGCAGGACCTTGGCCACCATCTCGTCGAGAAGTGGCTCCAGCGAAGACAGGATATGGCGGCGCGCATCACGGTAGTTCAGCGCCATTTCGGCAAGGTTGCGGCCAAGCTCGGTCCTCAGCCGCGTTATGTCGTCATTCTGCGCGCCCAGCGCATCGTCCCACCCGGCCCGATAGCCCTGCTCGTAGGAATGAAGCTTCATCTCGGCGACCTGCGCGTCGCCCATCAATGTCGCCTGCAGGGGATCGTCGGGCAGATCGAAGGTTTCCAGCTCCAGAAGCCGCGCCATCACGCTTTCTCCGCCTGCGTATCATCCATCCAGCTTTTCAGGATCTCTACTGACTCCTCCTGCCGTTCGGAAATCAGCCGCCTCAGCCGCGCGACCGGATCGTCGATCTCGGCGGGCTCTGCCTCTTGCGCCACGCCTCGGCGCGCGCCCCGCGCCAGCGCGAGGCTTTCGGGGAAGGTGCCGTCCTCCTCGATCACGCCCGTCAGAACCGGCCCGGAGACCGCGTGCGGGGCAGGCAGCGAAGCCGCCACCGGCGCGGCACGCGAGGTCAGGACAGGCCTGACCACGAACAGACCAAGGACCAGCGCCACGACAGCGAGCACCGCGAGCTGCACGAGCGTCATCACATCGATCGCAAAGGCAGCGAAGCCGCCGCCGGAAGCCTCGCTTCCCGCCGCCGCGACCGGCTCGAAGGCGAGAGACTTGATGGTGATCACATCGCCCCGCGCCTCGTCAAAACCCACTGCCGCCGCGACCAGGTCCTTCAGCGCCGCCAGTTCGTCGTCGGGGCGCGGCGCGGCCGAGACGGTGCCGTCGGCCGCGGTCTGGCTCACCCCGTCGACCAGCACCGCCACGGTGATGCGCCGGATCGCGCCGGGGTTCTTCACCAACTCGCGCTTGGTCTCGCTCACCTCGTAATTCACCCGCTCGCGTGTCGTCGAATCGTTCGACTGCGAACTTTTGCCTCCACCCGCCGCGGCGCCCGTGGGCAGGTTCGAAGCCACGCTCACCGACGGGTCGCCCTGATCCTGCGCGCTTGAACTCTTTTCCTCATTCTCGGACGAAATCGCCACACGGCCCTGCGGGTCGATCTTGCGTTCCGAAATCGCCTCGCTTTCCGTCACCGTCTCGACCGCGACCTCGACCACCGCCTTGCCGTAACCGACCCGCGCCTCGAGCAGGCGTGTGACATTTTCCCTCAGCGCCGCCGCCCGGTCCGACCCCGCCTTCGCGCCGGTATCGTCATCGGCGAGGATCAGGTTTCCGTCGCCATCGATCACCGCGACATCCTCCGGCTTCATCCCCGCAACCGCCGAGGCGACCAGGAATTTCAGCGCCCGCGCATGGTCCGGCGAAAGCGACCCATCGCGCGTCACAACCGCGACCGAAGCCTTGGGCGTTCCGGTCTGGCGAAAGCCCTGCGGCTCGGTGTTGGAAATATGCACCCGGACCGACCGCATGTTGGGAATGGCCGCGATGGTCCGGGCGAGTTCGCCTTCCTTGGCGCGCCAATAGGCGGCGTCAAACATCTGCGATGTGGTGCCAAAGCCTGACAGCCCGTCCAGAAGTTCATAGCCGCCGCCGGAATTCTGCGGCAGGCCCTGGGCGGCCAGTTCCATCCGCAACTCGTCACGCCGCGTCGACTCGACATAGATCGCCTGGCCGCGCACCTCATAGGTCACGCCGCGCTGGTCGAGTGCCGCCAGCACCTCGCCCGATCGAGTCCCTTCGATCCCGGCATAGAGAAGCGCGAGCGACGGTCGGGTCGCGACCGCAGTCAGCGCATAAACGGCGGCGAACATCGCAAGCGTCGCGAGGACCACGATGATGCGCTTCCTGGGATCGAGCGCCTGCCAGACGGACATCACTTGCACGTTCGGTGCCTCCCTACCGGGCTTCTGCCCCGGGTCTTTGCCGGTAGGTCATGCTTCCGCGATCGGCCTTAAGAATCGGTTAGTCGCATTCGGCCTATACCGGGGAAGGCCGGAAGGATGGGACGATGTCGGAAGCCCCCGAAAAAACGGAAGAAGAACCAAAGAAAAAGTCCAAGAAGCCGCTGATGATCGGCCTCGTGCTGATGCTTGCGCTCGGCGGCGGCGGCTTTTTCGCCGTCTACAAGGGGCTGGTGCTCGCCCCACACGATGCCGAGGCCGAATCGCATGCCGAGGCGGAGGGCGCCGTGCCCCTGCCCGAGATCGCCTTCGTGCCGATCACGCCCTTGGTCGTCTCGCTCGGCCCGAAGGCGGGCGGGCGGTTCCTGCATTTCACCGCCCAGATCGAGGTCGAGAAGAAATACGAGCCCGACGTGACGCTGCTTCTGCCGCGCATCCTCGATGTGCTGAACGGCTATCTGCGCGCGGTCGGCACCGGCGAGCTTGAGGATCCCGACGCGCTGGTGCGGCTCCGCTCGCAGATGCTGAGGCGTGTGCAACTGGTCACCGGCGAGGGGCGCGTGCGCGACCTTCTCGTGACCGAATTCGTGATCAACTAGGAGGGCGCGATGGAGCTGATCGCCGATATTATGCTGGGCGGGGGCGCAATCGGGGCGGGGCTCTTCTGTTATGTGCTCTCGCGCCGGCTTTCGGCCTTCACCACGCTTGAAAACGGCATGGGCGGCGCGATTGCCGTCCTGTCGGCGCAGGTAGACGACATGACGAAGGCCTTGGAACAGGCGCGGACGGCAGCGGGCGAATCGTCCCGTGCGCTGACCGATCAGACCGCGCGGGCCGAGGATGCGGCGCGGCGGCTGGAACTTCTGATTGCCTCGCTGCACGACCTGCCTGAAGGGGGCGAGCCGCGCCGGACGCGGGTTGTCCGCAATGGCGATACGCGCCACCGCAGGCCCGATGACGAGGAGGCCGCCTGATGAGACTTGCCCTGTTGCGTGAAGCACCCGCCGCCCGCCGCCCCAGACGGCGCCGTGGCCTGATGATGATCGCGCTTTTCCTCGGTCTGTCCGGCCTGATCCGCATCGGCGACGGGATCGGCCATGCTCTGGCTGAAACGTCGAGCCACGGGACCGAACCGCCCATGACCGAGGCCGCAGCCGGCGCGGAATGCACGCCCGATGGCGGGGCGTCGGCACTTCTCGATGCGCTGAAGCTGCGCGAGGCACGGGTCAGGGAACAGGAACTGGCCCAGGAGAACGAGGCGCAGACATTGGCGCTCGCCCGCGCTGAGATCGAAGAAAAGATCGCCGCGCTGACGGCCGCCGAGGAAAAGCTCGCCGCAACCGTCCAGCAGGCCGACAAGGCGGCGGAAAAGGACGTGGCCAAGTTGGTCGCGGTCTACGAGACGATGAAGCCCAAGGATGCGGCAAAGCTATTCAGCGAGATGGACCCGGATTTCGCCGCCGGTTTCCTTGCCCAGATGCAGCCCGCTGCGGCGGCCGCCGTGCTGGCCGGGATCGAGCCGTCGAAGGCCTATACGATCAGCCTGATGCTGGCGGGCCGCAACGCAAATGCGCCGAAAAGCTGAAGGAAAGACGGAATCTTAACCCGCCCCCCGCAGGCTGGGGCGGGAACCGGGTTCGGGATGGTAGGTAATGGTCGGCATCATTGGCATCGTCATCATCTTTGTGATGGTGTTCGGCGGCTACACGCTGCACGGCGGCAAGCTCGGCATCGTGCTGGAGGCGCTGCCCTGGGAAATGATCATGATCGGCGGCGCGGCGGCGGGGGCCTTCGTCGTGGCCAATGACGGCGCGGCGATCAAGCAGACGATGAAGGATGTGGGCAAGGTCTTCAAGGGACCGAAATGGAAGGCCCCCGACTACCGCGATCTGCTGTGCCTGTTGTTCGAGTTGATCCGGCTGGCCAAATCGAACCCGGTGGGGCTCGAGGAGCATATCGAGAACCCGCACGAAAGCTCGATCTTCGGCAAATATCCCAAGATCGCGCATGACCATGGCGTCGTTGACCTGATCTGCGACACGATGCGCGCGGCCTCGATGAACTATGACGATCCCCATCAGGTCGAGGAAGTGCTGGAAAAGCAGCTTGAGGCCAACCACCATCATGCGATGCATTCCAGCCATGCGCTGCAGTCGATCGCAGATGGCATGCCCGCGCTCGGCATCGTCGCGGCCGTTCTCGGCGTCATCAAGACCATGGGCTCTATCGACCAGCCGCCCGAGATCCTCGGCGGCATGATCGGGTCGGCACTTGTGGGAACCTTCCTTGGGGTCTTCATGGCCTACGGGCTCGTCGGTCCCTTCGCGGCCAAGGTGAAGGCGGTGGTCGAGGAGGATGCGCATTTCATGAAGCTGATCCGCGAGGTGCTGGTCGCCAACCTCCACCGCCATCCGCCGAACATCTGCATCGAGGTCGGCCGCCAGAATGCGCCCCATCATGTCCGCCCGAGCTTCTCGGATCTGGAGGAAACATTGAAGGCGCTGAAGGCGGATGCGGCATGATGAAGACTGCTGCCCGAGTTGTTCTTGCGCTGTTTGCCGGGCTCTGGATGCCGGCGGTGACGCTGGCAGAAACGGTCACGGTGCGGTCGGGCGAGCATGGCGATTTCACCCGCCTTGTCGTCGATCTGGGCGGCGACAGGCAGTGGCAGTTCGGACGGACGGAAGACGGCTACCTCCTCCAGGTCGAAGATCCGACGCTTCAATTCGACATCGCGTGTGTTTTCGAACGCGTGCCGCGTACCAGGCTGACGAGATTGTCGGCGGCGGCGGGCGAACTGCGGCTCACGCTCGCGACGAGCACTTTCGCCCTGCTCGCGAAGGAAGGCGGCGGACGCCTGATCATTGACATGCGGCACGGAACCGCCCCGAAGGGCTCGCCTTATGAAAACGCAATCGCGACAGCTATCGCCGCCGACGATGTCGGGAAGAAATCGGCGGGCCCCCTGCCCCATCCGGTCTCGACCCCGCCTGCCGCCGCGCCCGGGCTTGCGGCGACCTTGAGCTACCGGCCCGAAACCAACAGCGCCGCCAGCCTGCCGATCTATTGGCGCAATGTCCTCGAGCCCGGGGCCGGTCAGGAGGAAAAGGCAGGGGCCGCCCCGGAAACGCCGCAAGACCCCGAAATCGAAGTCGCGACAAATGGCGCCGATCTCGAAACGGGCCCTGAGGACGCCGCCGCATCGCCTTTGCCCGGCGATGGTGACGATCCGGGTAGTCCGGCGACCGACCTGCCCCCCGATCTGCCGCTTGACCTGCCGACACCGGGCTTCGGCATGCTTTCGCTTCCCGTACCGTCCCCCGAGGTGCTGGCGCTGGAGGAGGATCTGCGCGAACAGGTCGCGCGCGCGGCGTCGCAGGGGCTCGCCGAGGCGTCGGTCGACAAGATTGCTGACCCGCATAAGAGCACCGAGAAGACCGGCCACCAGGAGGCGCCGGCGAAAAAGGACATGCCCGCGGAACCGCCCACCGCCGACGATCACATCGCTTTCCATGCCGAAACCTCGATGGACCGGGATGCGCGCGACAATCCGCGTGCGGTCAGTGTGACCGAGGACGGGCTCGCCTGCCCGGATGAGGAACTCATCGACCTGCGCCATTGGGGCGACGACCGCGCCGCACCCCTGCAGCTGGCCGAGGCGCGGGGCGGCCTGACCGGTGAATTTGACCGGCCCGACGAGGCGGCGGTCCTGCGCCTCGCGCGGCTATACCTTTACTTCGGTATGGGGGCAGAGGCACGGTCGGTCATGACCGGCTTCGGCCTGCAGGCGGAAGGGGCGCCTCTCCTCGTGGACATGAGCTACATGGTGGACGATCGCTCGCCACCGCCGCCCGGCGCCTTCGCGCCCTATGCGCAGTGCGAGACCTCAGCCGCACTCTGGGCCTTCCTGTCGACGCCCGATGCGGCACCGCCGCCGGTCGCGAACCTGCCGGCGCTCATCCGGACCTTTTCCGGTCTGCCCGCGCCCCTGCGCATCGCACTCGGGCCGCGGCTATCGAACCGGTTGATCGCGGCGGGCGCGCTCGACGCCGCCAAGACCGTACGCAATGCCGTTGCCCGCAAGGCGGACGATCATATCCGGCCGCTTAGGATGATCGAGGCCGAGATCGCGCTGGGCGAAGGCGAAGCCGACGCGCACGAGAAGCTGACTGATCTGGCCGAAGGTTCCGACGATTTCTCGGCAAAGGCGCTGATCCTTTCGGTCGAAGGGCGCTTGCAAAAGGGCGAGGCGGTGCCGGCGTCCGAGGTCGACGATCTGGCGGCGCTCGCCTTCGAACGCAGGAACGGCGACGATGCGGATAGGCTCGCGGCGCTAGAAATCAAGGCGCGGGCCGCTTCCGGCGATCTGCCGCACGCTTTCGAGCGCTTCGCGGACTGGAGCCGGGACGCCCCGGCGGAGACGGCGCGAAAGACCGCGCTCACATTGTTCGCCGCGCTCGGGGCCGATCCCGATGACGCATCGTTCCTCGGAGAATATTTCGCCCGCAAGCCGTTTCTTCCGGCCGATGCCGACGCCGATGTGCGCCTGCGCCTCGCGGAACGGCTCGGCGGGCTCGGCCTTTACGAGGAAGCGCATCTTCTTCTTCCGGCGACGCTGCACACGGGTGACGAAGCGCGGCTGGTGCTCGCACGCGCAGCCGCGCAGGCCTTCCGCTATGAGGAAGTGATCGCGATGACCGGCGGGCTTGATCAATCGGAGGCGCGGGCGCTGCGGGCAGAGGCCCTCGATGCGCTGGGCGATCATGCGGCGGCAGCCGATCTTTATGCCGCGTTAGGCGAAAGCGCGGCGGCGGCCGGGGCGGCCTGGCGCGGCGGCGATCTGGCACGGGCGCTCACCGATGGAAGTTTCGGCGAGATGGCGGCGATCCTCGGGGCCGACCCGTCCGCGCCGCAAGAGAACGAAAGCGCGCCCGGCCTGACGGAGGCGGGCGCAACACTCGCGGGCAGCAAATCGCTTCTGATGGAAAGTTCCGAACTTCGCACGGCACTGACCGCGCTTCTGGCCGCCCAGGGTTCCGCGGGAGCGCCCTGAAACCTCGTTGACAGTTACCGAATCTCAACGCCCGCGCCCTAGCCTAGCCCTATGCAAGAACTGCAGGGATGGCCGGAATGGGCACCATCATGAGATTTTCGGCTCTCCTCTGCCTCGCGCTGGGGACTGGTGCGCTCGCCGGGACGACCGAAGCCGTCAAGGGGCCGCTCAACGCCGATCCCGCGCTTTTCTGCGAATATGCCGCCCAGCAGGCCGCCGCCGAGGAAGGCGTACCCCTGTCGGTCCTCAATGCGATTTCCCTCAACGAAACCGGGCGCAAGCGGGAAGGCGCCTTCCGCCCCTGGCCCTGGACCGTGAACATGGAAGGCGCTGGCCACTGGTTCGACACACCTGAAGAAGCGCTGGCCTATGCCGAAAAGGAATTCGCCCGCGGCGCGCGCAGCTTCGACGTCGGCTGCTTTCAGATCAACTACAAATGGCACGGCGAACATTTCGCCTCGATCGACGAGATGTTCGACCCGATGGTGAATGCCCGCTATGCCGCGCGCTTCCTCAAGACGCTCTACAGCGAACAGGGGTCATGGGAGGCGGCGGCGGGCGCCTATCATTCCCGGACGCCCGAGTACGCCAACCGCTATGCCGCGCGCTTCAGCCGGTTCCGCAACGACCTGATCGCCCGCTACGGCGAGGAGATACCGGAAATCCCCGATATCGTTCTGGCCGCCTACGGGGCCGAAGCCGAGGTGCCGCGCGTCAATAATTACCCGCTGCTGAAGGCGGGTAGCGCGGGCGGGCTCGGCTCGCTGGTGCCCATTGGCAACGGCGCGCGCGGTGCGCTTTTCGGTGGACCGGCACCATCCGCCGAGGCTGAGGTTCCCACAGAATGAGCGAGACCGCGCCGAAGATCTTTCAGCCGACCGTGCTTCTGGCGCTCGCGATGATGGCGGTCATCGCGATGATGATCCTGCCGATGCCGGCCTGGGTGCTGGACATCGGCCTTGCCGCCTCTTTCGCCATCGCGATCCTCATCTTCACCATCACGCTTTTCATCGAACGGCCGCTCGATTTCTCGGCCTTCCCGACGATCCTTCTGGCCTCGCTTATGCTCAGGCTCGCGCTCAACGTCTCTTCGACCAAGCTCATCATCGGCCAGGGCCATACCGGCACGGCGGCGGCGGGCGAGGTGATCGAGGGCTTTGCCATGTTCATCATGTCGGGCTCGGTCCTGATCGGGCTCGTGGTGTTCGGCGTCCTGATGATCGTGAACTTCATCGTCATCACAAAGGGCGCGGGGAGGATGGCAGAAGTGGGCGCGCGCTTCGCGCTCGACGGCATGCCGGGGCGGCAGCTCGCCATCGACGCCGACATGAACGCGGGCGCCATCGACCATGCCGAGGCCAAGTCGCGGCGCGAACGCGAACAGGCGGAAACCACCTTCTTCGGCTCGCTCGACGGCGCATCTAAGTTCGTGAAGGGCGATGCGGTCGCGGGGCTTCTGATCACGCTCCTGAACCTGCTTGTCGGGCTGGCAATCGGCGTCGGCGTCCATGGCATGCCGATCGGCCGGGCACTTGAGACCTACGCGATCCTCACGGTGGGCGACGGGCTTGTCAGCCAGATCCCCGCCGTGATCATCTCCATCGCTTCGGCGCTTCTTCTGTCCCGCGGCGGCACCAAGGGCTCTGCCGACCGCGACATCCTGCGCCAGCTCGGGCGTCATCCGCTGGCGCTTGGCACTGTGGCTTTCCTGATGGCACTCTTTGCCCTCGTGCCGGGCCTGCCCTTCCTGCCCTTCATCATCGGCGCGGGGATCCTCGGTTTCGTCGGCTGGCGGCAATGGCAGGCCGAAGGCGAAAAGGCCGAGCGCGAAAGGGTGCTGGCCCTGCCCGTTGAACCCGCGCGGCGGCGGACGATGGGCGATCTGCTCGACCTCGACGACATTCATGTTGAATTCTCGCCAAGCCTTGTGGCCATGGTCCTTGACCCGGCGACGGGGCTTGATGCGCGCATTGCCAACATGCGCAGCCATGTCGCCATGACCTATGGGCTGATCCTGCCGGAAATCCGGCTGACCGACGATTCGACGATCGGCGACGGCATGTACCGGATCCGCATCCAGGGGGTGGAACAGGCCCGCGACCATATCCATCCCGATCAGGTGATGGCTTTGCTGTCGGGTGACGATGCCGCCCTGCCGCCGGGCGGCGACGTACGCGAGCCTGTCTATGGCGCGCCCGCCCGCTGGATCCCCGCCGACCGGCAGGAGGAGGCGGCGCTGGCGGGCGTCACCGTCGTGGGGCCGACAGAAGTGCTGGCGACCCATCTTCTGGAGGTGGTGAAGCGCAACTTTGCGCGGCTTCTGACACTGAAGGGACTGCGGCGGCTTCTCGACGAATGCACCTCGCTTTCCGATCCGGCCCGCGCCGAAGCGGCGAAACGGCTGTTCGACGAGCTGATCCCCGACAAGGTGCCAGTCGACATGCTGCTCGCCGTGCTGCGCCTGCTGCTTGAAGAGCGGATCTCGATCCGCAACCTGCCGCTGATCCTCGAATCGATCGCCGAAGGCCGCGGCCTCGGCGCACCAGAGGCGATCTGCGAACATGTGCGGCGCAGGCTCGGTTTCCAGCTAGTGGCAGAGATGCGGCGCGAGGACGGGACGCTGCCGCTTCTGCAGCTTGCGCCCGAATGGGAAGAGATGTTCCGCACCTATCAGGTCGAGGGCGCCCATGACGTGGCGCTGCCGCCCGAGAAGTTCAACCGGCTGGCCGCGAACGTCGCCGAGAAGGTAGCGAAGGCGGGCGAGAAAGGGATCTTCCCGGCGCTGATCACCTCGGCCCGGCGGCGGCGGTTCCTCAAGACTGCGCTGGGCGCGAAGGGTCTTACGACCCCTGTCCTGTCGTACGAAGAGGTGGGCGGCGACGCAAAACCCGCGATCGTCGGGCTGGTGACGGCATGACGGGCCTTCAGGACGCTATCCTTGCCACCCTTCACGGCCCCCTTTTGATCGCTGGGCTGGTCTTTCTCAGGCTCGGCGCGGTGATGGCGCTTCTTCCCGCCTTCGGCGAGCGCGCCGTGCCCGCGCGCCTCCGGCTCGCGCTGGCGCTTGCCTTCACGGCGATCGTCGCCCCGGCGGTCGAGGCGCATATCGCCCCGCCGGAAGGCGGCGTCGCCGGATATGTGCTGTTTCTCCTTGCGGAAACTGCGAACGGGCTCGCGCTTGGCCTCGTGGTCCGCCTGTTCCTCCTGGCGCTGGAAATGGCGGGCGGGATCGCGGCGCAATCGGGGTCGCTGTCGCAGATGTTCGGCGTCCAGGGAGAGCCGATGCCCGCGATGGCGCATCTTCTGGTGATGTCGGCACTGTGTCTCGCCGTCTTGTCGGGCCTGCACGTCCGGGCGGCAGGCGCGATGATCCTGTCTTATGAGGCCTTGCCCGCAGGCACAGTACCGGGTGCGGCGCTCTTGAAGAGCTGGACCGTGGGCCAGGTGTCGCAGGCCTTCGCGCTGGCCTTCAGCCTTGCTGCACCCTTCGTGGTGGCGGCGCTTCTCTACAATGTGGCGCTCGGCGTCATCAACCGCGCCATGCCGTCCCTGATGGTCGCCTTCGTCGGCGCGCCAGCGCTGACCGCGGGGGCGCTTGTCATGCTCGCGGTCGCCGCGCCCCTGATGCTCGGCCTGTGGAAAGGCGCGTTCGACGCGATCCTCGCCGATCCATTCGGGGTGCCGCGATGAGCGGCGAGGACGATGCCAGCCGCGAACACGAGCCGACGCAGAAGAAGCTCGACGATGCCCGCGCGCGGGGCGATGTGGCGCGGTCGGCCGACCTAACCTATGCGGGCGGCATGGCGGGGTTTCTGGCGCTCTCGGCCTTCGCGGGCGCGAAACTGCTGATCGCCTTCGGCGACCGGGCGGAGACCTATCTCAGCGGCTTTGCCCTGACGGGCGCCGCCGCGGGGGCGCCCTCCGGCGCCCGGGTCGCGGGCTGGGCGGTCGCGATGGTCCTGCCGATCCTGCCTTTCCTCCTCCTGCCGGGCCTCGCGGCCCTTCTGACCCTCATCGCACAACGGGGCCTGGTGTTCGCGGGCGAGAAGCTCAGCCCCAAGCTCAGCCGCATCGACCCGTTACAGAATGCCAAGCAGAAATTCGGTCGCGCTGGCCTCTTTGAGTTTGCGAAAAGCGCGGTGAAGCTTTTGATCACCGGCTGCCTCCTGGGCTGGTTCCTCCTGCGCAACATGGAAGAAATCATGACGACCGCCGCCCTGCCGGCGGGTGCGGTCTCGGCGGTGATGGTCGAGCTTCTCCTGCGCTTCCTCATGCTGGTCGCGGCGATTGCGCTCGTGATCGGGCTCGCGGATTTCGGCTGGCAGAAGCTCGAACATCTGCGCCGCAACAGGATGAGCCGCCAGGAGCTGATGGAGGAATTCAAGCAATCCGAGGGCGATCCGCATATGAAGGGTCATCGCCGCCGCCGGGCGGAAGAGATCGCGATGAACCGGATGCTCGCCGACGTGCCAAAGGCCGATGTGGTGGTTGTGAACCCGACCCATTATGCAGTGGCGCTGAAATGGAACCGCGCGAGCGGTAAAGCGCCGATCTGCCTTGCCAAGGGGGTGGACGAGGTTGCCGCCCGCATCCGCGAGGCGGCGGCCACGGCGGGTGTGCCGATCCATTCCGACCCGCCGACCGCGCGGGCGATCCATGCGACCGTTGAAATCGGGCGGGAAATCCGGCCCGATCACTATGCCCCGGTCGCCGCCGCGATCCGCTATGCCGAGCGGATGCGGCGCCGGGTCCGCGAGCGCAGCGGAAGGGGTACGAAATGACCCCCGCCGACCGCGCCCGCCAGCTTGCGCGGCTGAAACGCGTGGCCGAGGCCCGGCGCGACAGCGACCTTGCCGCGCTCTCATCCGTGACTGCCCGCCTCGCCGCAGCCGAGCAGGCGCGCGAGGATCTGGCACAAGCGCTCGCAGCCGAGGTCCGCAAGGCTGTCGCCGAGCCGGAAATGCCAACTTTCCGGGCGCTTGATATGCATCTCATCCTGTCGGAACGGACGAAAACCGCGCTCGAGGCGCGGATCACCCGGATCGCCGCGGAGCGCGACGCGCAGCGCGCCATCGCCGCCGCCTCTTTCGGGCGCGCGGCGGTGCTGGACGAGCTGGCGGAGTGGGTGAACCGTCTGCGCCCGTCCGGCGAACGCTGAGCCGGTACCCTCCGCCACGCCTCCTCGGGCACTTCGTTTCTCGTCGGCCGGGCGGGAGGTGCGAGGCGTGCATGAAATGCTCGACGAGCCCCCGCCCGAGTTCCGACGCAGACCTCACGGCGATGTTGCAACAGATCACGTCTTGGACAGAAGGACGCAATCACCTTGGCGCGGGCCGCACCCCGCCTTCATAAAGGGCGAAACCCACCGCTGCCCGTCGCGGGCTCCGCCGGAGAGGAACGTTGAAAAGACCGCTGATCTTCCTGGGCGCCGCGCTCGCCATCCTGATCCTCTACCGCCTGTACGGGCCGGAGATCGGCAGCCTTGCCGATGTCAGGACCGAGCTGGCCCGGATCGAGGCGGCGCGGGCGGCGGCCCCGGTGACGGTCGCCGCGATCTTCTTCGCCGCCTACGTTGCGGTCACTGCGCTCTCTCTGCCGCTCGCCGTCTGGATGACGCTTGCCGCCGGCGCGCTTTTCGGCTTCTGGGGCGGGCTTCTCCTCGTCTCTTTCGCCTCGGCGATCGGTGCCACGCTCGCCTTCCTCGCCGCGCGCTATTTTTTGCGCGACTGGGTGCAGGCGCGGCTCGGCGACCGGCTGAAGGCAGTGAACGAGGGATTTGCCCGCGACGGCAGTTTCTATCTCTTCACCCTGCGGCTCATTCCCGCGATCCCGTTCTTCGCGATCAACCTTCTGATGGGCCTCACGACGATCCGGCCGCTGACCTTCTACTGGGTCAGCCAGGTTGGAATGCTGGCGGGCACCGCCGTCTATGTGAACGCGGGCACGCGGCTGGCGGCGATCGACAGCCTTTCGGGCATCCTCTCGCCCGCGCTGATCCTTTCGTTCGTCCTTCTCGGCGTCTTCCCCTGGATCGCGCGCGCCTTCATCGCGACCCTTCAACGCCGCAAGGTCTATGCCCGCTGGAAGCGGCCCCGTCGCTTCGACCGCAACCTGATCGTGATCGGCGCGGGCGCTGCTGGCCTCGTCTCTGCCTATATCGCGGCTGCTGTGAAGGCCAAGGTGACGCTGATCGAGGGCCACCGGATGGGCGGGGATTGCCTGAACTATGGCTGCGTGCCGTCGAAGGCGCTGATCCGCTCGGCGAAGCTCGCCCGCCAGATCGGCAAGGCCGAAGCGTTCGGCATTGCGGTGGGACCGGCGGGCGTGAACTTCCCCGCCGTCTTCGCCCGGATCGACGCGGTGATCCGCTCCATCGAGCCGCATGATTCCATCGAACGTTACGAAGGCCTCGGCGTCGAGGTGCGCGAAGGTCACGCTCGCCTTGTCGACCCCTGGACGGTAGCCATTGCCGCGAAGGATGGCAGCGAGACCCGTCTGACCGCGCGCGCCATCGTGCTGGCAACGGGGGCTGCCCCCTTCGTGCCGCCGCTGCCGGGGCTCGATGCGGTGGGCTATCTGACCTCGGATACTTTGTGGGAGGCGTTTGCGGCCCGGGCCGAGGCACCGAAACGCCTCGCCATCCTCGGCGGCGGGCCGATCGGGTCGGAACTGGCGCAAAGCTTCGCGCGGCTCGGCTCCCGCGTGACGATCATCGAAATGGCACCAAGACTTCTGATCCGCGAGGACGAGGAGGTGTCGGCCTTCGCCCGCGCCCGGCTGGAAGAGGACGGCGTCGAGGTGCTGACCGGCCACAAGGCCCTGTCCTGCGGGCTGACGGATAGCGAGAAATGGATCGAGGTCGAGACCGACGGCACCCGCCGCCGCATCGTCTTCGACGATCTGATCGTTGCTGTGGGCCGCGCGGCGCGGCTGAAAGGTTACGGCCTGGAGGACCTGGGCATCCCGGCGGGCCGCGTGATCGAGACGAACGATTATCTCGAAACGCTCTACCCCAATATCTACGCGGCGGGCGATGCGGCCGGGCCTTATCAGTTCACCCATGCCGCCGCCCATCAGGCCTGGTTTGCCACCGTGAACGCGCTTTTCGGTTTCGCGCGGCGCTTCCGCGCCGATTACCGGGTGATGCCGGCCACCACCTTCCTCGACCCCGAAATCGCCCGCGTTGGGCTGAACGAGGCCGAGGCGAAGGCGCAGGGCATCGCCTATGAAGTGACGCGCTACGGCATCGACGATCTGGACCGCGCGATTGCCGACGGCTCCGCCCACGGCTTCGTCAAGGTGCTGACCGCGCCCGGCAAGGACCGGATCCTCGGTGCCACCATCGTCGGCGAACATGCGGGGGACCTGCTGGCCGAGTTCGTTCTGGCGATGAAACACGGGCTGGGGCTGGGCAAGATCCTCGGGACGATCCATTCCTATCCGACCTTCGCGGAAGCCAACAAATATGCTGCGGGCGAATGGCGCAAGGCGCATGTGAACGCGCGCGCGCTGCGCTTTCTCGAAAGCCTGCACCGCTGGCGCCGGGGCGGCGCATGATCGACCGGTTCCTCCTGCCCATGCAGCACGCGGTCCTGCGACCCCCCGCCCGACTGATCGCAGCGCGCGGCGTAACTGCCGACCAGATCACGCTTGCGGCCTTCGGCATCGGCGCTCTGGCGGTTCCGGCGCTGGCGGCGGGCTGGTACGGGCTGGCGCTCGCACTCATCCTGACGAACCGCGCGCTTGACGGGCTGGACGGAGCCGTGGCACGGGAAACGCAGGCAACCGACCGTGGCGCTTTCATCGACATCGCTGCCGATTTCCTCTTCTACGGTCTCGTGCCTTTGGGCTTCGCCCTCGCCAACCCTCCCGCGAACGCTCTTGCCGCCGCCTTCCTCATCGCCTCTTTCATCGGTACCGGATCAAGCTTTCTGGCCTTCGCCACCATCGCCGCCCGGCGCGGTGAGGCATCGACCGCCTATCCGGCGAAGGGCATCTACTATCTCGGCGGCCTGACCGAAGGCGCGGAGACCATCGCGCTTTTCATCGCCATGTGCCTCTGGCCTCGGGCCTTCCCGATACTCGCCGCCCTCTTCGCCATCCTGTGCCTCTTCACCACCGGCCTGCGCTGGCACTGGGGCTGGCAAGCCTTTTCCTCAGCCAAGAACGACCATAGGACCGACGCATGAGACTGACACTCACCGCCACACTCCTCGCCCTGATCGGCGCACCCCTCTGGGCCGACAGCTGGGACGATACGCTCGCCGCCGCGAAGGGCCAGACCGTCTACTGGAACGCCTGGGGCGGGGACAGCCGCACCAATGATTTCATCGCCTGGGTCGACCGGGAAGTGTCGGAAAAATACGGCGTGCATGTCGAACAGGTGAAACTGTCCGATACGGCTGAGGCCGTGACGCGGGTGCTGGCCGAGAAGAGCGCGGGCCAGACCGAGGGCGGTTCGGTCGACCTCATCTGGATCAATGGCGCGAATTTCCTGTCGATGAAGGAACAGGGGCTTCTGCACGGGCCGTTCCTTGAGAACCTGCCGAACGCGGCTTTCCTCGACCTCAATCCGGGGTCTGCGGCCGTGACCGATTTCACCGTCCCGACCGAAGGCTACGAATCTCCCTGGCGGCTGGCCAAATTCGTTTATTCCTATGACAGCGCTCGAGTAGACGAGCCACCCCGGTCGGCGGCGGCGCTCTTGGACTGGGCCAAGACCAATCCGGGCCGCTTCACCCATCCGGCGGTGCAGAATTTCATGGGCGCGACCTTCCTCAAGCAGGCGCTGATCGAACTGACGCCGGATGCGTCCGTCCTGCAGTCCGAGGCGAGCGACGACAGTTTCTCAACTGCGACTGAACCGCTCTGGACCTGGTATGACGCGCTGCGGCCCAATCTCTGGCGGGGGGGAGAGACCTTCCCGGAAAATGAAAGCGTGCTGAACCAGATGCTGAATGATGGCGAGGTGGATCTTACCATGGCCTTCGATCCGGCCGCAGCCGCAGCCGCGGTCGAAAAGGGCCTTCTGCCCGACACGGTGCGCACCTATGGCCCCGCTGCGGGATCGATCGGCAATATCAGCTTCGTCGCCATCCCCTTCAATGCCGCCCATCGCGAGGGCGCGGAAGTGGTCGCGAACTTCCTTCTTGACCCGGCCACCCAGGCCCGCGCGCAGGATATCGGCATCCTCGGCAGCTATACGGTGCTCGACATGACAAAGCTTGACGAGACGCAACGCGCGGCCTTCGCCGACCTGCCCGTCTCGCCCGCCCTGCCGATGGAGGCGGACCTCGGCCCGACGCTTGTCGAGCCGCACCCGAGCTGGATGGTGCGCATCGCCGAGGAATGGGCAAGGCGCTACACGAAATGACCGGGGGCGAGGGCCGGGGGCTCAGGCTGTCGGTCCTTGCAGCCGTGGCCCTTGGCTTCGTCGCGCCGATCCTCGCCGGTTTGGCCGAGACTGCCCGCGTCGCCTTGGGGTTCGATGCGGGCCTTTCCTCGGACGCCGTGCCGCTCGCCGCCCTTGCGGCGCTTCCCGGCGTCGGCAAGAGCATCGCGCTGACGCTCTGGACCGGCGTCGCCTCGACACTGCTTGCCTTCTTCCTCGCCTTCGAACTGATGATGTGGATCGGCGGAGCGCGGCGCGCCACCTCCTGGCTCGCACCGCTGCTGGCCGCGCCACACGCGGCACTGGCGATCGGCTTCGCCTTTCTCATCGCCCCCTCGGGCTGGATCGCCCGGGCGCTCAGCCCCTGGGCAACCGGTTGGAGTCTGCCGCCCGATATCGCAACCGTGCATGACCCTTTGGGGATCGCGCTGATCCTCGGGCTGACGGTGAAGGAACTGCCGTTTCTCGCGCTCGTTATGCTTGCCTCAATTGGCTCTCTGCCGGTCGCGCGGCTCGTCGCCACCGGCCGCGCGCTCGGCCACGGGCGCCGTGCCGCCTGGTACTGGCTCGTGCTGCCCGCGCTTTATCCGGCGCTCAGGCTGCCGGTCTATGCGGTCCTCTCGTTCTCGCTCTCGGTCGTCGACATGGCGATCATCCTCGGACCCTCGAACCCGCCGACCCTCGCGGTCGCCATGACACGCTGGTTCCAGTCGGCCGACCTGCAGCTTTTCGCGCCCGCTGCTTTCGCGGCGCTTCTCCTCGGCCTTCTGGTGGCCCTGACTATCTTCGGCTGGCATCTGGGCGAACGGCTGGTGGCGGCGCATGCGCGACGCCGCCTCGCCCGGGGCTGGCGGGCACTCCGTGCCCCCTGGCTTGGTGCTCTCGCGCCCTCGGCGGCGGGCGGTCTTGTCGCGGCCGGCCTCATGGCGCTGCTGTCGCTGATCGTCTGGTCCTTCGCCTGGCGCTGGTCCTTTCCCCATGCCCTGCCCGAACGCTGGTCGCTGGCGCTCTGGGGCGATACCCGCTCCGGCTGGGTGCATGTACT
Organism: Frigidibacter sp. RF13; assembly: GCF_026626305.1. GTDB lineage: Bacteria > Pseudomonadota > Alphaproteobacteria > Rhodobacterales > Rhodobacteraceae > TMP-24. The sequence goes on along the minus strand of NZ_JAPNUE010000002.1, from coordinate 451,313 downwards.
GGCCGAGACCGCCCTGATCGGTGCTGGCGCGACGCTCCTGTCGCTCATACTCGCGATCCTCTGGCTGGAGGGGGAGACGCGCGGTCGCTTCGGACGCGCCCGCTGGGCAACCGCGCTCATCTACCTGCCGCTTCTGATGCCGCAGCTGGCCTTTCTCTTCGGCCTCAATGTGGTCTTCCTGAAAGCGGGGATCGGCGGTGACCGGACGGCGGTTCTCTGGGCGCATGCGATCTTCACCTTTCCCTATGTGATGCTGACCCTGACCGAGGCCTGGCACAGGCTCGACCCACGGCTCTTCCACAGCGCCGCCTCGCTCGGCGCCGGGCCCTGGCGGCGGTTCCTCACGGTGCGGCTGCCCTGCCTTCTCGGCCCGATCCTGACCGCCGCCGCCATCGGCTTTGCCGTCTCGGTCGCGCAGTACCTGCCCACGCTCTTCATCGGCAGCGGCCGGGTCACGACGCTGACGACCGAGGCGGTGACGCTGTCCTCGGGCGGTGACCGGCGGGTGGCGGGAATGTATGCGAGCCTGCAGGCGCTGATGCCGCTGGCCGCCTACGGGCTTGCGCTGGTGCTTCCGGTGCTTCTGTGGAAGAACCGGCAAGGGCTTCTGGGACGGGGATAGGATGCTCAGCCTCAAGCACGTTTGCATCTGTCCGGTCGGGAGCGCGGAACCGCTCTTCCCGCCCCTGTCGTTCGAGGTGGGCGCGGGCGAGGTGGTGACGATCATGGGCCCGTCCGGCATCGGCAAATCGACGCTTCTCGATTTCATCGGCGGTCACCTGGGGCGCAACTTCATCGGTCTCGGCACGGTGTCGCTCGACGGTCTGGATGTAACGCACAGACCGGCAGAGGCGCGGGGGATCGGCGTTCTGTTTCAGGACGCGCTTCTCTTCCCGCATCTCTCGGTGGGCCAGAACCTTGCCTTCGGCCTCGGACCTGCGCCACGCGACCGCGCGGCGCGGCGGCAGGCGATCGAAGAGGCGCTGGAAACCGCGGGGCTCGCCGGATTTGCGGATCGCGATCCCGCCACTCTGTCGGGCGGGCAACGTGCGCGGGTGGCGCTGATGCGGGCGCTGCTCGCACGACCGAAGGCTTTGCTGCTCGACGAACCCTTTTCACGCCTCGACGAGACACTGCGCGCCGAGATCCGGAGTTTCGTTTTCGATCACATACGCCGCCAGGGTGTGCCGACGCTGCTGGCAACCCACGAGGCAGCCGATGCCGAGGCGGCGGGAGGCCCCGTGTACCGGCTGGCGGCCCGTCCTCAGGGCACAGAGTAGGTCCAGCGCTCGGGCGGCTTGCCCTCGGTCAGCCGGTAGAAGCCGTCGGAGGGCACGGTCTGCCAATCGCCCGCGGTCCCGTCTGGCCAGAGGACGCGCACATCGGCCGCCTCTGCCGAGCCCAGCCCGAAATGCCACCACCCAGCCTCGCCGCTCACATGGCCGCCGCCCACCGTCAGTTCGCGGCGCTGGATGCGTTCGCCAGTCCTGACCTCGATCCAGCCACCGACCGCGTCGTGGTTCGCCCCGTCGCGATGCGGCCGGAGGTTCAGCCAATGGCCACCCGGCCCGCGATTGCGCCAGACCTGCGCGGGACCGTTGCGGTTCACGACCACCAGATCGGGCAGGCCGTCGAGGTTGAGATCGGCAAGCACCGCGCCCCGGCTGGTCGAGAGGCTCGCCACGCCCGCCTTGTCGGCCGTTTCCATGAAGGTGCCGTCGGGCCGCTGCAACAGCAGGTTGTTGGGGTCTTCCATCGCGAAGTCCGGCATCTCAGAGACATTGCCCTTGGCCACGAACAGGTCGGCATAACCGTCGTTATTCACATCCTCGAACTCGGCGTGCCAACCGGTAGAGGGACGGATATCGCCGCCGGTGAACGGACGCTGCACGGTGACGCCCGCCGCCAGCGCCATATCGCGATAATCGGGCGCGCCATCCGCGCCGGGCGCCAGTTCCTGCAGCTTGTGATCGGCCATGCTGGTCAGGAAATAGTCGGGCGTCCCGTCACCCTTCAAGTCATAGCTTGCGATCCCCATCCCCCAGATCTTCAGCGCCTTCCAGCCCTCCGCCGCCGAGTAAAGGCGGGGCGGCTGGCCAGGCTCGACATGCCAGAGCTGCTCCTCGCCCCCCTCGTAATATTCGCGGTCGTTCGAGACCCTCAGCGAGGGCGTGCCCGAGCCGTTCCAGTCGGTAAAAAGCATGGAAAGCGGGCAGTAGGACGGGGTGAGCGCCAGCGGCGCGGCGAAGCCGCCGCCTTCAGCCGGGCGGTGCAGCCAGTTGTCGGTGCACGAACCCCAGGGTGAAAATTCCTCGTGCCGGTCGATGTAATTGCCGATGGCGATGGTGGGCCAGCTTGCGCCTTTCTCCCATGTCGCGGCAAGTGCGGTCGACCAGCCGTCGCCGCCGTCGAAATGCCAGTCTTCGTTCGCGGCGCTGAAGCGGCAATCGCCCAAGCCGCGCATCACACTGTTGGCGCCGACACGCAGAAGGACGAGGTCCATCATGCCGTCGCTGTCCACGTCCAGCGGATAGGCCCCGGTCACGGCATCAAGCTCCAGCCCGCTTGGCCGTTCGCTGAAGGTAAGCGCGCCGCCGGGATCGCTGTCATTGTGATAAAGCCGCGCCGGGCTTTCGCCACCCGCAAGAAACAAGTCTTGCCGCCCGTCGCCGTCACAGTCAAAGGCCGCCGCCCCGCCGCCCACCATATATTGCCATTCGCCGGTGTACTCATGGTCAATGCCAGAGGTCGCCGTTTCTTCCGCAAAGGTTGGAACGACCGGCGCATCATCGGCGTGGACCGAGCAGGGCGCGGCCAGAAGGACAAGAAGCAAAGCTGCGCGCATCATGTCCTCCCGGTTTTCAGGGCGTTTGTATAGGCCGCGATGCAGCGGCCCTGATCAAGACCGCGCTCGATCGCGGCGCGGTAGTGGATGCCGCCGTAAAGGCGCGAGATCCCAGCCTCGTCGGCGGCCGCCCAGAAGCTTGCGAAACGGCGCGGCGCCATGCCCTCGATGGTCGGCGTTTCATCGGTGAAGGCGTGATCCGCGCCGAAAAGCGCGGTCAGCACCTCGGCCGCGGCGCCCGACTGGGTAGAATGGCCCGAAGGATATTCCGGGAAGGGCGGGGTGGCGAGGATCGGCGTCCAGCCCGGGTCAATCAGCCGGTTGATATAGGTGACGGGGCGCAAAAGGTCATATTCGTACTTGCCCTGCCAGCACCCGATGAACGCATCCGCAAGCACGATGCCGAGGCGGACGAGGACATCGGCATAGCGGGCCTGATCGGCGCCTTCGGCGTCGAGCGCGTCAAGCGCGATCGACATCCAGTGGCCGGGCGGCGTGCGCGACAGCATCGCATCGTCTGACCAGAAGGCGGCGATGGCGCGCTGGTCCTCGGTCAGGGTCTTGCTGACCTCATAGACCTCCATCGCCTCGGTATAGAAGTCAGAGCCCGGATCCTCGCTGTAGGCAGGCGGCGGCGGAAGACGGCAGCTCTTACCCTCCGGCATGGCGAAGGTCCGGTTCGCGCCCCAATGCGGCAAAAGCGGTTTCTGCTGCAATGCAATCCGGTTCGTCGGCACCCAGTGCGCGGGGCCCGGGGTCAGCGCATGATCTTCGGGAAAACCGAGATTGACGATTTCAGCCCCGCCATCACCCGCCGCCCAGTTGACCACATGCGCGGCAAGCGCTTCGCCGTAAGCGCGGCTGCGGCGCGCAACCTCGGGGGCGAGCGGCGCCTCGATTGCGGCGCCAAGCTTGTCCGTCACCGCCTTCAGCGCCCGCTGCCCGGTCGGCCCGGTGTTGAAGAAGAGCTTTGCCACAACGGCACCCAGCGCGGCATGCAGGACCAGCGCCTCGTCATGAGCGCCCGCCTCGCGTACCGGGCCCGCCGCAAGCCCGTTCAACTGCCCCGCCAGCGTCAGAAGATCGTCGCGCCCCGAGGCGGTCGCCTCATGGACCGCAACGCCAGCATAGCCGAGCGTGCGGCTGACCACGGGCGGCGTATACGTAGGCGTGTGCCGCACGAGATCGAGGATGAGCCCGTACCAGACCGAGATCACCTTCTGCGGCACGGGCGCCGGAGCCGCATGTGCAGGCACGGCGGAAAGGAGAAGTGCTGTCGACAGGCCGCCGATGGCCTGTCTGCGGGTAAATGAATGCATTTCGTTAGCGCCAACAGGGTTCCGACGGCAGCTAAGCACGGCGCGGCAGGCCGTCGCAAGCGTCTGGCGCCGGACTGGTGCAGAGAAGAAGGGGTGTGGCCGGCGCAGCGGCACCGGCCACACTTGTTGCGCACCCCGACGCACACACGAAACGGCACTAACACGCCGTCAGGGCACGAACGTCCCCGGTCACCCGAAAATCCGATTCCCCACCCGCTGGAGAACACTCCACTCGCTACGCGGCAGCGCGACCAGACCGGTTCGCGCCGTGCCTTAAGGGCACCTCCGAACATTGGTCGTTTCTCCGGGCAGAACAGTTCAAATTTATTTTGAACAGCCCACAATCTTCAGAAGTCCCCAGCCGAAGGAACTGTCACGGCCCGCCGGTCCAAGGTCTTCCGCCGCCGCGCGGAGCGCGCGTTCAAGGGCGCTGCGACCCGTGGCGCCGCCGTCAATCGCATGCGCAAAGATCGCCGTCGCGATGGCCGCCGCATAGGATGTGCCAGAGCGGTAGCGACCACCCTCGGCGGTCGGGACGAAAAGCTCGACACCCGGCGCGACGAAAGCGACTTCCTCGCCGCGGTTGGCCTTGTAGTAAAGCCGCCTGCGCGCATCGACCGCCGATATCGCGAAGACATCGGGATGAGAGGCGGGAAAGGATACGGCGTCCGCGCCGTCATTGCCGGTTGCAGCGACGAAGATCGTCCCGCGCCTGGCAAGCCCGTGCAGCACCATGGCCAACGTCGCATTCTCTGGTCCGGCGAGCGAGAGGTTAACAAGCCGCACCCGTTCCGTCACCAACCAGTCGAGCGCCTCGGCAATCGCATCGGTGCGCGCGACATCGCCGGCTGCACCCTTTGCGAATGCAACCGCCGACAGGACACGCGCCTTCCGGGCGAAGCCCGCAGGCCACTGCCCGTTTCCCGGCGCCGCGATGAGCGCGGCGAGCGCGGTCGCATGATCCGGGGCACCGGGCGCATCACCCTCGCGCAGGAAGGAACGGCTGGCGATCCGCGCGCCCGCGAGTGCCGTCGTGTCGGCATCCACCGGCCCGTCGATGACACCGATCGACAGGGCCCTCCCAAGCGGACAGGGGTCGCCATCGGGGGCGCCTGCAAGCGCTGGCGCATAGGTCACCGGGCCTGCCGACTGTTCATAGACCATGTTGCGCTCGACCCCGACGGCCAAACCTTGGCGCGCGATCCGCCGTCGCAGGTCGTCGGCCGATCCGATCGTGCCGAGATCGGCGGTAACCATGCCGAGGCCGAGGCTTTTCAACGTGCGCTGCCCGATCACGCTGCCGCCCATCTCCTCCAAAAGTGCCGTAGCTGCCGCGACTGCGTCAGGCGTGCCGGTGAGCAAATATTCGGGCCGCCCGCTCGGGGCCACCGCAGCCGCGACCGCAGGGATTCCTACCGGGTCGCGATCCCTGTCGCCTGCCGCTCTGACGGGCGGCTCGGGCGGGAGCGGGGGAGGCGGCTCAGGTGGCGGCGGGGGCTCGGGCGGCGGCGGGGGCTCACCGCACTCCGAGGTACATTCGTCTGCCCACCCCGACCCTGCAAGGCCGAAGGCGGCCAGACCAAAGGTCAGCGCCACTATTCGTGCGACCGAAATGATCATTCGGCGGTTTCCACCAGCTCCAGGAGCTCGCTTGCGTGTTCAAGTGCGGATCGTGCGGCATCGATGTCGCTGTCCGCTGCGGCACCGACGAGGGCGAGGCGGTAAAAACCCAGGGCCGACGGACCGTCGATGATCGTGAGCCCGTTCGCAAGCAACAGGTCGGCGAAGGCCGCGTGAGGCGCCGCATCGCGTACGGATACGGTGAAGATCGCCGCGGGCTGCGGACCGGCCGCCTGTCTGTAGCCTTCATCCGAACTGCCCCAGCCGACCAGGGTGAAGCCGCCCGCCGTGACCGCCGCTGCAATTGCCGCAGCCGCGGCCGACTGACGGAGCGCAGCGGGCGCGCGCGCTTTTTCGGCGACCGAACGGCGCAGGCGGGCAAGGCCGAAATCGCCGGGCGACCGTTCGGGCAGGGCCGAGGCCCGCATCAGTTCGCGCAACTGCCGCGCGGCCTGAACCTGGGCATGAAGGGCCGGATCGCGCTCGAACTCGCGGGCGAGTGCCTCGGCCTCCGCGTCGGTCAGCGAGCCGTTGACCCAGAAGGGAACCAGCTCCGCGATCTTCGCCTTGTCGAATGGGGTCGAAGTCATGCGCGCACCCTCCTGTTCATCTTTGCCTCAAGGCAGCGCAGAAGCAGCGCCTTGGCGTGAAACACCCGTGTCTTCACCGTGCCCTCGGGGACACCGATCACCTCGGCGACCTCGCGGTAGCTCATGTCTTCCAGAAATGTCAGCTCGATTGCCGCCCTATGGTCGGCCTTCAGGCCTCCAAGGCAATCGCGCAGCATGTCCCGCTCTTCCGCCGTCTGCAGAAGCTCGAAGGCGCTTGGCCCCTCGTCGGGCCGATCCGGCATTTCATCCTGTATCGTCACTCGTCCACGTGCCCTGAACTCGTCAACCACCTTGCGCCATGCGATCGCGTAGACCCAAGTCCTGACCCGCGACCGGTCCTGAAACCCGGCGGCACCGCGCCAGACTTCCAGAAAGACCTCGTGCAGTATGTCGGCTGCGGCGAACGGATCGTTCAATTTTGAGTGGATGAATCCGAAAAGAGGTCGCTCAAGCTGGCGATAGAGCGTGTCGAGAGCCGAGACATCGCCTGCGGCCATGCGTCTTACGACAGCGACGAGCGCATCATCCTTCATCTGGGGCAACATCCCGAACCATGCTTACCTGCCCTACATAGCAGGTAGATGGTCCGGGTATAAGCCACAACCCTGACGCATGATGTCGGGTATGATCAAAAGCCGCTAAAGCGACGATTGTTGCGCCGGTTACTCCAGCCGTGCGGGGAAGCCCGGTGCGCGCAGATCGGTGTGCAATAGGTCCTCAAGCAACTTCGCGATCATCGGCGATTGCGCCTCGCCGCCGTAAGCGGCCTTGGCGGCGATATAGGTCTGGTTGGTGGCCGACGCGAGGTCGAGCGGCACGCCGAATTCCTTGCCGAAGCCCAGCGCGAAGCCCAAGTCCTTGAGCGCCAGATCAATGTTGAAGGCGATGTCGTAGGAACCGTTGAGGATCAGCGCGCCTTCAGTCTCATGCACGAAGGAATTGCCCGACGAAGCCTGGATCGCATGCCATGACTGCGCCAGATCGAGCCCGCCGCGCTTGGCCAGCATCAAGGCCTCGCCGCAGGCTTTCAGATGGATGAAGGCCAGCATATTGGTGATGACCTTGATAATCGAGGATGACCCGAGCGGCCCCATGTGAAAGATGCGGTTGCCCATCGCCTCGAAGGCTTTCCAGTGCAGGTCGACAAGGTCCTTGTCGCCGCCCGGCAGCATGGTGATTTCGCCCCGGTAGGCAAGGTGGACGCCGCCGGTGACCGGCAGTTCCAACATGCGCACGCCCGCCTCGCCCGCGACCTTCGACATTGCCAATACATCATCGCGGCCAAGGGTCGACATCTCGATCCAGCTCGCGCCCTTCCTCATATGCGGCAGGATCGACCGCAGGACCTTTTCCGAAACCGCCGGTGACGGCAGGCAGGTGATCACATGATCGACCGATCCCGCCACCGCCTCGGCGCTGTCGGCCCAGGTCGCGCCCGCCTTGATCAGCGGTTCGGCAAGCGCCTTGTTCAGGTCAAAGACCGTGACCTTGAAGCCCGCCTTGAGAAGACATCCCGCGCAGGCAGCACCCAGGTTGCCAAGTCCGATATAGCCGTAGTGCATGTCACTCCCCGAGAGATTGGAAGGGCGGCTCCCCGCCGCCCGAAAGGTTGTTTATTCGCCCCAGCCGACGACGCCCTTGACCTCGCAGAAGTCATGGATGCCCCAGTCGGCATATTCGCGGCCGTTGCCCGATTGCTTGTAGCCGCCGAAGGGCGCGAACGTATCCCAGGCGGGATAGTTCAGGTTCACCATGCCCGCGCGCAGGCGCCGGGCGACGGCGCGGGCCTCTGCAATGGGACCCGCGACATAGGCCGCCAGCCCGTAAGGCGTGTCGTTCGCGGCCGCCACCGCCTCGTCCACCGTGTCATAGGGAATGATCGACAGGACCGGCCCGAAGATCTCCTCGCGGGCGATCACCATGTCGTTCGTCACATTGCCGAAGACCGTCGGGCGCACATACCAGCCCCGGTTAACCCCCGCCGGACGGCCGATACCGCCCGCGACCAGCGTCGCGCCCTCGTCGATGCCCGCCTGGATCATCGCCTGCACCTTGTCGAACTGCATTTTCGAGACAAGCGGCCCCATCGTTGTCGCCACGTCCTGCGTGTCGCCGATCACGACGGCGTCTGCCGCCTCCTTCGCATGAACCAGCGCCCGATCATGCTGATCGCGATGAACGAACATGCGCGTGGGGGCGTCGCAGCTTTGCCCGGTGTTGCCAAAGCAACCCTCGACGCCCGCCTTCACCGCCGCCGCGAGATCGGCCGTCGGCAGGATGATGTTGGGCGACTTGCCCCCCAGTTCCTGCGCCACGCGCTTCACCGTGGGGGCGGCCGCCGCCGCCACCGCCGTGCCCGCCCGCGTCGAGCCGGTGAAGGACACCATATCGACCTCTGGGTGAGAGGTGAGCCGCGCGCCCACCCCCGGCCCCGTACCGTTTATCAGGTTGAAGACCCCTGGCGGCACACCCGCCGCATCGCAGACCTCGGCGAAAAGCACGCCCGACAGTGGTGCGATTTCCGAAGGTTTCAGCACCATCGTGCATCCAGCGACCAGTGCGGGCGCCACCTTGCAGGCGATCTGGTTCATCGGCCAGTTCCAAGGCGTGATCAGCGTGCAGACGCCGATCCCCTCGCGGATGATCTTTGTCGTGCCGCGCATCTCTTCCCAATGGAAGCTTTCGGCAGCCTTGATCGTCGCCTCGATATGCACCTGCCCTGCCCAGGCCTGCGCGCCGCGCGCCCATTCGATCGGTGCGCCCATCTCGACCGCCATGGCCTGCGCGAAATCCTCATAGCGGTCGTTATAGACCTCAAGCACCCGCTTCAGGACCGCGATCCGCTCTGCCACCGGCCGGACGGTCCAGCCCGCGAAAGCTGCCCGCGCCGCCATCACCGCCCGGTCCGCATCGGCTTCGCCCCCCAGCGCCACCTCGCAGACGATCTCCTCGGTCGCCGGGTTCTCGACCCCCATGCGGTCGGACGACAAGGGATCGACCCATTGGCCCCCCACGTAGAATTTCAGGCTGTTTGCGTGGTTCATCCGCCGCTCACTTGAAGTAGATATTGTAAGTCTTGCGGATCGCCGCATCGATCTCCGGGTCGATGACGCTGCCCGCCTTCGACAGGATATCGTTCTTCCGCGCGATGGCCGTATCCAGAAGAATCGGCTTGCCCGCCTCGTTCCATTCCTTGGGGCTCATCCGGTTGCCGACCGCCGGATAGACATACTCGGTCTGCATCAGCGCCAGCGTCTGGTCGGAGCCGAGATAATGGCCCGGTCCGCCCATGCAGACCTGTTTCATCGCCTCGATCGAGGTCGAATCCTCGGTCACGTCGATGCCGCGCACCAGCCGCATGGCCTGCCCCAGAAGATCGTCGCCAAGGATCAGGCTTTCCAGGCAGAAGCCGAGCAGAGAGGCATGCATCCCCACCGCCTCGTAGCACATGTTGAGCCCCGCGAGGCCGGCAAGCGCGTTGGTGATCCCCTGTTCCCAGCCCGCCTGCATGTCCGGCAGCTTCGAATCCGAGATGCCAGAGGCCGCGCCACCCGGCAGATCGTAGAACCGGTGCATCTGCGCGCAGCCCGCCGTCAGCAGGGCCTGTTCCGCGCTGCCGCCCGACATGGCACCGGTGCGCAGATCAGACACGAAGGGCCAGGTGCCGAAGATCGCAGGCGCCCCCCTCTTGATGGCATTCACATAGACGACGCCCGCCAGGCATTCCGCCACCGCCTGCACGATCGTCAGCGCAATGGGCGCGGGCGCCGTCGCCCCCGCCTGACCGGCCGACAGCAGCAGCATCGGCATGCCGCGCCGCACGCAATCCTCCATCGTGATGCAGCTTTCCTCGGCGAATTTCATCGGCGGCACGACGAAACAGTTCGAGTTCGAGACAAACGGCCGTTCCAGCCATTTCTCCTCGCCGCCCGCCACCGTGTAGATCATGTCGAAACAGTCGGCGACATGGGACGGATCGCTGAAGGACGTGCCCACATGCTTGCGGGTGCCCGACAGGCAGCCGTAAAGCGTGTTGAGGTCCATCTCCTTGTTGTCGACCACGTCGCGGCAGACCATCGTGCGCTGGTAGAAATGGATATTGTCCAGATGCTCGACCAGCCGCGCCGCGTCATAGAGGTCCTGCGCGGTACTCTCGCGGTAGTCCAGCGTCACCGGATCGACGATATGGACCGCCGCGCCCGCCGTGCCGTAATGGACCTTGGTGCCTGACAGATGCAGGTCGAACTTCGGATCGCGGGCGTGCAGCGTGATATTGCGCGCCGCGACTGCCAGCATGTCTTCGACGAGCGCGCGCGGGAAACGAATGCGCCCGTCATCGCCGAGGATCGCCCCCGCCTCGGTCAGAAGCTTCACCCCCGAAGGCGGCGCCTGGCTCAGGCCGATCTGTTCCAGCGCGTCAAGCGCGCTTTCATGGATCTTCCTCATCCCCTCGTCGGTCAGCGGCCGGTACTGGCCACCCGACATGCCCGCCCTGACCGGACGCAGCCCCTCAGCCAAGGGTGCCGCCCGCGCCGCGCGGCGCGCTTCCCGCCCACCGGCCCGTGCCGCCCGCCTCGGTTCGCAATTCAGCGCGTCTTCGCTCATCTCAACCTTCCCTGAAGGCGTCTTGCCTTCACTGTGGTCCAAATATCCTCGGGGGGTTCCGGGGGGCAGACAGCCCCCCGGGGCTTCCGCCCGTCACATCTTCGTCCGTTCGCCCTTCGGGTCGTAAATCGGCTGAAGCGAGGCTTCCGCCGTCACCCGCCGCCCGGCGATCTCGATCTCGTAGGACGAGGCCAGAAGCGCCTCCGCCCCTTCGCCCTTCGACGGCACATAACCCATGCCGATGGCGGCGCCGAGGTGATGGCCATAGGCGCCCGACGAAAGATAGCTCACGATCTTGCCGTCCCTCAGGATCGGCTCATTGTGATAGACCATCACGGACGGATCGCTCAGCCGGAACTGCATCATCCGCCGGTCGAGCCCCGCTTCCTTCTTTCTCAGAACCGCGTCGCGGCCAATGAAATCGGGCTTCGCGATCTTGACCGCAAAGCCAAGCCCCGCCTCCAGCACATGATCCTCGGAGGTGATGTCATGGCCGAAATGGCGGAAGGCCTTCTCGATCCGGGCACAATCCATCATGTGCATGCCGCAAAGCTTCAGCCCCATGTCGTGGCCCGCCTCCCACAGCACTTCGAACGCATGTCCGCACATGTCGGAGGAGACATAGATCTCCCACCCCAGCTCGCCCACGTAAGACACGCGGTGCACGCGGGCGAGGCCCAGCCCCAGCTCGATGTCCTGCGCGGTGCCGAACGGGTTCACCTCGTTCGAGAAATCGTTGGGGCTGACCTTTTGCATCAGCGTCCGCGCGTTCGGCCCCATGACCGCCAGGACGCCCTCCGCCGCCGTCACATCGGTGATCACCACGTTGAAATCGCCCACATGTCGGCGCATCCAGGCCTGATCCTTCGGCCGTGTAACGGCGGGGGTGACGACCAGATAGGCGGTCTCCGAAAGCCGCGTGACGGTCACGTCGGCCTCGATCCCCGCATTCTTGTTCAGGAACTGGGTATAAACGATCCGCCCCACCGGCACCGACATGTCGGCGCCGCAGATATGGTTCAGGTAGGCTTCGGCATCGCGCCCCTCGACCCGGATCTTGCCGAAGGAGGACATGTCATACATGCCGACGTTCGTCCTCACCGCGCGATGTTCCTCTGCGGTGTTGCCGAACCAGTTCTGCCGACCCCAGCTGTAGCGGTATTCCCGTTCCTGACCCGGCTTCGCATACCAGTTCGCCCGTTCCCAGCCGCCGATCTCGCCAAAGACCGCGCCTTCGGCCTCCAGATGGGCATGGAAGGGCGTCCGCCGCACGCCGCGCGCGGTGGCCTTCTGGCGGTAGGGGAAATGGTCGGCATAAAGAAGGCCGAGCGTCTCCTTTGACCGTTCGAACAGGTAATGCCGGTTGCCCTGGAAGGGCTGGTTGCGGCCCACATCCACATCGCCGAGGTCGAAGGGCTTCTCGCCCGTCTCCATCCATTCCGCGAGCGCCATGCCCGCGCCGCCCGCCGACTGGATGCCGATCGAGTTGAACCCGGCCGCGACCCAAAAATTGTCGACCTCGAGCGAGAGGCCAAGGTTATAGGCATCGTCTGGCGTGAAGCTCTCCGGCCCGTTGAAGAAGGTATGGATCCCCGCCGAGGCCAGCATCGGCAAACGGTTGATCGCGCGTTCGAGGATCGGTTCGAAATGGTCGAAATCCTCGGGGAGCTGATCGAAGCAGAAATCTTCCGGGATGCCGTTCATGCCCCAGGGCTTGGCATGCGGCTCGAACGCGCCCAGAAGATATTTGCCCGCATCTTCCTTGTAATAGGCGCATTCGTCCGGCACTCGCAGCACCGGCATCTGGGTGAGGCCCGGGATCGGCTCGGTCACGATGTAGAAATGCTCGCAGGCATGAAGCGGCACGTTCACGCCCGCCATGCGGCCAACCGCATGGCCCCACATGCCCGCGCAATTGACCACATGATCGGCCTCGATCACGCCCGCCTCGCCGTCCATCTCCCAGGAGACGCTCTTCGCGCGGCGACCCTCGACCTTCACGCCCGTGACCTTCACGCCCTCGACCACCACCGCGCCGCGCGCCTTCGCACCCTTGGCCAAAGCCAGTGCGATATTCGCCGGGTCGCCCTGCCCGTCGGTCGGCAGCCAGACGCCCGCCTTCACCCCTTCGATGTTCAGGTGCGGATAACGTTCCTTCACCTCCGAAGGCGAGATTTCCTCGACCGGCACACCGAAAGCCCGCGCCATCGACGCATTGCGGAAAATCTCTTCCTTGCGCTCATCGGTCAGCGCGACCGAGATCGAGCCTACGGTCTTCATGCCTGTGGCAAGACCGGTCTCGGCCTCCAGCCCCCGGTAGAGGTCGGCGGTATATTTTGCGAGCCGCGTCATGTTTGACGAAGCGCGCAGCTGGCCGATCAGCCCCGCCGCATGCCAGGTGGTGCCGGAAGTCAGCTGCTTCCTTTCCAGCAAAACCACATCCTTCCAGCCGAGCTTGGTCAGGTGATAGGCGACCGAACAGCCGACGACGCCTCCGCCGATGATGACCGCGCGCGCCTTTTGCGGCAGGTTAGACATGATTTTCGCTCCGGTCTTTGGTCGTCTCGACAAGGTGGATCTGGGACAGGGTGATGGTACTGACGAGCCCCGCGAACACCTCGCGCGGCAGGTGCGGGCGGCCGAAGAGCGTCAGGTCGTTCAGATAGACCGCGCGCATCTGTCCCCGCTCGGACGGCTCGGCGATGATACCTGACGTGGCGTAGACACCGCCGGGGCGCAGACGGGCAAGCACCCCCTGCCGCGCCGTGCCGGTGCCCAGATCGATGATTGCGTCGAACCGACCGGACGGCAGGCCTGCGATCACCTCGGCACCGGCGGCGCGAGCACCGGTGGCCGACGAACCGGTACAAAGCGCCGTGACCTTTGCCCCGAGCGTCCGCGCCAGCCGGATCGCGGCATAGCCCGCCGCCTCGCCTTCACAGACCACCAGAACTGCACTTCCGTCGCCGACGTTCGCGCGCACCAGAAGATTGTGCGCCGTGCCGAAGGCAAGCGGCATCGAGCCGATCTCGGCATTGAGCGGCGAAAGCGCGTCCGCGGCGACCGGCGCAAGCACGGGGCGCATGGGTCGGGATCTGGCGCTTATGCTCGTCACGCCCGGATCCTTTCGTTCTTCGGATCCCAAAGCGGCTGGTCTTCCTGCACCACGGCGCGACAGCGTTCGCCGTAGATTTCCACCTCGATCTCGGTGCCAGGGCTCGCCAGATCGGCGCGCAGCATGCCCAGCGCGATCGACTTGTTCACCCGGTAGCCCCAGGCGCCCGACGTGGTTTCGCCCACGACCTTGCCGTCATGCCAGAGGGTCGACATGTAGGGCGCATCGCAGTCCCCGGCCTCGACGACTAGCGTCACAAACCGCTTCTTCGCGCCGCGCTGCCTTTCGGACAGAAGGGCAGCTTTGCCGATGAAATCCTGCGGCTTGTCGAATTTGACGAACCGGTCGAGCCCGCCTTCCAACAGGCTGTAATCGGTCGAAAGATCACCCTTCCAGGCACGGTAGCCCTTCTCGATCCGCAGGCTGTTCAGCGCCCACATGCCAAACGGCTTGGCGCCCTCGGCCAGCACTGCGTCATAGATCGCCGGAATGCTCTCGACCGGGGCGTGAACCTCCCAGCCCAGCTCGCCTGCGAAAGAGACGCGCGCCAGAACCGCCTTCTGCCCGGCGACGGTCCACATTTCGTGGCTGAGCCACGGCAGGCTGAGGTCGGCGTCCGAAATCTTCGCGAAGAGATCGCGCGCCTTCGGCCCGGTGACGATCAGCGTCGACAGATCGCGCGTGCGATCTTTCAGCGTCAGCCCCTTCGGCAGCGACTTTGCTAGCCATTCGTAATCGTGCCATTGCGCCACGGCGGCGGTGATCAGCGTGTAATCATCCTCGCCGTTACAGGCGACCGACATTTCGGTCAGAATGCGCCCGCGATGATCGGGGAAATAGGCGAGCGACAGCCGCCCGGGCTTCGGCAGGCTGCCAGAAATCTGGCCGAGCAGCCATTCGCCCGCTCCCGGCCCCGAAAGATGGAAACGCGAAAAGCCCGGCAGGTCGAGAACGCCGACCCCGTCGCGCACCGCCTCGCATTCCTCGCGGATGCGCGCCTCCCACGGGCCAGAGCGGCCCCAGGTCTGGGCCGCGTCCCAGGAGGTATCGTCACCGGGCTTGGCGTACCAGTTGGCGCGTTCATAGCCGTTGTATGCGCCGAACTGGCCGCCCAGCGCCTTGACCTTGTCATGCACCGCCGACAGGCGGCGATCCGGCGCTGCCGGCCAGCGCGCCCAGGGGAAGTGCATACCATATTCGTGGCCGTAGACCTCCATCCCCTTCTGCACGCAATAGTCCGTGTCGGTATAGTCGGTGAAGCGGCGCGGGTCGCAGGACCACATGTCCCATTCGGTCGCGCCCTCCGTGATCCATTCGGCCAGCACCTTGCCCGCGCCGCCACCCTGGGCGATGCCGAAGGTGAAGACGCAGGCCTCGAACGCATTGGCCACGCCCGGCATCGGCCCAATCAGCGGGTTGCCGTCGGGCGCATAGGGGATCGGGCCGTTGATGACCTTGGAAAGCCCCGCCTTGCCCAGAAGCGGCACACGCGCCAGCGCATCCTCGATGTAATATTCCAGCCGTTCCAGATCGTCGGGGAAGAGCTGGAAGCTGAAATCATCCGGGAACGGATCGCCGGGGCTCGCCCAATGGGCGCGGCAATTGCGCTCGTAGGGCCCAAGGTTGAAGCCGTTCTTTTCCTGCCGCAGGTAGTAGGAGGTATCGACATCGCGCAGAAGCGGCAACTTGTGGCCGACGCTCGTAGACCATTGCTTCACCTCTTCGACTTCCTCGAACAGGATGTACTGGTGGCTCATCACCATCATCGGCACGGTGCGCCCGCCGTAGGGCTTGAACCATTCGCCGACCTTCTGGGCATAGTAGCCTGCGGCATTCACCACGATCTCGCAGCGGATATCGCCCTTTTCGGTATGGACGACCCATTCGCCGTTCTCGCGGGAAACGCCGGTCGCCGGGGTAAAGCGCAGGATCGTCGCCCCCATGTCGCGCGCGCCCTTAGCCAGCGCCTGCGTAAGCTGCGCGGGGTCGATGTCGCCGTCGTTCGGGTCATACAGCGCGCCTTTCAGGTCATGCGTCTCGATGAAGGGATATTTGTCCCTGATCTCGCCCGGACCAAGGATGTCGATATCCATGCCCTGATAGCGGCCCATGCCCTTGGCGCGCTCAAACTCCTGCATCCGCTCTTTCGAATGTGCCAGCCGGATCGAACCGGTGACATGGTAGTTCATCGGATAATCGACCGCCGCGCCCAGACCACGGTAGAGTTCTGTCGAATAGCGCTGCATGTTCATCAAGGACCAGGAGGTCGAGAAGGTCGGCACATTGCCCGCCGCATGCCAGGTCGATCCGGCCGTCAGTTCGTTCTTCTCCAAGAGCACGACATCGGTCCAGCCCGCCTTGCACAGGTGGTACAGCGACGACACGCCGACCACCCCCCCGCCGATGATCACGACCCGTGCGGTGCTTGGAATGGCGCTCATCTCTTCCTCCGTAATTCCGCGCGGAGTATCGCCGCCGAAGCCGAAGCTTTCAATTCGAAGCGGAGGGGATTATTGATCGGAAAGTCCGATTAGAGGCGCCCATGCAGATCGAACTGATCGAAACTTTCCTCGACCTCTGCGAAACCCGCAGCTTCAACCGCACCGCCGAACGGCTGGGGGTCACGCAGTCAACCGTTTCGGGCCGGATCAGCGCGCTGGAAAAGGCGCTGGGGCAGAAGCTTTTCGACCGGTCGCGGTCGGGCACGCAACCCACCCTGCAGGGCCTCAGGTTCGAGCCGCACGCGCGCGGCCTGCGCCATGGCTGGACCGAGGCGCGCCATGCGGTGGGCGACGCGGGCTCGCGCCCCGCGACGATTCGCATCGGCATCCAGCACGATCTGGTGAATGCCCATTTCAGTGATCTGATCGCCGCCTTTCGCTTGAGCCTGCCCGACACGGCTTTCTTCTTCGAGGCGGATTATTCAGCGCAGATGTGCGCGGACCTCACGACCGGCAAGGAGGACCTCGCCATCCTCTTTTCGCCACGCTTCCATCCCGACCTTTATTTCGAGACGCTCGGCGAAGTGACCTATGTGATGGTCTCGACCGAGGTCGAGCGGTTGGAGGAAGTGCGGCGCGAGACCTACATCCTGCCCCACTTCTCCGACGCGATTCCGCATGCCCATGCGGCGCTGCACCCGACGCTTGTCGATGCGAGCCTGTCGATCGGCCAGAATGCGGCGATGGTGGCACTTCTGCGCAGCATGGGCGGCACCGCCTATGTGATGCAAAGCTCGGTCGCCGATCTGACCGCCGACCGCACCTGCCGCCTGATCCCAGATGCGCCGCCGATCACCCAGACGGTCTTTGCGGGCGTCAACCAGCGCTTTCGCCACCGCCCGGTGCACCGTCGCCTTCTGGCCTGCCTGCGCGACCATTTCGCCTTCGCCCGCCAGCCGGAACCCAGGCGCCCGGCGCGCGGCGTCAGGGCGTAAGCAGCCCGAGTTTGTCGGGGTTGCGCTGGATATAGACTGTCCGGACCGCACCTACCCCGTCGACGTCGAAGGACATGAGGCTACCGCTGTCGCCCTCTGCCAGAATCATCACCGCCGGGGCGCCGTTCACCGTCAGCGGCCGCACGGCGATCCCGCCCGCGGCCTTGCGCGCGATCCCGGCAAGGAAACGCGCGACCGGCACGGCCCCCCTGACCACGTTCAGCGCCGCAAGCGCCTTGCCGCCGCCGTCCGACACCAATTCGGCATCGGCCGCGAGCCGGGCCGCGAGCGACGCCACATCGCCGCTGATCGCCGCATCCGATATCGCCTGCAGAAAGGCCGCTATGTCGCTGGCCGTCGCGGGCCGTTTCGCCCGGCCTTCGCGCACCGCCGCACGGGCGCGTGACGCAAGCTTGCGGCAGGTGGCGGGCGTGCGGTTCAGCGTCCGGGCGATCGTCTCGAAATCCTGATCGAAGAGGTCGTGCAGGAAGAAGGCCGCGCGTTCCAGGGGACTCAGTGCCTCAAGCGTGCGCATCACGGCGAAGGAAATATCGAGTTCCCGGTCGGCGGCGGCATAAAGATCAGGCTCCACCACAGGCTCTGGCAGCCATTGGCCGACATAGCTTTCGCGCCGTGCCTTCTGCCGCCGCAACCGGTCCAGCGCGCCATTCGTCACCGTCCGCGCCAGCCATCCCTCGGGCCGGTCGACCGGGCCTGCCTTGCCGAGCTTCAGGAAAGCCTCCTGCACCACATCCTCGGCGTCGCTGACACTGCCAAGATACCGGTAGGCGAGCCGGAGGAGACGCGGGCGTTCCCGGACAAAAAGCGTCTCTATTCTGGCCCGATCCGCCATTTTCAGGCCGCCTGCGCCGGACAGAACTCCGGCGGCAGCATGGCGCAGTCCCGCGCGTGACCCATGCCCCGCTTGACCATCGGATAGAACTGCGACGTTGCGATGGCGACAGCAAGGCCGGTGCGCCCGCGCCGCCCGAAACGCGCCTCGACCGCCTCCAGCAGGTCGGGCAGAGCGGCATCGTTCGTCACCACCGCTTCGGCGAAATCGGCCGCAAGCCGCATGTCGGGGTCGGCCAAGCCACCCTTGCGCGCAATGGCGGATAGTGCCGCGCGCGATACGCCTGCCTCTTCCGCCATGCGGATCACCAGATCCACGCAAGGCCCGCAGCCAGCCGCACGCGTTGCGATGAATTTCGCCGCGAAAAGCGGCCCGGGCGGCAGGCGATAGCCGTAGGAGGACAGGCCCGCGAGCTTCGCAAAGCGCCGGAACCCGGCGAAATCCTCCTCGATCATCTCGTCCATGTAACCCACATCATAACCGTAGCGGCGACCGAAGCGGCCGACCAGCCGGTGCGCGAGAAGCTTAAGCATCATCTTGTCCTTTCAGAAGCGGAAGAAGCGGCAAAAGACCCGGCAGCAGGACCAGCAAGATGTCACGCAGCACGGCCGCACTGAACACATGGTGGAAGAAGTCCAGCACATGCATCGCGGCATGGCCGCCCAGGAACACCAGCGCCGCTACTAGAAGCGGCCCGCGGCCGGGGGCGCAACGGGCCGCAAGGGCCAGAGCCGTCGCCGCCGCGAGAAAGCCCCAGCCGACATCGGCGATGAAATGCGCATTCGCCGCACCGGTTTCCGCCACGCCCGGCACCGCCCGGAACCAGCCGAGCGGTGCGGCGACCATCAGAAGACCGTTTGCGCCATGATAAAGCGCCAGACCCCACAGAAGCAGCCGCATGATCCGTCCTTTCGTTGATGCAAGGACGCAGGCCGCCCGAAAATGTGACATGGCCCCGCGCGAAAACCCGCCCACAAGCGCAAATTGCTTGCCTTTGGCCGCCGCCCGGCTCAGATGCCGCCATGACCCGCTTTGCCACAGACGCCCGCGCCGCCACCCTCGCCCTGAGGGATCTGTTCGATCCGACGCCCTTGCAGCTCAACGATCATCTGTCGAGCCGCTATGGGGCCGAGATCTACCTCAAGCGCGAGGATCTGACGCCCGTGCGCAGCTACAAGTTGCGCGGCGCCTATAATGCCATGCGGAAAGCGATCTCGGCGGGCAAGGCTGCCTTCGTCTGCGCAAGCGCGGGCAATCATGCGCAGGGCATGGCCTATGCCTGCCGTCATTTCGGCGTCAAGGGCACGGTGTTCATGCCGGTCACCACACCGCAGCAGAAGATCGACAAGACCCGCACCTTCGGCGGCGACAGTGTCGAAATCCGTCTCGTCGGCGACTATTTCGACCGGACGCTCGCCGCCGCCCAGGCCTTTGCGGACGAGGCCGGCGCGCATTTCCTCTCGCCCTTCGACGACGAGGATGTGATCGAGGGTCAGGCCACCGTCGCCGTCGAAATGCTCGACCAGATCGACGGCGCCCCTGATCTGGTGATCCTGCCGGTGGGCGGCGGCGGCCTTGCCGCCGGTGTCACCAGCTATTTCGCCGAGGCCGCACCCCGCACCGAATTCGTCTATGTCGAACCGCAAGGCGCGGCCTGCCTGAAGGCAGCGCTCGGCGCGGGTGCGCCTGTCACGTTGAAAGGCATCAACAATTTCGTCGATGGCGCCGCCGTCGCCCGGATCGGCGCCCGCACCTTCGAGCGTTTGAGACATCTGTCACCCGATCAGGTGCGCCTCGCGCCAGAGGACCGGATCGGCATCACCATGCTCGAATTTCTCAATGTCGAGGGGATCGTTCTGGAGCCGGCCGGCGCCTTGTCCGTCGACGCTTTGCCCGGCCTCGCCGACCGGATCAAAGGCAAGCGCGTGGTCTGCGTGACCTCGGGCGGCAATTTCGATTTCGAGCGCCTACCGGAAGTGAAGGAACGCGCCAACCGTTACGCTGGGCTGAAGAAATATTTCATCCTGCGCATGCCGCAGCGCCCCGGCGCCTTGAAGGAATTCCTGGGCATGCTCGGGCCGGATGACGATATCGCGCGGTTCGAATATCTGAAGAAATCGGCCCGCAACTTTGGCTCTGTGCTGATCGGGATCGAGACGAAGCGGGCGACAAGTTTCGCGGAACTGACGTCGAAACTCGACGCGGCGGAATTCGACTATCGCGACATCACCGAAGATCAGGCGCTTGCCGAATTCCTGATCTGACGGCGCCCCGTCTTACGCCGCGCTCGGCTGCCGCCCCGCCGCCAGCTCACCCAGCCCGTCGATGAACACGTCCTTCGATCTCTCGTAACTTTCGAGGATCACCGGGATGTCGATACCGCCTGCCTGCCCGCCCGCCGCCCGCCGCTCGCCATCCTGGCAGAGCGCGCCAAAAGCGCTGAACCCGAGGTTCCAGGCGCTGCCTTTCAGGAAATGCAGATCTTGCTCATAGGTCGCCGGGTCCGGCACCGCCCTGAGGCGCGCCACCACATCCTCGACCTCGTCGAGGAACAGTTCCACCACTTCGGCAAATCCCTCGTCGCCGATCTCGGCGCGCAATTCACCCACCCTTGCCCAATCGATCATGGCCACCACCTTTTCCCATCCACGCTCGAGCCTAGCCCCCAACCCTTGCGCTGCCGTTAAGGCCCCTGCGGCGAAAAAGCCGATTTGCATTCAATTCGTCTTAACCCGGCCCGGCCTAGTTTCGTCGGGAACGTCAGAGGCGGGAACCGCGTGCAGCCAATGAGGGCCGAACGACCGCAAGCCGAAAGCGCAGGTGCCGTGGCACCGGCGCGATCCGTGCTTGTGGTCGATGACAGCCGGGTGCAACGCAAGATCCTTTCCTCGCAGCTCGCGCGCGCTGGCTACCGCGTGCTTGAGGTCGGATCGGCAGAAGAGGCGATGGATGTCGTCACGCAAGACGCACCCGATCTGGTGATCTCGGACTGGATGATGAGTGGCATGACCGGGCTCGACCTCTGCCGCCGGGTCCGCGACCTCGGGCTTGATCAGTATGTCTATTTCATCCTCCTGACCTCGAAGACCGAAACCGCCGAGATCGCCCATGGCCTCGACATGGGCGCCGACGATTTCCTGATCAAGCCGGTCAGCGGCGACGAGTTGCGCGCCCGCATTGCCGCAGGCGAGCGCATCCTCAGGATCGAACGCGAACTGACCGAGAAGAACCGCCTCCTGTCCTCGACGCTTACCGAACTCCAGGGGCTCTACGATTCCATCGACCGAGACCTGATGGAGGCACGCAAGCTGCAGCAAAGCCTGGTGCGCGAGCGCAGCCGCAATTTCGGCAGCGCCGAGGTCAACCTGCTGCTCAGGCCGTCCGGCCATGTCGGCGGCGATCTCGTAGGCTTCTTCCCGATCAACGCCCGCCGCATCGGCTTCTTCGCCATCGACGTTTCGGGTCACGGCATCACCTCCGCCCTGATGACTGCGCGGCTCGCGGGCTATCTTTCCGGCAATTCCCCCGAACAGAACCTCGCCCTCGTCCTCACCGAGTTCGGCATCTACGACGCCCGCCCGCCCGAGGAACTCGCCGAAACCCTCAACCGCGTCGTCCTGAAGGAGATGGAGACCGAAAATTACTTCACGCTGGCCTATGCCGATATCGACCTCGTCTCAGGCAAGGTCGCGATGGTGCAGGCGGGCCATCCCCATCCGGCGGTAATCCGCAAGGATGGACGGGTGGAATATCTCGGCACCGGCGGCATGCCGATCGGCCTCATAGATTTCGCCAGCTACGACCGGATCGAGACGCAGCTCGACCCCGGCGACCGGTTGTTCCTGATGTCGGACGGCATCACCGAGGCCGCGGATGCCAATGAGGTGCAACTGGGCGAAGAGGGCCTTACAAAACTCATCGCCCGCTGCGAAGGGCTCAGGGGCGCGGCCTTCCTCGAAGCGCTGCACTGGCATCTGAACGACTATACCGGCGGCGAATTTTCCGACGATGTCTCGGGCGTCTTTTTCGAGTTCGACGGTGCGAAGGCCAACGCCGACTGAGCCGCGTCTGCCTCGGACCTGCCCTTCACTGTGGTCCAAATATCCCGGGGAGCGCGAGGGGCTGGCCCCTCGCTCCGTCTCGGCTCAAAACCCGAACGCGAGCCGCAGGAAATGCCGGTCGCCGTCATTGCCGACAAGCCGCTCGGCCTCGCGCGCGCCCACCCAGACCGCCGTGTGACCGGGCTCCTTCGGCGGGCCGATGCGGCGTACGGGTCGGGCGAGGTAGATCATGCAGATCTTCTCGGCCCAGCGGTCATACTCCGGCATGTAGGCAAAGCGGCGGAAGGTCCCGATCCGGCGCGGCGCGGCGATTGTCCAGCCGGTCTCCTCATAGACCTCGCGGTGCAGCGCCTGAACAGGCGATTCGCCCGGGTCAATGCCGCCGCCGGGCAGTTGGAACTCTGCGTCGGGCTCCTCTTGATAGGTCAGCAATACATCCCCATCTAACTTCAGGACCGCGTAAGCCCCTGGCCGGGGCCGATAGACCTGCCCCGCCACCACCGGCTCTCCGAACCGCCTGATCATCCCATCCGCCCGAGGTTGCCCATTTTGACCCGACAAGCTATGCCAAGGCCCGCGCCCGAAGAAAACCCCTCAAGGAACTCCATGTCCTCGACCCTCGAGATTGCCTGGGACGATACCGTCCTGCCGTTCCAGCTTGACGCGTCCGACATCCGTGGCCGGGTGGCGCGGCTCGACGGCACGCTCGACCGGATTCTCTGCCAGCACGACTATCCCGCCCAGATCGAGGCTCTGGTGGCAGAGGCGGCCGTTCTGACGGCACTCATCGGCCAGACGATGAAACTGCGCTGGAAACTGTCGCTGCAGATCCGTGGCAACGGCCCGGCGCGGATTGTCGCGACCGACTACTACGCCCCGGCCGAAGATGGCGCGCCCGCGCAGATCCGCGCCTGGGCCTCGTTCGACCCCGAGCGGATAGATCCGGAGGCAAAGCCCTTCGACCTGATCGGTCAGGGCTATATGGCCGTGCTCATCGACCAGGGCGAAGGCAACCTGCCCTATCAGGGCATCACACCCATCGCCGGCGGCTCGCTTTCCGCCTGCGCCGAGACCTATTTCGCCCAATCCGAACAATTGCCGACCCGCTTTGCGCTGTCTTTCGGCCGCTCGCGCCTGCCCGGCGAGGGCGAACGCTGGCGCGCCGGCGGCGTGATGCTGCAGCACATGCCATCGGCCTCGCCCTCGGTCGCGGCCGATGGCGGTTCGGGCGAGGGCGGGCTCCTGACGCACGCCGACATTCTTGGCGGCGCGGAGGGCGAAAACTGGAACCGCGTCAACCTCCTCCTCGACACGGTCGAGGAGCTTGAACTGATCGGCCCCTCCGTCCAGCCGACCGACCTGCTGATCAGGCTCTTCCACGAGGAAGGCCCGCGCGTCTTCGATGCGCAGGGGGTTCGCTTCGGCTGCACCTGCTCGCCCGACAAGGTGCGCCAGAGCCTGTCGATCTATTCGGCCAAGGACATCGCCACGATGACGACGCCCGAAGGCATCGTCACCGCCGATTGCCAGTTCTGTGGCGCGCATTACGAGTTCGAACCCGCAACGCTTGGATTCGAGGCAACGAAGGCACCCGCAGACGGTGCCGAGGGCGGCTCAGGTGCCGCCCTCTGACCTCGCCATACGGCTCGGGCAGGCGATCGCCCGGCCAGGGCGCGACACGTCGGACTATGACCTGAACCCCGGCACCGTCCTGCCCGAGGGGCGCCTCTTGCGCCCGGCGGCGGTACTCGTGGGGTTTCAGCGCGATCGCGTGATCCTGACCAAGCGCGCCTCGCATCTGAAGCACCATCCCGGCCAGATCGCCTTTCCCGGCGGCAAGGTCGATGCGGCTGATGGTACGGGCGAAGACGGGTTGATCCGTGCCGCGCTGCGCGAGGCCGAGGAAGAGATCGGCCTATTGCCGCAGCAGGCACGGATCATCGGCGCGCTCGCACCCCATGAAACCGTCACCGGTTTCACCGTGACCCCGGTTCTGGCCGAAATAGACCCTGATTTCGCCCCCCGCCCGCAGGAGGAAGAAGTCGAGGAGGTCTTTGCCGTCCCCTACACCCATCTCGCCGATCCCGCGCATTTCCGGGTCGAATCGCGGCTCTGGCGCGGGCAGCGGCGGCATTATTTCACGGTTCCCTATGGTCCCTATTACATCTGGGGCGCGACCGCGCGTATCCTCAGGGCACTGGCGGACCGGATGGCGGCATGAGGATCGAAAGCGACTGGATCGGCGATGAAGCCCTGCAGGCGGTTCTCGCCTGCCTGACGAAGGCGGGACACCGCACGCTTCTGGTCGGCGGTTGTGTTCGCAACGCGCTGATGGGCCGCGCCATCGACGATATCGACATCGCGACAGATGCCCGCCCCGACCGCGTGGTCGCACTGGCCGAAGAGGCGGGGCTAAAGGTGGTGCCGACCGGCATCGACCATGGCACCGTCACCATCGTGGCGGGCGGGCGGCCGCATGAGGTGACAAGCTTCCGCCGCGATGTGGAAACCGACGGGCGGCGCGCGACAGTCGCCTATTCGGACGATATCGCCGAAGATGCGGCGCGGCGCGATTTCACCATGAACGCGCTTTATGCCGAAGGCGACGGCACGGTCATCGACCCACTCGGCGGGTTGCCCGACCTTCTGGCCCGCCGCGTGCGCTTCGTCGGGCGGCCCGAGGATCGCATCCGCGAAGATTACCTGCGCATCCTGCGCTTCTTCCGTTTTCACGCGATCTACGGCGACCCCGCGGGCGGGATCGACCCGGACGGGCTGGCAGCGGCAGCGGCCCTTTCGGCCGGAATAGGGACACTATCGCGAGAGCGGGTCGGGCACGAGATGCGCAAGCTTCTCGGTGCCGCCGACCCCGCGCCCGCGCTTGCCGCGATGGAAGCGGCGGGCGTTCTGGCCCGCGTGCTGCCCGGGGCCGCTGCCGCGCCGCTGGCGCGGCTTGTCGCGGTGGAGGCGGGCGCCCGGCCCGACTGGCTCCGCCGCCTCGCTTTGCTCGGCGGCGCTGACGCGGGCGACGCGCTCCGCCTGTCGCGCGACGAGGCGCGGCGGCTGGTTGTGCTACGCGACGGGATCGGCGCGGCGACCGGGCCCGGCGAACTCGCCTGGCGCCACGGGCCGGATGCGGCGCGCGATATCCTCGCCTTGCGTTTCGCGCTTCTGGAACAGCCGGTGCCCCCTGGCGCCGCCCAAGAGATCGCGGCGGGCACCGCCGCCCGCTTTCCGGTCCGCGCCGCCGATCTTCCCGATCTCTCCGGCCCGGCGCTCGGCCGACGGCTGAAGGACCTAGAGGCGCGCTGGATCGCCTCGGGCTTTATCTTGTCACGGGAACAATTGCTGGCTTGAACCGCGCGCCCCGTCCCGGCACTTTCCCGGGCCGGAGGACCCCATGCCGACCGAGACATTCATCGCCCTGATCGGGCTTGCCATCGCCACGCTGTTCACGCCCGGCCCCAACAATGCGATGCTGGCCGCCTCCGGCGCCGCCTTCGGTTTTCGCCGCAGCCTGCCGCATCTGACCGGTGTCGCCTTGGGCTTTCCAGCGATGCTGCTGATCGTCGGCCTCGCGCTCGGCGGCCTGTTCCAGACGAGTGTCGTCTTGCGCGAGGGCCTGCGCTGGGGCGGGGCGCTGCTCCTCCTCTGGATCGCCTTCAAGATTGCTACCTCGGCGGGCGCCGAGTCAAAGTCCGCCGCCCGCCCGATGACCTTCCTCGCCGCCGTCGCCTTCCAGTGGATCAACCCCAAGGCCTGGTCGATGGCGATCGCCGCCACATCGCAGTTCATCCGGCCCGACGACCCATGGCGGCTCGCGCTGATCGTCGCCGCCACCTTCACGCTTCTGGGCCTCGGCTCCGCCTCGACCTGGGTAGGGCTCGGTCAGGCGATTTCCGGTTGGCTGACCACGGCAGGACGTCTCAGGCTATTCAACCTGACGATGGCCGGGCTCATCGTTCTCTCGACGCTCCAGATCCTCAGCCACTGACGACAGGTCGAGTGCCGCCGATACATTGGCTGGTACAATCCGGGGCGTGACAAGCGCCCGTGATTGCGCTATCTGAACCGCATCCAACGGAGGGTTGCACCATGAGGAACGGGATTCTGCCAGAGCTCGCCTGAGCCGGACCGAACCCCGTGTGGCGGTCCCGCGAGGCCCCGCCTGACCCTTGTTGCATCCGCTGGAAAGTTCTCTCCATGTTTCGCTTCTTCGAAAATCTCGTCGATCCTTTCGCGGCCTATGACGAGCACGACGCACCGCCCACCCGGCTTTTCGCCTTCATCCGCGATTATGTCCGGCCCTTCCGCTGGGTCTTCGTCTTCAGCACGCTCTGCAAGGTGCTGGTGGCGGGGTCGGAGATTGCACTCATCTGGTATCTTGGCCGCATCGTCGACCTTCTGGGCCGCGAAGCGCCCGCGACCCTTCTCGCCGACCACGGTACGGAATTCGCCATCGCGGCTTTCCTCGTCCTCGTCGCAAGGCCGGTCGTGTCGGCTTTCGACACCGCCCTTCTGCACAATACGATCCTGACCAATCTCGGCGCTTTGGTGCGCTGGCGGGCGCACAAACATGTGCTGCGTCAGCCCGTCGGCTGGTTCGAGAATGATTTCGCCGGCCGTATCGCCAACCGCATCATGCAGACCCCGCCCTCGATCGGCGACGCGGTTTTCCAGATGCTCGATTGCGTGGCATTCGCGCTGACGAGCGTGGTCGGCGCCTCGATCCTTCTGATCGGGGCCGATGCGCGGCTTTTCATCCCGCTCGCGGTCTGGATCGTCTTCTACCTCGCGCTCCTCAGATGGACGGCGCGGCGGATCGGCCCGGCGTCCAAGGCCTCGTCCGACGCGCGCTCGACCGTCACGGGGCGGGTGGTGGACAGCTATACCAACATCCATTCGGTGAAGCTTTTCGCCCATGACGACCGCGAGGTCGATTATGCGGGCGCGGCGATCCGGGCGCTGCGCGACCGGTTCATCGCCGAGATGCGGCTCGTCACCAAGATGGACGTGATGCTGACGGCGCTGAACGCCTGCCTGATCGTCATGCTGACGGGCCTTGCGGTGAAATTCTGGCTCGACGGCACAGCCAGCACCGGAGCGGTCGCTGCGGCAACGGCGCTGGTCCTGCGTCTGACCAGCATGACCTACTGGGTGATGTGGGCGACCTCGAACCTCGTCGAGGCGCTTGGCGTCGTGTCCGAAGGCATGGAGACCATCGCCCAGCCCGTCGGCCTGACCGACGCGTCGGGCGCGCCGGACCTGCGGCTGACCGAGGGGCGGATCGCGTTTGAAGAAGTGTCGCACCACTACGGGCGCGGCTCGGGCGGGATCGACCGGATCAGCCTGACCATCCGGCCGGGCGAGAAGATCGGCCTCATCGGGCGCTCGGGCTCCGGCAAATCGACCTTGGTGAAGCTGCTCCTGAGGTTCTACGACAGCGAGGGCGGCCGCATCCGGATCGACGGGCAGGATATCGCCATGGTCCGGCAGGCGAGCCTCAGGGCGCAGATCGGCATGGTGCAGCAGGAAAGCTCGCTTCTTCACCGTACCGTGCGCGAAAACATCCTCTACGGCCGCCCCGAGGCGACCGAGGCGGAGATGATCGCGGCGGCCGAACGGGCCGAGGCGCACGGCTTCATCCAGACGCTGCGCGACCCCGAAGGGCGGGCAGGCTACGACGCGCAAGTGGGCGAACGCGGTGTGAAGCTCTCGGGCGGCCAGCGCCAAAGGGTGGCGATCGCCCGCGTGATCCTGAAGGACGCGCCGATCCTTGTCCTCGACGAGGCGACAAGCGCGCTCGACAGCGAGGTCGAGGCGGCGATCCAGGACACGCTTTATGGCGTGATGGAGGGGAAGACGGTTATAGCCATCGCCCACCGCCTGTCGACCATCGCGCGGATGGACCGGATCGTGGTGCTGGACGACGGCCGCATCGCCGAGGAAGGCACCCATGCCGACCTTCTGAACAGAGGTGGTCTTTACGCCCGCTTCTGGGAACGGCAATCTGGCGGCTTCATCGGGACCGAGGATGCGGAGGCAGCCGAGTGAGGCGATTCTGGACGATTGATGCCTTCCGGCCGGCGGACGGGCCGCCGCCGCGCACGCTCGGGCGCTTCTTTCTCTGGTGTCTCTCAGGCTCCTGGGGGCCGCTTCTGGTCGCGACTTTCCTCTCGGCCTTCGCCGGCGTGATGGAGGTGATCACTGCCGACTTCCTCGGCCGCGTGGTCGATGTCGCCACGAGTGCCGAGGCGGCCACGGTCTTTCGCGATCACTGGCAGCTTTTCGCGACCTTCGGCTTCTTCCTGATCATACTCCGGCCACTCGCCTTCGGCCTCTCGTCGGCCTCGAACTCGGTCATCGTGCAACCGAATGTTCTGCCACTCGTCCTCTCGCGCCTGCACCGCTGGACGATGGGCCATGCCGTCACCTTCTTCGACAATGATTTCGCGGGCCGGATCGCGCAGAAACAGATGCAGGCGGCCCGCGCCGTCACCGATGTGGCGTCGGAAACCATCAATACCGTGGCCTTCGCGCTGGCCACGCTGATCGGCTCGGCGGTCTTTCTTCTGACCATAGACGGCGTTGTAGCGGTGGGCCTGACAATCTGGATTATGGTCTATATCGGCCTGATCTGGGCCTTCCTGCCGCGCATCCGCGTGAAATCGAAGGACCGTGCCGGGGCGCGGGCGATGGTCACCGGCCAGGTCGTCGATACGATCACCAATATCAAGACGGTGAAACTGTTCGCCCATGCCGATCACGAGGATCGCGCGGCCCTTGGCGCGATGGAGGTGTTCCGCACATCGGCGCTCGACTTCGGCAGGCTTTCGGCCTGGTTCCGCCTCGCCTTGATGACGCTTGCCGGTACCCTGCCGCTTCTCCTCATCGGCGGCACGCTGCTTTTATGGTCCAAGGGTCAGGCGACCCCCGGCGACATCGCGGCGGCGGGTACCGTCTCGATCCGCATCGCGCAGATGACCGGCTGGGTCTCTTTCGCGCTCATGTCGATCTATGCCTCGGTCGGCGAGGTCGAGGACGGGATGCGCACGCTCACTCCGCCACATGCCCTGACCGACGCGCCCGACGCCACCGATCTGGGGCGCGTGACCGGCGAGGTGCGGTTTGACGATGTGACCTTCGCCTATGGCCGGACGCGGGGTGGCATCGACCATGTCAGCCTGACCATCCGCCCGGGCGAGAAGCTTGGCATCGTCGGCGCCTCGGGTGCGGGCAAATCGACGCTCGTCGCGCTGCTTCTCAGGCTCTACGACACCGAAAGCGGGCGGGTTCTTGTGGATGGGCGCGATGTGCGCGGCGTGACGCAGGAAAGCCTGCGCCGCCAGATCGCGATGGTCACGCAGGAAACTGCGATGTTCAACCGCTCCGCCCGCGACAATATCCTTTACGGCCGCCCCGACGCGACCGAGGCGGATCTGGTGGCAGCTGCGCGGGCGGCGGAGGCGGACGAGTTCATCCCGTCCCTCGAAGACCACAAGGGCCGCAAGGGCTATGACGCGCATCTCGGCGAACGCGGCGTGAAACTGTCAGGTGGCCAGCGCCAGCGCATCGCGCTCGCCCGCGCTTTCCTCAAGGACGCGCCGATCCTTGTGCTGGACGAGGCGACAAGTGCCCTCGACAGCGAGGTCGAGGCGCAGGTGCAGGAAGCGCTTCACCGGGTAATGCAGGGCAAGACGGTTCTGGCCATCGCCCACCGCCTCTCGACCATCGCCGAGATGGACCGGATTGTGGTCCTTGACCAGGGCCGGATCGTCGAAGAGGGCAGTCACGCGGTGCTTCTCGCCAGGGGCGGGCTTTACGCCCGCTACTGGAGCCGTCAGTCGGGCGGTTTCCTCGGCACGGAAGAGGCCGCCCAGTGAAAGTGACGATCGAACGGCTTGGCCATCTCGGCGACGGGATCGCGGCGGGTCCCGTCTACGTGCCGCGCGCCCTGCCAGGCGAAGTGGTGGAGGGCGAGGTGGCGGACGGGCGGATGGACGCCCCCGCCATCGTCACGCCCTCGCCCGACCGCCGCCGAGCGCCCTGCCCGCACTACGCCGCCTGCGGCGGCTGCGCGCTGATGCACGCGACCGACGGGTTCGTCGAGGACTGGAAGGCGGATGTGGTGCGCGCCGCTCTCGCGGCTCAGGGCCTTCCGGCGCCGATCCGCGCCGTCCATACCTCGCCCGAACGGTCGCGCAGGCGCGCGACTCTTTCCGGCAGGCGCACGAAGAAGGGCGCGATCGTCGGCTTCCACGGTCGCGCCTCGGGCACGCTTGCCGACCTTAGCGACTGCCACCTCCTGCTGCCATCGCTTACGGCCCTTCTGCCCGCCTTGCGCGATCTGACCATCGCGGGCGGCTCGCGCAAGGGCGAGATATCGCTGACCGTGACCGCGACAGAGGCGGGCGCCGATGTCGCGGTCAGCGGCGGCAAGCCGCTGGAGCCCGCGCTGTTCACCGACCTCGCTGCCATCGCCGAACGCGCCGACCTCGCCCGCCTGACATGGGAGGGCGAGCCCGTCGCCGTCCGCCGCCCCGCGACCCAGCGCTTCGGGGGCGCGCTCGTCGAGCCGCCTTCGGGGGCGTTCCTCCAGGCGACGCGCGAGGGCGAGGCGGCACTCCTCGCTGCGGCGCGGGCGGCACTCGGCGGGGCGGACCGGATCGCCGATCTCTTTTCCGGCGCGGGCACCTTCTCGCTGCCGCTCGCTGCGGGATCAGAGGTACATGCCGTCGAATCCGAACGCACGATGCTTGCAGCCCTTGACCGCGCCGCGCGCCATGCGCCGGGTCTGCACCGGATCACGACCGAGCCGCGCGACCTCTTCCGCCGCCCGCTTCTGCCCGACGAGCTTGACCGCTATGACGCGATCCTCCTCGACCCGCCGCGCGCGGGCGCCGAGGCGCAAGTGTCTGAAATCGCAGCTTCCCGGACAAGAGCCGTTGCCTATATCTCCTGCAACCCGGTCAGCTTCGCCCGCGACGCGCGGATCTTGTCGGACGCGGGCTTCACGCTTGACTGGATCGAGGTGGTGGACCAGTTCCGCTGGTCGACCCATGTCGAACTGGCTGCGCGCCTGACGCGCACCGGCCTCACGAAAGCCTGACCGCTTCCCCCTTCCCGCCCGGCATCGCGCCGTGTAAGAGGCGGAAAAGGGCAACGGGTAGCATGACATTTCTTCGCGCAATTCTTCTTCTGGCCACGCTTGCGGTCGTCAGCTCCTGCGGCGGCAAGTTCCGCACCTATAACGGCCCCGCCGTCACCGCGATCGTCGTGCACAAGGCCGACCGGCGCATGTACCTTCTGCATGACAGCGAGGTGCTGAAAGCCTACGACATCGCGCTTGGCGGCAATCCGGTGGGCGACAAGCAGTTCGAGGGCGACCGCAAGACTCCCGAAGGCGCCTATTTCATCGACCGACGGAATCCGAAAAGCAGCTATCACCTGTCGCTCGGCATTTCCTATCCGAACGATCTGGACCGGGCAGAAGCGGCAGCGCTTGGCAAGAAGCCCGGCGGCGACATCTTCATCCACGGCCGCGCGGGCAAGAATCGCGGCTTCGGGCCGGACTGGACCGCTGGCTGCATCGCGGTCAAGGACCGCGAGATCGAGGAGATCTATGCGATGGTGCGTGTCGGCACGCCGATCTTCATCAAGCCCTGACCGCGGTCGCCACCCCAGCGAAGAGAAGCGAAGCGCACGATGAGCGGCCCCTCACGGCTCAGCTTCCGGTGACGAGCGTCCACCAGAGCTTGCCCGACGGTTCCTGGAACCAGGAAAACCCGACCTTCATCGCAGCCGGATCCAGGATCACGCCGCGCGTATCGGCAACCTGCATCCAGGCGGCAAGCGTCTCGCGCTCGTTCTCGTAGGTTTCCGAGATATTCTCGCCCAGCATCTTGCCCGGATAGCCGGTGCGCTGCACCCGGAGGAGCGGCGAGGACCCGTCGGACCCGAAATGCCAGGGCCGGTTCTGCAGATGCATGTCGCGCGAATGGGTGGCGGCGGCGGCGGTCAGCTGCGCATCGAGCGTCAGGGGCGCAAGCCCCTTGGCCGACCTCAGCGCATTGATCGAATCGACCATCGAATAGGTCACGCGGCCCACATCGCCCGGCCCGATCACATAGGCCTGCGGCACCGCGCGCCCATCGGAGGCAAGTTGCACCTGCCCGGTCTGGCAGGCCGCAAGCATCAGGACCGCGGCGAGAACGGCGGAAAAAGGCTTGTTCATCGGAAGAAGGCTCCCATTCTTTCGCCCGTGCTTTACAGTTTCGCCAAACGGTGTTCAAACGCCAAATCGCCGGGATGGGCGGCCTCTCGCGCAGGCGTGATTTGCGCGAACCGCCCCGGACGGCCAGAAATGACACGGGCTGACGGCAGGACCCCGGCGGCCCCAACCGGCAAACGGAGAGATGAGGCAATGCGTTCAGACGGAAAAGAGCTGAGCCGCCGCGCGCTTCTGGGCGGGGCTGCGGCACTCGCGGCGGGAAGCCTCGCAGCACCCGCGCTTGCGCAGGCGGTCAATGATGGTACGACCGAGTTCGAGCAGGACCTGAGCAACAATATCCGCCACAATATCTCGAGCTTCCGCTCGCTCGAATGGCAGCCCTATTTCGCCAATCTCGCGAAGGGCGCAATCCTCGTCGACATTACCTCGCGCGCCCTGCACTACTTCAGTGAGGATGGCGCGACCTACCGGCTCTATCCCTGCTCGGTCGCTTTGTCGGAGGAGCTGACGCGCCGCGGCCGCACCCAGGTGGTTGAAAAGGTGGTCAAACCGACCTGGCGCCCGACGCCGGAAATGCGGCAGCGCAATCCCGAATGGCCCGAGGTGGTCGAGGGTGGCGATCCGAAGAACCCGCTCGGGCCCCTCGCGCTTTATCTCAGCTGGCAATATTACCGCATCCACGGCACGCATGACACCCGCAAGATTGGGCGGCGGTCGTCGAACGGCTGCGTCGGGCTTTACAACGAACATATCACCGAGCTTTTCAGCTTCGCCAAGGTCGGCACCCAGGTGCTGCTGATCTGACCTGTTGCCGAATTGACATGCGCGCCCGCCCCACCGGCGGCGGGCGCGGAAATTCTGCTTGAAAATCTGCGCGTGCCGGGCTCAACCTGTGGCCGAGGGACAGACATCGCCCCGGTCGTTCCGGTTCATGCCAACGGGGCACGGATGGAGATATTCATGAAGAAGTTTGCGCTTGCTGCTGCCATTACGCTCGCAGCAACTTCGGCTTTCGCTGGCGGCATGGCCCCGCCGGTGATGGATGACAAGCCTATCGCCGACGCGGCGGCCTCGTCTTCGGCCGGCGGCATCGTCGTTCCGCTGCTCGTCCTCCTGCTCGTCGCCGCGGCGGCCAGCAACTGATCAAAGCGTGCCGGGCCGGTTTCTGCGCCGGACTGGGACCTGTCGCCGGGGGTGCAGCCCCCGGCGCAACATATCCCCGCTGCCACCGGGTGTTTCTGGTGCCGGAGTGTTCTTCCGGTGTGGCGATCCGACTCAGATAGTTACCTGATCCGGCTGGTCTTCCGGGGAAGGTTTCCTGCCACCCTGGCGCCGCGAAAACCGGACGCCGGGAGTGTTGCTATTTTGACGAAGCTCCCGAAAGCTTTTCGCGCGACCACACATGGGGTGTTGCACATATCCCGCAGTTCGCGCTAGTCGGCGTAACGAGGTAACCAAAATTGCCCCAGTTATCCTCAGATGAATCCCTGCTGGGGCGCGGATGGAGACATAGTCAAATGAAGAAAATCGCGCTTGCTGCCGCCCTCACCCTGGCTGCCACCTCGGCTTTCGCCGGTGGCATGGCTGAGCCGGTCATGGAAGAAACCGTTGTCGAAGCTCAGGCCTCGTCCTCGGCTGGCGGCATCGTTGTTCCGCTGCTCGTTCTCCTGCTCGTTGCGGCCGCTGCCAGCAACTGATCGGGTCTGATCTTTCAGAAGGAAAAGGCGACGCTCCGCGTCGCCTTTTTCTTTTGCGGACTGGACGGGGAGCGGCTCGTCCGGCCTTGCGGCCCTCCTCGCCGAAGAGGGCTGAAAGGCCCGATGAGGCGCCCGGGTCTGCCGTCTTCGCCCCGCTGTCTTCAGACCCAGCCCGAAAGATTTTCAGCGATGATCGCTGAAAGCGCGGCAATATGCGCTTCGCCGTCATTCAGGCAGGGAATGTAGGTGAAACTCTCGCCGCCCGCATGCAGGAAAGCCTCGCGAATCTCGCCCTGAATTTCCTCCAGCGTCTCGATACAATCCGCCGCGAAGGCCGGTGAAATCACCGCGATCCGCTTCTTGCCCGCCCGTGCCAGCGCCGCCACATGTTCGACCGTATAGGGCTTCAGCCATTCCTCCGGCCCGAAGACCGACTGGAAGGTCGTCTCGATCGACCCCTTGTCCCACCCCAGGCGCTCATGCAGCAGCCGCGTCGTCTTCTGGCACTGGCAATGGTAGGGATCGCCCTCCATCAGATAGCGTTTCGGCATGCCGTGATAGGAGGCCACCAGCACGTCCGGCCGGTGGTCGAGCCCCGCATAGGCCTTTTCGACTGAGGTCGCGAGCGCGTCCACATAAAGCGGATTGTCGAAGTATTCCGCGACGGTCCGCGCCGCGGGCTGGCGCTTTTCCTTCATCAGCGCCCGGAAGAACTGATCGTTCGCGGTGGCCGACGTGGCCCCAGCATAGTGCGGATAAAGCGGGAAAAAGAGGATCTTCTCGCACCCCGCCGCCACCATCCGCCGCACCACACTTTCGGTGGAAGGATTGCCGTAGCGCATGCAGAAATCGACCATCACCCGGCCGCCCCAGCGCGCCTCGGCCTCGGCCCTGAGCTTGTCGGTCTGGTCGCGGGTGATGGTCAGAAGCGGGCTTTCGTTCCGCTCATGGTTCCAGATCGTCTGGTAGTCGCGGCCCTTGGCCTGCGGGCGCTTCGACAGGATGATCAGCTGCAGGATCGGCTGCCACTTCCAGCGCGGGTAATCGATCACCCGGCGATCGGACAGAAACTCCGACAGATAGCGCCGCATCGACCAGTAATCATAGCCGTCGGGCGTGCCGAGATTTGCCAGAAGCACGCCCACGCGCGCGGGCGGCAGTTTCGGGTGATCGGCGGGCGCGTGCGGCAGGGGGCGGGTCGCGTCGGTCATCGGCTTCCTGACTCTTTCGGTGGCTCGGTCTGTTCAGTCTTTCAGCGGCGGCGCGTTCAGCGCATCGGCGAGCCGCGCCACGGCAGAACCCGGGCGCAGCGGTTTCTGCTGGCTCTCGTGCGGCGCCCAGCCGGTGAGGAACATCAGTTCCATCGTCGCTGCAATGCGACCTTCCGGCGCGGGGAAATGCGCCGCGTAAACCCTTTCGGCTTCGCGCAGCACAGGGCGCGGCAGGGCGCAGCGCGCCCGGGCGGCCAGCGCATTGCCCTCGCCCATTGCCCTCAGATCGGCGGCAAGATGGCGGATCGACCGATAGCTGACCGAAAGACCCACCACATCGGCGACCGGCAGGGCGAGCCCTGCCCGCGACAACAGCCCGCCCAGATCGCGCACCTCTGCCATCGGCAGGACGCGCGCCGACAGGCCCCCGGTAACCGCCGCCTCTGCTTCGGCGAGGCTTGCCCGCAACTCGTGCAGCGTCCGCCCACCCGGCGCGACGGCAAGGAACAGCCCGTCGGGCCGCAGCGCCCGCGCACACTGGATCACCTGTCCGACCGGATCGGCCGCCCAATGCAGCGCCATCGCATGGATCACCAGATCATGCGCGCCCGCTGTCAGGTCCAGCACATCCGCATCGGCCACGACCCGCGCCGCGGGCACTGCATCCGCCCAAATCTCCGGCCATCCGGTCACGATCGCGGGCGCCGTAAACCGTCTGTTAACCAATCCGAGCCTTTCCTGAATCTCGGCCAAGGCCTCGTCATGCAGGAAGGCCGCAAGGCCCCGCCGCCGCGCACGCGCGCGGTTCGCCTCAAGGGCGGCGCGGTCGGTGAGCGGCGGGGGGGCGGAAACGGGCGCGGACATGGGCCGCGACCATAAGGGACGGAAATGGGAATAGAAAGCGCGCTGCGCCTGATCTTTCCGCCCGCCTGCGCCTCCTGCGGGGCGCCGGTGGCCGAGGAATTCGGCCTCTGCCCCGCCTGTTGGCGCGATACGGGTTTCATCGGCGGTCTCGTCTGTGACCGCTGCGGCACGCCCCTGCCCGGCGAGGACGAGGGCCGCGCGGAATATTGCGACGATTGCCTGACCATCGCCCGGCCGTGGGAACGGGGGCGCGCCGCGCTCCTTTACCGTGACAGGGGCCGCCAGATGGTGCTGGCGCTGAAGCACGGCGACCGGCTCGACCTCGTGCGCCCGATGGCTGGCTGGCTTGCAAACGCGGTCCGCCCGATCCTCGTGCCCGACATGCTGGTGGCGCCCGTGCCGCTCCACTGGCTGCGGCTTCTCCGCCGCCGCTACAATCAATCCGCCCTTCTCTCCCGCGCGCTGGCGCGCAGCCTCGGTCTCGACCATTGCCCCGATCTTCTGATTCGCGCCCGCAAGACCGACAGCCAGGAAGGCAAGGACCGCGACACGCGCTTCCGCAATCTTCAGGGCGCGATCCGCGCCCATCCCCGCCGCCGTCACCGCCTCGGCGGTCGCCATGTGCTGATCGTCGACGATGTGATGACCTCGGGCGCCACCTTCGCCGCGGCAGCGGATGCCTGCCTTGCCGCAGGGGCCTCTCACGTTTCCGTTCTGGCGCTGGCGCGCGTTGCGAAGGACGCCTAAATCCCTATAGTCACGCCGAACCAAGGGATCCGCCATGCCGCGCGTCGAAATCTATACCAAGGGCTATTGCCCCTATTGCCATGCCGCCAAGGCGCTTCTCTCCCGCAAGGGCGTGGCGTTCGAGGAAACCGATATCGGCCGCGAACCTGTCCGCCGGGCCGAGATGATCCAGCGCGCGCGTGGCCGCACCACCGTGCCGCAGATATTCATCGGCGGCGTGCATGTGGGCGGGTCGGACGATCTCCATGCGCTCGACCGGGCGGGCAAGCTCGACCCGATGCTCGCGGCCTGACGGATGCGCGCGGCCCTTCTTCAGCTCTCGGTCACCGACGATCCGGCAGCGAACCTGCCGGTCACGCTCGCCATGGTGCGCGAGGCGGTCAAGGGCGACGCGGGCTTTATCCTGACGCCCGAGGTGACGAACTGCCTGTCGTCCGACCGCGCCCACCAGCGCCGCGTCCTGCGGCATGAGGAGGCGGACGAAACCCTCGCCGCGCTCCGCGAGGAAGCACAGTCGGCGGGCATCTGGCTTCTGATCGGCTCGCTCGGGCTTTTGACCCACGACGCGGATGGCCGCTTCGCCAACCGCTCCTTCCTGATCGCGCCCGACGGGTCGGTCGCGGCGCGCTATGACAAGATCCACATGTTTGACGTGAACGTGTCGGAGACCGAGCACTATCGCGAATCCTCGGGCTACCGGCCCGGCACCCGCGCGGTGCTGGCCGAAACCCCCTTCGCGAAGATCGGCATGTCCGTCTGCTACGACGTGCGCTTTCCCCATCTCTACCGCCGCCTCGCCCAGGCGGGAGCAGAGATTCTGACCGCTCCTGCCGCCTTCAACGACACGACGGGTGCGGCGCATTGGGAAAGCCTGCTCCGCGCCCGCGCCATCGAAAACGGCTGTTTCGTGCTGGCGCCCGCGCAATGCGGCACCCATGCCGCCCACAATGGCAAACCGCGCCGCACCCATGGCCATTCGCTGGCCGTGGCGCCTTGGGGCGAGGTTCTTGCCGACGGCGGCATCGAACCCGGCGTGACCTTCGTCGATCTCGACCTGTCGCAGGTCAGGGCAGCCCGCGCGCGCGTGCCCTCCCTCACGCACGACCGTCCGTTCGAGGGCCCTGATGTCTGACCCGACCGAAGCGCTCGCCGTCACGCTCTTTTCAGAGGTCTTCACCGCCGACCAGCTGGCGCGCAACCGGCTGTCGAAGATGCTGCCCAAGGGCATGGAAATCTCGCATTTCGCGGTGCTCAACCACCTCGCCCATGCCGGGGCCGAGAAAAGCCCCGCCCAGCTTGCCGATGCTTTCCATGTCACCCGCGGCGCGATGACCAACACTTTGTCGAAACTCGAATGGGCAGGCCATATCCATATCCGCCCCGACTGGGACGATGCGCGGCGCAAGTTCGTCTCGATCAGCCCCTCGGGCCGCGCAGCCCGCGATGCGGCGCTGGCCGCCGTCGCCCCGGTGATCGGTGATGTCGTCCGCTCGATCGGGGTCGAGAAGGTGCGCGCCGCGCTGCCGGTGCTGCGCGACCTGCGCCTGCTTCTGGAAGAGGAATAGGAAGGCGCTCTTCCCCCTCTCTTTCGCTTTCAAATATCCCGGGGGTCTGGGGGCAGCGCCCCCAAGCGACCCTAACGCCGCACGCTGGCGGTGACGTAATTGACCGCGAGGTCGCGTTCCGACACCGACCATTGCCAGCTGACCGGATTGAAGACGAAGCCCTTGCGGTCCACCGGATCAAGTCCCGCGGTCCGGATCAGCCCATAGAGCTCCTCCGGCGTGATGAATTTCTGCCAGTCATGCGTGCCCTTCGGCAGCCAGCGCATCACCCATTCCGCGCCGATGATGGCGGCGAGGAAACTCTTTGCCGTGCGATTGAGCGTCGACATGACCATCAGCCCACCGGGCTTCAGAAGGTCGTGGCAGGTGGTGGTGAATCCCTGCGGGTCGGCCACATGTTCGACGATCTCCATCGCCAGCACGACGTCGAACGCCTCGCCCGCCTCGGCCAGTGCCTCGGCGGTCGTATGGCGATAATCGATGGTCAGCCCAGATTGTTCGGCATGAAGCCGCGCGACGGGAATATTGCCCTCCGCCGCATCGGCGCCCACGACCGTGGCGCCAAGCCGCGCCATCGGTTCCGACAAGAGCCCCCCGCCGCAGCCGATATCGAGGAGCCTCAGCCCCTCGAACGGGCGCGGCGCGGTCAGGTCGCGGCCGAACTCGGCGGCGATCTGGGCGCAGATATAGTCGAGCCTGACCGGGTTCATCATGTGCAGGGGTTTGAACTTGCCGCCCACGTCCCACCATTCGGCGGCCATCGCCTCGAATTTCGCGATCTCGGCGGGGTCGACGGTGGTGGGGCTCATCACTCTTCTCCGGGTGGCGGGGCACTTCGAAGGCTTATATAGTCCAATCATGGATCGGACCGCAGGGCAAAAACGCGCAGGTATCGGGGGGCTCTCGCTTTACCCCCAGATCGAGCCCTTTGACCGGCGGATGATCGCCGTGCCGGGCGGGCATGAGATCTATGTCGAACAATGCGGCCATCCGGCGGGCCAGCCGGTCGTGGTGCTGCACGGCGGCCCCGGCGGCGGCACCTCTCCCGCGATGCGGCGCTATTTCGACCCCGCGCACTACCGGATCGTGCTTTTCGACCAGCGCGGCTGTGGGCGCTCGCGCCCCCATGCCTCGGTCGAGGCCAACACCACCTGGGACCTTGTCGCAGACATCGAGCTTATCCGCACCGGCCTCGGCATCGACAGATGGGCGGTCTTCGGCGGCAGCTGGGGCGCGACGCTGGCGCTACTCTACGCCGAGGCGCACCCCGACCGAGTTACCCATCTGATCCTGCGCGGCGTCTTCCTGATGATGCAGCGCGAGCTTGACTGGTTCTACGGCGGCGGCGCGGGCACCTTCTGGCCCGACCTCTGGCAGCGCTTTTCGGGGATGATCCCTGAAGACGAACAGCATGACCTGATCGCCGCCTATCACCGCCGGCTCTTCTCGGGGGACTTCGTCGAGGAGACGCGCTTTTCCCGCGCCTGGGTCGGCTGGGAAAATGCGCTCGCCTCGATCGAAAGCGACGGCCAGACCGGCGAGGCACCCCCCGACTATGCCCGCGCCTTCGCGCGGCTCGAGAATCACTATTTCCTCAACAAGGGCTTTCTGGAGGAAGACGGCCAGATCCTGCGCGACCGCGCCCGGATCGAGCCTATCCCCGCCGTGATAGTGCAGGGCCGCCACGACATGATCTGCCCGCCGCTCTCGGCCTTCCAGCTGGCCCAGGGCTGGAAGAAAGCCGACCTGCGCCTGATCCCCGCCGCCGGTCACGCCCTGTCGGAAACCGGCATCAGCGCCGAGCTGGTGCGGGTGATGGACGGGTT
Source organism: Frigidibacter sp. RF13 (assembly GCF_026626305.1). Classification (GTDB taxonomy): domain Bacteria; phylum Pseudomonadota; class Alphaproteobacteria; order Rhodobacterales; family Rhodobacteraceae; genus TMP-24. The sequence continues at coordinate 410,707 of NZ_JAPNUE010000002.1, read as the reverse complement.
GAGGGGCTGAAGCGGGCAGCGCGGAACCGATTCATTCCTTGCATCCTTTCCCCCTTTCCCCTATATCGCCACTCAACAGAGGCGCTGCGGGGTCCAAACTCGCAGCCCACCGGAAAGTGCGGCGGGCCCTCTGGCCCGCTTTTTGTTTTGGAAGCCACCGATGACCGACCTCATCGCGAAAACCGCCATCGACCGGCGCCTGGCCGAGATCGTGACCCCCGTCATCGAAGGGCTGGGGTTCGAACTGGTGCGCATGCGCCTGATGGGCGGCAATACGAAGACCCTGCAGATCATGGCCGACCGTCCTGATGGCGGCATCGATGTCGATGATTGCGGCAAGATTTCCACCGCCGTCTCGGCCATTCTCGACGTGGAAGACCCGATCGAGGATGCCTATACGCTTGAAGTCTCCTCGCCCGGCATCGACCGACCGCTGACCCGGCTGAAGGATTTCGACCTCTGGTCGGGCTACGAGGCGCGGATCGAAACCTCCGAAATGATCGACGGGCGCAAGCGCTTCAAGGGCATGCTGCGCGGCACCGAGGGCGACGAGGTGCTGATCGAGATCGAGGAAGGCACGATCGGGCTCAAATTCGACTGGCTGGCGGATGCCAAGCTGGTCCTGACCGACGACCTTATCGCTGAAATGCTGCGGCAGAAGAAAGCCACCGAACAGGTGGACGAAGCCCAGTTCGACCATATCGAAGAACATACTTCCGAGGAGGAGTGAATGGCCATCACCTCAGCCAACCAGCTGGAGCTTCTGCAGACCGCTGAAGCGGTTGCGCGCGAAAAGATGATCGACCCGGATCTGGTGATCCAGGCGATGGAGGAAAGCCTCGCCCGCGCGGCGAAGTCCCGCTACGGCTCGGAAATGGATATCCGCGTGGCGATCGACCGCAAGACCGGCCGCGCCACCTTCACCCGCGTCCGCACCGTCGTCGAGGATGATGCGGTCGAGAATTACCAGGCTCAGCTGACCGTCGCGCAGGCCAAGCAGTATCTCAAGGACCCGGTCATCGGCGATACGATCGTCGACGAGGTGCCGCCCGTCGACCTCGGCCGGATCGCGGCGCAGTCGGCCAAGCAGGTCATCTTGCAAAAGGTTCGCGAAGCCGAGCGTGACCGCCAGTTCGAGGAATTCAAGGACCGCAAGGGCACGATCATCAACGGTGTCGTCAAGCGCGAGGAATACGGCAACATCATCGTCGACATCGGCCGCGGCGAAGCGATCCTGCGCCGGACCGAGAAGATCGGCCGCGAAAGCTACCGCCCGAACGACCGGATCCGCGCCTATATCAAGGATGTCCGCCGCGAGGCGCGCGGGCCGCAGGTCTTCCTTTCCCGCACCGACCCGCAGTTCATGGCCGAGCTCTTCAAGATGGAAGTGCCGGAGATCTATGACGGCATCATCGAGATCAAGGCCGTGGCCCGTGACCCAGGCAGCCGCGCCAAGATCGGCGTCATCTCGTACGACAATTCCATCGACCCGGTCGGCGCCTGCGTCGGTATGCGCGGCAGCCGCGTTCAGGCCGTGGTGAACGAGCTTCAGGGCGAGAAGATCGACATCATCCCGTGGAATCAGGATCAGGCGACCTTCCTCGTGAACGCGCTGCAACCGGCCGAAGTGTCGAAGGTCGTGATCGACGAGGAAGGCGGCAAGATCGAGGTCGTCGTGCCCGATGGCCAGCTCTCGCTCGCCATCGGCCGTCGTGGCCAGAACGTGCGCCTCGCCTCGCAGCTGACCGGCCTTGATATCGACATCATGACCGAGCAGGAAGAAAGCGAACGCCGTCAGGCCGAGTTTGCCGAGCGCACCAAGCTCTTCATGGACAGCCTCGATCTGGACGAGTTCTTCGCCCAGCTTCTGGTCTCGGAAGGCTTCACCAGCCTCGAAGAAGTGGCCTATGTCGACATTGACGAGCTTCTGTCGATCGAAGGCGTCGACGAAGGGACGGCGGAAGAGCTTCAGGCCCGCGCCCGCGATTTCATCGAAGCTCAGAACAAGGCCGCGCTGGAAAATGCCCGTGCGCTTGGCGTCGAGGACAGCCTGGTTGAATTCGAGGGACTGACCCCCCAGATGGTCGAGGCGCTGGCCAAGGACGGCATCAAGACGCTCGAGGATTTCGCGACCTGCGCGGACTGGGAACTTGCGGGCGGCTGGACGACCGTGAACGGCGAACGCGTGAAGGACGAAGGGCTTCTCGAGAAGTTCGACGTCTCGCTCGAAGAGGCGCAGACGCTCGTGATGACCGCGCGCATCCAGCTTGGCTGGGTCGATCCGGCTGAACTGGAAAGCGCGGACGCCGAGGAAGAGACCGAAGAGGAAGCCGAGGCCTGATGACACGCGGCGGCGCCGAAAAATTGCGGGAAGACCCCGAACGGCGCTGCGTCGTGACCGGCGAGGTGCAGCCGAAGGCTGGCCTCGTCCGCTTCGTCCTGTCGCCCGACGGGATCGTCACGCCGGACCTCGCCGGCAAGCTGCCCGGTCGTGGCGTCTGGGTGACGGCTTCGCGCGCGGCGATCGACAAGGCGGGACAGAAGGGTCTCTTCGCCCGGGGCGCCAAGGCGCCTGCGAAGGTACCCGACGGGCTCGCCGACCTTGTCGAGGCGGGGCTGGCGCGGCGGGTGGTCGAGCTTATCTCGCTCGACCGCAAGGCAGCAAAGGCGGTCTGCGGCTTTGAAAAGGTCAAGGACTGGCTGGCCGAAGGCAGAGCCAAGGTGCTCCTTCAGGCGTCGGACGGATCCGAACGCGGCAAGGGCAAACTCTGGACGCCCGAGGGGGCGAGATGGTTCGGATGCCTCACGTCCAACGAACTTGGGCAGGCTTTCGGGCGGGATTCGGTGGTCCATGCGGCGCTTGGCGCTGGCGGATTGGCGAAGCGTGTTGTAGAGGAAGCCGCGAAACTAAACGGCTTGCGGCAAAGCACGGCGGATGATCCGTCGGGAAAGAACTGAGACCGGTATGAGCGATACGGACAGCAAGAAACCCCTCGGCCTCGGCGGCGCCCGCCCCGGACAGGTGAAGCAAAGCTTCAGCCACGGGCGGACGAAGGCTGTCATCGTCGAGACGAAGAAGAAGAAGATCGTCGTCACCAAGCCCGGCGCGGGCCCTGCCGCCGCTGGCGGTGGCGCGTCGCTTGGCGGCGACCCGTCGCGCCGTCCCGCAGGCATTTCCGACGCCGAGATGGAGCGCCGCCTGAAGGCGCTGCAGGTCCACAAGGCGCAGGCCGCCGAAGACGCGGCGCGCCGCGAGGCCGAGGAACGCGCCCGCGAGGAAGATCGCGAACGCCGTCGCGCCGAGCTTGAGGAAAAGGAACGCGCCGAGCGCGAGCATCAGGATCTTCTGCGCCAGAAGGCCGAAGAGGATGAGCGTCGCGCCAAGGAGGCCGCCCGCGAGGCGGCCGAGCAGCGCGAGGCACGTCGCCAGGAAGTTCTGGGCACCAAGCCCGCGAGCCGGGCGAAGCCCGCGCCCGCCGCAAAGCCTGCTGCCGCAGGCGCCGCACCGGCCGATCCGGCCGCCGCAGAAGCCGCCGCTGCACGGGCCGCGACCAAAGGCGTCGCGACCGTCGGCCCGCGCAAGACCGACCGCGAACGCGACGAGCGTGGCGGCGCGGGCGACCGCGATGCGCGCGGCAAGGCCGCCCGCGGCGACGAAGGTCGCCGCACCGGCAAGCTGACCATCTCCGACGCGCTCGACGGCGAGGGCGGGCGCCAGCGCTCGCTCGCCGCGATGAAGCGCAAGCAGGAAAAGGCCCGCCAGAAGGCGATGGGCTTTGGTCACAAGGCCGAGAAACAGTCGCGCGACGTGCAGCTGCCCGAGATGATCGTCGTCTCGGAACTCGCCAACCGGATGGCCGAACGCGCGGCGGATGTCGTGAAGTCGCTCATGAAGATGGGCATGATGGTCACGATGAACCAGTCGATCGACGCCGATACGGCGGAACTGGTGATCGAGGAATTTGGCCACAAGGCGGTGCGCGTCTCGGACGCCGACGTCGAACAGGTCATCGACACGGTCGACGACAAGGCCGAAGACCTCGAGGCGCGCCCGCCGATCATCACGATCATGGGCCATGTCGACCACGGCAAGACCTCGCTTCTCGACGCGATCCGCAAGACCAACGTGGTCTCGGGCGAAGCGGGCGGCATCACCCAGCATATCGGCGCCTATCAGGTGAAAGCCTCGAACGGCAGCATCCTGACCTTCCTCGACACGCCCGGCCACGCGGCCTTCACCTCGATGCGCGCCCGTGGCGCCCAGGTGACGGATATCGTGGTTCTGGTCGTGGCGGCGGACGACGCGGTCATGCCGCAGACGGTCGAGGCGATCAACCATGCCAAGGCCGCCAAGGTGCCGATGATCGTTGCGATCAACAAGTGCGACAAGCCCGACGCCAATCCCCAGAAGGTCCGTACCGATCTTCTGCAGCATGAGGTGGTGGTCGAGGCCCTGTCGGGCGATGTGCAGGATGTCGAGGTTTCGGCCAAGACCGGCAAAGGGCTCGACACGCTTCTTGAAGCCATCGCGCTGCAGGCCGAGATTCTGGAACTTCAGGCCAACCCCGGCCGCGCGGCGCAAGGCGCGGTGATCGAAGCCAAGCTCGATGTGGGCCGTGGCCCGGTTGCCACGGTGCTTGTGCAGCACGGCACGCTGAAGCAGGGCGATATCTTCGTTGTCGGTGAACAATGGGGCAAGGTCCGCGCGCTCATCAACGACAAGGGCGACCGGGTGAAGGAAGCCGGACCTTCGGTGCCTGTCGAGGTCTTGGGCCTCAACGGCACCCCCGAGGCGGGCGACGTTCTGAACGTCGTCGAGACCGAGGCGCAGGCCCGCGAAATCGCCACCTACCGCGAGAAAGCGGCGAAGGACAAGCGCGCCGCAGCGGGTGCGGCAACGACGCTGGAACAGCTGATGGCCAAGGCCAAGGCCGACCAGAATGTCGCCGAACTGCCCGTGGTGGTGAAGGCCGACGTGCAGGGATCCGCCGAGGCGATTGTTCAGGCTATGGAAAAAATCGGCAACGACGAGGTTCGGGTCCGCGTCCTGCATTATGGCGTCGGCGCGATCACCGAATCGGACATCGGCCTGGCCGAAGCCTCGAACGCGCCGGTCATCGGCTTCAACGTCCGCGCCAATGCGCCCGCGCGCAATGCCGCAAACCAGAAGGGCGTCGAGATCCGCTATTACTCGATCATCTACGATCTGGTCGATGACATCAAAGCCGCGGCCTCGGGTCTCCTCAAGGCCGAGGTGCGCGAGAACTTCATCGGCTATGCGAAGATCCTCGAAGTCTTCAAGGTCTCGGGCGTCGGCAAGGTGGCGGGCTGCCTTGTCACCGAGGGCGTCGCGCGCCGCTCGGCCGGTGTGCGCCTCCTGCGCGACAACGTCGTGATCCACGAGGGAACGCTGAAAACCCTCAAGAGATTCAAGGACGAAGTCAAGGAAGTGCAGTCGGGGCAGGAATGCGGCATGGCCTTCGAGGCCTATGACGATATCCGCCAGAACGACGTGATCGAGATCTTCGAGCGCGAAGAGATCGAGCGCAAGCTCAGCTGACGAAAATGGGGGCGGAAACGCCCCCATTTCATTTCGTCCGGTGCCGGAATACTGGTGCCGTCAGGCGGCTTTCTTCTGGACGGGAAACCCTTCGAACAGGCGGTCGCCCACCCGCACGAGAATCTTGCCGTTATCCAGCTGCCGCTCGAACGTGCCCTGTACCTGCACGCAGCTGCCGAGAGTGATGGTGCGCAGCATCCCTGTTTCCCCTGTATTGGGCTGCCGAGAGTGTAAGTCCGCCATGCTTGCCTGCCAGTTAACGAACCTGATGTCAGGCTGACATAAATTCGTGACTTTGCAAGTGTGAATTGTGGCCGGAATCGAAAAAGATTCTACCCATGGTGGAATCGGTCGCAGGGGTCAGAGCCAGTCGCGCAGGATCGGGATGAGCGGCAGGTCGGCGGGCGGCATCGGATAGTCCTTCAGATCATTTGCGCGCACCCAGGCAAGGCGCTGGCCTTCATGTGGCTGCGGGGTGCCCTGCCAGCGACGGCAGGCGAACAAGGGCATCAAGAGGTGGAAGTCCTCGTAGCTGTGGCTCGCGAAGGTCAGGGGTGCGAGGCAGCTTTTCCAGGTGTCGATGCCCAGTTCCTCCTTCAGCTCGCGGATCAGGCAGGCCTCGGGCGTCTCGCCCGGCTCGACCTTGCCGCCGGGAAATTCCCAAAGCCCGGCGAGCGACTTGCCTTCCGGCCTCTGGGCCAGCAGCACGCGGCCATCGGCGTCGATGAGCGCGACGGCGGAAACGAGGAGCACTTTCATCGGCCGCAAGCCGGGGGTTTCACACCCCCGGACGCCCGTGAGCGAATTGCACCAAGATGAAGATCAGGACCGGTAATCGGCATTGATCGCGACATAGCGGGCGGTAAGGTCGCAGGTCCAGACCGTGCGCTTCGCGCGGCCCTGGCCGAGGTCGACGGCGATGATCAGGTCGGACTGTTTCATGTAGGCGGCGCCATCTTCCTCGCGGTAGCTGGGCGCGCGCCAGCCTTTCTCGGCGACAAGGATGTCGCCGAAGCGGATCGTCAGCCGGTCGCGGTCGGCCGCCGCGCCGGACTTGCCGATGGCCGCGACGATCCGGCCCCAGTTCGGATCCTCGCCCGCGACGGCGGTCTTGACGAGCGGTGAATTGGCGATGGCGAAGGCGGCGCGGGCGGCGTCTTCGTCAGAAGCCGCGCCACTGACGCGGACCTCGACGAATTTCGTGGCCCCCTCGCCGTCGCGCACCACCTGCTGGGCAAGCGACAGCATCACGCCCTTCAGCGCCGCCTCGAAGGCCTTGGCGACCTCGCCCTTCACCTCCGCCGCCGGGCTTTGGCCGGTCGCGGCGACCAGAAGCGTGTCGGAGGTTGATGTATCGCTGTCGACGGTGATCGAATTGAAGGTCGCGCCCACATGGCGCGACACCATCTTCTGCAGGCTGGTCTGGGCGATCTTCGCGTCGGTGAAGATATAGACCAGCATCGTCGCCATGTCGGGCGCGATCATGCCCGAGCCCTTGGCGATGCCGGAAATATGGATCGCGCCTCCCTCGCCCTGCACGGTCGCCGCGGCACCTTTCGGGAAGGTGTCGGTGGTCATGATCGCGCGGGCCGCCATTTCGACCGCATCGGCATCAAGCCGCGCCACCAGATCGGGAATCTTCGCGGTGATCTTCTCATGCGGCAAGGGCTCGCCGATCACGCCGGTCGAGGAGGAAAAGACACGCGTGACCGGCAGGTTGAGCGCGCCCGCGACCGCGCCGGTCACCGCACCCATCGCCTCTTCGCCTACCTTGCCGGTGAAAGCGTTGGAATTGCCGGAATTGACGATGATCGCCGCGCCCTCGCCAGCCGTGTCTTTCAACGCGAGTTTCGCTTGGCAGTCGCGGACGCAGGCGGACCGCGTGGTCGATTTGGTGAACGCGCCCGCGATCACCGTGCCGGGGGCGAGGCGGACAAGCATCACATCCTTGCGATTTTGATACTTCACCCCGGCCTCGACGGCGGCGAATTCAGCGCCCGCGATCGAGGGCAGGGCGGGGAAGCTTTCCGGCGCCAAGGGCGAGACGGGCTTTGCCGCCTTCGCCTTCGCAGCGGAGGCGGCGGGTGCCGCCTCCAGCCTAGATCTGAGCTTCGCGACCTTGGCCTTGAGTTTCTCGACCTTGGCCTTCCAGTCCCTGTCACTCTTGCCCATGGCGCCCGCCCTTTCCCGTCTTGCTTATTCAGCCGCGTCGAGCAGCTCGACCTTCTTCAGGATCGTCGGATCGATCCCCTCGCTGTTGCGCACGACCGAAGCGCCTTCGGTCAGCTCCGTCACCCGCGCCTCGACCGCGGCCTGGCGCAGGTCGCCCTCAAGCTCGGGCTTCACATCCTCGAACTTCGGCGCCTCGGCGACGCGCACGTCATTGAGCTTGATGACATGCCAGCCGAAATCGGTCTGGACCGGGTCGGAGATCTTGCCCTTTTCCAGTGCCACCACCGCATCCTCGAACGGCTTGACCATCATGCCGAGCCCGAACCAGCCCAGATCGCCGCCATTGGCTGCCGACCCCGGGTCTTGCGACTTTTCCTTGGCGATGGCGGCAAAATCACCGCCCGCGTCCAGGTCTGCCTTGATCGCCTTCGCCTCGTCCTCGGTCGCGACCAGAATATGATCGGCGTCATATTCCTTGGTCGGCTCGGCGTTCACGTATTTTTCCTCGTAAAGCTTCTTGAGCGCCTCGTCCGTCACCGCCGAGGCGGCGGCGGCATCGAGCACCGTCGCCGACAGGTAAGACCGTTTCTGGTTCTCGATCATCAGAAGGTCGAGCTTCTTCGGCGCCTTTTCCGCTTCCTGCGCCAGCGCCGTCTGCTGGATCAGCTGTTCCAGAACGCCGTTGAACAGAACCTCGTCCGGCAGAGCCTTATATTGTTCGGGCAGTGCCTCGCGCGCCGCGATCAGATGGCCAAGCGTGATGTCCGTGCCGTTCACCGTCGCGATGACCGTCGCAGCCGTCGGCTCCTCGGCGCGGGCGGGCGCCGCGAGCGTCAGTGCCGCAAGGGCAACCGACAGCAAAAGTCCGGATTTCATCATTCTCACAAGCTCCTGATGGGTCGCAAACCCTTGCGACGTTGACTATCGGGGGGCAGCCGCTTACATCGCCTGAAGCCTCGAACGGCCCCGCCCGCCCGGTTTCTGCGCCTATCTAGGCCTGAGGGCAATCCGCGGCAAGGCCGATCTCGGCAGGATATCGCGCAACCCGAGCGGAGAGAAAATGCTGGGTCTTGGAACAATCGCACGGAAGGTCTTCGGCAGCCCGAACGACCGCAAGGTCAAATCCGTGCGCCCGCTCGTCGAAAAAATCAACGCGCTGGAGCCGGAGTTCGAAAAGCTCTCGGACGAGGGGCTGAAGGAAAAGACCGCGGAACTTAAGGCGCGGGTGGCGGGTGGCGAAAGCCTAGAGAAAGTCCTGCCCGAAGCCTTCGCCAACTGCCGCGAGGCGGCGAAACGCGCGCTGGGGCTTCGTGCCTTCGATGTGCAGCTGATGGGCGGCATCTTCCTGCACCAGGGCAATATCGCCGAAATGCGCACCGGCGAGGGCAAGACGCTGGTCGCGACCTTCCCGGCCTATCTGAACGCGCTTTCCGGCAAGGGCGTGCATGTCGTCACGGTGAACGATTATCTCGCCAAGCGCGACGCCGACTGGATGGGCAAGGTCTATTCCGCTTTGGGCATGACCACCGGCGTCGTCTATCCGTTCCAGGGCGATCAGGAAAAGCGCGACGCCTATCGCGCCGATATCACTTACGCCACGAACAACGAGCTTGGCTTCGATTACCTGCGCGACAACATGAAGGGGTCGCTCGAGGAAATGGCCCAGCGCGGCCACAATTTCGCGATCGTCGACGAGGTGGATTCGATCCTGATCGACGAAGCGCGGACACCCCTGATCATCTCCGGCCCCTCGCAGGACCGGTCGGAACTTTACAATACGCTCGACAAATACATCCCCGAGCTGCAGCCGGAACATTACAAGGTCGACGAAAAGACCCGCAATGCCACCTTCACCGAAGATGGCAACGAATATATGGAAAAGCGCCTGCAGGCCTCGGGCGTCCTGCCGGAAAACCAGACGCTTTATGACCCGGAATCGACGACCATCGTCCATCACGTGACGCAAGCCTTGCGCGCCCACAAGCTCTTCCAGCGCGACCAGCACTATATCGTCCGCGATAACGAAGTGATCCTGATCGACGAATTCACCGGCCGCATGATGAAGGGCCGCCGTCTGTCGGACGGTCTGCATCAGGCGATCGAGGCCAAGGAAGGCGTGCGCGTCCAGCCTGAAAACGTGACGCTCGCGCAGGTCACCTTCCAGAATTATTTCCGCCTCTATGACAAGCTCGCCGGCATGACCGGTACGGCGGCGACCGAGGCCGAGGAATTCGCCGAAATCTACCGGCTTGGCGTCGTCGAAGTCCCGACCAACCGCCCGGTCGAACGCAAGGACGACCACGATCAGGTCTATCGCACCGCCCGCGAGAAATACGAGGCGATCATCAAGCGCATCCAGAAGGCGCATGATAAGGGCCAGCCGATCCTCGTCGGCACGACCTCGATCGAGAAATCTGAGATGATTTCCGAAATGCTGAAGAAGGAAGGCATTCCGCACAATGTGCTCAATGCCCGCCAGCATGAACAGGAAGCCAAGATCGTCGCCGATGCGGGCAAGCTCGGCGCCGTCACCATCGCCACCAACATGGCCGGTCGCGGGACCGACATCAAACTCGGCGGCAATGTCGAGTTCAAGGTGATGGAGGCGATCGCCGCCGACCCCGAGGGCCATCCCGACGAGGTGCGCGCCCGGATCGAGGCCGAACACAAGGCCGACGAGGATGCGGTGAAAGCGGCGGGCGGCCTTTTCGTCTTGGCCACCGAACGCCACGAAAGCCGCCGGATCGACAATCAGCTGCGCGGCCGATCGGGCCGTCAGGGCGACCCGGGGCGGTCCTCCTTCTACCTCTCGCTCGAAGATGACCTGATGCGCATCTTCGGGTCAGACAGGCTGGACAAGGTTCTGTCCACGCTCGGCATGAAGGAAGGCGAATCGATCGTTCACCCCTGGGTCAACAAATCGCTCGAACGCGCGCAGGCGAAGGTCGAGGGCCGCAATTTCGACATCCGCAAGCAGCTTCTGAAGTTCGACGACGTGATGAACGACCAGCGCAAGGCGATCTTCGGCCAGCGCATGGAGATCATGTCGACCGAGGACATCGAAGAGATCGTGCAGGACATGCGCCATCAGGTCGTGGACGATCTGGTGGATGAGCATATGCCGCCGAAAAGCTATCCCGATCAGTGGGATACCGCCGGTCTGCGCGAAGCGGCGGCGCGGCAGATGAACCTCGACGTTCCGGTCGCCGACTGGGCGGCCGAAGAGGGCGTCGATCAGGACGCCGTGCGCGAACGGCTGTACGAAGCCTCCGACAAGATGATGGCCGAAAAGACCGAGGCCTTCGGCCCCGAGACCATGCGCCAAGTCGAAAAGCAGTTCCTCCTGCAGACGATCGACCAAAAATGGCGCGACCACCTCCTGACTCTTGAACATCTGCGCTCGGTCGTGGGTTTCCGCGGCTATGCCCAGCGTGACCCGCTGTCGGAATACAAGTCCGAAGCCTTCCAGCTCTTCGAGAACCTCCTTGACGGCCTCCGCTCGGAGGTGACGCAGAAGCTTTCCCAAGTCCGCCCGATGACCGAGGAAGAGCAACAGGCGATGATCCAGCAGTTCCTCGCCCAGCAGCAGGGCACGCAGAAGGCCGCGCAACCCAAGGAACCGGCGCTCGCGGATGCGGCCCCGGCCGCCGCCGCCCAGCCACAACCGGAAAGACTCGCCGGGTTTGACGAGGCCGACCCCGCAACCTGGGGCAATCCGGGCCGCAATGACGCCTGCCCCTGCGGGTCGGGCAAGAGGTTCAAAAGCTGCCACGGCCGCGTCGCCTGACCGGTCGCGCTACGAACGGGCCGCGTCTTTCGGCCCGTTCCTTTCACGTTTGAGCCACCCTGCTGCCAAAGTCTTCGCCTAGCCCGAAGGCGTCTGAGCTCTGGAGGCAGTCCGCCATGTCACTCAAACGCTCCGTCCTCCTCGCCGCAAGCGGGCTGATCGTGGCCGCAGCCGCCACCACGGTCGCCAGCGGTCGGATCGGCCTGCCGTCGGTCGGCGGGGGCGAGCCCGCCATCGGCGCGGCGCAGCTGACGGCAGCCATCGCGCCCGCACCGGCACAGGACGGCGCGGCGGAAACCGCCCTCGCCGCCAACCTGCGGCAAAGCCTGCCGGACTTCCCCGACCTTCCCACGCCCGCCCTGACCCCGCAGGCGAATATCGTCCGTGTCGTCGCACGCGCGACCAGCGCAAACGACGTGGCGGTGCCCGACCTCTCTGCCGTGACCCGCGAATATGACGCCTATGGCGTCGCCTGCGCCGAACCGACGCTCAAACTCGTCAAGCTCCGCACCGCGATGCTCGGCCTTTCCCTCTCCGCCCCCTGCCATGCGGGCGAAGTGGTCCGCGTCAGCCATGCCTCCCTGACCTTCGCGGCCCGCCTCTCGGCCACGGGCACCTACGCGACGACTATTCCGGCGCTCGGTACCGCCGGCGCGGTCGAGGTGACGATGGAGCGCGGCATCCGGCTGGAACAGGTCATCCCGGTTCCCGATATCGGCACGGTGGTGCGCATCGCGCTTCAGCTTCGCGGGCAGGACGGCCTGCATCTGAACGCGCTAGCGAACGGCGCCGCCTTCGACGCCCCCGGCCTGATCGCGCCCGCGACGCCGGGCCATCCCTCGCTCGGCAGGGGCGGCTACCTGACCCGCCTCGGCGATCCGACGCTGGACGATCCGCTCCTTGCCGAAGTGCTGACACTGCCCGCAAGCGCCGACGCCGCCCGGCCGATGCTGGTGGTCGAGGTCGGCGCGGCGAATTGCGCGCGCGACCTTCTGGTGACCGTGGCCACAGCGGAAGGCCGCGCGGTGCCGCGCACCGGTGCCGTCAGCTTCTCGATGCCGGACTGCGACGCGGCGGGCCAGCGCCTCGCGCTCGATGCTTCAACCTTCCTGACCCGCCAGCTCGCCGCAAACTCCAACTGAGCCGCACCGGACGGGCTTGAAGAGCCGTCGCCCTGCCCCTAGGGTGCCCGCCGACCGATCAGGGAGGTGGATATGACCGGCAAGATTGACGCGCGGCTCGCAGAGCTTGGGTTGGAGCTGCCGGACGCCCCGGCGCCCGCTGCCAATTACGTGCCTTACGTCCAGTCGGGCGATCTTGTCTTCGTCTCGGGCCAGATCAGCCAGTCGAAGGACGGTCTGATCAAGGGCCGCCTCGGCGCCGACATGGATGTGGCCGCCGGTGCCACCGCCGCCAGGGCCTGCGGGCTCTCGATCCTCGCCCAGGTCCGCGCGGCCTGTGGCGGCGACCTCGACCGCGTGGTGCGCGTGGTCAAGCTCACCGGTTTCGTCAATTCGACCGGCGATTTCACCGACCAGCCCAAGGTGATCAACGGCTGCTCCGACCTGATGGTCGAGGTCTTCGGCGATGCGGGCCGCCATGCCCGCGCCGCCGTCTCCGCCCCCGCGCTCCCCTTGGGCGTCGCGGTCGAGATCGAGGCCGTCGTCCAGATCAAATGACCGTAACCCGCCCGCCCCTGCCCGACGCCTTCCTGCGCCTACCGATCACGCATCGCGCGCTGCACGACCGCGCCGCCCTGCGGCCGGAGAATTCCCGCGCTGCGATCAGGGCCGCCATCGCGGCGGGCTACGGAATAGAGATCGACATCCAGCCATCGGCCGACGGCGTGCCGATGGTCTTTCACGATTACGACCTGCGCCGCCTGACCGGCCAGCCCGGCCGCATCCGCGGCCTGACGGCGGCCGAACTTGGCGCCCTGCCGCTTCTCGACGCGGACGAAGGCGTGCCGACGCTCGCCGACGTCCTGAGCATCGTCGCAGGCCGGGTACCGCTGCTGATCGAGATCAAGGATCAGGACGGCGCCATGGGCCCCGCCGTGGGCGATCTGGAAAGGGCGGTGGCCGAGGCGCTTCAAGGCTATGCGGGCGATGTGGCGCTTATGTCCTTCAACCCGCATTCGGTGGCCGCGCTCGCCCGCCACGCCCCCGACCGGCCGCGCGGCCTGACGACCAGCGCCTACCGGGCCGAGGACTGGCCGCTGCTGCCCGCCCCGGTTCGCGACCATCTGCGCGAGATCCCCGATCTCGACCGGGTCGGCGCCAGCTTCATCTCGCACGAGGCCGCCGACCTCGACCGGCCACTCATCGCGGCGCTGAAGGCCAAGGGCACTCGCATCCTCTGCTGGACGATCCGCTCGCCCGAGGCGGAAGCCAAGGCCCGCACGGTTGCCGAGAATGTGACCTTCGAATCCTACGCAGCACCGTTTGCCCCTTGACGCCGGGGCGCCAACCAGCCCCCCTCGCGGCATGAACCTGACCGTCGCCGTCCTCGACAGCCTCGACAAGATCGCCCCCGGCGACTGGGATGCCTGCGCCGCGCCCGAGGCGGCCCAAGGCCGCGCAGCGAATCCTTTCCTGACCCACCGCTTCCTCTCCGCACTCGAGAAATCCGGCTCCATCGGCCCGGGCACCGGCTGGCAAAGCCTGCATCTTGCCGCCCGCGACGGCGACGATCTGATAGGTGTCCTGCCGCTCTACGCCAAAAGCCACAGCCAGGGCGAATATATCTTCGATCACAGCTGGGCCGACGCCTACGAACGCGCGGGCGGGCGCTACTACCCGAAACTGCAGTCCGCCGTCCCCTTCACCCCGGTCACCGGTCGCCGCTTGCTCTGCCGCCCCGACCGCCCCGACGCGCGCGAGGCGCTCCTCGGCGGCGCCCTGCAACTCGCCCGCCAGAACGACATCTCGTCTCTCCACATCACCTTCTGCACAGAGGAGGAATGGCACTGGGGCCAGACCGCCGGCCTCCTGCCGCGCCTCACCCAGCAGTTCCACTGGGAAAACCGCGGCTACGCTAGCTTCGACGCTTTCCTCGGCGACCTCTCCTCGCGCAAGCGCAAGACGATCCGCAAGGAACGTGCGCTGGCGCAGTCCTTCGGCGGCACCATCCGCCAGCTGACCGGCGACCGGATAGAACCCGCCCACTGGGACGCCTTCTGGACCTTCTATCAGGACACCGGTAGCCGCAAATGGGGCCACCCCTACCTGACCCGCGCCTTTTTCGACCTTATCCACGAGACGATGCGCGACGACGTGATGCTCGTCCTCGCCGAACGGAACGGCCAGCCCGTCGCAGGCGCCCTGAACTTCATCGGCCGCGATACGCTCTACGGCCGCTACTGGGGCGCGATCGAGGATCACCCCTGCCTGCATTTCGAAGCCTGCTATTATCAGGCCATCGACTTCGCCATCGCCAACAGCCTTGCCCGGGTCGAGGCGGGGGCACAGGGCGACCACAAACTCGCGCGCGGCTATCTGCCCGTACCCACCTATTCGCTGCACTGGCTGGCCGACCCCGGCCTCGCCCGCGCGGTCGAGCGCTATCTTAAGGCCGAACGCGAGGCGGTCGGGCAAGAGATCGCGGCACTGGCCGACCTCGGCCCCTTCCGCGCCGGACCGGACCGCGCGGGGGATTGAAACCTTGCCTCCGGGACGAAACACTCCCAGCGGCACTGATATGAGAGAGGAAGAGTGATGCCCGACGCCCTGAGCAAAGAGGAACGCGCAAGCGAACTGCCCGCCCTGGGCGACAGCGGCTGGCGCGCCGTCGCGGGCCGCGACGCAATCCGCAAGATCTGGAAATTCAAAAGCTTTTCCGAAGCCTGGGGCTTCATGTCCCGCGCGGCTCTCGTGGCCGAGAAGCTCAACCACCATCCCGAATGGTCGAACGTCTACAATGTGGTGGACGTGACGCTCACGACCCATGACGCGCCGGGCCTCTCCACACTCGACCTGACCTTCGCCAAACGCCTCGACAAACTGGCGGGAGCGGCAGACGTCCAGCGCGACCACTCCGAACCGGTCACCTGCCTGTGCGAGGAACGCGCCGCCCGGAAAGGGGCCTGACAGCCCCTCCCGAATGCCGATCAAGAACCGTCAGAGCGTATCGAGCAGCGCCTCGCCCTGCGAGATATTGCATTCACCCGGCTTGTCCACGTTCAGGCGGGTGATGACCCCGTCCTCGACCAGCGCCGCGTACCGGTTCGACCGCCCGATCAGACCAAGATGCGGCGCGGTGAAATCGAGGCCGAGGCCCTTGGTCATAGACCCATCGGCATCGCCGAGGTGGACGATTCCCGCCTTGGTTGCCCCGGTCGCCTCGCCCCAGGCCTTCAGCGTGAACGGGTCGTTGACGGAAATGCAGATGATTTCCTCGACACCTTTCGCACGAAACTTCTCCGCTGTCCGGATGAAGCTCGGGATGTGAGAGGTCGAGCAGGGGCCGGTGAATGCGCCCGGCAAGGCGAAGACCACTACCTTGCGACCCTTAAGCCTGTCGCTCAATTGAACCGTCTCGGGTCCGCTGGCCCCCATGGTAACGAGACTGGCCTCGGGCATGCGCCCGCCTACCGATAGCTGCATCGTTCATCCTCTCGCGTTGCGTTCTCCCGTGTCGACGATATAGGTTTCCAGCCTGCGAGGACCAGAGGGAGAATATCGGATGAGCGGCATCGTGATTATTGGGGCCGGTCAGGCAGGTGCCTCGCTCGCAGCGAAGCTGCGGGCACTCGGCTATACCGGCGCCCTCACCCTGATCGGCGAAGAACCGGTTCCCCCCTATCAGCGTCCGCCCCTGTCGAAAGGCTATCTCCTGGGCGAGATGGAGCTTGAGCGGCTTTACCTCCGCGCCCCCGCCTTCTGGGCCGAACAGAAGGTCACGCTCCGCCTCGGCGCCCGGGTCAGCGCCATCGACACCGCCGCGCGGACCCTGACCGTGGATGGCGAAACGCTGGACTACGACCAACTGGCCCTCACCACCGGCTCGCGCCCCCGAACGCTACCGGCTGCCATAGGTGGCGCTCTGGAGAATGTCTTCACCGTCCGCACGCTCGCCGACATCGACCGGATGGAACCCCTGATGCGCAACGGTGGCAGTGCCGTGATCGTCGGCGGCGGCTACATCGGGCTGGAGGCTGCCGCCGTCGCCGCGAAACTCGGGCTGAAAGTCACCGTCATCGAAGCCGCCCCCCGCATCCTGCAGCGTGTCGCCGCCCCCGAAACCTCGGCCTATTTCCGCGACCTGCATGCCGCCCATGGCGTCACGATTATCGAAGGCACCGGCCTCGACCGGCTCACGGGCGAGACGCATGTCACCGGCGCGCGCCTCTCGGACGGCCGCGAGATTTCGGCCGATCTCGTCATCGTCGGCATCGGCATCCTGCCGAACAGCGATCTGGCCGAGGCCGCGGGCCTCGCCATCGAAAACGGCATCCGAACGGATGAACAGGGCCGCACCTCCAACCCGCATATCTGGGCCGCTGGCGACTGCGCCTCCTTCCCGCATCAGGGGGGGCGCATCCGGCTTGAAAGCGTCGGCAACGCCATCGACCAGGCCGAACTGGTGGCCGAGAACATGCTCGGTGCCGGAAAGACCTACGAGGCCAAACCCTGGTTCTGGTCCGACCAGTATGACTGCAAGCTGCAGATCGCGGGGCTGAACACCGGCTATGACCGGATCGTCACCCGCCCCGGCGAGGCGGGCGCGACCTCCTTCTGGTACTATCAGGGCGACCGCCTTCTTGCGGTCGACGCGATGAACGACAGCCGCGCCTACATGATCGGCAAGCGCCTGATCGAGGGCGGCAAGTCGCCCGACCCGGCCATCATCGCCGACCCCGCGGCCGACTTGAAACCTCTGTTGAAAGGCTGAGATGAGCATCCTCGTCTGTCACTATGTCGACGGGTCTCCCTTCGCACGGATGCTGCGGGTCATGGCACGCGAACTTGGACTGGCAATGGAGGAGAGGGAGGTGATCGACTTCCCGCCTGCACCCGCATTCTTCGAAGTGAACCCGCTGGGCCAGGTTCCGGTCCTGATGGTGGACGGCGCGCCTCACTTTCCCACCGAAATCGCGATGGAAGCGATGGGCGACAAGGCTGCGACGTTTCAAGAGGTGCCCCTCCCGTTCCGCCTGTCTGCCTACCCGCTTAACGATCGCCAGCTGCTCGCAGTCATCCTTGCGCTTGGAGACCAGATCGCCGGCATACGCTATCGTATCTGGGCGGGACTGAAGCCTGTTGGCCCGAACCGGCTCGGTTTCGATATGGATGCGCGCGGGCGCGAGCGTGTCACCGCAACCCTGGACTGGCTGGAAAGCCGCCTTCTGTCGGATGGGTTCCTGTCCGAAGGCTTGTCGCTGCCGGACATTGCCTTCGCCTGCCTGATCCTTTGGACCGAGTCGCGCGGCCCGATCGCGTGGCGCGGTCGACCCCGGCTGGAAACGCTGGTCGACCGTCTGGCAGGGCGGAAGAGCTTCCGGGACACAGCGCCCCGGCCGCTGGCGATTTAGGGCGGCATCATGCGTATCATCGGTGGCACACGACGGGGCTTGAAGCTTGCAGAGGTGGGCACGGGCGATGCCACCGCCCACTTGCGTCCCACCTCCGACCGGGTGCGCGAGGCAATCTTCAACCTCCTCCTCAACGGCCCCTACGGCAATCCCGTGCAGGGCGCGCGTGTCCTTGACCTTTTCGCCGGCACCGGCGCGCTCGGGCTCGAAGCCCTCTCGCGCGGCGCCGCGCGCGTGACCTTCGTCGATGACGGCACTGCCGCCCGCGCGCTTCTCCGCCGCAATATCGAGCTGATGCAGGCCGCGGGCACCACCGACATCTGGCGCCACGACGCAACCCGGATGAGCCCCCATCGCGGCCCCGCCCACGATCTCGTCTTCCTCGACCCGCCCTACGGCAAGGGCTTGGGCGAAAAGGCGCTGGCCTCCTGCCTCGCGGGCGGCTGGCTCGCGAAGGGCGCCCTGATCGTCTGGGAGGAAAGCGCCCCCCCGATCCCGCCCGTCGACCTCGAACCACTCGACCAGCGCAGATACGGCGACACGATCGTCACCATCCTGCGGCTCCCGGCATGAGGCCCGCCGCCGTCCTCTTCGACTGCGACGGCGTGATCGTCGACAGCGAAAAGATCACCCTGCGCCTCTTCGCAGACAGCCTCGCGCGCCACGGCCTGCCCCTCGTGCCCGCCGAGATCGAAAGCCTCTTCCTCGGCGGCACGCTCGCAAGCGCGGCCGACGAGGCCCGCCGCCGCGGCGCCCGCCTGCCCGAGGACTGGGTCGAAGCCACATACGAAGAAATGTTCGCCCGCCTCGCCGAAGGCACGCCCCTGATCCCGGGCATCGAACCCCTGCTTGACGCGCTCGACAAGGCCGCCATTCCCCATGCCGTCGGCTCGAACGGCCCACACCGCAAGATGGCCGTCACCCTCGGACAGCATCCCGCCCTGCACGCGCGCCTCGAAGGCCGCATCTTCTCGCGCGAAGACGTGGCCCGCCCCAAACCCGCGCCCGACCTCTATCTCCACGCCGCCCGCGCCCTCGGCGCCGACCCCGCCCGCTGCGCTGTCATCGAAGACAGTCCAAGCGGTGTCCGCGCCGCCCTCGCCGCCGGCATGTGCTGCTACGGTTTCGCCGCCGGCACCGACGGCAACCGCCTCGCCGCAATAGGTGCCATACCTTTCAGGGCAATGGCCGACCTCCAGGACCTTCTCTGTCTCTGATCACGTTCTGTCCCGAAATACTCCGGGGGGGTCCGGGGGGCAGCGCCCCCCGGCGGATCGACGCCGAAGGCGGCGAACCTACCAGGTCGGGTGGAACTTGCCTGCGGGCGAAAGCGTGAACAGCTCGCAGCCATCCGCCGTCACGCCCACCGAATGCTCGAACTGTGCCGACAACGATTTGTCGCGCGTCACCGCCGTCCAGTCATCGGCCAGGACCTTGGTCTCCGGCCGGCCGAGGTTCACCATCGGCTCGATGGTGAAGAACATACCCTCTTCCAGCCGCGGCCCGGTGCCGGGGCGGCCGTAATGCAGGACGTTCGGCGGCGCATGGAAGACGCGCCCCAATCCATGGCCGCAGAAATCGCGCACCACCGACATGCGGTTCGCCTCGACGTAGGACTGGATCGCATGGCCGATATCGCCGAAGGTCTTGCCCGGCCGGACAGCCTCAATCCCCTTGAACAAGGCGTCATGCGTGACCTGGATCAGCCGCTCGGCCTTCCGGGGCAGATCGCCCGCCACATACATCCGGCTCGTATCGCCATACCAGCCATCGACGATCACGGTGACATCGATGTTCAGGATATCGCCGTCTTTCAAGACCTTCGGCCCGGGTATCCCGTGGCAGACCACATGGTTCACGCTGATGCAGGAGGCGTGCTGATAGCCGCGATAGCCGATTGTCGCCGACACGACCGCACGCCGCTCGATCTCGGCCCGGATGAAATCGTCCAGGACCTCGGTCGTCACACCGGGCGCCACCAGACCACCCACCTGATCGAGGATTTCCGCCGCCACGCGGCCCGCCTTGAGCATGCCCGCGAAATCGGCGGGCTCATGAAGGGTGATGCCGTCCTTGGTCTGACGGGTGCGCGGTTCGTCCACGGGGCCGGTCCTTTCGAAATCCCGCCCTAGATAGTGAAGAAATCCGCGCTTGGCCAGAGCCGGGGCTTTTCGGGGGGAAACGGGCGGCCTATAGGGGGAGGCATTGGTGATGAAAGGCCGCGATGCAGAACCCTACCGCCTCCATCCTGATCATCGGCGACGAGATCCTGTCGGGGCGCACCCGCGACGCCAACATGCATTACCTCGCGGGCGAGCTTTCCCGGATCGGCATCGACCTTGTCGAGGCGCGCTTCGTCTCCGACCGGCATGAGGCGATCGTCCAGGCGGTGAACGCCCTGCGCAGGACGACCGACAATCTCTTCACCTCGGGCGGCATCGGCCCCACCCATGACGACATCACCGCAGATGCCGTCGCCGCCGCCTTCGGCCTGCCGATCTCGGTCCGGGCCGATGCGCGGGCGCTTCTTCAGGCCCATTACGACCGTTCGGGGGTCGAGCTGAACGAGGCGCGGCTCCGCATGGCGCGCATTCCCGAGGGTGCGATGCTCATCGACAATCCGATTTCCGCCGCGCCGGGCTTCACGCTCGAAAATGTTCATGTGATGGCCGGCGTGCCCACGATCTTCCAGGCCATGGTCGCCTCGCTCCTGCCCCGCCTCACGGGCGGCAGGCCGCTTCTGTCGCAGACCCTGCGGGTGATGCGCGGCGAAGGCGTGATCGCCGAACCCCTGCGCGCGCTGGCAGAGGAATTTTCCGACCTCTCCTTCGGCTCCTACCCGTTCGTGCAGGACGGTGTCTATGGCACCAACCTCGTCGTCCGTGGTCAGGATGCCGCGCGGCTTGATGCGGCCATGCTGCGACTCGCGGCGCTTGTGGGCGGCGCGGCTGCATGACCGATCTTCTCGCCGCCCTCGACAGTACCTGGCCCGCCGCCTCGATGCACCGCGCGGGCGGCTGGCTGGTGCGCGAGGGCCGGGGCGGCGGCAAGCGCGTATCGGCGGCCACCGTCGCGGGTGAGGACGCGAGCGCGACCATCGACATGGCAATCGAGGCGCAGGCCGCTCTCGGTCAGCCACCACTCTTCTCACTACGCGACGGCGATGTGGCAGAAGACGAGGAACTCGCACGCCGGGGCTTCCGCATCGTCGATCCGACCGTGCTCTACGAGGCGCCGCTCGATGCTCTTACGGCAGAACCGCCCCGCCACATGACCAGCTTCCCGATCTGGCCGCCGCTCGCCATCATGGCCGATCTCTGGGCCGAGAGCGGCATCGGCGCAGCGCGGCAGGCGGTGATGGCGCGCTGCACGCTACCCAAGACCGCGATCCTCGGCCGGGTCGAGGATCGCGCGGCGGGGGTCCTATACATTGCCATCGATGGCGATCTGGCGATGCTTCATGCGCTGCATGTGGCACCCGATTTCCGCCGCAAGGCGCTGGCCCGGAACCAGATGCGCGCGGCGGCAGCCTGGGCGCGTGACGCGGGCGCCCTACGTCTTGGCCTTGCCGTTACCGAAGCGAACGTCCCGGCCCGCGCGCTTTACGAACGGCTCGGCATGGGTCCCGTCGGCCGATACCATTATCGCGCCGGATGAGACGCACGCTCCTCATAGCCGTTGCCACGGCCCTTCTCGCCGCCGCGGCACAGGCCGCTCCGCCCTTGTTGCCGGGCCTCGACGCAGGCCTGCAAACGACCTCGCGACCCGCCGAAGGCGCCGCCTATGACCTGCCTGTCGGCGCCTGGGAAGGCGGGCGCATGCCGAAGGTCGTGCTTGCGGGCACCATCACCCGCACCGCCTGGCGCCTGCCCGAGGGGACGGGCACACTCCAACGCGCGGAAAGCCTGAGGCAGGCCCTCACCGATCAGGGCTATGGCGTGATTTTCGCCTGCGCCACCGATGCCTGCGGCGGCTTCGATTTCCGCTATGATCTCGCGCTCTTTCCCGAACCCGACATGCATGTCGATCTCTCGGACTTCCGCTACCTTTCTGCGGTCAAGGGTGTCGGCCCCGGCGCCGATTATGTCGGCCTGATGATCAGTCGCGCCGGGGCAACGGATTTCGTCGAGATGGTCCATATTTCCGGCAGCGGCACGCCGGGCGCGCCGCCACCGCCACCGCCGCCCAACCCTGCACAAACCGGCACAGCGCAACCCACTCCCGCTCAGCCGCCGCCCGAACCGTCCCTGTCCGTCGCCAGCGATCTGGCCGCCGCGCTGCTTGCGGACGGTCACAGCGTTCTGGACGGGTTCAGTTTCGCCTCCGGCTCGGCAGAGCTTCAGGTGACCGCACCGGGCGAGTTGGCGGCTCTCGCGCAGTTCCTCGCCGACAATCCCGAAGCGAAGATCGCCATCGTCGGCCATACCGATGCCTCGGGCAGTCTCGATGCCAATATCGCGCTCTCGCGCCGCCGGGCCGAGGCGGTCGCGGCGCGTCTGGTGTCCGAATTCGGCGCCGACCCCGCGCGGATCGAGGCGCAGGGCGCGGGTTATCTGGCGCCGCGCGCCAGCAATCTGACCGAAGAGGGCAGGCAGAAAAACAGACGGGTCGAGGTGGTGCTTACCTCGACCCGCTGATGATCCGGTGGCAGCCGGTCAGACGCCCCAAACTGGCGGTCTGGGGGGCGTGTGGCTTACCAGGCGTCCGGGCCCTTGTCGACAAAGGCCTGGGCGAGAAAGTCGATGAAGGCGCGCACCTTCGGCTGGGTGAAACGGCCCGGCGGATAGACGGCATAGATGCCCAAGGTCTCTACCGGCAGATCGGAAATCGCCTCTTCCACCAGCCCCTGCTTCATCGCATCGGCGTAAAGGAACGACGGCAGATAGGCGATGCCAAGACCCGAGATCGCCGCGTTCAGAAGCGACTGGCCATCGTTCACCGTCAGCCAGCCCGCCGTGCGGATCTGCCGCTTCTCGCCCGAGGGCGCGGTGATCTTCCAGACGTTGCCAGAGGCCTGATTCGAGTAATGCAAAAGCTTGTGCTCGTTCAGATCGTCGATCTTCTGCGGACGGCCGTAGCGCGAAAAATAAGCGGGCGAGCCGATCATGCGCTTGGCTGTGTCGGTCAGCTTGCGCGCACGCAGGGTGGAATCCTCAAGCTCGCCCACCCGAATGGCCATATCGAACCCTTCAGAGATGAGTTCCACATAGCGGTTGTTCAAAACCATGTTCACCGTGATCTCGGGATATTCCAGCAGGAAGTCCCCCAGAATCGGCGAAAGCAGATTGACGCCAAAGTCAGTGGCGACCGATATCCGCAGAAGCCCGGATGGTGCAGATTGCATCGAGGTGACAAGGGCATCCGCTTCGCCCGCATCGTTCAGAACGCGGCGGGCTCGGTCGTAATAGGCCAGTCCAATCTCGGTCGGCGAAACGCGCCGGGTCGTACGGTTCAAAAGACGTGCGCCGAGGCGGGCCTCAAGCGCGGAAACGTGTTTGGAGACAGCGGATTTCGAAATCCCCATCTTCTTGGCCGCGTCGGTAAACCCCCCCTGGTCTACGACGGTGGCGAAGGCCTCCATTTCTGTAAGTCGGTCCATTGTGCACCCTGAATAGACATTGCCCGCCGCGGACCGGTATCGACGCCAATTTGGGCAAGAATGCGGAAACGACCCGACAAGACTAGGGTATTGTTCGGAACCGATAGGCCCAATTTTGCCCCGAAGGGTTCCAAATGGTTTACACCGGGGCGCCCGCTCGGGCGGCCCCGCCCAACAATTTAAGGAAAATCAGAGGATTGCTGCCAGCCGCGTGCCCTGATCGATCGCCCTTTTTGCGTCAAGTTCGGCCGCCAAATCGGCGCCACCGATCACATGAACCTTGCGGCCCTGCGCGATCAGAAGGTCGGCAAGACCGCGTTCGCTTTCCTGTCCGGCGCACAGAACGACTGTTTCCACCGGAATAAGGCGGCCGTTCTCACGCTCCGGGCCAAAGGAAACCCGCAGGCCCGTCATCGCGATCCGTTCGTAATTAACCCCGCCCAGCATCTCGACGCCCTTGGCCTGCAAGGTGGCGCGGTGGATCCAGCCCGTGGTCTTGCCCAGATGGCGACCGGGCCGTTCCGGCTTGCGCTGCAACAGGACGACCTGCCGCGCCGCGGGTTCGGGCGCCGGGCGGCCAAGCCCGCCTGCGCGGTCCGCCGGATCGGCAACGCCCCATTCATGGCGCCAGTCTGCCGGGCGCACCGTCGGGCTCGGATGCGGCTCGACCAGAAATTCGGCCACATCGAACCCGATGCCGCCCGCGCCGATCACCGCGACCTTCTCGCCCGCAACCACGCTGCCGGTCAGGATATCGGCATAGCTCGCCACCTGCGCACCCGCGCAGGTCTCGATCCCCGGATCGCGCGGCCGCACGCCGGTCGCGATGATCACCTCGTCGTACCCGGCCAGATCCTCGGGCCGGGCGAGGCTGTTCAGCCTGAGATCGATTCCGCTAAGGCCGACGCGGGTCCGGAACCAGTCGACGAAACCGTGAAACTCCTCCTTGCCCGGCACGCGCTTGGCAAGGTTCAGCTGCCCGCCGATCTCGCTCGACCGCTCGAACAGGGTCACAGCATGGCCGCGCTCATCCAGCGCCAGCGCCGCCGCCAGGCCGGCGGGACCGGCGCCCACCACGGCAATTTTCTTCACCTCGGCGGCAGGCGGCATCACCAGTTCCGTCTCATGGCAGGCACGCGGATTGACAAGGCAGGATGTCAGCTTGCCCGAGAATGTGTGATCCAGACAGGCCTGGTTGCAGGCGATGCAGGGCGCGATCTCGGCCGCCCGTCCCGTCGCCGCCTTCCGCACGAAATGCGGATCGGCGAGGAAGGGCCGCGCCATCGACACCATGTCGGCGCATCCCTCGGCCAGCACCTGTTCGGCCACCTCGGGGCTGTTGATCCGGTTCGAGGTGATCAGCGGGATCTTCACCTCGCCCATCATTTTCTTCGTCACCCAGGCGAAAGCCGCGCGCGGCACCGATGTGGCGATCGTCGGAATGCGTGCCTCATGCCAGCCGATGCCCGTATTGATCATCGAGGCGCCCGCCGCCTCAATGGCCTTTGCAAGCGTCACCACCTCGTCCCAGGTCGAGCCTTCGGGCACCAGATCGATCATCGACAGCCGATAGATCAGGATGAAGTCATTGCCCACCGCTTCACGGACCCGGCGCACCACCTCGACCGGCAGGCGCATGCGGTTCTCGTATGACCCGCCCCAGCGGTCGGTGCGCTTGTTGGTGTGGGCGACAAGAAACTGGTTGAGGAAATAGCCCTCCGACCCCATTACCTCCACCCCGTCATAACCCGCCTCGCGGGCGCGGGTAGCCGCGGTGACGATATCCGCGATCTGCTTTTCGATCCCGGCCTCATCCAGTTCCTTCGGCGGGAAGGGAGAGATCGGCGACTTGATAGGCGATGGCGCCACGCATTCCGGCCCGTAGGCATAGCGCCCGGCATGCAGGATCTGCATCGCGATCCGCCCGCCCGCCTCCTGCACGCGCGCCGTCACCGTCTGGTGGTTCGCGATATCCTTGTCCGAGAAAAGGCCCGCTGCACCCGGAAACACGCCCCCCTCGCGGTTCGGCGCCATGCCGCCGGTGACCATCAGCCCGACACCGCCGCGCGCCCGCTCGGCATAGAATTCCGCCACCCGGTTCCAGTCGCCCACCTCTTCCAGATTGGTGTGCATCGACCCCATCAAGACCCGGTTCGGCAGGGTCACATGCCCAAGGTCGAGCGGCGAAAGAAGGTGGGGATAGTCAGACATGCGCCCTCCGGTCAGCGGCAGGACCCTGCCCCGGAATCGGCCCCTATGTCACGGAAGACGCTGCGTCACATCGGGCATTTTGGGCGTTGCTCAACCCTCGCGACAGTGCTGCCTGAAGGCCCGCGCCAGCAAGTCCAGATCGGCGCGCAAGAGCGCGATCTCGGCGACAAGATCGGTGCCGTCCGGCGTGCCCGCGCTGATCGCGAAATGGCCAAGCCGCACGCCAGATGCGCGGTCGATCACCTGAAAGACCTGCACACCTTCCTCAATGGCCGCCGCCGGTATCGGGGCGATGAGGCGCCAGTGCCCCGCTGCCCCTGTGGCAGCCTCAACCGACAGGTCCGCCAGCCGTTCCTCGCCCCACCAGATCTCGATCCCGGGCGCGGCACCGGCCTTGACCAGCCCGTGCCAGATGCCCTTGGCGATCCTGCTTTCCAGAAGCTCCATTCCCATCCCCTCAGATCGGCGCCCGCGGCCGGCGCGAGACCACGAAGTCAGCGATCGCGATCCGGTTCATCGACGGGCGCTCGACGAAAAGGTCGATCCATATTCGCTCGATTCGCTTGTCGTTCAGATGCAGGGCCGCAAGGTCGAATTCCGCCAGGGCGCGGTCGCCCTGCCGGTTGAGCCCGGCAGTCGTCTGTGCCGTGGTGCCAGCGTGAGTGATATTCAACCGCGCGAGAAAGGATTGCGGCGCCTCGGACCTCAGCGTCAGATCGACCGCGATCACATGCTGGCTTCCGGTCAGCGCGAACCTGTCAGGCGGTACCTGCAATGACAGCGACAGATAGCTGCCCTGAAAATCATAGACTGTCAGGACCAGCCCGAAGGGCGCCCGATCCTCTGACCCGTTCGGCCGCTGGCGCAGCGACAAAAGCCCGAGCGGACAGTCATGATAAAGCGTCAGCTCCTCGCCGATCTTGCGCCCCTGCGGCCCGCTCTCGCTTATCCGGGTGGCGGTAGACCAGGCCTCCGGCCGCCAGGCAACGTCCGACATGGGCGGCGCATGAACCGGCCCGGCGCCGACCCCGAGATGGCGCACCATCTCGCTCTCCGCACGCCGCGCCAGCTGGCCCGCCGCACGGCCAAGGCTCTTGGCCGACGCCCGGAGTTCCATCAGCTCCGCCGCCTCCATGCCGCCCGCAGCCCCGGCCCAGCGCCGCCAGCGCGCCAGTTCGCGCTTCAATCGCCACCTGTCCAACCTGCCGATCGCCATCCGTGCTGCGCCCGTCCTCTTCAACGGTTCTCCGACCGCACCTTACTCACAAACTTTTCCAAAAGGCTGCGCTTTTCGTCCGAAGACAGCGGCTGCTTCGTCAGGCCCAGCACCGAAAGCGTCACGATCTGACCATCGAGCGCGAAAAGCGCCCGCCAATAATCCGGCTCGACATCCTGCCCCTCCAGCCGCGCGCTGTCGGTCGCGAGGATATAAAGCACATCCTTGGCCGACACGATCCGCTGGATCGTCACCGTCTTTGCCTTGCCCGCCCGGCTCAGCGCCTTGCGGCCCGGGTCCGAGGCCAGGAATTTCGCCATCGAGGGGAAAGACGCGGCAAAGACATCGCCCTCGGGCGCCCCAGGCGTCACATAGGCGGTCAGGATCGCCGCTTTCTTCGGCTTCGACGCCAAGCTCGACTGCCCCAGCGCCGCGCAACTGCCGAAAAGGACGAAGGCCCCGGTCTCCAGATTATGGCTGGCCTTGGTATCGACGCAAAAGCCCGGCGGCGCCGCGATGGTCAGGGCGCCCGGCCCGATCTTCATCTTCGACGGCGCGGCCTTCGCACCAGCATCGCCCGCGCCGCAGACCAGGGCGAGCATCACGACAAGCGGCGCCAAGAATCCGCGCAGACGCCAGACTGAACCTATCACCGATGCCCTGCCTTTCTCCCCCCCGCCCCTGAATAGTCCGCGGCACCCGCGCGATACAAGCCGGATTGCACCTTCCCCCCGGCCCCGCATAGGCTCACCCCGATGAAAGACCTCGGCCCCCACTACCGCCCGCTCCGCGCCTTCACGGCCCCCGTCGCTGCCCAGCGTCAGCCGCTCTGGCGACCGCTCCTCGGCGCGGTCTCGGTGGTCGTCCTCTATCTCGCCTTCCTCTTCTGCCTCGGCATCTTCCTGCAGCAGCGCTACGGCACCCTCCTCGCCGCCGGCATCGCCCAGGCGATGCTCCGCGCCACGACGCCCGGCGCGGCACTTCTTCTGCTCTATTCCTTCACCGGCATGGCCCTTGCGGTCCTGATCACGGTGCGCCTGATCCACGGCCGCAGCGCCGCGACGCTCTTCGGCAACCACCGCGCCGCGCTGGCCGATTTCCGCACCGCAGCCCGCGCCGTCCTCGCCGTCACCATCCTGGCTCTCCTCGTGGCACTCGCCACCGAACGGCCGGACACCGGCCTCGTGCTGGCGACCTTCCTTCTCTACCTGCCCGCCGCCCTTCTCGGCATCCTCCTGCAGGTGACAGCCGAAGAACTCGTGTTCCGCGGCTACCTGATGCAGGAACTGGCGGCGCGTTTCCGCTCGCCCCTCGTCTGGGCAGGCCTCTCCTCACTCCTCTTCGGGCTTGGCCATTATCAGCCGGGGCCCTATGGCGCGAACGCCTGGCCCATCGTCCTCTGGGCCACGCTCTTCGGCCTCGCCGCCGCCGACCTCACCGCCCGCACCGGCACGATCGGCGCCGCCGTGGGCCTGCATTTCGCCAACAATCTCGCGGCCTTCCTCTTCATCGGCGTCCGGGGCGACATGGACGGGCTCGCCCTCTGGACCAGAACCATCGACCTCTCGTCCCCCGACGACGTCCTGCCGATCCTCTTCGTCGACTTCCTCACCATCCTGCTCGCCTGGCTTGCCGTCCGCCTCGCGCTCCGAATCTGAGCGGCGGGTCTGACCGGCCCGGGAACCCGCACCCGACATTGCATTTCACCCCGCCCGGGCTTAATTGGGAGGCTCCGACCAGAGACGAAGGCGAACGACCATGAACTGGATCACCAACTATGTCCGGCCCAAGATCAACTCGCTCTTCTCGCGCCGCGAGGTGCCGGACAATCTCTGGACCAAATGTTCCGAATGCGGAACCATGCTCTTCCACCGCGAACTGGCCGACAATCAGAACGTCTGCACCAACTGCGACCATCACATGGCGATCACACCGCGCGAACGGTTCGCCGCCTTCTTCGACGGCGGTATCTTCACCGAGATCAAGGTGCCGGAACCGATCGCCGATCCCCTCCATTTCCGCGACCAGAAGAAATATCCCGACCGGATGAAAGCCGCGCAGAAATCGACCGGCGAGAAGGATGCGATGCTGGTGGCCGAGGGCGAGATCGGCCGCACCCGCATCGTCGCCGCCGCGCAGGATTTCACCTTCATGGGCGGATCGATGGGCATGTATGTCGGCAATGCCATCATCGCCGCCGCCGAACAGGCGGTGAAGAAGAAACTGCCGCTCATCCTCTTCTCCGCCGCCGGTGGCGCTCGGATGCAGGAAGGCATTCTCTCGCTCATGCAGATGCCGCGCACCACGGTGGCGGTCGAGATGCTGAAGGAAGCGGGGCTGCCCTATATCGTCGTCCTCACCCACCCGACCACCGGCGGCGTCACCGCCTCCTACGCGATGCTCGGAGACGTCCAACTGGCCGAACCGAACGCGCTCATCTGCTTTGCCGGCCCCCGCGTGATCGAACAGACGATCCGCGAGAAACTGCCCGAAGGCTTCCAGCGCGCCGAATATCTCCTCGACCATGGCATGCTCGACCGGGTGACCCACCGCAAGAAACTGCGCGAGGAACTGATCTCGATCCTGCGCATGCTCACCCGCCAGTCGCCCCCGGTGAAGGGCGACCTGCCCGCTCCCGTCAGCAAGGCCAGCGAAACCGCCTGATCCCCTCTTCTGTTTCCAAATATCCTCGGGGGGTCCGGGGGGCAGACAGCCCCCCGGCCTCCGCCCCGGGAAACAGGCCGCAAAGGTGCAGCATGACCGAAGGCTCAGATCTCATCCTCGCCCGGATGATGTCGCTTCACCCCAAGATCATCGACCTCACGCTCGACCGGATGCACCGGCTCCTCGCCGCGCTCGGCAACCCCGAACGCCGCCTGCCGCCGGTGATCCATATCGCGGGCACCAACGGCAAGGGCTCGACCCAGGCGATGATCCGCGCGGGGTTGGAGGCCAAAGGCGACAGGGTCCATGCCTATACCTCCCCCCATCTCGCCCGCTTCCACGAACGGATCCGGCTGGCCGGAGAGCTGATTTCCGAACCCGACCTCAGCCGCATCCTCGACGAATGCGACCGCGCAAACGGCGGGACCTCGATCACCTTCTTCGAAATCACCACCTGCGCCGCCTTCCTGGCCTTCGCCCGCACGCCCGCCGACTGGACATTGCTCGAGGTCGGCCTCGGCGGGCGGCTTGATGCGACGAACGTGGTCGATGTGCCGCGCCTCACCATCATCACCCCAGTCTCGATCGACCATCAGCAGTACCTTGGCGAAACGCTGGCAGAAATCGCAGGCGAGAAGGCCGGAATCCTCAAGCGCGGCGTGCCCTGCGTCGTTGGCCCGCAGGAAGAAGCGGGGCTAGAGGTGATCGAGGCGAAAGCCGCGCGCCTTGGCTGCCCGCTCCTCGTCCATGGCCAGCACTGGCGCGCGTGGGAGGAACGCGGGCGGCTGATCTTTCAGGATGAAAACGGTCTTCTCGACCTGCCCCTCCCCAACCTCCCCGGCCCCCACCAGATCGACAATGCGGGCGCGGCACTCGCGGCGCTGCGCCATCTCGGCGCCGACGAGGCCGCCTACGAGGCAGCGGTGACGAAAGCCTACTGGCCCGCGCGGATGCAGCGCCTGAGCCACGGCCCGCTTGTCGAGGCAGCGGGCACTTGCGAACTCTGGCTCGACGGCGGCCATAATCCGGCGGGCGGCCATGCGGTCGCGGCGACGCTCGCCCGCATGGCTTTGAGGCCCACCTACCTCGTCTGCGGCATGCTCAACACCAAGGATGTCGCGGGCTACATGCGCCCGCTCGCGCCGCTGGTGCGGCACCTTAGCGCCATCTCGATCCCGGGCGAGGCGAACACGCTTGCCGCCGAAGCCACCCGCGACGCCGCCCTCGGCGCGGGCATCGAAGCGGAGACGGCAGAGACTGTTTTTTCGGCTATTCAGAAAATTGCGAAACAGGCGCCCGGCGCCCGCATCCTGATCTGCGGCTCGCTCTATTTGGCGGGCGCGGTCCTGCGCGAAAACGGCTAGGTGCCGGCCTCAGACGGGAGGGTCCGCGCGTCCTGAACACCCGTTCCTTCAATGTGGCCCAAGTATCCCGGGAGGGTCCGGGAGGGCAGAGCCCTCCCGGCTCCGCCACTCAGGGCGCGCACCGCCCGCCGGGTCGCGCCGGACCATCATCCGGGCGCCTCTTCAGGCCCACGCGCAGGCATACGTGCAGACATACGTAAACTACACCTGAACTTCCGGCGAATTTCCTTGCAAAACAGCCCCTTCGCCTCAGCGAAGGTCCTGTCCTTAACCCCTTCTTAACGACGTCATCCCAGTCGCGCCATGCTACGATAGAGCGTCTCGAACTGCGGGTGGATCCAGTCGGGGTCGAAGCGGTCCTCGCCCGCCCGCTCCAGCGCGGCTGCACTCAGCGCAAGCCGTGCCGTCTCGTCCGCCAGCACATCCTCGACCGCCCCGCAGATCGCCCCGACATCGCCCACCGGCACTATCCGCCCCACGCTCTCGTCAATCAGTTCCACAACGCCGGAACAGGCTGTCGCCACCGCCGGACACCCCGCCCGGAACGCCTCGACAATGGTGAAGGGCAAGGCCTCCCAGCGCGAGGTCAGAAGGAAAAGGTCGGCCGCCAGAAGATGCAGGTGCGGCTCCGACGTCCGGCCGATGAAACTCAGCGCCGGCAGCACGCCCCTCTCCCGCGCCAGCGCCTTCAGCGCCACCTCGTCCGGCCCGTCGCCCGCCACGACGAAGCGCCAGCCGGGGTGGTCCTTCATCAGCCGCTCCACGCACTCGATCAGGATATCGACGCCCTTCTGATGGGCCAGCCGCACCAGCGTCAGGATCACCCGGTCGCCATCGCCCATCAGCCGCGCGCGCAGTGCCGCCACCTCAGCCGCGCTGACCTCGGGCGGCGGATCAACCCCCAGCCCGATGACCTTCAGCCGCTCGCGCGGCACCCTGCCGATCGTGGCCAGATCCTCCGCACTCCGGTGGCTCGGCGTCACCGTCAGATCGCACATCCGCGCGATCCGACCGAAGCCCGCGATCCGCTCGGGCTCGGACCCGTGATAGGTCACGATCAAGGGAATATTCAGCCCCTTGCGCGCAAGCGCCGCCACCAGCGCGGGCGCGCTGTCATGGGCATGGATCACATCCACCGGATGGCGCTTCAGCCAGCGGCGGAGCCGCCAGGCCGCCCCTACCAGCGCCATCAGCCGCCGCGGGAGCGGCCCGCCGCCGCCCGCCACCCGGTTCACCGGTAATTCGAGATAGGGATGCCCCGTCCCCCCATTCACCCAGACATCCGGCGATCCGGCCAGCGTCACCTCATGACCCGCCGCCACCAGCCATTCGCGAAGCGCAAGGATATGGCGGGTGATTCCGCCCACCCCCAGCTGGGTGCCGATCTCAAGGATGCGCAATTGTTTCGGGGCCGGTTCCATTCCGCCTAGATGGCCGGGGGGACATGCCTCTGGCAAGCGAAAGTCGCGCGGGCGTTGCGGTCCGGCCGCCTTCAGGCCATGGTCCGGCGAGAGCGGCCCGATAGGTGCCGCAGCGCGATCAATGAAGGGCCGTCTGGTGATTCACGTAGGCATTGATGCGAGTTCCTGGGGCAATGAACGCGGCTTTGGCCGTTTCACCCGCTCGATGGTCTTTGCCCTTGCCGAACGCGACCGCGGCTTCCGCTACACACTTCTGTTCGACACGCCCCCCGACCGGCCGGTGCCGCCGGGGGTCGCAGTCGTGGTCGCCGGCGCGGGCCAGTCGATGGCGGCGGCAGCCAGCGGCAAGGGCGCGCGTGGCGGGGCGGACATGTGGACCCAGTCCAAAGCGGCCGCCCGTCTTGGCGCCGATGTCCTCTTCTTCCCGGCGCACTATTCCTTCTACCCGGTGCTCTCGCGCGTCCCGAAAGTGGTCTGTATCCATGACACGATCCCCGAACGCTTTCCCGACCTGATCTTCCCGACCAAACGCAACGAGCTGTTCTGGAAAGCAAAAACCTGGCTCGCGCTGAAGCAGGCGCGCCGGGTGATGACGGTGTCAGAGGCTTCTGCCGCCGACATCGCCGCGCTTCTGAAGGTGCGGCGCGAGCGGATCGATGTGGTGACTGAAGGGGCGGAAGACCTGTTCAAGCCGATCCCCGACCCCGCCCGCCGCGCCGCCGCGCGCGCGCGCCACGGCATCCCTGCGGGCGTGCCGCTCCTCGTCTATGTCGGCGGGTTCAACCGCCACAAGAACGTGCTGAAGCTGATCGAGGCGATGCCAGCGATCCTCGCCGCCTGCCCCGAAACCCGCCTCGCCATCGTCGGCCGCACGACCGGCGCCAGGTTCTGGGACAATATCGACGAGCTGAAAGCCGGGGCGAGCCGCGATGCCCGCACGTCCGACCGGATCCTCTTTACCGGCGAGATTCCGGATGAAGAGATGGCGGAGCTTCTGAACGCGGCCTCCGCGCTCGTGATGCCCTCGCTCTGGGAAGGGTTCGGCCTGCCCGCTCTGGAGGCCATGTCTTGCGGGACGCCGGTCCTTGCCGCGAACCGGGGCAGCCTGCCCGAGGTTGTGGGCGATGCCGGCCTCTATTTCGAACCCGAGGACGCCGCAGAGCTGGCCGCGCGCGCTATCGACCTCCTCGCTACGCCGGGTCTGCAGGAAAGGCTTGCAGCGCGCGCGCTGACGCGCGCGCGTCAGTTCGGCTGGGACCGCGCCGCCGATCTGGCGGAACGGTCCTTCCGCCGCGCGCTGGGCCGGTAGGACCAGCCCGGCGCTTCTCAGGCTTCCGCTTCGTCGGCGATCCGCGCCAGATAGCGGCCATATTGGGTCTTGAGGTAGGGCTTCGCCAGTTCCCGCAGCTGACCCGCATCGATCCAGCCGTTTTCGAAGGCGATCTCCTCGGGGCAGCCGACCTTGAGGTTCTGCCGCTCCTCGATGGTGCGGATGAATTCGGCCGCTTCCAGTAGGCTTTCATGGGTGCCGGTGTCGAGCCAGGCAAAGCCACGGCCGAGCTTTTCGACATTCAGCGTGCCGTCGGTCCGGTAGTGGTTCAGAAGATCGGTGATCTCCAGCTCGCCGCGCGGCGAAGGCTTGATCGCCTTGGCGCGGGCGGGCGCGGAGCCGTCGAGGAAATAGATGCCCGTGACGGCGTAGGAGCTCTTCGGCTTTTCCGGCTTTTCGACCAGTGACAGGACACGACCCTCGCGGTCAAACTCCACCACGCCATAACGTTCCGGGTCCGAGACGCGGTAGCCGAAGACCGTGCCACCGGTTCCGCGTTCATCAGCGGCGGCGAGACGCGCGGGCAGGCCCTCTCCGAAGAAGACATTGTCGCCCAGAACCATGGCCGAGGGCGCGCCGCCGAGGAAATCCTCTGCAAGGATATAGGCCTGCGCCAGCCCGTCGGGCGAGGGCTGGACGATATAGTCGAAGCGCATGCCCCAGTCCTTGCCATCACCCAGAAGTGCCGAGAACTGCGGCAGGTCGCGCGGGGTCGAGATGATGCAGACCTCGCGGATACCCGCGAGCATCAAGGCCGACAGCGGATAATAGATCATCGGCTTGTCATAGAGCGGCAGCATCTGTTTCGACACCGCATGGGTGATCGGGTAAAGTCGCGTTCCCGACCCGCCTGCGAGGATGATGCCTTTGCGGCCCGTTGTCGTCATGCGCCACTCTCCAGTTCACGAATTACGGTCTTGAGGCCGGTCCGCCAATCGGGCTGGCCGATCGAATAGATGTCACGGATTTTCGCGCAGTTCAGCACCGAATTCGCGGGGCGCTTTGCCGGAGTGGGGAACTCCGCCGTCGTGATGCGCTTGACCGCCGG
Organism: Frigidibacter sp. RF13; assembly: GCF_026626305.1. GTDB lineage: Bacteria > Pseudomonadota > Alphaproteobacteria > Rhodobacterales > Rhodobacteraceae > TMP-24. The sequence continues at coordinate 375,803 of NZ_JAPNUE010000002.1, read as the reverse complement.
TTTGCGCGGCAGCGACGAGGCCGCGAAGATCGCCTCGGCGAAGTCGGCCCAGCTGCAGGCGGGGCCGCCCGCGAAATGGAAGATGCCCGACTGTCCGCGGCCTTCGTGAAACGACAGGCCGATCGCGATCAGGGCTTTCGCGATCTCATCCGCCGCGGTCGGCCCGCCGCGCTGGTCGTCAACGACCGACAGCATCTCGCGGTCGGCGCCGAGACGGAGCATCGTCTTGACGAAATTCTTGCCATGCGCCGAAAAAACCCAGGCCGTGCGCAGGATCACATGCGGCCCGCTCGCCGCCGTTACCTGCCGCTCGCCGTCAAGCTTCGTCGCGCCATAGGCGCCAAGTGGCGCAACGGGATCTTTCTCTTCCCATGGCCGTGTGGCCGCGCCGTCGAAGACATAGTCGGTCGAGACATGCAGGAACGGCAGGCCCCGCGCCGCCGCCGCCCGAGCCATCGCACCGGGCGCATCGCCATTCACCAGCTGCGCGGTCGCGCGGTCTGCCTCGGCAGCATCCACGGCCGTATAGGCGGCCGCGTTGATAACGATGTCGGCGTCCGTGGCCGCGACCAGTGCGGCACAGGCCGCCGGATCGGTCAGATCGGCGCGGTCGCGGCCGAGCGCATCGACCTCCATCCCGACCAGTGGTGCGTTGCGGGCGATCTCGATTGCGACCTGGCCGGTGGTGCCGAAGATGAGGGCTTTCATGAGTTGGTCCCGAGCCTCTTGCCTACCCCATCCCGGTCCTGAAGCGCGCGCCACCAGTCTTCGTGGTCAAGGAACCATTGCACGGTTTTCTCCAGCCCCTCGTCGATCGTGACCGACGGCCGCCAGCCCAGTTCCTCGCGGATGCGGCCGGGATCGATCGCATAGCGCTGGTCGTGGCCCGGACGGTCGGCGACGAAGGTGATCTGTTCGGCATAGGGCGCATTGCCGGGGCGCTTTTCATCAAGGATCGCGCAGATCTTTGTCACGAGGTCGAGGTTCGACGCCTCATTCTCGCCGCCGATATTGTAGCTGCGGCCCAGTTCCCCCTTCTGCACGACGAGGAGGAGCGCGTCGGCGTGGTCCTCGACAAACAGCCAGTCGCGGACATTGTCGCCCTTGCCGTAAATCGGGATCGGTGCGCCGGCGAGCGCCTTGAGGATCACCACGGGAATGAGCTTTTCCGGGAAATGGTAGGGGCCGTAGTTGTTGGAACAATTGGTCAGGACGACCGGCAGGCCGTAGGTCTCGTGCCAGGCGCGGACCAGATGGTCCGACGCCGCCTTCGAAGCCGAATAGGGCGAGCGCGGGTCGTAGGGCGTGTCTTCGGTGAACTTGCCTGTCGGGCCGAGCGAGCCAAAGACCTCATCCGTCGAGATATGATGGAAGCGGAAGTCGGCGGGCCTGCCCTTCGCCACCCAATAGGCGCGCGCGGCCTCCAGCATCACATAGGTGCCGTTGATATTTGTCTGGATGAACGTGTCGGGTCCGTCGATCGAACGGTCGACGTGGCTTTCGGCTGCCAGATGCATGATCGCGTCGGGTTGATGCTTGGCGAGGATCGCATCGATGCGCGGCCGGTCGCAGATGTCGGCCTGCTCGAAAGCGTAGTTCGGGCTGCCCGAGACTTCGGCCACGTTCGACAGGGAACCCGCATAGGTCAGCTTGTCGAGGTTCACTACAGAATGGCCCGCGTGGATGGCGCGGCGCACGACCGCCGATCCGATGAAGCCCGCGCCGCCGGTGACGAGAAGTTTCATGCGCGGGCCTCGAAGGTGAAGGGGGACTGGAAATCCCTGAGGAAGGGGGCCGCCCGGTCCTTGTCCGACAGGATTGCCGACGCGGGGTCTACCCCCCAGTCGATGCCGATATCGGGATCGTCGAACCGAACCGCGCCATCGCAGGCAGGCGCATAGACGTCGGAACATTTATAGAGAAGCTCGCTGTCGGGCGCGCGGGTGACGAACCCGTGCAGGAAGCCCGCGGGGATCAGCAACTGGCGGCCATTCTCTGCCGAAAGCTCTGTGCCGAACCATTGGCCGAAGGTGGGCGAGCCGACGCGGATATCGACTGCAACGTCGAACACCCGGCCGCGCCCGCAGCGAACCAACTTGGTCTGCGCATGCGGCGGCGACTGGAAATGCAGACCGCGCACGGTGCCAACCTCGCTGGAGCTGGAATGATTGTCCTGCACGAAGTCGTAGTGGATACCGTTCGCGGCCAGGGTCTGCTTGTTCCAGACCTCGGAAAACCAGCCGCGTGCATCGCCAAAGCGGCGTGGCGTCAGAATAAGGCAGCCGGAAAGCGGCGTTTCTTCAATCTGCATCGGGTCATCCTCTGGTTTCGCCGGGTCTTAGACCGAACCAGGGCCGGTGAAAAGTCGCTTACAGCCGCTGATCTTCTCTCATGAGACAACCGGCAATGCCTTGCCGACGGCATCGGACAGGCTCCGTGCCCACCGAAGCTCCCTTGCGCCATGCAACCCACCGGGCCTATGATCTTGATATACAGAACTTTGTTCCGAATATCGGACCGATCCGACATGCTCATGATGCGAACCGCTCCCGATGCGCGTGTTTCCCTCGCTGCCCGGCGAATCATCACGTTCCTGACGGGATCAAGGCGCGGCGGAAGAGCGCCAACGGCGGGATTCCAGACTTGCGGCATGGACGTGGATCAGGTCCATCTAGGCGCGAACACACCCGAAATTCGGGCGTATGTCTGCGCGGGCAACGTTGTGAACTTGAGACCTTTCAGGAAAGGCGGGGCTGCCGTATGTCGCGGCACGCGTTCGCTGCGGCGGCGTCCTTCGCGCGTCGGGTCGGCGCATGCGCGCGCCGTTGTACGCCCGTCCGGAGGGCGGTCATGAGCCGCCCGATCATCGCCATCCTGCGCGGACTGACCCCGGTAGAGGCCGTGCCGGTCGGGCGCGCCCTCATGCAGGCCGGGATCGACCGGATCGAAGTGCCGCTCAACTCTCCCGAGCCGCTGCAATCGATAGCCGAGCTTGCGGCCGCCTTTGGCGACCGGGCGCTGATCGGGGCGGGCACGGTGCTGACCGAGGCGGATGTGGAGGCGGTCGCCTATGCGGGCGGGCGGCTGATCGTGTCGCCCAATTGCGATCCGGTGGTGATCGGCCAGTCCAAGGCGCACGGCATGGAAAGTTGGCCGGGCGTGATGACGCCGACGGAATGTTTCACCGCCCTGCAGGCGGGGGCGGACGGGCTGAAGCTTTTCCCCGGGTCCATGGTCGGGCCTGAGGGGCTGAAGGCAATACGCGCGATCCTGCCGCGCGGCACGCAGGTTTTCGCAGTCGGCGGCGCGGGGCCGGAGAATTTCGCAAGCTGGATCAGTGCCGGGGCGGACGGATTCGGCATCGGCAGCGCGCTCTACAAGCCGGGCATGAGCCCGGCCGAAGTCGGCACACGGGCGCGTGCGATCGTCGAGGCGTTCGACGCCACGCGTGGCGCGCATTAACGCCAGCCGACTCGCCCTGCGGCCTCTGCGGCTCCTCGCGCCGCCGCTGCCGTCGCAATCGCCCGGCGGTTGGCAGATTGATCGCAATCGCGAAACAGCACGGCAGCATCAGGCTGGATTGCTGGCCCGAACTAAGGCATCAAGATTATAGGCAGTATGTGGTTGGCTGCCGGGTGCAGAGTTTCAGCGATAGCGGTTGGTTGATGTCATTGACGGTCTGCAAGGCGGCGGGCGCTTGGCCCACAGGCAGCCGCGCGCGGATCGGGATCACCGCTGACCTTGAAATATCTGCGGGTGGCCGGGAGGAAGACAGGGAATGAGTCTGACATCGAAGCGCGTTCTGGTGACGGGGGGCGCGGGCTTTCTGGGCTCGCACCTCTGCGAACGCTTGCTGGACGCGGGCCATGATGTCCTCTGTGTCGACAATTACTTCACCGGGCGCCGCGACAATGTCGCCCATCTGATCGGCAATCCTCGCTTCGAAATCATGCGCCATGACGTGACCTTCCCGCTCTATGTGGAGGTTGACGAGATCTACAACCTCGCCTGTCCGGCGAGCCCGGTTCATTATCAGCACGATCCGGTGCAGACGACGAAAACCAGCGTCCATGGCGCGATCAACATGCTGGGGCTCGCGAAACGCCTGCGCGCCAAGATCCTGCAGGCCTCGACATCCGAAGTTTACGGCGACCCAGTCGTGCATCCCCAGACCGAAGATTATTGGGGCAACGTCAACCCGATCGGCTTCCGGTCGTGCTATGATGAGGGCAAGCGCTGCGCCGAGACGCTGTTTTTCGACTATCACCGCCAGCACAAGCTGCGCATCAAGGTCGCGCGCATCTTCAATACCTACGGGCCGCGCATGCATCCGCAGGATGGGCGCGTGGTGTCGAACTTCATCATGCAGGCGCTTGAGGGCAAGCCGATCACCATCTACGGCGAGGGGAGCCAGACCCGGTCCTTCTGCTTTGCGGACGATCTGATCGAAGGGCTGATCCGTCTGATGAACACAGGTGACGAGATCACCGGCCCGATGAATATCGGCAACCCGGTCGAGATGACGATCCGCGAACTGGCCGAACTGGTGGTCGAGCTGACCGGCTCGCGCTCGAAACTTGTCTATGAACCGCTGCCCCATGATGATCCAGTCCAGCGCCGCCCCGACATTTCCTTTGCCCGCAAGGCGCTCGGCTGGGAGCCGAAGGTCAAGCTCCGCGACGGGCTGATGCAGACCATTGCCTATTTTGACCGCCTGAGAAGCGGGGCGGCGGCGCCATGACCCAGGGGCACGAGCGGCGGATGGTGCGACGGGTGCTGTGGTTGCTGGCCGCGACGCTCGCTGTCTTCAGCGTGCTGATCGTGAACGGGCGGCCGCTCTTTTATTTCGACACGATGGGTTATTATGAACAGGGCATGGCGGCCCTGCGCAGCCTTGGCCTTCTTCCCGCGCCGGAAGCGCTCGCCAGCGCCGGTGGCAGCGGCGCAACGCCTCATACGGTCGACGGTTCGCGCTCGCCCTTCTATTCGCTGCTCGCGGGTCTATTTGCCGCTGCAGGCGCGTTCGACCTGCTGATCCTCTTCAACGTCGGCGTGCTTGTCGCGACCCTCTGGCTGGTCGCGCAGATCGTGCGCCGCCTTCACGCACCCGCGCTCGACCCGGTCGTCCTGACCGCACTCGCGATCATCGCCGGATCGCTCGGCTCGCTCCCCTTCTATGTCGCCTACCTGATGCCCGACCTGATGGCGCCCGTCCTCCTGATCGCAGTTGCCGCCATCACCGCCTTTGGGCGCGAGATGCGTCCGGGCGAACTTTTGGCCGCTTTCCTGCTCGCCTCGGTCGCCATCGTCTCGCACTTGTCGCATTACGGGATCGCCGCCGCGATGGTTCCGGCCGTGGCGCTTGTCGCTGTCCTTGCCGGGCGGCGGCGCTGGTGGCTTCCACCGCTCATCCTCCTCGCAATCGTCGCCGTCGGCTACGCCCAGCAGCAAGCCTTCCGCATGGTTGCGGCAAAGACCGTGAAGTCCGATGTGGTCATCCAGCCCTATATCACCGCCCGCCTGATCCAGGACGGGCCGGGCTACGACTGGCTTGAGGCCCATTGCCCGGACAGCGCCATCGCGACCTGCAAGCTGTGGGATGCGCTGCATATCTCTGACGATCCTTACCGCCTGACCGCCTCGCATATCCTCTTCGAAACGAGCAAGCGGCTCGGCTCCTACAGACTGATGACGCCCGAGGATCAGAAAGCCGTCGCCGACGCGCAGATCGGCTTCTTCTCGGACGTGCTGAAGGAGATGCCGTTGGCCGTCGCGGGGGCGCTCATTGCCAATACGCTCAAGCAATCGGCGATGGTAAGCGTCGACATGACCATCCCCACGGATCAGATCGTGCGGCGCAACCGCGTGGTCACGGAAACGCTGAGCGGGCCACTGTTGCGCGGCCGGCTGGCCGAAGACCGCCGCTGGATCGATACATCCGTGCGGCTGCACCGCACATATTATGCTGCGGCACTCGTCCTATCGGTCATCCTGCTTCTGGGCCCCGGCCTGCCGAAGGGGCTGCGGGTGTTCGGCGTGATGGTCCTTCTGGGCGTCCTTGCCAATGCCTTCGTCTGCGGCGGCATTTCCCAGCCCGCAAACCGCTACGGTGCACGGGTGATCTGGCTGGTGCCAATGCTTGCGGCGATGCTGCTTTACTGGTCGGCCCGCCCGCCTACCGCACGCGAGAAACTGTGATGGTCGCCGCCCCCACCATTTCCGTCATCGTCCCCGCCTATCGGGCGGAACACTTGCTACCGCGCGTACTTGAGCCGCTGATGGCCATGCATCAGCGCGGTGAGGTTCTGGAGGTGATCGTGGTGGACGACCGCTCGCCCGACCGCACAGGCGAAGTGGCGCGGATCATGGGTGCGCGGGTGATCGTGACGCCGAAGAACGGCGGCCCTGGTGTGGCGAGGAACCTTGCGGCGCGCGTGGCGGCGGGCGAGGTGCTGTGGTTCGTCGACAGCGACGTGATCGCGTGGCCCGATGGCGCACGGCGCCTTCGGGCCACCTTCGCCGACCCTACGGTCGCCGCCGTCTTCGGTTCCTACGACACGACACCGGAAGGCAACTGGTTCGCGCGCTACAAGAACCTGATGCACCGCTATTACCATCAGACCGCCCGCCGCACGGCGCGCACCTTCTGGGCCGGCTGCGGCGCCATCCGTGCCAGTTGGTTCGAGAAGGTTGGCGGCTTCGACGTGGAAACCTACCGTGTCCCCTCGATCGAGGATATCGAGCTTGGCTACCGGATCCATGCGGCGGGCGGCGTGATCTGCGTCGATCCCGCGCTTCTCGGCAAGCATCTGAAGCAATGGACGATGCGGCAGGCGATCCATACCGACATATTCCGCCGCGCCCTGCCATGGTCGCGGCTGATGATCGCGCGCGAGGGCCTGTCGGACGACCTCAACACTTCTCGGATGGAGCGCGTGCGGGCGATCCTTGCCGGGGTGTTCCTTCTGTCCGTTCTTCTCATGCCGCTGATCGGCTGGGGCTGGCCAGCAGGCCTTCTAGCCGTCGTGATCCTCGCCAACTGGCCTCTTTTTTCCTTTTTCATTGCCCATCTCGGCCTTCTCAGGGCCTTTTTGGCGATCCTCTATCATCAGGTCTATTATGTATATTCGGCGGGTGCCTTTGCCTGGTGCCTGATCGAATATCATGTCTTTGGCGTAAGGAACCGTTTGCATGTCCCCTGAAGATCAAGGCGCGAAGGTCGCCACCAAGCCCGCGGGTCGCAGCCGCGCGGCAAAGGACAGCGTGCCTGCCGTGAAAGTCGCGGACGGGTTCGAGGGGCTTTCCCTGTCGGTGGTGATCCCTGCCTATAACGAGGAAGGCGCGGTGCGCCAGACGATCGAGGATGTGCGCGTCGAAATGGACGCGACCGGGGTTCCTTACGAGATCATCGTGATCGACGACGGTTCTGAGGACCGGACGCTGGAAATCGCGCGCGCAACCGGCGTGGTCGTTGATACCAATCAGGTGAACACCGGCTACGGCGCGAGCCTGAAGCGCGGCATCAAGCACGCCCAGCACGAATATGTGGCGATCATCGACGCCGACGGCACCTATCCGGCACGCTACCTGCCCGAGATGCTGAAGATGTGCCGCGATCAGGACATGGTGGTGGGCGACCGGGGCGCTGCGATGAAGAACGTGCCCTGGATCAGGAAGCCCGCGAAATGGGTCTTGAACACCTTCGCCTCCTTCCTTGCGGAGCGGAAACTCAACGACCTGAACTCTGGCCTGCGCGTTTTCCGCAAATCGGAGCTTGTGCCCTTCATCCCGCTTCTGCCGCAGAAGTTTTCCTTCACCACAACCATCACGCTCTGCATGTCCTGCAACGGCAAGAGGATGATCTATACGCCGATCCAATATGGCAAGCGCGTGGGCAAGTCGAAGATCCGGCCGGTGGATTTCATCAACTTCATCATCCTTGTTCTGAGGATGACGGTGCTGTTCAACCCGCTTCGGGTCTTCATCCCGCTCGGCCTGGGCCTGATGGGCGTCGGCGCGATCAAGTTCTTCTATGACATCTGGATGGACAACCTGTCGGAGACCACGATCTTCGCCTTCCTGTCGGCGCTGATCATCTGGTCGCTGGGGCTCATTGCCGACATGATCTCGCGCCTGCATCTGAGGCCCTGAGGTGGGCCTGATCGCACTTTTCCCCGGCCGGGCCTCGTCGTCAGCCTTCGGCCGCTCCTCGGGTTTCGGGCCGGAGGCGCCAGCGATGAGTGCTGAAGGCATCGAAGAGCGGCCCCTGTTTGCGCGGGGGCGTCGATGAGCCGGGCCCTGCGCAAATGGCTGATCCGCGCGGCAGGCTCCTTTGGGGCCCTTGCGCTCATTTTCTGGTTCCTGCCAAAAGAGGCAATCCTCGAGGGCTTCAGCCGCCTGACGCCCGGCCTCTTCCTCGGGGTCTTTCTGGCCTTCCTTGCCGCCCATGTGGCAGCCGCCTGCAAATGGTGGCTGCTGATGGACCGCGCCCTGCCGTTCGGTCAGGCGCTCCGCGCCCATTTCGCCGGGCTTGCCGCCAATCTTGCGCTGCCCGGCGCGGCAGGCGGCGACGCGGTACGGGCAGGCCTTGCCCATGTGGCGCTGAAGGACGGGCCTAAGGTGGCCGCCGCCGCCGTGGGCGACCGGCTGATCGACATGGTGGGCCTAGCGGGGCTGAGCCTTCTTGGCCTTGCTTTTCTGGCGAAGGGCGGCAATCCCGTGCTGGCCTGGACCATGTCCGGCGTGATCATCGGCGGCGCTATCCTTGCCTTGTTCATCTTTCCGGCCGTCGCGCGCGGGCTTTGGGGGCGCTTTCCGGCGCTTCCCGCGAAGGGGCTGGCGCTCAGGCTGGCTGATGCATTCAGAAGCCTCGGACGGCGGCCCTTCCTCCTCCTCTTCTCGCTACTTTTCTCCGCCGCGATCCAGTCGCTCCTGATCTGGCTCTCGGTCCGCCTTGCGCTGCCGGTGGGCGTCGATGTACCGCTCGCCGCCTGGTTCTTCGCCTGGCCGCTGGCCAAGATCGTCTCGACGCTGCCCATTTCGCTCGGCGGGCTCGGCGTCAGGGAAAGCTCGCTTGCGGCTCTTCTCGTGCCCTTCGGCGCCAGCGCGCCTCAGGTCGTGGCCTCCGGCCTCGCCTGGCAGGGGATTCTTTATCTGACGGGCCTCCTCGGGGCGCTCGTCCTGACCTTTTCCGGCCTGCGCCTGACCGGTGCGGCCAAAGTGATTGAGGACTGAAGATGGCGGAAAAGCCGAAAGTGATCATCCTGGGCGCGGGGCCTGCCGGAATTGCGGCGGCGCATGCGCTGACCAAGGCGCAGAAGGCTGACGTGCGGGTGCTGGAGCGGGCGGACCGCGCGGGCGGCAATTCGACCAGCTTTCAGATCGAGGGCATCTGGTGCGACTATGGCTCGCACCGTTTTCACCCGGTCGCGGACCCCGCCGTCATCGCCGATGTGAAGGCGCTTCTGGGCGAGGACCTGCTGCTGCAGCCCCGCCATGGCCGCATCCGTCTTGGCGGGCGCTGGATCCACTTCCCGCTGAAGCCTTTGGACGCGCTGCTGCGTCTGCCGCCCGCTTTCGCGGTCAGGCTTTTCGGCGACATGCTTCTGAAGCCCTTCCGCAAGAAGCGCGGCGGAGCGCGGAGTTTTTCTTCCGTCCTTTATGACGGGCTTGGGCCGACGATCTCGGAAAGCTTCTATTTCCCTTACGTGAAGAAGCTCTGGGGCCTCGATCCAGACAAACTGGCCGTGACCTTGGCCGAACGGCGGGTGTCGTCGGGTTCGGTCGGCAAGATCCTTGGCAAGATGCTGAGGATGCTGCCCGGCATGAAGGGGCCGACGACTGGAAGGTTCTATTATCCGAGGAAGGGTTTCGGGCAGATTTCCGAGGCGATGGTTGCGGCGTCCAAGGCGGCAGGCGCGGACTATGCGTTTGGCGCCGATATCCTCAGGATCGAACGCACGGACAATCGCGTGACCGGCCTTGTGGTCAAGGGCCCGGCAGGTGAGGAACGGCTGAGCGCCGATCAGGTCTATTCGACCATCCCGCTGACGACGGCTGTCCGGCTGATGGATCCGCCCGCGCCCGCGGCGGTGCAGGCAGCGGCAAAGGCGATCCGGTTCCGCGGCATGATCCTTGTCTATCTGATCCTGAAGACAGACCGATTCACCGAATACGATGCCCATTACTTCCCCGAGCTTTCCATGCCTCTGAGCCGGATGTCGGAGCCGAAGAATTACAATTCCGCAACCGGGCCGAAGGGGTTGACCATCCTTTGCGGCGAACTGCCCTGCGATCCCGGCGAAAAATGGTGGGACATGTCCGACGAGGAGATCGGGCGGCATTATGTGAACTGGCTGAACGATCTGGGCCTGCCGGTCAGATGCGAGGTATTGCGCTGCGAGACAAGGCGGATCGGGCAGGCCTATCCGGTCTATGACCTCGACTATCAGCGGCATTTCGAGGCGGTCGACGGCTGGCTATCCTCGCTTGAGGGGTTCCTGTCGTTCGGGCGGCAGGGGCTTTTCGCCCATGACAATACCCATCATGCCTTCGCCATGGCCTATGGCGCGGCCGACGTGCTGACGGCGGACGGGTCGGTCGATCGTAAGGCCTGGGCAGAGCGGCGGGCGGAGTTCGAACATCACCGGGTGGAGGATTGATGGGGAGAAGGCTTATTTCGTCCCGCCTGCGGCGGGCCGACCCGCCGGGAGGGCTCTGCCCTCCCGGACCCTCCCGGAGTATTTCGGGACAGAACGTGGATATGGACTTTGGGAGAGGAACCTGAGGTGAGCTGGCGGACCTCGATCCTGATGTATCATTCGATCTCGACGGTCGGGGGTGCGACGGCAATCGCGCCTGAGGTTTTTGCCGCGCAGATGAAGCTGCTGGCCGAGGCGCGGGTGCCGGTTCTCACCCTTGATGACTGGTATGCGGCGCGGATTGCGGGCAAGTTGCCGCGCCGGTCGGTTGTGATCACCTTCGACGACGGCTTTCAGGATTTCGCCGATGTGGCCTGGCCGGTGATGAAACGGTACGGCTTTCGGCCGATCGTCTATCTGCCGACCCAGTTCGTTGGTCGCCCAGAAGGCTGGCGCGGCATCGGCGCGCCGCCGCGGGCACTGATGGACTGGGCGACGATCACGCGGCTGGCGGGGGAAGGCGTGCTTTTCGGCAGCCACACCCGGACCCATTCCGACCTGACGGAGCTTACGCCAGCGCAGCTCATCGAAGAGCTGGCGGTTGCCAAGCACGAGATCGAGGCCGAGCTTGGCTGCCCCTGCCCGCATTTCGCGCCGCCCTATGGCAAGGCGGGGCGTCAGGAGTGGGCGGCAATCCGCGGGGCCTATGAGACTTCGGTCGGCACGCGGTTGAATGAGGCGGGGCCAGGGGATGACCGTTTCGACCTGCCGCGGCTTGAGATGTATTATTTCACCGATCTCAGCAGCTGGCGCGACCATCTGGCCGGGCGGGGGAGTGCCTATCTGGTGCGGCGCCGGGCGCTTCGTTGGGTCAGGGGGCGGCTGATGGCGCCCTGGGCCGGGCTTTGATGAGCGTCAACCGGGCCTTTGGCCGCGGCGTTGCCTGGATGGCCGCGGGAAACTGGCTTGAACAGGCAGTGAATTTTGCGGTGTTCGTGGTGTTGGCGCGGCTTCTCGGCGCGCGCGACTACGGGCTTCTGGCCATGGCCTCGGTCTTCATCGTCTTATCGGAAAGCCTCGTGCGCGAAAGCCTGTCGGAATATCTGATCGCGGCGCGCGAGGCGGGCGCGCGCGAGCTGAACGCGACGTTCTGGCTGCTGGTCGGGCTTGGAGCCGGTCTTGGTCTGTCCCTCTGGGCTATCGCGCCATTCGCGGCACAGGCCTATGGCGAGCCGGAGGTTGCGACGCTCATCCGCGCGCTCGCGCCCTCGGTCCTGATCGTGGCGCTGAATGCCGTGCCGGTGGCGATCCTGAGGCGCGATCTGGCTTTCCGCATCCTGGCGATCCGGGCGGTGGCGGGGGTGATCCTTGGCGGCATCACCGGCATCGGCATGGCATTGGCGGGCTTCGGGGTCTGGAGTTTTGTCGGCCAGTGGCTGGTCCTGATCACGACGAACGCGGTGCTGGCCTGGGGGGCGGTCAGCTGGCGGCCGGGGCTGAAGGTGCGGCGCGCTGATCTGGCGCTGGCGGCCACATTCGGCGGGCAGGTTCTGGGCCTGCGCGCGGGGGAGCTGGCCGCAACGCAGGTGCCAACGCTGGTGATCGGCGCGACGCTTGGGCCAGAGGCGACCGGGCTCTACGCGGTCGCCTGGCGACTGGTGGAAACGCTGTCCTTCCTGATTGTCACGCCGCTCCGGCAGGCCTCGCAATCGGCCTTTGCGGTGCTGATGCGACAGGGGGGCGACGCGGGGGCGCTGCTTCTCGACCTCGGGCGGCTGACGGGGGCGGTCGCCATCCCGTTCTTTGCCGGGCTTTCGGTCCTGGCCGCGCCGATGATCGCGCTGGTCTTCGGCGCCGGCTGGGCGGGCGCGGCGCCGGTGCTGACCGTTCTGGCGGCGATGGGGGTCTATATCTGCATCGCGCGGGTGCAGGTCGCCTTCTGCCTGGCGGCGGGGCGCGCGGCGACGGTGGCGCTTCTGGCCTGGGGCGCGGCACTTCTGATGGCCGGGCTGATCTGGATCGCCGCCCGTTTCGGCATTGTCGCGGTCGCGGGCGCGGTGGTGGCGGCGCACCTTCTGCTCTGGCCCTTCTATTTCAGGGCGGTGGCGCAGATTGCCGGGCGCCCGGCGCTTGGCTTTGCAATGTGCCACCTGATGCCGCTGGCCGGCGCGGGTATCATGGCGCTGGCGGTCCTGGCCGTGGTGCAGCTTCCTGGCGCCACACATCCTCTGAATATGCTTGCCGCCGCGGTGCCGGCCGGCGTGGTGGTCTATCTCGGCTTCGCCTTTGCCGCGATGCGGGACCGGTTTGCGCTGTTCATGCGCGTTGTGAGGGGCGAGGGGGCGTGATGCGCAGACTGAAGATCCTGTTGTTCACCACCTTCTACCCGCCCTATTCCTTCGGCGGCGATGCGGTAGGCGTGCAGCGGATGGCACGCGCACTGGCGGCGCGTGGCCATGAGGTGACGGTCGTTCATGACGAGGACAGCTATCTGATCCTCGGCGGCAAGGTGCAGGCCGAAGGCGCGCCGGACGGGGTGCGGCGGATCGGCCTCCGCGCCCGCAGCGGGTTCTTGTCGAACCTTCTGACCCAGCAGACCGGGCGGCCGATCTGGCATGGCACGCGGATCCGCGCGCTGATCGAGGAGATGCGGCCCGATATCCTGTGGTACAACAATACCTCGCTCGTAGGCGGACCGGGGCTTCTCGACTATGGCGATGCCTTCAAGGTCTATGAGGCGCACGAACATTGGCTGGTCTGCCCGACCCATGTCCTGTGGCGGCACGGGCGGGAGCTTTGCGATGCGCGCCATTGCCTGCGCTGCGTGGCAAATTACCGCCGCCCGCCGCAGCTTTGGCGCTATTCCGGGCTTCTCGACCGGGCGCTCGACAACGCCGACCTCATCATCGCCAAATCGGAATTTTCGCGCAGGAAACATGCCGACTTCGGCCTGAAGCAGCCGATGCAGGTCCTGCCCTATTTCCTGCCCGACCTCGATCACCGCGCGGTCGAACCCTACCGGGGCCATCCGCGCCCCTATTTCCTGTTCGTGGGGCGGCTGGAAAAGATCAAGGGCCTGCAGGATGTCTTTCCGGCGATGGACAAGTACCCCGACGCCGACCTTCTTATCCTTGGCGACGGCGACTATGCGGCGGAGCTGAAGGCCCAGGCGGCGGGCAATCCGCGCATCCAGTTCCTTGGCCGCAAGAACCCTGACGAACTCAACGCCTATTACCGCGGCGCGCTGGCGCTGATCGTGCCGTCGGTCTGTTACGAGACCTTCGGGATCATCCTGATCGAAAGCTTCCGGCTGGGAACGCCGGTCATCGCCCGCAGGCTTGGCCCCTTCCCCGAGATCGTTGAAAGCGCAGGCGGCGGGCTTCTCTTCGAGACGGAGGCAGAGCTGCTGGCCGCCATGGGCCGGATGCAGTCCGATCCCGGGTCGCGCGACCGCATGGCCGCGGCCGCGCGTCAGGCCTACGAGGAACGCTGGCGCGAGGACCGGGTGCTTGCCGCCTATGGCAAGGCCTTCGCCGCATCTGCGCGCGCGCGGGGACACGAAGGCCTCGCCCGCGACCTGGACGAGGGCGCCTTCGAGTGCGGAGCACTCTCCGTCTGAGGCCTCATCTGCCCCGTCACAGGGTCACATCGCCACTCGCTGCACAAACCAGTAGGCCCCCACCGCCGCGACTACCAGTGAGCCGGGGATGACGACCCGTTGCCGGTACCAGCTCTTGTTGCCGAACCAGATGCCGACCAGCAGGAAGCAGATCGTGATGACGGTCAGCTGGCCAAGCTCGACGCCCACGTTGAAGCTCAGAAGGCCGAGCAGGAAATCATCCTTCGGGATGCCGAATTCCCGAAGGATGCCCGCGAACCCAAGGCCATGCAGCAGGCCGAAACCGAAAACGACCATCGGCCGCCAGGGGCTGAGCGTCGGGCGCAGGATGTTCTCGACCGCCACATAGACGATGGAAGCGGCGATCAGTGGTTCCACGATCGACGTGGGCAGGTTCACATATCCCGCCGACCCGAGCCCGAGCGTCAGCGTGTGGGCCACGGTGAACGATGTGACCTGGGTCAGTATCGGGCGCACCTTGATCGACAGAAGGAAGATGCCGACGACGAAGAGAATGTGATCAAGGCCCTTCGGCAGGATATGGGTGAAACCGATCGAGATGAAATCCTTCACCATGTTCCAGGCACTGCGCGTCTTCACATCGGCGATCACGATCGTCTCGCTCATCTCGCCGACAGCAATCGTCTCGACATACGGGCTGCGGGCACGCGGCGCCATGGTACGCAGGAAGATCTTGCCGAACTCCGGTTTCCAGCCGAAGGCAAAGGTCCTGGCGCTTGGCGGAAGCTGCCCCTGGAAGGTGAAGATTGTCTTGCGCACTTTGCTCAGGTCGCCGACCTCGGCAAATTCGGCCGACAAAAGCTCGGGATGGTCGGGCCTTCCGTCGATCAGAAAGGTCATTCCGGCGAGAAAGTCGGCCGATATTCGGTCGTAGGCCTTCTTCAGGTCTTCAGGTGGCATGGCCCTCAGCCGGTTGTACTCGGCCGCCTTCGGCGAATCGTTGCTGTCCTTCACCTCGGGATCGACGCCCGCGAGAATGGCTTCGATGTTGACATATAGCGCGACCGAATAGCGCTGGCCTGCCTCGTCGAAATAGACCACTGCGCCGGTCGCCTCGAAAACATGGGCACGCGCTGGTGGCGCCACGAAAAGGGCGGCCAAGGCAAGGGCGATCCGGATAAGGGCATGAACGTGCAAGGCAGAAGAAAGATGCCTTGCTGGAATGGCTGTCATGATCTTCTCCACCGAAAATACGCGGGTGACCTGAGGGCAGATGGCGAAACGGAACCAAATCTAGCGCCAGCACTCGACGAAAGCCGCGCCGCGCTTGCAATCCAACTTTAGTTCAGGACGCGGCCTACCGAGAGGCTTCGCTGGCGATCCGGTGCGCATTGGCCATTACCGGCAAGGTGATCGTCGTCGCCGGGATCGCGGGCAGGCAGGAAGCATCGATCAGATGCAGGCGAGAAAGGCTGAAAGGTCTGCCGAGCCTGTCGCTCTGCCCTGTCGTCGGCTCTGAGGCCATCGGCAGCGTCGCGCCCGCATGAAAGCTCGACCCCGGCGGGTTCAGACGCCGTGCCGCGCCGAGCGGCGCAAGGCCGAGCGCCCAGGCTGCGCCCGAGAAGCGACGCGCGGCGGCGTCGAAGGCGGCGCCGGTCTCGGCCCGTTCCTCTGTCGCGGCGACCAGACGACCGTCGCGGGCGAGTGTCAGCGAGGCCCGCGGCGACAGGTCGGAATGCAGGAAGATCTGTGCCACGATCAGACGCCGCGCCAGCGCCCTAAGGACCGGACCCGTGCCGGGCAGGCGACCGTAACGCGCCAGAAGATCGGCCTCGAAGAACTCGTTCCAGCTGTAGATCTGCGCATGGATAAGATGGTCGGAGATTTCCGGCGCGCGCAGTTCGGCGAAAGCCTGCGGCAGGGTGTGGAACGGCCCGCGATCCGGACGGCGCGGCGCGCGCCACAGATGCAGCATCGGCAGGAAGCCATGCGCGCTGTCGCGCAGCGTCAATGGCCCGAGGCCGGGCAGCGAGGCCAGCAGGATACGTGCGCTTTCCAGAACCCCGGCGCCAAGGAAAGCGCGCTCGCCGCGCACGGTCTCGCCACTTTCCAGCCGGAGCGAAATTCCGTCCGTCGCCTCCTCGAAGGCCACCACATGCGCACCTTGACGGTAGCTGAAATTCGGATCGGCTCGCAGCCAGGGCAGGTGCTGGCGCGCGCTCCAGATCAATTGCCACGGGCAGCCGTGCAGACATTGGCCGCACTGGCGGCAGCCCGGTGTGACAGCCTGCCTTGCCTGACCGAGTGTGATCCCGTCGCGGGCCAGCCGGTCTCGCACCCCCGCCGCCACGGTCAGAAGGCGTTCGGCCTGCGGCGAGGGCCTCAGGGGCGTGCTGCCCGCCATATCGAGTGTCGGAAAGACCGATGCCAGATCGTCCACGCGCCCCGAGATCGGCAAGAAGTCGGCGACGGCGCGGTAATGCGGCGCAAGGTCCGCGTCAGAGATCGGCCAGCCAGCCATGTCCGCCGCCGCATAGGGCAGGACCGCCGAGCCCCAGAGGTTCGACAGCCCGCCCACGGCGTGCGAGCCGCGCAGGTGAAACCGGTCGGCGCCCGCCGCAAAGGTGCGCTCGCCGGGCTCCATCGCGAAGTCCGACCCATAGCGGCGTATCTGCCCGCCCGCCGCCCTGAACTGCGGCGCCTGCCAGTCTGCACGCTCCTCTGCCGACCAGAGACGTGGATCGCGCGCCGCCAGCCGGTCGCGCGCGGCGAGGCGCCCTTGCTCCAGCTCCCGCCCACCGTCGAGCATCAGAACTTTTCGCCCGCGCGCCAGAAGCGCCGTCGCGGCGGCGACGCCTGCGGGACCGGAACCGATGACGAGATCGGCCATCTCTTCAATCCCGATGCAGGATCAGGACATGGCCGTCGCCCAGAGTGCCGGACAGTGCGGCGCGCTCGGTAAGCCTGCCTGCCTCAAGGTCGGCCGCGATTGCCGGATATTCGCGTAGGTTTCGCGCAGGGAAGGTCACAACCACAGTCAGCGGCCCCGGTTCAGTGGCGGCGGTACGATAGTCTTCCTCGGTCCAGATCGTGCCCCAGTCGGCACCGAAATAGCCGGTGAAGATCTCGCCGGAATAGGAAATCGCGAATACCCTCTCGCCCGGCACCCGCGCCAGTTCAACCGCGCCATAGGCCCCGGCGAGGTCCTGCTTCGGCGCGCTGTAATTGCGGGCGGCGAGCGGCGCGAGGATCGCGGCCATCACGAGGATCGCGAGCGGAAAGAGCGGCGCGCCGAGGCGGGCGGGCAGCAGGGTTGCGATCCGCCCGCAGACGAGACCGACGCCCATGACAAGCAGGAACAGAAGAAAGGGGATGTCTGTAAAGAAAAAGCGCGGCCAGATGCGCATGCCGACCGCAAGCAGCAGCACGATGGTCAGAAGGATATGGCCGACGGCGATCGGCGCGAAGAGGGGCGCGCGGCGGCGGAGCGCCAGGGCGCCGCACAAAACCAGCGTAGCCGCCAGCGCACCAACCAGCAAAGGCACCGGCCCGGCGTGGCCGAGCCCGGTCCTGAGACCTTCGTAGATCGTCCAGAGCGGGTTCTGATATTCCTGCATCGGATCGCCCGCCGAGGTCTTGGCGACGCCTGAGACCTCCGCCAGAAGGCTGGGCACCACCGGCGCGTAAAGCGACAGCGTCACAAGACCCCCGAGGAGGAAGCCAAGGAAGGGTCCGGTCACCGTCGCGCGTTCCAGTGTTCCGGTGCGGGCGTGGGCAGCGATCAGCGTCAGCCAGAGAAGTCCGAGCGTTACATAAAGGAAGGCCCCGGTCAGATGGGTGAAGATCGTTGCGGCAAGGCAGGCCGCGAACCAGAGCCAGTCGGCGCGGCGCCCCGACCGCAGCCCGCGCAGAAAATAGAAAACCCCGAGCGTCGAGAAAAGCGCAAGGCCCGTATAGCCGCGCGCATTCGTGGAAAACCAGATGTGATGGTAGAAGAGCGCCATCAGCAGCGCCGTGCCAAGCGCGGGCAACCGCCCGCCGAGGTCCAGCGCCAGCCGCCACATCGCCCAGATGCCCAGCAGCCCGAAGATCAGCGCAGGCAGGCGGATCGCCCAGGGTGCCTCGCCAAAAAGGCTCATCGACAGTTTCGCGGCAAGGTTATGCAGATAGTGGTGGTTCATCGAGTAGCTGGAGAGCATCTCACCCCAGCCCGATTTCAGATGGGTCTGAACCGTGACGATCTCGTCAAACCACAAAGGCCCGGTCATGACCGGGAGACGGAGCGCCAGCGCCAGAAGAAGTATCGCACCAAGGGCCAGCCGGTCGGCACGGGTCGGGGTCATCAATGCCCCCGCGCCGCGCGTTTTTCGGCAAGGATATCGCTGATAATCTCGGAAAGCCCGCGCGTCGGGCGGAAGCCGATGGTGCGGTGCAGCTTCGAGACGTCCGGCAGGCGGCGTTCCATATCCTCGAACCCTTCAGGATAGACCGTGTCATAGGGCACGAGCCGGATCTCCGACCGCGATCCGGTCTGGGCGATCACCCGTTCGGCCAACCCCCTGATCGACACTTCCTGATCGTTGGCCACATTGAACACCTGACCGCGCGCTTCAGGCGCGGCCATCAGCCGCATCAGCGCCTCGACCACATCGGCCACATGGCCGAAACAGCGGGTCTGCTCGCCCGTGCCGTGAACCATCAGCGGTCGGTTATCAAGCGCCGCCTCGATGAAATTCGGCACCACCATGCCATAGCGCCCGGTCTGGCGCGGGCCCGTTGTGTTGAAGAAGCGCGGGATCACGACCGGCAACCCTTCTTCGCGCGCGTAGGCCAGCGCCAGAAATTCATCGAGCGTCTTGGCGCAGGCATAAGACCAGCGCAGGTTCTTCGTGGCGCCGATCGTCAGATCGTCATCCTCGCTGAAAGGGAATTTCCGCGCCTTGCCATAGACCTCGGAGGTAGAGGCGACGAAGGTCAGGGTCTTTTTCCGCAGCGCCGCCTTCAGGACCGTCTCGGTCCCGCCGACATTCGTGAGGATCGAGCGCGACGGTTCATCCATGATCTTCTTCACGCCGACCGCTGCGGCCAGGTGAAAGATCACATCCGCCCCACGCGCGAGGTCACCCACCATGTCGGCATCGAGGATCGTGCCTTCGACGAACCGAAGCGCGTTCGACCCTTCGAGTGCGGCAAGGTTTTCCCGCCGCCCGGTCGAAAGATCGTCAAGTACTGTGACCTGATGTCCCTCGCGCACCAGACGCTCTGCCAGGTGGGAGCCGATGAATCCGGCGCCGCCGGTAATGAGTATCTGCATGCCTGAAATGCGCCCCCGTGCCGCGCGCGGAAATGTTCTAGACTATCGGGGCACGGTAGCAGCAGGCGCGGCCCCGCGCACGAGGGAAACGAAAACCTGTCGCGCATCGGGCGACAATCGTTATTTGCCGCCGATTTTGTCGCGGGGCGCCGCTTTCATGAGCCGAAGCCTATCGGGGCAGGAATTCCGCCATTTCTGAAGGGCTGCGACTCTGCTATTGCTGCGTCCAGTGGGTGGGAAGGCGACGGATATTGGCGCGGGTTTCGCGACAGTTCGCCAAGGTTTTGCCATTCGTATGACAGCGCGGGCCAATGCGTCGCCTGCGTTTGACGGTCGGGCGTGGTGCGAGGAAAGGTGCACCAATTGGTTCATAGCCCAATTTCGGGGTTTTCATGACGGCAGCATTTTCGATGTATTCTTCCCTCAAGGAAAAGATCGCAGCGCGCGAGGCACGGGTGACGACCGTGGGCCTTGGTTACGTCGGCCTGCCGCTGGCGCTGACGATCAGCGAATGCGGCTTTCCGGTCACCGGGTTCGATCTGAACGCGGCACGTGTTGCGCAGATCAACGCGGGCGAACGGGTGATTTCCTACTTCGCCGAAGACCGGATCGCCAGGGCAGTGAAGGGCGGCCGCTTCTCGGCCTGTTCGGACCCCGCGATCCTTGCTGCCGCCGATATCATCCTGATCTGCGTGCCGACACCTCTGTCAGAGACGCGCGAGCCGGACATGTCCTACGTAGTCCGCGCCGCCGAAACCGTGTCCGCGCAACTTCGGCCCGGGCAGCTTGTGGTGCTGGAAAGCACCGTCTGGCCCGGAGCGACCGCGACCGTCGTCAAACCGATCCTTGAGCGCAGCGGTTTCAAGGCCGGGCAGGATTTCTTCCTCGGCTTCTCGCCTGAGCGCGAAGACCCGGGAAATGCGAAATTTGACACCAAGTCGATCCCGAAGATCGTCGGCGCCGACGATCAGCAGTCGCGCGATCTGCTCGACCGATTCTATGCCTCGGTCGTGACCCGTACCGTGCCTGTGTCGTCACTTGCGACCGCCGAGGCGGTGAAGCTGGCAGAGAACAGCTTCCGCACCGTGAACATCGCGCTGGTGAACGAGATGAAGGTGGCGATGGAGGCGATGGGCGTCGATGTCTGGGAAGTGGTGCAGGCGGCGGCGACCAAGCCCTTCGGCTACATGCCCTTCTACCCCGGGCCCGGCATCGGCGGCGACTGTATTCCGGTGTCGCCGGTCTATCTGAGCTGGCGGGCACGCGATGTCGGGTCGGCGACGCCGATCATTGACCTTGCGCGCCGCAACAATGATGAAGCGCCCGACCTGATCGCCGGTCGTGTCGCAGTGGAGCTAGGCAAGCGCGGGCGCCCGGTGTCGGGCGCGCGGGTGCTGATCCTCGGCGTCGCCTATAAGAAGAACGTCGAAGACACGCGCGAAAGCCCCGCCCTTGCCATCCTCGGGCGGCTGGAGGCGATGGGGGCATCTTGCGACTACCACGACCCCTATTTCCCGGTGATGCCGGTCACGCGCGATCATCCGGGTCTTGCCGGGCGACGGTCGGTCGAGCTGAGCGAAGCGGCGTTGAAGGCCTATGATGCGGTGGTGGTGACGACCGATCACAGTGCTGTCGACTATGCGCTTGTCGCCCGCGCTGCGCGCCTTCTTCTGGACACGCGGAACGTGTTCTCGGCAGCGGATGCCCCGGCCATCAGCGGCGCCCTGGTAAAGATTTGAAGGTCTGACGAGCGAATCGATGCACCGTTACCATATTGGAAACAACAGATTTCAACTATCGGTTGCATCACCGGCGGCGTATCGCGCCGTTTGCGCGCAAGATGCGGAAGATGGTTGCCGTTCCAACCGGATTGGTTCCGGAATCCGTGCCGAAATGTGGCAAAAATGCGATCTCGCATTTGGTGGCCGCAGGATGGCGTAGTATGATGACCGGGCGTGGGTGGTGCATTTGTTGAGACGTTTCTTGTACTTTTTATTTCTGGCATTTCGGAAGTGGTGGTGAGCAACATGAATGACGGCAAAACGAGCCCCGTCGTGGTCATTGGCGCGGGGCCTGCGGGTCTGACTGCGGCCTATGAGCTGCAAAAGCGTAGCAAGCGCCACCGGCCGGTCGTGCTGGAAGCGTCCGACATGGTCGGCGGGATTTCCCGTACCGAATCCAACAACGGCTACCGGTTCGACATCGGCGGCCATCGCTTCTTCACCAAGGTGAAGGAAGTTGAGGAGATGTGGCACGAGGTGCTTAAGGACGACTTCATCACCGTCCCGCGCCTTTCGCGCATCTACTACCGTGAGAAATTCTTCGACTATCCGCTGAAGCTGTTCAACGCGCTGACGAACATCGGCCCGTACGAAAGCATGCGGATCATGCTGTCGTATTTCAAATGGCAGGTCCGCCCCTTCCGCCGCGAGGAAAGCTTTGAGGAATGGGTGATCAACCGTTTCGGCGGCCGCCTCTACATGCATTTCTTCCGTAGTTACACCCAGAAGGTCTGGGGGATCGACCCGAAAGAGATCCGCGCCGACTGGGCCGCGCAACGCATCAAGAACCTGTCGCTGTTCAAGGCGGTCTGGAACGCGATCTCGGGCGCCAATGACACGACGAGCCTGATCGAGGAATTCCAGTACCCCCGCCTCGGCCCCGGCATGATGTGGGAAAAGTGCCGCGACATGGTGCGCGAGCAGGGCGGCGAGGTGCAGATGCAGGCGCCGGTCGTGCGGGTGAACCGCAAGGGCAACCGCGTGACCTCGGTCGATGTGAAGCATTGGTCGAAGGACGGGTCTGCGCCGGTCGAAGAGCGGATCGAGGGCGATCACTTCATCAACACGATGGCGCTGCGCGACCTGATCCTGTGCATGGATCCGCCGCCGCCGCCGGAAGTGGTCGAGGCTGCAAACAAACTGAAGTACCGCGACTTCCTGATCGTGACGCTGGTGCTCGACCATGCCGACCCGTTCAAGGACAACTGGATCTATATCCATTCGCCCAAGGTGAAGGTCGGTCGCATCCAAAACTTCCGCGCCTGGTCGAAGGAAATGCTTCCCGACCAGAACACCGCCTCGATCGGCATGGAATATTTCTGCCAGGAAGGCGACGGCCTGTGGGAGATGAAGGACGAAGACCTGCGCACGCTCGCCTCGCAGGAGCTGGAACAGCTCGGCCTCGCGAAGGCGACCGACGTGATCGGCGCCGCGATTATCCGCCAGCCCAAGGCCTATCCGGTCTATGACGGAGAGTATCGCGAGGCGCTTGATGTGCTCGAAGACTGGATCATGGGCCTGGAAAACTTCCAGACTGTCGGCCGCAACGGCCTTCATCGCTATAACAACCAGGACCATTCCATGCTGTCGGCCATGTATGCCGCGCGTAATATCCTGGGCGCCAAGCTTGACGTGTGGAACGTGAACGTGGAACGCTCCTACCACGAGGAATTCGAGATCAAGCGCGACGAAGAATCGGCGGCCACGGGCGCATCGGCGATCGCAGCGGAATAGCAGAGGCGGATCATGGCAGGAAACGGTCGCGGAACCGGCGGCAAGGCAGGGATCTATCTGTTCTGGGCGCTTCTTGCGTTGCCCGGTCTCTGGCTGACGTACGAGCGGTTCGTCACCGACGCCAAACATGCCTATGTGCCGCTGTCAGGCGAGATCGCGGCCGTTCTCTTGTTCGTCACGCTCATGGTGACGCCGCTCATGCTGCTTCTGGGGCCCCTGCCCTGGCTCAAGGCGCGGCGGCGCAACCTTGGCGTAGCGAGCTTTCTCTACACGCTGCTCCATCTGCTCTTCTGGGTGGTCAACGCGAATCTGGCTGGCATTGCGCGCAGCTTCACGCGCCCCGAAATCGCGACCGGCTGGGTCGCGGGGGCGATTATGCTCGCGCTGGCCTGGACCTCGACCGACGCCGCCGTACGGCGCATGGGACCCGGCTGGAAACGCCTGCAACGCTGGGTCTATCCCGCGGCGATCCTGACTTTCATTCACTGGGCCACGACCGACGGCCTTGCCCCCGCGCTGCTCTGGAGCCTGCCGCTGATCCTCCTCTCGGTCTGGCGCATCATCCGCGCGCGTCGGCGCTATGGCGGCGCGTGATCGCCGGACGACCCCGCCTCGGAGGCGTGAGAAATTTACCTAGGGTTCATTACCGGCCCGTGCTAGCCTCCGCCAAACGAGGGAGGATGTAATGGGTCTGAATTCCATCATCATTATGCTGATCGTCGGCGCAGTCGCGGGCTGGCTGGCGGGCCAGATCGTCAAGGGCTATGGTTTCGGCCTGATCGGCAATATCGTCGTGGGGATCGTCGGCGCCTTCGTCGCGAGTTTCATCCTGCCCGCGATCGGGCTGGGCATGGGCGGCGGCATGATTGCCTCGATCCTCCATGCCACTATCGGCGCGGTGATCCTTCTCGTGCTTCTGCGGCTAGTGCGGGCCGGCTGAACAGGGCATCGACCAGCGCAGACACTCCGGCATGACGGGGAAGAGCAGGCGCATCGTCGCCATCGGCGAATGTATGGTGGAATTCGCGCCGACGGATGGCTCGGTGGGCGCTGGCCAGTATCGTCAGAGCTTTGCGGGCGACACATTCAACATGGCCTGGTATCTGCGCAGGCTGCTGCCACGGGATTTCGAGGTCGATTATCTTACGGCGCTCGGTGACGATCCGATGTCGGCACGGATGCGGGCTTTCATTGCAGACGCCGGGATCGGGACTGATCATATTGCCACCATCCCCGGACGGGCACCGGGTCTGTATGTCATTTCGCTCGACCGGGGCGAGCGCAGCTTTTCCTACTGGCGCGGCCAGTCGGCAGCGCGCTGCCTTGCCGCGGACCGCGCGCGGCTTGACCGCGCGTTCCGGAGTGCGGACGCGCTGGTCTTTTCCGGCATCACACTCGCGATCCTGCCGGACGGGGACCGGGACAGCCTGCTCTCGGCGCTCGCCGCCGCACGGGCGCGCGGCGCCCGGGTGGTCTTCGACCCGAACCTGCGCCCGCGCCTCTGGCCAAACACCGAAACCATGTGCCGCTGGATCAGCCGCGCGGCGGCGGGGGCGGATCTTGTCCTGCCCTCGTTCGAAGACGAAAGTGCGGCTTTCGGCGACGGTTCGCCCGAAGCAACGGCCGCACGCTACCTGCAGGATGGTGCGCGCCAAGTGGTGGTGAAGAACGGCGCTGCGGAGGTCCTCTGGCAGGGGGATGAGGGTCGCGGGCGATACCAGCCGCCTGCAATTGCCGAACTGGTCGATACGACCGCCGCGGGCGACAGTTTCAACGCGGCATTCCTGGCGGCGATGCTTGACGGCAAAGGGCCAGAGGCGGCGGTCTATGCCGCAGCCGCCGTCGCGGGCCGCGTCATTGGCAAGCGCGGCGCCCTTGTCGACATCTGAGGTCGGCGCCGAAATCTTGCAAAGATTTCGAACCGGACCCTTTGTAAGGGTCCGGCCGGATTTCGTATCGAAATCCGGACAACGGCAGCATTGATTGGGCCGTCAGCCCTCGAAACAGGCGGCGCGGCCATCGGCCGCGATCGTCTCGGCCCCCTGCACGATCTGGGCGGCGCGGCGCTTGATATAGCCCGAGTTCTTCGCCGGGTTCCGGCCCTTGGGGTCTGGCAGAACGGCCGCAAGGCGCGCGGCCTGCTGCGGGGTCACGTCCGCCGCGCCGACGCCGAAATAATGCCGGGCGGCGGCATCGACCCCGAAAAGGCCCGGGCCCGTTTCGGCCACGTTCAGATAGACCTCGAGAATGCGCCGCTTGGTCCAGACAAGCTCCACCACCGGCGTCATCAGACCCTCCAGCGCCTTCCGGAGCCAGGACCTCCCCTGCCAGAGGAAGACATTCTTGGTCACCTGCTGCGATATGGTCGAGGCGCCGCGCCCCTCACCCTCTTCGATCGCCTTGCGGATCGCCTTCACGTCGAAGCCCCAATGCTGGCAGAAATTCGCATCCTCTGCCGCCACGAAGGCGCGCGCCACGACGGGCGGCATGTCCTCAATCGCCACCCAGGTCCGTTCGATCCCGCCCAGCCGGAACCGTTCGGCAAGGATATAGGGGGTGAGACGGGGATTGACGAAAGCGTAAATCACCACCAGCGCAAGGAAAGCCCCGGTCGCATAGAGAAGCCCGCGCGCGAAAAACCGCGCGGTCATACGCGCCAGCTCGCCCCAGCTCGGAATATCCTCCTCGGGGGCGGGGCGCTTTTTCGTGGCCTTGCGGCGCGGTTTCTTGGCCGTCTCGCTCATCGCCCCAGTTAGACCGGCGCCCCCGTGCCGGGCAAGGGCCTAAAGGCGCCTCCTCGGGCACTTCGTTTCTCGTCGGGCGCCCCTCTCCGCGAGGAGCGCTCGCAGTGCGACGACGCGCCTATTCGGCCGGAACCGCCCGTGACTCCTCGGTCAGCGGATGGGGCAGATGCACCAGCATCTCCTTCGGGCAGACCTGGATGAACCTGGCCTTTTCCGTCGCCCAGTTCGCGAGGATATGCGCAGCGCGGCGGCTTCCGGTCTCGGCCAGGTGCCGTTCGATCAGGCCTTTCAGCTCGGCTTCCCAATGCGGGTGGCTGACGGGCGAGGTCACCACACTGTCGAGGTTCATCAGTTGCGCCGCATCGCCCTCCTGATCCCAGACATAGGCCATGCCACCGGTCATGCCCGCGCCGAAGTTGGCGCCGATCCAGCCAAGGATCACCGCGACCCCACCGGTCATGTACTCGCACCCGTTCGAGCCGCAGCCCTCGATCACCACCTTCGCGCCGGAGTTCCGGACCGCGAAGCGCTCGCCCGCCCGGCCGGAGGCGAAGAGATGGCCGTCCGTCGCACCGTACAGCACGGTATTGCCGATGATCGTATTCTCGCCCGCGTCCAAGGGCGATCCCATGGGCGGGCGCACGGTAATGGTGCCCCCGGAAAGGCCCTTGCCCACATAGTCGTTCGCATCCCCCGACACTTCGATCTTCAGCCCCGGCGCCGCGAAGGCACCCAAGGACTGGCCGCAGGATCCGGTCAGCTTCACCGTCAGATGGTCGGGTTGCAGGCCATTCCGCATCCCGAACTTCTTCACGATATGGCTTGACGCCCGCGTCCCGATGGTGCGGTGAGTGTTCCGGACCGCATAGGAAAGCTGCATCTTCTCGCCTTCCTCGAAGAAGCGCGCGCCATCGCGGATGATTTCCGCGTCCAGCGTATCGGGCACCACGTTGCGCGGCTTCGACCGGTCATAGACCACGCGGTCCGAGCCATCGACGGAGATCAGAAGCGGGTTGAGGTCGAGGTCGTCAAGATCGGCATGACCGCGCGAGACCTGCGTCAGAAGGTCCGCCCGCCCGATGATCTCGTCCATGGACCGCGCGCCGATCGAGGCCAGAAGTTCCCGCACCTCCTGCGCATAGAAGGTGATGAGGTTGACCACCTTGTCGGCCGACCCGGTGAACTTCGCACGCAAAGCCTCGTTCTGGGTACACACGCCGACCGGGCAGGTGTTCGACTGGCACTGGCGCACCATGATGCAGCCCATGGCGATCAGGGCAGCCGTGCCGATCCCGTATTCCTCGGCCCCCATCATCGCCGCCATCACGATATCGCGGCCGGTCCGCAGGCCGCCATCGGTGCGAAGCGTGATCCGGTCGCGCAGCTTGTTCATCGTCAGAACCTGATGCGCCTCGGTCAGGCCCATTTCCCACGGCAGGCCCGCATATTTGATCGAGGTGCCGGGCGAAGCGCCGGTGCCGCCGTTATGGCCGGAAATCAGGATGATGTCGGCCTTCGCCTTGGCCACACCCGCCGCAATCGTCCCGACGCCCGACGAAGCCACCAGCTTCACCGTCACCTTGGCGCGCGGGTTGATCTGCTTCAGGTCATAGATCAGCTGTGCGAGGTCTTCGATCGAATAGATATCGTGGTGCGGCGGGGGCGAAATCAGCGTCACCCCCGGCGTCGAATGGCGCAGTCGCGCGATCAGCGCCGTGACCTTCATCCCCGGCAACTGGCCGCCCTCACCGGGCTTCGCACCCTGGGCCACCTTGATTTCCAGCTCCTCGCAGGCGTTGAGGTACTCTGCAGTCACGCCGAAGCGGCCGGACGCCACCTGCTTGATCTTCGCCGACGGATTGTCGCCATTCGATTCCGGCAGGAAGTGCGCCGGATCCTCACCGCCTTCGCCGCTGTCGGATTTCGCCCCGATCCGGTTCATCGCCACGTTCAGCGTCTTGTGCGCCTCGGGGCTCAGCGCCCCGAGCGACATACCCGGCGTCACGAAACGCTTGCGGATCGAGGTGATGCTTTCGACTTCTTCGATCGGCACCGGACGGCCAAGCGGCTTGATGTCCAGAAGATCGCGCAGATGGATCGGCGGGTTGGCCCGCATTGCCATCGAATATTGCTTCCAGAGGTCATAGGACGCCCTATCGCAGGCCGATTGCAGCATATGCATGGTCTGCGCTTCCCAGGCGTGTTTCTCGCCTGACCGCCGCGCCTTGTAGAAACCGCCGATCGGCAGGATGTCGGCGCCGCCCTTCCAGCCTTTCGCATGGACCTCCTCGATCTTGCGCTGGATGCCCATGATGCCGATGCCGGAAATCCGGCTGTGCATGCCCGGGAAATATTCCGCGACCATGGCGCGGCTAAGCCCCACCGCCTCGAAGTTCAGCCCGCCGCGATAGGAGGAAATGACCGAGATCCCCATCTTCGACATGATCTTCAGAAGACCCGCGTCAATCGCATCGCGGTAGCGGCGCAGATTGTCCTCGAGCGCCCCATCCAGAAGCCCGCGCCGCAGCCGGTCGGCGATGCTGTCGAGCGCCAGATAGGCGTTGACCGTCGTCGCGCCGCAACCGATCAGCACCGCGAAATAGTGGGGGTCGATACATTCGGCCGAGCGGACATTCAGAGAGGTGAAGGTGCGCAGGCCCTTGCGCGTCAGCCAGCTGTGAACGGCCGATGTGGCAAGGATCATCGGCATCGGCACCTTGGCCTCGCCCTGGTGTTCGTCGGTCAGCACCAGATGCCCCGCGCCAGAGCGCACGGCATCCTCCGCCTCTGCCCGGATCCGGTCGAGCGCGCGGTGCAGCGCCTCGTCGCCGTTACTTTCGGCGAACGTGCAGTCGATGAAGGCGACCCGGTCGCCGAAGAGCCGCACCATCTCGTCGAATTCGGCATTCGCGATGAACGGGCTTTCGAGGACGAGGATTTCCGTCTGGCTTGAATCCTCGGCCAGCACGTTCGTGAGGTTGCCAAAGCGGGTCTTGAGACTCATCACCCGGCTTTCACGCAAGCTGTCGATGGGCGGGTTGGTCACCTGGCTGAAGTTCTGGCGGAAATAGTGGGAAAGCGGCCGGTACTGGCCCGACAGCACCGCGGGCGGTGTGTCGTCACCCATCGAGGCGACCATTTCCTTGCCATCCTCGGCCATCGGCGCCAGCACCTGTTCGAGGTCTTCGTGCGTATAGCCGGCCGCAATCTGGCGACGCCGCAGGTCCGCGCCTTCGAACAGCGCCCTTTCCGGCACGTCCTTCATCCGGTCATTCAGGCTGATGACCTTTGCGACCCAGTCACCAAAGGGCTGGCTTGCGGCGAGCTTGTCCTTCAGGTCCCAATCGCGGAAAAGCTTGCCCTCTTCCATGTCGACCGCGATCATCTGGCCCGGGCCAAGCGCGCCCTTCTCGCGCACCGTCATCTCGTCGACCGGCACCATCCCGGCCTCGGACCCCGCGATCAGCATCCCGTCGCCGGTCAGCACATAGCGCATGGGACGCAGGCCGTTGCGGTCCAGTCCGCCCACAACCCAGCGGCCATCGGTCATGGCAAGGGCGGCGGGGCCGTCCCAAGGCTCCATCACCGAGTTGCAATAGGCATACATGTCCTGCCAGGGCTTCGGCATCTCGACCGCCGATTTCGACCAGGCCTCGGGGACCAGCATGGTCTTGGCCATCGGAGCCGAGCGTCCCGCCCGCACCAGCGCCTCGAACACCGAATCCAGCGCGCCCGAGTCCGACGTCCCGAACGGGATGATCGGCTTGATATCCTCGGCCATCTCGCCGAAAGCTCCGCTCGCCATGCGGATCTCATGGCTGCGCATCCAGTTGACGTTGCCCTTCAGCGTGTTGATCTCGCCGTTATGGGCCAGCATGCGGAAGGGCTGCGCCAGCGACCATTGCGGGAAGGTGTTGGTCGAATAGCGCTGGTGATAGATCGCGAAGGCGCTCTCGAACCGCTCGTCCTGAAGGTCGGGGTAGAAGGTCGCGACCTGCTCGGCCAGCATCATCCCCTTGTAGATAACCGACCGGCACGAGAGCGAACACAGATACATCCCCGCCACCTGCTGCGCGATCGCCGCCTTCTCGATCCGGCGGCGGATGATGTAGAGTTCGCGCTCGAACTGGACCTGATCGATGGGCTTTTCGCAGCGGATCAGGATCTGCTCGATCTCAGGCCGCGTCGCATTGGCCTTCTCGCCCAGCACGGACGTGTCCACCGGCACATGCCGCCAGCCATAGATGTAATGGCCCATGCGCAAGACTTCGGTCTCGACGATGGTCCGGCAGCGCTCCTGCGCGCCGAAATCCGTTCGCGGCAGAAAGACCTGACCCACCGCGATCAGCTTCTTGGGGTCCGGTTCATGCCCCGTCCGCCGCACCTGATCGTAGAAGAACTTCACGGGGATCTGCACATGAATGCCCGCCCCGTCGCCGGTCTTGCCGTCGGCATCGACCGCACCCCGGTGCCAGACGGCTTTCAGAGCGTCGATGCCGTTCTGCACCACCTTGCGGCTGGCTTTGCCATTGATCGCCACCACGAGGCCCACGCCGCAGGAGGAATGTTCATCCTCCTCACGGTAAAGACCATTCTCGGCAAACCACTTGCGGCGGGCTACTTCGTCACGCTCCCAGGTCTGGCTGAAATCACTCATGGGGCGTCTCCCTCGATATGCAGGTTCTTCGCTTCATATTCCGCCCGCGTCGCGCGGCGGTGGTCGCCCGCCAGCGCAAGGCCGGGCAGGGCGCGGTCGGTGTAGATTTCGCTTTTCAGCTGGATATCCCGGGCAGCGTCAAAAAGGCCCGGCATCAGGTCATAGGGCGCATCCACCCGGTCGGTGTTGCGCATCCAGAGGTGCGAGCCGCACTTCGGGCAGAAGGCCCGCTCGGCAAAGTCGGTCGAGGCAAATCGCGCGACCTCGCCCCTGACGGTCACGTCTGCCGCGGCCGCGTTGAAGCTGACGAACAGAGCCCCCGACCAGCGCTGGCACATCCGGCAATGGCAGGCCCCGGTGAAGCCACCATGTTCGACCACCGTGACGGTGACGGCCCCGCAGAGGCAGTGCCCCTCGATCACGGCTGCCCCCGGTAGCTTGCTGGCACAAGCTGCCCATCCAGCATCGTCATCATCTGATCGCAGCCGAACTGCGGCGTGCCGGACAGGAACCCCTTGTCGCCTGGGAAGGCGAAGGTGATAGGGGTGGAGGTGCTGTCTTCGACATCGCCGAAGGCATTCTCGAAATGCTCGGTGTCGGCGAAAAAGAGGCGCCAGTCGCGGCTAATGAGCTGGCGGCCGGAACGGCGGTGCAGGAACGACCCGTCCGGGCCAAAGGTTTCCAGCGCGAACTCCGTCCGCTCCAGCGTCACGCCGTCGATGGTGACCGAGCCACCCTTCAGCGCGTCATGGCCCGCGTAACGGCGCACCTCGCCGGTGCCGCTGATCGTGGTGAAATCGAAATCGTCGCGGCCCGTGTCGATGAGCGTGGTGAAGGAGGCAGGCTCCTTCTCGCTGCCCAACCGATCGCTTTCGGGTGTTATCAGGTCATGGCTTTCCACCCAGCGCGTCTCGCGGTCGATGCGCGACATGTAATAGGGGCCATCGGGGCCCGCATAGACCGACCATTGATCGCCGTCTGGGTCACGGGAACAGGTGTAGTGATAGCTGACCTGACAATCCGCATGCTGGACGGTAACGAAGGCGTCGCAGCCGTCAGGCACGACGAACTTGCCCGCGGCGATGGCGGGGGCTGAGGTGAGAAACAGGACGCCGAGACTTGCCGCGATCTTACGCATCGACATCACTCCGCAGCCAACTGGGCGCCCTGCGCCAGATAGTCGAGGATGGCCTTCGCGGCTTCTCGCCCGTCGCGGATCGCCCAGACGACAAGGCTCGCGCCGCGCACGATGTCGCCCACCGCATAGACGCCGGGCAGCGCGGTCGCGTGCGTGGCATATTGCGCCTTGACCGTGCCCCAGCGAGTGACCGGCAGGTCGGCGACGCCCCAGAGGCTCGGCAGGTCCTCGGGCTCGAACCCCAGGGCCTTGATCACCAGATCAGCCGGTTCCACGAAATCCGCGCCCGGGATGACCTCGGGCGTCTGGCGGCCAGTGGCGTCAGGCGCGCCGAGGCGCATCCGTTCGACCAGAACGCCCTCCACAGTGGCAGTGCCGGTAAAGCCCTTGGGTGCCGTCAGCCAGACGAATTCGACGCCCTCTTCCTCGGCGTTCTGCGTCTCGCGCTGCGAGCCTGGCATGTTCGCGCGGTCGCGGCGGTAGAGGCATTTGACCGAGGTCGCGCCCTGGCGGATCGCCGTGCGCACGCAATCCATCGCCGTGTCGCCGCCACCTATGACGACGACGCGCTTGCCGGACGCGTTCAGTGTGCCCTCGTCGAAGGCCGCGACCTCGTCGCCCAGCCCCTTGCGGTTTGAGGCGGTCAGATAATCGAGCGCGGGAACGATGCCCGAAAGGCCCGCGCCCGGGCCCCCAAGGTCGCGCGCCTTGTAGACACCGGTGGCGATCAGGACCGCGTCATGCTTGCCGCGGATCGCGTCGAAGGAAATGTCCACGCCGACATTGCAGTTCAGCACGAACTGGACGCCCGCCGCTTCCAGCTGCGCGACCCGCTGCAGAACCACGTCCTTTTCCAGCTTGAAGCCGGGGATGCCGTAGACCAAAAGCCCGCCTGCCCGGTCATGGCGGTCATAGACCGTGACCTGCACGCCAGCGCGGCGCAGCGCCTCGGCGGCGGCAAGGCCGCCCGGACCGGCGCCAATGATGCCCACGCTTTCGCCCCGTTCCGCTGCGGGGGTGATGGGCTTCACCCAGCCTTCGGCCCAAGCCGTGTCGGTCAGGTATTTCTCGATCGCGCCGATCGTCACGGTGCCGTGGCCCGACTGTTCGATGACGCAATTGCCTTCGCACAGGCGGTCCTGCGGGCAGATGCGGCCACAGATTTCGGGGAAAGTGTTCGTCGATTGCGACAGCTCATAGGCTTCCTGCAACCGACCCTCGGCGGTCAGGCGCAGCCAGTCGGGGATATTGTTGTGAAGCGGACAATGCGATTGGCAATAAGGCACGCCGCACTGGCTGCAGCGCCCGGCCTGCTCGGCGGCCTTTTCGGCGGCAAACTGGCGGTAGATTTCATCGAAATCCGCATTGCGCTGACCGGCCGCCCGCTTTTCCGGCATTTCCCGGTCGCGCGTGACGAATTGAAGCATGCGGTTCTGGGCCATGGGGGATCGAGCTCCGGCGTTGCGTGGCGGAGCCCAGAGCTACAGTGCTTCTGTATCGAATAAAAGTCAGTTTTACTGACCTATATTCGGCTTTGTTGCACTTTTTCGACAATCAGGTGAGAAACGATCCGAATTTTAGGTAACTTGTACTTACCTATTATCAAAACCCCGCCCAAAGCGCCGCCCAGGCAAGGCATCCGACAATGATTCTCCACCAGCCGAACAGGGCAAACCCCCGGCGGCTGACATAGCCCAGAACCCAGCGCACGACGACAAGCGCCGACAGGAAGGCAAGGACGAAGCCGATCGCGATCTCGCCCATCGCTGACGTGTCAAGCACATCGCGGTTCTTCCACAGATCATAGGCAAACGCTGCCGACATGGTGGGCATCGACAGAAAGAAGGAAAACTCCGCCGCCGTGCGCTTGTCGGCACCGAGGAACAACCCGCCGACGATGGTGGAGCCCGACCGCGACACACCGGGAATAAGCGCGAGGCACTGGATGATGCCGATCCCCAGCGCCACGCGAAACGGCAGCGCATCAGTATCGTGATGACGCGGCCTGAGTGGCAGGCGGTCGACAACCAGCAGAACGATCCCACCCAGAACGAGCATGGTGGCAATCAGCCGCGGGCTTTCGAAGAAGACGGTCTTGATCAGATCATGGGCAAGGAGGCCGACAAGCGCCGCCGGAAAGAAGGCCAGAAGGATCGAGACGAGGAAGCGCATCTCTTTCGGATCGCGCCCGATCCCGCGCGCCATCTGCAAGAGCCGGGCGGCGTAAACCCCCATCACCGCAAGGATCGCGCCCAGCTGGATCACGACCTCGAAGGTCTTGCCTGCGCTCTCGAAGCCCAGAAAGTGGCCTGCAAGCAGGATATGTCCAGTCGAGGAGACCGGAATGAACTCCGTCGCCCCTTCGAGCACGCCAAGAAAAGCCGCGACCGGCGCGGTGTCGAGAAGGGCCGGAGCAAGCGACATGTCAGGAAGGTTTCTTCAGATTCCGCGCCGACTGCTTGATCGCCGCATATTGGCCCGAGGGCCGGAAGCGCCAGAGATAATCGGGCAGGACGGCGCCCATCGCCGTTGGCTTGATGCCAAGGTCGGCCAGGCCCATCGCGCCTTCGGCGACCACATTGTCGCGGCGGAGGCTCTTCACCTGATCCCGGGTCAGGATGCGGTTCGACACAAGGCCCAGCGTCAGCGCCGAGCCCACATCCAGGATGCCGCCGATCAGGCCGCCGACCCACAAGGGCAGGTTCACCACCAGCCTGCGACGACCGATGGCAGCCAGCATGCGCTTCATCAGCCCGCCGAGCGTGTCGACATCAGGGCCGCCAAGCTCATAGGTGCCAGAGGCGCCGCCGGTCAGACCTTTGACGGCGGCCTCAGCCACATCCTCCACGAACACCGGTTGGAACCGGGTCTTGCCGCCAGTGATGGGCAGCACCGGCCCCAGCAGGCTTTGCGCGGCAAAGCGGTTGAAGAACCCGTCGCCCGCCCCGAACATCACCGAAGGCCTGAGGATCATCGCACCCGGAAAGGCCGCGCGCACAGCCGCCTCGCCTTCCGCCTTCGAGCGTTGATAAGCGCTGTCGGATCCCACGTCCGCCCCGATCGACGAGACATGCACCAAAGCGCCGACGCCCATCGCCGCAGCGATCCGCGCGATCCGCTCCGCTCCCTCATGCTGGATGCTGTCGAAATTGTTCCGGCCGCCCTTGTCGAAGGTTCCCACACAGTTCATCACCGCATCCGCGCCCGCCATCGCCGCTGCAACAGAGGCATCGTCACGGATATTGCAGAAGACGGGCTCGACCTGTCCGACGGCGCCATAGGGCTTCACGAACAAAGCCTCGTTCGGGCGGCGGCAGGCAACCCGCACCCGCCAGCCTTCGCGCGCCATCAGCCGGGCAACCTGCCGCCCGAGAAACCCCGAACCGCCATAAATCGTGACGAGCTTCGCCATAGGCTGCGCCTCCCTGGGTATCAGACTTGGCCCCTGATTACCGTCTCGGCCCCATGGGAACAAGCCGCAATGACTCCTGCGAAAGAAAGCGGGCCGACCCCGTTGACAGTGCCCGGGCGCCCCTATACATCGCGCCTCACGACATCGGCCCAGATGGCGGAATTGGTAGACGCGCTGGTTTCAGGTACCAGTGCCGCAAGGCGTGGAGGTTCGAGTCCTCTTCTGGGCACCAGTCGTCCTCCCAATAGCAGCGCATATCCTACCAAAACCTCCGATTTTTCGGCACCTTATCCCGTACTTTCTCTTATCACCGGTACATAGGTTACCCTCGTTTCTCAGCGCGCAGGTGATATCTGTGGGGGTGCCGCCGCGGCGGAGGGGACTTGATACCCCCCAGGTGGCGCCGTCCGAATTCAGAATCAAGAAGGCGAAAAGCCGAGAGAAGCCGTACAAGCTGACCGATGGTGGCGGGCTTTCAGTCAGGGTCAAACCGAATGGTTCTAAGCTCTGGCAACAGAAGTACCGCTTCCTCGGCAAGGAGCGTCTGCTCTCGCATGGACGGTATCCTGATGTCTCGATCGACCACGCGCGCAAGAAGCGCGATCAAGCGCGCACGACGCTCGCGAACGGCACCGATCCAACAGTGCAAAAAGAAGTTGAACCAGCTTGCGGCGAAAACGCAGGCCAGAACAACCTTCAAGCTGACCGCTGAGGAATATATCGAAAGCCAGGACGAACGTGATCTGGCCCAAGCAACCATGCGCAAGACGCGGTGGTACCTGCTAGGGTTCTGTCGCAAACTTTGGCGGTTGACGGGCGCCGGCTATGTGGCTGACCGCTTTT
This sequence comes from Frigidibacter sp. RF13, assembly GCF_026626305.1. Lineage (GTDB taxonomy): Bacteria > Pseudomonadota > Alphaproteobacteria > Rhodobacterales > Rhodobacteraceae > TMP-24. Next base: position 339,960 of record NZ_JAPNUE010000002.1, on the reverse strand, counting down.
CTGTCAAGCAAACGGAGTTGGGAGAGCTGGTCATGAGCTCGTTCAAGGGCGCCCAGTTCCCGAAAGAAGGGATCCTGTTCGCGGTATTCTTCTACGTCCGCTACACGGTGTCATACCGAGACCCGGAAGAGATCCTGGCAGAGCGGGGCGTGCAGGTGGACCACGCGACGCTGAACCGCTGGGTCGCCAATTACTCCCCTTTGATTGCCGCCAATGCGCGGCGCAGGAAGGCTCCGACAGATCGTTCCTGGCGTATGGACGAGACCTACATCAAGGTGAAGGGTGAATGGGTCTATCTCTACCGAGCTGTCGACAAGTTCGGGAGGACCTTGGACTTCATGATCGCAACGCGCCGGAACAAACCAGCCGCGACCATTTTTTTGCCAGGGCGTTGGAGGTGAACGGCCTGCCTCGCAAGATCTTCATCTATCGCAGCGGAGCCAACACGGCTGGGATCAGCGCGGTCGACCGCATGCTGCGGAGCTTTGGTTGCCTGATGTCGAGAGAGAAGGTCCGGATCAAATATCTGAACAACATCGTTGAGCAGGATCACCGTGTCATCAAGAGGCGGAACCAGCCCATGCTCGGGTTCAAGTCCTCTGTCTCGGCCTCGCCAACGCTCGAAGGGATCGAGGTGGCGAACATGATCCGCAAGCGTCAAATGACACCCGCACTCTGCCCATTTGCCCAGTTCGCCGCTCTCGCGGCCTAACAGAAGAAGATCAGGGGCTTCTGCCGATCAACGCAGAAGGTTGCGACAGAACCGTGGGCAAATGCCAGTTGTGCTACGGCTTTTCTTCACCCAGACCGGGTTTCTTTACCGCTTGTTAGCCCCGCGCACCGATCCTGTCGCCAACCGAACGGAGGTGCCATGTCCCAGCCGGTAGAAAGCGCGCGCGCGCCGGTCGAACCGGCCGATGCCAGCCCCCTGAACGCGGCCGTCACAAGCCGCGACCGCGAGGTCATGGCCATGGTCCGCAAGGCACTTGAGCGCAAGGATGTGATGCTGGCCTTCCAGCCGGTTATCAGCATCGCGCGCGCCGACCGGCCGGCCTTTTACGAGGGCTTCATCCGGCTTCTGGACGAAACGCGGCGAATCATCCCCGCGCGCGATTTCATGGGATCGGTCGAGACGAGCGAGATCGGCCGGATAATCGATTGCCTGTCGCTGGAAATGGGTCTGCAGGCGCTTGCCCGCGCGCGCGACCTCAGGATGGCAATCAACATGTCCGCCCGCTCCATCGCCTATCCGGGCTGGATGCGCACTCTCAGGCGGGGCCTGAGGGCCTGCCCGACGGCGGCAGAACGGCTGATCCTGGAAATCTCCGAGGAATCGGTGATGGTGATGCCCGATATCGTCGCCGTCTTCATGAAGGAGCTGCAGAAGCAGGGCATCTCCTTCGCGCTCGACGATTTCGGTGCGGGCATGACGAGTTTCAGATATCTCAAGCAGTTGCTCTTCGATTTCATCAAGATCGACGGCCAGTTCATCCGCGGTATCGCCGACAATCCCGACAATCAGTGCATGGCACGCGCCCTTCTGGCCGTAGCGCGGGAGTTCGACATGTTCGCCGTGGCGGAATCGGTCGAAAGCGCGCGCGATGCCGACTGTCTGGCGGCGATGGGGATGCATTGCCTGCAAGGCTATTACGTCGGCGCGCCCTCAGTGACCCCGCCCTGGAAGGCGGAAAAACCGAAGAAAAGCGCCTGAGGGTGCAATCGGTCATTTTGCGACTGCGAAATACTTGACGCACCGTCGGCATTGGTCATGCTGCACGGCGGCAAGGGGGAAGCGCCGGGTGGCGGCGGCCCATATCGCAAAGCAAAGGATAGAGCATGACCAATGTCGTAATCGTCTCGGCCGCACGCACAGCGGTCGGCAGCTTCAACGGTTCTTTCGCCAATACGCCGGCACATGACTTGGGCGCGGCGGTGCTTGAGGCGGTGGTGGCCCGCGCGGGCATCGACAAGGCCGAGGTGAGCGAGACGATCCTCGGCCAGGTGCTGACCGCTGGTCAGGGCCAGAACCCGGCGCGTCAGGCGCATATCAGGGCCGGCCTGCCGCAGGAAAGCGCAGCCTGGGGCATCAACCAGGTCTGCGGTTCGGGCCTGCGCGCCGTGGCCCTGGCCGCACAGCATGTGCAGCTGGGCGACGCCGCAATCGTCGCGGCAGGCGGTCAGGAATCGATGTCGCTGTCGCCCCATGTCGCGCATCTGCGCGCGGGGCAGAAGATGGGCGACCTGAACTTCATCGACTGCATGATCAAGGACGGCCTGTGGGACGCGTTCAACGGCTACCACATGGGCACGACCGCCGAAAACGTCGCGCAGAAGTGGCAGATCAGCCGCGAGATGCAGGATGAATTCGCGCTGGCCTCGCAGAACAAGGCCGAAGCCGCGCAGAAGGCGGGCAAGTTCGCCGACGAGATCGTCGCTTTCACCGTGAAGACCCGCAAGGGAGATACCATCGTCGATCAGGACGAATATATCCGCCACGGCGCGACGATCGACGCGATGACCAAGCTGCGTCCGGCCTTTGCCAAGGACGGGTCGGTGACGGCGGGCAATGCCAGCGGCATCAATGATGGCGCGGCGGCGGTTCTGGTGATGAGCGAGGAAGAGGCGGCCCGGCGCGGCCTGACGCCGCTGGCCCGCATCGCCTCCTACGCCACCGCCGGTCTTGATCCGGCGATCATGGGCGTAGGCCCGATCCACGCGAGCCGCAAGGCGCTGGAAAAGGCCGGCTGGAAGGCCGCCGATCTGGACCGGATCGAGGCGAACGAGGCCTTCGCCGCCCAGGCCTGTGCGGTCAACAAGGACATGGGCTGGGATTCGGCGCGCGTGAACGTGAACGGCGGCGCCATCGCCATCGGCCATCCGATCGGTGCGTCCGGCGCCCGCATCCTCAACACCCTTGTCTTCGAAATGAAACGTTCGGGCGCCAAGAAAGGCCTCGCGACGCTGTGCATCGGCGGCGGCATGGGCGTGGCCATGTGCCTGGAGCGCGCCTGATCGCGGCATCGCAGCGACATTTTGCTGCAAACGCAGAAAACCGGGCGCAACATTGTTGCGCCCGTTTTTGCATTTGGCTAACGCTGTTTCAAGCAGCACTCATTACGGGAGAGAATCATGGCACGGGTAGCATTGGTCACAGGCGGGTCGCGTGGCATCGGCGCGGCGATTTCGGTGGCGCTGAAGGCCGCAGGCTACACGGTCGCGGCGAACTATGCGGGCAATGACGAGGCGGCGGCGGCCTTCACCAAGGAAACCGGCATCCCCACCTACAAATGGTCGGTCGCCGACTATGACGCCTGCGCCGCCGGCGTCGCGAAGGTCGAGGCCGACCTCGGCCCGGTCGATGTGCTGGTGAACAATGCGGGCATCACCCGCGACGCGATGTTCCACAAGATGACGCCGCAGCAGTGGAAAGAGGTGATCGACACCAACCTCTCGGGCCTCTTCAACATGACGCATCCTCTCTGGTCCGGTATGCGCGACCGCAAGTTCGGGCGCGTGATCTCGATCTCCTCGATCAACGGGCAGAAGGGGCAGGCCGGTCAGGCGAACTATTCGGCGGCGAAGGCGGGTGACCTCGGCTTCACCAAGGCGCTGGCGCAGGAAGGCGCACGCGCTGGGATCACGGTGAACGCGATCTGCCCAGGCTATATCGCGACCGAGATGGTCAAGGCGATCGACGAAAAGGTGCTGAACGAGCGGATCATCCCGCTGATCCCGGTCGGCCGCCTGGGCGAGCCCGAGGAGATCGCGCGGATCGTCTGTTTCCTTGCGTCCGACGAAGCGGGCTTCATCACCGGCTCGACGATCAGCGCGAACGGCGGCCAGTTCTTCGTCTGACAGCATCCCGCAACCGGCGGCGCGCGCTGCGCCGCCGGGTCACAGATAGCCTTCGCTGCGAAAGCTCAACACGTTGCTGCGGCCGATGATCAGATGGTCGTGGACCACAAGGCCCAGCACCTCGGCCGCATCCCGCACCTGATTGGTGACAAGGATGTCGGCCTCCGACGGGCTCGGATCGCCCGACGGGTGATTGTGGACGAGGATCAGCGCCGAGGCATTCAGTTCCAGCGCCCGCTTCACCACCTCGCGCGGATAGACCGGCACATGATCGACCGTGCCCTGCGCCTGCTCCTCATCGGCGATCAGGATATTCTTGCGGTCGAGATAGAGGATGCGGAACTGTTCGGTCTGCCGGTGCCCCATCGCCGCCCGGCAATAATCCAGAAGCGCCTCCCATGAGGACAGGACCGGCCGATTCATCACCCGTGTCCGGGTCAGGCGATGGGCGGCGGCCTCGACGATCTTCAATTCCTGAATCACCGCCGGGCCAACGCCTGGAACCTCATCCAGCCGCGCGACGGGTGCTGACAGGACACCCTCGAACGTGCCGAACAGGTCCAGGAGCCGCCGGGCGAGGGGTTTGACATCTTGCCGCAGGATCGCGCGGAAGAGGACCAGTTCCAGAAGCTCATAGTCTGGCATCGCCGCCGCGCCGCCCGCCATGAACCTTTCGCGCAGTCTTTCGCGGTGGTCGCAGATATAGGAGGGCAGTTTGCCTTGAGAAAGCGCAAGCCCCGGCGCCTCATCGTCGCCAAAAAGCGGCAGGGGAACTTCCTCGAAGGCGGAGCGAGTCGGGCGCATGGCCCAAGGCTCGCGCGCCAAGGTGAAGGAAGGGTTAATTTCTATCCTCTTCCGTTTCCAAATATCCTCGGGGGGTCCGGGGGGCAGGCAGCCCCCCGGCCTTTCCTCAGAAATCCAGATCGGCGTAATGCGATGGCGGCGGGAAGCCAGGGATCTGGTCGGCGAGAATCGATCGGAACGAGGGGCGCGACTTGATCTTGGCATACCAGTCGCGCACGTTCTGGCTGCGGTTCCAGTCCACGTCAGAAATATAATCGAGCGCGGAAAGATGCGCAGCCGCGGTCAGATCGGCGAGCGTCATCTGGTCGCCCGCCAGCCAGCGGCGCTGATCCAGGAGCCAGCTCATGTAATCAAGATGGTATTTGATCCGGCTCGCCCCGGTCTTGACGTTTTTCGAATCCGGGTAGCCCTGCCCCATGATCTTTTTGTTGATCCGCTCGTAAAGCAGTTTCGAGGTCACTTCCTCGTGAAACTTATCGTCGAACCAGGCGCACAGGCGGCGCACCTCATAGCGTCCGTCGATATCGCGGGGCATCAGGCGCGGTTCGGGCACGGATTCTTCCAGAAGCTCGCAGATCGCCTGGCTTTCCGACAGGGTGCGGTTGTCGATCTTCAGGACCGGCACCTTCCCGGCGGGATTTCGGCGCAGGAAGTCCTGGCCCTGTTCCCAATAGCGTTCTTCCACAAGCTCCACCTCGATCTTCTTCTCGGCGAGCGTCAGGCGCACCTTGCGGCAGAAGGGCGAGAGGGGAACGTGATAGAGCCGGGCCATGTCCATCATCGGGTCTGGGATGTCCGACCCTGATAGCGGCGCGGCGAGGACCGTTCAATACGATAGTACGACAAGTGCGTCACCGGCGCGGAAATCGGCCTGCGGGCTCAGGCGAGCGTGCGGAAGCTGACGAGCCAGGCGCGGTCGTCGCGGTGGGCGGGGTCGGCGGCTGGACCGTAGATCATAACTTCCTGCCGGTCGGGCGAAGTGATGCGGCCCGCAAGTGCCTCGAACGCGGCGTCGAACCCCGCGCTGTCCCAATGTTTCACATTGACCGAAAGCACGATGAGCGCCTCTGGCGCCGCATGGGCCAGAAGCCCCGCGATCGCCCCCGGCCCAACGTGGCCAAGGGTGAAGGTCCCGGAGCTGACGATGCCCCGGTAATGCGCGTGGGGCAGGTCCATCGGCCCGGTCACGTCCGCCTCGAGAAGCCGCGCGTAAAGAGCCTTGGCCCTCGCTATGGCCAGCATATCTGGCGACAGGTCGATCCCGTCGATCGGGCCGATCCCTGCGCGCGCCAGCCCTTCCGCGCAGAGCCCGGTGCCCGCGCCCACGTCGAGGACCGGTCCCTGCCCGCCAAGATTGGCAAAATGCCGCGCCACATGGGCGGGCAGAAGATAGTCCTGCACCGCAGCAAAATCACCGTCATAGCTTGCCGCCCAGTCGCGATAGAGGCGCCGCGCGCCCTCGGCACCGTCGAGAGCATAGGCCGCGTCGAGGGAGGGATCGTCGCTCATCCCGCAAGCGGATCATGCGGCAAGAGGTCCGTCAAGGCCCGCTTGAATCCCGCGTGCGCGCCGGGGATAGTCGCGCCATGACTGGAACGCTTCTCATCCTCGGCCACGGCTATTCGGCCGCCGCCCTGTCGCGACGCTTGCTGCCGCAAGGCTGGACGGTGATCGGTACAACCCGTAGCGCAGAGAAGGCTGAAACCTTGCGCGCCACGGGCGTCGAGCCCTTGATCTGGCCCGGCGCACCGCTTCAGCCTGCGCTTGCCCGCGCCACCCATCTTCTGGCCGGGATCGGGCCGGTCCCCGAGGGCGACCCTGTGCTGGCCGCGCACGGGACAGAGATCGAGGCAGCAGCGCCGCACCTCGCCTGGGCGGGCTATCTGTCGACGACCGGCGTCTATGGCGATCATGCCGGTGGATGGGTCGACGAGGACACGCCGCTTGCGCCATCGACCGCGCGCGGGCAGGCGCGGCTGGAAGCGGAGGAGGCCTGGCAGCAGCTCGCCGCGAGGACCGGCCTTGCGCTGCATATCTTCCGGCTGGCGGGCATCTACGGCCCCGGGCGCGGGCCTTTCCGCAAGGTTATGGACGGCACGGCGCGGCTGATCATCCGCGAGAACCAGTTCATGAGCCGCGTGCATGTCGACGATATCGCGGCGGTTCTGGAGGCCTCGATCAAGGCCCCCGCACCGGGCGGGGTCTACAACGTCTGCGATGATGAGCCGACATCACCCGAGGAAGTGCTGATCCACGCCGCGCGGCTGCTTGGCCTGCCGCCGCCGCCGCGTATTCCCTTTGACGAAGCGCCGATGTCGGCCATGGCCCGCAGCTTCTATGCGGAATCGAAGAAGGTGCGGAACGACCGGATCCGTACCGAACTGGGCGTTCATCTCGCCTATCCGACCTATCGCGAGGGGCTCGCGGCCATGCGCGCTGCGATGTCCGATGGCGGGGATGATGAGGAGTGAGGGCGACCGCAGGGACTGCTGCATCGCCGGAGGCGGACCGGCAGGGCTGATGCTCGGGTACTTGCTGGCCCGCGCCGGGCTGAAAGTGACGGTCCTTGAAAAGCACGCCGACTTCCTGCGCGATTTTCGTGGCGACACGATCCATCCCTCGACGATGGAAGTGATGTCACGGCTGGGGCTTCTGGACGATTTTCTGAAGCTGCCTCATCAAAAGGTGCCAACGGTTGCGGCGAATTTCGGCGGGGAAGAGCTGATCCTTGGGGATTTCTCGCATCTCAAGGTCGCGGCGCCCTACGTGGCGATGATGCCGCAATGGGATTTCCTGAATTTCCTCGCCGCGCGTGCCGCCGCCTTTCCCGGCTACGACCTTCGAATGCGGACGGAGGCGACCGGACTGATGACCGACGGCGGTCAGGTCACCGGCGTCCGCGTGCTAGGGCCGGAGGGTGTCGGCGAAATTCCGGCCCGGCTGACGATCGCGGCCGATGGGCGCGGGTCGGTCCTCAGACAGGCGGCGGGGCTGGAGGTGATGGACCTCGGCGCATCGATCGACGTCCTTTGGTTCCGCCTTTCGCGTCGGCCGGGCGATACCGACCAGACGCAGGGCCGCTTCGACCGGGGGCGGATCTTCATCATGCTGAACCGGGGCGAGTACTGGCAATGCGCCAAGGTCATCGCCAAGGGTGCGAACGCGCGGATCCGGGATGCCGGGATCGCAGCCTTCCGGGCAGAGCTTCGCCCGCTTCTGCCCTTCTCCGACGACCGCACGGCGGAGATTGACGACTGGGATCAAGTCAAGCTTCTGAATGTCCAGGTCAACCGGCTGAAGCGCTGGTGGCGACCGGGGTTCCTTGCCATCGGCGATGCTGCACATGCCATGTCGCCGGTTGGCGGCGTGGGCGTGAACCTTGCCGTGCAGGATGCGGTCGCCGCCGCGAACCTGCTGACCCGCCCGCTGCTGGCGGGAAATGCGACGGATGCCGATCTTGCCTCGGTCGAGAAACGGCGGCTCTGGCCCACGCGGGCAACGCAGGCCCTTCAGGTCTTCGCGCAGAACCGGGTGCTTGCGCCCGCGCTCGCCGCGACGGCGCCGAGGCTGCGCGCCCCCCTTGCGGCGCGTCTGGTCGCCCGCCTGCCCTACCTCAACTGCCTGCCCGCCCGGTTGATCGGCATCGGGCTCCGCCCCGAACTGCCCGACCTTTCATTGCCGCATGTCAAGGCTCCGTGAGCCATTGAAGCATTCGCTTGCGGCGTTATCATCTGCACCCATATGCGTGCGGCGACGGCAGCGAAGGGAGTGACGATGACCACCGCGACCAAGACCTATGCCAAGACCGACGAAGCAATTTCCCGGCTGACGCCGGAACAGTACCGCGTGACCCAGACCGACGGGACCGAGCGCGCCTTCACCGGCGAATATTGGGACCACAAGGAACCGGGCCTTTATGTCGACGTGGTTTCGGGCGAGCCGCTTTTTTCGTCCGACGACAAGTTCGACAGCCATTGCGGCTGGCCGTCGTTCACAAAGCCCGTTGTAGACGAGCATGTCGAGGAGCTGGAGGATCGGACCCATGGCATGATCCGCACCGAAGTGCGCTCGAAGCACGGCGACAGCCATCTGGGCCATGTCTTCCCGGATGGTCCGCGTGACCGGGGCGGCTTGCGCTATTGCATCAATTCCGCCTCGCTGCGGTTCATCCCGCTGAACCGGCTGGAGGCCGAAGGCTACGGCGCGTTCGCCAACCAGATCAAGGGAGGCAAATGACATGGCATCAGAGACCGCGATCCTCGCTGGCGGCTGCTTCTGGGGCATGCAGGACCTGATCCGGCGCATGCCCGGCGTGATCTCGACCCGCGTCGGCTATACCGGCGGCGATGTGGCGAACGCCACCTACCGCAACCACGGTACCCATGCAGAAGGGATCGAAGTGATCTTCGACCCCGCACGGCTGTCTTACCGCCAGCTTCTGGAGTTCTTCTTCCAGATCCACGATCCGACCACGCTGAACCGGCAGGGTAATGACCTCGGCCTTTCCTACCGCTCGGGCATCTATTACCTGAGCGAGGCGCAAAAGGCGGAAGCCGAGCGCACCATCGCCGATGTCAATGCCTCGGGCATCTGGCCGGGGCACGTTGTGACGGAAGTGAAGGCGGCAGGGCCGTTCTGGGAGGCGGAGCCCGAGCATCAGGACTATCTCGAGCGCTACCCGAACGGCTATACCTGCCACTTCCCCCGTCCGGGCTGGAAGCTGCCGAAAAGCGCGGCCTGACTGGCGGTTTAGTCCTTGGCGGTTGCGGGTAGCTCCATCGCCCGCAGCCGCCGCAAGAGCCCGCGAAGCGCCTCGGCGCTTTCCGGGCCGAGCCGCGCCCTCAAGTCCGCGTCATAGGACAGGGCAGATCGGCCAAGATCTTCAAAGACCGCCATTCCTGTTTCGGTAAGTGACAGGATTTCCGCCCTGCCGTCGTTCTCGCTGGGTGCCCGGGCCAGGTGCCCCGCCGCCTCCAGGGTCGCGACGGCGCGGCTGACTTTGGTCTTCTCGACGTGGCTCGCGGCACAGATGTCGCTCGCGGTCATCGCGCCAAACCTGCCAAGATTCGCCATGACCCGCCATTGGGTGCGCGTCATGCCGTAGCGGTCGCGATAGACGGGCTGAAACCCCTGACTGACCGCCTCGGCCGCCTGATTGAGCAGGTAGGGCAGGAACTGGTCGAGGTCGAAGTCAGTGTCGCGGCTTGTCATGCGTTCTGCAGCCTTTCGAAAAATCAGCCGGCCTGCTTCGCCCGGTCGGGATGCGCGGCCTGAAAGGCTGGCAGGGCCTCCAGCGCCTCTGCCACCGCGGCAGCCCGCGGGAAGGTCGCAAGGTCCACCCCCCAGCGGCGGGCATTGTAGATTTGCGGGACGAGGCAGATATCGGCGAGCGTGACGCTGTCGCCATGCGAATAGGGACCGCCCGCGTTCCGCTCAAGCAAGCCCTCGACGCCTTCGAGGCCGAGCGGAATGAAATGCCGCATCCAGCCTTCCATCGTCGAGCCGAGACTGACGGCATATTTCGCCACGCGCAGATTGCAGACCGGATGGATATCGATCGCGATCGCATGGGCGATCGCCCGCACCTCGGCGCGCTGCGCCGGATCGCCGGGCAGCCAGCCCGCCTGTCGCGTCTCATTGAGATAGTCGAGAATCGCGAGAGATTGCGTCAGGCGGAGCCCGTCGATGTCGAGGGTCGGCACCAGACCTTGCGGGTTGCGCGTGAGATTCAAGGCGTCCCGCTGCTCTCCCGCCGTCAGATCGACTGACACTGTCCGATAGGAAATGCCAAGCAACGCCAGAGCGATCCGGATCCGGTAGGAGGCTGAAGACCGCCAGTAGTCGTAGAGAACGGTTTCGGTCACCGGCTGCCTCATGATAAGTTGCACACGCAACTTTATCTTGACTTAGTTGCAGATGCAACTATTCCCTGTCCCGAGCTTTGCAGGGAGTCGTTGCCCTGCCCGACCCCGTTTCGTGGAGGATGAGATGACCGCACATGCGCTGCCGAAAGGCATGATCCGTGCCCTGTCCGTACCCGGCCCGCACGAAGGTTATATGCCGGGTTTCGGCAATGATTTCGAGACCGAGGCGCTGCCCGGCGCCCTCCCGCAGGGCATGAACTCGCCCCAGAAGTGCAACTACGGGCTTTACGGCGAGCAATTGTCCGGCACCGCCTTCACCGCACCCTCGCACCAGAACGAGCGGACCTGGTGCTACCGCATCCGGCCCTCGGTGAAGCACACCCACCGGTTCACCAAGATCGATGTGCCCTTCTGGAAATCCGCGCCCTGCATCGACCCCGATATCGTCTCGCTCGGTCAGTATCGCTGGGACCCGCTGCCGGTGCCTGCCGAGCCGCTGACCTGGGTCACCGGCATGCGGACGATGGTGACTGCGGGCGATGTGAACACCCAGACCGGCATGGCGAGCCATGTCTATCTGGTGACGGAATCGATGAAGGACGACTATTTCTTTTCGGCCGATGGCGAGCTTCTGGTCGTGCCGCAGGAGGGGCGGCTGCGGTTCTGTACCGAGCTTGGTATTATCGACCTCGAACCCAAGGAAATCGCCATCCTGCCGCGCGGTCTGGTCTACCGGGTCGAGGTGCTGGAAGGTCCGGCCCGCGGTTTTGTCTGCGAGAATTACGGCCAGAAGTTCCAGTTGCCGGGCCGCGGGCCGATCGGCGCAAACTGCATGGCCAACCGGCGCGATTTCAAGACGCCCGTGGCGGCCTTCGAAGATCGCGAGGTGCCCTCGCGCGTGGTGGTGAAATGGTGCGGCCAGTTCCATGAGACGAAGATCGGCCACTCGCCGCTGGATGTCGTCGCATGGCACGGCAATTACGCGCCGGTGAAGTACGACCTGCGCACCTATTGCCCGGTCGGCGCGATCCTGTTTGACCATCCCGATCCGTCGATCTTCACCGTGCTGACGGCGCCGAGCGGCATCGAGGGCACCGCGAACATCGATTTCGTCCTCTTCCGAGAACGCTGGATGGTGGCGGAAAACACCTTCCGCCCGCCGTGGTACCACAAGAATGTCATGTCGGAACTGATGGGCAATATCTACGGCGTCTATGACGCCAAGCCCAAGGGGTTCGTGCCGGGCGGCATGTCGCTGCACAATTGCATGCTGCCGCACGGGCCAGACAAGAACGCCTTCGAGGGCGCCTCGAATGCCGATCTGGGGCCGGAAAAGCTCGACGAGACGATGAGCTTCATGTTCGAGACCCGCTTCCCGCAGCATCTGACGCCTTTCGCCGCGCAGGCGGGCCATCTGCAGGAAGATTACATCGACTGCTGGGGCAGCTTGGAGAAGAAGTTCGACGGCACGCCGGGCGTGAAATAGGCCCCGCAGCAAGGCGGGGGGCGCTGCCCCCCGGACCCCCCGAGGTATTTGAGCCAAGATGAAGGGCAAAGAATGGGACTGAAGCGATCCTGGGTCGAAAGCGCCAATGCACCAGACGCGGATTTTCCGCTGAACAATTTGCCCTGCGGCGTCTTCTCGACCGGGGCGGAGGAGCCGCGCTGCTGCATGGCGATCGGCGATTTCGTACTGGATGTGAGCGGGCTGGAGGCCGCGGGGCTTCTGACGCTGGGCGGCGGGCCGCTTCTGGATGTGCCGTTCTGGAACGAGGTGATGGCGGCGGGGCCGGAGGTCTGGGCCGACTTGCGCGCCCAGGTGACCGCCCTTCTGGCGGAGGGCGCGGAGCGGGTGGCGGAGCCCTACCTTCATGCCCGTGCCGAGGTGGAGTTGCATCTGCCCTTCCTCGTCAGCGAATATACCGATTTCTACGCCGGTCGGCATCATGCCTTCAACGTGGGCACCATGTTCCGGGGCCCTGAGAATGCGCTGCCGCCGAACTGGCTGCATATTCCGATCGGCTATAACGGCCGCGCCTCGTCGGTGGTTGTTTCGGGCACGGATGTTCGCCGCCCCTGGGGGCAGGTGAAGGGACCGGACGATGCCGCGCCGCGTTTCGCGCCCTCGGCCCGGTTCGATATCGAGCTGGAACTAGGCGCGGTCGTCGGCCTGCCGTCCGAACACGGCCAGCCGGTGACGGTAGCGGAGGCCGACTCGATGATCTTCGGCTATGTGCTGCTGAACGATTGGTCGGCACGCGATATCCAGGCCTGGGAGTATCAGCCGCTGGGCCCGTTCCAGTCGAAGGCGACCGCCACGACGATCAGCCCCTGGATCGTGATGAAGGCGGCGCTGGAGCCGTTCCGCACTTCGACGCCCGCCCGCGAAAAGCCGCTTCTGCCCTATCTGGCCGAGCCGCGCCCCATGCTCTACGACATCGCGCTGGAGGTGGGGCTGACGCCCGAGGGCGGCACGGAGACGGTGATCAGCCGCACCAATTATGCCGAGATGTATTATTCCGCCGCCCAGCAGCTTGCCCATCACACGACCTCCGGCTGCGCGATGAACACCGGTGATCTTCTGGGGTCCGGCACGATCTCGGGTCCGGTGAAAGAGAGCCGGGGCAGCCTTCTGGAGCTCTCGTGGGGCGGGAAGGAACTGTTCGAGATCGCAGGCGGGCGCCGCAGTTTCATCGAGGATGGCGATGAGCTGACCCTGCGCGGCCATGCGCAGGGTGAAGGCTACCGGATCGGCTTTGGCGATTGCACCGGCAAGGTCATTCCGGCGCTCGCCGATCCTTACCGGCGGGACTAAGGGCTCTATCGCAGTTTCAGGACGATCTTCCCGATATGGTCGGCGCCTTCGATGCGCCGGTGGGCGTCGGCCGCGGCGGCAAGGGGAAATTCGCTGTCCATCACCGGCGCGATCCGCCCGGCATCGAGCAAGGGCCAGACATGGGTGCGAAGATCGACTGCGATCCGTGCCTTGGCCACGTCGGATTGCGGGCGTAGCGTCGATCCGGTGATCGTCAGCCGCCGTGACATCACCTGGGCGAAGTTCAGTTCGACCTTCGGCCCCTGCAGGAAGGCGATCTGCACCAGCCTCCCGTCATCGGCCAAAGCTTGCACGTTGCGCGGCAAGTAGTCGCCCCCCACCATGTCGAGGATCAGGTCGGCGCCGCCTTCGGCCTTCAGGATCGCGACGAAATCCTCTGTCCGGTAATTGATCGCGCGTTCCGCGCCGAGGCGCGCGGCGACCGCGCATTTCTCGTCCGATCCGGCGGTGGTGAAGACCCGGGCACCGAAGAGCGATGCGAGCTGTATCGCCGTTGTCCCGATGCCGGAGGTGCCGCCATGGACAAGGAAACGCTCACCCGCTTTCAGCCCGCCACGCTGGAACACATTGGTCCAGACGGTAAAGAAGGTCTCCGGCAGGCAGGCCGCTTCGCGCAGAACCATCCCCTTGGGGACCGGCAGCGCATGGGCGGCGGGTGTCACGACATAATCGGCATAACCGCCACCCGGCAGAAGGGCGCAGACCTGATCGCCCACCCGCCATTCGGCAACCCCGGGACCGACGGCCGCGACCCGGCCCGCCGCCTCCAGCCCTGGCAGGGGAGAGGCCGAGGGCGGCGGCGCATAGGCGCCCGCGCGCTGCAGCGCATCGGGGCGGTTCACGCCGGCATAGGCCACCTCGACCAGGATCTGACCCGCGCCCGGACGAGGCACGGGCCGTTCGCAAAGCTGAAGCACATCCGGCCCGCCCGGGCGGGTGATTTCCACCGCCCGCATCACCTCTGGAAGGTCCATCCTCAGCCCTTTCTTCCGGGAAGATCGTCTGCCCCGCGCACTGGTGCGCGGATCGCCTCCAGCCCCTTCAGCGGGGCCGCGAGCAGCTTCGCCCAGGGCGAAGCGCGGAAATCGGCCTTGGCCTTTTCAAAGCGCATCACATCGCCGATCCGCCGGTCGAGGAAGGCCCAGGTGGCAGCGTGACCTTCGCTTTCATCGCCGAGCCAGTAGAGCACGGTCGATCCATAGACCGCCGACAGGGTAGCTCGCTTGGTGTACCAGTTTACATCCGTGGACGTATCACCGAGCGCCCGCCAGATCGCATCGGCCGTGCCCCAGATCAGCTCTGCCCCCCGGCTCGCATTCTGCGGCAGGGCAAAAAGCGCAGCGCCCTTGCGCACCACCTCGCGGTCCGCGGACTGAAGCCTGAGCCGCACCGCCGTCGCCACCCGGTCGCGGAACCTGAGCCCCGCAAGGTCGGTGTCTGCCAGCCGCGCCTCCATCGCCCGGTCGCCCGCGCGGTGATAATCAGCGGCGAGGTCGCGCGCGCCCGCCGGGCAGAGAACCCGCCCAAGCGCCGGGTCCATCCCCGCATCCGCGCAAGCCGCCGTAAAACAAGCCTCCGACCAGCCGTCGAAGGCCACATGCGGCAAAGCCGCCGCCAGAAGCCGGGTACGTGCGTCCGCCATGTCGCTGGATTTCCCTTGCATGTTTTCTTTTACCCCGGCAGCGCGGTGGACAAAAGCCCAATCCCCTGCTATGGGGGCGCCTCCTGCGACTTGAAGCAACTCTAACTTAGGAAGGTGGTGACACCACATGCAGGTCAGCGTTCGCGACAATAACGTCGAACAGGCTCTTCGCGCCCTGAAGAAGAAACTTCAGCGGGAAGGCGTGTTTCGCGAAATGAAGCTCAAGCAGCATTTCGAGAAGCCGTCCGTGAAGAAAGCCCGCGAGCAAGCCGAGGCCATCCGTCGTGCCCGTAAACTGGCACGCAAGAAGGCCCAGCGCGAAGGTGCTCTCTAAGCGCCCGAAGGCTCGGAACGTTGGCGGGGGCAACCCCGCGCCAAGATCAACCCCTGGGGCCCGGCCGCAGGGGTTTTTCTTTTGCGGCTTTGGCTATTCCTGCGGCAGGCCGTCGTCGATCGCGTAATAGGCGCCCTTGCTGTCGGTGAAGATATGGCGGGCCAATTGGCCGCCGGTCGGGCCATCGACGCAGCCCGCCTCGACCGAGAACTCTCCGTCAGCGGACCGGAACCACAGGCTCGACCCACAACCGCTGCAGAAGCCGCGTGTACCGCCGCCCGGCGTTCTGTATTCGGAAAGGTTGCGTTTCGCGCGGTAGCGCAGCGTCGCCTCATCGGCATCGAAGGACGCTGAGTAGTGGCCGGAAAGCTTGCGGCACTGGTCACAGTGGCAGGCCCAGACCTCGCCTGCCGGACCGGAAACCGAAAAGGCGACATCGCCGCAGAGGCAGCCGCAGGACAGGTCCGCCTGTTCTGGGCCGGGCGTCGGCGGTGGGCCATCGGGGGCGTAATAGTCGCCCGCATCCTCGGTGAAGATATGGCCCGAGAGCGTGAAGGGCGGCGCATCGTCGAAGGCGCCGGGCGCGATGGCCATGCGGCCCTCGCCCTCGGGTTTCCAGAACAGGCTCGCGCCGCAGCGGCGACAGAACCCGCGCTCCGCCGTCGCGGACGAGCGAAACCATACAAGACCTTCGTCCGTGGTGATCTCGAACCGCTCAAGCGGCACCGAGGTTGCCGCCCAATAGTGGCCGGAGGTCTTGCGGCATTGGCTGCAATGGCAGCCCAGGACATCGCGCAAAGGGCCTGTCGCTGTGAAGGCAACAGCGCCGCACAGGCAGGAACCGGGATGGGGTGTTGTATCGCTCATGGCGCCATCCTGTCATGGCACCCGGCGCGCGCAACAACCGGATACGTCAAAGTGCGCCGAAAACCGACTCGAGGATTGCGCTGAGTTCGCGCGCGTCTTCCTCGGTAAAGGCCGCGGGCAGATCGCTGTCGATATCGAAGACGCCGATCAGCCGACCGCCGCGCCCGAAGACCGGCAGGACGATCTCGGATCGGGTCGAAGAAGCGCAGGCGATGTGGCCGGGGAAGGCATCGACATCGGGGACAAGCTGCACCTCGCCGGTGCGGGCGGCCGCCCCGCAGACCCCGCGTGAGAAGGGGATGACAAGGCAGCCGTGTCCGCCCTGATAGGGGCCGATCTTCAGAAGTTCGGGCCCCACGACCCTGTAGAAACCCGTCCAGTCAAAACGTGCGTCCGAATGATGGACCTCGCAGGCGACAGTGGCCATCAGAGATACCTCGTCGGTCTCGCCATGGGTCAGGCTTTCGATCGCGGCGGCAAGGGCGGTATAGTCGGGCATGTCTGTCTCTCGTGCGCTTTCGGACGTCATAGCGCCCTGAAGCGACGATTCCCATGGGCTGCCCGGCCGACGGATACCGATTGGTAAGGATTGGCCCCTAGGCTCTGTCCGGACGGCGGTACGGAGAGGGCCGATGAAACTCACATCCGAAATGATTGACGGCGCGCAGGTGGTGAGGGTGGAGGAGGAGCGGATCGACGCCTCCGTCGCCATCCAGTTCAAGGACCGGATGCGCGAACTTGCGGCCGGCGCCTCGGGCCGCGTCATCCTCGACATGGGGCGCGTCGGCTTCGTCGACAGTTCGGGCCTTGGCGCCATCGTCGCGGTGATGAAGCTTCTCGCCCCGGCGACGAAGCTGGAACTGGCGGCCCTGACGCCGACCGTGGGCAAGGTCTTTCACATGACCCGCATGGATTCGGTCTTTGCCATTCACCCCGAGGTTCCTGGCGAGGGCATGAGGCATGCAGTCTGACGCCACCGCGCACGCGCCCGACCAAGCGGGGGAAAGCGCCCGCTTTCGCCTTCAGGCGAGCGAGCGAGAGGTGCGGCGCGTTCTGGGTCGCATCATGGCGCATCTGGGCGACGGGCTTGCAGAACCCGATCGCGGCACGGTGGAGATCGTGCTGGCTGAGGTTCTGAACAATATCGTCGAACATGCCTATGCGCGCTGCCCGCCGGGGCGTATCCGCCTATTCCTGACCCCGATCGAAGAGGGCCTTGCCTGCAGGGTCGAGGATGACGGCCATCCGATGCCAAGCCTGGTTCTGCCCGACGGGCGCCTGCCCGACATCTCTGACGAGCTTGACCTCTTGCCCGAAGGCGGTTGGGGTTGGAGTCTGATCCGGTCGCTGACCGCCGATCTGATCTACGAGCGCACCGCCCGCGCTAACCGGCTGACTTTCCGAATCCCGGTCAGTTGGAAGGCGTGCCGCGACCCAGACCGCGATATGGTCGCCCGCCAGCGTGTCGCAGGCGGTTAAACCCTGCGGGAACCCGCAACGGACAAGAAACGATGCCGCGCGGATACGGCAATTGTTCTCATTTGAGCCATCATCATTTCTGCGTGCCGCCACAATCACCCGCCATTGTCACGCTGTAGCTTTCAGAGCTTCCCTCGGCGGTGCGTTTTTAGCCCCCTTTTCGTGCCGCCGAGGTCTTTCCTTTCGGTCTGCTGCTTCCTAGGCTCCCCGCACGGATCTGCGGAGGAAGACCATGCGCGATTTCGAAAGACCGGGCCGCTCTGCCGTCTTTGCGACCAACGGGATGTGCGCCACCTCTCATCCGCTTGCCGCGCAGACGGCGGTCTCGATCCTTCAGGCGGGCGGCAATGCCGTTGATGCCGCGATTGCCGGGGCGATGGTGCTGAACATCGCCGAACCGCAGATGTGCGGGCTGGGCGGCGATTGCTTCGTGCTGCTGAAACCGGCGGGGGAGGAGCGGGTCGTCGGCCTGAACGGCTCTGGCCGCGCGCCTGCGGGCCTCGACGCGGCGGCGCTGCGCGCGAAAGGCTGGTCATCGATCCCGACCGAGAGCGTCCAGGCGGCGACCCTTCCCGGTGCGGTCGATGCGCTTTGCCGCCTGTCGGCCGACTGGGGGCGCCTTGGCCTCGGCCCCACGCTCGCGCCCGCAATCCGCTATGCGCGCGAGGGTGTTCCGGTCGCACCGCGTGTCGCCTTCGACTGGGCTGACGATGGCGCCCGCCTCGCCGGTGCGGCCCGCGATTTCTATCTGGTAAACGGCGCAGCCCCCGCAACCGGCGCGATCTTCCGCGCCCCCGGACAGGCCGAGGTCATGGAGCGAATCGCGCGTGATGGACGCGCGGGCTTCTATGAAGGGCCGGTCGCCGAAGACATGATCCGTAGTCTTCGCGCGCTCGGCGGCAGCCATACCGAAAGCGATCTTGCGGCGACTGTTTGCGCCTATACCGAGCCGGTCGCGGGCGATTATGGCGGGATCGAGCTTCTGGAGCATCCACCAAACGGCCAGGGCGCCACCGCGATCCTGCTGCTAAACATCCTGTCGGAATTCGATCTGGCAGGCCTCGACCCGCTCGGGCCCGACCGCCTGCACCTGGAAGCGGAGGCCGCGAAACTTGCCTATGATGCCCGCAACCGCTTCATCGCCGACCCCGACCGCACGGCGCGGCTGGGCCATATGCTCGCGCCGGAAACCGCGCGCCGCCTCGCCGCCCTGATCGACCCCGATAGCGCGATGCCGAACCCGCCGCCCGCCGCGGGCGCCGCTCATCGCGACACGGTCTATATCACCGTCGTCGACCGCGACCTGATGGCCGTCTCGCTGATCTATTCGATCTACTGGGGCTTCGGCGCCGGGCTCGCGTCCGAAAAATACGGCATTCTCTTCCAGAACCGCGGCGCGGGCTTTTCGCTGGAATCGGGCCACCCGAACGAGGCGGGTGGCGGCAGAAAGCCCATGCACACGATCATCCCGGGTATGCTCAAGAAAGCGGACCGGGTGATCATGCCGTTCGGTGTGATGGGCGGCGCCTATCAGCCCACGGGGCACGCCCGCTTCGTCTCGAACATGGTCACCTACGGTATGGACCCACAGACGGCGATCGACGCGCCCCGCGCCTTTGCCAATCAGGACCGGCTGGAACTGGAACGCGGCTATGGGGAGGAGGTGCGCGCGGCACTTGCCGCCAAGGGCCACAGGATCGCCTCACCCGATGGCCCGCTCGGCGGCGCGCAGGCAATCTTCATCGATCGCGAAGGCGGGTATCTTCTGGGCGCCTCCGACCCGCGCAAGGACGGGATCGCGCTTGGATATTGAGACAGCCGACTAGTTCAGCCGAACCTGCAAGGGATAGCGGCCATCCTCGAAATCGCCGAAGAGGTCGGGCAGGTCGGGATGGCCAACCGGGCCGCCCGCATCGTCCGGCACGAGGTTCTGTTCTGAGACATAGGCGACATAGTAGTTCTCGCTGTTCTCGGCCAGAAGGTGATAGAAGGGCTGATTTTTCGCAGGACGGCTTTCCTCGGGAATGGCGGCATACCATTCCTCGGTATTGGCAAACATTGCATCGACATCGAACACCACGCCCCGGAAGGCGTGCTTGCGATGCCGGAGCACTTGCCCCAGATGATATTTCGCTTGCGTTTTCAGCATAGTCTCAGCCCCTAGTCTACAAATACTCCCCGAAGGCCGCCAAGTCCAATTCATTGCGCAGGGGCAGCGGAAACAGTTTGTGACGACTCGTCCGACAGTCTGGGACAGTCCGGGGCGGCTTTGTGATTTCCCCCGCGGGCGATTTCGCGTAAGGTCTGAAAAAAAAGAGCAGACCTGAGGCAGTATGAAGAAGTTTCTCCGTCTTGCGGTGCTTATGGCGCTTGTCTCCTGCGGGGGCGGCGAAAGAAGCGCGCCGCGCAATCTTGACAATGCTTGCGCGATCCTGGGCGAACGTCCGCATTACCTGCGCTCGCTCGAGGCGACAGAGCGGCGCTGGGGCATTCCCCGCCATGTGCTGATGGCGACGATCCATCAGGAATCGAAGTTCATCGGAAACGCCAAGACCCCGCACAAATTTGCGCTGGGGATCATCCCGATGGGCCGCCAAAGCTCCGCCTATGGCTACAGCCAGGCGATCGACGGCACCTGGGACGACTACCGAAAGGCGACCCGCAACTTCGGGGCAAAGCGCAACCGCTTCGACGATGCAGCCGATTTCATGGGCTGGTACATGAACGAGGCGGTGACGAAGCTTGGCCTCTCGCCCTATGACGCGACGAGCCTTTACCTTGCCTATCACGAGGGGCTGGCGGGCTTTGGTCGCGGCACGCACCTGCAGAAGTCTTGGCTGATGCGCGTGGCCGCGAATGTGGGCGAACGGTCGCAGACCTACCAGAACCAGCTGATCGCCTGCGGGAAGTTCTAGATCAGTTCAGGCCGCGCGCCCGCATCTCGGCATCGATGAGGAAGGTGGAGGGCGGATAGTTTCCGCCTTCTTCGAGCTTGTCGAGCAGAACGGTGGTCTGCCCGCCGGTCTCATCCGTCACAACCCATTGGCGCAGCGTCACCGGGTTTGCCGAAAAGCCAAGCGCCAAGGTGCCATATTCCGGATGGGCCGGGTCCTGCGCGGTGACGATGGTCAGCGCGCCTTCCTCGGCATGGCCCACCACCATCCGCGCCGCCTTCAGGTCGATCTTGCGCCCAAGAATCAGGTTCAGGGGTGTCTTTGACAGCGGATATTGCTCAGGCGGTTGGTTCGACTTCGCATCGAAGATCGCGACCTGACCCGAGGAGGCCAGAACCACCGTCTTGTCGGGCTTGGCATATTCGAACCGCATCCGCCCAGGGCGACGGATGATCACCTTGCCCTTGGCACCCGACCCGTCGGGATTGATCTGAGTGAAGGCCGCTTCGGCGATCGTCAGCCCGTTCAGATAGGCCGAGATTGCATCAAGCGACAGCTTCTCCGCCTGCGCGGGCAGGGCGAGAAGGGTGACAAGGGCCGAAGCCAGAAGGGTGCGTCTCATCATCATGGCGCCAATCTAGGGCGGCCCCGGCGGTTATGCCATAACCGGGAAGACGCGGGCGGCGAATGTCCGCCGTCCCGCATGACCTGCGCGCGGGATCAGAGCGACGCGTCGATCCAGTTCTTCAGCGCGGCCTTGGGTGCGGCGCCAACCTTGTTCGACACGACCTGGCCGTCCTTGAAGAGGAACAGCGCCGGAATGCCGCGCACGCCGAACTGGGTCAACAGGTCGGGGTTTTCATCGGCATTGACCTTGGCGATCTTCACCTTGCCCGCATATTCGGCAGACAGCTCTTCGAGCGACGGACCGATCTGTTTGCACGGGCCGCACCATTCCGCCCAGAAATCGACAACGACCGGAACGTCCGACTTGCGGACTTCACTGTCAAAGGTGGCATCGGTAACGGCGACGGTGGCCATGATAATCTCCGGATTCTCGTGTGTGGAAGGGTGAGGTCGGGTAAGGAAGGTAGGTCCGCCACCCCGCCCCGTCAAGGGAGTGTGGCTGTCTCGAAGGCGTTCCTCACGATATTGAGAGGAACCAGCATCAGCTCTGCCGTTTCGGTCCAGAGGACCGCCACCTCGATCTCCCGGTCGGGATAGATCGCTGCCAGCATCGCCGCATAAGCGCCAAGTTGGGCAAGAATACCCGATGGAATGTCTTCGGCGCGCGCGGGCACCATGCGGTTCGACTTGAAGTCCACCGCCACCACACGGTCCGGTGTCACGATCAGCCGATCAACCGTCCCCGCCATCAGCCGCCCGTCCAGCGCAGGCACCCGCGCCGCCAGCTCGACCTCGGCCAGGCTCCCGGGCCCGACCAGCGCAGCGAGTGCAGGGTCGGTGAGAAGGGCCGTAGCGCGCCGGAAAACAGTCTCTGTTTCTGCTGATAAAGGCCCGAGGAGTCGCCGGGCGATCCGCTCCCGGCCCGTCTCCGCCGCCCCTGGCAGATGTTCCAGCAAGAGGTGCAGCGCGGTCCCCAGCCGCTTCGCCATCTCCTGATCAAGCCCCGCCTCACCCGGTAGGGCCTTGGGCCCCGGCAAGGCAGAAGGCAACAGGGCCCGCTCCGGCTCCAGCCCGGTCGGCGCCGCCCGCAAAGCCCAATCGGGAAGGTCCGCCGGGCCGGGCGCACCGCGGCGCGCGGCCGCGACCGGTTCGGGCCAACGCCCCCAGTCATACCGCATGCCATGCCCGAATGGCCAAAGCTCACCCTCGGGCGGCAGCGAGGCCGCGCCCGCATGGTCCATTCCCGCCTCGACCAGCCGGTACCAGCTTTCGTCGCTCTTGCCCACATCGCCCGCCGCGCAGACGATCAGCCAGCTTTCCGCGCGCGTCATCGCCACATAGAGAAGCCGCATCCACTCTTCCCGCTCGGCCGCGCGTCGCGACCCGGCGAGCGAAGCCAAAAGCGGCGGCTTGGCGTCATCGGCCATCCGCCAGAAGGCGCCGTCCTTCGACGCCATCACCGACCCGCGCTCGCGCGGCGCCCATTTGGCGGTATCGGGCAGGATCACCAGAGGCGCCTCCAGCCCTTTGGCGCCATGGACCGTCATCACCCGGATCGCGCGGGCCGTGCCGTCATGGCGCCGCTTCACCTCGACATCGCCCGACTGCATCCAGACGAGGAAACCCGTAAGGCTCGGCACGCTCGCCTGTTCATAGGTCAGCGCCTCGGCCAGAAGCGCGTCGATCGCATCCTCGGCCTCGACGCCAAGCCGGGCCAGCAGTTTTCGCCGCCCGTCATGGCGTGTGAGCAGCCGTTCGATCAGTTCATAAGGTCTCAGGAAATCTGCCTGATCGCGCAGGTCGGCGATCACCGCCCGCGCCGCCTCAGCCTCCGCGCCGTCCCTGCTGCGCAGCGCCTGCCAAAGGTAACTGCCCTTCGCCCTCGGCTGGGCAAGTCGGTAGAGCGCGTCCTCTGACCAGCCGAACAGAGGCGAGCGCAGCGCAGCGGCAAGCGACAGATCGTCTTCCGGCAGCGCGAGGAATGACAGAAGCGCCAGAATATCCTTCACCGCCAGCTGATCGCCCAGGGTCAGCCGGTCGGCCCCCGCCACCTCGAGCCCCGCCGCCTTGCAGGCCCGGACCAGTTCGTGAAACAAGGGCCCGCGCCGGCGGACGAGAATAAGCACATCGCCCTCATCGAGCGCGCGCGACCCCTCCCGCGTTTCGATCGCCGTGCCCTCATCGATCATCCGGCGAATCTCGCCCGCGACCTTGCGGGCCAGCACCACGCTTTCATGACTGTCCGCCAATTGGTCTACGGGGTCGGACCAGTCGCCCTCCTCCGGCTCGCCCGGCTTTTCGACCGGTTCCCACAGATCGACACGCCCCGGCATCGCCGCATGAAAGGCGATATGCCGCGTCTCGCCACCGAGACCCCGGCCCGCCGCCGCCTTGAACGTGTGGTCGACCACATCGAGGATCGCGCGCGACGACCGGAAGGAATGCCTGAGCGACAGGCTCTCGAACGGCGCCACTGCACCCTGATGGCGGCTCTCGAACTCCTCTGCCATCGCGTCGAAAGTCGCAAGATCGGCACCTTGGAAGGAATAGATCGACTGTTTCTTGTCGCCCACCACGAAGATGCGGCGGCCTTCGCCCCGCGCGCCCTCGCCTGCGGTAAACTCCTCGGCGAGCCGCTCGATCACCCGCCACTGGCCGGGGCTCGTATCCTGCGCCTCGTCAACAAGGATATGGTCGATGCCGCCATCCAGCCGGTACAACACCCATGCTGCGACCGACCGGTCCGACAGAAGCGCAGCGGCCCGCGCGATCAGATCGTCGAAATCGAGCGCACCGCGCGCCGCCTTGCGCGCCGCGTAGCGGCCAAGAAAGGGCCGCGCGAAAGCGTGAAGAGCCAGCGACCGCTCCACCGCCGCAAGGCCCACGCGCAAGGCCCGCGCCGCCTCGACCCGCAGCATCAGCGCTTCAAGCGCGGGCATCAGCGCCGCGCCTGCCCCCTGCGCCACCGCTTTGGTGGGTACCGAACCGATCTTGGCGCCGAACGGAACCTTGGCCTTCGCCCCGGTCAGGAAATGTGCCTCAAGCTCGATCAGCGTCCCGATCGTCGGCGGATCGAAGGCCAGATCGGCCAGTGCCCGTCCAAGCTTCACATCGTTCACCGAACTTGCAGCGAGGAGCGGCCGCAAGGCCGCGAGGAGCGGCCCCTCGCCGCCCAGAAACACGTCTGAAAGAAGCGCGCGCGCGTCCAGACCGGGCGGCAGCCCGAGCGCCTGCCCGAGGCTTTCGCGCGTCTCTTGCCGTGAAAAAGCGTCTCTATTCCCGCAGATTTCGGTCAGAAGGGCGGCCAGATCGTCGCCCTGTACAAGGCTCGCGAGGGCGGCGACCGCGCTTTCCGTATCCTCTTCCGCCATTTCCTCGACGATCTCGCGGCGCATCAGGCCCGCCGTGCGGTCGTCAAGTTCGGTGAAGTCCGGCGACACCCGCGCCTCCAGCGGAAAGCGGCGCAGAAGTCCGGCGCAGAAAGCGTGGATCGTCTGGATCTTCAGCCCGCCCGGCGTCTCGATCGCCCGGGCAAAAAGCCGCCGCGCGCCTGCGAGCACTTCCGGCGTGATCTCCCCTTCGACGCCCAGTTCGGCCAGTTCGCCGCGCAAGGCCCCTTCCTCCAACATCGCCCAGCGGCCAAGGCGGCGGAAAAGCCGGTTCTGCATCTCGCTCGCCGCCGCCTTGGTATAGGTCAGGCAGAGGATGCGCTGCGGTTCGGTGCCGCCAAGCAGAAGCCGCGCCACCCGGTCGGTCAGGACGCGCGTCTTGCCGGACCCCGCATTGGCGGCAAGCCAGACCGAGCGGAGGGGATCGGCGGCGCGCGCCTGCGCGCGGCTGGCTTCGTCATGGGTCATTGGACCCTCCGCCCACATCCTCCGGAACCGGGACATCACTCATCTGCCATTCGCCAAAGCGCGCCAGATGGTCATAGTCGCCGGGGTCGTCCTTCATGAACGGCGCCCGCCGTGCACTATAACCTTTCGTGGGCCGAGCATAGGCAGCGATCAGCGCCTGAAGCCGCGCCCATTCGCCGTCCGGGTCAAGGTCGTCGCGGCTGATCGCCTGCTCCTCGCCCGTGCCGCCCAGCCGGATGAAAGTCGCCCCTGCAACCGGCCGCGGCCCGGTAGCGGCAAAGGCCCCGCGTTCGGCCATCGCAGCCTCCAGCGGCATCTGCTTTTCGAACTGCCGCCGCTGCTGGGGCGAGGGCGGCTTTCCAGATTTGTAGTCGATGATCTGCAAGGCGCCGTCGGCCAACATATCGATCCGGTCGGGCCGCGCCGTCAGGCGGAAATCGAGGCCCGGCAGACCGACCCCGCCCGCCTTTTCCAGAAGCACTGGCGCGCCCATCGCCTGCCGTCCGGCTTCGCTTTCCACGAACCAGTCAGCGATCCGCGCCATCCGCGCCTGCCAGAGCGCACGCGCGGCGGGCCATTGTACCTCGGCGGCCAGAACAGTGTCTGTTAAGGCCAAGAACCGCTCTTTTGCCGCCTGAGGGCCCTCGCCCTCCGGGCGGGTCTGGACGAATGTCTCGACGATCCGGTGCAGGATCTGGCCGCGCATCCGCGCATCCGGCTCTGCCAAAAGCGGGTCGAGCGGCTTCAGGCGTAATATCTCCCGCGCATAAATCGCGTAAGGATCGCGGATCAGCCGGGCGATAGCGGTGACCGGCAGTTCCTTCGGGCGGGCCTCCGGCGGTGGGCGCGGGCTGGGGCGGCGGGCTGATGGCACGGCTTCGCGCGCCTCTACCGCGCGGGTCAGCGCCAGCCAGCGCTGCCCGCGTGCGCGCATGTCGGCCAAGGCGCCGCCCTCGCCCTCAAGCCCGCCCATCAGGTTCACTAGTCGGTCGAGCCAGCGTGAGGCAATGGTTTCGGCCTCGTCATCGCGCATGGCGCGCGACAGGATCACCTGCGGCGCAGCGGCGGCGATCTGGAAATCATGCGCCGACAGGCCCACTTGGCGCTCTGGCAGCAACAGCCCCGCCTTCAGCCGCATCTGCCGCGACAGCCACGGATCGGGCGGCACCGCGGCGGGCCATATCTCTTCATTGAGACCGCCAAGCACCACCAGATCGGCCTGAATCTCGCGCGCCTCGCGCGTGCCCTCGACGGTGATCAAGCGAGAGGCCGCATGCGTCGGCCGGACGGTTTCGGCTTGCAGAAGCCGGGTCAGCAGGTCGGCGAAATCGGCGGCGGACAAAGAGACCTCCGCATCCGCTTCAGCGCGAAGCCCCGCCATCAGTCCCGCCGCCGCTTCCCCGGCCGCTTCGCGCCACAGCTCGCTCGCCTCCGGCACCCCGCCCGGCCCGGCGGCGAGCGCCTCGGACAGGGACAAAACCGTCTCTAACCAGGCTGAAAGCGGTCTCTCGGATGCTTCCGGCAAGGCCGAAAGACAGTCCGCGAGCCACATGGCCCAGCCGGTTCGCGCGGGTTCCTCTTCGAGCGCCGCCCAGGCAAGAAGATCGGCCCCGGCCGGAAAGGCCGGGCCCTTGCGGCGCAGGTGCAATTCCAGCTCACGTGTAAAGCGCAGGTGATCGCCCCGGTCGGTACCGCCGGTCGCCGCCAGCGGATGCTTGAGGAGGGTGAGCAGCGCTTCGCCCGTCACCCGCCGCCCGAACAGCCCGGCGACATGGCGCAGCAAACGTCCCGGCGCGCTTAGATGCAGCGGGCGCCCGGCGGAATCGTCGGGCTCGATCCGCCAGCGGTCGAGCTGCGCGGTGACGCGCCGGGCGAGCGTCCGGTCGGGCGTCACCAGCGCGGCACGCACGCCCCTTTCCGCCGCCTCGCGCAGCGCGAGCGCGATCGCCAGCGCCTCGGTGCGCGGGGTCGGTGCCTCGATCAGGCTCACGCCCTCCGCCGCACCGTCGAGCGGCAACAGGGCCTGCCCTTCGCTCAGCCACTGGTCGGTGACTGGTGCGGGGCGGAGCGCAAGCGACAGAAGCCTGTTCCGCGCCGGGTCGGGTGCCGCCCCGTGCCACAGGCCAACCTCCGAGGGCCGCATGCCAAGCGTGCCGAAAAGCTTCGCGAAGCGGAACTGCGGATGATCCTCATTAGGGACGCGCGCGCGCGTCAGGCTCTCCCACGCCGCAGCGGTCATGAATCCGTCGAAGCCCGGCAGCACAATGGCCCCTTGTGGCAGCCGCGCCACCGCCTGCATGAAAAGCGCCGTCGCCCCGCGCGAACCGGTCGATCCGGCGACGATCACCGGACTTTGTGGCACGCCATCCCGCCAGCGCTCGATCAGCAACTCGGCCGCGCGCCGTTGCCGGGCGGCGGCGCCCGCCGCCGTGCCGCCGTCCGCGAAGAAGGGCGCGATGATCCGCAGGAAACGGAGCGAGCGTTCCCAATGCACCGCATGGTCCTCGGCGAGGCCCGGGTCTTCCAGCGCCTCGGGCGGCACGCCTTCGGCCGCCATTTCATCCATCAGGTCGGCCAGACTGTCGGCCAGATCGATCGCGGCGGTGCCGGGGGCGAAATCCGCCTCGCGCGCCATCAGTTCACGCACCAGCCGCATCAGTTCCAGCCGCCGGCGAAGCGCGGGCTGGGCCTCGGGCAGGTCAAGCGATGGGTCGGCGTCAAGCTCAGAGAGAAGTTTGAGGCGCGGCAGCAACATAGGCCCGTGCGCCCGAAAGGCCGCGCGCACCCGTTCGCGCATCTTGGCGGTGTTGAGATAGATCGTGACGGCGGCCATCGCCTCGGGCGGCTTGTCGGCCATGCGCGCCAGCACGCCCGCGACGAAGCTTTGCGCGAAATCGGCGCCGGGCGGCAGGCCGTAAAGGCGCGGGCGGTCAGAGGCGGGAAACATCGGCGCCCCTCAGCATGTCTTCGGCAAGCGAAATGCTATCGGGCCGGCCGACATCGCACCAGCCGCCCTTGTGGACCACACCGAAAAGCCGCCCCTCGGCGGCCATCGCGTCCCAGACGGGATTGAGCGAAAACCGTGCTTCCGGCCAGGCGGCGATCCGGCCGGTGCGGATGATCTGGGCGCCGGTATAGACATGGCCCGGGCCCCGGGTCAGCCGCCCGTCGGACCCGATCAGGAAATCGCCATTGCCGGTATGTCCTGTCGCCCGATCCTTGGGGACAAGCAACAAAAGCGCCTCCATCCGCGCCCCGTCCCAGGCTGCGGCAAGCTGGTCGAGCGGGTTGGCGCCGGTCCAGACCGCATCGCTGTTCATAACGTAAACCGGGTCCGTGCCAAGAAGCGGCAGCGCGGCCTTCAACCCGCCGCCGGTTTCCAGAAGCGTCTCTGTTTCGGCCGAAAAGGTGATATTCTGGCGCCCCTTCAGATGCTGCCTTATCTGCTCGCCGCGGTAATGCAGATTGACGACGATCCGCTCGCCGCCCTGCACCTGGCCCAGCGCATGATCGAGAAGCGTCCGCCCCGCCACCCTGATCAGCGGCTTCGGCCGGTCGTCGGTCAGGGGCCGCATCCGTGTGCCAAGGCCTGCCGCGAACAGCATCAGCGATTTGGGCCGCGCGTTCATCCAACCCTCAGCCTTTCCAGCCGTTCGGCCGTCAGTTCCGGCACCTCGCGCGCCACGCAGGCGGCAAGCGGCCCGAGCGCGGGATGCGCGAGGCTGCGCCTGAGGTGCCCCGCGACGCGCGGCGCATAGGCCAGATAGTGCGGCTTGCCATCCGCCCGGGCAAGCTTTGCGAAGACCGCAAGAATGCGCAGCGCCCGCTGCGCGCCGATGAGCGCGTGGACGCGCGCGAAGAGTCGCTCCTCGAACCCGGTCAGGTCGAGATAGGCACGATAGGAGGCTTCGGCAGTTTCGGCGGACACATCGCGGCGCGCATCCTGCAACAGCGACACGAGGTCATAGGCGGGATGGGTGGCGAAAGCGTCCTGAAAATCCAGCAACCCCGCGCGGCGGGCCCCCTGCCGGTCGGGCAGCCAGATCAAGTTCTCGGCATGGAAATCGCGCAGGGAAAGGACAGGCGGCTGGTCATTCCACGCCTCGTAAAGCGCGGCGATCAGCCCTGGCAGTTCGGCAAGCGGCGGCGCGCCAAGCGCGGGCAGATAATGATCATTCAGCAGCGTGACGAGACGGGCGAGTGCCGCGCCGTCGCCCGCTGCCACGAAAGACGGCGGTACCTGCTGCGACAGATCGGCGAGGAAGGTGACCGCCGCGCCATAAAGCGGCGCCTCCATCGCCGGGTCGGCGGCAGTAACACGGGCGAAAAGCGCGTCTCCCAGATCTTCAAGCAGCAGGAACCCCCGATCAGGGTCGCGGGCAAGGATCTTCGGTGCCGAATAGCCATGGTCAAGCAGCCAGTCCCCCACCGCGAGGAACCGCTCGACCCGTTCGCCAGTCGCCGGGTCGGCATCCATCAGCACCGCCCCGCCCGGTAGACGGAAATAACGCCGCGCCGAGGCATCGCCCGCGAGCGGCGCGAAGGGACCGTTACCCCAATCGGCGCGGGCAACAAAGGCACGGGCCTCGTCATGCCGCCGATCATTCATGCTGCCGCACCTAGCGCGGCAAAGACCGGCGCCCAGCATATGCCGGTCGCCTGAAACGTCGCCATGCGGCCCTCGCCGGTCGCGTCGGGGCGAAGAGAGAGCAGAAGCGCTTCGCGTGGGGCAAGATCGCCCAAACGGTCGGGCCATTCGACGAGGCAGATGGCGGTTTCGAACGCTTCGGTCAGGCCGAGTTCAATGACTTCCGACGGGTCGGTCAGCCGGTAAAGGTCGGCGTGCCAAATCTCGCCCCGCGCGGTTTCATAGACCTGCACCAAAGTGAAAGTGGGCGAGGGCACATCCTCGCGTCGCCCTTCCGCCGCCAGCAGCGTCTGGATGAGGGCGCGGGCGAAATGGGTCTTTCCGGCGCCGATCTCGCCCTCGAGCAGCATCACTTGGCCGGGGCCGAGCAGCGGCGCGATGCGCGCCGCGAGGGCTGCCGTGGCCTCGGGCGAGGGCAGGGCAAGGCTCAGGTGAAACTCGGGCGGCGCGCTCATACCCTTCCATAGCGGCGCGCGCGCTTCGCCCGCAAGATCAAAGGGCAGGCGTCAACCCAACGTGCCCTGCAGCGCCACCAGGGCCAGCCAGCCTGTGCCTTCCGCGACTTGCTGCATCGCCCCGCAGACATCTCCGGTCTGGCCGCCGATACGGGACATCGCGCGCCGTCCGACCCAGAAAGCGGCGGCAGCCATCGCCGCAGCGACAAGGGCCGCGTCGATAAGGCCGAAAGGCAGAAGGCAGGCACAGCCGGTCAGGGCAGCGGCAAGGGCGGCCTCTTGCGTGACGCCCGAGGCACCGCTGCCGAGCCCGTCACTTCGCGCGGGCGGCATCAGATGCAGGGCGGCGGGCATCACCGCGCGGCTGGCGGCGGCGATGGCCAGGAAGCCCCAGACCGCGTCCCAACGCGACAGTGCGCCGATGGCAAGCACGCGGATCAGCAGTGAAAATCCGATCGCAAGCGTGCCGTAGCTGCCGATCCGGCTGTCGCGCATGATCTCCAGCACCCGCGTCTTGTCGCGCCCGCCGCCGAACCCGTCGGCCAGGTCGGCCAGCCCGTCTTCATGCAGCCCCCCGGTCGCCAGAACCGTCGCCAGAACCGCGAGCGTTGCCGCGAGCGGCCCGGTGAGCCCAAGCGCGGTGGCCAGCCAGTAGACGAAGGCCGCAAGGCCGCCAACCGCGAGCCCGGCGAGCGGCCAGGACCAGGCGGATGCGGCGACAGAAGGCGCCTCTTCCCGGACCAGCCCGACGGGAAGCCGGGTCAGCAGCATCAGGCCGACCTTCAGCTCCTCCCACCGTTCCGCCGGATCGCTTGCCATCGCGCCCTCCTCAAGCCTCAGACACGCCCGCTTCGCCGAAGGTCGCCATGCCATTGTGGCAGGCCAGTGCCGCCCGCACGATGCCCAGCGCCAAGGCCGCGCCGGAACCTTCGCCAAGCCGCATGTCAAACTCAAGGACCGGCCGTTTGCTGATGGCGGTCAGCAGCTTCCGATGGCCGGGCTCGGCCGAGGCATGGCCGACAAGGCAATGGTCCAGAAGGGCGGGATCGGCCAGATGCAGGACGGCCGCAGCCGCCGTGCAGATGAACCCGTCAAGGATCACCGGAACCCGCGCCGCCCGCGCCGCCAGAACCGCGCCGCAGATCGCCGCCTGTTCGCGCCCGCCAAGGGCAGCAAGGACCGCGCCCGCGTCGCCTTTGGCGCCTGCGTGCAGCTTGAGGCCACGTTCGATCGCATCGACCTTGCGGGCGATTCCGGCCTGATCAGAGCCTGTTCCGGGCCCGACCCACTCTGCCGCACCACCGCCGAAGGACGCCGCCGCGAGAGCCGCCGCAACGGTCGAATTGCCGATACCCATCTCGCCGAGGATGAGGATATCGGCGCCCTCATTCACCGCGGCAGCGCCCCGGTTCATCGCTTCGAGGCAGTCCGCCGAGCTCATCGCCGGGCCCTCAGTGAAATCCCGCGTGGGCCGGTCGAGGTCGAGCGCGATCACGTCCAGATCGGCGCCGTTCACGCGCGCTAGCTGGTTGATCGCCGCCCCGCCGGCCTGAAAATTCGCGACCATCTGCACGGTCACTTCCTGCGGATAGGGGTTTACCCCTTGTGCGCAGATGCCGTGGTTGCCCGCGAAGACCAGAGCCTGCGCCTGCCAGATTTCCGGCCGCGCCGTTGCGCGCCAGGCGGCCATGAATTCGGCAATCTCCTCAAGCCGCCCAAGCGACCCAGGCGGCTTCGTCAGCGAATTCTGCCGGGCACGGGCGCCCGCTGCCGCCGCGGCGTCAGCCATCGGCAGGCGCGCGGCGAGGGTCTTGAGGTCGTCGAGCGAGGAAAGCGCGAAGGTCATGTCAGTCACTTCCGGTCATTTGACGTGAAGGGGCAGGCCGGCGACGGCGAGCCAGACCTCGTCCGCCGCCGCCGCCACCCATTGATTGAGAAGGCCCGCCGCATCGCGGAAGTCTCGGGCGAGTTTGTTGTCCGGCACGATCCCGGCGCCGACCTCGTTGGTCACGATCACCACGGGGCTGGTCTGGCGCGGCAAGGCTGCAACAAGCGCGCGGCCGTCGGCCTGCCAGTCGCGATCCGCAAGCATCAGGTTCGTGAGCCAAAGCGTGAGACAATCGACCAGTCGCGGCCCCGCGCCGTCGGTCGCTGCCAGCGCACTGACCAGATCGAAGGGGGCCGGGTGATCGCGCCATTCCGGCCCGCGCCGCGCCTGATGCAGGGCGATGCGTGCCGCCATTTCCTCGTCACGGATCTCGGCGGTGGCGATATAGGTCGCAGGCCGCCCGAAGGACAGCGCCTTCGTCTCGGCAATGCCGCTTTTGCCCGATCGGGCGCCTCCGGTGACAAGTATCGTCTTGCTCATGGGTCAGCCTCAAAGCAGAAACGGCGGGACCACGGAAGGGGGAATGCGACCGTGCCCGGCCGGACCGCGACAGAACTGATCCTGATCCGCCATGCGCCAACCCTGGCCATGGGCCGTCTGAATGGCCGGACGGATGTGGGCGCCGACCTGTCGGACGCTGCGGCACTTGCGGCGCTGCGCGACCGCCTGCCCCGGCCCGACCGGCTGATCACCAGCCCGGCGCGGCGTTGCCGGGAAACCGCGCGCGCGATCTGGGACATGGCCCCCGATGAAGACCCCCGCCTGTGGGAACAGGACTTCGGCGATTGGGAAGGCAAGTCCTACGCCGAGCTGCCCGACATCGGTCCGCTCGAGGCGGCCGACCTTGCCCGCCATCGCCCGCCGGGGGGGGAAAGTTTCGAAGATATCTGCGCGCGGATTCACCCCGCGCTCACCCAAATCGCAGAAGCTGGCGCCGCCACCCTCCTGGCCCATGCCGGGACGGTCAGGGCCGCGCTGGCGCTGGCGCTCGGGTCTGTTGCGCCCGCGCTTGCCTTCGATGTCGCGCCCCTGTCCGTTACCCGTCTGGTGCGTCACGAGGCGGGCTGGCAGATCGGCAGCGTGAATGAAAGGGTGGCCGGGTGATTCGGGTTCAGGGACATTTCGGAGAATTCCTTCAGGGGCGGCTCGGGCCGGAGGGCCCTGTGGTTCTGGTCACGCTGCCCTGCCCACTGCTGACCGTCGGTATCCGCAGGACCGAGACGATGGAACCGCACGGCCTTTTGCCGCAGGCGCGCGGCCGGGCGCTTCTGAAGACCCTCGGCCTTGCCGATCCCGGCCCTTTCACCCTGTCGGCCAACATGCCGCGCGGTGGCGGGGCTGGGGTGTCGACGGCGGCTCTGGTGGCGCTCGCCCGGCTTGCCGGATCGCGCCATGACGCGATGGAACTGGCCAGCGCCTGCGTAGGCGTCGAGGGCGCGAGCGATCCCTTGATGTTCGAGAGGCCCGAGCGGATGCTCTGGGCCTCGCGCCGGGCCGAGGTCATTCGCGATCTGCCTGCGCTGCCCGCGATGGTAGTGGTGGGCGGCTTCTTTGGCCCGAACCGCCGCACCAATGCTGCGGACGAGAAT
The DNA here is from genome assembly GCF_026626305.1 of Frigidibacter sp. RF13. Classification (GTDB taxonomy): domain Bacteria; phylum Pseudomonadota; class Alphaproteobacteria; order Rhodobacterales; family Rhodobacteraceae; genus TMP-24. The sequence continues at coordinate 306,321 of NZ_JAPNUE010000002.1, read as the reverse complement.
TTCGCCGATATCACCGATCTGATCGACCCGTGGGAGGCGGCCGCGCACGCAGGCGACATGCCTGCGCTGGCCGCACTCACAAGCGAATCCGCCCGTCGCAACCGGACGCTGCGCGGCCCGGGCGAGGATCCGACACCGGACCTCTGCCGCGCGCTCGGCGCGCTTGGCCATACCGCCGCCCATACCGGTTCGGCGCGCGGGCTGATCTTTGCACCCGGACAGGTGCCGCAGGACGCCACGGCACGTCTGCACGCGGCGGGCTTCCGCCGTGTCGTCACCTTCCGCACCGGCGGCGGAGCATGACGGGTGCGGGGCTGATGCTGGCGGGTCTGGTGATCGACCTCGCGGTCGGCTGGCCGCGCGGGCTCTATGCGCTTGTGGGCCATCCGGTTACCTGGATCGGCCGCCTGATCAGCCGCCTCGACGACTGGCTGAATATTGAGGGCACCACCGACCGAGACCGGCGGATCGCCGGGTTGGCCGCTGCCCTTCTGGTAATCGCTGTCACGGCCATCATCGGCCTTGTCCTGCAAAGCCTTCTGCCGTCGGGCTGGAAAGGTCTCCTGATCGGCGGATGTCTTGCCTGGCCGCTGATTGCGGCCCGGTCGCTGCGCGATCATGTGGTGGCCGTGTCGAGGCCGCTCCGCGGCGGCGATCTCGCTGGCGCTCGCAATGCCGTGGCGATGATCGTCGGGCGCGACCCCGACCGGCTGGACGAAGCGGGGATCGCGCGGGCAACGATCGAGAGCCTTTCGGAAAATGCGTCCGACGGGGTCGTTGCGCCCCTGTTCTGGGGTGCGGTCTTCGGCCTGCCGGGGATTGCGGCCTACAAGGCGATCAACACGCTCGATTCGATGATCGGCCACCGCACGCCCCGGCACGAGGCCTTCGGTTGGGCGTCGGCACGGATCGACGATCTGGCGAACCTCATTCCGGCGCGGCTGACCGGCCTTCTGATCGCCGCGGTTTCACCCGCGCCCCGCGCGGCGCTCGATTGCATGTGGCGCGAGGCGCGGTTCCACCGCTCGCCGAACGCCGGCTGGCCGGAGGCTGCGATGGCGGCGGCGCTTGGTGTGCGCCTTTCCGGCCCGCGCCTCTACCACGACAGGGTGGCGAACGAGCCCTGGATCAACGGCGCCGCCCGTGACCCTGGGGCGGACGATATCACCCGGGCGCTGGAAATCTGCCGCAATGCGCTGGCCTTGACCGCAATCCTCCTCCTTCTCCTGTGGCTGATCTGATGCGCGACCATGGCGGCAATATCGATGCGGCGCGGGTGCGCTGGGGCGGACGGGCCGAGGACTGGATCGACCTGTCGACCGGCATCAACCGCGTGCCCTATCCGCTGCCGCGCCTGAGCTCCGACGCCTGGACCGCACTCCCTACCCGTGCGGCGATGGACGGGCTGATCGCCGCCGCCCGGCGCGCCTACGGCACCCGGGCCGCGATCCTGCCGGTGGCGGGCGCGCAGGCGGCAATCCAGATGGTGCCGCGCCTGCGAGCGGCGGGCGTCGCGCGGGTGCTATCCCCCACCTACAACGAACATGCCGCCAGCCTGCGCGCGGCCGGTTGGACGGTCGAAGAAGTGTCTAACCCGGCCCAACTCGCGGGTGCGGACCTTGCGGTCGTGGTCAACCCCAACAACCCCGACGGTCGCCAGCACGCACCCGCCGACCTCTCGGTACTGGCCGACAGGGTTGGACTTCTGGTGGTCGACGAAAGCTTCGCCGACCCCTATCCGCACCTCTCTCTTGCGGGCGAGGAACCCCAACCGGGCCTCGTGATCCTGCGGTCCTTCGGCAAGTTCTACGGCCTTGCCGGGGTGCGGCTCGGCTTCGTTCTGGGCCATGAGGAGACCATCGGACAACTTTCAGCCATGGCGGGGCCCTGGCCCATCTCCGGCGCGGCGATCGAGATCGGGGCGACGGCACTGGGCGATCGGGACTGGGCGGCAGAGACCATCGCGCGGCTCGCCGGTGAATGCGGCAGGATCGACGCGCTGGCGGCGAAGGCAGGGTGGCGCCTGATCGGCGGCACGTCTCTCTTCCGCAGCTACCGCGTGCCGGATGCCGAAGCCGCGCAGGCACGGCTCGCACGCCACCATGTCTGGACGCGCATCTTCCCCTGGTCGGACGACTGGCTGCGCCTTGGCCTGCCGGGCAGCGCGGCGGAATGGGCGCGGCTGGAGGAGGCTCTGACCCGCTGATGCTCTTCACCCGCGCCCATGCCACGACGCTCACGGAAATCCTGCGCTGGCGCCGCGACGTGCGGCATTTCCGCACCAATCCGGTGCCGGAAGAGGTGCTGGAGCGGCTGCGCCGCGCCATGGACTGCGCGCCCTCGGTCGGCAATGCCCGGCCCTGGCGGGTGGTGCGGGTGCGCGATCCGCAGTTGCGCGACGGGGTGCGCGCGAATTTCCGTGCCACCAATACCGCCGCTTTGGACAGCTACGACGGACAGGCGCGGTCCGACTATGCGCGACTGAAGCTCGCGGGCCTCGACCGCGCGCCGGAACACCTGGCCGTGTTCACCGCAACAGACCCCACCGAAGGCCGCCGCCTTGGCCGCATGACGATGCCCGCCACACTGCGCCAATCGACAGCGATGGCGATCCATACGCTGTGGCTGGCGGCGCGGGCGGAAAACCTCGGGCTCGGTATGGTCTCTATCCTCGATCCGGCCGGAATAGAGACGCTTTTCGGCGTGCCGGAGGGATGGGAATTCAGCGCCTACCTCTGCCTCGGCTGGCCCGAGACCCATGACGACACGCCGCTTCTGCACCGTGTCGGCTGGCAGGAAAACCGCGAAACGACCTGGGAAGAGCGCTGAAACCGGGCGTTATTGACCGGTCTCGGCGGCGATCTGTGCCCGGCTTTTCCGCGCTCGTTCGGTCGCGGATTTCAGCTGGCCGCAGGCCGCCATGATATCCTCGCCGCGCGGGGTGCGGATCGGCGAGGCATAGCCTGCCTTGTAGATGATGTCGGCGAACGCATGAATCCGGTTGCCCGAAGATCGCTTGTAGGGCGCGCCGGGCCATTCGTTGAAGGGAATGAGGTTCACCTTCGCCGGAATGCCCTCCAAAAGCTTCACCAGACGGTGGGCGTCTTCCTTCGTATCGTTGATGCCGTCGAGCATCACATATTCAAACGTGATCCGTTCGGAGTTCGACAGGCCCGGATAGGCCTTCAGCGCGTCAAGAAGCGTCGCGATGTTCCAGCGCTTGTTGATCGGCACCAGAATGTCGCGGACCTCGTCCGTCGTCGCATGGAAGCTGATCGCCAACTGGCAGCCGATTTCGGTCGCGGTCCGGGCGATTTCGGGCACCACGCCAGAGGTCGACAAAGTGATCCGGCGGCGGCCGAGCGCGATGCCCTCGCCGTCCATCACGATATTCATCGCGTCGCGGACATTGTCGAAATTGTAGAGCGGCTCGCCCATGCCCATCAGCACGATGTTCGAGACAAGCCGCGGCCCGTCCTCGCCCGTGCCCGTACCGGGTGCGGGCCATTCGTCCAGATCGTCTCGGGCGAGCATCACCTGACCGACGATCTCGGCCGGGGTCAGGTTGCGCACCAGTTTCTGCGTGCCCGTGTGGCAGAAGGAACAGGTGAGCGTGCAGCCGACCTGAGACGAAACGCAAAGCGTGCCGCGGCCTTCCTCGGGGATATAGACGACCTCGACCTCGTGGCCGCCGGCGATGCGCACCAGATATTTGCGGGTGCCGTCGGCGGACAGCTGGCGGGTGACGACCTCAGGCAGCGCGATGGTGAAATTGTCGGCAAGGAGGCGTCGATAATCCTTCGCCAGATTGGTCATCGCATCGAAATCGCGCACGCCCCAATGGTAGATCCATTGCCAGACCTGCCCGACCCGCATCTTCGCCTGTTTCTCCGGCGTGCCCGCGGCGATGAGCGCCTCGCGAAGGGCTGCCCGTGTCAGACCGACGAGATTGACCTTGCCCTCGACCGGCTGGCGGCGAGGGATCGCATGGACATCGGGCACCAGAGGTGCGGGGGCGGCATCGGACATGGAACAACCATCAGGGATTCGAGACCCGCTCCTATAGGCGAAAAGCGCGGCGAACGGAACAGGGTGGCTCACAGGGATGCTCATCGTCGCACTTCGTGCGCTCTTCGCGAGCCACTCCGACGAGAAGCGAAGCGCACGAGGAGGCCTCGGGTAGCGCTTAACCGACCGCCCGAAACTGCTGGTCGTAGAGCCTGCGGAACAGCCCGCCCTTCGCCAGAAGCTCCTCGGTCGTGCCCTGTTCCACGACCTTGCCTTCGTTCACAACACAGATCTTGTCGGCTTCCAGCACGGTCGAAAGCCGGTGGGCGATGACGATGGTGGTGCGTCCACGCGTAAGCCGGTGCAGCGCTTCCTGCACAAGTGCCTCGGAGGTCGCGTCAAGTGCGCTCGTCGCTTCATCAAGCAGCAGGATCGGGCTGTCCTTGAGGATCGCCCGCGCGATCGCCAGCCTTTGCTTCTGCCCGCCCGACAGGAAGGCGCCATTCTCGCCCACCTGGGTCTGATAGCCCTGTGGAAGCGCCTCGATGAATTCGTGCGCATTGGCCGCACGCGCCGCTTCGATCACCTGATCTTCGGTCGCGTCGGGTCGGCTGAGGCGGATATTCTCGATGATGCTCGCCGAGAAGAGGAAGGTCCCCTGCCCCACAAAGGATATCCGTTCACGCAATGTCGAGAAGGACACGGTGCTCAGATCTACCCCGTCGATCGTAACGGTGCCGGATTGCGGGTCATAGAGCCGCAGAACCAGATTGAGGATCGTCGACTTGCCGCCGCCGGACGGTCCGACCAGCGCGGTGGTCTTGCCTGCTTCGCAGACCATTGAAATATCGCGCAGTGCCGGCTGGTTCTTGGCGTAAGCGAACTTCACGGCGGTGAACTCGACCCGCCCCGGCCCCGGAGGCAGGGCGACGGGCTCTGCGGCTTCCGTGAGTGTCTCGGGCGCGTCCAGCAGATCGTACATCATCTTCACGCCGACCATGCTCGCCTCGATCGACACGCGCATGCGCGACAGCCGCTTCGCCGGCTCATAGGCCATGAGAAGTGCGGTTACGAATGACATCAGCTGGCCAGCAGACGTGGGGGATTCGCCAAACAGGTTCACAGCGCTGAGTGCGACGACGCCCGCGATTGCGAAGCCTGACAAAGTGTCCATCAGCGGGCTCGTCACCGCCTCAAGCCGCGCGATCGCGTTTGCGCGCTTTTCGACCTGCCCTACAGCCGCATTCATCCGCCCCGCCATTTTCTCTTCCAGCGAGAAGGCTTTCACCACCATGATCCCGGCCGAGGTTTCCTGCACGACCTTGAAAATCTCGGCGAGCGAGGCAAGTTCCTGCTCCATGATCGCGCGCACCTTGCGCAAAATGAGCCGCACGCCGAGAAGGGCGAGAGGACCGACCAGAAGCGAGACGACCGACAGGGTCGGCTGCTGATAGACCATCACACCGACCAGCCCGACAAGGGTCAGCAAGTCGCGCACGAAGCCGGTGACCAGAATGTCGATGATCGCGCGCGCAGACTGCGCCGATTGCGTCAGCCGCATCAGGAGGCTGGAGGATTCGTTGGTGTTGTAGAAGGCCGCGCCCTGGCGCAACAGTTTCGCATAAAGCCTGCGCTGCTGGACCGCGACGATCCGGTTACCCGCCCGCGTCAGCGCCACAGTCTGCACATAACTCGCCACGCCCTTCAGGAAGAAGATCAGCGCCACCGCCCCTGCGACCAGAAAGACCCGCATCCGGTCGTCCGGATTGGTCATCGAATCAACGATATCCTTCATGATCCAGGCGGTCAGCGATGTCGTCGCCGCAACCATCACCATGGCGATGACGGCAATGATATAGAGCGGCATCTGGGCGCGGAAATTCTCGCGCAGGAGCCGGCCGATGTGGCTATCCCGGAAACCGGACAGAACGTTCATTTTCACCGGGTGCTCATCTGCGATTTCTGGTCAAGGCGTGGTAGTTAAGTATCGCTTTGCCGCGGTCAAGCCAACCCAAAGCCCGCAGGCGGGTTACCGCCGCTCCTTCGGCGATGATTTTCACGCTTTTCCCTTGGCGCGCGACCGATCTGACCCTAGGGATGCGGGCGGTGCAGCGTCTGGCAGAAAGGTCTTCGATGGATCACTTCCTCTACCGAAACGGCGTCCTTCATGCCGAAGACGTGCCCCTGCCGGAGATCGCCGCAGCGGTCGGTACGCCCTTCTATGTCTATTCGACCGCGACGCTTGAGCGCCATTTCCGGCTATTTCAGGAAGCGCTGAGCCCGCTCGACCATCTTGTCTGCTTCGCGGTCAAGTCGAACGGCAATATCGCGGTCCTGAAGACGCTCGCGCGTCTTGGCGCGGGTATGGATGTTGTTTCCATCGGCGAATATCTGCGCGCAAAGGCCGCAGGTGTTCCGGGCGATAGGATCGTGTTTTCCGGCGTCGGCAAGACGCGGGAGGAGATGCGAACAGCGCTTGAGGGCGGCATCCGCCAGTTCAACGTGGAAAGCGAGCCCGAGCTGCGCGCGCTGTCCGAGGTCGCCACGAGCCTTGGTGCCACCGCACCGATCACCATCCGCGTGAACCCCGACGTCGATGCGCGTACCCATGAAAAGATCGCCACCGGCAAGAAGGAAAACAAGTTCGGCATCCCGATCGAGCGCGCCCGCGAGGTCTATGCCGAGGCCGCGCGCCTGCCGGGGATCGAGGTCGTAGGCATCGACGTTCATATCGGGAGCCAGCTGACCGAGCTTGAGCCGTTCGAACAGGCCTATCTCAAGGTCGCCGAATTGACCGGCATCCTGCGCGCCGATGGCCATGTGATTCGCCGCCTCGACCTTGGCGGGGGACTTGGCATTCCCTACACCCGGTCAAACGAGGCACCGCCCTTGCCGCTTGATTACGGCGCGCTGATCAAGCGCACCGTCGGGCATCTGGGCTGCGAGGTGGAAATCGAGCCGGGCCGCCTGATTTCCGGCAATGCCGGGCTTCTGGTCGCCTCTGTCATCTATCTCAAGCATGGCGAGGGCCGCGATTTCCTGATCCTCGACGCGGCGATGAACGATCTGGTGCGCCCGTCCATGTACGGCGCCCATCATGACATCGTGCCGGTGATCGAACCGGCGCCGGGCGTGGAACAACGGCCCTACGACATCGTCGGGCCGGTCTGCGAAACCGGCGACACCTTTGCCAAGGCCCGCCCGCTGCCGCCGGTAGGCGAGGGCAATCTGGTGGCCTTCCGCTCTGCCGGGGCCTATGGCGCGGCGATGGCATCGGAATACAATGCCCGCCCGCTTGTCCCCGAAGTGCTTGTTCATGGGCAACAATTTGCCGTTATCCGAGAACGTCCGACCTATGAGGAGATGATAAACCGCGATAGACTGCCTACATGGCTCTAGAAGCGGACGGGACGCACCTTGGCGGTTTCCGGTCCGGCGAAAGGCAAGATGACGAGAGAGACCCGGCAGATGCCCGTAGAGAGGGACCTGCGCTGGCCCCTGCGCCTTACCCGCGCGGGGCTCGTGGCCGAACGTCTGACCCGCGCCTTCTGGCCGCTCTGGACCCTTGCCATCGCCTCTATCGCGGCCCTCGCGCTCGGTTTTCAGGACTGGGCGCCGCTGGAACTGTTCTGGGCCGCGCTGGTCGCGGTGCCGCTCGCGCTCATATTCTTCGCCGTGCGCGGGTTGCGCGCGTTCCGCTGGCCCACGGCGGCGGAGGCCGCGGCACGGCTCGACGCGACCCTGCCCGGTCGGCCGATTGCAACCTTGAACGACCATCAGGCCATCGGCGCCGCTGATCCGGCCTCCCGCGCGGTGTGGCAGGCGCATCTCGACCGGATGCGCGTCCTGGCGCGCACTGCAAAGGCTCCCGCGCCCGACCTCAGGCTTGCCGCGCGTGACCCGTTCGCCCTGCGCTATGCGGCCTTCACCGCGCTGATGATCGCTCTGCTTTTCGGCTCGCTCTGGCGGCTCGCCACGGTGACGGCGCCTGCAGCCGGTGCCACGCAAGTCGCGGCCAGTTGGGAAGGCTGGATCGAACCGCCCGCCTATACCGGGCGGCCAACGCTTTATCTCTCGACCGTGAAGGACGAGAAGCTGGAAGTGCCGACCGGCAGCCGCATCATCCTGCGCCTTTACGGCCCCGCAACGGCGCTGACCGTGACGCAGGATATCGCCAGCCCGCCGCCCACCCCGGCAACGGCGCCAGAGGCAGCGCCGGACAGTCTGCGCGCATTCGACCTCGTCGCGACGAAATCCGGCACGCTTTCCATCGACGGGGAAGGCGGGCGGAGCTGGCAAATCTCGGTCCTCGCCGACGCGGCGCCCACCATCGCGCCCGAAGGGCCGATGGACCGCAAGGCCGACGGTCGCATGGTGCAAAGCTTCCACGCCACCGACGATTACGCCATCGCCAAGGGCGAGGTGCGTTTCACGCTTGATCTTGCCTCGATCCAGCGCCGCTACGGCCTAGAACCCGATCCCGAACCCCAGCCGGTTCTGACCTTCGACCTGCCCCTGCCAGTCAGTGGCAGCCGCGCCGATTTCACCGAGGTGCTGGGCGAGAATGCATCAGAGCACCCTTGGGCCAACCTGCCGGTCATCATGACGATGACGGTGATTGACAGCGCCGGGCAAACCGGCACATCGGAACCACTGGCGCTGACACTGCCGGGCCGCCGCTTCTTCGACCCGCTCGCCGCCGCCGTGGTCGAGATGCGCCGCGATCTTCTGTGGTCGCGCACCAATGCCAAGCGTGCCGACCAGATCCTGCGCGCCATCACTCATCGGCCTGAAGGCTTCGTGCGCGACGAAAAGGCCTATCTGATGCTGCGTGTGGCGATCCGGCGGCTGACGGCAGGGCGCGAGGGCGGCGAATTGAAGCCCGAGCTGCGCGATGAACTGGCGAAGGCGCTCTGGGATGCGGCGCTTCTGATCGAAGATGGCGGTCTCGACAATGCCCGCGAACGGATGCGGCGCGCGCAGGAGCGGCTTTCGGAAGCGATCAAGAATGGCGCGAGCCAGGACGAGATCCAGAAGCTGATGGACGAACTCAGGGCCGCGACCGACGATTACCTGAACATGTTGGCCGAACGGCAGGAGGAAGACCCGGCCGACCGGTTCACGGACAACCAGCAGGGACCGAACATCACCGACGACCAGATCCAGCAGATGATGGATGAAATCCAGCGGCTGATGGAAGAAGGCAGCATGGCCGAGGCGCAGGAACTTCTGAACGAGCTGAACCAGCTTCTGGAGAATCTGAAGGTCACTCAGGGGGAAGGCGGCGAGGGGCGGCAGCGGCCGGGCCAGCAGGCGATGCGCGATTTGCAGGATACTTTGCGCAACCAGCAGCAATTGTCAGATGACGCTTTCCGTGAGGGCCAGCAAAACCCCGAGGGGCGAGAAGGTCAGGGTGACCCCCAAGGCATGCGCGACGGCGAGGAGGGGCCTGAGGAACAGGCCGACCCATCGACCGGCGGCGGCGAGGATGGTCAGAGCCTTGCCGACCGGCAGCGCGCGCTGAGGCGCGAGCTTGACCGTCAGCGCAAGGGCCTACCGGACGCGCAAGGGCAGGATGCCGACAATGCCCGCCGCTCGCTCGAAGAGGCGGGCCGCGCGATGGACGGCGCCGAAGAGGCCTTGCGCAACAACGACCTGCCGACCGCGATCGACCGTCAGGCCGAGGCGATCGAGAACCTGCGCGAAGGCATGCGCAGTCTCGGTCAGGCCTATGTGCAGGATCAGAACCGCCTGCAGGGCGCCGAGGGTCAGGCGCAGGGCGATCCAAACCGCGAAGTGCCGCTTGACCCGCTTGGCCGCCAGGACGGCGCGCGCGGCCAGCTGGGCGATGGGCGTGACGTCTTGCAGGACAAGGATGTCTACCGTCGCGCCCGCGATCTGCTGGACGAAATCCGCCGCCGCTCGTCCGATCAGACCCGCCCCGACCTGGAACTGGACTATCTGAAGCGCCTCCTCGACCAGTTCTAAGGGGCGACGCAGGTTATCCGGGCGCAATCGCGCCCGCGCACCCTTTCCTGCCCGCGCCCTATGCGCTATCCCGGGCCGCGACGAAACGGCCGGCCGGGCGATCCCGGCCCCGAAATCCGGGACCAGACCATGAAATTCACCCTCTCCTGGCTGAAGGATCACCTCGACACCGGGGCGACGCTGGACGAGATCACCTATGCGCTGACCGACCTCGGGCTTGAGGTCGAGGAGGTCGTGGATCGCGCCGCGCGGCTGAAACCCTTCACGCTGGCTAAAGTTCTACATGCCGAACAGCACCCCGACGCCGACAAGCTCAGGGTCTGCCGGGTCATGACCGACGAGGGTGAAAAGCAGATCGTCTGCGGCGCGCCGAATGCGCGGGCGGGGATCATCGTCGTCCTGTGCAAGCCCGGCGACTATGTGCCGGGCATCGATGTGACGCTGGGCGTTGGCAAGATCCGCGGCGTCGAGAGCCACGGCATGATGGCCTCGGAACGCGAGCTGGAATTGTCCGACGAACATAACGGCATCATCGAACTGCCGTCGGGCGAGGTGGGCGACAAGTTCACCGACTGGCTGGCGGCGAACCGGCCCGAAACCGTCGATCCGATGATCCATGTGAAGATCACGCCAAACCGCCCAGACGCGCTTGGCGTCCGCGGCATCGCCCGCGACCTCGCGGCGCGGGGATTGGGGACGCTGAAACCCCTCGACATCCAGCCGGTGAAAGGCGTGTTCGACAGCCCCGTCGGCGTCCGGATCGAAGGCGGGCTGAAAGACAAGGGCTGCCCCCTTTTCGCGGGCCGGGTGATCAGGGGTGTGAAGAACGGCCCCTCGCCCGCCTGGCTGCAGGCACGGCTGACGGCGATCGGCCTCCGGCCCATTTCGACGCTCGTCGATATCACCAATTTCTTCACCTACGCACTGAACCGCCCGCTTCACGTCTTCGACGTGGCCAAGGTAAAGGGCGATCTGCGCATCCACCCGGCGAAGGGTGGCGAGGAGTTGCTGGCGCTCGACGGCAAGACCTATACCCTGCGCGAAGGGATGATGGTCATTTCCGACGACCAAGAGCCGGAAAGCCTTGCCGGGATCATGGGGGGCGAACTCTCTGGCTGCACCGAAGAGACGACCGATGTCTTCCTTGAAAGCGCCTATTGGGACCCGATCACCATCGCCGCCACGGGGCGCGCGCTGAAGATCAATTCCGATGCCCGCTACCGGTTCGAACGCGGCGTGGACCCGGCCTTCACCCTGCCGGGGCTGGAACTGGCGACCCGCTTGGTCATCGACCTCTGCGGCGGCGAGCCGTCGCATGTGGTGATGGACGGCGCCGTTCCCGACACATCGCGCGCCTACCGGCTTGATCCGGCGCGGGTGATCTCGCTCGTCGGCATGGACATCCCCGAGGCAGAGCAGCGCGCGACGCTGGAAGCTCTGGGCTTCACGCTGAAAGGCGACATGGCCGCGCCGCCGTCCTGGCGGCCCGACATTCTCGGCGAGGCGGACCTTGTCGAGGAAGTGGCGCGGATCGCCTCGCTGACGAAACTCGAAGGCAAGCCGATGCGGCGGGCGCGGCCGGGCGTGCCGAAACCGATCCTGACGCCGATGCAGGTCCGGGAAAAGACCGCGCGGCGCACGCTCGCGGCCTTGGGCTACAATGAATGCGTGACCTACTCCTTCATCGACGGCGCCTCGGCCGCGCTCTTCGGTGGCGGGGCAGAGGCGACGCGGCTCGAAAATCCGATCTCGTCGGAAATGACCCATATGCGCCCCGACCTTTTGCCCGGCCTCCTGCAGGCGGCCGCGCGCAATCAGGCGCGCGGTTTCATGGATCTGGCGCTTTTCGAGGTTGGTCAGGCCTTTTCGGGCGGCGAACCGGGCGAACAGGCCCTGCAGGCAACCGCCCTGCTGGTGGGCGCGAGTGCAGCGCGCGACCCGCACGGCAGCCGCCGCCCGGTCGATGTCTATGACGCCAAGGCCGATGCCGAGGCGGTGCTCGCCGCCATCGGCGCGCCCCTGAAGGTGCAGATCGGCCGCAAGGTCGCGGGTTGGTTCCATCCCGGCCGCTCTGGCGCCATGTCGCTTGGCCCGAATGTCATGGCCTCTTTCGGCGAAGTGCACCCAAAGGTCCTGAAAGCGATGGATGTGAAGGGTCCGGCTGTCGCCCTGACCATCCACTTGGCAGCCGTCCCCTTCCCGAAGGTGAAGACGGCAACCCGGCCCGCGCTCGACATTTCCGACCTGCAGGCGGTCGAACGCGATTTCGCCTTTGTCGTGGACAAGGGCGTCGAGGCGCTGACACTGGTCAATGCGGCACAAGGAGCCGACAAGGCACTGATCGAGCGCGTCGCGGTCTTTGACCAGTTCGCGGGCGAGAAGGCCGAGGCGCAGATGGGGGCGGGCAAGAAATCGCTCGCCATCACCGTGCGCCTGCAGCCGCGCGACAAGACCCTGACCGAGGCGGAGATCGAGGCAGTGAGCGCCAAGATCGTCGAGAAGGTCGCCAAGGCGACGGGCGGTCATTTGCGTACTTGACACGTCTAGGCGCTGCCTTTGGGAGGCACCCGGGTAAGCGAGGTGTCCTTAACGAACTAGAATCCGCTGTGAATGCAGAACCTTTCGGACACGCATTCGGTGCGGCGGCGATGAAAGCGCCCGCCTTGATCGCCCAAACCGGAGCGATCACGATCAGGAATGCGACAGGCCAAATATGCATGACATCACCCGGCCGCTTCGTGATATTAATGAAGGCAGACGTTCGCGGTACTGTCATCAGCGTGTGATTCCCGGAGGCTGACGTGCCGATTCAGGTGAAGACACTTCTCTTCGACATTGGAGGCACTGTTTTCGACTGGAACGCACCGCTGATTGCGGCTCTGAGTCGGCACGCTGCCTTCGCCGGAATTGATCCTGCGGCATTTGCGCTAGACTGTCGCGCTGGTTTTCTCGATGCCGCAGGCTCCGCTTCTCGGGGCGAAACTCAGCGGCAAAGTTCTGATCTGATGCTGGCGAACGTCATTGACGGTTTGCTTGGGGCGTTGCGCGTTGCGCCGGATGAGGAGGCCCGGCGCGACCTGCATCACGCCTGGCGCCACATGGTGGCTTGGCCCGGCGCACGCGAGGGCATCGAAAGACTGCGGCAAAGAATTGCCGCGCTGCCTCTGACGATACTCAGCTGGTCTATGGCGTCCGGTTCATCGAGAGCTAGTGGCATCGTATGGGATGGCTATCTGTGCTGTGAGATGATGGGCCTCTACAAGCCTGACCCTGCCTGCTACGCCCGGGCAGCGACCTTAGTGGATTGCCGCCCTCACGAAATCGCAATGGTCGCCGCGCACCCGAGCGATCTGCGCGCCGCTCAGGCCTGTGGATACCGCGCATTCTATGTGTTTCCGCAGATCGAGGATCCCGGGGAAGATTACGCCGACACCGGATTCGCCCGAGAGTTCGATATTGTAGCGAGGGATTTTGGTGATCTCGCCCGTCTGCTGACCTGAGGACTGGCGCAGGCGCACTGGCAGATGTCGTACCGCGCCTCAGCAGTTCAGTGCAGCATGCCGGTGGCAGGGGACGATATGGTCGTTCACCATGCCCACGGCCTGCATGAACGCGTAGGTGATCGTCGGCCCGGCAAAGCGGAAGCCCGCTTTCTTGAGGTCTTTCGAGATACGCTCTGACAGCGGCGTCTGGGCGGGTACATCGGCCATCGTGAGGAAATTGTTCTGAAGCGGCCGACCGTCGACATAGCGCCAGAGATAGCGGTCGAACCCTTCGCCTTCGGCGATGGCGAGATAGGCGCGGGCATTGCCGATCGTCGCCTCGATCTTGGCGCGGGACCGGACGATGCCGGGGTCGGCGAGAAGCCGCGCCACGTCTGCCTCGCCCCAGCGGGCGATGGTGGCGGGGTCGAACCCTTCGAAAGCGGCGCGAAAGGCGTCGCGCTTTTTCAGGATGGTGATCCAGCTCAGGCCCGCTTGAAACCCGTCAAGGATCAGCTTTTCCCACAAAGCACGCGCATCATATTCCGGCACGCCCCATTCGGTGTCGTGGTATTCGACATAGATCGGTTCCGTCCCGCACCAGCCGCAGCGTTCGGTCATCCGCCTCTCCTCTCGTGATCTCCTACGCCTCATAGCCCGGCCGAACCCGGCGGGTAAACAGACGATCAGGACCCCGCTTTCGCCAGCTCGGCGGACAGCCGGTCGCGACCCGCCGAGCGCGGTTTCGAAAGGCCCGCGAGCAGGAGATAGGCAGCAGGCGTCAGGTAAAGTGTCGCCACCGCCGACAGGCCGAGCCCGCCAACGATCACCCAGCCGAGCGCGGCGCGCGCCTCTGCCCCCGCGCCGCTGGCCAGCAGCAGCGGCACCGCGCCGACCACGGTCGAGAGCATTGTCATCGCCACCGGCCTGAGGCGGATCAGCGCCGCCTCCTCGATCGCGGCGCGGACGCTGGCGCCCTCCTCCCGCCGCTGGTTGGCGAACTCGACGACCAGAATTCCGTTCTTGGCCATGATGCCGACCAGAAGCACCAGCCCGATCTGGCTGTAGACATTCAGGCTACCGCCGGTCATCAGAAGCGCGAAGACCGCGCACGCCAGACCAAGCGGCACCGTCGCCATCACGATCAGCGCCGAGACGACGCTTTCGAACTGGGCGGCCAGGACCAGCAGCACCACGAGAAGCGCGAAAACGAAGGTGATGAGCGTGCCGGACTGGCTGGTTTCCAGAAGCTTCGCCTCGGCGAGCGGCACGATGCGCATGCCTTCGGGCAGAACCTCGGCCGCGAGCACCCGCACCCGGTCGAGCGCGGAACCGAGCGACAGCTCGGGCGAGAGGCCCGCGCTGACCGGCACCGCGCGCATCAGCCCTTCGCGCTGAAGGTCCGGCGCCACCGGCCTTTCTTCAAGTGTCACGAAGGACGACAGAGGCACCATTTGTCCGTCGCCCGCCTTGACGAACAGCCGTTCCAGATCGCCCGGGTCGTTCACCGGCTCCGACCCGGAAGTCAGACGAATGTCATAGCTCTTGTCATCCAGAAAGACCTGGCCGACCTTGCGCCCGTCGATCAAGGCCTCGATCGCCTGGCCAAGACCCGCGATGTCGATGCCGAGGTCGGTGGCGCGGGCGCGGTCCACGGTGACGAAAAGCTGCGCCTGCGTCAGATCGTAGCCCACCTGCGCGCGCCCAAAGGCCGGCTCCTCGCCCATCCGCTCCACCAGCCGCGAAGCGGCCTCGGCCAGCGCCACGTAATCGGGCCCGACGACCGCGAAGCTGAGGCCCTGGCCCGCACCGCGAATGCCGAGGGAATTGGGCTGGAGAAGCGTGGCGCGCACGCCGATTACGCCTGCGATCCGGTCCTGAACTTCGGCCGCGATCTCTTGCTGGCTGCGACTGCGCTCCGCCCAGTCGGCAAGCGCGATCACCATGAAACCGCCGTTGCCGCTGCCGGTGCCTGAGACGGAAAAGACGCTGCGCGCCTCGCCCGAGGTGCGCAGAGGTTCCACCAGATCCTCGATCTGGCGCATCTTTTCGTAGGTGTAGTCGAGGGCCGCGCCTTGCGGGGCGCGTATGGAAAGAAGGATCACCGACCGGTCCTCGGGCGGTGTCAGTTCACGCCGGATGGAAGATTGCAGGAACCATGCGGTGACGGCGGCAAGGACGGCGGCAAGGACTATGGCGAGGGGTATGCGCAGCGCTGCGTTAAGGCTCGTTGCATAGGCACGCGCGACAAGGCCGGGCCCGCGCGCGGGCGCCGAGGTTTCCTTCAGGGTCAGCGCGGCGAGGACCGGACAGAAGCTGAGCGCGACGAGCGCCGAGATGGCGACGGACAGGGCAAGCGTCAGGCCGAATTCGCGGAAGAGACCGCCGATCTGGCCGGGTAGAAAAGAGAGCGGCACGAAGACGGCAGCGAGTGTCGTGGTCGTCGCAACGACCGCGAAGAAGACCTGGCCGGTGCCCAGAACGGCAGCGGCGCGCGGACCCATCCCTTCGGTCCGGCGCCGCGCGATGTTTTCCAGGACCACGATCGCATCGTCGACGACAAGGCCGGTGGCCAGCACGAACGCGAGAAGCGTGAGGATATTGACCGAAAAGCCCACGGCCCAAAGTGCCGCGAGCGTGCCGATCAGCGAGACTGGGATTGCCAGAACCGGGATGAGCGTCGCCCGCAGGTCGCGCAGGAAGAAGAAGATGATCAGCGCGACCACCATCACCGAAAGCGACAAAGCGACCTCGATCTCATGCAGCGCGCCGCGCACGAAGGCGGCGGCGTCGGAGGAGATGAACAAGGTCACATCGGGCGGCAGGTCGCGCTGCACCTCGGCGACCAGCGCAGTGACGGCGGAAGAAATGGCCAGGCTGTTGCTTTGCGCAGCGCGGATGACGGAAAGGCCGATCCCGGTTTCGCCATTGGTCCTTAGGACCGACGTGCCGGGTTCGGGCCCGAAATAGACGGATGCCACATCGCCGAGACGCACGTCGGGTGCAACCTTCAGATCCTCGATATCGCTTTCGGTCTCGACCTCTGCCGTGGCGCGCACGAAGAGGCTCTGCCGCGCCGAGGTCAGCGCGCCCGCGGGCGCATCGAGTGCCGCATCGCCCAGCGTTCGCGTCAGATCGGCCAGTGTCAGGCCCCGGCTCGCGAGCGCCGCCTGATCGACATCGACGCGGAAGATCGCGCTGCGCACGCCGTTCATCTGTACGTCGGCGACGCCGGGAATGGCGAGAAGCCGGTCCTCCAGCAGGTCTTCGGCGAGTACTGTGAGCGCCTCTGATTCGCGCCGGGGCGAGGTCAGCGACAGGCGCAGGACCGTCTCGCCATTGGCGTCGGCCTTGATGGCGCGCGGCGCCTCGGCCCCGTCGGGCAAGGCGCCGGTCACCCGGGCAAGCGCGTCGCGTACATCGCTGGCGGCGATGTCGATACCCACAGTGTCACGAAACTCGATACTGACCCGGCTTGCCCCAAAGCGAGAGGAGGAAGAGATCGAATTCACCCCGCTCACCCGGCTGACCGCGCCCTCAATCACCGCCGTCACCTCGCGGTCGACGGTTTCGGGCGCGGCGCCGGGAAAGTCGGTCGAGACGGTGATGACCGGGGCCTCGACCGAGGGCAGTTCACGCACCTCGATCCCGAGGAAGGCCGCAAGGCCCGCGATCACGATCAGCGCATTGAGGACGAAGGCGAGGATCGGGCGCTCGACCAGCAAACGCACGATCCCGGCCCGGCGATCGCCAGGCCGCTCCGCGGCCGTTGGCCCTGCGGGCCTCACCCGCCCGCCTCGGGTGCTGCAGCCCCGGTCACGGCGATGGTGGCGGACTGGCCCGCGCGCAGGTTCATCATCCCCTCGCTGACCACCAGATCATCCGGCGCGAACTCGGCCTCGACAAGGACGCTCGCGGCATTGCGCTGGATCACCCGCACCGGCAGCTTCTCTGCAACGCCTGTTCGCAGGACCCAGACATAGGCGCCTTCCGCGCCCCACTGGATCGCGAGCGGATCGACAGAAGGATAGTCAGCGCCCGGAATATCGAGCGTCAGGCGGATCGCCATGCCGGGGCGGATCAGGTCGCCCTCGTTGGGGATGCTCGCCTCAGCGCGAATTGTCCGACTTGTGGCCTCGACCTGATTGTCGACGGCGGTGACATTGCCCACGAGGTTCAGGCCGGGATCCGACAGTGGATGGGCCGAAATCGCCATACCCGGCGCAAGACGCGCCGCGAGCCGTTCGGGCAGGCGGAACTCGACCGTCAGGGTTGACCGGTCCTCGATCGTGGTCAGCGTGCTGCCCGCCGTCAGGTAGTCGCCCGGCTCGGCCGCGATCAGACCGACCCAGCCCGGGACCGGCGCGAGGATCCGGTGCCGCGCAAGATCGAGCGTTGCCGCTTCAAGCGCCAGCTCAGCCGCACGCACGGCAGAGGCTGCATCCTCCTTCTGCTGGCCCGTGACGGCGCCCGACCCGGCCAGCCGGTCCAGCCGGTCGAGGGCGCGCTCGGCATCGGCGAGCGCCAGCCGGGCCCGCTCGACCCCGATCCGGGCGGCACCTGCGTCAAGTTCGGCGACGAGCGTTCCCTGATCGACATAGGACCCCGGGGCGGCCGCCACCCGCTCGACCCGCCCGAGAATCTCGCTTGCCACCGAGGCGGAGCGGATACCGCGTGCCGTGCCAATCGCCTCTGCCCGATCTACGAGCTTGGTCAGCGTCGCGGGTGCCGCGATGACCTGCGGGCCCGCCTGCCCGTCCGGCGACCTACCACCCGGCCCTTGCCCTGACCCCGGCGCCCCTGCCCCGGCAAGCGGCAGACCGACCGCTTCGAGAAGCGTCGTCGCGCCCACCCGGTCTAGCACGGGCCGCGCACCGGGCACGAAAGCCGCCCACAGAATGAGCGTTCCGGCCAGGATCAGCGTGAGAAAGGCGAATTGCAGGCGCAGCGCTTTGCCCCCCAAGGATGCGGCAGCGGAGGTGACTGTAGCAAATCCGCGCCAACTTGCGAGTCGATCCTAGCGATTTCAGGGTCTTGTGATAGGCTGAAAGGGCGCGAACCGACCCGGAAAGGACCTACCATGCCCGCGATCCGCCGCGACTTCACCGGACAGACGGTGATCACCACTTTCGAGATGACGCCCGGAACGGCACAAGACCTGATGGACGAGCTGAAGGACGCCTATGACGCCTTCATCCGCCATCAGCCCGGTTTCCTCGGCGCGGGCCTGCATATGAACGACGCCCAGACACGGATCGCGAACTACAGCCAGTGGCGGCGGCGCGAGGATTTTCAGGCGATGCTCCGGACAGAGGAGATGCGCGAAAGGAATCGCCGTATCGCCGCGCTGTGTTCGCGGTTCGAACCGGTGATGTACGAGGTGAGCGCGGTCGCCGAGCCGGCCTGAGGTCAGTCGCGCCCCTCGTCCTCGATGGCCAGCAGAAGGCCGCAGGCCTTGCAGTGGACGGCGTCGGGTTCGTGCCGTTTGAGACCGCAGGCGGGGCATTTATGCTCGACCTTCGGCGGCCGGACCAACACCTGCACCAGCCGGATGAAAAGCGAGATGCCGCAGATCATGATGATGACCGCCATCAGCCGCCCGCCGGTACCGCGCATCAGAACGTCGCCATAGCCGGTCGTGGTCAGCGTGGTCACGGTGAAGTAGAGCGCGTCGACGTAATTGTTGATGTCGGGATTGGTACGGTTCTGCGTCTCATAGACGAGCGCGGTCATAAGATAGATGAAGAGCGCCAGGTTGGTCGCAGCGATGATCGTCTGTTCATTGTCGTGGAAGAAGCGGAAATCCTGCCGCAGCCGTCGGAGCGTCTCGTACGACCTGAGCACCCGGAAGATGCGCGCCACCCTGAGGAAGGCAAAGCCCTCGCCCACCAGAGGCGCAAGAAGCGAGAAGACCACGACCATGTCGGCGATACCGTACGGGTGCAAGAGTTCGCGCACCCGGTGGCGGCTTATATAGACCCGGGCGCAGACATCGGCGAGGTAGATCACGCCGATCGCGACATCGAGCGCCTCCGTCTCGAAACCGCGCTTCACAAACGAAGTGGCGACGATGAAGGCAATGGTCACGAGATCGAAGATCAGCAGCCCATAGCGGAAGCGGACACCGCGCCTGGTTTCGCCTTCGTAGAGTTCCCTGAGAAATCTTGTCATCTGCCCTGTCGTCCCCCGTCCCTTCTTGCGGTGCGGGCGGCGGCAGGTCAACCGAAACGGACCGGGGGGCCGCGGCGGCAGCCCCCCTCTGCTTCAGTGGTCGGCGGTAGACGCCGCGGCCTTGAGGTCTTCCTCGGTGCCCGAGGCGCCGTTGAAGAAGGCGTTCAGCGCGACGGCCGCGATGGTGGCCAGAAGGATGCCGCTGTCGATCAGCGGATGAATGCCGTGCGGCATCCATTGTTTGAAGTTCGGCGCGACGAGCGGGATCATCCCGAAGCCGAGCGCCACCGCGACGATGAAGAGGTTGTTGCGGTTGCGGTTGAAATCGACGGCCGAGAGGATGCGAATGCCCGTGGCCGCGACCATCCCGAACATCACAAGGCCCGCGCCGCCCAGGACGGCGGTTGGCAGCGCCTCGACCAGCGCGCCCATCTTGGGAACGAGGCCGAGAACGATCAGGATCAATCCGCCCGCCACGCAGACGAAACGCGACTTGATGCCGGTGACGCCGACAAGGCCAACGTTCTGGCTGAAGGACGTGTAGGGGAAGGTGTTGAAGATCCCGCCGATCATCGTGCCGAGCCCGTCGGTCCTGAGGCCCGCGGCCAGCATCGGCTGCGTGACCTTGCGGCCGGTCATGTCGCCCAGCGCCAGGAACATGCCGGTCGATTCGATCATCACCACGATCATCACCAGGACCATGGTCACGATCATCACCGGATCGAAGGTCGGCGCGCCGAAATGGAAGGGCGTGATCAGCCCGAACCAGCTGGCGTCACCCACCTTGCCGAAGGACATGAGCCCCAGAAGCGCGGCAATCACCCCGCCAATGACGATCCCGAGCAGGACAGCGATATTGGCGACGAAGCCCTTGCCATAGCGGGCAATCACCAGGATCGAGACCAGCACCAGCGCCGAGATCAGCATGTTGCCCGGCGCCGCATAGGCCGGGTTGTTGGCCTTGGCTGCAAGTGCAAGCCCCTGCGGAACCTCGGGTATCTGCGTGCCGCCCGCGGCTGCAAGGTCGGTCACCGCCTTCAGCCAGTCGGCATGGGCCGGGTCGACGATCTGCGGTGCGGTCGGGCCGACCGGCAGGCCGAAGATCCAGTTGATGCCGATCCGCATCAGAGTGACACCGATCACCAGGATGATCGTCCCGGTCACGACTGGCGGGAAAAAGCGCAGCAGCCGCGAGACGACGGGCGCGATCAGCATCGCGATGATCCCGGCCGCAATAATCGCGCCGAAGATGGCGCGGGCGCCATCGGTGCCCGGGGTCTGATTTGCGATGGCAATCATCGGGCCGACGGCGGCGAAGGTCACGCCCATCATCACCGGCAGGCGGATGCCGAACCATTGCGTCGCGCCCAGCGACTGGATCAGCGTGACGATCCCGCAGGCAAAAAGGTCGGCCGAGATCAGGTAGGCCACGTCGGCCGGTTCCAGCTTCAGCGCACGTCCAATGATCAGCGGCACGGCGATGGCGCCCGCATACATCACAAGCACATGCTGCAGGCCGAGGGTGAAGAGTTTCGGTGGCGGCAGAACTTCGTCCACCGGATGGACTTTGTCAGACATGTTTCACTTCCCTTCGGGGCTTATTGTTCGCGCCGTCTCCGTGCCGCCCCTTGGGCACGGTCCGGTTAGAAGCCCCGCTCGGGGCTATGCCGTGACCCGAAACGGTTCGGGGTAACGGAATTCTTCAAGGTTTGGCGTCGTTCCGATCCGGTCGACCACGGCGAAGAGGCCGGGGCCGCCAAGCGGGGTCAGGACGCCGTGCCAGACATTGCGGTGGATGTTGACGCCCTGTGCGCCAGTCGTGAGGAAGGCCAGCGGGTCGCCGGGGCGCCCGCCCTCGTCGGGGGCAACGATAACCAGGAACGGATCATCACTCATCGGGATAAAGGCCTGGCTGCCCTCGGGATGGCGCTCGACAAGGTCGAAGTCGTGGGGCAGCGCGAAACATTCGGACTGGAAGATCGAGATACCGGCGCGGGAATCGGCGAAATCGAGAAGGGCGCGGTCGTGCCAGCGCCCGCATTTTCCAGCGTTGATAAGCTTGGTAGGCGGGCCCGACACTTCCAGCACCTCGCCGAAGGGGGCGAAAGCTTCGGCGGTCAGGGGCCAGGCGGCGATCGTTTCGGTCATTTGCCCTCCGGGCGGAGGCCGGGGGCGCTGCCCCGCGGCCTCTGGTTCTTGAACCGGTGGCGAACCTTCGGCCGCCCCCGGGATATTTGAAAACGAAAGAAGCGGTCAGCGCCCAAAGGCGCCGACGCCCCGCAGGCGCGCGTGTCGGTTGACATCCTTGTAGAGCAGATAGCGGAAGGGGCCGGGCCCCGCGGCATAGCAGGCCTGCGGGCAATAGGCGCGGAGCCACATGAAATCGCCTGCCTCGACCTCGACCCAGTCCTGATTAAGCTTGTAGACCGCCTTGCCCTCCAGCACGTAAAGCCCGTGTTCCATCACATGGGTTTCCTCGAACGGAATGACGCCGCCCGGTTGGAAGGTCACGATGTTCACATGCATGTCGTGGCTGAGGTCGTCCGGTTCGGTGAAGCGGGTCGTGGCCCAACGCCCTTGCGTGTCGGGCATGGCGATGGGCGCGACCTCCTTGTCCGAGGTCACGAAGGCCTTGGGCGCGGGAATGCCGGGGGCGGGTTCGTAACGCTTGCGGACCCAATGGAAACGCGCGGGCACGGTTTTGCCATTGTGGACCCGCCAGACACAGCCCGCCGGGATATAGGCGTAACCGCCGGGGCCGAGATCATGCTCCTCGCCGTCGAGCGACAACCAGAGATCGCCTTCGGTGACGAAGATCACCCCTTCTGCCCCCTCGTCCGGTTCCGGTGCATCGGAACCGCCGCCGGGGCCAACCTCCATCACATACTGGCTGAAGGTCTCGGAAAAGCCCGACATCGGCCGGGCGATCAGCCACATGCGGGTCTTCGTCCAGCCCGGCAGGAAGCTGGTGACGATATCGGAAAAGCAGCCCTTCGGGATGAAGCAATAGGCCTCGGTGAAGACAGCCCGCTGGGTCATCAGCGCGGTCTGCGGCGGCAGGCCGCCTTTCGGGGCGTAGTAGGGGCTTGGGGGCTTTGTCATCGGGGCAGCATGTCCTTTAGGCGCAGTTCGGCGATCCGTTCGACCTGTTTGCAGGCGGTCGCGAATTCGGTTGCGGTGTCGTTGCCGATCCGGGTTTGGAACGCCTTGAGGATCGAGGCCTTGTCATTGTCGCGGACCGCGATGATGAAGGGAAAGCCGTGCTTGGCCACATAATCGGCATTCAGCCGCTGAAAGGTCGCACGCTCCTCGTCCGTCAGCGCATCGAGCGCGGCTGAAGCCTGTTCGGCGGTCGATTCCGGTGTGAGGCGCTTCGCGGCGGCAAGCTTTCCGGCAAGGTCGGGGTGGGCCTTCAGCACGCCCAGCCTTTCGTCCTGGCTCGCCGATCGGAACATGCGCGAAAGCGCATTGTGCAGGCCCGCTGCGCTGTCATGGGCGGGGCCAAGCTCCAGGCCCCAGGCGCGCTCGGCAATCCAGGGCGAATGTTCGAAGACCGAGCCGAACCGTTCGACGAAACGCGCCCGCGCCATCTGCGAAGGCCGTTCAAACCGCTGATGCGGATGGGTCGCGGCCCAGTGCCGCGCAATGTCGATCCGCCGCGCGAACCAGACACCGTCATGGCCCCGCGCATAGTCGAGAAAGCGCTTGAGCCCGGCGATCTTGCCGGGGCGGCCGATCAGGCGGCAGTGCAGACCCACGGAAAACATCTTCGCCCGCCCCGCTTCTCCTTCGGCATAGAGCGTGTCGAACGTGTCCTTGAGGTAGGTGAAGAACTGCTCCCCCTCGATATAACCCGGTGCAGTCGCGAAGCGCATGTCATTGGCTTCGAGCGTATAGGGAATGACCAGCTGGTCGCGCTCGCCCGCCTCCATCCAGTAGGGCAGATCGTCGTCATAGGTGTCGGAGATCCAGTCGAGCCTGCCCGTCTCTGCCGTCAGGCGGACGGTGTTCATCGAACAGCGTCCGGTGTACCAGCCGTGCGGCGGCTCGCCCACCACCTCCTCATGCAGGCGGAACGATTCCGTGATCTGGGCGCGCTCCTCCGCCTCGTCCATGTCGCGGTGATCGACCCATTTCAGCCCGTGGCTGGCGATCTCCCAGCCCGCCGCCTTCATCGCGGCCACCTGTTCGGGGTTGCGGGCAAGGGCGGAGGTCACGCCATAGATCGTGACCGGAAGGCCCATGCCGGTGAACAGGCGATGCAGCCGCCAGAAGCCTGCCCGCGCGCCGTAATCGTAGATCGATTCCATGTTCCAGTGCCGCAGGCCCGGCCAGGGCGCGGCGCCGGCGATATCGGACAGGAAAGCCTCGGACTGCTTGTCGCCATGGAGGAGGTTATTCTCACCCCCCTCTTCGTAGTTCAGCACAAGCGAGATCGCGATCTTCGCGCCACCCGGCCAGTTCGCATCGGGCGGGTTCGGGCCGTAGCCTCGGAAATCGCGGGGATAGCGGTTCATGACGGGCGCCTTCCTGCAACGGTTGCTCTTTGATAGTACGCGATCGGCGAAAGGATTATCGCCAAAATCCAGAAAGTCTTATAGGGCTCTGCCGCTGTTGCGGATTTTGCGCACAGCGCATGATGGGGGCCAGACGGAGGATGATATGGCCGAGGGATATCTGACGACCCATGTGCTCGACACCGCGCGCGGCCTGCCTGCGGCGGGGATGAAGATCGCGCTCTACCGGCTGAGCGGCAACAGCCACAAGAAGATCGCCGAGGCGGTGACGAACGCAGACGGGCGGACGGACGGGCCGATCCTGCCCAAGGGCAAGTTCGCGGTCGGCACTTATGAGCTGCTGTTCTTCGCGGGCGACTATCTCGACCGGACCGGAGCGCCGCCGGAAAGCCCGCGCTTCCTCGATCAGATCCCGATCCGCTTCGGCATTTCCGATCCGGAAGCGCATTATCATGTGCCGCTTCTCTTGTCGCCCTTCGGCATGTCGACCTATCGCGGTAGCTGAGCGACTTTGCCGCCGAAGAATTTTCGCGAAAATTCTTCGGCCCCCCGCGCGACAGCAGCAGAAAATCCTTCGCGAAGGATTTTCCGCGTTATCGGCGGTCCTTTGGTGAAACACCGCCGGTTGCGATCGTCACCTCATCCGCTGCCGCGCACACCAAGGCGCCAAGCCGATCTGTTTGTCCCAGATCGACCCGGAAGGTCGGGCCCGAGATCGACAGGCCCGCGACCGGTTCGCCATGGGCGTTGAAGATCGGCGCGGCGACGCAGCGCATGCCTTCGGCGCGTTCCTGATCGTCAATGGCATAACCCCGCGCCCGGGTCCGTTCGAGATCGGCCGACAGGGAGGCGAGATCGGCGTGCGACTGCGCCGTGAAGCGTGCAAGGTTCCCCTGCCCGACGATCTCGGCCACCCGCGCGGGCGGCATCCAGGCGAGAAGCGCCTTGCCGATGCCCGACACATGCATCGCGCCGAGCGTGCCGGGAGGGAAGAAGGCGCGTATCGCCTCATGCGTTTCGACCTGGGCAAGGAACAGCACCTGATCGCGATGTTCGACCCCGAGGTTCGCGGTTTCCCCGGTCAGCCGCATCAGCCGGTCCATCGGCTGGCGGGCACGGTCGACGATCTTGGTGCGTCTTAGAAATGCCGACCCGACGCGGAAGGCACCGCCGCCTACATGCCAGAGCTGGCCGGGTTCCTCCACCTCGGCGAAGCCGTGCGACTGCAGCGTCGTGAGCGCGCGGTAGACGGTGGGGACTGAATTCCCGCTTTCCTGCGCCAGTTCGGTCAGGGTCAGCCCGCTCGATTCGCTCAGCGTGCGCAGGATCAGGAGCGCCCGGTCGAGCGACTGGACCATGTTCTGATCGGTCTTGTCATGGAAGCTTCTGGGGCGGCCTCGGGGGCGTGCGACGGACATTCTCAAATCTCCGAAAATCCATTCCGACGAATGAAAAACAAATACATGAGTGATTTCAAAAGGAAAGACCTTAATTTCACATGACGAAAATCATTTTCGAAAAAATTGCAGTGCGCCCTCTCTCGGCCTAACCTCCTGACGACAGCGAAGGGAGCGCCCGATGTATCACCAGAACCCGGTCTTTATTCCCGGCCCGACCAACATGCCGGACGTGATCCGCAAGGCCTGCGACATGGCCACGCTCGACCATCGGTCGGCGGCGTTCGGCGGCATCTTCGCCCCGGCGGTCGCGAGCGTGAAGAAGGTAATTGCGACCGAGACGGGCGAGGTTTTCATCTTCCCTTCGACAGGCACCGGCGGCTGGGAGGCGGCGATTTCGAATACGCTCTCCCCCGGCGACACGGTGCTTGCCGCGCGCTTCGGCATGTTCAGCCACCGCTGGATCGACATGTGCCAGCGTCACCGGCTGAACGTGCAGGTGATCGAGACGCCGTGGGGCCAGGGCGCGCCGCTCGCCGCAATAGAAGCGGCGCTGAGGGCCGACCGCGACCATATGATCAAGGCGGTGCTGGCGACCCACAACGAAACCGCGACGGGCGTCCGGTCGGATATCGCGGGGATTCGCCGCGCGCTTGACCGCACCAACCATCCGGCGCTGCTGTTCGTGGATGGCGTCTCTTCCATCGCCTCGATGGAGTTCCGCATGGACGACTGGGGCGTCGATATCGCCGTGACCGGCAGCCAGAAGGGATTCATGTTGCCCGCGGGCCTCGCGATCCTCGGCGCAAGCCCGAAGGCGTTGGCGGCGATGGAGGGCGCGAAGCTGCCGCGCACCTTCTTCGACTTCCGCGACATGCGCAAAAGCTATGCCGCAGGCGGCTATCCCTATACGCCGGCCGTGGGCCTTCTGAACGGGCTGAAAGTGTCGTGCG
This sequence comes from Frigidibacter sp. RF13, assembly GCF_026626305.1. Taxonomy (GTDB): domain Bacteria; phylum Pseudomonadota; class Alphaproteobacteria; order Rhodobacterales; family Rhodobacteraceae; genus TMP-24. Next base: position 279,805 of record NZ_JAPNUE010000002.1, on the reverse strand, counting down.
ATCATCTTCTGGCCGAAGGGATGGAAGCGGTCTGGGCACGGCACCACCGCATCGCCGAAGGCGTGCGCCGCGCGATTGCGGGTTGGGGCCTGCGGCCCTGTGCAACCTCGCCCGAGCTTTATTCTGACACGGTGACGGCGGTCGTGGTGCCCGAAGGCTGCAACGGCACCGACCTCGTTAAACTTGCTGCACAAAAGTACGACATGGCCTTCGGCGTCGGCCTCGGCGAAGTGGCGGGCAAGGTTTTCCGCATCGGGCATCTGGGCAGCCTGACGGACGCAATGATGCTTTCGGGCCTCGCGGTCGCGGAAATGTGCATGGCCGATCTTGGCTGGAAAATCGCTCTCGGCTCGGGCGTGGCAGCGGCACAGGACTATTACCGGACAAGTGCTGCGGCGCCCGCGAAAGCGGCGGCGTGAGGGGGCAGGCGATGTATATTCCCACCTATCAGGACATGCTTGAGGCGCACGAGCGCATCCGGCCGCATATCCGCCGGACGCCGATCCGCACGTCGGATTATCTGAACGAGCTGACGGGCGCGCAGTTGTTCTTCAAATGCGAGAACTTTCAGGAGCCGGGCGCCTTCAAGGTGCGGGGGGCGACGAATGCCGTCTTTGGGCTAAGTGATGATCAGGCGGCAAAGGGGGTGGCCACCCATTCCTCGGGCAACCATGCCTCGTGCCTTTCCTACGCGGCGATGCTGCGCGGCATTCCCTGCAATGTGGTGATGCCGCATACCGCGCCGCAGGCCAAGAAGGACACGGTGCGCCGCTATGGTGGCAAGATCACTGAATGCGAGCCCTCGACCTCCTCGCGCGAGGAGACGTTTGCGAAGGTGCAGGCCGCGACGGGGGGCGACTTCGTTCATCCCTATAACGATCCGCGCGTGATTGCCGGACAGGGTACGTGTTCGAAGGAACTGGTCGAGGATGCGGATGGCCTCGATTTCGTCGTCGCGCCCATCGGCGGCGGCGGCATGATCTCGGGCACCTGCCTGACTCTCTCGACGCTGGCACCCGAGACGAAAGTGATCGCGGCCGAACCGGAACAGGCGGACGATGCCTATCGCAGTTTCAAGGCGGGGCATATCATCGCCGACGACGCGCCGAGGACCATCGCTGACGGGCTTCTGGTGCCGCTCAAAGACCTGACCTGGCATTTCGTCAAGACCCATGTCCATGAGATGTTCACCGCGTCCGACGCCGAGATCATCGAGGCGATGAAGCTGACATGGAAGCACCTGCGCGTGGTGATGGAGCCGTCCAGCGCCGTGCCGCTCGCGACCATCCTGAAGAACAGGGACTATTTCAAAGGCAAGCGCGTCGGGGTGATCATCACCGGCGGCAATGTCGATCTGGACAAACTGCCCTGGATGAAGGGGTAAGGAGCAAAAAATGACTTCACATGACCGTTTTGCCAACTTCGAAGTGGGCTATGACATTCCCGCCAAGCCCGGGATGGACGAGAAGGATATCCAGACACCCTGCCTGATCCTCGATCTCGACGCGCTGGAGCGGAACGTCAAGAAGATGGGCGATTATGCGAAGGCGCACGGGATGCGCCACCGCAGCCACGGCAAGATGCACAAGTCGGTCGATGTCCAGAAGCTGCAGGAAAGCCTGGGCGGCGCAGTCGGCGTCTGCTGCCAGAAGGTCTCGGAAGCCGAGGTTTTCGTGCGGGGCGGCATCAAGGATGTGCTGGTCTCGAACCAGGTCCGCGACCCGGCCAAGATCGACCGGCTGGCGCGGCTGCCGAAGCTCGGCAGCCGGATCATCGTCTGCGTGGACGATCTGGAGAATGTGGCCGATCTGTCGGCGGCGGCGGTGAAGCATGGTACTGCGCTCGAATGTTTCGTCGAGATCGACTGCGGCGCGGGCCGCTGCGGGGTGACGACGACGCAAGATGTGGTCGCCATCGCCAAGGCGATCGACGCGGCGCCGGGGCTGAAGTTCACCGGCATCCAGGCCTATCAGGGCGCGATGCAGCACATGGACAGGTACGAGGACCGCAAGGCAAAGCTCGATGCGGCGATCGCCATGGTCACGGATGCGGTGCAGGGGTTGAAGGCCAACGGGCTGGAGCCGGAACTCGTGTCCGGCGGCGGCACGGGCAGCTATTATTTCGAGGCGGGTTCCGGCGTCTACAACGAGCTTCAGTGCGGCTCCTACGCCTTCATGGACGCCGATTACGGCCGCATCCTCGACAAGGACGGCAAGCGGATCGACCAGGGCGAGTGGGAGAATGCCTTCTTCATCCTGACCTCGGTCATGAGCCACACCAAGGCCGACCGGGCAATCTGCGATGCGGGACTGAAGGCGCAGTCGGTCGATAGCGGCCTGCCGGTCATCTATGGGCGGACGGATGTGAAATACATCAAATGCTCGGACGAGCATGGCGTCATCGAGGATCCCAACGGCGTCCTGAAGGTGGGCGACAAGCTCAAGCTGGTGCCTGGCCATTGCGACCCGACCGCGAACGTCCACGATTGGTACGTCGGCGTCCGGAATGGCAAGGTCGAATGCGTCTGGCCGGTTTCGGCGCGCGGCAAGGCCTACTGAGCGTTTTCCTGAGACTTGGGGTCGGCACCGCCGACCCTCTTTTCTTTTCGATGGGGTAGCAATGCTGATCGTTCCCGAAGCGCTGATTGCCGATCTGGTCTCTGCCGAGGATGCCTTCGCGGCGGTCGAGGCGACCTTCGCCGCCATGGCGCGGGGCGAGGCCTATAACTTCCCGGTGGTGCGCGAGGCCTTGGGCGGGGACCGCCAGTACGGCTTCAAGTCGGGCCTCGACCGGGCGGGCGGCATGCTCGGCGTGAAGGCCGGGGGCTATTTCCCCGGCAATCTCGCGCGCGGCATGACCAACCACCAGTCGACCGTCTATCTCTTCGACCCCGAGACCGGTCGGCCCGTCGCGATGGTGGGCGGCAACCTTCTGACCGCGCTGCGCACCGCGGCCGCCTCGGCCATCTCGATCGACCGGCTGGCGCGCAAGGACGCCAAGGTTCTGGGCATGGTCGGCGCCGGGCATCAGGCGGCCTTCCAGCTGCGCGCCGCCGCGCGCGTGCGGAGGTTCGAGAAGGTCATCGGCTGGAACTACCATGCCGATATGCTGCCGAAACTGGGGGAGGTCGCGGCAGACCTTGGCCTGCCGTTCGAGGCCGTCACGCTCGACCGGATGGTCGAGGCGGACGTGATCGTCACCATCACCTCCTCGCCCGCCGCCTCGCTGATGTCGGCCCATGTCAGCCCCGGCACCCATCTGGCCTGCATGGGCACCGACACCAAGGGCAAGCAGGAGGTGGAACCCTCGCTTCTCGCCCGCGCCCGGCTCTTCACCGACGAGGTCGCGCAATCTGTCACCATCGGCGAGGCACAGCATGCGATCGCCGCGGGCCTGATCCGCGAGGCGGCTATCACCCCCATCGGCGCGGTGATCGCGGGCATGACGCCGGGGCGGCAGAGCGCGGAAGAGATCACCCTTTTCGACGGCACCGGTGTCGGTCTGCAGGACCTTGCCGTCGCGGGCGCGGCGGTCCGGCGGGCCGAGGCACGGGGCCTCGGCGTATCGGTTACAATATAAGGGTTTTCCGGCGGTTGCCTGCGGATATGCTTCATGATCTGTGAAGGCGGATCAGGGCGGAGGACATCATGCCGGTTCGGGTAGCGATCAACGGGTTCGGCCGCATCGGCCGTTCCGTCCTGCGTGTCTGGGCCGAGAACCCCGCGCGAGCCGGAATCGAGGTTGTCGCGATCAACGATATCGCCCGGCCGGACATGGCGGCCTATCTTTTCGAATATGATTCCACCTTCGGCCCGTTCCGGGGCGAGGTGCGGCTGGACCCCGGCGCGCTTGTCGTCAATGGCCATCCGATCCGCCTGACGGGCGAACGCGACCTCTCCGCGCTCGATCTTTCCGATATCGATCTGGTGATGGAATGCACCGGCCGGGCGGGGGCAAGGGCGGTGGCGGACGCCGGGCTGAAGGCCGGGGCGGGGCGGGTTCTGGTGTCGGGCCCGGCGCTGACGGCGGACTATACCGTGGTGCTTGGCGCGAACGAAGGCGGGCTGACGGCGGCGCACCGCGTGGTCTCGAATGCCTCCTGCACCACCAATGCGCTTGCGCCGCTCGCACGTCTTCTGGATCAGGCGTTCGGGGTCGAAACCGGCTGGATGACCACCATCCATTGCTACACCGGCAGCCAGCCCACGGTCGACGCGCCCGCCGCCGATTTCGCCCGCTCGCGTGCGGCGGCGCTGTCGATGGTGCCGACCACGACCTCGGCGCAGAAGCTGCTGGATGTGGTGCTGCCCGGGCTTGCCGGGCGGATCGAGGGCGCGGCGGTCCGGGTGCCCGTCGCCTCGGTCTCTGCTGTCGATCTGACGGTGACGCTGGCTGCGAGGCCCGGTGTGGCGTCGGTGAATGCCGCGCTGAAGGCCGCAGGCGGGGTGATCGGCGTCACCGACCGGCCGCTCGTCTCTTCCGATCTCCGGGCGCGGCCGGAAAGCATCGTGATGGCGCTGCCCGAGACACGGGTGACGGCGGGCGGCCTTGTCCGGGTCTTCGGCTGGTACGACAATGAATGGGGCTTTTCCAACCGCATGATCGATATCGCGCGGATGATGGGCGGCTTCGGGCGCTGACCTCAGCGGACACTGTCCATCAGCGCATCCTTCAGCCGACAGTCACGCGCCGCATTCGGAGCGCAGGCACGGAAGCCAAGGTCGGGGTCCAGGCAGAGGCGCACCTCGTCGATCCGGTCGTCTTCGCAAGTGACGGTGATCATCCCCGGCGCCAACCCCGGGTTCGCCTCGATGAACGCCTCTTCCACCACGCTTGCGGGCAGGCGGATATCGCGCGCCAGATCGCGCAACGCGGCGGGTATCGTCACCGCCCGATAGGCCTCGCGGGACAGCGCGAAATAATCCCCGGCCGACAGGCCCGAACAGCGGCCGTGCTTCTTCCATTCATGCCAGGCAAGTCCTGCCGACCCCATAATGTCCACCATCGCCGCCGTCTCTGCCCGCGTCGCCTCGCGCACGACACTCCGGCAATAGCTCGGCCAGCCCTCCTCATACTGCGGCCAGAGACCGTGGAGCGTGAAGCCGAACCCCCGGCCCGCGTCGCACTGGCGGTCGCCGCGCGCGTCGCCTTCCAGTGCGCACCAGCTCGGCGACCAGCCGAGCGACAGGATGTAATAGTCGAAATCGCCCGCCCGTTCCCCCTCGGCCCGCGCGGGGCCAGCGGCCGAAAGGCCAAGCGACAGACAGAAGGCAATGAGGCTTACGCGCATTTTCTCTTTCCATGGCAGTCGTCCGCGACTATATAGCGCCCAACCTTTCCCTGAAAACGTGGAATGGCGGCGCCCAAGGGCCCGCAGCCGTTTTCCCGGCACAGGAAAGATTTGTCCGGCCCCCCGGGGCATGAAGCGAAGGAGAGATCCGATGACGAAACCCCTGATGGCCAAGGCGACTGCCGTCTGGCTGGTGGACAATACGACGCTGAGCTTCAAGCAGATCGCGGATTTCTGCGGGCTGCACGAGCTGGAAGTGCAGGGCATCGCCGACGGCGATGTGGCGGTGGGCGTGAAGGGTTTCGACCCGATCGCGAACAGCCAGCTTGAAGCGTCCGAGATCGAGAAGGGCGAAAAGAACCCGCTTCACAAGCTGAAGCTGAAGTTCAACGCGGCCGCGCTCGGCGAGGAAAAGCGCCGCGGCCCGCGCTACACGCCCTTGTCGAAGCGTCAGGACCGCCCTGCCGCCATCCTGTGGCTGGTGAAGTTCCACCCCGAACTGGCGGATGCCCAGATCGGCAAGCTCGTTGGCACCACCAAGCCCACGATCGCCGCGATCCGCGAGCGGACCCACTGGAACATCGGCAATATCCAACCGATCGACCCGGTCGCGCTTGGCCTCTGCCGCCAGTCGGAACTTGATGCCGCCGTGCAGAAGGCCGCGAAGAAAAAGGCCGCCGAAGGCGCGATCATGTCGGACGACGAGCGCCGCAAGCTCGTCTCGACCGAACAGTCGCTCGGCATGGCGCCCGATGCGCGCCATGATCCGGCAATGGCCGCGATCGAAAGCTTCATGGCCGAGAGCCGCGAGGCCGAAGAGGCCGCGCCGCAGGATTTCTCGAACGCCGACGCCTTCTTCAACCTGCCCGACGAGGGCGAGGATGACGACGAGGACGACAACTGATCTTCAAAGACCCCGGCCCAGCGCCGGGGTTTTGCTTTCTGGGGCGCACATGGACGGCAACCGGGCGACAGGCCCTTTCGGCCAGACCATCCGGCAGGTGCGTGAAGCGACCTTCCGCCAGCTCTGCCTGCCCGCGCCTGCCCTGATCCTCGTCGATGCCGGGGAAAAGCGAATCGGCCGGGCGGGTCGGATCACGGCGGCGTTGCCTGGTCAGATCCTGCTACTGCCCGAGGACGAGCCGCTTGCTGTCACGAACCTGCCGCCGGAAGGCGGCCACTATCGGGCGCGCGTGATCCCGATCGAGCGCGAGAGGGTAGAAACCGCCTATGAACGGCTTCAAATCGCGCGCCGACCGTCTGCGGGTGCCGTTCAGGCGGTGGCGCCCGGCGCAAGAAGCCGGGAAACCTTCGAGACGCTCTTTGCGATGGGTGACGCACTGCCGTCCGCCATTCGGGCACTTCGCGTCGAAGAGCTGCTTCTTTGGCTGGCAGAGGATGGCGCGCTTCTGCCGCTTGCGCCGCCGCCGTCGATCACCCAGCGCCTGCGGAACCTGATGGCGCCGGATCCCGGTTCCGAATGGACGGCGGGCCGCGCCGCCAAAGCCTTAGCCATGAGCGAGGCGACCTTGCGTCGGCGGTTGAGGGCGGAGAGCGCCAGCTTTGCCGCGCTTCTCGTCGATCTGCGCATGGCCCAGGCGCTGAGCCTTCTGCAAGGCACCGACCTGCCGGTCGGTGCGGTGGCGGCGGCGGTAGGATATGACTCGCCCTCGCGGTTCGCGGTGCGCTTCCGGGCGCGGTTCGGGCTCTCTCCGCGCGAGATAAGGGCATAGGCCGGGCGGATTGATCGGATCGGCACAGTGGGTGATCGGTGCGGGCGCGCATCTAGAGGTGCCGCAGGTTAGGAAGGCTCCGGCTAACGGAGGTTTCCATGAAACGAATGACGACTGCTGTCCTGGCACTGCTGGCTGCATCGGTAACGACGGCGCGGGCAGAGATGCAGCTGACCTCGCCCGACATGGCGGAAGGTGGCAGCCTTTCGCTCGCGCAGGTTTTCAACGGTTTCGGCTGCGAGGGCGGCAATCTTTCGCCCGCGTTTGACTGGACCGGCGCGCCGGAGGGCACGAAGAGCTTTGTCCTCACCGCCTATGACCCGGACGCGCCGACCGGGTCGGGCTGGTGGCACTGGACGGTCTTCAACATTCCCGCCGACACAACAGACCTGCCGGGAGGCGCGTCTGTCGGCGCGGGTCTGCCCGAGGGCGCGGTCGAGGGCCGCACCGATTTCGGCGCGCCTGGCTTCGGCGGGGCCTGCCCGCCGCCGGGCGATGCGCCGCACCATTACGTCTTCACCCTTTTCGCGCTGAAGGAGGCAAGCCTGCCGCTTGATGAAGGCGCGTCGGGCGCGATGGTCGGTTTCATGGCACGCGCCAATGCCATCGAAAGCGCGACGCTTACCGCCACCTACGGGCGCTGAGGGCTGGATTTCGATGCGGGCCGGGGGCAGAACGGGCAGAGATGACCCGGGAGGTTCCGATGGCACTCAGGCTCGCACTCGTCGCGCATGACGCGAAGAAGGAAGAGATGATCCTGTGGGCCGGGCGGCATCTCGCCCGGCTTCAGGCCTGTGACCTCTACGGCACCGGTACCACGGGCGCGCGTGTTGAGGAGGCGACCGGCCTTCCGGTCACGCGGATGAAGAGCGGCCCTCTTGGCGGTGACGCCCAGCTTGGCGCGTTGATCGCCGAAGGGCGGCTTGATGCGCTGATCTTCTTCACCGACCCCTTGTCGGCGCTGCCACACGACGTCGATGTAAAGTCCCTGATCCGGCTTGCGGTCCTGTACGATATCCCGCTGGCCATGAGCCCGGTCACCGCCGATCTGCTGCTGGCGGGGCTGCTGCCCTAGACCTCAGTACCTTTCGACCCACTGCCGACGCCAGGCAGGCGCGGGATAATCGTCGGGCCAATATTCGGTCTGCTGTCGGATCAGACCGTCGGCTACTTCATGAAAGGTCACCGCGCGGGCAATGACCGTGCCATCGCTGACAGTGACATCCGTCACGACCTCCGCCCCCTCGGCGACGATCCGGTTCAGCGTGAACGTCCATCGCCCGCTGGTCGGATAGGCATGGTTCAGCGCCGCAAAGTTGGCCCGGCCATTGACCCTTTCGCGGCTTTGCGGCCAGTCGATCACCACATCTTCGGCCAGCCAGCGGGCGGCAGCGGCGAAATCGTTCGTACGCATCGCATCCCAGTAGGCCAGTACAGTCGCGCGCGCCTCCATCAGAAGCGTTTCCGCGCGCGGAGCGCTGCACTGATCGTGCCGTCGTCGAGATAGTCGAGTTCGCCACCGATCGGCACGCCCTGCGCGAGCGAGGTCACGGCGACGCCGGTCCCCTCCAGCGCCTCGGCAATGTAGTGGGCGGTGGTCTGGCCGTCGACCGTGGCGTTCAGCGCGAGGATCACTTCGCGCGTGCCCTCCTGTGCCACGCGGGCTGCAAGCCGCGGAATGCCAAGCTCGTCCGGGCCGACGGCATCTAGCGCCGACAAGGTGCCGCCCAGAACGTGATAGCGGCCGCGGAAGGACTGGCCGCGCTCCATCGCCCAGAGGTCGGCGACATCCTCGACGACGCAGATCTCGCCGGTCGCGCGGCGCTCGTCGGAGCAGATGTCACAAATGTCAGAGGTGGCGATATTGCCGCAGACCGCGCATTCGCGGGCATTGCGGGCGACGCCTGCCATCGCCTCGGCCAGGGGCGCCATCACCTGACCACGCCTCTTGATCAGATGCAGGACCGCGCGCCGGGCCGAGCGCGGCCCGAGGCCCGGCAGGCGGGCCATCAGCTCGATCAGAGCCTCGATTTCGCGGGTGGCGTCGGACATGGGCGGGCCTTCGCGGGGCAGGTTGCGGTTTCGGGCGACGATGAATCTCTCCGGCGCCGAAGTCCAGCCCCCCAGGCTACGCTCGCGGGAGGGCTTAGCCGCGACTGTGCGCCCAGACGGCGGCGCGGATGCGGGCGGTCTTGTAGGCATCAAGCGCCGCCATCGCCCAGACGAAGAGGCCGCCCGCCATCTTGCCCACGAAGGACACGTCGGGGGAAGCGGTCTTCAGCGTGAAGGCGCCAAGCAGGATGATGAAGAACAGGAAGATCAGACCGCGCATCGGCTGGCGGTTCATGACCTGGCCGACGCCGGGCAGAAGAAGAGCGACGGCGAGGACGAGATGGGGATTGGGCGGCGGCTTCATGCGGCTTCCTTCAGTTGGTCGAGAAGGTCGGCGCGCAGCGCTTCCAGCCGGTCGAGGTAGGGTGCGATGCGTGCCGCAGCGAGCGGCTCCTGCCCCATTTCGGCGTCGCGGAAGATCAGATAGCGCGAGCGATCAGCCTCTTCGGCGAGGAAGACGATGCGCAGACCCTTGGGGGAGATGAGCAGTTCCTTCACGCGGGGATCAGCGAAGAGCGAAGCCGCATGGCGCGCGATGAGCGCCTCGTCCGGCACGGCGGCAGCATTGTCAGATCGGACGGCGATCCCGTCCGGCAGCGAGACAGGGCGCGGCAGGATCTGGGGCAGGCGGGTGAAATGCGTGAAGGGCTCCTGCCCCGATGGCCGTGCCATCAGGTCGAGCGTCGCGGCCAGCGGCAAGGGCTCGGGCAGGCTGACCATCACCCAGAGCGCTGGCAGTTTGCGGAAGGTCAGGCTGTCGGGCACGACCTGCAGGTCGAACGACCGTTCGCCACGCCGCCCGGTCATCCGAGGAAACCCACCGGGCTGCAGGCGGCTCTCGCCGCCGTCGAACAGCTGCCGCACCTCGTCGAAATAGCCCGCCCGCGCCCGTGCCCGCACGCCTGTCGCGCAGAACAACCGCCAGGCTAGAAATATCGCCAAAAGGGCGGCCAAGGCGGCGAGCGTCGGGGTGAGCGCAGGCAAGAACGTCCTTTCTCATGGCTCGACCCGCCCTTGCGGGCGGGCCTTTAAGTCGTGGGCCGGCAAGGGCCGATCAGTACCCCTGCGGTTTCGGCCAGGGCATGGTGAACTGCGCCCCGCGGTTCACGAAACGGTAGCGCCAGAAGTGGAACCAGAGCGAGACGACGATGTAGAAACCGATCATCGCCACGAGCTGGGTCCCGTAGCCCAGGAACACCGCGAAGAAGGTCAGCGCGCAGAGGGCGAGCAGGGTCACCGCAGGCAGCGGGTGGAACGGATGTTCATAGCCGCGCTTGATCGAGTTCAGCGGCCATTTGCGGCGGAACATGATGATGTTCAGCGGCATGAACGTGTATTCCAGAAGCCCCGACAGGATCGAGAAGGTGATCACCTGATCGAGCGGCGCCCCGAGCGCGAATATGAGCGCGATCGGCACGAGGAAGATGATCGACCGGTAGGGCGTGCGGTAGCGCGGATGGACCGCGCCGAACCAGCCCGGCAGATACTTGTCACGGCCCATCGCGAACCAGGCGCGGCTGGCGTCGTTGATGCAGCCGTTGGCGCTGGCGAGCGTCGCAAAGAGCGTGCCGAAGCCCAGAAGCCAGATCAGCCCGTTCGACCCCGAGAGGCGTGCCGTATCGAACAAAGGCGCGACCGAGCCGTTCACACCATCGCCGAGGAATTCCCACGGCAGCACGCCCGAACAGACATACCAGGTGAGCGTCGCTGCGATCAGCAGCGTCATGATCCCGGCCAGCGTACCGAAGGGCAACGCGCGGGCGGGCGAGCGCACTTCTTCGGCCGCCTGCGTCGTGCCTTCGATCCCGAGGTAGTACCACAGGCCGAAATGCATGGCCGCCAGCACGCCGATCCAGCCATAGGGCATCTCGTGCCCTTCAAATAGCGCCGTGTGCTGCATAATGCCGCCGCCGAGGATGCCGGAGGTCGAAAGGAACAGCACGAGGATCGCAAGGAAGGCGATGGCGGTGATCACCAGGTTGAACGTCAGCGTCGCAAGCACGCCGCGATAGTTCAGCCAGGCCAGGAACATGATGACGAGAATGATGAACGGCCGCTGGTCCAGCTCTCCGGCATAGCCCGTCATCCCTGCCACGACCGAGATCAGGTAGCCAGCGGTGATCGCGTTCGCCGCTTCCAGCATCGTGTAGGCGAAGACGAGATAAAGTCCGACGTTGAAGGCCATCAGCGGCCCGACGATATGCTTGGCCTGAGTATATTGCCCGCCCGCCGCAGCCACGGTCGAGGTGACCTCGCTGTCGATCATGGCGACGCAGGTGTAGAGGATGCCCGCGAACCAGCAGGCAATGAGCGCCGCATAGGCGCCACCTTTGCCGACCGCGAAGTTCCAGCCCATATACTCGCCGACCAGAACGATGCCCACGCCCAGCGCCCAGACATGTGCCGGGCCGAGAACCCGCAGTAGCCCGACCTTGGTGCCGTGCGGACCCATCCCGTCCATGGTCTGAGAGGTAATGTCGATATCAGCCATGATCCGCCCTCACCTGTGCTGTTCTTCGGTCATGGCCTCGAGCTCGCCTTCGCGCGAGGAGGTCAGGACATCTTCGGAATAGCTTGAATCGACCTTCATCCAGTCGATCACCATATAGAGGCCAAGAAGCGCCGAGACGCCCCAGGCCACATATTCGAGGATTTGCCAGGTTTCCATTTTCCCCTACCTCCTGTCGCCGAACTTTTCCGCGATCACTTCGCGGTATTCGACTTCCGAGAATTTCAGCATCAGCACATAGTAGAGGACGATCACGACGATCATCGCGATCAGCGCCCCAGCCGAGAAGCTGTAGTCGAACCGCGCGAGGATCAGATCGTGAGCGGAGGCCGGGTCATAGCCCAGCGCCTCGTACTGGGCGGCCTGCGCAGCCGTCTGACCGAGCGATTCCCAGGTCGGGCTGTCGACCGGCTCAGCGACGATCTTCGCCGCGCCGGCCATGCCAAGCCAGAGCGGCACGAACAGCGCGCCAACCGTGAGAATGACCAGCACGATCACATCGAAAAGCTGGCTCGCCTTGCCTTGTTTCGGAGGTTCGTAATGCGCCATCTCTACCCCCTGCCTTTGCGGGCTTCATCAAGGAACTTGATGTCGAGCCCGTACATGAAGTCCCGGTCCTCGCGGTAATGCCTGAGCATCGCTAGGATCGCGCCGGTGTTGAACAAAAGCACGATCGCGCCGCCGATCAGCAGGATCGTGCGCGCCGCGCCGCTGGGCGCGAGGTTCCAGGTGGCGAGTGCCACGAAGATGATCGCGAACCACAAACCGATCACGAAGGCCCAGGCAACGCGCACGTCGCGTCGGTGCATGGACTGAATTCTATCATTCAGCTGACTCACCTTTTCCTCCCCTGGGCCGGATCGTTACCGAAGGTGGCGAGGCCCGTCGCCTTTTTCTCTTCGGCAAAATTGTTTGCCCGAAAGGAAACATGGGGTGCGACAATCTGTCAAGGAAAACCCGACTGGGCCGCGGAATGCTGACAATCGCCCCGCGTTTTTCCCGTAAGGTGAAAATTGTTTCTTGCCAGTTGAACGTCGCAAATCTCGGTGCTAGCGTTCGGACAAGCGGAGAAAAGGAGACGAATCCGATGTGCGGCATCGTTGGGCTGTTTCTGAAGGACCCAAAGCTGGAACCGAAGCTGGGCGCCATGCTGACGGATATGCTGATCACGATGACCGACCGGGGGCCGGATTCGGCCGGGATCGCCATCTATTCCGGCGCCAAGGACGGGCTGGGCAAGATCACGATCCAGTCGGCAGCCCCCGATGAGGACTTCGAAACGCTCGACGCCGATCTGCGCAACGCGATCGGTCAGCCGGTAGCCCTCCTCGTCAAGAACACGCATGCGGTTCTGGAAGTGCCGCTCGATCAGCTGGACGCGGCGCGCTCGGCGCTCCTGCATTTGCGCCCGAACGTGAAAGTCATGAGCGTCGGCGACAGTATTGAGATTTTCAAGGAGGTCGGCCTGCCGAAGGACGTGGCCGCGCGCTTCGATATCGCGAAGATGAAGGGCTCGCATGGCATCGGCCATACCCGCATGGCGACCGAATCGGCCGTTACCACCATGGGCGCGCATCCTTTCTCGACCGGATCGGACCAGTGCCTTGTCCACAACGGCTCGCTTTCGAACCACAATTCGGTCCGTCGCGAACTTCGCCGCCATGGCATGACCTTCGAGACCGAGAATGACACCGAAGTTGCCGCTGCCTTCCTCAGCCACAAGCTGCAGGATGGTGAAAGCCTCGGAAATGCGATGGAAGCGACGCTGACCGACCTTGACGGGTTCTTCACCTTCGTTGTCGGCACCAAGAATGGCTTTGGCGTGGTGCGCGACCCGATCGCCTGCAAGCCTGCCGTCATGGCCGAGACAGACGAATATGTCGCCTTCGGCTCGGAATATCGCGCGCTCGTCAACCTGCCCGGCATCGAGGACGCCCGCGTCTGGGAACCGGAACCGGCCACCGTCTATTTCTGGGAGCGTTGAGCGAATGCAGAGCTTCGATCTGGGCAAGGACGGCCTGAGGGCGCTGAACAGCGCCCTTCACGCGCTGAAAGGCCAGACCAACATGACCGCCTGGGAGGTCATCAATCCCAAGGGCGCCCACGCGATCGCCGCCGGGGTCGATGCGCCGGTGGACATCACAGTGCGCGGGTCGACCGGCTATTACTGCGCGGGCATGAACAAGCAGGCGACGATCCGCATCAAGGGATCGGCGGGGCCGGGCGTGGCCGAAAACATGATGTCGGGCGCCGTGATCGTCGATGGCGACGCCAGCCAATATGCGGGCGCGACAGGGCGCGGCGGCCTTCTGGTGATCAAGGGCAATGCCTCTTCGCGCTGCGGCATCTCGATGAAGGGGATCGACATCGTGGTGCATGGCAATATCGGCCACATGTCCTGCTTCATGGCGCAATCGGGCAATATCGTTGTCCTCGGCAACGCGGGCGAGGCGTTGGGGGATTCGCTCTATGAGGCGCGTATCTTCGTACGCGGCACGGTCAAGTCATTGGGCGCCGACTGCATCGAAAAGGAGATGCGCGACGAGCATCTTCTGATCCTCGAAGACCTGCTGCGCCGGGGCGAGGCCGACGCGAAGGCCAAACCCGAGGAGTTCCGTCGCTACGGTTCGGCGCGCAAGCTCTACAATTTCAACATCGACAATGCGTCGGCATATTGAGGCGCCCGGATGAGCGATTTTCCCCATACGCCCCCGAAATTTTCCTGGACCTTCTCGCCCGAGGCGAATGCCGAGATACGTCGCGCAGCGGCGTCCGGCATCTATGACATTCGTGGCGGCGGCTCGAAACGGCGCCTGCCACATTTCGACGACCTTCTCTTTCTCGGCGCGTCGATCAGCCGTTATCCGCTGGAAGGCTACCGCGAGAAATGCGGCACCGATGTCTGGCTCGGGACGCGCTTTGCCAAGAAACCGATCCATCTGGATATACCGATCACCATCGCGGGCATGAGCTTCGGCTCGCTTTCTGGACCGGCAAAAGAGGCATTGGGCCGGGGCGCGAGTGCCGCGGGCACCTCGACCACCACCGGCGACGGCGGCATGACCGAAGAGGAACGCGGCCATTCCAAGACCCTTGTCTACCAGTACCTGCCCTCGCGCTATGGCATGAACCCCGACGATCTGCGCCGCGCCGACGCGATCGAACTGGTGGTGGGCCAGGGCGCGAAACCTGGCGGCGGCGGCATGTTGCTTGGCCAGAAGATTTCCGACCGGGTCGCGATGATGCGCAACTTGCCAAAGGGCATCGACCAGCGGTCGGCTTGTCGCCACCCCGATTGGACCGGGCCGGACGACATGGAGATCAAGATCCACGAACTGCGCGAGATCACCGACTGGCAGATCCCGATCTATGTGAAGATCGGCGGCGCCCGGCCCTATTACGACACGGCGCTCAGCGTTAAGGCCGGGGCCGATGTCGTGGTTCTGGACGGGATGCAGGGCGGCACAGCGGCGACGCAGGACGTGTTCATCGAACATGTGGGCCAGCCTACGCTTGCCTGCATTCCTCAGGCAGTGAAGGCCCTGCAGGACCTCGGCATGCACCGAAAGGTGCAGCTGATCGTCTCGGGTGGTATCCGCAATGGCGCGGACGTGGCCAAAGCGCTAGCACTTGGTGCCGATGCCGTGTCGATCGGCACGGCGGCGCTGATCGCGCTTGGCGACAACGACCCGGCACTCGAGGCCGAATACCGGAAGCTCGGCACCACGGCCGGGGCCTACGATGACTGGCACGAGGGCCGAGACCCCGCCGGGATCACCACCCAGGACCCGGAGCTATTCAACCGCTTCGACCCGATCCTCGGCGGGCGGCGCCTGAAGAATTACCTCAAGGTCATGACGCTGGAGGCGCAGACCATCGCTCGGGCCTGCGGCAAGAACCATTTGCACAATCTGGAACCCGAGGACCTGTGCGCGCTGACGATCGAAGCCGCCGCAATGGCTGGGGTGCCAATCGCGGGAACGAACTGGATACCCGGACGCAACGGGTACTGACCAAGGAAAAAAGACAACAGGGAGCTACGAGAATGGCGAAAGACCTTGCCAAATGGGCCAAGGAACACGGCGTCAAATACTTCATGATCTCCTATACCGATCTCTTCGGGGGACAGCGCGCGAAACTTGTGCCCACCCAGGCGATCGGTGACATGTCGGTCGAGGGCGCGGGCTTCGCCGGGTTTGCGACCTGGCTCGACCTGACGCCTGCCCACCCCGACCTGATGGCGGTGCCCGACCCCGACAGCGCCATCCAGCTGCCCTGGAAGAAAGAAGTGGCCTGGGTCGCTGCCCGCGCCACGATGGAGGAAAAGCTCGTCGATCAGGCGCCGCGCAACGTGCTGGAGCGGCTGATCGCCGAGGCTGCGAAAGACGGTCTTCGGGTCCGCACCGGGGTCGAGCCCGAATTCTTCATCCTGAATGCCGAAGGCTCGGGCGTGTCCGATATCTACGACACGGCGGAAAAGCCCTGTTACGACCAGCAAGCGGTGATGCGCCGCTATGACGTGATCTCGGAAATCTGCGACTATATGCTGGAGATGGGCTGGGAGCCCTACCAGAACGACCATGAGGATGCGACCGGCCAGTTCGAGATGAACTGGAAATATGATGACGTGCTGCAGACCGCCGACAAACATTCCTTCTTCAAGTTCATGGTCAAGTCGGTGGCCGAAAAGCACGGCTTCCGTGCCACCTTCATGCCCAAACCGTTCAAAGGCCTGACCGGTTCGGGCTGCCACGCCCATATCTCGGTCTGGTCGCTCGACGGTAAGACCAATGCCTTTGCCGACAAGAAGGCGGAACTGGGCCTTTCCGATCGTGGCCGCCATTTCCTTGGCGGGATCATGAAGCACGCCTCCGCGCTTGCGGCGATCACCAACCCGACGGTGAACAGCTACAAACGCATCAATGCGCCCCGCACCACATCCGGCGCCACCTGGGCACCGAACACCGTCACCTGGACTGGCAACAACCGCACCCATATGGTGCGCGTCCCCGGCCCCGGCCGGTTCGAGCTGCGCCTGCCCGACGGCGCCGCCAACCCCTATCTCATGCAGGCGGTCATTCTTGCCGCCGGGCTCGACGGGGTGCGCACCAAGGCCGATCCGGGCAAGCGGCACGATATCGACATGTATCAGTTCGGCCATACGGTGAAGAACGCGCCAAAACTGCCGCTGAACCTTCTCGACGCTCTGCGCGAGTACGACAAGGACAAGCTGCTGAAGGCGATGATGGGCGAGGAGTTTTCTGCGGCCTATCTCAAGCTGAAGCACCAGGAATGGAACAGCTATTGCTCGCACTTCTCCCGCTGGGAAACCGAGAATACGCTGGATATCTGACCCCCAGCCGGAAGAAGCCGGGCCTTGAGACCTATGACCGACACCAGCCCCATCCAGTTCGGCTTTCTTCTCTTCCCCGGTTTTCCGATGGCCTGCATGACCTCGGCCATCGAACCCCTGCGTGCGGCTAACGAGATCACCGGTCGCCGTATCTTCGCCTGGCGGCTGATCGCAGAGACGCGCGCGACCGTCCGGTCCTCGGCCGAGATCGGCTTTGAGCCCGACGCGACGCTGCAGGAGGTGGTGGGGCTCGACCATCTCTACCTCCTCTCGCCCCCGACGGCGGACTATGGCGACCCCCGCCGCAGCCCGGCGCGGCTGCGCTGGCTCGACCGGACCGGCGTGACGCTTGGCGCCTTTTCGGGCGGTATCTTCCCCCTGGCGCGGGCTGGGTTGATGGAGGGGCGCACCTGCTCGGTTCACTGGTGCTATGAGGCTGCCTTCAAAGCCCGGTTCCCCGATGTGGACACCACCGAGACTGTCATCTGCCGCGACCGGCGCCGTGCCACCGTGTCCGGTTCTGGCGCGGTCTTCGGCCTGATGCTGCGCCTGATCGAGGAAAGGCTGGGCCGCGATTGCATGACCGAAGTCGCCTGCTGGTTCCAGCACCCGGTCCCGCATGAGGAAGACATGGCGCAAAAGACCCCTGTCGGCCGATCAGACAGCCTTTCTGAGCAGCTGGCAGCGCCCGTCCGCCGGGCGATCGACCTATTCTCGACCCATATCGAGGATCCGCTGCGCATTCCCGACGTGGCCGAGGCGGTCGGCCTGTCGAACCGCCATTTCGAGCGTCTCTTCAAGCAGGAAACCGGGCAAAGCCCGCTGAGATATTACCACCAGCTCAGGCTCAGAAAGGCTCGCCAGCGCGTCCTCTATTCAAAAGATGGCCTGCGCGATATCGCGGTGTCGGTCGGCTATCTCACGACTGCGACGCTCGCGCGCCATTATACCGAGATGTTCGGCCTGTGCCCGCGCGACGAGCGTCGCCTGGCCCAGGCCGGATAAGTTCGGGGGATTGCCAACTTATTTTCGCCTGGTTGAGAGGAGTGAGATCCTTGCCGGTCAAGCGGCCATTTCCGCAGCATAGTCTTCCCAGATGCCAAAAGCATCGGTCCTGGCGTGGCGGTATGAGATTGCGGAGAGTTGATAGCGGCGGGGTCGAAAGACGGTGTTGATCTGATCATGGGCAGCCAAAAATCTCTCTGCCTGCCGGGATGATTTGAACCGGCCCATGAGCTTCTCTTGCTTCCGGGTCGGTCGGTGCGAACCCTCGATCCGATTATTGATCCCCTTGTGGGCGCGGTGGTCGGCGTCCGGGGCCAACTGACGGATCGGTTTGATATAGCTGCGTAACTTGTCCGTGATGATACCGCGGGGCTGGCCAAAACGGGCGATCAGTTGCCGCAAGAAGCGTTTGGCCGCTTTGGCATTTCGCCTTGGCTGCACCAGAATGTCGAGCACATCCCCGCGCCCATCCACGGCCCGCCACAACCAAATCTTCACGCCGTTGATCGGCACGACGACTTCATCAAGGTGCCACCTATCCGCCGCAGCGGGCCGATCACGCTTGATGCAATGTGCGAGTGCCGGCCAAACCGGTTCACCCATTTGCGAATGGTCTCCCGACTGACCATGACGCCCCGTTCGGCGCGCAGATCCTCAACGTCCGCCGTGCTCAGCGCGAACCGGTGGTAGACCCACACGGCGTAAGCGACGACTTCGCGGGGGAACCTGTAACCTTTCAGGCGGGGCATCTCGGCTGGTATCCTCATGACGACCGCCTAAACTCCACCACAGGCGACGGCAAGTTGGCTATGCCGTTTGGCGTGATAGCGCAGCAGAATCAGGTTTCCGGAAACCCTGCCGCCAGCAAACCTCGTCGCAAGCGGTCGGCATAGGCTTCGTCCGAGATCCGGATGTAGGCCAACCATTTCTCAACAGTGAAGCCTGGGACGAGCGCGTTCACCTCCGCGACGAGGTCCTTCAACGAGTTCGTTTCGCCGATTTCCGCCAGAAGTGCCGCGAGCAGCACGTGGGACGGCTGGTGAGCCGGCATCTGGGCCGCCGCCTGACGGATCAGCGGTAAGCCTTCGTCATAGCGACCCTGGAAGTAGTAGGCTTTGCCCAAGAGATACCTGTATCGGGGAGGATGAAGCGGATCGGAGATCATGATCTGCTTCATGTAGGCTTCGGCTTCCTCTGCGCGGCCACCGTGAGACAATAGTAGGCCGTACCGCCAGTCGACGAGTCCTGGGTTCAGCTGAAGGGCCTGATCGTACAGAGTGAGGCCCGCGGACGGGCCACTCTGCCAGTTGAGGATCCAGCCGAGCGTCGCGCGGGCAGTTGCGCTGGTCTCGTCAAGTTCGACGGCCTTGCGGGCATAATCGCCGGCCCATTTCAGGGCATTAGGGGTCTGGAATTCGCCGGCAAGGGGAGAGGAGGAATGCGGCTCCAGCCAGGCCAGCAGATAGGTGTTGGCGATGCCCTCAACAGCTTCGGAATAGCGAGGGTCGATGGCCGCGGCCCGTTCGTAAAGGTCGCGCGCCGTTGCTATGTTTTCGCCCCGTTCCCTGCCTTCGGTGTTCCGTAGCAAGGCGTCGCCCTGCAGGACCAGATCGTAGGCGGTCATGTCCGGCGGCTGACTGCGCGCGATACGGTCAAGCTCTACCTTGGTGATCTGACGGTCTAGGATGCTGGCAATTGTCCCGACAAGAGCAGTCTTCGCGCCGAAGAATCCGTTGACCTCGCCGTCATATTGACCGGACCAGACTTGAACGCCGTCTGCAACATCTGTCAGCTGCAGATTGAGGATGATCCGGGCATCGTCACGCCGGGTGCTTCCCGTCAGGAGGAACCGGGCGTTAAGCTGGTCTCCGATGTCGCGTATCGACGCGGTACTGCCCTTGAAGCGAACCGTCGAAGACTGGGCAATCACAAGAATAGACCCGAACCGCGACAACGCAAGCGAGATGTCTTCGGTCAGTCCATCTGCGAAATAGTCGTCGTCGGCTTCTGTCGCCGCGCCCTCCAAGGGCAGCACCGCCAGGAGCGGCCTGCTGTGAATCTTCGGCTGGGCTGAAGAGAGCGCCCATGTGCCGAGCAGCGCGACAATCAGCGCCAGGATGCCGAACATTGCCGTCAAGGCCATGCTCTTGCGCCGGGCAGGCGTCGGGATCTTGCTTGGTCCGGTCTCAACCTCTGCCGCGAAGAGGTAGCCACGGCGAGAGACGGTCTTCAGCATGCGCCGCTCGCCGTCCGAAAGCGCAGAGCGGATGTCGCTGACGCAGCGCGTCAGGGATTCCTCTGACACCGTCACGTCGGGCCAGATCGCGTCCAGAAGTTCCTCCTTGGAAACAACTCGTCCGGCAGAGGAGACAAGGTAGATCAGGACGCTGAGGCTGGTCGGGCGCAGTTCGATGGGGCCTTCACGCCCTCTCAGCATCCGCTGCGAGGGTAGAAGCTCGAATTCCCCGAACACCAGCTTTTCGGACGCCGCGAATGTCACGCCACCCTCCACAGATGACCGAAGATACCATGAACTTTCAGAAGGTTTCACGGATTTTTCAGGACTTGATGCGCCGAAGCGCCACCCTTT
Organism: Frigidibacter sp. RF13; assembly: GCF_026626305.1. Lineage (GTDB taxonomy): Bacteria > Pseudomonadota > Alphaproteobacteria > Rhodobacterales > Rhodobacteraceae > TMP-24. Next base: position 259,213 of record NZ_JAPNUE010000002.1, on the reverse strand, counting down.
TGGCAAGCCCCGGGGGCATTCCGCCCTGGGGCGCGCAACCTCGTGCTGAAAAGGACACTCCGATGAAAGCTCTTAAGACACCGATCGTCGCTGCGCTGCTATTCGTGGTGCAGGGCTCGATCGCCCATGCCGACGACGTCGCGGACGCGTCAGCGGCCAGCGATGCATTCTACGCGAACCTGTCGGTCCTGGACGACGGCTCGGCGATGTCCACGGTCTTCGCGCAGACGCCCTACATCACTTTTGTGGGGCCTATGTCGAAGGACATCGTCGTCGGCTGGCCCGCGCTCAAGAACTACTTCGCCAATGCGAACGAGCGGTTCAATCGGCGCGAGGCGCGGATCGAGAACCGGTCACTCCATGTCAGCGGGTCCGTCGCCTGGGAAGTCGGGCTGGAAGTCGGTGAATTCGAGCTGAAGAACGGCTCGGTCCTGCCGGTAAACTGGGTGGTTACGAACATCTATGAGAAGCAGGCGGACGGGACATGGCTCATCGTCTCTCATCACGTCCAGCCCGGAGCGAAATAGCGCCGCGCGATCACGTGACCTTGGCGGGCGCATGACGGGCGCACTCTAACTCCGGCGCGGGCATTGCCAACTTGCCGCCGCCTGTGGTGGAGTTTAGGCGGTCGTCATGAGGATACCAGCCGAGATGCCCCGCCTGAAAGGTTACAGGTTCCCCCGCGAAGTCGTCGCTTACGCCGTGTGGGTCTACCACCGGTTCGCGCTGAGCACGGCGGACGTTGAGGATCTGCGCGCCGAACGGGGCGTCATGGTCAGTCGGGAGACCATTCGCAAATGGGTGAACCGGTTTGGCCGGCACTCGCACATTGCATCAAGCGTGATCGGCCCGCTGCGGCGGATAGGTGGCACCTTGATGAAGTCGTCGTGCCGATCAACGGCGTGAAGATGTGGTTGTGGCGGGCCGTGGATGGGCGCGGGGATGTGCTCGACATTCTGGTGCAGCCAAGGCGAAATGCCAAAGCGGCCAAACGCTTCTTGCGGCAACTGATCGCCCGTTTTGGCCAGCCCCGCGGTATCATCACGGACAAGTTACGCAGCTATATCAAACCGATCCGTCAGTTGGCCCCGGACGCCGACCACCGCGCCCACAAGGGGATCAATAATCGGATCGAGGGTTCGCACCGACCGACCCGGAAGCAAGAGAAGCTCATGGGCCGGTTCAAATCATCCCGGCAGGCAGAGAGATTTTTGGCTGCCCATGATCAGATCAACACCGTCTTTCGACCCCGCCGCTATCAACTCTTCGCAATCTCATACCGCCACGCCAGGACCGATGCTTTTGGCATCTGGGAAGACTATGCTGCGGAAATGGCCGCTTGACCGGCAAGGATCTCACTCCTCTCAACCAGGCGAAAATAGGTTGGCAATCCCCCTTTAGGCGGTGCGCGACAGCGGCGCCGAGGCGGTGATCGTCATATCGAACCAGAAGCTCACTCGCAGGGTGGTTCATGACATGGAAACCCACGGCATTCCCGCCTTCGGCGCAATCTGGGACAGCTGATATGACGGCCCATGCTTTCGTGACTCCATGGCCGAATGGACCGTCCCGCTTTCGCGGCAGCGCGCATGGACGCCAGAAGCGGCTCAAATGCGCGAGCCAAACTCGCCGTCGCCATATTGCCGCCCTGACAGCGTGTCCGTTCGTGGCGCAACGAGCGGCATCTGTCCCATGATACGCCCATCTATCCGCGAGAGGATCACAGCATCGGATCGCGACAACAAGCACCCGTACATCCGGGACAGTAGCGGCAGACCGATGCTCAGGGGTTGGCCCGCCGCTCGCGGGCGGGCGCTCGCTTGTGGCCCTTCAGTCAGGCTAAGCCGGTCGGCGCAGCGTCTCGGGGATGAGGCAGACTGGGATCGGTTCCATCTTGTGGCGGTTGGCGGCGTTCAGGCGGCGGTAGATGGCTAGGACTTCGGTCTGACGTTTGGTCAGCGCCGCTTCGTCACCTGAGAAGGTCATCGCCCATTCGAGCTCGGGATAGGAGGCGCCGATCTGGTCTTCGTCGGTGCGCGCGTCGCCCCAGAGCCCGTCGGTCGGCGCGGCCTTGAGGATCGCCTCACCGACGCCGAGGACCCGGCCGAGAGCAAAGACATCGGTCTTCATCAGATCGGCGATCGGGCTGAGATCGACGCCGCCATCCCCATATTTGGTATAAAAGCCAATGCCGAAATCCTCGACCTTGTTGCCGGTACCGGCAACCAGAGAACCGTGAAGCCCCGCAAGATAATAGAGCGTCGTCATCCTCAGACGCGCCCTTGTATTGACCAAAGCCATGTCACGCGAGGGAGAATCAGGGGAGTTTGGGAGGGCGTTAACGAGGCGGTCGTAGGGCTCGGTCAGGTCTACCTCGGCGCCTTCGACATTGGGGTGGCGGGCGGTGAGATTTGCGATGTGGGCGCGGGCGCGGGTGACCTGGTCGGGGGACTGGTGGATCGGCATCTCGACCACGAGCGTTGGCAGGCCGGTTCGGGCGCAAAGGCTTGAAACGACTGCGGAATCTATGCCGCCGGACACGCCGACGACGAAGCCTTTCATGCCGGCTTTCCGGGTATACTCCCCCAGCCAGCCGGTGATGTGATCCGCTACTTTTTCTGCCTGCATCTGCCCTGCTCCGCTAACCCCGACCAGCATAGCAAGCCGCGCCCGGGGCCGCCAGCATCCGTCCCGCCCCCGTCTGGCATCCGTCCCGCATCCGTCCCGACAGGATCGCGCGCGCCCTTCACCGCTTCTTTCCCCCTGCCCCGCCATCCTGCCCGCCGCCAGAACAGCCGGAGAACCGGATGCCCGCCCTGACCAAAGCCGAACGCGACCGCGCCATCGCCTATCACGACCTCGCCTGCACGATGCGCGATCTGGAGGCCGACCTGCGCTGGGGGCTGAACGGCTCGCTCCGCATCCCGCGCGACTGGCAGGAGATGCTGCGCGAACCGGCGCTTCCCCGGAAGGTGAAGCTGACGCTGAGGCTCGACGAGGATGTGGTGGCCTTCTTCCGCGCCATGGGCGGCTTTCACCTGACCAGGATGAACCGGGTCCTGCGCAGCTTCATGCTGACGCGGCTCGCGGGCGTGGCGACGGGGCCGGAGATGGTGGGCTACCGCCCGACGGCGGAGGAGGAGGAACGGAGCCTGCGCCGCGAGGTGCTGGCGCTCGTGGAACGCGAGCACGAGGCACGGGCGGCGGCGGAGCACCAGGCCTCCGATGCCGAGAAACGGCGGGCAAGGATCGCCTATCTGAAAGGGGTGAAGGCGGCGAAGGAGGGTAAGCCGGGCTGAAGCCCGGCCTACGCTTGCTATGCCGACTATGTTTGCGGCGTCGCCCCGGCGCCGCGCAGCTTTTCCGCACCCTCGTGATTCGAGACAAAGACGTGGATATCCTCGCCGAACTCCGATTTGAGACGCGCGATTGCGTCATCGCCGTCATGGGCCATAACCTCCACATGACGCCCGACACTATCGGGTTCCTTGCGCCAGTAGATGGCGTAGTAGGTCCGCAGTCCTTGCTTTTGCATTGCCGCCCACAAACCTTCCGACCAGTGACCAAGTCACTGATCTCATTGTTAGCCGCATGCAGCCCGCGCCACCAGTGCGTTCACGTCATCGGCGCTGCGCCCCGCCCGATCAGGTGGCCTGCCAGTGGCAGGACACCCGGGCGGTTGGCTGGAGGCGCAAGCTGGAGGCCAAGGGGTTAACCACCCACTCCGGACGGTGCCAAATCGGGGCGCGTCTGCCTGGGCGGGCGCGGTTACGCGCCTGCCGGGGGCAGGCAGGCGCGGCCCGATTTCGTCATATCGCCGAAATCGGGCGAAGGCGTCGCGCAAGGAGAAGGTAGGGTGCGTGATTTCTCGCGCCTTGCACACCGGGATGGATGGGTGCGCGCTTGCACGCACCCATCCAGTTCCACTTACTTCGGCTTCTTGATTGTCTCGACCACATGAGTCGACTTCTTTTGCTCAGCTTTCTTGACCGTCGTGAAGCGCCCAGTGGTCGCGCTGCGGCCAATCTTGAAGGTAGATTTTGCCATTTGGATTCTCCGTATTTGGCATTTTCAGATTGGGTGGGCGATCATCGCCCACCCGAGCCTCATCTGAGGATGGCCTTACTCAGGAATGAGAATTGGCCAAGCGCGCAGACCGAACGCTTTCGCGAACAGCGTCTGGCCGGTCGCCGGGCATTTCCGCACAGAGCGGAAGATGTACCGGAAACCGGGGGGAGCCGGGGGAAGCGAGTGCTTTTCCAAGGCTACCATTCCTTCGGCAGGGCGTATCTTGCCAAATCAGCAATATCGACTTATCTTCAGTGTTTGCGAAGCACTGAATTCTTCTGCTGATCGGCTCGGCATCGTCGAGCCCCTCATGCACGATGCAGAATTCGATTGGGGCTCAGGGGCCAACCTGAGCCTCTTTCGTTTACAGTTCTCCCTTGTTCTTTAGGTCGGAAAGTCGGTTGCTGGCGGCCTCCCACGACACGCCGAAGCGTGTCATCAGGTCGGCAGACTCATCGGGGGCGAAGATATGCGCGCGCGGCATAAGAAGGGCTGCCGCGAAGCGGTTTGCTTGAGGTTCAGCGAGCATATAAGCGCGTGTACCATCTCGCTTTGAAGCACGGGCCATTGGAGCATTCTTGTGCAGAGCGAGATGCCCCAGTTCATGCGCGAAAGTGAACCTTGCACGCCCATCGCCCTCGCACGCTCGCTCGTACACATCTTCCCTGAAACGAATAAATGTGCCTTGCGGGCAAGTCAGCCCTTCAGCCCGGCCCATCTCTTGCTTCGTTCCAATTTGGAATTCAGCCACCTCCATGAGGTTGCATAAGACATTCTCAACAATACGAACGACATCTAGATAGGGAGTATTGCCAACCTTCAACATGTCGCGCAGGGCGGCGGCGCGCGCGTCAATCTGACTCCACTTCATCGGTGGCACCAAGTAGTCATCCGGATCAATCGTCATGACCCTCTCCCTTCTTTAGGATAGAAAAGATCTGGTTCAATTCTTCTTCTGAAAGAGTATTCATGCGACGCGCCATCAACCCGAAAGTGTCTCGCTGAAGCTCTGTATCGCCTTCAAGTGTGAAGGCCTTGCGCGACCGGTCGGCGGCCTGCTTGACGCGATTGGCGGCCTCTCCTGCCAAACGATACACACGAATTACGAGGTCTTCGAACCGGGCCGGCGGGGACTTTCTTCCCGTCTCGACTGCGGAAATAAAGGCGGACGAGACCTCGAGCTTCTCCGCCATGTCCAGCAGTCGTTCGTCTTCGTTGATGCGAATTCGCCGCAATTCCTTTCCGATTTCTGTGGTTGCCATAGTGGTTCTCCCGTTCTCTTCACGCCAAATATAGTGCGGCGGCGCGCAAGCGCAACCCATAAGGTTAATTTTTTTCCGTCGCAGGTTAATCGTGCGTCCGCGCCTCGGCCCCGCAGAACTGGCGTAGAAGTTGGGTGAACACTATCTGTGGCTTCGGATTTGGGCGTTAGCAAGGTTGGCGACCTTACGCCGACCCCTTGGTGCGCGGTTGGAGAGGTGTAGTGCGGCCCTACTGCTCCGGCACCAAGATCTCCCGCTTGCCCACGTGGTTGGCCGAACTGACGAGGCCCTCTTCCTCCATCTGCTCCACCAGCCGGGCGGCCTTGTTGTAGCCGATGCCGAGTTTGCGCTGGATGTAGGAGGTACTGACCTTGCGGTCCTTCAGGACCACCGCCACCGCCTGATCGTACAAGGCATCGTCGCCGTCGCCGCCGCCGAGGCCGAGGACGAGGTCGATGTCGGCCTCATCCTCCTTGTCCGGGCCGTCGACGACGCCGGACATATATTCGGGCGGGCCGAAGCTCTTCAGATGCGTCACGATCTCCTCGACCTCTTCGTCGGAAACGAAGGGCCCGTGGATGCGGGTGATGCGGCTGCCGCCGGCCATGTAGAGCATGTCGCCCATGCCCAGAAGCTGTTCGGCCCCCATCTCGCCCAGGATCGTGCGCGAGTCGATCTTCGAGGTCACCTGGAAGGAGATGCGGGTGGGGAAGTTCGCCTTGATCGTGCCGGTGATGACATCGACCGAGGGGCGCTGGGTGGCCATGATCAGGTGGATTCCGCTGGCGCGGGCCATCTGGGCGAGGCGCTGGATGCAGGCCTCGATTTCCTTGCCCGCGACCATCATCAGGTCGGCCATCTCGTCGACGATGACGACGATGTAGGGGAGTTTCTTCGGCTCGATTTCCTCGGTCTCGAAGATCGGATCGCCGGTGTCCTCATCGAACCCGGTCTGGACGGTGCGCTTGAACATCTCGCCATTGTCCAAGGCTTCCTTCACCCGGCCGTTGTAGCCGTCGATGTTGCGGACGCCCATCTTCGACATCTTGCGGTAGCGCTCCTCCATCTCTCCGACCACCCATTTCAGCGCGACGACGGCCTTCTTGGGGTCGGTGACGACGGGGGAGAGAAGGTGCGGGATGCCGTCATAGACGGACAGTTCCAGCATCTTGGGATCGATCATGATCAGGCGGCATTCCTCGGGCGAGAGCTTGTAGAGGAGCGAGAGGATCATGGTGTTGATGGCAACGGATTTGCCCGAACCGGTGGTGCCCGCGATGAGAAGGTGGGGCATCTTGGCGAGGTTTGCCACGACCGGCTGGCCGGCGATGTCCTTGCCAAGGGCCAAGGGCAGCTTGTGGTTGCCGTCGCCGAAGTCGCGGGCCGAGAGGATCTCGCGCAGCACGACCTTTTCGCGGTGGGCGTTCGGGAGTTCGATGCCGATGACGGACCGACCCGGGACGGTCGAGACGCGGGCGGAGAGGGCCGACATCGACCGAGCGATATCGTCGGCCAGGCCGATGACGCGGGAGGCCTTGAGGCCCGGGGCGGGTTCGAGTTCGTACATGGTGACGACCGGGCCGGGGCGGACCGAAACGATGTCGCCTTTCACGCCGTAATCGTCGAGGACCGATTCCAGCATGCGGGCGTTTTCTTCCAGCGCCTCGTCGGAAAGCTGGTGGCGCTGGATCGTGGTGGGGCTGGACAGCAGCGACAAGGGCGGCAGTTCGTAGGCCGGGCCCGCCGGTTCCTCGAACTTCAGCCGCGGCTGGCTTTCCGCCTCGGCCTGGCGCGAGGGGGCGGGCTTGCGGGCGGAATGGCGGATGACGCTGCGCTTGGCGTCGGCCGCGGCAAAGCCGCCCGGCTGGGCAAGGCGGGCGGGCGCGGGCGCGTAATTCGCGTCGGGGTCGATGGAGAAGGCGTCCACATCGGCCTCGTCCCATTCCTCAAGCGGCTCACCTTCCATGGCCGGCGCCAGAGGCGCGGAGGCCAGAGAAGTGACGAGCGGTTGAACAGAGGGCTTCGATAGAGGCGGCTCGACCCGGCCGGACGGCGAGGGAGCGCTGCCGCGCGCCTTCACGGCATCGGCGATGCGCGAGCGGATGCGCTCGGCGCTTGGCGCCTCGGTCTGCCAGATCATCTCGGACGGGGCCTGTTCGACCAGTTCCGGTTCCAGCTCGATTTCATCCACCGGATCTGCCGCGGTGAAGCGGCGCAGAAGGCCGGAGAAGAGCCCGCCCGACACGGGTTCCGGCGAGACCGAGAGTGGCTGCGCCCCGACATCACCGAAGCGCGGCTCCGCCCGGAGAACCGAGGCACGGCGCTGACCCACCGCAGGCGCAGCGGAGGCAAAATCCTCGGCTTCCGCCTCGTATCCGGCACTCGCCGAATAGCGGGCAAGGGCTGCGGCGCGCTCGGCCTCCTGGGCCTCGCGCCGGGCGCGGTGCCTGTCCTGCAGCCCTTGCGCGGTGCGGGCCGACATTGCGGCGCCGGTCGTCAGCGCGCGCAGGATACGGTCATAGGAGAGGATGGTCGCGAACAGGGCGCGGCGGCCGATCTGCACCAGCTCGCGCCGGTCGAAGCCCAGAACGAAGAGCATCATGGCCATGGCCAGCGCCATCAGCAGCAGCCCGGTCATCGCGAAGCTGACATTGCCAGAAGCCGGAACAACACCCATGAGCGAGCCAAAGACCGTATCGCCGAACATGCCGCCATAGCCGAAGACCTGGTTCCAGTCGGCACCCGGCTCCCGCGCGGCGAAGGCAACGGAGAGGACCGCAATCGCGATGGGCGCAAAGATCGCCCGGCCCATGGCGCGTTCCTCGCCCCGATGGGCCATGAAGCGCACCCCCCAGGTGACAAGCACGAGCGCCACGCCCCAGGCGCCGCGTCCGGCGATCACGTAAAGCGGCGCGGCGATGGCGGCGCCGATCCGGCCGAGAAGGTTCTGCACCGGCTGATCGGAGGCAGTGAACCAGCTTGGATCGTCCGGCGAATAACTCACCAGCATCAGACCCACGACGAGGCCAAGGCCAAGAAGGGCGGCGCCCATCAGCTCTTTCCCGCGCCGTTCGATCGCGGCCTGGGTCTTCTGGTCGACCAGAGGATCGCGCCTGCGTGCCTGATAAGATGCCATACGAACCGTCCCTACCTGTAAATGCAGTCGCGGAGCCGCCTGAGCCCCTGCCGCATGTCTTCCTTTGGCGCGACCATGGCCACGCGGATATAGCCCCTGCCGGGATTGTCGCCCGCCACCTCGCGGGCGAGATAGGCGCCGGGCAGCACCCGGACGCCGGTTTCTTTCCAAGCCTTCAGCGCCGCCTGCTCGCCATCCTCGACCGGAAGCCAGAGGAAGAAGCCGCCTTCCGGGCCTTTGTAGCCCTGGATCCCGGCAAAGACCTCGTCGGCGATCTTGAACTTTTCCTGATAGAGCGCGCGGTTTTCATCGACATGCGCCTCGTCGGCCCAGGCGCGCGCGCTGACCCTCTGGATCGGCAGCGGCAGCGGCGCGCCGCCATAGGCGCGGAGCTGGCGGAAACGGCGGATCGCCTCGGACCCGCCCGCGACGAAGCCTGACCTGAGACCGGCGAGGTTCGACCGTTTCGACAGGGAATGAAAGACCGCAACCCGTTCGGGGTCGGTGCCGAGTTTCGCCGCCACATCAAGCGCGCCAGTTGGGGGCGCCGTGCGCCAGATTTCAGAATAGCACTCGTCAGAGAGAAGCGTGAACCCGTAGGTCTCTGCGAGCGCGAGGAGCGTTTCCAGATAGGCGCGCGGCGCGACGGCGCCCTGCGGATTGGCGGGCGAGCAGAGATAGACAAGTGCCGTGCGTTTCAGAATATCGGGCGAGAGGCTTTCGTAATCGGGCAGAAAACCGGTCGCGGCCGTCGCGGGCACGAAGATGGGCTCGGCGCCCACCGAAAGCGCGGCCGCCGCATAGGGCTGATAGAACGGGTTCGGCATCAGGACGGCGGGTCGGCCACCCTTCGCCTCGGGGCAAAGGGCGAGGCAGGCATCGAAGAGCCCCTCGCGCGTGCCGTTCAGCGCCATGATCCGGTCGGGTGTTACGGCGGCGCCGTAGCGCCGCGCGATCCAGGCGGAGATGGCGGCCAGAAGCTCGGGCGCGCCCTCGTTCGGCGGGTAGAGCGAGAATTCGGAGAGATGGTCGTTCATGACCTCGCCCACGAAGGGCGGCATCGGATGGCGCGGCTCGCCGATGGTCATGGCAATGGGCTCGCCGCCCGGGGGATGGGCGTCGATGAGTTTCCGCAGACGCGGAAAGGCATATTCGGGCAGGTTCGAAAACCGCTCTGGAAACGCCATTCTTGCCTCAATCGCCGGGGTCGTTGCGCCCCGTTTGACGGGGACTCTAGCCAATGGCCCGGTGCGGGTCCAGAAAAAGCGAAGGTTTTGCGGCGCTTGGGATCGTACCCTGTGGCTTTTCGGCCCCGGCCGGGGCGCTTGCCCCCGAACTGCGTGCTGCCTCGCGCCCCTTTCCCCACGTTCTGTCCCGAAATACTCCGGGGAGCGCGAGGGGCAACGCCCCTCGCCTCTTCAGGCGGAAAGGGTGGTCTCCGCCGCCGCCCCGAGGCGAAGAAGCGCCTCTTCCCCCATCGCCCGGCCCATCAGCATCAGCCCGCAGGCGGGTGTGGCGGTCGGCAGGGTCAGTGCGGGCAGGCCCATCAGGTTGGCGATGCGGGTGTTGCGCAGGGCCAAGAGGTTTTCGGCGGTGAAATAGTCCGGATCGGTCTCTAGCCGGCGGGCATCGGGCGGCAGGATCGCCGCCGTCGGGGCGAGGACAGCGTCATATCCCGCGACCAGGGCCGCCCAGTCGGTGCGGATCGCATGGAGGCGGCGCCAGGCGGCGACGAAATCGGCGCCGCTGTACTGGGCGCCCGAACGGAAGCGTTCGCGCACCGGGGGATACATCCTGTCTGGCGCGGCCTCGATCACCTCGCGCCAGATGCCGTAGGCTTCGGTGGTGAAAAGGACACCGGCAAGCGCGAAGGCCTCGGTGAGGGCCGGGAAGGCAACGCGTTCGATGCGGGCGCCACGGTCGCTGAGACGCGCCAAGGCTTCATCGAAGGCGGCAAGCGGTGTGTCGCGGCAATTTTCCAGCGCAACGGTTTCGATCACGGCAAGGCGGGCGCCCTTTAGGCTCGCTCCGGTCAGATCGGCAGGCTTCGTCCCTTCGAGCGCCGCAAGCATCAGGGCGGCGTCCTCGACCGTGCGGGTCAGGGGCCCGACCGTATCGAACCGTTCGACCAGCGGCACGACCCCGCCTTTCGCGACCCGGCCATGCGTGGTCTTCAACCCGACGAGATTGTTCCAGGCCGCCGGAATGCGCACCGATCCGCCGGTGTCGGAGCCCACAGCGGCGGCGGCGAGGCCGAAGGCGACCGAGGCCGCCGCACCCGAGGAGGAGCCGCCGGGTACGAGGGCTGCGTCGTTCACGTTGGGCGGCGTCGCGGTCATCGGGTTGAGGCCGAGACCCGAGAAGGCCAGCTCTGTCATATGGGTCTTGCCGAGGCAGACGAGGCCCATGGCGGTCGCGTTCCGCAAGACCTCGGCATCGCGGCCGGGCACCCGGCCCGCGAGCAACTGCGAACCGGCTTCGGTCGCGACGCCCGCCGTATCGAAAAGATCCTTCCAGCTGACCGGCACGCCGTCGAGTGGCGAGAGCCTGAGGCCCGCCTTCGCCCGCGCCTCGGCAGCTTCCGCCTCGGCCAGCGCGCGATCCTCGGTCAGGCGGGCATAGATCCGGTCGGCGGCGGGGTCGGCATGGATCGCTGCGAGATAGTCCTCGACGAGCCATGTGGGGATGAGGTCCCCGCGCCCGATCGCCCGGCCCTGTTCCGCCGCGCTCATCCCCCGCCAATAGGTCATCCGCCCCTCCCGCTTTCGCCATGACGGTAGCGGCAAGGCGGCGCATGGACAATCCCGCGCGGGCCGCGCCATAAGGGGATATGGATCATGATGTCATCCTCATCGGCGGCGGTCTGAACGGCCCGGGTCTTGGCCTCGCGCTGGCCCGCGCGGGCCTTTCCGTCGCGGTCATCGACGCGCAACCGGCCCGGGCGCGGGCCGAGGCGGCGTTCGACGGGCGGGCCTATGCGCTTGCCATTGCCTCAAAACGGCTCCTGACGGCGATCGGCGTCTGGCCCGCACTGGCGGCAGAGGCGCAGCCGATGCTGAAGGTCGTGGCCTCGGACGGGCGACCGGGCGAAGGCGCCTCGCCCCTGCGGCTGACCTTCGACAGTGCCGAGATCGAGGAAGGGCCTGCGGGTTTCATGGTCGAGGACCGGCATCTTTACGCGGCCTTTCTGGATGCGATGCAGAGGACGCCGGGCCTGACCCATATCCCCGGTACCACCGTCACCGGCCACGAACCCGGCCCGGCGGGCGTCACCGTCTCGCTCTCGGACGAGCGGCAGCTGAGCGCGCGGATGATCGCGGCCTGCGACGGGCGCGCCTCGCCCACCGCCGCCCGCGCGGGCATCCGCCGGGTCGGCCATGCTTATGGCCAGACCGCGCTGGTCGCCGCCATCGCCCATGAACGCCCGCATAATGGCGAGGCGCATCAGTTCTTCATGCCCGCCGGACCGCTGGCCATCCTGCCCTTGACCGGCAACCGGTCGTCCATCGTCTGGAGCGAGCGGGAAGAGAGCGCCCGCGCCATCGCGGCGCTGGATGACGAAGGGTTCCTCGACCTCCTCCGCCCGCGCTTCGGAACGTTCCTTGGCGAGATTTCGCTGGCCGGTCCGCGCTTTTCCTATCCGCTGACCCTGACGCTTGCCGAACGCTATGTCGCGCCCCGGCTGGCGCTGGTGGGCGATGCTGCGCATGGCGTCCATCCGATTGCCGGACAGGGGCTGAACCTCGGGCTGCGCGACGTGGCGGCACTGGCCGAAGTGCTGGTGAATGCCCACCGCCGGGGCGAGGATATCGGCGCCGAAGACGTGCTGGAACGCTATCAGAGCTGGCGGCGGTTCGACGCCACGACGCTCGCACTCGGCATGGATGCGGTGAACGGTATCTTTTCGAACGACAATTCTCTCCTGCGCACCGGCCGCGACATGGGCCTCGGCCTCGTGAACCGTATCGCCCCCCTGCGCCGCGCCTTCATGCGGCAGGCGGCAGGCCTCACGGGGCAGACAGCGAAGCTGCTGGCGGGACAGTCGTTGTAGCCCGTCACCCGGGATTTGCCTGTGGGACGGTCCCCATCGCGGGAGCCTGGGCTTTGGCCGTGGCATTCGGCGCGCGGCAGGCCTCAGGCAACGCTGGCCAGTAATATCTAACAAGATCAATATGTTCCGGTATGATGCGGCGTAAAGTGCCACAAGCTTTGGCAGCGTGCCGCCTGCCGGAATCGCGCAAAACGTGCTAAGGGCTCGATTGACGCGCCAGCAATGACCAGAGGTACGATAGCCCCATGGCCCGACCGACGACCAAGACCGAACTGATCGAGGCGGCAGACACGCAGTTCGGGAAGCTCCTCAAACTGATCTCTTCGATGAACCCGGCAGTGCGCGCGGCGCCGCTCTTCTATGGTCCGGGCTTTGTGGGCAAGGAAGCCCACTGGGCGCGCGACAGGAACCTGCGCGACATTCTCGTGCACCTGTATGAGTGGGACCAGCTTCTGCTCAACTGGATCGCGTCGAACCGGGCCGGAGAGAACAGACCCTTCATTCCCGCGCCCTACAACTGGAAGACCTACGGCGACATGAACGTGGAGATCTGGCGCAAGCACCTGAGCACGCCTTGCGAGGAGGCGATGCGATTGCTCGAAGAGAGCCATCACAAGGTCATGGCGGCGCTCGGGCAGTTCAGCAATGAGGAGTTGTTCAGGAAAGGGGTTCTCACCTGGACGGGCACGACGACGCTCGGGTCCTACTGCGTCTCGGCCACGTCGAGCCACTACGACTGGGCGATGAAGAAGATCAGGGCGCATATCAAGGCGTCCGCCGACCTTTAGGGAGCTTGGGCCGAGGGCCTTCTCAGCGGGATCGAAGCTGGCGGCGGTTCGACGTGACCGCGCTGGCGCCGGGTATGGATGGGTAAATGGGTTTGCCCGAACGTCCGTTCGTTTCTGCGCACCAATGTGAGCCGGAATAAAGAATGTTTGGGACCTGAGCGGTTTCAAGCGTAGCATGGCCATCGAAGAGGCGCTTTTGATGTGCGCTTTCTGGTGAGCGTCTTGTCGGGTCTTCACACCTGAGGGGCTCGCGCGCAGGGGGAAATGAAGCCATGACCGACCAAGAAACTGTCGCTGCCATCGTCGACGTCGTCCACACCTACGTGACGGCCATGACCGCGGGCGATCGTCCCGCGCTTGAGCGGATATTCTTCGAGAAGGCGAGCGAAGTGGGTCACTTCGATGGCGAACTTCTCTGGAATTCTCGCGATGCGTTCATTCGTATGTGCGAGGAGGCGGCGAGTGGTGCGGCAAACGTTTCCTGGTCGATTCGCAGCCTTGCGGTTCACGGTGACATTGCGGTCGCGCATGTCGAGGATGATTGGGCGGGAATGCGTTTTGACGACCTGCTGACCCTTGTCCGCCACGAAGGAGCGTGGCGCATCGTCTCGAAGGTCTACCGGGTCCAGTCCTGACAGGGTTTGTGATGCTTGCACTCGACTCCGGACGGTAGGATCGAATGGGCCTGAGGGGCAGAAGGGCAGTGAGCGGATTGGAAAGCCCCGCCTCTCACCCGATCTCGCGCGCTTCATCCACCAGCATGATCGGGATGCCTTCGCGGATCGGGAAGGCGAGTTTGCCGGAGGTCGAGATCAGTTCCTGCCGCTCGGCATCGTATTTCAGCGGCGCCTGCGTCAGCGGGCAAACGAGGGCTTCCAGCATGCGGCGGTCGAACTCGGGGCGGTCGGTCATTGCAACTGTCCTTCCCCGTCGGCGCGGAGTGCGAATTCGATCAGCATTTGCAGGGTTTCGCGTCTGAGGGGCAGGGTCGGCGCCTCGAGTAGCGCCTGCTTGTCCTCGTGGTCGAAGGGGCAGAGCATGGCGAGCGCGTTGATCAAGACCTCGTCAGGCGCATCTTCCAGCCCCTCCCAGTCGGTGGCGAGCTTCTTCTGGGTGAAGAAGCGGCGGAGGAGATCGAGGAAGGCGGGGCGGTCGAACCGTTCGTCGGTCTCTGGTTGGCCAAGGTCACGCTCGAACCCTTGCCAGCTGATCTCGGCGCGGAGGTAGGGGGTGAAGCCGGTGACTTCGCGGGTCAGGCGGAAGCGGCTTATGCCGGACAGCGCGATCATGTAGCGGCCATCCTCGGTCTCGTTGAACGAGGTAAGGCGACCGGCGCAGCCGATGGCCGAGAGGCGCCTTTGCCCTTCGGGGGCGGGGCGGGGCTGGATGATGCCGATGAGGCGTTCGCGCGATTTCAGCACATCGTCGAGCATCGCGAGATAGCGCGGTTCAAAGATATGGAGCGGCAGCCGCCCGCGCGGCAGGAGGAGAGCGCCCGGCAGCGGGAAGAGCGCGATCACCTCAGGCAGGTCTGCGGGCTTCAGGAGCATAGGGCCTCAGACGAAGACCATGGACGACAGCTTGCGGCGGCCCTTCAGCACGATCGGATCGTTGGGTTTCAGCGCGTCGAATATCTTGAAGAGCTGGGCCTTGGCGGCGCCGCCGTTCCATTCGCGGTCGCGGCGGAAAAGCTCGAGAAGTTCCTCGACCGCGCCTTCGACCTTGCCCGCGGCGTGCAGCGCGAGCGCGAGGTCGTAGCGGGCCTGATGGTCGTCGGGCGCGGCGAGCGTGCGGTTGAGAAGCTCGGTCACCGGGCCGGCGCTTTCGGCCTGGCGGGCGAGGTCGAGCTGGGCGCGGGCGGCTTCGACCTCTTGCGCTTTCGCGATCTTTTCCGGCGCGGATTTCAGAAGCGCCTCGGCCTGGTCGAGATTGCCCATGGCGAGATGCGCGCGCACGAGGCCGCCGAAGGCGGGCGCGCTTTCGGGTTCCTCGCCCAAGATCGCGGCGAAGGTTTCGGCGGCATCGACGGCGGCGCCTTCGGCGAGCATCTCTTCGGCCGCCGCGATCGCGTCGGAAAGGCCACCGTCACCGGCGAGCGTCGCGAGTTTGGCCACGAATTCCTTGATCTGCGAGCCGGGAATCGCGCCCTGGAAGCCGTCGACGGGCTTGCCCTGCCAGAAGGCATAGACCGTGGGGATCGACTGGATGCGCAGCTGCGCGGCGATCATCTGGTTTTCGTCGACATTGACCTTGGCCATGCGGACCTTGCCGCGCGCCGCCGTCACCTCGGCCTCGAGCGCGGGGCCGAGCGTCTTGCAAGGCCCGCACCAGGGTGCCCAGAAATCGACGATCACCGGGATCTCGCGCGAGGTCTCGATCACATCCTTCATGAAGGTCGCTTCGGTGACGTCGCGGATGAGATCACCCACAGACGGGCTGTCGGACGGGGCGGGCTTCTGGCCGAATTCCAGCATGGCGGTCCTCTTAGAGCGTATGGATCCTATATGAGCGCTTCGCCCGCAAAGGCCAAGAGGGGCTGACTGGCGAATTCCCGCCCGTTCAGGGACATGGGCCGTAGAGCGCGGGAACCGGACTCTCCGGCCGGGGGTTCTTTCGTCCGAGCGCCGCAGTTCAACCCCGAACAGTCGGGACCGCGGTGCGGGCACGAACATTGAAGGAGTATATCATGTTCAAGAAGCTTGTGATCTCGGCCGGTATTGTCGGCCTGATGGGTTCCGGCGCCGCGATGGCGATGGAATCGGCGGCGACGACCGATCTGAACCTGCGCCAGGGCCCCGGCCCGCAATATGCAATCGTCGGCGTGATCCCGGCGGGTGCCGCCGTCGAGGTCGAAGGCTGCGTGGACGCCGCCAACTGGTGTCAGGTGACCTATGAGGGCAACACCGGCTGGTCTTTCGGCGACTATCTGACCACGAAGGTCGGCGAAGAACCGATGATCCTGACGATGGACCGCACCAAGACCCAGGTGAAGACGGTGGTCTATGAGGAAAACAAGGATGCCGCGGCTGCGGCGGGTGGCACGATGGGTGCCATCGCTGACGCGCTGATCGCCGGTCCGGCCGGCGCCGCGGTCGGCATGGTCGCCGGTGCGGCGGCGGGCGGCGAGTCTGCCCCTGACACCAAGGTAACCACCTACGTCACCGAGAATCCGGTCGATTACATCTATCTGGACGGTGAGGTTGTGGTCGGCGCGGGCGTTCCCGATACCGTGACTGTCTATCCGGTTCCGGAAAGTGAATATTCCTATGCCTATATCAACGGCGTTCCGGTCGTGATCAACAATGCGGACCACAGCATCGTCTATATCGTCCGCTAAGGTGGGACAGGCTGTCGAGCGCAGCCGCCGTCCGGTCCGCCTCTGGACCGGATGACGGGGAAACCCGGGTCAGAGATGACCCGGGTTTTCTTATGCCTTCGCCCCGTCAGAGCGCCGCGGGGGTCTGGCCATGCAGCCAGGCCAGCGCGCGGGCGCTGAGGGACGGGCCGATGCGCCGCGCGACGTCGGCGTGGTAGGCAGAGAGCCAGGCGCGTTCGGCGGCACTGAGCGCGGAGAGGTCTATCAGATCGCGCTGGAAGGGCACGAGCGTGAGCGATCGGAAGGCGAGGAAACCGTCCGGTTCTTCGACGATCTCGACGGTATTCTCCAGCCGGATGCCGAATTTGCCCTCGCGGTAGAGGCCGGGCTCGATGGTCATGACCATGCCGGGCTGCAGGTCGACCGGATTGTATCTGCGCCCCAGCCGGGCGGGATGTTCGTGGACCGACAGGCAGTGACCGACGCCATGGCCGGTGCCATGGTCATAGTCGGCACCGATATCCCAGAGCGGGCGGCGGGCGATGGCATCGATATGATGGCCCTGCGTGCCGCGCGGGAAGCGCAGCGAGACAAGGGCGTGGAAAGCGCGGAAGACCGCCGTCGCGGCGGCGCGATAGCCGTCTGGCAGCGGGCCGCCGAAGGTGAAGATGCGTGTCGCGTCGGTGGTGCCGATGTCATATTGCGCGCCCGCGTCCAGAAGGTAGGGCGTGCCGGGGCGGAGGATCGCGCCGCCGGAGGCCGGTGCATGATAGTGGCACATGGCGGCATTGGCGCCGGAGGCCGAGATGGTGGCGAAGCTCTCGCCGAGATAGCCTTCATGTGCTGCCCGGAAGGCAGCCAGCCGTTCGGCGGCCTCGTGCTCGTTCACCGGTTTGCCAGCGGCGGCGCGGGCGGGCACGGATTCCGCCAGCCAGGCGGAGAACTCGGTCCAGGCGATGCCGTCGGAGATGTGGCAGGCGCGCATGCCAGAGAGTTCGGCCGCATGTTTCACCGACTTGGCAGCGGTGGCCCAGCCGGGTTCGGCCAGCACCTCGGCGCCCTGCGCCTGAAGGGCAAGGCGGACGGCGGCGGGCGAACGGTCTGGGTCGATCAGGGCGCGGGTTCCTGGCGCCGTCGCCGCGATATGGGGCAGGAAATCGGCGGGCGGCGCGAGGGTGAGGCTCGCAGGCAGATGATCGGCGAGGTCAGTGCCGATCTTGGCCGGATCGACGAACCAGCGGATATGGCCATTTGCGTCGACGGTCAGGAAGGACTGCGGCGCGGGCAGGAAACGCGTGTCGGCGCCGCGCACGTTCAGAAGCCAGGCGATATTGTCGGGCTGGGTCTCGACATAAAGCCCCGCGCCGCGCGCCGCCATATGAGCGAGAAGTGCGGTGCGTTTGTCGGCGGCGCTGCGGCCCGCATATTGCAGCGGCATCGGCCAGACCTTGCCTTGCGGCGCGTCTGGCCGGTCGTGCCAGATCGCATCGACCGGGTTCTGATCGAGCGGGATCAGCGCGGCGCTGGTCGGGGCAAGCGCCGCCGCGAACCGGTCGTGCCACGAGGGCGGCAGAAGCATGGCATCGAAGCCGACGCGCCAGCCGGGCCGGGCGGCGGTGGCGAGCCAGGCCTCGGGCGGCTCTGCCTCGATATGGTAATGCTGGAAGAGACGCGGCGGACATTCGGCCAGCGCCTGCACCCGGTAGCGGCCATCGACGAACAAGGCCACCGTATCGGCGGTGACGATGGCCAGCCCCGCGGTGCCGGTGAAACCGGTGACATGGGCGAGCCTCTCGTCGCAGGGCGCGAGATATTCGCCCTGATGGGCGTCGTAGCGCGGGACGAGGAGGGCATCGAGCCGCCGCGTCGCCAGTTCGGCGCGCAGGGCGGCAAGCGTCGCAGCAATATGCGCGGCGGTGGGCACCGCAGCCCGGGACAGGTCGTCAGCCATTCAGGGCAATCTCATCGGCATGGTGGCAGGCCACTTCGCCACGCCCGGCGATCGGACGCAGGTCGGGGCGCGCCGTGCGGCAGATGTCGGTGGCGCGTGGGCAGCGCAGGTGGAAGGGGCAGCCGGGCGGGATATTCAGCGGCGAGGGCAGTTCGCCTTGAAGCCGTGCCCCCCGGCCCCGGTCTGCCGGATCGAGCGAGGGCGCGGCGGAGAGAAGCGCCTGCGAATAGGGATGGGTCGGCGCGGAAAAGAGGCTTTCGCTGTCACCGATCTCGACAATCCGGCCGAGGTAGATGACCGCGACCCGGTTCGAGACATGGCGGACGAGCCGCAGGTCGTGGGCGACGAAGAGGATGGTGAGGCCGAGCCTTTCCTGCAGTTCGAGAAGCAGGTTCACCACCTGCGCCTGAACCGAGACATCGAGGGCCGAGACGAGCTCGTCTGCGATCAGCACCTCGGGCTCGACGGCGAGCGCGCGCGCGATGGCGATCCTTTGGCGCTGGCCGCCGGAAAACTCGTGCGGGAGTTTTTCCGCCGCGTCCTGCGGCAGGCGGACGAGGTCGAGGAGTTCGGCCACGCGGGCCGGGATCTCGGCAGCCGGGCGCATGCGGTGGACGCTCAGCGCCTCGGTCAGGATCTGGCCGCAGGTCATGCGGGGATTGAGCGAGGAATAGGGATCCTGAAACATCATCTGGACCCGGCGGTTGTAGGTCCGGTCGCGGCGGGTATGGGCGGCAAAGATGTCCTCGCCGCCGAAGCTGACGGTTCCGGCGGTCGGGCGGTAGAGCCGGACGACGGCGCGGGCAAGCGTGGACTTGCCACAGCCCGATTCACCGACGATGCCCAGGGTTTCGCCGCGCCGGAGGTCGAGGTCGATACCGTTCAGCGCCCGCACCGCCCGGCCGGGGCGGCGGGCGATCAGATCGGCGAAACTGCGGCCGAGCGGGAAGGCAAGATGCAGGTCACGGATTTCGAGGACCGGGGCGCTCATGCCGCGTCTCCCTTCGCGAGGCTTACCGGATGGTGGCAGGCCGCGGAGCGGCCGGGGGCAAGGCGGTTCAGAGCCGGATCGGTCGCGGTGCACTGGGCGCTGGCCGAGGGGCAGCGCGGCGCGAAGGCGCAGCCTTGCGGCAGCGCGTCGAGCGCGGGCGGGGTGCCCGGCACGGAATAAAGCGCCGTGCGCGGCGCGACGCCTTCGGGGACGGACCGCATCAGGCCCATCGTATAGGGATGGCGGGGGTCGGAAAGGAGGGGGGCTACCGGCGCCTCCTCGACGATCCGGCCGGCATACATGACCGCGACCCGGTCGCAGGTCTGGGCGACGACGCCGAGATCGTGGGTCACGAGGATCACCCCCATCTCATATTCGCGGGCAAGCCCGAGGATCAGGTCGAGGATCTGCGCCTGGATCGTCACGTCGAGCGCGGTCGTGGGCTCATCGGCCAGAAGAAGCTGGGGCCGCGCGGCCAGCGCGATGGCGATCATCACGCGCTGGCGCATGCCGCCCGAGAACTGGTGGGGATAGTCATCGAGCCGTGCGGCCGCCGAGGGGATGCCGACATGGTCAAGCATCTCGATTGCGCGCCTGCGGCGTTCGCTGCGGCCAAGGTCTGTGTGCGCCTTCAGGACCTCGGTCAGTTGCATCCCGACGGTGAGAAGCGGGTTCAAGGAACTCATCGGTTCCTGAAAGATCATCGCGATCTCTCGGCCACGCACCGAGCGCAGCGCGCGTTCGGACAGAGACGCGATGTCGCGGCCCTTCCACCGGACCTCGCCGGTGACGGTGCCGTAATGGCGCGAAAGGCCGAGGATCGAACGCAGTGTCACCGACTTGCCCGAACCGCTTTCGCCGACAAGGCCCAGAACCTCGCCGCGGCCAAGGGTGAAGGACACGTCGCGCACCGCAGGCAGGGCGCGGCCAGCGCGGGCGAAGGTGGTGGATAGGTTCCTGACCTCAAGGATCGTGTCGCGTGTCATGTCAGCCCCTCGGCCTCAGAAGGTCTGCCATGGCGTCGCCCAGAAGCGAGAAGCCGAGGCCGGTCAGGACGATGGCGATGCCGGGCATCAGGCTGAGCCACCAGGCGGTGGTGAGGAAATTGCGGCCCTCGGCGATCAGGACGCCCCATTCGGCCTGCGGCGGCTGGGCGCCGAGGCCGAGATAGCCGAGCGACGAGCCGAGGAGGATCGCGAGCGCCATGTCGGTCATCCAGTAGACGATGACCGGGGTGATGGCGTTCGGCAGAAGGTGGCGGAAGATGATGCGCCGGTCGGAATAGCCCATCACAAGGCCCGCGGCGGCATAATCGTTGCCCATCTGGCCGATCACCTCGGCGCGCATCAGCCGGGCATAATAGACCCAGCCCACCAACGTGATCGCCACATACATGTTCACGAGCCCCGGCCCCAGAACCGCGACGACGGCGATGACGAGAACGAGAAAGGGGAAGGTGATGATCGCATCGACGAAGCGGCCGAAGATCATGTCGGCAACACCCCGGTAATAGCCCACGAGCGCGCCGACCGTCACGCCGATCAGAAGCGCGAAGATTGTGGCGAGGATCGCCATCTGCATGTTGATCCGGTAGGCCCAGATCACCCGGGACAGGGCATCGCGCCCCAGCATGTCGGTGCCGAACGGATGGGCGGCGGACGGCGGCTGGCCGACCGCGGTATAGTCGATGAAATTCGGATCATAGGGCGCGAAGAGCCCGGGAAAGAGCGCCAGAAGCGTCGATAGGCCGATGATCGCCGCGCCCAGAAGGAAGCCCGGGCGGCGGAGCGCGAGCGCGAGGCGCGAGCGGCCTTTGGGCAAGGATAGGGTCACATCACTCATGTCAGCCGCATCCTCGGGTCGAGCCAGCTTTGCACAAGGTCGGTCAGCAGGAAGACCGCCGAGACAAGGACGGCGAAGGTGAGCGTGAGGCCCTGGATCAGCGGATAGTCGCGGGCGAAGATCGCTTCCAGCATCAGCCGCCCGACGCCGGGCACGGCGAAGACCGTCTCGGTCACCAGTGTCCCGCTCATCAGGTTGCCGATGGAAAGCCCGAGGAGGGTGACGGTCGAGATCAGCGCGTTCCTCAGCACATGGCGGCCGAGGATCAGGCGCGACGGCAGGCCCTTGGCGCGGGCGAACTGGACATATTCGGCGTCCAGAACCTCGATGATCGCGGCGCGCAGGTTCCGCATCACGATGGCGGATGTGTAAAGCGCGATGGTCATCGCAGGCAGGAAGAGCTGGTGGAGGTTTTCAAGGAAACCATGCCCGATGCCGCCGACCGGAAAGAGCCGCGCGCGGGCGGCAAGGAAGGTCAGAAGGACGAGGCCGATATAGAAGACCGGCATGGAAAGGCCGACCTGGAAGATGGCGCGGATCGCCGCGTCGGGCCAGCGGCCGCGATTGAGCGCGGCAACGAAAGCCAGAGGCCCGGCGATCAGGAGCGAGAGGGTCACGGCATAGAGGGTCAGGAAGGCGGTGGTAGGCAGCCGGTCGAGGATCACGCCGAGTGCGGGGGCCTTCATCAGGATCGAGCGGCCGAGATCGCCTTGCAGCGTGTTGGTCAGGAACAACCAGAACTGTACGAGCAGGGGCTGGGTCAGCCCCAGCCGTTCGCGGATCGCCGCGAGGTCGGCGTCGGAAGCCTTGTCACCCGCGATGGCAATTGCCGGATCGCCGGGCAAGAGCCGCACGAGCAGAAAGATGATCACCATCACGATGGCAAAGGTCGGCACCATGAGCAGGAGCCGCTTCGCGATATAGGCCAGACTTTGCATGGAACCTCTGGAAAGAAGGCGCCGCCGCAGGGGGCGTTCGGGGGAACGGTGCGGCGGCGCTTGCGGCCAGCCTCAGCGGCTGACCGTCGCCTCTTCGAAGACATTGGCGCCGAGAGGGGTCTGGACATAGCCCGAGACCTGTTTCGACACTGCGACCGCGAAGGGGGTTTCGTACATGAAGAGAAGCGGCGCGGCTTCGGCGTAGATCTTCTGCATCTGCGCGAATGCGTCGCCGCGTTTGGCCGGGTCCATCTCGGTCTGGGCCGCTTCATAGAGGCTGTTGAAAGTCGCATCCTCCCAGCCGGTGCCCACCGCTTTCGCGGTCGGCGTATGGCCGAGCCAGCCGACGACCTGGCTGGCGTCGTTCACGTCGTTCACCCAGCCGTAGGTGTGGATGTCGAACTCGCCTGCGCGGTTCTTGGCGCCGCGGGTCGGGCCGTCGACCTGCTCGACCACGAGGTCGATGCCAAGGGGCGCCCACATCTGCTGAAGGGCGGCAAAGATCGTCGCATCGTCGGCGGAACCGGCGAGCGTGGTGAAGGTGATCTTGGTGCCTGCGGGCAGACCGGCTTCAGCAATGAGCGCCTTGGCCTTTTCGAGGTCATAGCCGTAGAGCGGATCCATGTTGATCGAATCCTGCGTCGCTGCCGCCATCAGAGGCGAGGACATCGGTTTGCCCGCACCATGCAGGACGAGGCCGATCAGCGCCGCCTTGTCGGTCGCGTAGTTCAGCGCCTGCCGCACGCGGACGTCGGCCAGCGGGTTGGGCGAGCCGTCTGCCCGCGTGGCGCGGACGTTGATCGGCGAATAGATGATCCGGGTCGAGGGGAAGAGCTCCATATTGAGCTTCCCGTCGGCCTTCAGTTCCGCCACCCGAGCGAAGGGTACGAACTCGGCCACGTCGACCTCGCCCGCCTGCAGCTTCAGGATGCGGGTCGCGTCATCGGGGATGACCTGGAAATGCACGCCGTCGAGATAGGGCAAGGGCTTGCCGTCGGCGCCCTGGCGCCAGTAGCCCTTGTTGGCGCAGAAATCCATCGTGGCGCCCTGTTCGAAGCCACAGAGGTAGAAGGGGCCGGAACCGACGCCCGGCCCGCCCTTGGCGAAGATCGCGGCGGATTTTTCCTGATCGGTGGCGCCCGGCGCGGAATCGAAGGCGGCCTTCGAAACGATTGCGGTGTTGAAGGTCGCGAGCATCGTGAGGATGGTCGGGTCGGGGGTCTTGAGCGCGATGGTGATCGTGTCGCCGTCGGCGGTGATGCTGTCGATCGAACCGATGAGACCGGCCCAGGACGAGAGATCGCCGTTCCTCGCCCGGTCGAGCGAGAAAACCACGTCGGTGCCGGTGAGCGGGCTGCCATCGGCGAAGGTCACGCCGGAACGGAGCTTCAGCGTCACGGTCTTGCCGTCGGCGGACAGTTCGTGGCTTTCGGCCAGCCCCGGCTCCACCGACTTGCCGTCGGCGCCAAGGCGCAGAAGCGTGTCAAAGAGGCTGCCGACCATCCAGATGTCGGGGTTGCGGTCGGCATAGATCGGATCGACGAGCTGCGATCCGTCATAGCGGGCGAAGTTGAGGATGCCGCCGCGATCCTGCGCGAAGGCAGGGGTGCCGAGGACGGCGGCGAGCGCGAGGGCCGAAGCGATGCGCCGGGTATTCATGGTGACCTCCCAGTCGATTTGGTTGTGTGATTCGATTTTGTGTAAGCCTGAATAAACGACTTCTCCAAAATACTATAATTTTTTTTAGTATTGATGCAGAAGAAATCAGCTCATGGCCCGAAGCGCCCCGTCGCTGACGGCCAGACAGACCGGCGGGAGCCGATTTCTTTCAAGAAATCGGACCGGAGCCTTTCCAAAACTCCGTCGGCCCTACGGCAGGGTTGTTCTGGGTTCAGGCCTTCTGCGCGGGCCTGCGCACGGGAGAGGTGGTCACCCAAAGCTCGACCGACCCCTCATCGCCGAGCACGATCGAATGATGCGGGCGGGTCGTGTCATGGTGGATGCAATCGCCCGGTTCGAGCAGATAGGTCTGGTCCCCCAGATGATATTCGAGCCGCCCGGAGAGGAGATGCAGGAAGGCTTCGCCGGTATGGCACATCTTTTCCGACACATGTCCGGCGGGGCGATGGACGATCTGGGGATGCATGAGCGCACCGGCGAAGCCGGGGCCCAGCATTTCGTAGAACCGCCGCTCGGCGCCCAGAATGAAGGTGCGGCGCTTGTCATGCGGCACATGGGCCGAGAAATCCTCGGGCACGCTGACGAGCTGTTCGATCGTGGTCTGCAGCGCGGCGGCGATGGCCATGAGCGAGGAAAGCGACGGGGCCGAGAGGCCGCGCTCGACCTGGGAAATGAAGCCGGTGGTCAGTTCTGCCGCCGAGGCCACCCCTTCGAGCGTCATGCCAAGCACCTTGCGGCGATGGCGGATCGCACGGCCGAGTGGCGGCACTTCGGGCGCCTTGCGCGGGCGCTTCGCCGGTTTCTGGTCCATCTGCTCCTCCCCGAGCCGTCCGGCCACCAAGCAGGCCACTAAAACTGATTTTAGTATATCTAAACCGACCTCGGCGGGAAGGTAAAGACGAAGCTGCGCGGACCCCTTGCGGGCGCCGGCCGCTTGGCACAGGGTGCCGCGGCGAAGCGGGAGGGCAGGATGGCGGCAGGTCTGGTATGTCTGGTGGCGGCCTATGTGCTGAGCCAGTTCTTCCGCTCGTTCCTCGCGGTGCTGACGCCGGTCCTTGGCACCGAACTCGGCGCCGGGCCGGACGATCTGGCCATCGCCTCGGGCCTGTGGTTCATCGCCTTCGCGCTGATGCAGTTTGCGGTGGGCTCTGCGCTCGACCGGCTCGGGCCGCGGCGGACGGCGGCGGCGCTGTTGGCGGTGGGCGGCGGCGGCGGGGCGCTGATCTTTGCGCTGGCTACGGCGCCCTGGCATCTGTGGCTCGCGATGGCGCTGATCGGCATCGGCTGTTCGCCCGTCCTGATGGCATCCTATTTCATTTTCGCGCGGGTCTATCCGCCCAAGGTCTTCGGGGCGCTTGCCGGGCTGACGGTCGGCGTCGGATCGCTTGGCATTATCGTGGGATCGGCGCCCCTGGCCTGGATCATCGGTGCGATTGGCTGGCGGGCGACGCTGGGCGCGCTGACGGCGATCACGCTTCTGGTGGCGGCGGGCATTCTGGTTCTGGTGCGCGATCCGGCCCCGGCGGCGGAGGCGCGGACGGAACCGGGCACGTTTGGCGACCTCTTCGCGATCCGCGCGCTCTGGCCGGTCGCGGCGCTGATGCTGGTGGCCTACGCCCCGGCGGCGGTGATCCGGGGCCTGTGGGCCGGGCCTTACCTCAGTGGCGTCTATGGCGCGGATGCCGACGGGATCGGCCTTGCAACGCTGGTGATGAGCCTCGCCATGGTCGCGGGCAATCTGGTGATCGGACCGCTTGACCGGCTGGTCGGGTCACGGAAATGGAGTGTCGTCGCCTGCGTCAGCCTGTCGGCACTGGCGCTTGGCGCACTCGCCTATGCCCCGGCGGCAGGCTTCTGGACGGCGGCGGTGCTTTTGGCGGTGCACGGATTTTTCGGCGCCACCTACCCCGCGATCATGGCCCATGGCCGCAGCTTCCTGCCGCCGCATCTGATCGGGCGCGGGGTGAGTTTCATCAACATGTTCTCGATCGGAGGAGCGGGGATCATGCAGTTCGCCTCGCGCCCGGTCTATCGTGCGATGGAGGGCGGCAGCGCCGAGGCGACCTTCCGGGGCCTCTTCCTCTTCTTCCTTGTGCCTCTCATCGCCGGTCTGGCGATCTACCTTTTCAGCCGCGACGAACGGGTCTAGTCAGGGGGGATGAAGCGCCCTTCCCCGCCTGACATCGCCGTCATCGCCCCGAACCTGAAACGCCGCCTCTCGGGCGTGACGACAACCGTGGTGCGGCTTCTGCCCTTGCAGGCGCGCATGATCGGCATCGTGGCGACCGGGCCGGGCCTGCCGGATCATCTGCCGCACCTGGCCCTCTGGCGCTGCTTCCTTTTGCCGCGCGTCCGTTGGCGCGTCTGGCATGCGCGGCGGAATACCGAGATGGCGCTGGGGCTGATCCTCCGGCATCTCTTTCGCCGCAGGCTGCGGCTTCTTTTCACCTCTGCCGCCCAGCGCCATCACAAGGGCTTTACCAAATGGCTGATCCGGCGCATGGACCGGGTGGTGGCGACCTCGCCGCAGGCGGCCTCCTACCTTGAGGTGCCCGCAACGGTGGTGATGCATGGCGTCGATTGTCAGATCTTTGAGCCTGCGACGGACAAGCGCGCGCTGCGGCGGGAACTAGGGTTGCCGGAGGAGGCCTGCCTGATCGGCTGTTTCGGGCGTATCCGCGCGCAGAAGGGCGTCGATCTGATGGTCGATGCCGCGCTGGCGCTTCTGCCGGGGCGACCCGAAGTGCAGATGATCTTTACCGGCCGGGTCACGGACGACCAGAAAGGCTTTTTCGAGGAACAGCAGGCGCGGCTTAGGGCCGCCGGTGTCGCCGACCGCGTGCATTTTCTGGGCGAGATCGACTGGGACGCGGTGGCGCGGCACTACCGGGCGCTCGATCTCTTCTGCGCGCCCGCGCGCTGGGAAGGGTTCGGGCTGACGCCTCTGGAGGCGATGGCCTCTGGTGTGCCGGTTGTCGCCTCGCGCGTGGGTGCTTTCGAGGCGCTGATCCGGCCGGGGGAGACCGGAACGCTGGTGGCGGCCGGAGACGCGGCGGCGCTGACCGAGGCGATCCGCGACTGGATCGACGATCCGGCGCGTCTTGCCGCGGCCGGGCCGGTGGCGCGGGCGCATGTCGAGACGAACCACCGGATCGAGGGCGAGGCCGAGAGGCTTGTCGCAATCTACCGCGAGATGCTGGCATGAACCGGTTTTCCTTCCTGATGGCGCGGACGCTGCGGCAGGAGGCGCCGCTGATGGCGCTGTCGGCGGGGCGGGCCAGCCTGATGGCGGCGCTTGAAAGAAAGAGCGTCGCGCTTGTGGGCAATGCGCGGTCGCTGGAGGCGGGCACTTTCGGGGCGGAGATCGACGCGGCCGATATCGTAATCCGCATCAACCGGGCACCGATGCCCTCTGCCATCTCTCACGGCACGCGGACCGACTGGCTGGCGCTGGCGACCTCGATCGGAGCGGCGGACATGGAGCGGGTGCGGCCCGCGCGGATTCTGTGGATGTCGCACAAAAGGAAGCGGCTGCCGTGGCAGGTGGCGTCCTCTCCGGGCTTCTACCTGCATCCGCTGGAAGACTTCGGGCGGCTGAAGCAAGTGCTTGGCGCGCCGCCGACGACCGGGCTGATGATGATCGACCTGCTGGCGGCGAGCGGATTGGCGACACTGTCGCTTTACGGATTCGATTTCTTCGCCTCGCTGTCGCTGACCGGCAGCCGGACGGCAGACCAGGTGCCACATGATTTCGGGGCAGAGGCCGCGTTCGTGGCCGATCTGATGGCCCGCGACGGGCGCATTTCGCGGCAGGCTGCCCACGGGTAACTTCCCAAATGCCGCGCTGCCGCATCTTTCGCTTTTATTGCCGAAACTGATCGGATAAGGGGCCTCTTCGGAAGAAGGAGAACCCCAGATGGGCTACAAGGTCGTTGTCGCCGGCGCCACGGGGAATGTGGGCCGTGAAATGCTGAATATCCTCGCGGAACGGGAGTTCCCGGTGGACGAGATTGCCGCACTTGCCTCGCGCAAGTCTCTCGGCACCGAAGTCAGCTTTGGCGACAAGACTATCAAGACCAAGGATCTGGACACGTTCGATTTCACCGGCTGGGATATTGCGCTCTTCGCGGTCGGATCGGACGCTACGAAGGTCTACGCGCCGAAGGCGGCGGCGGCGGGCTGTGTGGTGATCGATAACTCGTCGCTTTACCGCTACGACCCCGATGTGCCGCTGATCGTGCCGGAGGTGAATGCCGACGCGATCGAGGGCTACCGGAAGAAGAACATCATCGCGAACCCCAACTGCTCGACCGCGCAGATGGTGGTGGCGCTGAAGCCCATTCATGACCGGGCAAAGATCACGCGAGTGGTCGTCGCGACCTATCAGTCGGTGTCGGGCGCAGGGAAAGCCGGGATCGACGAATTGTGGGATCAGACGAAGTCGATCTACAACCCGGTGTCGGAAGTGCCGCCGAAGAAGTTTTCCAAGCAGATCGCCTTCAACGTCATTCCCCATATCGATGTCTTCCTCGACGATGGCTCGACCAAGGAAGAATGGAAGATGGTGGCCGAGACGAAGAAGATCCTCGACAAGTCGATCAAGGTCACGGCGACCTGCGTGCGCGTGCCGGTGTTCGTCGGCCATTCCGAGGCGGTGAACATCGAGACCGAGGAGTTCCTCGACTGGCAGGAAGCGCAGGAGATATTGCGCGAGGCGCCGGGGGTGATGGTCGTCGACAAGCGCGAGCCTGGTGGATACATCACGCCGATCGAATGCGTGGGCGAGTACGCGACGTATGTCAGCCGTATCCGGCAGGATTCGACCATCGAGAACGGTCTGAACCTGTGGTGCGTCAGCGACAACCTGCGCAAGGGCGCGGCGCTGAACGCGGTGCAGATTGCAGAGCTTCTGGGCAACCGCTGCCTGAAGAAGGGCTAACCTTTCGTTAACCAGAATCACCCGAGGGTCTCGGTCATGGACATGGCCGAGACCCTTTTCTTTTGCGACCGCAGCCAATGGCAGCGCTTCGCTGCGCTTTGCCGTGAGGCGGATCAGACGCCGGGCACGGTTCTGCGCGATCTGATCCGGCTGGAAATCCAGCGGCGGGAGCGGAGGGCAGCGAGGAGTGACGAAGTCATCGACGAGCGGCTCCTCGGGCGCCTTCGGCTTCTCGTCGCTGAGGCCCTCGCTGAGGCAGGCAGTTGGGTAGAGGCGCAGGCGCGCCTTCGGGCGCGCGGGCTTGACTATGTGCCGAAGGGTGGCGGGCTTCTCCTCATAGACGCAGATACGGGCGAAGTGCTCTGCAAGGGATCAAAGGCCGGGCCCGGCTATCTCGACCTCGTCATCCGGTTCGGTACGGGCTTTCCGGACCATCCCAGACCGGGGCTTGCGCTGACCACGCTCCGGCAAGGCGGGAATACCCGACCGGCGGGAGCGCGGACCGGTGTTGCAACCAGGAGAGAAACATCCAAGATCGGCGCATCGACGCGCGTCTGATCTTCGAGCCCCAAAGCCCACGAAGACCGGGGCGCGGCTCACGCCACCGGTCACGAGGTTTCCATGCGTCCGCTTTTTCTCTCGCTCATCGTCTTGCCGCTGCCGCTTCAGGCCGAGACCTTGTCCCTTCTCGCCGATCCGGCGCGCGCCACCGTCTATCCGGTGGGCGCGACCGTCGTCTGGCAGATCGAGGCCGATCTTGCGCAAGGTGCGAACCGGCTCGCCGTCACCGGCCTGCCTGCCGATACCGACCCGCTGACCCTGCGGGTGTCCACGCCGGGTGGCGTGACACTCGGCCCGGTGACATTGGCGGCGGACCGGTTGCCGGACCTGCCCGAGGACGCGGCCCTGCGGCACTTGCGCGACGAAGTGGCGCGGCTGGAAGATGCGCTCGCTGCGAAAGAGGCGGGCGTTGCGGCGATCCGCGCCCGAGCGGATGCGGCGCGGGCGCAGGTCGACTTCCTGAAGGGCCTCGGCAATGCCGGACTGCCCGGCGCCGATGTCGAGGCCTTGGCGGCCGCGACCGCGCTGGTGGGCGAAAGGGTGCTCGCTGCCCGCGAAGCCGCCATCGCCGCCGAGGAAGAGGCGCGTCAGGCCGACCGGGCGCTGACCCCGGACCGTGAGGCGCTGGCGGCCGCGCAACAGGCATTGGAGGCGAAGTTGGCGGAGCCCGCCGATGGCGGCCTTCTGACGCTCGACGTGACCGCAGCGACGGCTGGGAATACGGTGATCGAGGTCACGACCTTCGTCGGCGATGCTGGCTGGCTGCCGGTCTATGACCTGTTCCTGACAAGCGAAGGCAAGCCCTCGCTGACCATCGAGCGCGGGGTCGCTGTCACGCAGATCAGCGGCCGGGACTGGGCGGGCGTCGAACTTACGCTTTCGACCGCCCAGCCCGGACGCCGGGCGGAGCCGTATGGCATCTGGCCGGACCATCGCCAGATCGTCAGCGAAGAGGCGCTGAAGGCGGCGATGGCGGAGGAAATGAACGTCGGCGCGCTAGCTAGTCCGGTGGTCGAGGAGGCAGCCGTTGAGTACGATCGATCCTGGAGCCCGATGGTCGGCTATCAGGGCGCGACGGTGGTCTATCACTTCCCTGGGCAGGTCGATCTGCGCAGCGGCTCGGACGCGCTGCGGTTGCCGCTCGGGCAGACAGTTGCGACACCGGACTTGTACGCCGTCGCCGTCCCGCGGATGGAGACCACTGCCTACCGCTATGCCACCTTCCGCAACGACGGCGCGGAACCCCTCTTGCCCGGCCGGGCCGCGCTTTATCTTGACGGCGCCTTTGTGGCCGACGGCACCCTGCCGATGATCGTGCCGGGCAGCGAGGTCGATCTGGCCTATGGGGTTCTGGACGGGATCACATTGGAACGCACGATGCCCGACCGGATGGAGGGGCAGGAAGGTCTGCTCACCTCATCCAACCACAGGGAAGAAGCGGTGACGATCACGGTCGAGAACCTGACCGGCGAGGCCTGGCCCCTGCGGCTTTACGATCACGTGCCCTATTCCGAACAGAAGGACCTTGCGATCAGCTTCACCGCCGAACCCGCGCCGACGATCACCGACGACGAGGGCAAGCGCGGCATCCTGCGCTGGGACTTCAACCTTGCGCCGGGCGCGACGCAGGTGATCATCGTCAAGACCTCGCTGCGCTGGCCGGACGGCTATCTGCTGCAATAGACCCTTTCCGAGGCCGCTCTTCGCCCCTCGCAAGGCTCATCTCTCAAGCGAAGAGAGCCGCGAGGCTCGATGAGCGGCCCGTCAGCCGCGCCGCGTCTAATCTCAGTCCCTGAGCAAATCGTTGATCGAGGTCTTCGCTCTTGTCTGGGCGTCGACCTTCTTCACGATCACCGCGCAGTAAAGGTTGATGCCGCCCTTCGAGGGCATGGACCCGGCCACGACGACCGATCCGGCGGGCACTTCGCCATACATCACGTCGCCCGTCTCGCGGTCGACGATCTTCGTCGATTTGCCGATATAGACGCCCATGCCGAGGACCGCGCCTTCGCGGACGATGCAGCCTTCGACGACCTCGGACCGCGCGCCGATGAAGCAATTGTCCTCGATGATCGTCGGGCCCGCCTGCATCGGTTCCAGAACGCCACCGATGCCGACGCCGCCCGAGAGATGCACGTTCTTGCCGATCTGCGCGCAGGAGCCGACGGTGGCCCAGCCGTCGACCATCGAGCCCTCATCGACATAGGCGCCGAGGTTGACGAACGAGGGCATCAGCACCACGCCCTTGGCGATATAGGCAGAGCGGCGGACGATCGAGCCCGGTACGGCGCGGAAACCGGCCGCGCGCCACTGGTTCTCGCCCCAGCCCTCGAATTTCGAGGGCACCTTGTCCCACCAGGTGGCCTTGCCATTGCCGCCGGGGATGACCGCCATGTCATTCAGCCGGAAGGACAGCAGCACCGCCTTCTTCGCCCACTGGTTCACATGCCAGTCGCCGTTCGCGCGCCGTTCGGCGACCCGCAAAGTACCCTTGTCCAAGGCTTCGAGCGTCGCGTCGACCGCGTCGCGCACCTCGCCCTTGGTGGTCAGACCGACCCCGTCGCGTGCCTCCCAGGCGGCTTCGATGGCTTTTTCGAGCGCTTCATTCGACATGGGCGGTCCCTTTCCTTCACGTAGCGGCAGACTGGCCTATAGTTGCGCGTCGGACCAAGATCAATGCGACCCTTCCTGCAAGGGATCCGGCGCGGGGTTGGCGCCACAGATCAGAACCGCGAGGCGCTCCTCCGGTTCGGGCCGGTAGGCACCGGACAGGAGCGCAGCGATTGCCGCGGCGCCTGCTGGTTCGACCATGAGCCGCAGGTCCTGCCAGAGAAGCCGCCGGGTCTCCATGATCGCCGAATCGCTGACGAGAACCGATTGCACTCCGACTGACTGACAGAGGCCGTAGGAGATGCGGCCGATCTGGCGGGCGCCGAGCGCATTGGCGGCGACGCCGGAAACCTCGACCCGCGTCTCTGGCCCATCGGCCAGCGCGCGGTTGAGGGTCGGCGCCAGCTCCGGCTCCACCGCAACGATGCGGCGCGCTTTGCCAAACCAGGCCGCCGCCCCGCCGATCAGCCCGCCGCCACCGACGGCGATCAGAAGCGTGTCGGCCTGAAGCCCCTGGTCCTGCCATTCGCGGAAAAGCGTGCCCTGCCCCGCCACCGTCGCGGGCGCGTCATAGGCATGGATCTGGATCGCGCCGGTCTTGGCCTCATGCGCCTCAGCCGCTGCCAGCGCCTCGGCATAGGTGCCGGGCACGACGGTCAAAGTGGCGCCCGTACGGCGGACGAGGTCGATCTTCGCCGGCCCCGCCAGTTCGGGCACGAAAATATGGGCCTGATGGCCAAGACTGTGCGCGGCATACCCAACCGCAGCGCCGTGATTGCCGCCCGAGGCCGCAACGACGCCAGCAGGCGGCACCGGCAGCGACAGGAGCGAGTTGAAGGCGCCGCGCGCCTTGAACGATCCGGTATGCTGCATGTGTTCGAGCTTGAGTTCGACCGGCCGGTCGAGGCCCGGCAGCGTGACGGTCATCACCGGTGTCCGCCGGACATGGCCTGCCACGCGGCGCGCAGCCGCCTCGATCTCTGCCGTCCAGTCCATGCCTGCCCTCCGCGTTCGAATTCCGACCGGACCCTAGCCTGCCTTTCACGGCTCTGCGAGGGGCGTTGCGTCTGGTCGCGGAATGGCATCACATGGGCGAAAAGGACCGAGGACCCAGATGAAAGACGACCAGCGCCGCCATCCGTTCCGCGACAGCCATCAGGACGCGGTGGCGGCCGAACGCATTCCCGATACGCCACAGACCCGCGCGCCCGCCTACCGGCTGGCCTTCATGGACGACGATTTCCTGACGCGTGAGGAACTCAGGCCGGTCAGGCTGCAACTGGAGCTGCTGAAGCCGCAGATGCTGCTCGACGAGCGCGGGATTCTTTCAACCATCGTGCTCTTCGGCGGCGCGCGCATTCCCGATCCGGCGCACAAGCACAAGGCCCGGACCCCGGTGCTGGGCGAGCTTTCGCACTATTACGACGAGGCGCGGCGCTTCGCCAAACTGATGACGGAACGCTCGCTCGACAGTTACGGGCGCGAGAATGTCATCGTCACCGGCGGAGGCCCCGGGGTGATGGAGGCGGGCAACCGTGGCGCACACGAGGCAGGGGGGCATTCGATCGGCCTAAATATCGTCCTGCCGCACGAGCAGGCGCCGAACGGCTACGTCACGCCGGACCTCTGCTTCAACTTCCACTATTTCGCCATCCGCAAGATGCATTTCCTGATGCGCGCCAAGGCAATCTGCATCTTCCCCGGCGGCTTCGGCACGATGGACGAACTGTTCGAGTCGCTGACGCTGATCCAGACCGGGCGGATGAGCCGAATCCCGGTCCTGCTGTTCGGTCGGGCTTTCTGGGAGAAGGTGGTGAACTGGCAGGCCCTTGCGGACGCGGGCACGATATCGCCAGAGGATCTCGATCTCTTCAAATATGTCGAGACCGCCGAGGAGGCGATTGCCGAGATTGACCGGTTCGTCTTCGTGCCAAAGACCGAAATCCCGATTGGAAACGGCGGGCAATTAGGCCCTTTTCAGCCGGAATAGACTATATTTGCAGCCACCTTGCCGCCGCCAGACCCGCATGGCGGCCGGTGGCGAGGCAAGCGGTCAGAAGATAGCCGCCCGTGGGCGCTTCCCAGTCGAGCATCTCTCCGGCCGCGAAGGTACCGGGCAGCGCGGTCAATTCCAGATCGTCGGTCAAACTGTCGCGGCTGATGCCGCCCGTCGATGAAATCGCCTCGGCGAGCGGGCGCGGCCCGGCGTGACGGACGGGCAGGCGCTTGACCAGTGCAGCAAGCGCGCCGGGCGTGTCGGGCAGCGGCCGGCCCCATTCCTGCAGAAGCGCGAGACGCGGCGCGTCGAGGCCCGCCGCTTTGCGCAGGTGGTTCGACAGGGTCTCGCGCCCGCGCGGCCGGGCGAGGCGCTCCGCGAGCGATGCGAGCGGCCTGTCGGGGGCGAGATCGAGCGTCAGCACCGCGCCGTCGCGCACGGCGGCCGACAGGGCATAGATTCCGCCGCCCTCGATCCCCCGGGTGGAGATGACGAATTCGGCGCGAACAGTCTCTGTTCCGGTCGAAAGTGCGCAGCCTTTCACGGGCTGGCCGAAGTGCCGGCGCATCGGATCGGACCAGTTGACGCAAAAGCCCATGTTGGCGGGCCGGAAGGGCGCGACCCTCACGCCCTTTTCTTCAAGCCACGGCACCCAGGCGGCGTCAGACCCGAGCCGGGGCCAGCTTGCACCACCAAGCGCGAGTATGGTTGCATGTGGTGCGACCACGCGCGTTCCCTCGGGCGTCGCAAAACGGAAAAGCGCCCCTTCCAGACCTTCCCAGCGCCAGCGGGTGCGGATCTCGGCCCCCTGCGCGGCGAGGCGCCCGAGCCAGACGCGCAGAAGCGGCGAGGCCTTCATGCCGACCGGAAAGACCCGGCCGGAGGAGCCGGTGAAAAGCGCCTGCCCAAGCCCGCGCGCCCAGTCCTGCACCGCCTCTGGCCCGAAGGCGCCGACGATCGGACGCAGCCAATCGGCGCTGATCCTTTCAAGGAAGGGTTCCAGCGCCTCGTCCTTGGTCAGGTTCAGCCCCGATTTTCCCGCCATCAGGAACTTGCGGGCGACGGTTGGCTTGGCCTCGCAGATCAGCACCTTCACGCCTGCGGCGCCCAGCGCCTCGGCCGCCATCAGCCCGGCCGGCCCCGCGCCGATCACGAGCGCCGGGACGTCTTCCGGCGCGCTCATCCTTTCTGCGTCCGCATTTCCACGACGCGGCGCGGATAGGGCATTTCGATCCCCTCGGCCTTCAGCGCCCGCCAGATCGCGAACAACACCTGGCTTTGGTATTTGTTGCGTCCGTCGTCTATGCCGTTCACCCAATATTCGACGGCGAAATCGACACTACTCTCGCCGAACGCGCGCAATTCGCAGTCCGGGCCATCCGGCGCGGTCAGCACGAAGGGCAGGTCCGCCACCGCGCGCTCGATGATCGCGGGCACCCGGTCGATGTCGGTCTCGTAGCTCACCGAAAAAGGCGCCTCATAGCGATTGGCGCTGCCCTGATCGGAATAGTTCACCACCCGGGTTGTGATGAAATGTTCGTTCGGCACCACGATCCAGCGGCCGTCGAAGGTTTCGAGAATGCAGGCCCGCGCTGTCATCTTCACGATCGTGCCCGTCTCGCCGCCGTCAAGCTCGACATAATCGCCGACGGTCGTCTGGCCCTCGATCAGGAGGATGATGCCGGAGATGAAGTTGGCGGCGATCTGCTGGAGCCCGAGCCCGATCCCCACACCCAAGGCGCCGCCGAGAAGCGCGATGGTCGTGAGGTCGATCCCCATGATGTTCAGGAGGAGAAGAAAGGCCGCACCGAAAATCACCACCTCTGCCGCCTTGGCGGCCAGTTCGCGGGTGGCGGGGCGCAGTTCCTCTTGCGCCTTGATATAGTCCGCACTCTGCCGGTTCGACCAAGAGCCGAGCCAGAAGAGCAGGCTTCCGGCAATCAGCCCCCGAATGAGTGCCATGACCGAGAAGGTGATGTTGCCCATCTCGACCGTCAGGCTTTCGAGCCAGTCCGACACCGGCCCGAGAAGGCCGAGCGCATTCAGCGCCGCGACGGGGATCAGCACATAGCGCCCGAGGAGCCTGAGGAACGGGTCGGTCAGCACATGCGCGACGAAGAGACGTGCGGCGAAGAAGAGGAAGAGCCGCTTGCCAAAGGCGATGACGGCGCCCGAGCCGAAGACCTGGCGGGTGAAGGCCTCGCCCACCGCCGTGAAGCCATAGGCAAGAAGCGGCAGGACCATCGGCACGAAGCGCAGGGCAAAACGCAGGAGTGCCGCGAAAAGCCCCGCGCCTTCGGTGCGCGGGCGCACCCAGGCCTCGATCCGCGGCACGATCTTGCGGGTGGCGAAGGCCGCCGCGCCCCAGGAGACGATCAGAAGCGCAAATTGCGACCAGGCTGCCGGGCTCGTCGCCCAGCCCATCGCGAGATCGCGTCCCTGGTCGAGATAGCTGCTGATCGTCTGCAGAAGGCTTTCTTCGCCGTTCATTCCATCCCTCGCGGCTTTCCTCCGTCTCTGGCAAGATTGCGGGCGGCTGGCAAGGGAGAGGCAAGGATGGAAGTGGAAAGTTCCGTCTGCCCGCTTT
The DNA here is from genome assembly GCF_026626305.1 of Frigidibacter sp. RF13. GTDB lineage: Bacteria > Pseudomonadota > Alphaproteobacteria > Rhodobacterales > Rhodobacteraceae > TMP-24. The sequence goes on along the minus strand of NZ_JAPNUE010000002.1, from coordinate 222,497 downwards.
GCCTCAGGCCGCTGCCGCCGGACGTGCCGCAGAGCGATCATCACTTGATCCCGAAGCTCAGGGGCGGCAAGGGCGGGCCGGTGGTGCGGCTGCACCACCTATGTCACAAGGAAATCCATGCCCGCTTTACCGAAGCGGAGCTTGCCCGCGATTTCGCCAGTATCGAGGCGCTGCGCACCGCGCCGCGCATGGCCTCTTTCCTGAGCTGGATCGCCCGCCGCCCGCCCGGCTTCATCAGCCGGGTACCCGGGCCAAGGCGGCGCTGACGGTCGCCTGTCGCAGGAATCCGCCGATGGCGGCCCGACGGGGGCGCGGGAGGCGACGAAGCGCGCTAGAATGGCCCGCGCAGGGGAATGGTGACAGATGGAGACGATCATGAAGAGATATTTGCTGTTGCTGCCGGTCCTGGCAGCGCTGTCGGCCTGCCAGACCCCGGAGCAGACCGCCATGGCCGGTGCCGCCACCGGCGCGGCGATCGGCGCCGTTGCCGCCGATGACGGTGACGAGCTGAAAGGCGCGATCGTCGGCGGGGCCGTCGGTCTGGCGGCGGGTGCCCTGATCGGGCAGACCAAGCAGCCGGGCATGTGCCTCTATCGCGACCGCTACGGGCGCGAATATACCGCGGCCTGCCCGTAAGCCTAGCGCAAAGGCTGGATCAAGGCCTTGATGGCGGCGGCATGGTCTTTGTCCGCCGCCAGTACATCTGCCGCGAGGGTGCGCGCGGCAGACAGAAGATCGTCGGCCGGAACGATCCGGTCGACGAGACCCCAGGCCAGCGCCTCGGGCGCTTCGATCCGCGCGCCGGCCATCAGGATCATCTTGGCACGCGCCGGGCCAATCAGCGACGCGAGCCGCGCCGGGTCGGACGGCTGCGGCAGGAAACCGAGCCGCATCACCGGATAGAAGAACTTGGCCTCCGGCACGCAGAGCCGGATATCGCAGGCCAGCGCCATGCCGAAGGCGCCGCCCGCGAGCGTGCCGTTCAAGGCCGCGATCGTCAGGCAGGGAAGCGCCGCAATGGCTCGCGAAAGCCTTTCCCAGACCGGGTCGGTCGCGAGCCCCGCGCGCGCTTCGTCGAGATCCGCCCCGGCCGAAAACACCCGACCCTCGCCGGTAAGGATCAGGGCGCGGGTGCCGTCGCTCGAAGCGGCTTCCGCGGCGTCGGCGAGCGCGGACAGCATGTCGCGGGTCAGAGAATTTGCCTTCTCGGGCCGCCGGATTGTCGCGACCGTCAGTCCGTCGTATGTTTCAAGCGCGATCATCGGGTGCCATAAATTTGCCGGATAGAGCCTGTTAAGCACAGGCAATGGCGGAATTCCACCAGCCCCCGACCTTGACCGCGGGTGTATCTGGTTGAATTGTCGCGCCCGAACTCTTTCGAAAGGCTATTCCATGAAAACCCTATCCCATGTCAGCGCCGCCGCGCTTCTTGCCGCTCTTGCCTCGTCCGGTGCCGCCTGGGCGGACGTGACCGCCGATCATGTCTGGCAGGACTGGAAGAGCTATTACACCGACCTCGGCGCGACCGTGACCGCAGGCTCGGAAGCGACCGAGGGCGATTCGCTTGTGGTGCGCGATCTGAAGATCGTAACCGAGGTGCCCGACGGGTCGAGCGAAGTGATGGTGCCGGAGCTGCGCTTCCGCGATCTGGGTGACGGCACGGTCGAGGTGACCTTCTCGCCGGAAGTGCCGATGACCTTCCACGGCAAGACCGAGGACGGGCCCGACGCCGACATCGCGATGAAGATGGCGCACAAGGACATGGTGTCGATCGTCAGCGGCACGCCCGAGGACATGACCTATGCCGTCACCGCGCCGGAAGCGAGTGTCGAGATCGACCAGCTGAAGGTCGAGGGCGAGGAGCCACCCTTCAAGATGAAACTGACCGCCCGCGACGGCAAGGGCACCTACCGGTCGGTCAAGGACGCGGGTCGCACCGCGACCTCCGATTTCTCGGCCGCGGCGATGGATGTGGTCCTGACCGGCGCCGATCCCGAAAGCGGCAATACCTTCAATCTCGAGGGCACGATGAACGGCCTGACCGGCGTGGGCAGCTTCGTGATGCCCGAAGGCATCGACATGCAGAACCTCGGCGCGGCGCTGAAGGCGGGCGCGCTGATCGACGGCACTTTCGCCTTTGCCGACGGCGCCTACAGCGTGACCGGCACCGAAAGCGACGGCGATTTCACCGTCAAATCCTCGGGCGGCGCGGGCAAGCTCAACTTCCATATGGCCGCCGACGGCATCGCCTATGGCGGCGAGGCCCGGGAATCGAAGTTCGAACTGACGTCGGCCACGATCCCCTTCCCGGTGATGGCGGAGCTTGGCCAGTCGGCCTTCAACCTTGCCATGCCGGTGACGAAATCGGACGAGGCACAGCCGGGGGCCTTCCTTCTCAAACTCGTCGATCTGAAACTCTCGGACGATATCTGGAACCTCTTCGACCCGACGTCGCAATTGCCGCGCGATCCGGCGACGATGGTTCTCGACCTGTCGGGTTCGCTCAAGCCGCTCTTCGATCTCTTTGATCCCGAGGCGGCCAAGGCGCTGGAGGCCGAGGCCACCGATCCGCTCGCCGCACCTTCGCCCTTCGAGGTGACCGAGGCGAAGATCAACCAGCTGCAGGTCAAGGCGGCGGGTGCCGAACTGACCGGCACGGGTGCAGCGACCTTCGACAACAGCCAGACGCCGCCGAAACCGGTGGGCGAGATCAACCTCAGCGTCACAGGCGTAAATGCGCTGATGGACAAGCTGACGGCGATCGGCCTTCTGCCCGCCGACACGGCGATGGGCGCGCGGATGATGATGGGCATGTTCGCCGTGCCTGCGGGCGACGATGCGCTGACCTCGAAGATCGAGTTCAAGGAAGACGGCGGCATCTACGCCAACGGCCAGCGCATCCAGTAAATTTCACGCGATCCTTCAAGGGCCGTCCGGGTGACCGGGCGGCCCTTTGGCTTGGCAAATCCCGCAAGAGGGCTTAGGTCGCTTTGCAAGAGGCAAGGAAGACCATGATGGCAGACAGGCTGGAAGCTTTGACCGATGCGCTTCTGTCGGCGGCGCGGAGCGCCGGTGCGACAGCGGCGGATGCGATGGCGCTCGACGGTACCGCGATTTCGGCCGATGTGCGGCAGGGGCGGCTGGAACAGGCCGAACGGGCCGAAGGCGTCGAGATCGGGCTGAGGGTCTTCGTGGGCCAGCGGCAGGCCTGCGTCTCGGCCTCGGACCAGTCGGCGCGGACGATCGCCGACATGGCCGAACGCGCCGTTGCCATGGCGCGAGAGGCGCCCGAGGATGATACGGCGGGGCTCGCCGATCCGTCGCAGCTGGCGAAAGGCTGGGATCTGGCGTCGCTGGAACTGACCGACCCGGCCGAAGACCCGTCGGCCGCGGCGCTGGAAGCGGGCGCGCGGGCGGCAGAGGCGGCGGCGCTGGCAGTGAAGGGCGTGAGCCAGGTCGAGGCGGGCGCGGCCTTCTCGCGCCGCAGATTGTTCCTTGCCGCCAGCAACGGTTTCGCGGGCGGCTATGCCCGCAGTTCGCATTCCCTGTCGGCTATGGCGATCACCGGCGAGGGTCTGGCGATGGAGCGTGACTGGGCGGCCGAAAGCCGCGCCTGGGGCGCCGACATGCCGTCGGCCGAGGAAATCGGCGGGCGCGCGGGTGACCGCGCGGTGGCACGTGCCGGGGCGCGGCGGCCGAAGACCGGCGCTTACCCGGTCCTGTTCGATGAACGGATTTCCTCAAGCCTTGTCGGGCATCTTCTGTCGGCGGTGAATGGCATGTCGATCGTGCGCGGCGCCTCGTGGCTTCGAGACAAGCTTGGCCAGCAGGTGCTGCCCAAAGGGCTGTCGATCACCGAAGACCCGACCAGACCGCGGCTGTCCGGCTCGCGCCCCTTCGACGGTGAGGGGCTGCCGACCGGAGTGCGCCAAATCGTGGCGGACGGGATGCTGACTGGCTGGACGCTTGATCTTTCGACCGGTCGGCGGCTGGGAATGCAGTCGACCGCATCGGCCTCGCGCAACGTCTCCTCGCCGCCCGCGCCGGGCAATGGCAATATCGCGCTGACGCAAGGCGCGCACAGTCGCGAGGACCTTCTCAGCGACATGGGCACCGGCCTTCTGGTCACCGGTTTCATCGGCGCCTCGATCAACCCCAATACGGGCGATTATTCGCGCGGCGTCTCGGGCTTCTGGGTCGAGAAGGGCGAGATCGCCTATCCGGTGAACGAATGCACGATCGCGGGCAACCTGCGCGACATGCTTCTGGCGATGGTGCCCGCGAACGATGCCCGCACCCACCTGTCGCATGTGGTGCCGAGCCTTCTGGTCGGGGGCCTGACCCTTGCCGGCGAATGACGATCTGGCGCTGCTGACCGAGGCGGCGCGGGAGGCGGGGCGCATCGCGCTGACTTTCTGGCGGCAGTCGCCCGAAACCTGGGACAAGGGTGACGGCGCCGGGCCGGTCACCGAGGCCGATCTGGCGGTCAACCGGATGCTGGAAGCCGAATTTCGCGCCGCCCGCCCCGACTATGGCTGGCTGTCGGAGGAGACGCCCGACAGCGATCTCAGGCTGAACGACGAGCGGCTGTTCATCATCGACCCGATCGATGGGACCCGCGCCTTCATCGATGGCACACGCGACTTCGCACATTCGTTCGCGGTGGCCGAAAACGGCCGCGTGACCGCCGCCGTCGTCTATCTGCCAGCGCAGGACAAGCTCTATTCGGCGGGAATAGACACTGTTTCGACGCTGAACGGGCGGCCGATCTCTGCCTCGGCCGCTGAAAGCCCAGACGGTGCAACGCTGTTGACGGCGCGGCCAAACCTTGCGCCCGAGCACTGGCAGGGCGGTGTGGTGCCGCCGGTCCGGCGCATGTTCCGCTCTTCCATCGCCTGGCGGCTTTGCCTGGTGGCAGAAGGCGCCTTCGATGCGATGCTGACGCTGAAACCGACCTGGGAATGGGACGCCGCCGCCGGGACGCTCATCGCGGCTCAGGCGGGTGCGCTGGTGACCGACCGCAGGGGCGCCGCTCTTCGCTATAACGGCACCCCGCCGCGGCTCGACGGCTGTCTCGCAGCGGCACCCGGGCTGCACCGGGCGCTGATCGACCGGCTCACGCGCTAGCCTCGCCGCCGAAGCTGCACTAGATTTGATACCGAAGCCAAAGGACCATCCCATGACCCAACGCCTGCATCTCGTGTTCGGAGGGGAGCTTGTGAGCCCCGCCAAGAATGTCTTCCGCGATGTGTCGAAAATCCATGTCGTGGGTATTTTCCCCGATTATGCCAGCGCCTTCGCGGCCTGGAAGGCCGAGGCGCAGCGCACGGTCGACGATGCCCACATGCGCTATTTCATCGCCCATCTCCACCGGCTGCGCGACGAGGCGCAGGCCTCGGGTCCGACCGAAGAGCTCGGGTTCTGACGGCCCCATGGCCCGTTCGCTCGCCCTTGGGCTTTACCTTCTGCTCGCCGAGCGGGCGGAGGCCGGATGGCGGGCGGAAGACCTGCCGCCCCGGCCCGACGGCCGCCTCGTCTGGCTGCATCTGGCACGCGGCGGGCGGGCAGAGGCCATGGCCCAGATCGCGCGCGAGCTTCGGAGGACGGACCCGGGCCTGACACTTCTGATCACCTCCGAAACTGTGGCCCTGCCCACCCTTCCCGAGGAGGCGCTGCAGGCCCCGGCGCCGCAGGACAGGTTGCCCGCCGTGCGCGCCTTCCTCGACCATTGGAGCCCCGACGCGGGGCTGATGCTGGGCCGCGACTTGCCAGCGGCACTGATTGCCGAGGCGCATGGCCGGGGGATGCCGCTGATCCTCGCCGAGGCGGGCGCGGGCTCAGGCACCGCCTTCTGGAAGCGCGGGATGGTCGGGTCGGTGCTTGGACGGTTCAACCGGATCTTTGCAGAGAATATGGAGGGGCTGGCGGCTTTGCGGCGCCTCGGCGGGCAGGCGCTGAAGCTGGAGCTTGGCGGGCGGATCGAGGAAAGCACCGATCCCCTGCCTTACAATGAGGCCGAACGCGAGGATCTGGCGCTGCAATTGCGCGCCCGGCCGGTCTGGCTCGCCATGGCCTGCCCCGAAGAGGAAGAGGATGCGGTGATCGCCGCACAGGTCCATGCGCAAAGCCATGCACATCGGCTGCTTCTGATCATCGCGCCGCTCGACCCGGCGCGCGCGCCCTCGATCGCGGCGAAATGCGCCGACGCGGGCCTGGTTTCCGCAACGCGGGCCGAGGAGGAGGAGCCCGACGAAGAGGTGCAGGTTCTGATCGCCGACGGGCTGTCCGAGGCGGGCCTTTGGTACCGGCTTGCGCCGGTCACGTTCATGGGCGGCACTCTGTCGGGTGCGGAGGGCACGCGCTGCCCGTTCGAACCGGCGGTTCTGGGCTCGGCGGTCGTGCACGGACCGAAGACAGAGCGGTTCGGTTCCTCTTACGCGCGGCTCGCCGAGGCGCGCGCGGCGCGTGCCGTTGCGGGGCCCGAGGATCTGTGCGCCGCCATCGCCGACCTGATCGCGCCGGACAAGGCGGCGGCTCTGGCCCACAACGGCTGGTCGGCGACATCGAGCGGGGCTGAGGTGGCCGAACGTACCGCCGCCGCCCTCTGTCAGCTTATCGGCGGTGCGCCCGCGCGGGTCGGGGTGAAGTGATGGCGCGGCCGCCGGATTTCTGGTTCGCGCCGCCCGACAAGCCCGGCTGGCAAGCCCGGCTTCTGGCGCCGCTTGGACTTGCCTATGCCGCTGCCACCGCCCGCAGGCTGGCACGGGGTGGGGCGGGTTTTGATCCCGGCGTGCCGGTGATCTCGGTCGGCAATCTGAACGCGGGCGGCACCGGAAAGACGCCCACGGTGATCGCGCTTGCCGAACGGCTCGCCCAGCGCGGTATCGCGGCCCATGTGGTCAGCCGGGGCCACGGCGGGCGCCTGTCCGGGCCGGTCAGGGTCGATGAGCGGCGGCATGTGGCGGCGGATGTGGGGGACGAGCCGCTGCTTCTGTCAGCTTTCGCGCCGACCTGGGTTGCGCGGGACCGGGCGGCGGGCGCCCGCGCCGCAGTCGCGGCGGGCGCTCAGGCCATCCTTCTCGACGACGCACACCAGAACCCGGCCTTGAGAAAGCATCTGTCGATCGTCGTGGTCGATGCCGCCAAGGGCTTCGGCAACGGCTATTGCCTGCCCGCGGGACCCCTGCGCGAGCCCGTCAAGGCGGGCCTCGCCCGTGCCGATTTGGTGCTGTCCATCGGGGCTGACAGCGCGCAGCAGGATTTCCGCGCCCGCTGGGGTGCGATGCTGCCCTGCCCGCTGATCACCGGGGCGCTGGAGCCCTTGCAGACCGGAATGGACTGGCAGGGCCTGCGCGTCCTCGCCTTCGCCGGGATCGGATATCCTGAGAAATTCTTCGCCACGCTGCGGTCGCTCGGCGCCGATCTGGTCCGCGCGGAGCCGCTCGACGACCATCAGGCGTTCACGCCGGCCCTGCTGAAGCGGCTGGAGACCGAGGCGGACGTGCGGCGGGCGCAACTGGTGACGACCGAAAAGGACGCAGCCCGCCTGCCCGCGAATTTTCGGCCGAAAGTTCTGGCGCTGCCCGTCCGGCTGCGGATCGGGGACGGTTCGGCGCTCGATGCGCAACTCGATGCCCTGAACTGGTAGCGGAGGCGAAAAGTCTTCAAAGACTTTTCACAAATTCCTTCGAAGGAATTTGCCTCAGCCGCGCCGACGTGCCCTTACCTCGGCATCATGCTCGCCGAGCCTCGGCGAGGGACGGTCAAGCGCCAGGTCTGCGGCGGAAAAGGTGAAGGGCGAGCGGACGGTGGGGATGCCGTCTATCTCTCGCTTCATGCCGCGCGCGACGATCTGGGGATCGGCGAAGACATCGGAGAGGTCATTGATCTGGCCCGCCGGAACGCCCTCGCGCTCGCAGGCGGACAGGAGGTCGGCCTTGGTGAGGCTCTTCGTGGCACCGTTCAGAAGTGCGGTCAGCTCCACACGATTGGCGATGCGGTCGGCGTTGGTGCGGTATCTGGGGTCGCCCGCCACGCCCTCCAGCCCGAGGATCGCGCACAGCCTGCCGAATTGCCCGTCATTGCCGGGCGCGAGGATCAGCCAGCCGTCGGCGCAATCGAAAACCGCATAAGGCACAATATTGGGGTGCGCATTGCCCAGCCTGACTGGCGCCCTGCCGGTCGCCAGATAATTCATCGCCTGATTGGCCATGATCGCCGTCGTCACGTCGAGAAGCGCCATGTCGACCTGCTGGCCCTCGCCCGTCCGGTCGCGCTGATGCAGCGCCGCAAGAATGCCAGTCGCGGCATAGACGCCGGTGAAGATGTCGGAGACCGCCACACCCACCTTCTGCGGCTGGCCATCCGGATCGCCGGTCACCGACATCAGTCCGCCCATGCCCTGAATGATGTAATCATAGCCCGCGCGATGGGCATAAGGCCCGGTCTGGCCGAACCCGGTGATCGAGCAATAGACGAGGCGCGGGTTGACCGCTTTCAGGCTGTCGTAATCCAACCCGTATTTCTTCAGCCCGCCGACCTTGAAATTCTCGATCAGCACATCGGCATCGCGCACCAGATCACGAACGAAGGCCTGGCCTTCCTCGGTGCGGAAATCGGCGATGACCGAGCGTTTGCCACGGTTGCAGGCGTGGAAATAGGCGGCCGACCGGTCGCCGTCGCGTTCGATGAAGGGCGGGCCCCAGCGGCGGGTATCGTCACCTTCGGGCGCCTCGACCTTGATTACGTCGGCGCCGAGATCGGCGAGGATCTGGCCCGCCCAGGGGCCGGCCAGAATCCGCGCCAGTTCGACGACCTTCACACCCTGAAGTGGCGTCACTTGGCGAGCGCCGCGTCGAGAAGGGCGGCGAAGTCGGCATAAGACATCTCGCCCGAATGCAATTCGCCGTTGATCAGGAAGGTGGGTGTGCCCTTCACATTGTCGTTCGTCGCATTGGTCTGATAGGCCGTGACCATGGCCTTGGCCTGCTCATTGTCGTTCAGGCAGGCGTTGACCTGATCGGCGGTCATGCCGGCTTTGAGGCCGATCTTCCTGAGTTCGTCGGCGATGCCCTGATCGGCGCCAGAGGCAAGCCAGTCGCGCTGACCGTCATAGAGCATGTCGGAGATGCCGAAATATTTCTCGGGTCCACCGCAGCGCGCGACCATCGCAGCCCAAAGGCCGTATTTGTCGAAATAGACCTCGCGGTAGACGAACTTCACCTTGCCGGTGTCGATGTAGTTCTTCTTGAACTCGTCATAGACCGTGTCGTGGAAATTCGCGCAATGCGGACAGGTGAAAGAAGCATATTCCACCACCGTCACCGGCGCATTCTGATCGCCGAGGATCATGTCGGGCACCAGCGAGACGGCGGAACTGGTGGTGGCGCTTTCCTGCGCCGAAGCAGGCGGGATGAGCGTGGTCAGCTCGGCCGTGGTGGAGCCTGCGTACCACCAGGCGCCGCCAACGGCGGCAAGCGCGGTAACCGCCGGAACGAGAAGCTTTTTCATCATCGGTCAGCCTTTCCTTGATCGGGGCCGAGATAAGACTTTTTCCCCCAATGCTTCAAGCGCCGCGCGCAGGGTTTCGTCGCTAACCTCACGCGAAAGTGCTTCGGCGGCGGCATGGATCGCCGGATCGGGGGCAGGATCGGCGGGTTTCGGCCGGAACGGGGTCTGGCCCTCGGCGAAACCCGCCGCCGCCGTCTGGGTCAGCGTGATGCGGGCAATGGCATTATAGCCATAACAGCCGTTAACCTTTTCCTGAATGCGCGGAAGCTGCATCTGCACCACGGGCGCGGCGGCGCCGGACACGAGAAGGGTGAGCGTGCCGCCCATCCCCTCGCGGCCATAGCCGATGCGGACCGGCTGGGCGATGGCGGCGACCTCCTCGCCCACGATCTCGGCCCATTGGGTCAGAAGCCGCGACAGGGCAAAGCCGCGCGTCTCGCCCGCCTTGCGGATCCGGTCGCGCAGAAGCCCCGCCGCCGGTTCAAAACCGCGCAGACGGCGGTCGCGGCGCGGCGTCGGATCGTCCTTGTCTGGGGGTTGCGAAGCGGCGCTCATTCGGATCACGTCTGAAAGGGTCGGCGTCATCATAGGGGCGCGAGGGAGTTTTGGGTATGGCGAATGAGCGGGTCGATACGGCGGCGGTGGGCGAGGCGCTTCTCGGCTGGTACGACCGGTCGGCGCGGACCATGCCCTGGCGCACCGGCCCGGAGGCGCGGGCGCGGGGCGAGCGGCCCGATCCCTACCGGGTCTGGCTGTCGGAAGTGATGCTGCAACAGACGACGGTCGCCGCTGTCAACGGCTACTTCAACCGCTTCACTGCCCTCTGGCCGAGCGTCGCGAACCTTGCCGCCGCGCGGGACGAAGAGGTGATGGCCGAATGGGCGGGGCTTGGCTATTACGCCCGCGCCCGCAACCTTCTGAAATGCGCCCGGGCGGTGGTGGACCGGCACGAAGGGCAGTTTCCCGCTGAATTAGAGACGCTTTTGGCCCTGCCGGGCATCGGCCCCTATACTGCCGCCGCCGTCGCCGCCATCGCCTTCGACCGGCCTGCCACCGTGGTGGACGGCAATGTCGAGAGGGTGGTCGCGCGGCTTTTCGCAATCGAGACCCCGCTGCCGAAGGCGAAGCCGGAGCTCCAGGCGCTCGCCGCCCGGCTGACGCCTGACAAGCGCCCCGGCGATCACGCGCAGGCGATGATGGACCTTGGTGCCACGATCTGCACGCCGCGCAGCCCGGCCTGCGTCCTCTGCCCCGTCACCGAGCGGTGCCTTGGTCGCCGTGCTGGCATCGCCGCCGACCTGCCGCGCCGTCTGCCGAAGCCGGAAAAGCCCGAACGACGTGGCTTTGCCTATGTCGTTTGCCGGGCCGATGGCGCGGTGCTGCTGGAACGGCGGGCGGAAAAGGGGCTTCTGGGCGGCATGCTCGGCTGGCCGACAAGCGAGTGGTCGGCCGATCCCGTGCCCGCGCCGCCGGTTGCCGCCGACTGGCAGACCCAAGGCATGGTGCGCCACACCTTCACCCATTTCCATCTGACGCTCACCGTCCTGACGGCGACCGTGCCGCAGGGGGCCAACCCCGACCGGGGCTTCTTCCTGCCCTCGTCCGAGTTCGACCCGGTGGCGCTGCCGACCGTGATGCTGAAGGTTCATGACGCGGCGTCCCCTGCTTCTGCGCCGATTGAGCGCAAGGGGCGGCGGCGCTAGACTGCGCTCAGTCCGGGGAGGGTCCATGTCCGACGCGAAAGACATTTCCCATCCGCTTGCCGCGCTGCCCTTCTGGCTGTCGCTCGGGCTTTTGCCCTGCGTCTGGCTTGCAGCCACCCGGGGCGGCTGGGCGCTTCTGGCGCTGCCGGTCTATGGCTGGGTTCTGCTGCCCTTGTTCGACGTCGCACTCGGGATTAACGAGGAAAATCCCGATACGGAGACGCCCGAGAAAAAGCTCTTCTGGTATCGGCTCATCACGCTCATATGGTTCCCGATCCAGGCGATGGTGATCTACGGCGCGCTCTGGTGGGCCACACAGACCGATGCCTTGGAGCTATGGGAGAAGTTCGGCCTGTTCTTCGGCGTGGGCATCGTCACCGGCGCGGTGGGGATCGTCTATGCTCATGAGCTGATGCATCAGAAGAATGCGCCTGAGCGCTGGCTGGGCGATCTGCTGCTGGCGACTGTGCTTTACAGCTATTACCGGACCGAGCATCTTCTGGTCCATCACCGCTATGTGGGCACGCCGCGCGATGCGGTGTCTGCCCGCTATAACGAGAATTTCCACCGGTTCTTCCTGCGCGTCCTGCGCGAAGGGCCGGGGTCGGCGTGGCGGGCGGAAAAGCAGATGCTGGCGCGGGCGGGGCGCGGGCCGTTCCACCGGACAAACCCGTTCTGGCGTTACGGGGCGCTGATGGCACTGGCGCTGATCGCGGCCTTCGCGGTCGGCGGCTGGCTGGGGCTGATGCTCTTCATCATCCAGGCCTATGTGGCGATCTGGCAGCTGGAACTGGTGGATTACATCGAACATTACGGGCTTTCCCGCAAATATCTGGGCGAGGGCAAGTACGAACATATCAAGCCCCACCACAGCTGGAACGCCGCGCACAAGGCGACGAACTGGTTCCTGATCAACCTGCAGCGCCATTCGGACCATCACTACAAGCCCGACCGCCGCTTCCCGCTTCTGCAGACCTATGGGACCGATGAGGCGCCGCAATTGCCCTATGGCTATCCGGCGATGACGACGCTCGCGCTGATCCCGCCCCTCTGGCGGCGGGTCATGAACCCGAAGGTCCGCGCCTGGCGGCGGCAGTTCTACCCCGAAATCACCGATTGGGCGGATTACAACAAGGGCCGCCTGCCTTCGCCGAAAGGCGCGAGCTGAGGCGCGACAGGTAGGGTTTACCGCCGTTGTGCCTTGGCGAAGGCGGCGTAGAATGGCTCCGGTCTGGTCCTTGGAACCGGAAGGGGGAGAGAACCATGAAGGGATCGCGGAAATTCGCCTGCCTCATCCTGGCTTTGCTGGTGGGCGCCGGTCAGGCAATGGCCGAGCAAAGCTGCAGCGCCTGGATGGATCAGGGCGACGGCACCTCCTGGACGACCTGCGTCGATGAGAACGGCACCCAGCGCTGCTACCGGGTCAACAATACGCCCGGCAGCACGGTCTTCGAGGTAAGCTGCTCGCAATGACGGGCGCCTGACAGGAAAGACCCCGCCGTATCGCTACGGCGGGGCAAGGTATGTGCCGTGGTTCAGGCCACAGGCACCGGCGGTAACTTTGAATTCAGAGTGATATTCAGTGCGGGCGGCCGGTCTGGTCGGCCTCCATCTCGGCGCGGATCTGCTGGCGCAGAAGGTCGATCGGCACCATCTTTCCGTCGCGCTTGAAATGCCAGTAGGTCCAGCCGTTGCAGGACGGCGCCCCTTCCAGATGTGCGCCGACCTGATGGATCGAGCCCTTCACGTCATTGCCGACAAGCGTGCCATCGGCGCGGACCTTGACCTTGAAGCGGTTGCCGATCGAGAAAAGCTCCTCGCCCGGCCGGAGCATGCCGCGTTCCACCACCTGGCCGAAGGGCACGCGCGGTTCGGCGCGTTTCGATCCGGTGATTTCCAGCGCTTCCTTGTCGAACTTGCGGATCTTCGCGATGCGCTTTTCGGCGGCCTCGCGATAGGCGGCCTCGCGTTCGATGCCGATGAACTCGCGCCCCAGCATCTTGGCGACCGCGCCCGTGGTGCCGGTGCCAAAGAACGGATCGAGCACGACATCGCCGGGGTTGGTGGTACCAAGGATGACGCGGTGCAGAAGCGCTTCGGGCTTTTGCGTCGGATGGGCCTTGTCGCCTGCCTCGTCCTTGATCCGTTCATTGCCGGTGCAGAGCGGGATCACCCAGTCCGACCGCATCTGCACGCCTTCGTTCAGGGCCTTCAGCGCCTCGTAATTGAAGGTGTATTTGCCCGCCTCGGACTTCGAGGCCCAGATCAGGGTTTCGTGGGCATTGGTGAAGCGCTTGCCACGGAAATTGGGCATCGGGTTCGATTTGCGCCAGACAACGTCGTTCAGGATCCAGAAGCCCTGGTTTTGCAGCTCCGCGCCAAGGCGGAAGACATTGTGGTAGGAACCGATCACCCAGATCGCACCGTTGGGTTTCAGAATGCGCCGGGCGGCGGCCAGCCAGTCCTTAGTGAACTGGTCATAGGCCTTGAAACTGTCGAACTGGTCCCAGTGGTCATCGACGGCGTCGACCTTGGAATTGTCGGGCCGGTGCAGATCGCCCCTGAGCTGCAGATTATAGGGCGGATCGGCGAATATGAGGTCGACCGAGCCTTCCGGAAGGCTGCGCATCACCTCGATGCAATCGCCCGCAATGATCTGGTTCAGCGGCAGGCTTGCCGCCTTTTTCTGTGTCGTCACTGTCATCTCTGCCTCGTTCCGGTCTGACGCCGGGTGTTGGGTCCAAGATGAGTCAGGAGTGATTCGCCGTCAATTTCTTTTTTGAATCAAGCACTTATGATTTCTGCTTGATACAAGATATTGTGGACGGGCTTGAACGAACGCCTATGGTGTGGGGTCACACCAAGATTTCGAAGCGCTGCCAGATGGTCCTTGGTGGGGTAGCCGGCGTTCTTTGCCCAGCCGTAGCCCGGGTGCTGTTGCGCCAAATCCACCATAATCCGGTCGCGCGTCACCTTGGCCACGATCGAGGCCGCCGCGATCGACATCGACCGCGCATCCCCCTTCACCACCGCCTCTGCCGACAGCACCAAGCCGCGCGGCAGGAGGTTGCCGTCGATCAGGCAATGGCCGGGCACGCGCGGCAGCGCCTCTATCGCGCGGACCATCGCCAGATGGCTGGCGCGCAGGATGTTCATCTCGTCGATCTCCGCGACCGAGGCGAGACCGACGCCGACCTCGGCCTGCGCCCGGATCGCTGCATAGAGGGTTTCGCGCCGCTTTTCGCTCAGCTTCTTGGAATCGTTCAGCCCCGCCGGCAGGCGTGCGGGATCAAGCACCACCGCCGCCGCGACCACGGGGCCGCACAGCGGCCCGCGCCCGGCCTCGTCAACGCCGGCGACGAGAGTGAAGCCGCGCGTCATCGCGGCCCCTTCGAAGGAAAGATCGGGAAGCTCTGCCATGCCCTCCCTTCGCCGGTCGGCCGGATGAAGGCAAGAAGAAAGGCGGGTGAGGCAACACCCGCCTTTCTAGACCCCGAATGACAGGGGATGCTCCGGGGTCTCTGCTCGATATTGCCCCTGTTTGAATTTCACTCAGAAAATGCCCGAAGGCGTACTCGATAAGGAATTGTCAGTAACGGGCCTGTTCAATGCGATAGCCATAGTCGCGCAGGCACTGCGGCCCATAGACCGTGCGGGTGCCGACGCTGGTGCGGATGTCAAAGCCGCATTCGGCGGGAACCTTGCGGGCCAGCCCGAATTCCTTGAGGCAGCGGGCCGAGACCACTTCGCGCAGGCGACCGCCGACGGTGACGTCCATCACGCATTCAGACGGGATGTAGCGCGCCTTCTTGTGATTGCGGTCGTCGCCCTGGTAAGTCCAGTCGTCCCCGACATAGGGATAGGGATTGCGCGTCACCCGGTCGGTCTTGTTCTTGTTCTTGTTGACCTGGTTGATGAGAAGGCCGACGGCGGCGGCACCGAGAAGAAGCTTCAGCACGTCCTTGTCCTCGGCCCGTGCCGGGGCGGCCATGCCGGAAAGCGCGAGAGCGGCGGCGGCGGCAAGGCTGATCATCTGGCGTTTCATCGGCTTGTCCTTTCGTTTCGTGGCGCGGCGCGGGCTGGCGTCGCATGGGCCAGGCGCCCTTGGTCGGCGCCGTTGCCAGAAACGTGGCGGCGGGGCCGGGTGAGGGCAATAACGCCGCCCGGCTATCGGATAACCGCCGCCGCAGACAGGGCCGGTTGGCTTTGCTATTGCATAGCAAGGGGCGAAGAGGCAGGTTTCCGCCCATGAAAGCCCCGATGCAAACCCTTCGTGTCCTTCTTCTCGCGCTTCCGCTGATCGCGCTGACCGGCGGCGCGGCGCTTGCCGACTGCACGGTGAAATACAAGGCCAAGCAGGATAATCCGCTGAAACTTCAGGCCGGCCAGACGACCCTGCCCGAAGCCGCCTGCGGATCGAAGGAAGCTGCCGCGGCGGCACTTGCGCCGATCCTGGCACAGCAGGGCTGGACGCTTCTGGCCATTACCGCCATTCTCCCCGGTTAAGGGCGACGCTGCCTGCGGCTCGGGGAAGACGGCGTGAACGAATCCGTGACGATTGCGAAGGATGTGCTGCGCTCGGGCAATCGGGTGCTGGTGTGGGGTATTGCGGCCATTGTCGCGATCCTCTTGGTCGCCGCGATCCTCCTTTTTGCCTCGCTCCCAGATGCCAATGCCTTCAACACGCGCGTTGAACAGATCTTCATCCAGAACGACGCGCTGACGACCGGCGACCAGATCAAGCTTCTGGAAATTCTCGCCCAGTCCGGCACTGCCTTTTCCGAAGTGCTGACCAGCTACCGGATGATCATCTTCGTGCTTCTGGTCTTTTCGACCGCGATGCTGATCGCCGCGCTGGTGTTCCTGGTGATGATCCTCGCGCTGAACCGGCGGATGGAGACGATCCAGAAGCAGGGCATCCAGGTCGCCTCGCTTCTGATCAGCCGGGGCGAGAATGCCGTGGTGCTGAACGATATGGAATTCAAGCTGACCGAGGCGGCGATCGAGACCTTGTCGGTTCTCGCCGAGGCGCGGCTCGATGACGATATCCTGACCGGCGCCCAGATCGAATCGGTGATCTCGGGCAAGCGCGAGGCCGATTGCGACGAGGCGGCGGGCGCGATGCGGATCAAGCGGCTGAGGGATGCTCTGGGCAACCAGATGGTTTCGGAACTTCTGGTCAAGAACATCGCGCGGCGGGGCTATACGCTTGCCGTCAACAAGGACGCGATCCGTATGATCTAGGGCGGATTGCCACAAAACAGAACAGTAAGCGATCGCTCGTAGGAAAGGGAGGCTGCGATGAAATTCCTGATCCACATCACGACCGGCTATGAGAACCCTTCCAAGGCGGCGCTCGGCTTTCTGATTGCCAAGACCGCGGCGGAGGAAGGGCACGAGGTGACTCTCTTCCTGGCCGCTGACGCCTCGGTACTGGTACGGTCGGCCGTTGCCGAAAACCTTGTCGGAATCGGGACAGGTGCACTTAAATCGCATCTCGAGGCGCTCAGCGCCAAAGGTGTTCCGATTTTCGTGTCCGGGCTCTCTGCAAAGTCACGCGGCATGACCGCACCCGACGAAGCGCTGGTGCCAGTACAATTCGCGCTACCTCCCGAACTCGTGCGACTGACCGCAGAGGCAGATCGGGTTCTTTGTTACTGACACCCGACGCCGCCGGTTCTTGCGTCTGATCCCCCGTGGCCCTATAGGGGCGCTTCCGTTTGCCAGACCGGGGGGTGGCCCATGATTCAGACGCCCTTTTACCTGATCGACAAAGCGAAACTTCTTCGCAACATGGAAGTCATCGACCAACTGCGCGCAGGTTCGGGCGCGAAGGCGCTTCTGGCGCTGAAATGTTTCGCGACCTGGTCGGTCTTCGACCTGATGCGCGCGCACATGGATGGCACGACTTCTTCGTCGTTGTTCGAACTCAGGCTGGGACGCGAGAAGTTCGGCAAGGAGACCCACGCCTATTCCGTCGCCTGGGCGGATCAAGAGATCGCGGAGGCAGTGGGATATGCCGACAAGATCATCTTCAACTCGATCGGCCAGCTCGAACGGTTCGACAATCATTCCGCGGGCATCGCGCGCGGCCTCAGGCTCAACCCGCGCTTCTCGACCTCCGGCTTTGACCTGGCCGACCCGGCGCGGCCATTTTCGCGTCTCGGCGAATGGGATGCGGACAAGATCGCCCGCGTGATCGACCGGATTTCCGGCTTCATGATCCATTACAATTGCGAAAACGCCGATTTCGACCTGTTCGACCGGCAGCTGACGCGGATCGAGGATGAATTCGGCGCGCTCCTGAAGCGTGTCCAATGGGTCAGCCTGGGCGGCGGCATCCATTTCACTGGCGACGGCTATCCGGTCGATGCGCTTGCAGCACGGCTGAAGCGCTTCAGCGAAACCTTCGGCGTGCAGGTCTATCTGGAGCCGGGCGAAGCGGCGATCACCAATTCGACCTCGCTTGAGGTGACGGTCCTCGACCTTCTGAACAACGGCAAGGACCTCGCCGTGGTCGACTCGTCGATCGAGGCGCATATGCTTGACCTTCTGATCTACCGCCAGCCCGCGCGCCTGCCGCAGTCGGGCGATCACGCCTATCAGGTCTGCGGCAAATCCTGCCTGGCCGGGGACATCTTCGGCGAGGCGCGGTTCGAGCGGCCGCTGAACGTGGGTGATCGGATCTCGGTCGCCGATGCGGCCGGTTACACGATGGTCAAGAAGAACTGGTTCAACGGCGTGGGCATGCCGTCGATCGCCATACGCGAACTGGACGGGTCCGAGCGCCTCGTCCGGCAATTCGGCTACGAGGATTACGCCTCCAGCCTGTCATGAGAGGGAAACCCTCTCCCCTTCCCCTGTGCCTCGAGAATAAGGAGCAGCCGAAGTGAAACGGAATGTATTGATCATTGGCGCCGGTGGCGTCGCGCAGGTCGTGGCGCACAAATGCGCGCAGCATAATGACGTGCTGGGTGATCTGCATATTGCCAGCCGCACGAAGGCCAAGTGCGATGCGATCATCGCGTCGGTCCATGAGAAGGGCGCGATGAAGGTTGCAGGGAGATTCGAGGCCCATGCCGTCGATGCGATGGACAGCACGGCGGTGGCGGCCCTGATCCGCCAGACGGGCGCAGAGATCGTGATCAACGTAGGCTCGCCCTTCGTCAACATGACGGTCCTGCAGGCCTGCATCGACAGCGGCGCGGCCTATATGGACACGGCGATCCACGAGGATCCGGCGAAGATCTGCGAAACGCCGCCGTGGTACGGCAACTACGAATGGAAACGGCGCGCAGCCTGCGAACAGGCGGGCGTCACCGCCATCCTCGGCGTCGGCTTCGACCCCGGGGTGGTCAATGCCTATGCCCGGCTGGCGGCAGACGACTATCTGGATACGGTCGAAAGCATCGACATCGTCGACATCAATGCAGGCTCGCACGGCCGCTGGTTCTCGACCAACTTTGACCCCGAGATCAATTTCCGCGAATTCACCGGAACTGTCTATTCCTGGCAAAAGGGCCGGTGGCAGGAGAACAAGATGTTCGAGGTCGGTCAGGAATGGGACCTGCCGGTCGTCGGCAAGCAGAAGGCCTATATGACCGGCCATGACGAGGTCCATTCGCTTGCCGCCCGCTACCCGGACGCCGACGTGCGCTTCTGGATGGGGTTCGGCGATCATTACATCAATGTCTTCACCGTCCTGAAGAACCTCGGCCTCCTCTCCGAAAAGCCGGTGAAAACCGCCGAGGGGCTCGAGGTAATCCCGCTCAAGGTGGTGAAAGCCGTGCTGCCCGACCCCGCCTCGCTCGCCCCCGATTATACCGGCAAGACCTGCATCGGCGATGTGGTGAAGGGCATGAAGGACGGCAGACCTGCCGAAGTCTTCATCTATAATGTTGCCGACCACAAGGAAGCCTATCAGGAAGTGGGCGCCCAGGGCATCTCCTACACCGCAGGCGTCCCCCCGGTCGCCGCCGCGATCCTGATCGCCAACGGCACCTGGGACGTGAAGAAGATGGCCAATGTCGAAGACCTCGACCCCAGACCCTTCATCACGCTATTGAACCGCATGGGTCTGCCCACCCGGATCAAGGATGCACAGGGCGACAGGCCAGTGGATTTCGCCTGATCCTTTTCACGCTGGTCCAAATATCCCGGAGGGGTGCGGGGAAGCAGAGCCTCCCCGTCTTTTTCAGACCAGCCCCAGCCGCACCGCGAGCCAGACCGAACCGAACAGCACCGGCTGGTGGATCAGATAGACCAGCAGGCTGTGCCTGCCGGGCAGGGTCAGCCAGTAAAGCGCGCCTTCGGGCGGCGCGACCGACCGCAGGCGGGACCAGTGGCCGTGACGGCTTGTGAGCTTGGCCACAGCGAGTCCGGCAAGAACCGGGGCAAGCCAGGGGAAGGTCGGCACATAATCGACGGCATGGACCGGCAGGGTCGTCAGTCCCGTCCACAGAAGCCAGGGCATGTCGAAGGCGCCGGTCTGCAGGAACCGGGGCGCCAGAAAAGCGGCGACCGCCGCGGCGAGAGTCACCGCGACCGGCAGGCGCAGGAACAGAAGGCCGATGAGGCTCGACACGGCAATCGAATGCAGGATGCCGAAGAAGACGAAGCTTCCCGCACCGAAGAGCTTCCATGTGCCGAAACTCACCAGTACCGCCCCGGCCGCGACCTGGGCGAGGCGTTTGAGGAAGGCCGCCCAGCGGATGCCCGACCCATGCGCGAGCCAGAGGCCGATGCCCACGAGAAAGAGAAAGGTTCCGGCAACGGCGCGCGCATAGATGGCCCAAAAGCCGGTCACCATCACCTCGGGCCCGATCCTGCCGAAGGCCGCAAGATCATAGCCGAAATGATAGATCGCCATGGCGACAAGCGCCGCGCCGCGGGCGAGATCGAGCGCGATGATACGTCCCCGCGCGACCGGCGAAGCCTCAGTCGCCATAAGGATCCTGCGGCCCCCGGTCGTCCGACAGCGAACCCTGCCGCCGGGCGATCAGCACCTCGATCGCGTCGGCGAGGTGGATTTCTGCTATCGCATGATCGCCCCGGTCAACCCGGATCAGATGCGCCTGATGCAGCACGTCGGCATGGGAATGGCCGAAGGGCGGCTCGAACCGGTAGGCGGCAAGCTCGACCAGAAGCCCCATCGGATCGCGGAAATAGATCGAATCCATGAAACCGCGATCCTTGACCCCGGAATGGGAAATCCCGCGCTCATCAAGGCGTGCCACCGCCTGCGAGAACGTGGCCTTCGATACGGCGAAGGCGATATGGTGCAGCCCGCCCACATGCGGCTTGCGCGGCGTCGGGTCCGCCACCCGGTCTTCATTGGTGAAGACGGTGATCAGCCGCCCGTCGCCCGGATCGAAGTACAGATGCCCCTCGCCCGGATTATCGAGGTTCGGCTGATCGAAGACGAAGGGCATGCCCAGCACGCCCTCCCAGAAATCGATCGATGTCTGGCGGTCGGCACCGAGCAGCGTGATATGGTGAACCGCCTGGACCTGGATCTTGCGCATCTCCGCCCCCTACCGCCGGACTGGCGGCCCCGACAGGATTCGAACCTGTGACCTACCGCTTAGGAGGCGGTCGCTCTATCCCCTGAGCTACGGGGCCTCAAGGACTTAGCGGACCTAGTCACTTGTTAGTCACTCAATCTAGGACCGCTTGGAACCTCAAACTTTGTCTTGGATAGGCTTTGATCTTCCCGAATGCAAGCGAGCGGTGTCCGATGGCAGAACCTGGAGGCCAGATCGCGAACACCTGACCTGCCACGGGATTTTTCCTCTACCGATGATTGGAGTCGGGCCCAAGCTGAGGACGGACAATGAAGCGAACGAGATTGACGGACGAGCAGATCATCGGGATCCTGGCCGAGCAAAAGGCCGGGGCGAAGTGCGCGGACCTTTGCCGAAAGCACGGTATGTCGGAAGGCACGTTCCATGCCTGGAAGGCGAAATATTCCGGGATGACGGTGTCCGAGCCCAATGCCCGTTGGTCGCCCGACTTCGTGCATGACCAGTTCGCCTGCGGGCGGCGCTTCCGGGTGCTGAACGCGGTCGATGAAGTCACGCGCGGGTGCGCGCGAGCCAACGTCGCGACGAGGAATTTCTGACAAAATCAGCCCTATAGTTCAGTGTTGAAGATTCTTCGTTTCTCGCTAACCATCTGATCAGACGACGCAGACCGAGAAATCGGCGCCTGCTGGGGGGAAGCAGAAATTATCAGGCAATGCACAATCGCGCTCGCGCTTGTTTTCTTAAGTGCCGCGTCATCTGGTGCGCAGTCCTTCTTCACCAATCTGGGCACGGACCCGTCGACCGGTGTCGACCGAGGATCCGCATCGATCGTTCGCCCTGTTGATCAGCGCACCGTCTATCTTACGTTCTCATCCATGGGTGCAGCCGAGATCGGCCCTTACATCACTTCGGCAACCCTTGCCTGGCCGGATCTGTTGCGAAATGACGATCAACTTGATCTGGTCCTGGCGCTCGGCGGCCTTTCTGAGACGGGCGGGTTGGAACTCGTCGCTGCCGGCGTGGGGTATCGACAAGAGATAGCCGGCACGGGAACCACGCTTTATTTCAACGCCGACCACGGAGACTATGCTCTTGGTTCGGTCAGCAGCATGGCGCTTGACATCAAAGGCTCAGTCTCGAATGCCGCCTTGGGCGCAAGAAAGGTTTGGGCTCACCCCGACCACTCGCGTCTGACCGCTTCCATCGAACTGGCATTGCGAGAAGATCGCAGCCAACTTCTCGGGGTCAGCTTTACGGATGAACGGCTGCGCCTGTTACGTGCAGCTCTCAGATATGAGCGCGGGCTGCCGTTTTCGGTCCAACAACGCTACGGCCTGTCCGTCACCAAAGGCTTCGATGGGCTTGGTGCCTCGCCTGACGCCAGCCCAACAGGCTCCGCGCCGGGCGTTTCTGTTGATTTTCTGAAGGCGGCATTCAGCGCAGAATTCTCCACCCCGCTTTCGCCACGCTTTCTTGTCAATGCAGGGGTCGTTGGGCAGTGGACGAACGACAGTTTGCCGGTTTCGCAGCGGTGCGGCTATGGGACCAATTCCTATGCGCGCGGTTTCGACCAAAGCTACGTGAACGGCGACAGATGTTTCGGCGGCCGGGTCGAGTTGGCCTACAACTTCGTGCTGCCATCGCCCCAGGCGACTTCGCTTGACCTCAGACAGGGGTTCTTCGGAATTGACGGGGGTGTGACCGAAGATCTTGCGAACCGCTTTGTGCCCGCAAACAGCGACAAGTGGTCCAGCTTGTCGGCCGGGATACGTGTCGCCAAAGGAGATTTCATAGGCGAGGCGGTGTTAACCAAGATCCTCGACAAGCCAGTCGGGGCATTTGAACAGGACGACACAAGGTTCTGGTTCCAGATGGCCCTGAGGTTCTGAATGCGCAATTCGGTTTGGTTTCCGGCTTGATCCGATTGCCCGGCTTACTGCAATTGGCTGGGTCCGGCGTCGCTCAAGTCGCGTTGTCGTATTGGATCGGCGCACCTCAGCGGGATGCGATCCCGGAAAAATGGTTGGCCTATACGGTTCGAATTGCGCCGCAAGGGCCGCCTCGATTCCGATACCGGGGCATTGTCGCGGGGTAGTTCTTCTTACTACAACGATCAACCGGCCACAGGGTAGGTTGGGAGACTGGCCGCCCCCCGAAGGTTCGACCAGTGCCGATCATGCAGCGCGCTTGTTGCGGAATTATTTGAATTCTCACAAAATACTGACTGTCAGTGCAGTTTCGGCAGGTGCATCGCAACCTCCTCGGGCACGATCGCTGGCCCAAAGCGCCTGACAAAAAGGTTAACCGGTGTCAGTAGCGAATTTTCCCGATGGCGCGGATCCTGGTAGAGGCGCGCGGACAAATATGCCACCTGTTTCAGCATGGCCGTCGCGTGATCTCGCTTCACCATCAGCGCTATGCCCTTCGCGCGGAGTGATGGCTTCACATGATCGGTGAAGAAGGGTTCGAAATACAGCATCGCGGCGGGGTGTCGGCGATAGAAGCGTTTCAGAAGGGCGGCGCGCTTATCGTATTGGCCGGTGGCTGTATAGGCTTGAACGAGCATGTAAAGGGCGTGGTAGTACTGCATCGAGCCATCGTCGCTCAATTCCAGCGCCTGTGACAGATGAGCCTCCGCCTCTTCCATCTCGCCGATGAAGCCAAGCATCTGTCCGAGAACAGCCAAAGTTGACGTTATCGACCGGTCGGCCCGATAGGCATTGAACGCCAGTTCCAGAGCAAGGTCGCGATAATTCTGGTTCACGAAGTAAAGCAATTTGGCTGCCATGATCGCGTGCGCGGGGCGACTTTGAGCATAGTCCAATGTCTCGAGGACAAGGTTTTCAATTTCCGCTTCATCGGCCGCGCAGTTTGCGGTGCCGTCTTTGAAAAGCTTTATTCCGTGCTTGACGTACTTGGCATGGATATGCGTGGCCCACATGATCTTGATCGCAGGATCGTCAGGGTGGGCCACTCTGAGTGGCCGCAACCGGCGGTCGGCCTCGTCCCATGACCATTCTGCGGCTTTGGGCTGCACCGAGTCGTAGATTGCGACTGCAAGGGGCTTTGCGGTCGCTCCGTTCTCCGCGGCGTCCCACCAATGGGAGGAAATCGCCCGTTGCGCGATCAGACGTGACTGCGTCTGCATGTCCGCCAAGCGACCCGCGCCGAGATCCAAGGCAAATTTGGTGACGTCCAGTATCCGATCGTCCTTGCCGCTGCGCGTCATGACGATACTTTCGACGCCGGCAGGGTTCTTGAAAAAGCTGACCTGGATCGAGATCGCCGGCCCCGTCCCACGTTGCGCCTTCGAAAAGTCTGGCGCCAATGCCGTTTTTTGTTCCGGGCCGAGAATTTTCCGAAGCTCGGTCTGCAGCAGCTTTCCAAACTCTGTCGCGTAACCGCTCATCTCGTCCAGGCATTGCAGCCCCATGAATGGCCCGACGACCACGAATGTATCGGAATAATCCGCGACAACGCTTTTTGGCGAGTAGAGCCATACGTAGCCCTCGCCGTACTGTGTGCGAATGAAGCGCGGTTCGCTCGCGCTGTCGCCGAGTTTGTTTCTGATCCGACTGATCAAAAAGTCTATGTTCCGATCGTTCTTTTCCGATCCTGGTTCACTGACCGCATCAAGGATCTGGGCGCGCGTCAGCACACGGCCAGCGGATTCGTTGAACAGCTGAATTGCGCGCCGTTCCAGCCGCGTGAACTTTACAACATAGCCATCGTCGAATTGCGCCGCCGAGTAATCCCGTTCGAAGCGCAATCCGCCTGTTGGCGCATAATTGGTCATCGTTCCCCGTGGGCGCTGACATTCCCCTACGGCAATGTAATCTCTGGAGTGCCAAAGTCTAGAAGCCATTGGCGAATGACTGAGCGGACGATTTTCAGCTCCGAATGATCTGACCGGCAGCATTCACACCAAGGTCGCGGGACAGGGTCAGTGGCAGCGCAACCATGAAGGGCAGCAGCAGCTAAACCAGCCCAAACAGCAATATCTGAACGCTCATTTTCGTTGGCATGTCAGACCAACGTGAATAGGATAGGGAGATAATCAAGTGCTTATGGGGGCGAGATAATTTGGAAAACGGGTTGTGCACAGTGTGCCCTGTGATTTTTGGGGTGGCATGACTGTAGGCAACCGCATCCTTGTCGTCGATGACGATGCCTTGGCGCGGCGCAAGCTTGTTCTGGCGGTCAAGGCACTTGAACTTGCGGTCGAGGATTTGGACGGTGGCGAAACGGCGTTGGAAAGGTTGCAGCAGCCTGGAATAGATCTTGTTCTGCTGGACATCGAAATGCCGGGAACAAATGGCTACGACGTTCTTGATGCATTGCGGTCTTACCCCGAAGATCGCCGCCCGCCGGTCATTGTTGTTTCAAGCCTGGATGACCCCGAAGAGATCGCCCGTGCGATTGAACTCGGCGCAGTCGACTTCCTGCCGAAGTCATTTAATGCGGTTATCCTAAGGGCCAGGATTAATGCGAGCCTGCGCGAAGCGCAGCGTCAGGAGCAAGACAGACGGACATTGCAGCAAATCCGGCGACTGACGGAAGCCGCCGAAGCGCTTGACGGAGACGAGCGGAACCCGAGGGATCTGGCCATCGACGATCTGGCCAGACAGGAGGGGGCGCTTGGCACTCTGTCTCGGGTTCTGCTGAACAAGTCGATCATGGTGTACAATCGCCGCTTGAGCCAAGCGCATCAGATCCGCACCTTGAACGGTATCTTGCTGCTGCTTTTCATCGGGGCCGCTTTCGGGCTGAAGCCGGCCATCGCCAAACTGAGCCTGGCCGAGGTTCAAAACCCGCTTTCAGTTGCCTGCTACACAATGGGTCTTTCCGCGGTCATCACGACCCTGTACGCCATCGCCTCCAAAGCCAGGCCGCCTAAGGTTTCCTGGCGCTCGGCGGGGTTCTTCGCGGTCCTTGCCTTCCTGACGTTCCTTCCGCAAGTGCTGCTTTTCTGGGTGGCCGAGACTGTTCCTGGCGTGCTGATTGCCATCCTGGTGTCACTTGAGTCGTTCCTGGTTTTCTTTATCGCGGCTGCTATCGGGCTTGAGAACCTAAGCCTCAGGCGATTTGTCGGCCTGCTTTTCGGAGTTTCGGGCGTGGGCGTCCTTTTGCTGCCGTTCTTTGATGTCGACAACAGCTCGGTCCATATCCTCTGGCTGTTCGTCACGATGCTGATCCCCGCCTGTTTTGCGAGCGAAACCATCATGATGTCGCTGTCAAAGGCGATTGACGCCGACCTCATAGCGGTGGTCGCATTGATATTCGGTCTGTCTGCCGTGGTCCTTTTCGCGGCCACCGCGCTGAGAAGCGGATTCGTCCCGTTAAGCATTGTGCCGGGCAAATTCGAATTGTCGGTGATCGTTTTTTCTCTGGCCGATTCAGTTGCAATGATCGCGCTGGCAAAGCTGATCGACTATGCGGGACCGGTGTTCAGCGGCCAGAAGGCCTACACGGTTTCAATTGGCGGGGTTCTTTGGAGCATGCTGCTTTTGAACGAAGTTGTTTCTCCGACGAGTTTCGCCGCACTCTTGCTGATATTGGTTGGTCTTTATTTCGTTGCGAGAAAGGCCGCCGTTGAGCGGCTTATTTCGAGCCCGGCCCAAGCCTCGGCGTAATTGAACTGCCGTCAGGTTTGATCCCCGGTCACCGGAAGGTTCGCTGTATGACCAGTTCTTCGTTCTTGGTCTTAGGCTCGACCAGATACATGCCAATGATAATCACGCCGAAGGCCACCCAGGCGAAGGCCGAGAGTTCCTCGTTCAGCAGCAACATGCCCCAAACGACCCCCGCGATCGTCATTGCATAGGCGCTTTGACTGTAAAAAACGGCCCCTGCGGTTGCGATCAGATGGAAGGCGAGCAGGAGCGAGGACGAGCCGACGACGCCCATGAAGACCACGAGAAGTTCAAGACGTCCGATCTGGGGGCCAAGCGGCATCAGGTCGCCGTTCCAGTAGGCAAAGGGTAACAGCAGCGCGGCGGAAATGCCCATCATCAAGCCGACCGACGCGAAGATGTCGATATGTTCGGGTCTCTTTCCCGCCAGCACCAGAGATTCAATAGCGAACAGAAGCGGGAGCAGCATGGCGAAAACAAGCCAAATCCCCTCTCCGCCCGACGACAGATCGGATTTGGTCAGCAGCACCATGCCAACGCCGACCAGACCAACCAACAGACCTATCAGGCGGCGGGGAGAGGCACTTTCCATCTGTGTGACGGCCGCAAAGCCGAAGGTCATGAAACCTTGCAGCGTGACGATCAGCGACAGCATCGATGCTTCAACATGCTCTGTCGCGACAAAGGTTGTCATGCGCTGTAGGATCCCGGCGAGGAACGCCCAGGACAGGAAGAAAAAGAATTCGCGAAGGCCAAGGCGAGGCAGCTTTCCACGATAGGCGGCAATGGAAAAGCAGAAGATCGCGGCAATCGTGTTCACCCAAATTGCCAGACCGAGAGGGTTGGAGCCAAGCCCTGAGGCCATGCGAGAAAGTGCGGGCGTAAGCCCCCACACGACCCCAACGGCGAGGACAAGAAACGAGCCTTGCAAGGTGTGTATGGCCTTCTTGAGCTTTCGTTCGCGCTCGTAGATCTCGGCCGCCATGCCGCGAAACATGCTTGCCAGATGGCCGATCGGATCGTCATGTGCCGCAAGGTCGTCCAGCCCCAGGCTTTCAGGCTTGAACCGGCCGCTTTCCAGAACGCTTGCGGCCGCAGTCAGGCGCTTGATGCGCCCGAAATATTCCAGTTCCTGGTCGCGGAAACGCTTCCTTGTGAGCCCCGCCTCCAGACGCGCCCGCAGGATGGTCGGGTTGAAGGTCTTTGGAAGGAAATCTTCTGCACCAAGTTCAATCGCGCGGACAAAGCTCTCGGTTTCATCGTCCAAGGCGGAGATGACGATAACGGGGATATGGCGCAGTGTTTCGTCTTTCCTGAGCGCGCCAAGCACATCGAAGCCATCGACCTCCGGCATCATGATGTCCAGCAGCAGCGCATCATAGGGTTCTGCGCGCAGCATGCCGAGGGCAATGGCGCCGTTCTCGGCCACATCGGCCGCATAGCCCAGATTCTGCGCAGCCATGCGAATTTTCTTGCGGCTCAGCGCATTGTCATCGACGACGAGAATTCTTGCACCCGCGACAGTCCCCGCGGCGACTTGCGACACCGATTGATCATTCATTCCCGGCAACCAGTTTCTTGAGAGATGCTTTGGCAGCTGCGAACGCGTCCGTGATTGCGGCCACCTGTCCAACGGCATCCGACACCGCCCCAGACTTGCAGGCTTGTTCAAGGCGTTGGCACAGGTTGGCAAGATCAACAGCGCCAAAGTCCCGGCCGTTCGACTTGAGGCTGTGTGAAGCAATTCGAAGAGTGTCCAAGTTACCGCTCGCAGCGGCTCTTTCCATTTTAAGAAGGTTGTCTGGCGCAACGACGAAGAACTCATTGAGGAGTTCGAGAAGGTCGTCCTGGTCTCCACCAATCACGCCGAGGAGGCGCGCGATGGCTGACTCGTCAATGTTTGCATCCCTCATCCCGCTCTCCTAAGTCCGGCGGACTTGTCCTGCTTCTGCCTGGCCGATGCGATGCCGCCGAGCGGCATCGATGCTGGCAGCAAGCGCTTCGACGTCGATGGGCTTGCTCAGGTAGTCATCCATTCCCGATTTCAGGTAAGTTTCGCGTTCCGTGGCCATGGCATTCGCGGTCAATGCAACGATATAGGGAACGCGGCCGGGAGGTAGGATCGACCGAATTCTGTTTGTCGCCGCGATGCCGTCCATGTCCGGCATCTCGATATCCATCAGGACAATGTCGAACTCTTCCTCTCGACACCGCGATATTGCCTCGGCGCCGCTGCCCACGACCACCGCCTCGAAGCCCAGAGTCTTCAGTATCTTCTGGCCGACTTTTCGGTTGATCGAATTGTCGTCCACCAGCAGCACATGCAGTTCGCAGGTCTGGATGGGCAAGGCGGCGGTCGCAGCGCGATCGGGACTGAGGTGAACGCGATGATCGGGCGCAAGAGCTTTCAACAATGCAGCGAGGAGCTGCCCGGATTTGGCCGGTTTCGGCAGCGTGGCCGCGTAGTCCATGCGAGCTGCCCCTTCGCGAAACTCCACGTCCAGCGGCGCGACCGAGGTGAAAAGTATCATTGGTGGTGCAGCCTCGCCTAACGATGTGCGCGCGGCAGTGGTGAATTCAAATCCGCTCATGTTTGGCATCTTGAAATCCACCACGATCACGTCGAAGCGTTCACCTGAGGCCAGCAATTTCAATGCTGTTTCGGGGGAGCCAACCGCCGTCGGCAGCAACTCCCAGGCCCGAAATCTTTCGTTTAGAATCAATTGATTGGTTCGATTGTCGTCAACGACGAGAATTCGGGACCCCTTGATTGTCTCCAGCATCGCCGCGCGATCCAACCGATCAGGCAACTCGGCGACCTCACATGGAAGCGTAAAGGCAAAAGTCGTCCCTTCGCCGGGCACACTTTCGACGCCGATCGTACCACCCATGAGTTCTACAAGCCGCTTGGTGATCACCAGCCCAAGCCCGGTTCCGCCGTATCTGCGCGTCGTCGACGCGTCGACCTGGCTGAAGGACTTGAAGAGACGATCCATCCTGTCGGCAGGAATGCCGATACCCGTGTCGCGCACGGTGAAGGTCAACATCATGGTCGCTCCGGGCGTCTGGCTCGCATCCGGAAAGTCCGTCGAAACCGTCAGAATGACTTCGCCGACCTCGGTGAATTTCACGGCGTTGTTGAGCAGATTCATGAGAATCTGCTTCAGCCGGATCGGATCCCCGTAAACCGCGATGGGAACGTCGGGATCGATCCGGCAGGCCAGTTCAATACCTTTCTCGGAGGCCTTCGCGGCGACAAGCTCGGCTGCGCTTTCGATGGTTTCGGTCAGGTCCATCGGCGTCCGCTCAAGTTCAAGAGCGCCGGCCTCGACCTTCGAAAAATCGAGGATGTCGCTGATGATCGTCAGGAGCGTGTCCGCGGCCGTCGCTATCGTGTCGCTGAAATCGCGTTGTTCTTCTGTCAGCGGCGTGCCGGATAGAAGCGTGCTCATGCCGATGATACCATTTAAAGGCGTCCGGATCTCATGGCTCATCGTCGCAAGGAAAGCACTTTTCGCCTCGTTGGCTGCCTCTGCGGCGTCCTTCGCGCGCTTGAGTTCGTCTGAAATCCGCTTGATGTTGGTGATATCCGAATGGACGGCAACCGTGCCGCCCTTGTCGGTGATGCGATTGTTGATCTGTTGCCATTGGTTGCCCGCCATTTCCTGGATGTAGGGCGGGCCAGGCGAGCGATGTCGCGTGATCTGCCGTTCGATCCATTGTTCGGGATCCTGATTGGCGTTCGGGAAACGACCGGCTGTGGCGGCGCGGCTCACGATCTCAGCGAACGGTGTACCGGCCGAGATCTCGCCATCGTTGCCCAACATGATTTCACGGTAGCGGTGATTGGCAACGACCAACCGCTCATTGCGATCAAAGAGCGCAAAGCCTTCCGAGATGCTCTCGATCGCATCGGTAAGCTGGCTGCGCGCCTCGCTGGCGGTCGCTTCGGCATGCGCAAGGTCCGCTGTCCGCTCAGCGACGCGCGCTTCGAGCATGTCGTTTGAATGCCGCAACTGCTGTTCGTAGGCGTTCTGGCGCGCCTGCATGTCGTTGAAAGCCCGCACCACGCGGCCAATCTCGTCGTCGCTGGACCAGTCCACAGGAGCGCGGTTGCCGCTATTTTGCGCCTCTTGGATCGAATTCAGAAGAAGGGCGAGCGGCCGGCCAATGATGCGCTTGTTGGCGGCCAGCGTTGCTGTAACCACGGTTGCCAGCAGGATACCGGCCAGGAAGGTCACGAGTATCATCCGCTCGCGGGTCATCTCGGCCAGGCGCGCCTCGGTCAGGGCTACGCGAAACAGGCCGATTTTGATGGGCTGATCCCCGCTATTGTAGAGAATATCCAGTGAATCCGTGTAGTTCGACCTGTCCAACAGCGCCAGGTCGCCGACAGATGCGACAAGCCGGTTCCTTTCATCGTAGACAGCAGCAGCCGACACATCCGGGTCGGTTGCAAGTGCGGCGAGGATCAGTTTGATCTGTTGATCCGCGACGTTCCAAAGCGACTCGGCCACTACGGCGCTTTGAATCTCCACCAGCTTGTCCAGCTTGATCCGCAATTGCTCGGCCGCAGAGCGCCGGGCATTCCATTCGAACAGGCCGAATACAATGAGTGTCGAGAGCAGCACGAGCGGCACGACAAAGAGCAGGAACTTCCCCTGGACCGATCTGCCAAATCCGTCTCGGCTGGCGGCGGCTTTCGGGTCAAGGTCGGAATCCCGCGCCGTGCCTGGCACCGCGTTCATCAGAACTCCTCGGCGAAGTAGCGTTCGACGATCGCGTCGATGTCGATTTTCGCAAGGCCCGCATTGAAGCGGTCACGCATTGCATGGCCCGCTTCGTCGTCGTTGAAACAGAGGAACAGCGTCTTGTCGTCGAGAGTCTTGCTGTCGAATTTAAGTATCTCTCCGCCGCCACTCAGCGTTGGCTCGGTTGCCAGAAGATAAGACATCACCAACTTGTCGATGACAGCCATGTCGATCCGCTTGAGCATCAGCTTGCGCAGGTTGGTGACGTCATCAGGTGCCGGGATTGCCCGGACCCAGCCGGTTCCGGCCTTTTCGTCAAACTCATCGGTATTGGCATAACCCAAGACTGTCCCGACCTTGAGTTTCTGTTCGCCGATGTCGTCGATGCTGGTCCACTCGACCGGCGCATCCATGTTTTCTGCGAACCCCAGTGGGCCGGTTCCGATCGGCTCGGAAGCCACGAAACCTTCGACATGCCGACAGTGGTAGCCCGGATAGTAAGCCGCAATCTTCATATCGTCTTTCGCATCAGAGATCGCGCGCTTCCAGGGAAGAACCCGAACTTCTGCTTCAAGACCTGCTGCCGCGAAGGCCTGCCTCACCACCTCTGTTGTCGCACCGCCCTTGGGCAATTCGGCCGATGCATATGGCGGCCACTCCAGTGTGGAAATGACAACGGAGTCCGCCAGGGCAGAATTGATCGCAAACACCTGAACAAGCGGCACCAACGCCGCAATCGCGAGGGCTCGAAACCTGGCCGCTCCCGTCTGCAGGGAACTGGCCAGAACTGTCGAGAAACTTCTGCGACGCGCCCACACATTTCCGCTCGGATCAACCGAAGCCTTTTCTGATGTGGGCGTCCCGGTTGGGGTGGTCCGGTTCCTGCGCAAACCTAGGAGTGACATGCCACTTTCCCTTCCTGAAACCCGCTCCGGAAAGGTGTGGAGAAAATGTTGCAGGATTGTGTGATTTCTCCAGTTTGTGAGCGGCGATAGGTTGGCCCTCGATGCACCCGGTGGCGGTGCGCGTTGGCGTGTTGATTCTGCAACTGGTTGAGGCGGACGTGGCCGGCATCGTTTTCACGGGCGATCCGGTAACCTGTGCGGACGAACTTGTTATCGAGGCCGACTCAGGTTCCCGCGAAAAGATCGTTCAAGGTCTAGTCGTTCCGGATCGCAGCCGGATCGGGAGCGCCGAGGGTGTGATCCAACGCGTTGCGAGCTTCGAGGACATAGCGGTACGCCGGGATCCGGACGGATCGACACTGCAGCAGGTGGTGGTGCCTGAACTGGCAGAAAGTCCTTGCCGCACGACAACGGATCTCGATGCCCTCGGCAGCCTGGTTCCGAAGTCGGAAGGGGTGTCCGGGCCGGGACCTCATGTTGTCGCATGGGCACTTTCGGGCGGACGCTGGACCTGCTTCAACGGCGGCCAATAATGAAACCACCATTCGCCTGTTCGGGAGGAGAGCTGAAGCGTTCGTACCAAGTCGCCGCATTGCATCGTGAGATCAATCAATGGGGGATCACGCTGATCCCGGCAGTGTTGGCTCTGCTGCGGTCGATGACGATCTTGCGGGGTAGTCCGTTCACCTCAAGGGCGCGTGCGAAGAACTTGGTCGCAGCCGTCTTGTTGCGCCGCTTGGACAGCATCAAGTCGAGGGTTTTCTGAAGCTTATCGATCGCTCGGCAAAGATAGACCCACTCGCCCTTCACCTTGATGCAGGTCTCGTCCATACGCCAGGATCGATCCGCCGGGGCCTTTCGGCGCCGCGCCGTGCTTGCGATCAGCGGCGAGTACTTGGCCAACCAGCGGTTCAGCGCCGCATGGTCCACTCGCGCGCCCCGCTCTGCCAGGATCTCTTCAAGGTCGCGGTACGACACCGTGTACCGGACGTAGAAGAATACCGCGAACAGGATCACATCTTTCGGAAACCGCGCGCCCTTGAACGAGATCATCGCCCCGCCTTCGCCCGGTGTTCCTGGAGGACTGCAATGTCTGGTCACGACCCGCTCGGGTCAACCGAAGACGTTCGCGACAGAGCCCTTTCATCTTGGCCCAAATACCTCCGGGGGGGCCGGGGGCAGGCCCCCGGCCCTGCCCGAAAGAACCAAGACTTGGACTTGAGGCGCGCGGGCGCTATTGAGACCAAAAGGCGCGGGGGTGGCATGAAGCGGATCTATGTGACGGGGGCGGCAGGCTTCATCGGCTTCCACCTGGCCGAACATCTGCTGGACGAGGGCTTCATCGTCCACGGGTTCGACGGGATGACACCCTATTACGATCCGGCACTGAAAGAGGCGCGGCTCGCGCGGCTTACCGGGCGGAACGGTTTCACCTTCACCCGCGGGATGCTGGAAGGGGCAGGGAAACTCGCCGCAGACATCAGGGCCTTCCGCCCCGACGCCATCGTCCATCTCGCCGCCCAGGCCGGCGTGCGCTACAGCCTCGAGGCGCCGCGCTCTTATCTTTCGGCCAATATCGAGGGCACGTTCAACGTGATGGAGGCGGCGCGCGATCAGGGGGTGAAGCACCTGATGCTCGCCTCCACCTCCTCGGTCTTCGGCGCCAATACCGAGATGCCTTACCGCGAAACAGACAAGGCAGATACCCAGGTCTCTCTTTACGCCGCAACCAAGAAGGCGACCGAGAACCTCAGCCATTCCTGGGCGCATCTCTACAATCTGCCCACAACCTGCTTTCGGTTCTTCACGGTCTACGGGCCATGGGGGCGGCCCGACATGGCACCTTTCAAGTTCACCCGTGCGATCCTAGCGGGCGAACCGATCGAGGTCTACGGACAGGGCGACATGTACCGCGACTTCACCTATGTGACCGATCTGGTTCGGGCGCTGCGGCTTCTCATCGACCATCCGCCTGTCCGCCCGGCATCGCCCGACCAGATTGCGGCGGGCGACAGCCTGTCGCCGGTGGCGCCCTGGCGGGTAGTGAATGTCGGCAATGGCGAGAAGGTGAGCCTTGGCGATTTCATCGCCGCAATCGAAGCGGCGGCGGGCCAACAGGCGGTGAAGAAGTTGATGGGTATGCAGAAGGGTGATGTGGTCGCGACCTGGGCCGACAACGGCCTTCTCGCCCGCCTGACTGGCTACCGCCCCGAAACGAGCATTCGGGAAGGCATGGCGCGGTTCGTGGCCTGGTACCGCGATTATTTCGGCTTCTGACGTCCCGGGGCAGACGGAGCGATTCCGCCCTTGACGCGGCCGGGGGCCTGACATACCTACGCCGCCCAAGTGGCTAGGTAGCTCAGCTGGTTAGAGCGTGCGACTCATAATCGCAAGGTCGAGGGTTCGAGTCCCTCCCTCGCCACCACTTTTACATCCGAGATCGTCCCATGACATCCATGAAGCCTTTCTTATAAGGGTTTGTGCAGATCGTTTGTCCGTTGCGGTCCGGGACAGTCCAACACGGTGCCCCGGACCATGCCCCTGAGTGATGCCGCGATTCGAAACGGCTCTGTTGCACAAATCGCGTGAGGGATTCATCTCGTGAATCCAGAGTGGTAGCTGGACTGCATGAGCAGACCAACACCCCCGACCTGCAAGACGAGGAACTGGCCCGCCTATAGCGAAGCGCTGAAGCGCCGCGGCGCGGGGACGATCTGGTTCGATCCTGCCATGATGTGGGAAGCGACGCCGACCGGCAAGTGCTCGCGGCAGCCCGACTACAGCGACGCCGCCATGCTGCCCGAGGTGCCGCCGCAATCATCCCGCCCCGCAAGAACGCCAAACTCTGGAAACCTGGCACCGCCGGAGCTGTCGCGCGCAACGAAATCCTGCGAACATCGAAGCGTGTGGGTCGAACCATCTGGCGACGATGGAGCGGTTACCACCGCCGAAGCCGCGCTGAAACCAAGATGCACTGCATCAAGCTCCTCGGGCAGCATCTTTCCGCGCGGGACTTCGACCCTCAGGTTGCAGAGTTCCAGGTCCGTTTCGCCGTCCTAAACGGGTTCACCGCCCTCGGCACACCCATCACGGAGGTCGCAGGATAGGTCCGCCCGGGGAAAGGCCAGGTCCGGTCAGAAGCCGATTTTTGCAACAGAGCCCTGTCACCAGGCGATAGGACGGCCATCCCAGGTCTGAAAGCTGCCGCTGGCCCGGCGGTCTGCTTCGGAAATGCGTAAAATCAGCCCGCGGGCGGCGTCGGCCGCGTCGATTTCCGCGTCCGCCCCCCCCATGTCGGTGCGCATCCATCCCGGGTGCAACAGTAGTACTTTCAGGTCCGGATAATCATAGGCGAGCTTCCGCGCCCCCATGTTCAGCGCCGCTTTCGATTGCCGGTAGGCGTAATCGCCGTCAGGGTCGAGACCTTCGGCCATCGACCCGGCTCGGGAGGATATCATCGCGACCGTGCGGCGGCGCCCCGCCATCAGATTTGGCAAGAGCGCGCGGGTCAGAAGCAGGGGCGCCAGCGCGTTCACCTTCATGACCTGGGTGAAGTCGTCGGCGTGAAGATCGCTGAGCCCGCCCGTCGCGCCGCGGATCGCGGCATTGTGGACGACGACCCCTACCGGCAGCGCCCCAAACACCGCCGGAAAGGCGGCAACGGCATCGGCGTCGGCCAGATCAAGCGGCAGCCAGCGGATGTCGCCATCCGCCAGGGACGGCGGGTCATCTGGCAGGGTACGACAGACTGCAACCACGGAGGCGCCGGAGGCGGCAAACAGGCGAACCAGTTCGAGGCCGAGACCCCTGTTGGCGCCGGTCACGACGACGGCGGACATCTGTCAGCGCCCGTTTCGGGCGATGTGTCCGTAGACCTCGCCCGAATATTTCAGCCGCCGGTCAAGGCTCTTTCGATCCAGATAGGCGAGACCGAATTGCGACGCATAGCCATAGGCCCACTCGAAATTGTCGATGAGGGTCCAGGCGAAATAGCCCTTCACCGGCACGCCGGAGTCTAGGGCTTTTGACACCTGCTCAAGGTGGTCGACGAAATATTCGGCACGCTCCAGGTCAAATACCCGTCCGTCCGCTCCGGGCGTTTCGGCGGGCGTCGCCAGGCCGTTCTCCGTAATGAATATCTGCCCGGGTGCATATTCGCGGTGGACATATTCAAGGGCTTCGCTGATGCAGCGTGGCCAGATTTCCCAGTTCAGCGCCGAATTGCGGCCCGGCGGATTCGTCCGGGTGAAACTGAGCGGCGGCAGCTCGCTGCCTGTGCCGATCACCGAACGGCGGTAGATGTTCATGCCCAGAAAGTCGAGCGGCTGTGCGATCAGCGCATTGTCGTCCGGCCGGATGTCGGGCAGGTCCACGGCGCAAAGTTCCAGAATGTCATCGGGATAGCGGCCTTTGAAAACCGCATCGAGGTACCAGCGGTTCTGCACACCTTCGAAGCGTTTGGCAGCGGCCCGGTCCTGGGGTGCGCTGCTGGCCGGATGGACGACGTTGAAATCCAGGACGATGCCTACATCCGCCCCAGGGGCGGCGGCGCGGATCCGCGGCACCGCCAGACCGTGCGCCAAAAGCGCATGGTGGCTGGCCGTGAGGCCACCCTTGACACCATCGGTGAACCCCGGAGCATCTTCACCATAGGCGTGACCCGTCCATGCAAAGGTCCAGGGTTCGTTCAGCGTGGTCCAGCTTTTCACCCTGTCCCCGAGGGCGGCAACCGCAATCTCGGCGTAGTCGGCAAACCGGTTGGCGGTTTCCCTGACATACCAGCCGCCGTCATCCTGAAGCTCTTGCGGCAGGTCCCAGTGGTAGAGGGTGACGAAGGGCTCGATCCCGGCGCGGAGAAGTTCGTCGATCAGGCGGTCATAGTAGCCGATGCCCTTCGCATTGACCTTGCCGCGACCGCCCGGCTGTATGCGCGGCCAGCTGAGCGAAAAGCGATAGCTTCCAAGACCCATCTCTCGCAGCAAGGCGATGTCGTCTGGCCAGCGGTGATAACTGTCACAGGCCACGTCGCCAGAGGAACCATCACTGATCACGCCGGGTCGGCGCGTGAAAGTGTCCCAGATGCTCTTGCCCTTGCCGTCGGCATCCATGCCGCCTTCGATCTGATAGGATGATGTCGCGGCGCCGAACCTAAAGCTTGCCGGGAATCGCAAAGCGGCAGCACGTGCTTCTAACGGCAGAGCGGGTTTGGGGGTGTTCGACATCACCTTTTCCTCTCGCTGCACGGGACTTTCGGGTGCCACTTTTGTGGCTCGTATTCTATAAAAACGTTTTTATTGCTTAATCTCGACAAGTCAAGCGGCCCTTGCTGTGTCCAACTCGCCGAGCTGCGATTCTGGATGCAGCGGTCTTGGGCTGACTATCTCAAGCGGCAGATACCGAAGGTCATGCCGCTTGCGACGTCGTCAGCCAAGCAGTGACAGGCCTTAGGCCTTGACTCGACCCGGCGATGTCATAAAAACGTTTTTATGAGAAGCCGGAGCCAATGGTCAGGAGTGGGGCAGCCATGACGGCCCGACGGTCGCATAGCGCGCCGAAGGGTATGCGCCCGACCGTGAAGACACTCGCCGAAGTGACCGGCTATTCCATTGCGACCGTTTCCAAGGCGCTGAACGACTCGCCGGTGGTCACGGAAGACACCAAGGAACGCATCCGCGAAGCGGCAAGGCAGATCGGCTATTCGGTCAATCCGCGCGCCGCCTCGCTGCGCACCGGAAAGACCTTTCAGGTGGCGGTCCTCATGCCGATATCGGTTGCCGAGGGCCACGAATGGAACGGCGTCGAATATGCCGAGATATTAAGCGGTATCAGCCAGGCGCTTGAGGGCTCGCCCTACCAGCTGTCGATATACCCGATCCGCGATGCGGACGAGGGTCTGAAGGTCGCCGGAACCATCGTCCGGCGCGGGCTGGCCGACGGGATCGCCTTTTCCGGCATCCGCCAGAGCGATCCCCGCATCGACTTCCTCAGCAGCGCCGATTTCCCCTTCGTGGCGATGGGGCGCTGCGACACTGCCGCGCGCTACGCCTTCGTCGATATCGACAGCCACTGGATCGCGCTGGACGCGACACGCCGCCTGATTGCCGGGGGACACAGTCGCATTGCACTGATCAATCCCCGTCCCGACCTGGCCTACGCGCAAAGCCGCGCCGAGGGGTTCCGCACCGCATTCGCCGAAGCGGGTCTGCCGGATTGTGACGATCTGATCGCCGAAGGCGACCTGACGGCCCGGTTCGGGCGCGACACCGCACACCGGTTGCACGGCAATGCCCGCCCGCCGACCGGCTTTATCTGCGTGAACGAGGCAACGACACTCGGTGTCCTCGCGGGTCTGCGCGACCTCGGTCTTTCGGCCGAGAGCGACGTTTCGGTGATCGCCTATGACGATCTCAACGTCTCGGAATATTTCGCACCGCCACTCACCACGCATTTCCAACCGGTCGAGGATCTCGGCCGCACATTGGGAGAGTTCCTCCTCCGCCGCATGGCGGGGGAGCCGCCGTCGGACCTCCAGAAGGTCTTCCGGCCAATACTGATCCCGCGCCAGCCCGACCGGCTGATCGAAACGGGACATCTTGCGCAACAGAGGAGAAGAAGATGAAAACCACTATCCTGGCCGCAGCGATCGCCACCCTGGGATTTGCTGCAAACGCCGCCGACCTGGGCGGCGCCCATCTGAAGGTCGGCTCCGACACGACCTATCCGCCCATGGAAACCGTCGATCCCGCAACCGGGCAGATCGTCGGCTTCGACGTCGATGTGGTGAATGCGATCTGCGAGCGCATCAATTGCACGGCCGAATTCGTGACCACCGCCTGGGACGGCATCTTCGGGGCGCTGCAGCAGGGCGAATTCGACCTTGTCGCCTCGGGCGTCTCGATCACTGACGAACGCAAGCAGACGATGGATTTTTCTGAGCCCTACATCATCGTAAGTCAGGCGGTGCTCGTCCGGGTCGAAGACGAGGGGATGACGCTTGACGACATCAAATCTTCGGGCCGCAAGCTTGCCGCGCAGACCGCGACGACGAATGCCCAGCTGGCCGAAGAGCTTGTCGGCCGCGATAACGTCGCGCTCTACGACACGTTCGTGGGCGCGGTCGTGGCGCTGCAGAACGGCGATGTCGCGGGTGTCGTGATCGACGGCACCTCGGCCGCCGCCTACGAGAAGGAATTCGCAGGCAGCCTTATCATCGGGATCACGGGCCTTCAGTCCGACCCGCTCGGCCTCGTCTTCCGCAAGGGCGACGAGAATGTGGCCGCCTTCAACGAGGGGCTGGCCGCGATCCAGGCTGACGGCACGCTCGACGCGCTTGTCGCAAAATACTGGACGACCGAGTGACAGCCACTTCGGGTACTGAAGTGCCCGCCGGGCCGCGCGCGGTTGCCGCGCACGGCCCCCCTTTTCCCTGAAAGATATGGACCGCCATGCACCGGCTCGCTCGCATCCGACCCAGCAATCTTGTCATCCTGACGATGCTGCCGTTCATTCTGTACCTCTTCACCATGGTGCCGAATTACAAACGGTCGATCACGGCGATCCTCGGCGTCGAGCAGGGGGCCCCGGTCCTCCTGCGCGACTGGTTCCTGATCATGGCGGTGCTGGTCCTGGGCATCATCTGGCCGGTCCTGAGGTTGCGCGGCGCAACCGAACAGGGGCGCAGCCGTACCCTGGCCATCGCAGCGCTTCTGGGCAGCGCCATCCTGGCGGTGGCGTTGGCGGCCTTCGGCGATCTGTCGGCACTCGCCTCCTCGATCGTGGCCAATTCGCTTGATCCGGCGACCTCGGACTTGGTGATCAAATCGACCACCCCGCGCCAGCTGACGCCGGAAGCGGCGGCCCATGTCGCCACAGTGTTCGGCAAGGGTCTTCGGCTCTATTCAGGCGTGATCGTCGTCCTTTCGCTGGCAGGTCTTGTTGAACTGGGCGTCGCGAAGGGCCGGACCATGATCGGTCGCTGGGCATCGCTGGCGCTTCTGGCACTCAATGTCGCTGGGTTGGCCTATCTCCTGCTCGCGGCGCACCTTGGTTTTGCCTCAGGCCTCTTCACCACGCTGCGCGCGGGCATCTTCGCCTATCTGCTGGCGGGCAGCCTCGGTCTGATCTGGGCAGGGCTTCTGTTCCTGCGCCCCTCGAAGATGACCACCCGTATCTGGGGCGCGGCCTGCGCCGCAGCCATTCTCGTGGCGGCCATCCTCTGGAACCTGCCGCATGAGCGCTTCGTTCTTGTCGGCTCGCTCGACAAGCGGGTGGCGATCGTGAAGGGAACGCCGAAGGCGCTCGTCGATGCCATCCGCTTTGCGGAGTTCGACCCGACGCTCGACCGCGAGATCGGGCTTCGCAGCTCTGCATCCAACGAGAATGCCTTGAAGGCGCTGGCCGACGGCAGCCAGGTCTCGGCCGCACTCGTTCCGGCAGAACTCGCCCCTGAAGGTCAGCCGATCCTGTGGGAGATCAGCCAGCTGCCCGATCGCTACCGCGTTCCGGCGCTCCTTTTGTTTGTCGGCGGGCTGCTCATCGGTCTTCTCACCTTCTCGGCCCATCAGCACGGCCGCCACCCGCTCTCGGTCAGTGCCGAGTTCTTCATCGACACGGTGCGCGGCATCCCGATGCTGGTCATTATCCTCTTCGTCGGCCTGCCGTTCGCTGGCGCGCTGAAGGATATCTCGGGCGGCGCCATCGAAATGCCAAACGTCCTCAGGGGGGTCATAGCGATCGCGATCGGATATTCTGCCTATCTGGCAGAGATTTTCCGGGCGGGCATCGAGGCCGTGCCAGCGGGGCAGATAGAGGCAGCCCGCTCGCTCGGCCTCAACAATTACAAGGTCGCGCGGCTGGTGGTTTTGCCGCAGGCCCTGAAGATCGTGATCCCGCCGCTTGGCAACGAGTTCATCGCGATCCTGAAGGACACCTCGCTCCTGTCGATCCTCTCGGTCCGGGACGTGACCCAGCGCATGCGGGAGTTCCAGTCGGCAAGCTTCCTGCCCTTCGCCCCGTTCAACTCGGCCGCGATCCTTTACGTGATCCTGACACTCGGCGCCGCGAGCCTGATTTCAAGCATCGAAAGGCGGCACGATACCAAACGGCGCTAGCTCGCACTCTCGACTGGCGGGTCGCCGCGACCGGCGGACGCCGATGCCAGCCGTGGGGAAAGATACCTGGTGTAGTCAGCGCAGCGATACTACCGGGTGGCTTTCCGTTCGGCCTACATCTTTCCGACGAGCCAGAGCGACAGCGACGGCACCACGATCAGCAGCGTAAGGCGCACGATGTCGGCAATCCAGAACGGCAGCACCCCGCGGAAGATCGTGCTGAGCGATACGTCGCGCAGGACGCCCCTCAGCACGAAGACATTCATCCCGACCGGCGGCGTGATCAGGCTGATTTCGGTGACCACGACCACGATGATGGCAAACCAGATCATCGCATTTTCGGGGTCAAGCAGCAGTTCGTTGGTGAACGGCAGCTTGTACATCAGCGGATAGAAGATCGGTACGGTCAGGAGGACCATCGACAGGCTCTCCAGAACGCACCCCAGAAGCATGTACACGAGAACGATAAAGGTCATGACCATCCAGACCGGCATCTCGTGATCGGCGACGAAATCGGCGAGCGCGTCGGGCAACCCCGCGTAATTGATGAAGTTGGTGAAAAGCTCGGCACCGATGATGATGGCGAAGATCATCGCGGTGGCGCGCACGCTGTCGAGCGTCGCCTCAAGGAAGTCGGCCCGGCTCATCGTGCGCAGCGCGAGCGCAATGACGACCGCCGCGGCCGCGCCCATCCCCGCCGCTTCGGTGGGCGTGAAGAGGCCGCCGTAGATCCCCGCCATGATGAACAGGAAGAGCCCGAGCACGCAAAGGACACCGACCATGTCGGAACGGGTCATCGGCACGGTCGCCCTGCCCGCCGGCGCAAGCGCAGGGTTGAAGGCAACCGCCACGCGCACAGCGATCAGATAGAAAAGAACCGCGACCGCACCCGGAATGATCCCGGCGACGAAGAGTTTCGCGATATTGGTTTCGGTCAGAAGGCCGAAGATGATCAGGATCACGCTCGGCGGGATCAGGATACCGAGCGTGCCACCGGCCGCGATCGCGCCTGTGGCGAGCCGGTCGTCATAGCCATATTTCCGCATCGACGGCATCGCGACCTTCGACATGGTCGCAGCGGTGGCAAGCGACGATCCGCAGACTGCGGAAAAGCCGCCGCAAGAAAAGACCGCCGCCATGGCAAGCCCGCCGCGCATGCGCCCGAAGATCCTGTCAGCCCCGGCATAGAGCCCATGCGCGACGCCGGACGCGGCCAGAACGTTGCCCATGAAGATGAAAAGCGGAATGACCGAGAGGCTGTAGGACAGCGATGTATCGAAGGCGACCTGGCCGGTCATCGACCAGGCAGGCGCCCAGCCGCGCATCAGGGCAAAGCCGATGCCGCCCACCGCCGCCATCGCAAAAGCGATCGGAACCCGGATGAAGATCAGCAAAAGAAGGACCGCGAAACCAATCAGGGATTCGATCATAGCGCGCCCTCCCCGGGCTGGTTCGCGTCGGCGGGTTCGCTTGGCGGGATGATGCCGCGCAGGAAGGCGATGAACGCGCACAGAAGGCAGGAAAAACTTGCAAGATAACC
Organism: Frigidibacter sp. RF13; assembly: GCF_026626305.1. Classification (GTDB taxonomy): domain Bacteria; phylum Pseudomonadota; class Alphaproteobacteria; order Rhodobacterales; family Rhodobacteraceae; genus TMP-24. The sequence goes on along the minus strand of NZ_JAPNUE010000002.1, from coordinate 179,821 downwards.
GAACGGCGCCAAGGGAATGTGCAGCGCGTTGGTGACTGTCCCGTCCATCGCCGCCTTGTAGGCATGCGATGCCAGGCGCCAGGAGAATGTCGCCAGGAGCGCCGCTGAAAACAGGCCCGCGAACGCTATCATCAGCCGGTTTGCCGAGGCGCCCACCATCGAGGCAAGGAGGTCGACCTCGACGTGCTCCACCCGCTCGGTCGTCAGTGGCAGCGCGGTGAAGACAAGCGCTGCCAGCATGATCTCGGTCATCTCGAAGGCGCCGCTCAGCGGCGCCCCGAAGAAATATCGCCCCACCACATCCACGCAGGTTATCAGGATGAGGATGAACAAGATAAGAGCGGCTCCGACCCCGAGTGTCCGTTCCAGAAAGAGCCGGATGTCTAATGTCTGGTCGTCGCCGGAGGAACGGCGCCTGAACCTTTGCCGAAGCCGCTCCATCACTCAGTACTCCACACCGGTTTCCGCGCGCAGGGCCTGCAGCGCCGCTGCGCCGTCGTAACCGTCCTTGGCCACATCCTCGGCCCAGGTCGCTTCGAACTTTGCGGCGCTCGCCTTGATTTCCTCGAGGAGCGGCGCGGGGGCGTCATAGACTTCGATGCCGGCCTCGTTGATCGCGGCCTTTGCCGCCTCATCCGCCGCATTCCAGGCGATCCCCGCCAGTTCGGCGAAGGCAAGTCCCGAGATCGCCTCGATCGCAGCCTGATCCTCGGGCGAGATTTCGTTCCACTTGGCCTCGTTCATCACCAGGAACCAGGTGGTGTTGTAGAAACCGCCGGGCACGCGCATCGTGTATTTGATGTCATTCGTCAGTTTGAACGCGGTCAGCGCCTCGTAGGTGAAGGTGACGCCATCGATGACGCCGCGCGACAGCTTCTCGTAGACCTCGCTCGACGACATGAAGAGCGTGGTCGCCCCGAGGTCGGCCATGAGATCGGAGATATAGCCGCCCGGCACGCGGATCTTCAGCCCGGACAGATCGGCCCGGCCTTCGATCTTCCGGTCCTTGGAATGCAGTACACCGGGGCCGTGCACGAAGAGGCCGAGGAGCTTCACACCCTGATGTTCCTTCTGTGCCTCAAGCTGGCCCGAATAGATGTTCCAGAAGGCTTTTGAGGCGGCGACAGCATCGTCGCCGATGAACGAAAACTGGCCGATCCGCGACCGCTTGAACCGGTCGTCCGTCGTGAAGGAATGCAGGCCGTAGGCGATGTCGGCGACCCCTTCGGCCGCTATGTCAAAATGCGCCGGGGGCGGGCCCATCGGCTTGGCAAGGACCCGAACGGTAACGCGGCCTTCGGTGACTTCCTCGACCTTGTCGGCCCATGGTTCGACCGCATTGACGACAAGCGGATGGCGTGGCGGCAGCCAGCTTGACAGCGACAGGGTCGTCTCTGCAAGCGTGCTTGTCGCGGTCGCGCCGATCGACAAGACGACACCGGCCAGAAGTCGGCCCAAGCCTTTCATGTTAACGGTCATTATTGTTCCTCCTCCATGGAAACTGTCACTCGCTTGTTGGCCCCCGCGCGCGGCTGCCGCTATCCTTGCAGCGCATCCCACATTTCGCGGTCGCGCGCCGCGGTCCAGATCCGCGGCGTATCTATGCCGCGCGCCTCGTCGTAGGCGCGCGACACGTTGAACGGCAGGCAGTGTTCGTAGATCGCGTAGTCCTTGAATTTCGGATCACATTCGGCGCGCACCGCGTCCCAGGCTTCCTTCAGGCTGCCGCCGCGCGCCGCGACCCTCGCGGCCGGGCGGTAGGTGCTTTCGACGAAATCGGACGTCGCGGCGATGGCCTTCGCGACCATCTCGCGGCCCACAAGGGCATCACCCCGCCCCGGCGCGATCGCGACCGGATCGAAGCTCGCGATATTCTCCAGCGTCCCGGCCCAGTCGGCGAAATGGCCATCGCCGCAATAGCAGGCGGAGTGATATTCGACGATATCGCCGGTGAACATGACCTCCTGGTCCGGCACCCAGACTACTGCGTCGCCTGCGGTATGCGCGCGGCCCAGATGCTGGATGTCGACCCGGCGTCTACCGAGATAGACCGTCATCGCATCGCTGAAGGTCGTCGTCGGCCAGGTCAGGCCGGGGATTTCTTCATGCCCCTGGAAGAGCCTCGGAAAGCGGGCAAACTCACTGTCCCAGTCTTCCTGCCCGCGCTCGACCACCATCGCTCGCGCGGCGTCGGACATGATGATCTGATCCGCGCCATAGGCCGAGGCGCCAAGCACCCGGACGGCGTGATAATGGGTCAGCACGACATGGCTGATCGGCTTGTCGGTGACGGACCGCACGCAGTCGATCACCTTGCGCGCCAGCCGCGGCGTCGCCTGCGCCTCGACGATCATCACGCTGTCGTCGCCGATGATGACGCCGGTGTTCGGATCGCCCTCTGCGGTGAAGGCATAGAGCCCCTCGCCCACCTTGGTGAAGCTGGTTTTCTTCTCGGCAAGATCGCCCGCCGATGCGAAGGCTTTGCTCATTGTCTCTCCTCAAGTGGCTCGGAACGGGCACTGGCGGGCCGCAATGGCCGGTGGCGGCTTCTGGCGCATGTCGGGTTGCGCATGTCGTTCAGCGCCCCCCTCGCGAACCGATTCTGTTCTCTCCCTCGCAACAGAACATGTCGTTGCAAATGCAACCAAGTCAAGTTAATTGTTGCAGATGCTACAAATCACCCTATCACTGCGACGTCAGCAGGCAGGGGAACTGGAATGAGACGTCCGCCGAAATTCAACTTGAATGAGTTCCTGCCCTATCGCCTTACGGTGGCTGCAGAGCGTCTAAGCGTCGACTTTTCGCGCAATTACGCAAAGACCTTCGGCCTGACGATTGCGGAATGGCGCGTCCTCGTTCACCTTACCCAGACCGGCGAGATTTCGGTTCGCGACGTGGAAAAGCGGGTCGGGCTTGAGAAATCGAAGGTCAGCCGCGCCGCGTCGCGGCTCGAAACCGCGGGCTATCTGACCAAGAGCGTGAATATGGATGACCGCCGGTTGGTCAAGCTCGCCCTGACCGAAAAGGGCTGGGAGCTTATGGCCGATCTCATTCCCGTCGCCATCGCGCACCAGGACCGCCTGCTCTCCAGACTGGGCGACAAACTCGAGGCCTTCATGACGACACTGACCCTGATCGAGGACGAGGATATCTAGCCTTTCCCCCTCGATCTGCGCCGGCCCTCGACCGCCCGCTTCAGCGCCTCCAACCCCTGATCGAGCGCGGCCCGGTCTTCCGCCGACATGGATTTCAGGATCTCTGAGGCGCGCGCCTCGACCTGCGGCAGTATTTCGTTGAAGAGAGCCTGCCCCTCGGCGGTGATCCCGTAAACGCGCAGCCGCCTGTCGTTGTCGGGGGTCGTCTTGGTGATCAACCCCTTCTCTTCAAGTCTTGCCGCGGCCCGGCTGACCTGGACCTTGTCGAGTGTGGTGCGCCGACCCAGCTCAAGCGAATCGATCCGCTGTGCCCGTGCTAGAAGGAAGATCAGCCGCCATTCTTCACGTTTCAGACCGTAGGTTCGGCCATAAACCTCAATCAGTTGCCGGGAAAAGGCTTCGGCCGCGACCGCCAGACGATAGGGGAAAAAACTCTCTAACTGCATGATGCGCCCCTCTTTTCCGTGAGTGGAGATCATTGTTGTTGCGAACGCAACGAATTTTGTGGATCGGGCGGCATATTTGTGACATTGATATATCATTGCATTTGCAATGATTATGGAGGAGGAGTCACAATGAACGCGCCGAGACTGAAGCTGGAGCAGATCCATCATGTCGCCTAAAGCTGCAAGGACGCGAAGGAGACGGTCGAGTTCTACACGAAGAATCTCAATATGGCGTTCGTTCTGGCCATCGCAGAGGATCAGGTGCCCTCGACGCACGAACCCGATCCCTACATGCATCTGTTTCTTGACGCCGGGAACGGCAATGTGCTCGCCTTCTTCGAACTGCCGACGAAGCCCGAAATGGGCCGCGACCCGAACACGCCGAAATGGGTCCAGCACCTCGCCTTCAAGGTGAAGGATCGCGACACGCTGATCGGGTTCAAGAACCATCTGGAAGCCAATGGCGTCGAGGTACTGGGCGTGACCGACCACTCGATCTTCCACTCGATCTATTTCTTCGACCCGAACGGCCACCGTATCGAACTGGCCTGCCCGGATCCCGACGAAGAAGCCCTGCTCAAGCGCCTCGACGCGGTGAAATGGGACATGCTTGAAGAATGGTCGCGGACCAAGAAGGCCCCGCAGCACGCCGCCTGGTTGCATGCAAAGGAGCTTGGGAAGGGCTATGTTTAAGACCTACTCCTATCCCGAGTTCGCATACGTCCAATCGCGCGAGCAGACATCCGGCCAGGTCAAGCGCCACTCGGTTGTGGTCGTCGGCGCCGGCCCTATCGGGCTGACGGCGGCGCTCGACTTTGCGCAGCGCGGGCTCGATGTAGTCGTCCTTGACGACAACAACACCGTTTCGATCGGCTCGCGCGCCGTCTGCTATGCCAAGCGGCCGCTGGAAATCTGGGATCGGCTCGGCGTCGCGAAACAGATGATCGACAAGGGCGTCGGCTGGAAGATCGGCCGGGTCTTCTTCCGCGATCAGGAAGTCTATCAGTTCGATCTCCTGCCCGAGGACGGCCACAAGATCCCGGCCTTCATCAACCTCCAGCAATATTATCTGGAGGAATACATGGTTACCGCCTGCGAGGCCAACCCGCGGATCGACCTGCGCTGGAAGCACAAGGTGGTCTCGCTGAGCCAGAAGGAGGATCACGCCCGCCTCGCCGTCGAAACGCCGGACGGCATCTTCAACATGGAGGCAGACTGGGTCGTGGCCTGCGACGGCGCCAATTCCGACATCCGCAAGATGGTCGGCGCCGACTTCACCGGCCAGTTCTTCCAGGACCGCTTCCTGATCGCCGATATCGTGATGAAGGCGGGCTTCCCGGCCGAGCGCTGGTTCTGGTTCGATCCCGATTTCCACCGGGGCCAGTCAGCGCTTCTGCACCGGCAGTCGGACGATGTCTGGCGGCTCGACTTCCAGCTTGGTTGGGACAGCGATCCCGAGGAGGAAAAGAAACCCGAGCGGATCATCCCGCGCGTCAAGGCGATGCTGGGCGAGGATGTGGAGTTCGAGCTGGAATGGGCGTCGGTCTATCAGTTCGCCTGCCGCCGGATCGACAAATTCCGCCACGGACGCGTAATCTTTGCCGGTGACGCGGCGCATCAGGTGTCGCCTTTCGGCGCGAGGGGCGCGAACACTGGCGTTCAGGATATCGACAATGTTGGCTGGAAGCTCGCAGCGGTGGTGCGGGGCGAAGCGCCGGTGGCGCTGATCGACAGCTACGACACCGAACGCGCCTTTGCAGCGGATGACAACCTGCTGAACTCCGCCCGGTCGACCGACTTCATCACACCGAAGAACGCGGCCTCGCGGCGGTTCCGCAAAGCCGTCCTTACCCTGTCGAAGACGCATCCGTTCGCCCGCCCGCTGGTGAATTCCGGCCGACTCTCGACGCCGACACCCTATCAGCACAGCCCGCTCAATACGCCGGACGAAGGCACCTGGCACGGGCGGATGCTGCCCGGCACTTGCGCCGCAGACGCGCCCATACGGGTCGGCGGCAAGGACGGTTGGCTGCTCGGCCTCCTTGGCGAGCGTTTCACCCTTTTGAGTTTCGGTACCAAGGTCGCGCCGGTTGACGCCGGGCCGTTCTCGCCCAATCTTCTGGTCGCCGGAAAGGACTTCCACGACACACTGGGTCACGCGACCGAACGGTACGACGGCAAAGAGGGCGCGGTCTATCTGATCCGCCCCGACCAGCATGTCGCCGCCAGATGGCGCACGTTCGACGCCGAAAAAGTCCGCACCGCAATCGGTCGCGCCACTGCAGGAGCCGTGAAATGAGCCTTGTCCTGACCCCCAATATCGAAGCGCCCGACGCCTTCTACGAAGCGCTGACCGAGGCGCAGCGCGAGATGACAGAGGAACAGGCGAACGACATGAACGCGCGGCTTGTCCTTATCCTCGCAAACCAGGTCGGCAGTCTGGCCGACCTGCGCGAGGCCATTCGCCTGGCCAAGGGCTAAGGCGGATCACCCGCCACTTGCCCCGCTATTCCGGCTTCACCCGGAAGACCGCGAGGTAAAGCGCCGGGGCGAAGACCAGCGTGATGACCGTCCCGGCGATGATCCCGCCCATCATCGCATAGGCCATCGGCCCCCAGAAAATCTGGCGCGAGATCGGGATCAGCGCGAGGCTTGCCGCGGCGGCGGTCAGCAGGATCGGGCGCGCGCGGGCGTCCGAGGCCTCGAACACCGCCTGCCAGGCGCTGCGACCGGCGGCCTTCAACACTTCGACCTCGTCAATCAGGATGATCGAATTGCGGATCAGGATGCCGATCAGCGCCAGAACCCCGAGGATCGCCACGAAACCGAGCGGCGCGCCCGACGGCACCAGCGCGGCCACGACCCCGATCAGGCCAAGCGGCGCGACGCACAGGACGACGAATGCCAGCCGGAAGCTCTGCATCTGGATCATGATCAGGACGAGCATGATCAGGATCATCAGGGGCACGACCGCCGCGATCGGCGCCTGACTTTCGGCCGAGCTTTCGACCGTGCCGCCGACCACCGCCTGATAGCCGGGCGGCAGGCCGGCGTTGAAGGCTGCGACCTTGTCCTTCAGTGCGGTGACGATGGTCGCGGGCTGATCCTTGGTGGTGATCGCCGCCTTGATGGTAATCGTGGGCATCCGGTCACGCTGATGGATCACCGGCTGCTCGGTCTCATAGCGGAAAGTCGCGACCGAACGCAGGGGGATGGCCCGGCCATCGCCCGCCGACAGCTGAAGATCGGGCAACGCCTCGACCATCTCTCGCGAGCGTGCATCGCCGCGTGCGAGGATCTTGATCAGATAGGCCGCGTCACGCAATTCCGTGACCGGCGAACCGGCGTAGATCGCATTCAGCGCCGCGGCGATATCGCGCTGCGAGATGCCCAGCTGGCGCGCCTTGTCCTGCAGGATATCGACCCGCACCACGCGCGCCGGTTCGTTCCAGTCCATCACGATATAGGACAGCCGCGGATCCGAGGCGATGACCGCCGTCAGCTCGCGCGCCTTGTCGCGCAAAAGGTCGATATCGGGGCCGGACAGCCGATATTGCACCGGGCGCCCGACCGGCGGGCCGATCTCCAGAAACTTGACGAAGATGTCGATGCCGGGAAAGTCGCTGGCGGCAATGGCGCGCAGCTTCTCGCGCAGCGCGTCGCGCGCCTCGACCGAAGGCGTCTGGATCACGATCTGCCCGGTATTCGGCCCCGGCGTCGGCACATCGTACGACAGAAGGAAGCGCGGCGCGCCCCGCCCGACATAGGACGACCAGAAAAGCACATCGGCATCGCCGTCGAGCACTTGTTCCATCCGGTCCATCTGCGCCTTCGTCTCGGCGATCGAGGCGTTCTGCGGCAGGGCAAAATCGACGACCAGTTCCGGCCGGTCGGAGTTGGGGAAGAACTGCTGCTCGACAAAGCGCATGCCGGAGATCGACAGGGCAAAGACCGCAACCGTCACCCCGATCGTCACCCAGCGATAGTGCATCGCCGCCCGCAGGACGCGGTGAAAGGCGTGCCGTACCCGCCCCGGTTCGCCCGAATGATGTTTCATCTTGCGGGGCAGCAATGTGACGCCGATCAACGGCGCGAAAAGCACCGCGACCACCCACGACACCAGAAGCGAAACCGCGATCACCACGAAAAGCGAAAAGGTGAACTCGCCCGCCGCCGAGGAATTGAGCCCGATGGGAATGAAGCCCGCAACCGTTACCAGCGTGCCCGACAGCATCGGGAAGGCGATGGAGGTCCAGGCGTAGGACGCCGCCGATGTCAGGCTTTCACCCTTCTCCAGGCGCGAGATCATCGTCTCGATCGCGATCATCGCATCATCGACCAGAAGCCCCAGCGCGATGATCAGCGCGCCAAGCGAAATGCGCTGCAGCGTGATGCCGGAATATTCCATTACAACGAAGGTGATGGCCAGAACCAGCGGAATGGTCAGCGTGACCACAAGGCCCGCCCTCACCCCAAGCGAGATGAAGCTGACCGCAAGCACGATCAGCACCGCCTCCAGCAAGGCCTGCAGGAAATGGCCCACCGCTTCATCGACCACATGGGGTTGGTCGGCGACCTGATGAATGTCGATCCCTATCGGCAGAACGGCCGTGGCGCGCGCCATCACCTGTTGCAGCTCAGCCCCGAACTCGATGATGTTCGACCCCTGTTTCATGCCGACGGCAAGGCCGATCGCCTCCTGCCCGCGATAGCGGAACAGTTCTGACGGCGGATCCTGATAGCCGCGCCGGATCTCGGCGACGTCGGTCAGCCGGAAGAACCGGTCGCCGACGCGCAGGTTGATGTCCTGCAGGCTCTGCGTGCCGGAAAACTGCCCGCCGATCCTGACAAGGACACGCTCGGGCCCCGCCTCGATCACGCCCGACGGCACTATGGCGTTCTGCGCGGCCAGCGTCGCCTGCACCGCCTGCTGGTTGAGGCCAAGCGCCGCAAGCCGTTCGGTCGAGAATTCCAGAAAGATCACCTCGTCGCGCGTCCCGAAAATCTCGACCTTGCCCGCGTCGGGCAGGGCCTGGACCGCGCGCTTCACTGTCTCGACATAATCGCGCAGCTCGCGCGGCGAAAAGCCGTCGGAGGTGAAGGCATAGATATTGCCGAACACATCGCCGAAACTGTCGTTGAACTGGAAGCCCGCGAATTTTGCCGGGAATTCGGGCCGGATATCGGCCATCATATTGCGGACCTTCTGCCAGATGCGCGGCATCTGATCGGCCTTGGTCGTCGGCAACAGCTCGACATAGACGATGGAAACCCCTGCCTGCGTGACCGAGCGCGTGAAATCCAGCTCGTCGAGATCTTCGAGCTTCTTCTCGATCCGATCGGTGACCTGGGTCCGCATCTCCTGCACGTCGGCGCCGGGCATGGCGGCCGAAATGATCATGGTCTTGATCGAGAAACTCGGGTCTTCCTCGCGTCCGATGTTGAAATAGGACATGGCGCCCGCGACGACCGAGACGATCATCAGGAACCAGACGAAGGACCGATGTTTCAGCGCCCAGTCGGAGAGGTTGAAACCTGTCATTCGGATACCCTCAGACCAACTTTCTGGCCGTCCTGAAGCGAGTGGATGCCGCGCGTGATGATCTCGTCTCCCGCCGACAGCCCGGATGCGATGATGGCGACGCCGCTGAACTGGGCGCTGAGCGTCACGGGCATGAGATGCGCCGTATCATCGCTCCGGTCGACCACCCACACTGCCGCCTTGCCGTCGGGGTCAAGAACCGCGGACAGCGGCAGGACGATGGCCGCACCTGTCGTCTCTCCGGCGACCGGTGCGTGCGCTGAATGGACCAAGGCACCAAGCCGGAACGCAATCGGCGGCGAGATGAGCCGCAGATGGGCGCGCCGGGTGCGCGTGTTCTTCTCGGCCACCGGGTCGATCCGGTCGAGTGTCGCGCGCACCGCGATAGCGGGATTTGCGACGAGACTGGCGATGAACTCGGCGCCGGGGGGCAGTGCCGCTGCATCCTCTTCGCTGAGGTCGATGACCACTTCGCGCTCGTCGGTGCCAGAGAGCTGCAGGACGGGCTGCCCGGCCGACAGAACCGCCCCCGGCTCCTGATGGGTCAGGGTGACGATTCCGGCCTGCGGCGCCTTGAGCGTGGCGAGCTGAAGCAGGTCCTGTGCCCGCGCCCGCGCCGCCCGTGCCTGTTCCAGCCGCGCCTCTGCCGCGACAAGCGCGCGTTCGGCATCGTCAAGCTGGGTCTGGGCGCCCGCGCCGCGCGCGGCAAGTTCCTTGGCCCGGCCGCGGGCGTCCCGCGCAGTGTTGGCCTGGGCCTCGGCCACGGCCACGCCTGCTTCCGCCGCCCGCACACCCGCGTCCAGATCGGTCGATTCCAGCCGCGCCAGCACCGACCCTTCGGCAACGATATCGCCCAGGCTGACCGGCCGCTCGGCAATCGTGCCCGCGATCGGAAAACCGAGATCGACCTGAACCTTGGCGGCGACGGTGCCGACGTAGGCAATCGATAGAGCGTCCTGCAGGTTGACTATTTCGGACACGACCGGGCGCGGCTCGGTCGCTTCGGGGGCGGCCTCCTCGGCAAGGGCTGACCCGGCGAGGAGGGTGACAAGAACCGGCCAGAGTTTCATTGCCCACCCTCCGCCGCCCGGACCAGCCGCCCGGGAAACAGCAGCTGCGCCCCGCGCCCCACGATCCGGTCGCCCGGCTGCAGCCCGCCCGCGACGACGATCCAGCCGGTCTCATACCGCCCGACCTCGATCGGCGCCAGCGACACGGCGCCCGTCGCCGGGTCGACTCGCCAGACCGCGGGCCCCGCGCCCGTCGCAGCAAGGGCGGTATAGGGCACGACAAGCGTTCCCGGCTCCTCGGTGGTCGAGGTGCCGCGCACCGCCTCGCCATAGATCAGGCCGGGCGGCGGGTCGGGAATGTCGATGTTCACCTCGACGGTACCGGTCGCCGCATCGACCAGCGGGGAAATCTCGCCAATCGTGCCCGCGAATTCGGTCGACGGGTCCGAGAGCCGCGAGATTCGGATCGTGCTCGGTCGCGCTTCCTGGGTCAGCAACACCTCGGGCACCTGAAACACCGCCTGAACCCCGGTCGAGAGGGCAAGCTCCAGGACCGGCTGCGCCGCGCCGACGATCTGCCCCGCCTCCGCCATCCGCCGGGTCACGATGGCATCCTGCGGCGCCACAAGTTCGGTATCGTCGAGTGCCTTTTTCGCGCGATCGAGATCGGCGGTCGCCTGCGCCAGCGCGCCTGCGGCGATCTGAAGCCGGTCTGCGGCCGCGTCCCGGTCGGCGCGGGTCGTGGCCCCGCGATCAAGAAGCGCCTCGGCGCGCGTCAGGTCCGCCCGCGCCTGCCGCTCGTCGGCGGTCGCGGTCTCAAGCCCGGCCTCGGCCGCCCGCAGCGCTTGCTTCTGCTGGACCGCGTCCATCCGGGCAAGCGGCGTTCCGGCGCTGACGCTTTGCCCTTCCTCGACCAGAACGGCCACGATCCTGCCCGCGAGCGGAAAGGCCGCATCGATACTGTCCCGCGCCCGCAATTCGCCGGTCAGCGCATAGACCCGGGTCTGGGTCCCGGGTTCGATGTCGACGATCTCGACCGCGAGCGGTTCTTCCTGGGCGCAGGCGGGCCGGGCGGTCACGCTTGCAACTGCAAGCAGAAGGAAAAGAACTGCGCGCCCGTTCATCTTTGAACCACCCCAAGACGCTGTATGATTGAGCTCAGCATAGCTGATGACCGGGCGGGCGCCAGCCCCGGTCCGGCTGATCGGACGCGCCCAGACGCGCGGGAAAGTACCGATCCTGAGAGATTAGGACAGCGGGCGCCCGCCCGCATCGAGGAACCAGTCGTCGGGATAGGGATACCACCAGCCCTGGATGGTGGGCTTATGGTCGATGATCACCATCTTCGACCGCCGGAAGGCATCGAGCCCCTGCCGACCGAGTTCCCGGCCAAGGCCCGAGGCCTTCCAGCCCCCGAACGGCAGCGCGTCATTGTCAATGAGCGGGTTGTTGACCCAGACCATCCCCGCTTCCAGCCGCTCCGCCGCCTCCATCGCCTCGTCGAGCCGCGTGGTGAAGACCGAGGCGCCGAGGCCAAAGGGCGTATCATTCGCCCGCTCGATCGCCTCGTCGAAGCTCTTGACCCGCACGACCGCCGCCACCGGGCCAAAGCACTCCTCGCTCAGGATCGCCATCCCCTCTTGGCAGCCCGTCAGGATCGTCGGTTCATAGAACCAGCCCTTCGGCTGGCCATCCGGAATCCGCCCGCCCGTGACGACCGTCGCGCCCTTGGCCCGCGCATCCTCTACCAGCCGCATGACCTTGGCCCGCGCCGCCTCGCTGACCAGCGGACCGATCTCGCTTTGCTTCAGCCCGTTGCCGATCCTGAGCTGCTTTGCCCGCCGGGCGAACTCCGCGACGAAGGCGTCATGGACCCCGTCCAGCACATAGAACCGCTCGGCCGAGGTGCAGACCTGCCCCGACAGATGAAAGGCCGCCGTCACCGCCCCCGCCGCCGCCACATCAATGGGCGCGCTGTCGCAAATGATCATCGGGTCAGACCCGCCCGCCTCGATCACCGCGGGCTTCATCGCGCTCGCCGCCGCCGCGCCCACCGCACGGCCCGCCGCCACCGACCCGGTGAATGCCACCGCATGGGTCAAGGGCGAGGCGATCAGCGCCTCGGCTAGCGCCGCGCCACCCGGCAGGCAGGCCACCAGCCCTTCGGGCAGGCCGCTAAAATGTTTCATGAATTCCAGTGTCGACAAGGTCGTCGCCGGCGCGGGCTTGATCACGCAGCCATTCCCGGCGGCGAGCGACGCCGCCACCGTCCAGCACATCAGCAGCACCGGAAAATTGAACGGCATGATATGGACCGAGACCCCGTAGGGTTCATACCGCGCATATTGGAACGATCCGGCCTGCGTCGTGCCCGCGACCTTGCCCGCCTCGTCCCGCGCCATCTCGGCGTAATACCGAAAGATCGGCGCGACATTGGCGATCTCGCCAATCGCCTCCGGGTAAGGCTTGCCCATCTCGCGGCTCATCAGCACTGCCGCCGGGCCATGGTCCGCCGCCTCGATCCGGTTTGCCAGCTCATGCAGCGCCTTCGCCCGCGCCTTGGCGTCCCACCGCTTCCATTCCCCCTGCGCCCGGTTCACCCGTTCCAGCACCGCCGCCATCTCGTCGGGCGCGGCCTCGGCCACATGCCCGACCACCTCCAGCGTTGCCGGGTCGATGACAGCCCGCCGTCCGCCCGAAAGCGGCCGGTAGTCCGGGGTGAGGTAATAGGCGGGGCGGTCGGGATCGAAGGTCATGGGCCTCACCGGATCATGTAAACTTTCTTGATCGTCTCATGGACGGTGCAGACCCCTTTCCAGTCCTGCGGAAAGAAAGCCGCCGTATCCGGCGTGATCTCGATCACCTCGCCCGATTCATGGACATAGGTGCAGCGCCCTTCGAGGAAATGGCAGAACTCGTCCCGCGTCACATGGCAGACCCATTTGCCCGGCGTGCAGACCCAAAGCCCGCATTCGCTTTCGCCATTCGGTCCTTTCGAAATAACCCGGCCCGAGGTGTGAGAGGCTCCTTCGATCATCGTCGGGATAACGCCCCAGTCCACCAGATCGGTCTCTTCCAGCGGTTTGCGCATCAATGGTGTCGCGGTCATGGTGCTCCTATCGGCTCATGAAGGCCTTGGTGGCGGTTTCGGTGATGTGGCAGATGCCGGTCCAGCCTGCCTTGAAGAAAACGGCAGCCCCGGGTGCGATGACAATTTCCTGCCCGTCATCGGCGACATAGCGGCCCCGCCCGGAAAGAAAGATGCAGAACTCATCGCTCGGGATCGTCACCCGGCGCCTGCCCGGGGTGCAGGACCAGATACCGCATTCGCTCGAACCGTCGGGGTTCACATGCAGGACACGGCCGCTCAGGTGCGGGCTGCCATCCAGAACGTTCTTGCTGGGCCCCCAGTCTTCCAGCGGTACTGTGCCGGTGTCGGGCCAGGTGGGCGTGCTCATTCCCCCGCCTCCCTGTCTGTCAGGTAATAGCTGTTCCGCATCGTCTCATGCACCTCGCACTCACCTGCCCATCCGGCCGCGAAGAACACCGCCGTTCCGGGCACCACTTCCACAACCTCGCCCGTGTCGCGGGTGTAGGTCGCGCGGCCCGCGGTGAAATAGCAGAACTCGTCGCGCGGAATGGCCAGGCGCCAGCGACCGGGTGTGCAGACCCAGATGCCCACCTCCGGCCGGTTCCCCGGCCCCTTGTACACCAGACGTCCCGTCGATTGCGAGGCGCCCTCGATGGCGTCGGGCTGCGCCCCCCAGTCAACCAGATCGGTCCGGGTCGAGGCCTCTTTCAGATGCGGCGCAGAGCTCATTTCAGCAGCCCCACCAGCAGCTTCGCAGCCTTCGCAGGCCCGTTCTGGCTTTGCATATGCCGCGACGTCGCAGCCAGCTTCGCCGCCATCGCCTTGTCGCTGATGCAGGTCTCCAGCTTTGCGATCAGCTCCGCCTCGGTCCAGTCGTAGCGCGGCATCTTGAACCCGTGCCCCGTCTCCTGCACCCGGGTCGCATTGTCATGCCCATCCCAGACATAGGGCATGATGATCGCGGGCTTCGCGAAATAGAGGCATTCGGTGAACGAGTTGTTCCCGCCATGGTGGATGACCGCATCGACCTGCGGAATGACCGACGGCTGCGGGAACCAGTTCGAGACATGCACATTGCCCGGCAGGTCGGAATATTCCGACCCATAGTCGCCTATGTTCACCAGCGCCCGGAACCGCGATTTCGCCAGCGCCGCAATGATCCGCTTCAGAAGATCGGTATCCCCCGCACCAAGCGAGCCGAACGAGACATAGAGAAGCGGCCCATCATTGTTCTTCGTGAAGGTCGGCACCTCGTAAGGCGCCTCCTTCCGCACGCAACCTTCCAGATACTGGAACTGCGCCGGGTCCAGGGGATGCTCGCGGGTGAACTTCACCGGCTCGGGGTAGAGAAGCAGGTTCATATAGGGCGAGGCCTCGAAGAACTGGCCGATCGGATAGGCCGCCTCGCCATTCTGGGCGAGGAAGGCGTTGAAATCCTCGTGGATCGGCTTGATCACCGCGTTGAAGTGATCCCGATAGGCCTGATGGCAGGCGAAATCCTTCTCGCCGCAGCCCGACAGATGCGGCGGGATTTCATCGTCCTCGATCTCGTTTTCCGAACAGGAAATCACCCTGACCCAGGGCACGCCATATTGCTTGATCGCCGGGAAAAGGATGACGTTGTCGACCGCAATCACGTCGGGCTTTACCTTGGCCAGCACGCCCGGCAAATCCTTCTGCGCCCATTTCGCGCTGTCGACGATCGCGGTCCAGCAATCCTTCACGTAATTGTCGATCTGGTCGTAGGGCGACTTGCGGAAATTCGGGATATGGCCGTTGATGAAATCCTCCCAGAATTTCGCCATCTGCTCGGGCGGCATCGGCTCTGACAGGGCCACCGGATGGGCCTCGAATCCGTAGCCTTCATAGACCGGCACGAAGCCGGGGTCCGACAGGAACACGGCCTTGTGCCCCAGCGCCTCGACGGCCTGGGCGATGCCCACCGAATTCAGCGCCGGGCCAAAGGCCGCTTCAGGGAAAAAGGCGAAGGTTTTCTGGGCCATGAGTTCCTCCTGTTCAATCCGTGAATATCCGCACGTCGGCATCATTCCAGCCAATCGTGACCATGTCGCCCTCGGCAACCGGCCGCCGGTCGGCCCCCGCCGCCGTCACCCGCACGATCAGCGGCTGCGCAGACATCGCCGTCGCTACATGCAGCATCAGGTCCAGCCCGTGATAGGCCCGCGCCACCACCCGGCCCTCGACTTTCCGGTCCGCCGCCTCGGGGAAAAGCGCGATCCGCTCGGGCCGGATCGCCAACACCCGGCCACCGTCCTCGACAAAATTCGTCACCCCGATGAAGTCCGCCGCATAGCGGCTCGCCGGCGCCTCATAGACCTCGTGGGGGCTGCCCACCTGCACCAGCCGTCCGTCCTTCAGGATGGCGATCCGGTCGGCCATGACCAGCGCCTCTTCCTGATCATGGGTCACGACGATGAAGGTGATCCCCACCTCATGCTGCAACCGCTTCAGCTCCAGCTGCATCGCCGCGCGCAGCTTCTTGTCCAAGGCCCCCAACGGCTCATCCAGCAACAGAAGCCTTGGCCGCTTCACCAGGGCCCGCGCCAGCGCCACCCGCTGCTTCTGCCCGCCCGACAGCTGATCGGGCTTGCGCTTCGCCAACGCCGAAAGCTGGGTCTTCTCCATGATCTCGCCAACGCGTGCGGCAATCTCGCCCCGCCCCAGCCGCTCCATCTCCAGCCCGTAGGCGATGTTTCCCTCGACGGTCATGTGCGGGAAAAGCGCATAGGACTGGAACATCAGGTTCACTGGCCGCTTGTTCGGCGGCACCCGCGCGACATCGGCACCATCCAGCCGGATCGCCCCTTCCTCGGGCATCTCGAACCCCGCCAGCATGCGCAAAAGCGTCGTCTTGCCCGACCCCGAGGCGCCAAGAAGTGCAAAGAACTCGTTCTCGTAGATATCCAGCGACAGCCGGTCCACGGCCATCACCGCCCCGAACCGCTTCGTCACTGCGTCGATGTTCAGAAGTACGGTCAAGGCGCGATCACCCCCCGGTTCAGCCGCTGCGCCAGCGTCACCGCCGTCACCGACACCGCCATCACAAGTGCGGCCAAGGCGTTGATCTCGGGCGTCACCCCGAAGCGGATCATCGCGAAAATCTGCATCGGCAGCGTGGTCGAGGATCGCCCCGCCCCCGCCGTGAAGAAGGCGATGATGAATTCGTCGACCGACAGCGTGAAGGCCAGAAGCGCCCCGGCAATCACCGCCGGCAGGATCAGGGGCAGCGTCACCCGCCGGAAGGTGGTGAACCCGTCCGCCCCCAGATCGCCCGACGCCTCGGTCACCGACCAGTCGAAGGTCTTCAGCCGCGCCCTGACGACCGCCGAGACGAAGGCCAGATTGAAAACGACATGTGCCAGGATGATCGTATGCAGCCCCATCGGCACCTTGAGGATCGAGAAGAAGGACAGAAGCGCGATGGCCAGAACGATGTCGGGAATGATCATCGGCGCGAAGATCAAGGCCTCGACCGCCCGCCCCTTCCGCGCCCGCGCCTCGATGCCCAGTGCCAGCGCGGTTCCCAGCACCGTCGCGACCAGCGTCGAAATCAGCCCCACGACCAGCGTGTTCAGCGCAGCCGCCAGAATGTCGGCATTGGCCAGAAGCGCCCCGTACCACCGGACCGAAAAGCCGGTCCAGACCGTCGCCAACCCGCTCTCGTTGAACGACAGCGCCACCAGCACCCCAATGGGAACGTAAAGAAAGCCGAGCACGGCCAACAGAAGGGCGGCGCGCCCCAGCCTAACCATTACGCTCCCCCATGCCCTTCGCGGTGCCCCAGGCCTGCGCCATCAGCAGGACCATCATGATCGCGATCAGCACCATCGACAGCGCCGCGCCGAAAGGCCAGTCGTTCGCCGTCAGGAACTGCGCATAGACGAGGTTCCCCACCATCTGGAACTTGCCCCCGCCCAGCAGTGCGGGTGTGATGAAGTTGCCGATCGAAAGCACAAAGACAAACACCGCCCCCGCCGCCACCCCCGCCAAAGTCTGCGGCAGAACCACCCGGCGAAAGGTCGTGAACGCCCCCGCCCCTAGATCGCGCGAGGCTTCCGCCAGTTCCGGGTTCAGCCGCGAAAGGGGCGCATAACAGGCCAGGATCACGAAGGGCAGGTAGTTGTAGACCAGCCCCACGATCACGGCGCCTTCGGTATAGAGCATCGACGGCGGCTCGCCCTCGTATCCCAGCATCCGCAAGCCTTGCGTGATCAGCCCCTCGCGGTTCAGAAGCACGATCCAGGCATAGGTTCGAATGAGATAGTTCGACCAGAAGGGCAGCACCGCCAGAAACAGCAGCATCCCCTGCCAGCGCCGCGGCGCCCCCGCAATCGCATAGGCCGCCGCATAGCCCACCACGACCGCGATCAGCGTGGCCGTGCCCGCGACCCGCGCCGAATGCAGGAAGATCCCCAGATAAAGCGGATCGGCCAGCAGCCGGAAGTTCTCGAACGTGAACGTATAGTCGACCCCGCCGTATATCCCCCGCCGGAAGAACCCGAGCGCGAGGATCAATAGGCAGGGCACCACCATGAAGGCCGTCAGCCACAGAAGGGCCGGGGCCATCAGCAGCCGCGCGCGGAGGGATTGCGAAAGCACGAAGAGGTCACCTGTCAGTAAGCCCCCGGGGGGCGGGCGCTCCGACCCCCGGGGAAGCGGCGCGCCAACCTATTGCGCCGCCTTGATTTCCGTCACCGCCTTCGTATAGGCGCGCATCGCCTCGCCCACATCGCGCAGCTGCTCGAACTTCGTCAGGTCCGCGGGCGTCATCGCCATGTTGGGGAACTGCTCCAGCATCTCCGGCGCCAGCCCTTCCATCGCGGGCTGGTTCGGCACCTTGTAAAGGATGTTCTCCGCCGCCCACTTATGGTTGTTGGCGTCGAGGATGTAGTTGATGAACTTGAACGCACCCGCCTTGTTCTCGGACGCCTTCATCACCACCATCGTATCGACCCACAGGTCCGACCCTTCCGTGGGCACCGCAAACTTGATCGTCGCATTTTCCGCGATCCCGTAGTTGCACCAACCGTCCCAGGCATGCACCAGATTGGCCTCACCCGACACGAGCTTTGCGTAGAAGGTCGTGTCGTCGAACGCGAGCATCGTCGCCTTTGCCGCCGTCAGGTCCGCCTGCACCTCGTCGATATGGGCCTGATCGCTGTCATTCACCGAATAGCCCCGCGCCAGGAACCCAGCCGCCAAGAGCCAACGGTCGGTCCCCAGAAGCGTCACCTTGCCCGCATTGGCCTCGGACGGCGCCAGAAGATCCTTCCAGCTCGTCGGCTCCGGGCTCACCACGTCGGACCGGTAGCACAGGCCCGTCGTCCCCCAGGCGTAGGGCACCGAGAAGGCATTGCCCGGATCATGCGGCAGCGCCTGCGCCTCGGGGTAGAGGTTGGAAAGGTTCGGCACCTGCGCCGGGTCGATCGGCTCCAGAAGCCCAAGGTTGTTCAGAACCTCGGCAAAGGGCGATGAGACGAACACGACATCATAGCCCGCCCCGCCCGAGGCGATGAGCTTGCCCATGATCTCTTCGTTCGTGGCATGCACCACCATCTCGGCCGGCTCGCCGCTTTCGGCCGAGAAGTTCGCCACCGCATCCGGCGCCATATAGCCATCCCAGTTCGAGATCACGAGGTCGGCGAAGGCCGGTCCGGCAAGCGCGGCAAGGGCGGCTCCGGTCAGAAGGGTCCGAAGCGTCGAAGACATTCTGGTCATGGATGATCCCCTGTTCTGGATTGTCTGTTTTGGTTGTTTTTCGCGAATTCCGCCCGAAATGGCATTGCTGGACGGCGATGATCTTGACCCTACAGTATTATTGCGCGAAAAAATACGTCAACAGAAACTTCTTGCCCCGCCCTCACCGCCGGGGTAGCCCGCGAGGCACGATGCCGAGCACGACGCCCAAGACCTCCGCCCGCAGCCCTCGCGCCAGCCATCTGGAACTCGCGCGCCAGATCCTCGACCATGTCCGCGCGCGCGGCCTTGGCCCCGGCGCCCATCTGCCCGAACAGGCGCTGGCGACCGCTTGCAACGTTTCGCGCACGCCGGTCAGGGCCGCGCTGAATCTGCTTGTGACCGAAGGGCTTGTGACCCACACGGGCGATGCGGGCTACCGCCTCGCCCCCGCCTTCTCGACCGCCTCGGCGCTGTCGAACACGCTTCCCCAGACCAGCGACCGCGACCTGACCGCCCGCATCCTGCGCGACCGTGCCGGCCGGCGGCTCGACGAAACCGTGACCGTGGGCGAACTCATGCGCCGTTATTCCGCCGCCCGCTCCGCCGTCACCCAGGCACTGGGAAAACTGGCCGAGGACGGGCTCGTGACGCGCGCGCCCGGCCAGTCCTGGCTCTTCTCCCCCCTGCCCGACGACCCCGAATCACAGGCCGACAGCTACGACTTCCGCCTTATTCTCGAACCCGCAGCGCTCGCCCCCGGCTTCCGCTTCGACCCCGACCGCGCCGCGGCGCTGCGCCGCGCGATGATCGGCTTCCTGGCTGAACCCGACCACCGGCTCGACCCGCGCGCCTTCCAGTCGCTCGACAGCGAATTCCACGGCCTCATCGCGCGCGGCGCCGCGAACCGCTTTCTGGGCGAGGCGCTCCTTGGCCACCTGCGCCTGCGCGACCTGCCCGGCACCTCGACCCGCCTCAATGTCGTGCGCCTGCGCCAGGCCATGCAGGAACATCTCGGCATCCTCGACCAGATGGAGGCGGGGCGCTTCGACATCGCTGCCGACCTCCTGCGCGTCCACCTCAGGCTTTCCCGCAGCCAGCGGCCGCAGGCCGCGAACCGCGGCGCGCCCCCGCTTTTCGGCCTCACATTCCGCGCCGGGGGCCCCGATGCCTGACGCGCCCCTGATCGCCTTCTTCCCCGAGGCAAGCTTCGGCGCGGCGCTCAATTGCGTGGGCATTGCCCGCGAGCTGCAATCGCGTGGCGCGCGGCCGGTCTTCATCTGCCACCCGGGCTTCACCGGTATCTTCGCCGACTACGGCTTTCAGGAATACCACCTGCCCTCGACAGGCCCCGCCCAACCGGCCGACTACTGGCAGGCCTTCATCCGCCGCCACCTGCCGCATTTCAACCTCTCGCCCATCGACCAGATCGAGACCTACGTCGCCCCGACTTGGGAGGCGATCGTCGACACCGCCATCGCCGCCGAGGCGCCACTCGCCGCCCTCCTCGCCCGCCTCCGGCCCGACCTCATCGTCCTCGACAATGTCGTGATGTTCCCGGCCATCGCCCGCGCCGCCTGCCCCTGGGTCCGCATCATCTCCTGCGCGGAAACCGAGCTTGCGGACGAAACCGTGCCGCCGTATCTCTCCGGCCTCGCCTCGGACGACCGCACGGGCCGCGCGGCCTTCCTGCAACGCTACCTCAAGGCGACCGCCCCGGCGCAGGACCGTTACAACCGGTTCCGCCAGTCGGCAGGCCTCGCACCGCTCGCCCCCGGCCAATTCCTAGAACCCTCGCCCGACCTGAACCTGTTGCTGGCCCCCTCGGTCCTGCGCCACGATCGCGCAACGCCCCTCGACCCCGATCAGTTCACCTTCCTCGAAGGCTGCGTGCGCCACGAAGGCCCCTATGAACTGCCGGACTTCCCGCGAAACGAAGGCCCGTTGATCTATGTAAGCTTCGGCAGCCTTGGCGCCCTCGACATGGGCCTGATGGAGCGGATGATGGCCACCTTCGCCACTATCCCCGCCCGCTTCCTCGTGAACGCGGGCGCACTGCGCGAAGCCTATCGGTCGGTGCCCGACAATGTGCATCTGGAAGGCTGGTATCCCCAACCCTCGGTCGTCGCCATGGCCGACCTCTTCATCCACCACGGCGGCAACAACAGTTTTTGCGAGGCGCTCTACCACGGCGTCCCCTCGCTGATCCTGCCCTACTGCTGGGACGGCCACGACAATGCCACCCGCGCCGAGGAAACTGGCACGGGGCGCCGCCTGAACCGGGCCGACTGGACGGCGGCCTCGCTCAGCGCAGCGATAAGGGGGCTTCTGTCCGACGACGCGATGCGCGCCCGGCTGAAGGCGAACGCCCGCCAGATGAAGGCCGCGCCGGGAGTCGAAACTGCCGCCACTCTGATCCTCAAGACCGCAGGTGCAGGATCAAAGGCTCTCGCCCCCGCCGATCACCAGCGCATGGCCCGTCATGAAGGATGACCGGTCCGAGGCGAGATAGACGATACTGTCGGGGCTCTGTCTCGAACGTCTTCGGTTGACCCGAGCGGGTCTTGACCAGACATTGCAGTCCTCCAGGAACACCGGGCGGAGGCGGGGCGATGATCTCGTTCAAGGGCGCGCGGTTTCCGAAGGATGTGATCCTGTTCGCGGTGTTCTTCTACGTCCGCTACACGGTGTCGTACCGCGACCTTGAAGAGATCCTGGCAGAGCGGGGCGCGCGAGTGGACCATGCGACGCTGAACCGCTGGGTGGCCAAGTACTCGCCGCTGATCGCAAGCACGGCGCGGCGCCGAAAGGCCCCGGCGGATCGATCCTGGCGTATGGACGAGACCTGCATCAAGGTGAAGGGCGAGTGGGTCTATCTTTGCCGAGCGATCGATAAGCTTGGGAAAACCCTCGACTTGATGCTGTCCAAGCGGCGCAACAAGACGGCTGCGACCAAGTTCTTCGCACGCGCCCTTGAGGTGAACGGACTACCCCGCAAGATCGTCATCGACCGCAGCAGAGCCAACACGGCCGGGATCAGCCCGGTCAACCGCATGCTGCGGAGTTTTGGATGCCGGATCCCGATCGAGATGGTCCGGATCAAATACCTTAACAACATTGTCGAGCAGGATCACCGCATCATCAAGAAGCGCACTCGACCGATGCTGGGCTTCAAGTTCTTGGCCTCCGCGTCGGCAAGGCTCGAGGGCATCGAGGTGGCGAACATGATCCGCAAGGGCCAGATGGCGCCCAGACTCCGCCCATTTGCCCAGTTCGCCGCTCTGGCAGCCTAACGGAAGAAACTCAGAGGCTTCTGCCGATCAACGCAGAAGTTTGCGACATATCCGATGAAAGGGCAAAACGGCAGCTCTTTTGTGGTGAGCCATTTCGATCTAGGAGGGAAGCGAGGGCATTCATGAAGCTTCCTGAACCGATCACGCGTGAAATTGTCCTGGTGGGGGGCGGCCATACTCATGCGCTCGTCCTGCGCATGTGGGGGATGGCGCCCCTGCCCGGCGTGCGGCTGACGCTTATCGACCCGGCCCCTGCGGCCGCCTATTCCGGCATGCTGCCGGGTCATATCGCCGGGCATTATCCGCGCGCTGCGCTGGAGATCGATCTGGTGAAGCTCGCGCGGTTTGCGGGTGCCCGGCTGGTTCTGGGTCGCGCGACCGGGATCGACCGGGCGAAGCGGCGCGTGCAAGTCGAGGGGCATGCCGACATCGCCTATGACCATTTGTCCATCGACGTCGGCGTGACATCTGACATGCCAGGCCTGCCGGGCTTTCGGGACTTAGCGGTCCCGGCGAAGCCGCTCGCGCTTTTTGCCGACCGTTGGGAGGCGTTCGTGTCCGGCGTGACTTCGGGCGCGGTGGCGCCCGAGGTCGCGGTGATCGGCGCGGGTCTTGCCGGGGTCGAGCTGGCGCTTGCCGTGCGGCACCGGTTGGGACTGAGCGCGCGCGTGGCGCTGATTGAGGCGGCGGAGCCGCTTGCCGCCGTGGGACGCGGCGCTCGGGCGGCGCTGATGGCGCATCTGCAGCGGTCGGGCGTAGTCCTCCACGCCGGGCGTGCGGCGATTGCCTGCACGGCGGACGGGGTGGTGCTTGAGGGGAGCGAGACAGTTCCCGCCAGCTTCATCATCGGCACGGCGGCGGCGCGGGCGGGCGGTTGGCTTCAGGGGACCGGGCTGGCGCTGGAAGGTGGCTTCGTACGGGTCGGGCCGACGCTGCAAAGCAACAGCGATCCGCACATCTTCGCGGTGGGCGATATCGCCCATTTGACCCACGCGCCGCGTCCCAAGGCCGGGGTCTTCGCGGTGCGCGAGGCGCCGGTTCTGCTGGCCAATCTCAGGGCGCTTGCGACCGGTGACAGGGCGCAGGTGCACTACCAGCCGCAGAGCGATTATCTGAAGCTCGTCTCGACCGGCCATAAGGGCGCGGTCGCGGACAAATGGGGGCTGAGGCTTGACGGCGGGCTGCTATGGCGCTGGAAGGACCGGATCGACCGCAAGTTCATGGCGAAGTTCCATGACCTGCCGACCATGGCGGCGCAAGGACCGGCAGGGACACCGTCCGACCGTCCGCTCTGTGGCGGTTGCGGGGCAAAGGCGGGGCGCGGGGCGCTCGACCGGGCTTTGGCGCGGTTGCCCGCGCCGCAACGGGCCGATGTGGCGACCGGGGCGGGCGACGACGCGGCGGTGCTGATCATCGGCGGAGAGCATCAGGTCATTACCACCGACCATCTGCGTGCCTTCACCTTCGATCCTTACGTGATGGCGCGCATCGCCGCGGTGCATGCGCTAGGCGATGTCTGGTCGATGGGGGCGACGCCTCAGGCCGTGCTCGCCCAGATCATCCTGCCGCCCATGGGCGAGGGCCTGCAGGCCGAATGGCTGCGCGAGATCATGGAGGGCGCGCTAACTATCTTCGCGCCCGAAGGCGCCGATATCGTCGGCGGCCATACGACACTTGGCGCCGAACTGACGATCGGTTTCACCGTCACCGGCCTCGCGCCACGCTCCGTGACGCATGCAGGCGCGCGGCCAGGCCAGGCTATTCTGCTGACGAAACCCATCGGCACCGGCGTGATCATGGCAGCCGAAATGCTGGGCGCGGCGCCGGGGCGGGTGGTGGCGGGGGCACTGACCCACATGCAGCGCCCGCAGGGAAGGGCGGCACGGCTTCTCGCGCCCCATGCCACGGCGATGACCGATGTCACCGGATTCGGACTTGCCGGGCACCTTCTGTCGATCCTCGATGCCTCGGGCGTGGCGGCGACCCTCCGGCTCTCGGACATTCCCACCCTGCCCGGTGCGGTCGAACTGGCCGGCGCCGGACATGGGTCGAGCCTATTGCCCGCGAACCTCGCGGTCCGGGCGCGGATGTTCTACAGCGACGGGCCGAAGGCCGAACTGCTGTTCGATCCCCAGACGGCGGGCGGGTTGCTTGCGACGGTTCCGGCGGATGTGGCCGAAGGGCTCGTGGCGGCGTTGCGCGCGGCGGGAGAGGAGGCCGCAATCATCGGCCACGTCGCGGAAGGTGTGCCCTTCCTGACAGTGGACGATTGATCTGGCTCAGCGCCTCTTGAAGCGCGGCTTCGCACCCATCAACACCTTGAACCCGCCTTCACTTGCGACCTGGCGCACCTCAAGGAACGCTTGCGCCATCGCCTCTTCGTAGGGAAGGGTCCGGTTGGCGACGAGCCAGAGCTGGCCGGAGGGGGCGAGCATGGTGCGCGCGGCTTCGATGAAGGCCGCACCCAGCCCCGGATCGGCGGCGCGCGAGACATGGAAGGGCGGATTCGTCACCACGAAATCCAGAAGCGCGGGCGGGCGGAAGCGGGTGGCATCGGCCCAGTGAAACGCGGCGCGCGCGTCGGTGACATTGTCGCGGGCAGAGGCCAGCGCCTCGGCCTCAGCCTCGACCAGATGCAGGGTCTTGACGCCGGGCCTTGCCAGAACCTGCGCCGCGAGCCAGCCCCAGCCCGCGCCAAGGTCCGCCCCCTTGCCCCGCAAGTCGGCGGGCAGATGGCGGGCGAGAAGGGCGGAGCCCGGGTCTATCCCGTCTGCGGAGAAGACGCCGGGTCGGGTGATGAACCCGGGGGCCGCCTCTTGCGCCTGCCCCTGCCACCCATCGAAAACGGCAGCGCCGGGGTTGGCGAAACCGAAGGCCCGGCCATGCGCCTTGGAGGCCTGCGCCAGGAGCGGTTGGCGCGAACGGATGTCTTTCAGCGCGGATTCGATCCCGTCGTGCTTCTGTCCGTCGATCCAGATCGGCGCACCCTCGGGCAATAGCCCAGCCGACTGATGAACCAGCGCGCGCGCCAGTGCCCGGGCACGCGGCAAAAAGATCAGCGCCCCAGAAAAAGCGCCCTCCGGCGCCTCGGCCACCGCCCAGCCGCGTTCGCGGAAGCTATCAAAGTCGGGGCGGAAGCCTGTGACGATCAACGCCCGATCACGCGGCACGCAGCCCAGATCGCTGGCAAGCGTCGGGCGCAGCACCAGAATGCGGCCCGAAGCGGGCCAGCCGCCCGCCTCGGCGAGCGCATCCTCAAGGCGCGAGGTTCCCATGGCCCGCGCCTATTCCTTTTCCATCGTGCATTGCAGCGGGTGCTGATGGCGGCGCGAGAAATCCATCACCTGCGCCACCTTGGTTTCGGCAATCTCG
This sequence comes from Frigidibacter sp. RF13, assembly GCF_026626305.1. Classification (GTDB taxonomy): domain Bacteria; phylum Pseudomonadota; class Alphaproteobacteria; order Rhodobacterales; family Rhodobacteraceae; genus TMP-24. The sequence goes on along the minus strand of NZ_JAPNUE010000002.1, from coordinate 154,215 downwards.
AACGAAAAGACGCCGACGACCGCCAAACCCTTCTTGTGGACGGTCAGCATGATTTCGAACGCCTGGGCGTGATTGAGGCCGAAGAACCGTTCCAGGATATGGACGACAAATTCCATCGGCGTGTAATCGTCGTTCAGCAGCATGACCTTGTAAAGCGGCGGGCGCTGGGTCTTGGGCTTGGTCTTCGTCGCGACAGAGGCATCGCCCTCGGTTCCGTCCCGCGGGTCGGTCATCATGTCGGGCAGGCGGGACACGGGCGAAATGCTCCTTGGAATCGGCAGGCGTCAGGGCGAATACTATAGTCGAATGCGAAGATGACGAAAGGGTTGCCTTTCCGCAACTTGTCCGTTTGTCACCTTGAGGAGAGATAATGCCGCGGCTCGCCGCCATCGGTTTCGACGCCGACGACACGCTCTGGCACAACGAGCGCTTCTTCCGCATGACGCAGGAAAGGTTCGCAGGTCTTCTGACGGACTACACCGACGCGGGCCATCTGCAAGCCCGGCTTCTGGCCGCAGAACGGCGCAATCTTGGACATTATGGTTTTGGTATCAAGGGTTTCGTCCTTTCCATGATCGAAACCGCGATCGAGGTCACCGAGGAACGTGTGCCTGCCCGGGTAATCGCTGAACTGATCGCAGCGGGGCAGGAAATGCTTGCGCACCCGATCGAGCTTCTGCCCGGTGCGCGGGCAGCGGTCGAGGCGCTGGCCGACAGCCATCCGCTGATCCTGATCACCAAGGGCGACCTTCTCGATCAGGAACGCAAGCTGGCGCAATCGGGTCTCGGGGACCTGTTCGATGCAGTCGAGATCGTGTCGGACAAGACCGCGCGAACCTATGGGCAGATATTCGCGCGCCACGGCGCCGGGGCCGAACAGGCGCTGATGGCGGGCAATTCGCTGAAATCGGACGTGCTGCCGATGATCGCGGCTGGCGGGTGGGGCGTGCATGTGCCGCACGAGCTGACCTGGGCGCTGGAACACGACCATCCGCCCGAAGACGAGCCACGCTTCCGCAGCCTCGCCGGGATCGGCGATCTGCCTTCACTGATCGCTGCAATCGAGGGCTGAAACTACCTGATATGTTGTGTTTCGGCGCGGACTGGCCACCAGATATGGGACGGCCGCCGAAATCCGGCGGACACCGTTGCACACAAGACAACGGAAAAGCCTTTGAATAAAAAGGTGTTTTCGGCTTTTGGACCCTGTGCTATCGTCACAGGCAAATCACAAAGAACCCGGCAAAGACCGGGACGAGGCAGTAGGCAGTGACAGGCATCATACCCACCGTTTGGCGGTGCATTTCGCACATGTGCACCCTAACCCTTCAGGCGCTCGCGCTTGTTCTTCTGGCATCGGGCGCTTGGGCCGCGCCCTACGCGGACTATGTGATCGACGCGCGCACCGGCGAGGTCCTTCATCAGGACAATGCCGACACGCGCCTGCACCCGGCCTCTCTGACCAAGATGATGACGCTCTACATCGCGTTCGAAGCGATCGAGCATGGGGAAATTTCCCTCGACACGATGGTGACCATATCAAAACACGCCGCTTCTCAACCGCCGTCGCGGCTCGGGCTGAAGGCGGGCCAGCGGATCGCGCTGCGCTATCTGATCCGGGCAGCCGCGATCAAATCGGCGAACGATGCCGCGACGGCAATCGGCGAGGCGATCGAGGGCACAGAAAGCGCCTTCGCCAAGCGCATGACCCGCACGGCCAACGCCATGGGCATGTCGAAGACCACCTTCAAGAACGCCAATGGCCTGACCGCGCAGGGGCACCTCTCGACCGCGCATGACATGACCATCCTCGGGCGGCGGCTTTTCTACGATTATCCGCAATATTACGGCCTCTTTTCGCGCCGCACGGCGGATGCGGGCATGGCGCAGGTCGCCTCGACCAACCGCCGCTTCCTTGACAGCTACGAAGGCGCGGACGGGATCAAGACCGGCTATACCTCACCTGCGGGCTTCAACCTCGTGGCCTCGGCCCAGCGCGGCAACAAACGCATCATCGCCACCGTCTTCGGCGGCAAATCGACCGCGAACCGCAATGCGCGCGTGGCCGAACTTCTGGACCTCGGCTTCGGAAAGGCGCCGAACAAGGCCAAGATCTCGCCCCCGCCGGCCATCGCCTATAACGGAGATGTCAGCGAGCCCGAAGAGGATCTGATGGCGGAGACTATCGCCGCCAATGTCGATCCGTCGGTGCCTGCGGCAGGCAAGATCATCCGTTTGAAACTTGCGGTCACCGAAAGCCCACGCCCGCGCGCCAGACCACTGGCCGCACCGGTCGCGATCGCCGCGGCCGTGGTGGCGCCGGATGCTGACATCACCGCCGAAGCCGCCGAGATGGCCGACGCGACGGACGAGCTGATGGCCTCGCTCGCCGGAACCATCGACGCCGCGCTGGCCGAGGCGAATGCCGAGCCCGCCTTCGAGCAGACTGCAACGCCGCAGCCCGAAACACTCGCCATGGCGGAGCAGGTCGAAACCGTGACGCCCGTGCCGGAGACCACCGAAGCGGCGCCGGGAGCAGTGGCGATCGCGGCAGCTCCCGAGGCCGCCCCAGAGGAGGACGCGACCGCGGCCATCGCCACCGCATCCGCGATCGCACCGAAGACGACGCCCGTTCCGCCCGCCCGCCCGGGCGCCGCCGTTACGGATGCGCCGACGGCGGTTGCAGAAGCCGCGCCAGCGACCGAAGAGGGTGCCGAGACCGCGTTCGCCGCGACTGTGATCGCCGACCCGGAAAGTGCCGACATTCCGAAGGATCTTGAGGTCGCGGCTGCGGCCACCGAACCTGCAACGACCCCTGTCACGCCCGACGACAATCAACTGAGCGAGGCGGTTCTTTTGATGCCGCCTGCACCAGCGGCGGCATCTGACGCAACATCTGATGCGGCGGCCGAGGTGATCCTCGCCAGCGCCGACGCCTCGGTCGAAATGCCGGTCGAACCGAAGAATCCCGATTTGGAAATCGTCACCCGCGTATCCACCTCCGACGGCCGCGAATGGGGGATCAATGTCGGCAGCTTCTCGTCCCGCTACAATGCCGAACGCGAGCTTCTGCGCACCGCGCTTGTCGAGATGGCAACGCTCGACGAGGCTTTGCGCAAGGTCTCAAGCCGCAAGGGCGCGTTCGATGCCAATTTCGTCGGCATGACCCAGGAAGATGCCGAACTCGCCTGCCGCCGCCTCAGCGCGCGCGGGACAGAGTGCACGGTGCTGAACCCGGCTGGCTAAGTAAGGCGGTGAAAGCCCAGCGTCGCCCGAAATCTTTGAAAGATTTCGGACCGGATTTCGTCACGAAATCCGGCGCCCCCGGCGACGGGGACTCACGGCTTCGGCCTCTCGTCCCAGTCCTTGTTCAGGATACGCTGTGCGTCGCCTTCGGGGTCGTCATACTGGCGGGTCTTCAGGGACCAGAGAAAGGCCGCAAGCCCAAGCCCGCCCAGGATAAGCGAGACCGGGATGAGGATGACGAGCATTTCCATTGCAAGCGCCTATTTCAGACGCAGCGCGTTGAGTGTCACCATGAGCGACGAGGTCGACATGGCGAAAGCCGCGATCAGGGGCGTGGCGAACCCTGCCAGCGCTACGGGCACCGCGAGCGCGTTATAGCCGAGCGACAAGGCGAAATTCTCCTTGATCCGCGCCCGCGCCTTGACGGCGATGGCACGGGCTTCGGCGATGGGTGCCAGCGACTGGCCCAGAAGCACGATGTCGGACGCGGTGCGCGCGGCGTCAAGCGCCGAGGCGGGCGAGACCGAGACATGGGCGGAGGCAAGCGCCACCGTGTCGTTCAACCCGTCGCCCACCATCAGCACGCGCGCGCCCCTTGCCTTCAGCGCATCGATATGGGCGGCCTTCTCGACGGGCAGCATGCCGCTTTGCCAGTCTGCGATGCCGAGCGTCCGTGCGAGCCCCGCCACCGGTCCTTCGGCGTCACCAGATAGAAGCGTCACGCCAAGGCCCGCGGCCTTCAGCATTCCGACCGCCTCTTCCGCGCCGGGCCGCAGCCGGTCGGCGAAGATCAGGGCCTTGCGGGTAGCGCCGACGGCAAGGTAGCTCGCGCTGTCCGCGACCGCCTCAGTGCCAACCCAGGCCGCGCGGCCAAGTCGCACACGGCTCCCCTGCCACAGGCCCTCGACACCATAGCCTGCGACCTCGCGCAGGTCGGTGACGTCAGCCGCCGTGACCCCGCGCGCCTTCAGCCGTTCCGCGATCGCCAGAGACAGCGGATGGGCCGAGCCATCGGCAAGTGCGAGCGCCACGGCGGCTTCCTCGTCCGTCAGGATATCAAGGTTCGCCGGTTCCGGCGCACCCATGGTCAGGGTGCCGGTCTTGTCGAAAACCACATGCGTCACTTCCGCCAGCCGTTCCAGTGCGGTGCCGTCCTTGACCAGCAGCCCCTTGCGGAAAAGCCGCCCCGAGGCCGAGGTCACGACCGACGGCACCGCAAGTGCCAGCGCGCAGGGGCAGGTGATGATCAGAACGGCGGACGCTATGTTCAGCGCCAGACGCGGATCGTGGGTGCGGGTGATCCAGAAGAGGAACGCGCCGAGCGCCAGCAAGTGAACCATCGGCGAATAGCGCCGCGCCATCCGGTCGGCGAGCGAGATATAGCGGTTCTTCGCGCTTTCCGCGACCGCCACCAGATCGGCAAGACGGTGCAGCGACGATGACGCGCCCGCCGCCTGTACCCTCACCTGAAGGGGCCCGGTCAGGTTGACCTCGCCCGCACTGACCAAGGTACCAACCTCCACCGCGACAGGCCGGGTTTCGCCGGTCAGGAGAGAGCGGTCGACCTCGGACGCCCCCGCCTCGACCACGCCGTCGACGGGCATCCGCGCGCCGGGCCGCACGAGGACCAGATCGCCCGACAGAACTTCTGCCACTGGCACCAGTCGCGCCTCGCCGTCCCCGTCCAGCCGGACCGCGCGCGGCACTTCCAGCGCGGCCAATTCCTCAGCCGCAGACCGGGCGACAGCGCGCGAGCGATAGTCGAGATAGCGGCCGATCAGCAGGAAGAAGCATAAGGACACGCCCGCGTCGAAATAAGCATGCTCTCCGCCCATGATCGTCTCGAAGAGCGAGACGGCTGAGGAAAGGATCAAGGCGAGCGAGATCGGCACATCCATCCCCAGCTTGCGCGCCCGGATCGAGGCGAGCGCAGAGGCAAAGAAGGGCTGGCCCGCGAAGACGAGCGTCGGCAAGGCGATCATCGCGCTGATCCAGTGGAACAGGTCGCGCGTGGCAGCCTCTGCCCCCGACCAGACGGCGACCGACAGCAGCATGATATTCATCATGGCGAAACCGGCGACGCCCAAGCGCATCAAGAGGTCGCGCCCACGCTTTTCGCTTTCGGTCGTAGTCAGGAGCCCCGGGTCAAGCTCGAACGCCGGTTGGCCGACCTCTTCCAGCGCGGCGATCAGCCGCTCTGGCAGCACTTCGGGCGCGGCCATCACCGAGACGCGCCGACGGGTCAGGTTGACACGCGCCGACAGGACGCCCGGTTCCGCCGTCAGGCGTCGTTCGATGGTGGCCATCGCCGTGCCGTCGCGTGCCTCGGGTATCGAAAGCACGATCCCCTCGGAGGCCGCCCGCAGCCGCGACTGCGCGAGCATCTCGGTCGCGGGCAGCGCGACGCAGGCCGGGCAGGCGGAGAGGGAGAGGGGTTCGGCAAGGCTCATGGCCTAGCCTTTCACATATAGATCGAGACGCTGGTGAAACCGCGTGCCATCCTCTGACCGCGCCTCCAAGAGCACCATCCAGCGGCCTTTGCCCAGATCGACGGGTGCGCGGAAATCGCCGTTCCTGTAGGTGAAGGCGGGTGTCTTGTCTTCTGCGGCCTCGGTCGTCCGACCGATGAGGGCGCTGATGTCTTTCGCCTGCACCGGCTGGCCCGCCCGGTCGCGGAAGGAGAGGATCAGTTCGCCCGCCTCGTAGCGGTAGCCGAGCGTCCAGCCGAGCCTTTCCTGCGCGGCGCGCTCTGCCTCGAAGCTCTGCGAGGCGACATAGGAATTCTGCACCTCAAGGCCGGGGAAAGTGCCGACCGCCTTCACCGCCATGAAGACATTGACGCCGATGATGACGGCGAAGGCCCCGGCGGTGATGGCAAAGACCTTACGTCCTGTCAGTTCGCGCGCCATGTCACTCTCCCTTGCCATGGAAGACCGTGTCGGCGCTGACCCGGTCAGTGGCCTCTGTCAGATCGACGACCCAGAAGCGCATTTCCAGAAGCCCGCCGTCTGCGGCCTTGGACCCGGGCGCGGCCGTCACATAGATGCGCTGGGTCAGGGTGCCGTCGGCGGGCACGTTCACCACCGTATTGTCGCGCCCTTCGAGCGAAATCTCCAGTGCCTCCTCAGCCGTGACCGAGACATGGAAGGGACGCTCCTCGCCATGCTTGTTGTGAAGGCGCACTTCGTAGGTGTTGCGGATCGTGCCGTCCTTCAGCGTGACATAGAGCGGGTTCCTGACCGGCGTGACATTCAGGCCGATCGGCGAGCGCAGGAAGAGTGCCGCGACCATAGCAACCCCGACCGAGGCCCAGAGGGCCGTGTAAAGCAGGGTGCGCGGCCTGAAGATATGCTTCCAGATATTGCGCGCCTTGCCGCCGGCACGTTCGACCGTCTCGTCCTTCAGCGCCATATAGTCGATCAGGCCACGCGGCTTGCCGATCCGGTCCATCACCTCGTCGCAGGCATCGATGCACAAGGCACAGGTAATGCATTCCAGCTGCTGGCCTTTCCTAATGTCGATCCCCATCGGGCAGACATTCACGCAAGCCATGCAATCGATGCAGTCGCCCTGCTTCTCCGCCTCAGCATCATCCGGTTTCCTCAGCTTGCCGCGCGGCTCGCCCCGCCACTCTCGATAGGCGACGACGAGTGTATCCTCGTCCATCATCGCCGCCTGGATGCGGGGCCAGGGGCAGGCATAGATACAGATCTGTTCGCGCGCGAAGCCGCCGAAAAAGAAAGTGGTGAAGGTCAGGATCGCCATCGTCACGTAGGCGACCGGATGGGCGGTGCCGTCGAGAAGCGCCCAGAAAAGCGTGGGCGCATCGGTGAAATAGAAGATCCACGCGCCGCCGGTCGCCAGCCCGATCAGGAACCAGACCAACCACTTTATGGCGCGAAGCCGGACTTTCTGCGCGTTCCATTTCTGGTGATAGAGTCGCACACGCGCATTGCGGTCGCCCTCGATCCAGCGCTCGACAAGGATATAGAGATCGGTCCAGACCGTCTGCGGGCAGGCATAGCCGCACCAGACCCGGCCGAGCGCGGAGGTGAAGAGAAAGAGCCCAAGCCCCGCCATGATCAGAAGGCCCGCGACGAAATAGAACTCGTCGGGCCAGATTTCGATCATGAAGAAGAAGAAGCGGCGGTTGGCCAGATCGACCAGCACCGCCTGATCGGGAAGGGACGGCCCACGGTCCCAGCGCAGCCAGGGCGTGATGTAATAGATCCCCAGCGTCACCGCCATGATGATCCATTTCAGATTGCGGAACGTGCCTTTGACCCGGCGCGGAAACACCGGTTCGTGCACCGCATAAAGCGATGGAGGGCTGTCGTTGGCGCTCATACGGGCTGCCTGTTCACTGTTCGCGTCCTCGCTTCTTATGCGGATCAGGGTGCCGCCGGGCTTTGATGTAGGTCAACAGTGGATCCGGCGTGAGCCGTCAAATCGCCGCAGACCGGGCCTTTGTCCGATCAAAGAGACCGACTGGGGGCGGATGTTCGTGGCGGAAGCTGCGACTGGGCCGGCCTGGCCATTCGCGGACGGATGTGACGCGGACAGTTCGGGCTGGGTCATGGGTGCGGGCCGCAACCCGCCCGATTGAGCTAGAAACATTGCCATTGCCCGCAATTGAGACTTGCCAGCTGGGCGTTCCGGGCGCCTGATGAAGGCAAGATGCGCCAACCTTTCACAAGGGCCACAAGGCGCGCGAGGGAGGGGCCATGCCGGAAAAACGCCGCGCGGGCGATGCGAATGAATTCTCAGCCGCCGAGATCGGCGCGCTTGCGCACCTCTACCGGGGCGAGGTCTATCGCTCCACCATCTGGCGGACGCGACTCGATACCACCACCAACTGGTCAGTCGTCACGCTCGGCGTGGCCTTGTCGATCACCTATTCCTCGCCCGGCGCCTCGCCCTTGCCGCTGGTCCTTGTCGGCATCCTGATAATGCTCTTCCTCGCGCTCGAGGCGCGGCGCTATCGCTATTTCAGCGTCTGGCGCGCGCGGTCGCGCTGGCTGGAGCGGAATTTCTACGTGCCAATGCTGCAGGATGGCGACCTGCATACAGAAATGAACTGGCAGCGCATCCTTGCCGACGATTACGCCCACCCGCGCTATCACGTCTCTTATCTGGTGGCGGTGGCGCGGCGGGTAAGGTCGAATTATCTGTGGATCCTCCTGATCCAGACCTTGGCCTATTGCGGCAAGATCACCGTCCATCCGGTGCCGGTGCAAAGCTTCGCGGGCTTCGTCAACCGCGCCGATATCGGCCCGATCCCAGGTGAGATCGTCCTCTTCGCCGGATTTCTCTATGTCGCCGCCTGGACCGGGCTCGCGCTCTGGATCACCCGCGTCGACGCCCGCCGCATCCGCCAAAGGGGCGGCACGCCCGAGATGGGGTGAGGATAGGGCGGGGGCTTCATACCGGCACGCGCGCCGCCTGCGCGCGCAGCCATTTGATGAAAGTGCGCTTGGCGTCCGACAGCGGCCCCGGCGCTGTGACGATGAAATAGCCGCTGTGGGTATCGTTGCAATCGTCCAGCAAGAGCCTGAGGCGGCCCTCGGCAATATCCTGTTCGACGATGGCCGAGCTGGCCACGAACAGGCCAAGCCCGGCGCGGCCGGCGGCCAGCATAAGCTCTTCGGTCAGGAAATAGCTTTTCGCGCTGCCTGAAAGATCCACGCCGCTACAGGCCAGCCATTGCTCGGTTTCGGGCCAGCCCTGCTCCAGCACCCATGGCAAGTGCTTCAGGTCGCCGGGCGACAGGTTCTCGCGGCCCTGCAACAGCTTTTCCGCCCCGATCGCCATCATCCGCGCCGAGGTCAGAAACTCCGCCTCGACTCCCGACCATTTGCCCAGACCATAGCGGATGCCGACGTCTATCCCCTCGCGCCTCAGGTCGACGACGTCCTGTTCGGCGCGCAGCGTCAGGGTAATGTCGGGATGGTTTAGCCAGAAATCGCGCAGGCGCGGCATCAGCCAGCGTTCGGCGAAGATCGGCGTGGTGGTCACAGAAAGCGCGTTCGGCTTCTGCCGCGCCCGCAAGGCGAGAAGCGCCGACTGTATCTCGGCAAATCCCCGGTTCGCGGCAGCGGCCAGTTCCTCGGCTTCGGCCGAAAAAACCAGCGTGCGGCCCTCGCGATGCACCAGTGACCGACCGAGATATTCCTCAAGCCCGCGCACCTGCTGGGCGATGGCGGCATGGGTGACATTCAGCGCCCGCGCCGCCGCGCTAAAGCCGCCAAGGCGCACCGCCGCTTCAAGCGCGCGCAGGGCGGACAGCGGGGGGAAGCTAAGCCAGTCAATCTGCGCCATCTGTTAGTTTTCCTAACATGAAGGAAATCCAATTGATTGGGATTTTCTGCGGAAAAGGCATAGTTTTCAATCAGAAACTTCAACGAATGGAGAAGGAAATGTTGAACATACTCGCCGATACGCTCTATGTCGCCACCTTTCAGGAGCTGCCCCGTCGCAAGGTGCACTGGCCCGAAGAGCGGCCCGCCAGGAGGGCACTGGAATCCGCAGAACCGCGCCGCCGTCGCCGCTGGTTGTCGTTTGCGGGGATCCTTGGCTAGGGCGTATCAAGAAGATGGGCGTGGCGGGCGACGAACGCCGCGCGCACCTCGGCTGGCGGGCGCAGCCGGATCTCGATCGCCGGAAGATCCTGATGCGGGGGGCGGCCGAAGAATCGGTCGGCCTCCGCACGCGTGAAGCCCGCGATCTGAACCGCCTCGGCCCAGGCCGATATCCGGTCGGCGCGCTTAATTTCCTTCTTGATCGCCGCAGGCAGGCTGCCCGGCAGGCCGAAGCGCAGGTGGACGGCCGCCGTCAGCCGCTCGTCCAGCGCCCCATAGCCCGGCCCGATCGCCGCCTTCACCGGACTGATCATATCCCCGATCACATACTCCGGCGCGTCATGCAGAAGCGCCGCCAGCTGCCAGCGCGCGCCGATGCCCGGGTTGAGATACGAAAAGATTTCCTCGACCAGCAGCGAATGTTCGGCGACCGAATAGGGCCAGTCACCAACGGTCTGCCCGTTCCAGCGCGCGACGAAGGCGAGGCCATGTGCGATATCGGCGATCTCGATATCCAGAGGTGTCGGATCGAGCAGGTCGAGTCGCCGCCCCGACAACATTCTCTGCCATGCACGTCTATTGGCCACAGTTCACCTGAAACCGCACGGTCCGCGCGACCGCCGCTTGACCGGCCGGGGACAGTGGATGTTGCTCTGGACCGTTCATTACGAGTGCGGGGGCGGGTACGTCAATCGAAGGTCTTGCGGAGCATTCCAGAGCGTGACCCGGGACGAGAGCATTCAGATCGAGCTGGTGCGCGTGATCTGCATCACCTGCATGATGTGGGTCCATGTAGCGCCCGGCCTTGCCACGCCGTCCTTCGTCAACGGCGGCTCGGGAACGGCAGCCGGTATCTTCTTCGGCGAAACGCTCGGGCGGGTCAGCGTCACGACGCTGAGCTTCGTCTCCGGCTATCTTTTCTGGACAACGGGTATCGCGAAACCGTTCCCCGATGTCGCACGGCGCCTCGCCTTCTCGATCCTGCTGCCCATGCTGATCTGGAGCGCGATCTTCATCCTGATGGCCTGGCTGCGCGGCCGGATGGGGGAGCCGTCGAATGCGATTGCGCTGGTCGGCGAGGGCTGGATGGGCTGGGTCAATGCCTGGACCGGTCTTGCCGGACGCACCGCCAATCAATCGCTGTTCTTCGTGCGTGACCTGATCGCGGCGACGCTGATCCTGCGGCTAATAGCGCCGCTCGTGCGGCTGGCACCTGTGCTGAGCGTCCTGATCGCGATTGGCGTGAATTTCCTGACGCACACCCAACCTTTTCTGTTCCGGCCGCAGATCCTCACCTTCATGATCCTGGGCGCGGCCTGCGCTCAGCGCGGCTGGACCGTCACACATCTGGCCGCGCCACGTTTCTCACTGATCTGGGGTTTCGGCTTCAGCATCGCAGCGACCACGCTTTACCATCTCTACCCGGGCGAGGCTTTCCCGTTCGAGATCGCCCATGACCTTATGCGCCGCGCGGGGATCGGTTGCCTGATCGTCGCCATAGCCTATGCGCTGGTCGAAAACCCGGCCGCCCGAAGCGTCGCCAATTGGGGGCGGCACAGCTTTCTGGCCTATCTGTCGCATGCCTGCATCATCGGCGTTCTATGGCTGCCCTGGTCGCGGATCATGGGATCCGAACAGGAGCCCCCATATCTGTTGTTCTTTCTTGCCATGCCCCCGCTCTGCATGGCGCTGGCCATAAAGGCCGGGCGGCTGGTCGACCGGTTGCCGCCTCTTCTACAGATCGCGCTGCGCGGCCGGATATTCCGCGACTCCGGCCGGGCGGGCCGGGTTGATTGCCCTGAGGGGAAGGGAATGTTATCTGACCGCAAATCTTGATTGAGGAGCACGGCCTGATGGCTCAGGACTATATCGTCAAAGACATTTCGCTTGCCGCCTTCGGCCGCAAGGAACTCGACATCGCCGAAACCGAAATGCCGGGCCTGATGGCGCTGCGCGAGGAATATGGTGCGGCCCAGCCGCTGAAGGGCGCGAAGATCGCCGGATCGCTGCACATGACGATCCAGACCGCGGTGCTGATCGAAACGCTGACGGCGCTGGGCGCCGATGTGCGCTGGGCCTCGTGCAACATCTTCTCGACCCAGGATCATGCGGCGGCGGCGATCGCGGCCTCGGGCACGCCGGTCTTTGCCATCAAGGGCGAGACGCTGGCGGAATACTGGGAGTATACAGACAAGATTTTCCAGTTCGGCGGCGAAGGCGGCACCTGCAACATGATCCTCGACGATGGCGGGGATGCGACGCTTTACATCCTGATGGGCGCCCGCGTCGAAGCGGGCGAGAAAGATCTGATCGAGGTTCCGACCTCGGAAGAAGAGGTCTGCCTCTTCAACCAGATCAAGAAGCGGCTGGCGGCGAGCCCCGGCTGGTTCACCAAGCAGCGCGCTGCGATCAAGGGCGTCTCGGAAGAGACCACCACCGGCGTTCACCGCCTCTATGATCTGCACAAGAAAGGCCTCTTGCCCTTCCCCACGATCAACGTGAACGATTCCGTCACCAAGTCGAAGTTCGACAACAAGTACGGCTGCAAGGAATCACTCGTCGACGGCATCCGCCGCGCCACCGACACGATGATGGCCGGCAAGGTCGCGGTCGTCTGCGGTTACGGCGACGTGGGCAAGGGTTCTGCCGCCTCGCTTCGCGGCGCGGGCGCGCGCGTGAAAGTGACCGAGATCGACCCGATCTGCGCCCTGCAAGCGGCGATGGACGGCTACGAAGTCACGCTGCTGGAAGACGAGGTCGCTTCGGCCGACATCTTCATCACCACCACCGGCAACAAGGACGTGATCCGCATCGAGCATATGCGCGAGATGAAGAACATGGCCATCGTCGGCAACATCGGCCATTTCGACAATGAGATTCAGGTCGCGGCGCTGAAGAACCACAAGTGGACCAACGTCAAGGACCAGGTTGACATGATCGAGATGCCGTCGGGCGCCAAGATCATCCTCCTGTCCGAAGGCCGCCTTCTGAACCTTGGCAATGCCACCGGCCATCCGTCCTTCGTGATGTCGGCCTCGTTCACCAACCAGGTTCTGGCGCAGATCGAGCTGTGGACCAAGGGCGCCGAATACAAACCCGGCGTCTATATCCTGCCCAAGCATCTGGACGAAAAAGTCGCTCGCCTGCATCTCAAGCGCATCGGCGTGAAGCTGACGGAACTGCGCAAGGATCAGGCCGACTATATCGGCGTGACGGTCGAAGGTCCGTTCAAATCGGATCACTATCGCTACTGACGCAGCGCAAACTCGACGGGAAGGGGGCGGTTTTCCGCCCCTTTTCTTTTTGGGGTGAAAAAAGCCCGATCTTTCACTTTGCCAAAAACGCTGAACCGACCGTAAGCTTTCGCCCGGGCGGCAATCGCCGTCTTCAAGATCAACATAATCCGGAACGGTTGGAGCTGACGATGGGAAAGAGGGACGAACTGATCGCCAAATATGCGGACGATCTGAAGAACAAGTGCAAGATGACCCCCGACATGGACCTTCTGACCAAGGTCACGATCGGCTGTGGTCCGGCGATCTACAGCGCCGATTCCGAAACCGTCGCGGCAAGCCAGGCGTCGGAACTTGAACTGGTGAAGAACAACTTCCTGGTCAAGAAGCTCGGCCTCAAGGACGGGCCCGAACTGATGGCGGCGATCAACGCCGTGATCGAAACCTACGGCAAGTCCGAGCGCAACAAGTACCGTGCCGTGGTCTACTACATGCTGACCAAGCATTTCGGCAAAGAGAAAGCGTACAAGTAATCCTTCGGGAACGCACCGCGATTCCTAAGGAAGAGTTTATTTAACCTGCTGTTTCTCTTGAAATTTTAGGCACTCTGCCCTTGCCCGGGCAGGGTGATGCGGGGTATGTTCTTCCTGTCAGGCCAGGATGGCCGAGACCCGGATTTCACGTGGTGCAGGGGTGCACACGGGTGGAAAGGGTCCCGGCCAGCAGCGTCGGGACCCTTTTTCATTCAGAACAGCATTAGGATGGCACCCATGATCGCGCAGGCGAACGTGGCATTGGCGCCGTCGATCAGCGTCAGCTTCGAATTACGCATCGCGAAGGCATAGTTCATCGCCAGAAACGGCATGACGAAGAAGGCGCCAATTCCAAGGCCCGCGACAATCCCCTTGCCGACCGTATCGATGCCCGCCATCGAGAATATGTGCCGCATCATGCCGGCAACGACGACCATCGCCAGAAAGCCGGTGACATAGGGCATGGGGTTCGACCCGTTCGCGGGTCGGCCGTCTGCGCCGACCGCCACTCCCGAGGCCGCCATCCAGGCCTTGCTGAGGCTCATGTACCAGACCGCACCGAAGACATAGGCGCCTAACGCGGCAGCCAGCACATTGAGAAGTTCCATCGCGTCCTCCCTCGGTTCACGCTGGCGGCAGGATGGCGCGCGAGCGCCGTCCGGCCAAGCGAAAACTCAAGGGTCGACACCACCAAGGGTGCAGATGATCCGCCATTCCTCTTCCGTCACCGGCTGGACGGACAGGCGCATGTTGTTCACCAGAACCATCTGCGAAAGCCCGGGATGGGCCTTGCAATCCTCAAGCGTCACCGGCCGCGCGAAGGGCTTCACCGCGCGGATATGGACGCAATCCCAGCGCGGATCGTCGGTGGTGCTGTCGGGCGCGCTTTCGGCACTCACTTCGACCACGCCCACGATTTCTTTGCCGATATTGGAATGGTAGTAGAAGCCGCGCTCGCCCACTTTCATCGCCCGCATGTTGTTGCGGGCCTGATAGTTCCGGACGCCGTGCCATTCCTCGCCCGCCGCGCCTTTTGCGACCTGCTGGTCCCAGCTCCAGGTGTCGGGCTCGGATTTGAAAAGCCAGTAGGCCATCAGCCGATCACCTTCTTCCATTCGATGACCGAGACGCTTTCGAAAAGCCCGGCCTTGCCATAGGGATCGCCCGCCGCCCAGGCGTTCGCGGCCTCAAGGTCCTCGGTCTGAAGGATCACCAGTGAGCCGACCATCTGGCCACCTTCCAGGAACGGACCGGCCATCTCGACCACGCCGGTTTCCTCGATATAGGCAAGGTGGGCGGCGCGGTTGGCAAGGCGCACTTCAAGCGCGCCGGGCTTGTCGCGGCAGATCACGGCAAAACGCATCGTCATTCCCTTTTCAACGGGCGCGCCATCAGCGCCGCCATAGCTTCCCCGACGGTCACGCGACCGTCAACCAGCGCCGCGACCATCGCGGTCACAGGCACGTCAACGCCAAGTGTCTTTGCAAGCGCAAGCGCGGCCTTCGCGGTTGCCGCCCCCTCGACGGTAGTGCGCGTATCGAAGGCGGTTCCGGCGCCCAGCGCCCGCCCATAGCGGAAGTTCCGCGATTGATCCGAGGTACAGGTCAGGATCAGGTCGCCTAACCCCGACAGACCCATTAGCGTCTCGCCGCGTGCCCCCAGCCGTTCGGCCAGCCGCACCATCTCGGCAAAGCCGCGTGTCATCAGTGCGGCCCGTGCACTGTCGCCAAGCCCCGCGCCGGCGATCACCCCCGCCGCGATGGCGATCACATTCTTCAGGGCGCCGCCCAGCTCGGCCCCGGTCACGTCGGTCGTGCGATAGAGCCTGAGGACCGGGGTTGAGAGCAGGTCTTGCAGATCCGCGCCCCGCCCCTCGTCGGCACAGGCAAGCGTCAGCGCAGTCGGCAAGCCGCGCGCAATGTCTGCGGCAAAGCTCGGTCCGGTCAGGACGGCCGGATGACCACCGGCGAAGCTTTCGGTCAGGATCGCCGTTGGTCCGCGCAGGCTTGTCAGGTCGATCCCCTTGGCGCAGGCGACCAGCGCGCGTCCCGCGAGCGCCTCGCGATGGCTTTCCACAAAGCCCACAAGCGACTGCATCGGAACTGCCAGAAGCAGCATACCCGCCGCGCTGAAATCGACGATTTCAGCCGAAACAGACACTGTTTCCGGCAAAGTCACGCCTGGCAGGCGGGCTGCATTTTCGCGCACTGCCTTCATTGCCTTCGCCTGATCCGCGTCGCGCGCCCAAAGGCCCACAGTCTCGCCGCCCCGCGCCAGCGCAACCGCCAGAGCGGTACCGAAGGCGCCAGCGCCCAGAACCGCGATCCTCATGCCTTCGCCCCCTTCTTTCCGGACCCGAGCATCGCGGGCGCGCTGTCATCCAGCGGCCAGCGCGGGCGGGCAGTAATCTCGCCCATCGGTCTCTGGCCGATCCGGTGCTGTTCGATCCCGGCCCAGGCGATCATTGCGGCATTGTCGGTACAGAGCGACAGGGGAGGCGCGGTGAAGCGCACGCCTAGGCGCGCACACAGATCGGTCAGGTTGGCGCGGATCGCCGAGTTGGCCGCAACACCGCCTGCGACGGCAAGGGCCGGGGCCGCAGGACGCTCCGCCACATAGGCCTCCAACGCCCGCCGCGACTTCTCGGTCAGAACCGCCGCAACCGCTGCCTGAAAACCGGCGCACAGGTCCGAACGGTCCTGATGGGTCAGTCCTCCCTTCTCGGCCACGACGGAATCGCGGGCGCGGAGAATCGCGGTCTTCAGGCCGGAAAAGGACATGTCGCAGCCCGGACGGTCCAGCAGCGGGCGCGGAAAGACAAAGCGCGCAGGATCGCCGCGCGCGGCTTCCGCCTCGACAAGCGGCCCGCCCGGCTGGCCAAGGCCCAGAAGCTTCGCCACCTTGTCGAACGCCTCGCCCGGCGCATCGTCGATCGTGCCGCCAAGGCGGGTGAAGCTGTCCGGCGCCCGCGCGATCAGGAACTGGCAATGGCCGCCGGAGACGAGGAGCATCAGATAGGGAAAATCGAGCCCGTCGGTCAGGCGCGGCGTCAGTGCATGGCCCGCGAGATGGTTGACCGGCAGAAGCGGCAGGCCCGACCCGGCGGCCAGCCCGCGCGCGAACATCACGCCCGACATCACCCCGCCGATCAGCCCCGGCCCCGCCGTCACCGCGATCCCGTCCAGATCGGCCAGTCGGATGCCCGCCAAGTCCAAAGCCTCGGCGGTCACCAGATCCAGCCGCTCGGCATGCGCGCGCGCGGCGATCTCGGGCACAACGCCGCCGAAATCGGCGTGAAGCGCGGTCTGGCCCTGCACGACCGAGGACAAAACCTCTCCACGGCCTCGGGCAAGACGCACGACCGCAGCCGCCGTATCGTCGCAGCTGCTTTCGATGCCGAGATATGTCAGCGTCTCTGCCATGGCTCCATCGTTGCAAGCCGGTCCCCCGGCAGGTAACACCGGGGCGGCGATCCGACAATGCCGAACGCGCCGCAGGATGGATGACCCGCACGGATGACAGAACCCCCGCGCCCGACATTGCTTCTGACCCGGCCCGAGGCGGCGTCGCACCGGTTCGCCAATGCCTTCCGTGCCCGGTTTGGCGCGGACTGGCCCGTGGTGATCGCGCCACTGATGCGATTGCGCCATCTTTCCCCCCAGATTGACCTGACCGGCATCGACGGCCTGATCTTCACCTCGGAGGCAGCGGTCGATGCTTTCTGCCGGATCAGCAGTGACCGCAGCCTGCCCGCCTGGTGCGTGGGGAAACGAACCGCCGAGGAGGCCGCCGGGCGGGGCATTAACGCGCAACACGCTGGCGGCGATGCCAAGGCCCTCGCCGCGATCCTTCGCGAGCGGCAGGGCGGTCGGCGGCTTCTGTGGCCGCATGGGCAGGACCGGGCGGTCGATCTGCCGGAATTGCTAAATCCGGCCGGAATAGAGACGATTTCCGTCGAAACCTATGTTCAGGAAGCGCTGCCCCTGACTGCAGAGGCGAGGGCATTGCTCGCCGCCGATCAACCCGTCCTCCTGCCGCTCTTCTCGCCACGCTCGGCGCGGCTGTTTCTCTCGGCAACGAGGGCGCGAACGGCGCCCCTGTGGATTGCCGCGCTCAGCCCCGCCGTAGCCGCCGAACTGGGCGAGCTGTCGCGTGCGATGATCCGCGTAGCGGCGCGGCCCGATGGCGAAAGCCTGCTTGATTGTCTGGCTGCGACCTTGGGGACAGAGCCAGAAGGTTGAGGCGGCGGGCCGGGGTCACTAGATTGCACCTTGAGAAGATTCTTGATTTGGTCCGGAGGGGGCGAAATGGCGCGAAGAAGCAAAGCCGGTGCATCCCAGGACGAAGCCATAGCACGAACCGAAGAAACCCCCGCCGAAGCGCTCGCGGACGAACCTCTCGCACTCGCCATGCCGAACATGGACGAAGCGGCGGAGCCGCCGCCGGAGGCCCAGCCGCCGCAACCGGAGGTGCAGGCGGCGCCTCAAGCCCCCCGCCGCGCTGGCTTCTGGCCGCTCGCGTTCGGCGGCGCCCTTGCCGCAGCGGTTGGCGCTGGTGGGGCCGTCGCGGTCCTTCGCGCCAATCCGGGCCTCATGCCGCCGCCCAGCACCGCTGGTCTGGAACAAAGGCTGTCGGATCAGGACAAGCGGCTTTCTGACCTGTCCGCCCAGCTCGCGGCGGCACCCGCCGAGGTGCCAGCGGCGGCGCCGGACCTCCAGCCGCTCATCGATCCGCTGACCGCGCGCCTCGATCAGGTCGAAGCGGCGCTTTCACGCCTGCAAGACCGTGTAACCGCGCTTGAGAGCCGACCAGCCGCCCCGTCCGGCGATATCAGCGCCGCCACCAACGAGGCGGTCGCGGCGGCGAAAGCCGCCGAGGCAGAAGCGGCCCGGATACGCCAGGAAGCCGAAGCGATTGCCCGCAAGGCCGCCATTTCATCTGCGCTTGGCCAGATCGATACGGGTCTTGAAAGTGGCGCGGCGCTCGCGCCGTCGCTCAAGGCGCTCAGCGATCTGGGTATCGCCGCCCCCGATCCGCTTATCGCCGTCGATCAGGGCGCACCGACGCTTGCGGCGCTACGCGACAGCTTCCCCGCCGCTGCGCGCGATGCCCTGTCCCTTTCTCTCGCCGCCTTGCCCAAGGCCGGCACCTGGGACCGGGTCTCTGCCTTCCTGCGCAGCCAGACCGGCGCGCGGTCATTGTCGCCGCGTGCAGGCGATGACCCAGACGCTGTCCTCAGCCGGGCCGAGGCCGCGCTCGGCGCCGGAGATCTGATGGCGGCGGTCGCAGAAATCTCGGCGCTGCCGGATGCCGGGCAGGCGCGGATGAGCGAATGGGTCGGGCTGGCGACCAAACGGTCCGAAGCGCTGAAAGCCGCAGCAGCCCTCAGGGCGGAGGTCAGCCAATGATCTGGTCCTTCGCAAAGATCGCCCTCTTCGTCGCGCTTGTCGCAGGGCTGACGCTGACGGCGGGCTATTTCGCCGATCAGGGCGGTGGTATACGTATCGCCGTCGCCCATCAGGAATTCACCCTCGGCCCGGTGCAGTCGGTCGTCGGCATCCTGCTGGCCCTTCTTGCACTCTGGCTCGCGCTGAAGGTCATCGGATTCGCGGTTGCCATCCTGCGCTTCATCAATGGCGATGAAACCGCGATCAGCCGCTATTTCGACCGTAGCCGCGAACGCAAGGGCTATGAGGCGCTGACCGAGGGCATGATGGCACTGGCGGCGGGGGACGGGACGGCGGCGCTGTCGCATGCCGCGCGGGCGGGCAAGTATCTTGACCGGCCCGCGCTGACCAATCTTCTCTCCGCGCAGGCAGCCGAAGCGGCGGGCGACGGGCGCAAGGCGACGGAGGCCTACAAGCGGCTTTTGGGCGACGAGCGGACCCGTTTTGCCGGGGTGCGCGGGCTTCTGAAACAGAAACTGACCGAGGGCGATCGCGACACCGCGCTGAAGCTTGCCGAAAAGGCCTTTCTCATGCGGCCGTCAAATCCAGAGGTGCAGGATGCGCTGTTCGATCTGCAGGCCGAAAGCGGAGACTGGGCAGGCGCGCGCAAGGTTCTGGGCGCAAAGCTGAAACACGGCCATCTGCCGAAGGATGTCCACCGCCGCCGCGATGCGATCCTGGCGCTGCAGGAGGCACGGGCGGTATTCGAGGATGACCTGCCGGTCGAGGCCCGCGAGGCTGCGATTGCGGCGAACAAACAGTCGCCCGATCTCATTCCGGCGGCAGTACTGGCAGCCCACGGCTATCAAGCTCAGGGCAAGACCAAATATGCCCTGCGCATCCTGAAGAAGGCCTGGGAGGTTCTGCCGCACCCCGACCTCGCCGCCGCTTTCGCGGCGCTGGAGCCGACCGAGACCCCGCGCGAACGGCTGAAGCGGTTCGACCTGCTATTCTCCGCCAACCCGGATCACGAGGAAACCCGGCTTCTGAAAGCTGAACTCAATATCGCGGCCGAGGAGTTCCCCGCTGCACGCCGGGCGCTGGGCGACCTGCCCGAACGCCATCCGACCACGCGCGCCCTCACCATCATGGCGGCGATTGAGCGCGGCGAGGGCGAAGAGGATGCGGTTGTTCGGGGATGGCTGACCCGTGCGCTGTCGGCAAGCCGGGGGCCGCAATGGATCTGCGACAAATGCCAGCATGTGAATGCAGTCTGGTCACCCACCTGCGATCATTGCGGCAGCTTCGACACCCTGTCCTGGCGTGAACAGTCGCAGACCCCGTCCGGGCCATCCGCAGCCGATCTCTTGCCGCTGGTTGTCGGGGGCGCTGCAGCCGCGGAACCTGCCGCGCCTGCCGACACGCCGGACGAGCCGACAGAGCCGCAGACAGGCGCAGTCTATGAAGCGGAGTTCATCGAAGCGAACGGGCCGCGCAGCAGTCGCTGACACGGCCCGTTTTCGCTGCTGCCAACCCGGAAGATGCCGGGGCGAACGGATCAGATCAGAAGATCGTCAAGCTTCTTGCCGGCCTTCAGCGCCGCCTCGACCCAGCGCGGCTTGCGGCCACGACCGGTCCAGGTTTCGGACTTGTCGGCGGGGTTGGCATATTTCGCCTTCGCGGGCTTGCGCTTGCGAACCGGCGCGGCAGCCATAAGCTCGCTGAGAGAAAACCCGAGTGCGGCGGCCTTTTCTTCCAGCGCTGACAGGGCTTCCTGCTTCTTGCGCGCCTCGAACGAGGAAATAGCCTTTTCGACCTGAGAGCGAAGATCCTTCAGCTCTTTCAGCGACATCGCGTCGAGATTGATTTTCATTTGGCTGTCCTTTTTTCGGCTCTGCCAAATAATCACCACAGAACCGGGAAAGCTACAAGCCCGTGACGACCTGCCTTTTTGTGCAGGAGACGAACGTCTTATTTAGGGCTGCGCTTGGCCAATATTCGCTGCAACGTGCGCCGATGCATGCTTAATCGCCTAGCGGTTTCAGATACATTCCGGTCGCACAATTCATAGACGCGCTGAATATGTTCCCAACGGACACGGTCGGCCGACATCGGATTTTCCGGCGGCGGCGGGGCTTCGCCGCGCGACAGAAGAGCGTTGGTAATATCGTTGGCATCGGCGGGTTTCGAAAGGTAATCGGTTGCACCGAATTTTACCGCCGCGACCGCCGTCGCGATCGCGCCATAACCAGTCAGGACGACAATGCGACAATCGGGGCGGCTCGCACGCAGCGCCTCGACCACGTCAAGCCCGTTGCCATCCTCAAGCCTGAGATCGACAACCGCGTAGGCGGGCGGGCGGCTTGAGGCAACAGCCTTTCCGGCAGCGACGCTTTCGGCGGTTTCAGGCAGGAAGCCGCGCTTTTCCATCGCGCGCGCAAGCCGGGCAACGAAGGGCGCATCATCGTCGACTAGCAGAAGCGTCCGGTCTGGCCCAAGCTCGGCCATATCAATATCCGCCATCACAAATCCTCGCGCATTTCCTTGCGAATGGACCCTAGAGAAGGCTGGTCGCAGGGTCAATTTTCCGTCTGCGCCGCGTCCAGAAAACAGGCGGTGCGCTCGGCGACCTGATCGCTGGTCTCATCCCGGCCGAAAAATTCGACAAACCCGTGGCCAGGCAGCATCAGATAGGTCTGGGTCATGTGATCGACCATATAACTGTCGTCAGCCGGCGCTTCAGGCACTTTGTAATAGGTCTTGTATTCCTTTGTGACCGCCTTGATCTCTTCCTCGCTGCCGGTCAGGCCGATCATGCGCGGATGCAGATAATCGGTCCATTCCTTCAGAACCTCGGGTGTATCGCGGCCCGGATCGACCGAAATGAAAACCGGCGTCACCTCATGGCCATTCTCTTCCAGAATATCGACCGCCTCGGCATTGCGGGCGCTGTCGGTCGGGCAGACGTCGGGGCAGTAGGTATATCCGAAATAGACGAGTGCCGGTTTCGAAAGAACTTCCTTGTCGGTCACGCGACTGCCGTTCTCATCCGTCAGGGTGAAGGGGCCACCGATCGCGCCCGATCCGCCGACGACATTTGTCGCCCGGCAGCGGGCGAACCCCTCCAGCTCCTGCTTGTGGGTCAGGCTGTAGGTCGCGATCAGCGCGATCACCACGGTCGCGGTCGCCGCGATTGCCAGTCTGCCCGATGCCGCCATGATTGCCCCATCCGCTTGCGCTTTTCGTCGGCGCCATAGATCGCCTATCTTGGCGCCGGGTTCAATCGGATCGCCTGAACGTGATGCGGGGCATGTGGCCGCAGGAAGGATGGAGGGCATGAGCAAGATATCCGCCCAGGTAGTGGCGGAGGATGCCTTCGCCTCGCGCAGCGACTGGGTGCGGCTGAGGACACTCGTCATCCTGCGCTGGACGGCGGTCGCGGGCCAGCTTGCGGCGATGTTCGCCGCCTGGCGTTTCTACGGGATCGACATTCCCGCCGCGCCGTGCCTTGCCGTCGTCGGACTTTCGGTCGCGGTGAACCTTGCCTCGAACCTTCTTTACGCCGAAACCCACCGTCTGACGGAGTTTGAGGCGCTGACCCTTCTGGCGTTTGACAGCTGCCAGCTTACCGCGCTCCTCTATCTGACCGGAGGCTTGGGCAATCCGTTCGCGCTCCTCCTCCTTGTGCCCGCAACCATCGCGGCGACAGCGCTGAACGGGCTTTCTATCGCCATTCTCGGCGGACTGACCGTTATTCTCGTCTCGCTCCTTGCGGTCTTTCACCTGCCGCTGCGCTATCTCGACGGGGCCGAGATCCTGGTGCCCGCGATCCTCGCGAACGGCTTCTGGCTGGCCATCGTGATCGGCGTCGCCTTTATGGCGCTTTACACACGGCGGGTCAGCGGCGAGCTGCATGCGATGACCGATGCGCTTCTGGCCACCCAGATGGCGCTTGCCCGTGAACAGACGCTGACCGACCTGTCGGGCGTCGTCGCCGCCGCCGCGCATGAACTTGGAACGCCCCTGGCCACGATCAAGCTCGCCGCAAGCGAGCTGGCCGACGATCTGTCCGACCGGCCAGACCAGCGCGCGGATGCGGTGCTGATCGGTGCGCAGGCCGACCGCTGCCGCGACATACTGCGGTCGATGGGCCGCGCAGGGAAGGACGATCTGCAGATGCGGGCCGCGCCCTTTCAGGCCATTGTCGAAGAGGCCGCCGAACCCCACCGCGACCGCAAGGCAAATATCGCCATCACGATCAAAGGCGACGGTCAGCCGGTGCTGGCACGGCGGCCGGAGATCATTCACGGGCTGCGCAATCTGATCCAGAATGCCGTCGATTTTTCTAACGGCGCCGTCTGGATCGACCTCGACTGGACGGCGGACCGCGTCCTGCTCGCCATCACCGACGACGGGCCGGGCTTTCCGCCCGCGCTTCTGGGGCGGATCGGCGACCCGTTCGTGCGCGACCGCGGCCGTTCCGACGAGCGTCGGCCGCAGTATGAAGGCATGGGCCTTGGCCTTTTCATCGCCAAGACGCTACTCGAACGAACCGGGGCGCGGCTTGAGTTTTCGAATGCCTCTGACCCGTTTCTCGCGACCGAGGAACGCCCGGCACGCTGCGGCGCGCTTGTGAGGGTAAGCTGGCCGCGCGAGCGGGTCGAAATCGCAGATCATGACATATCCGGTCAGAATCAGCCGTTCTGACGCCTGCGGAAGCGGTCAACCGTTTGAAATTTATGGATCCGCTTAACCTCGGATTAACCAGTTGAGCGAAGGATCGGTCCCGGGGCGATACGTTCGGGAAAGGTCTTGCCATGCTGGCAACACTGGTTCTTGCGGCGATCTATGCAATGACGTCGGTTGTTTCGGCCCTTCTGGTGCTCTTTGCGCTGACGCTGCTCCACCGAAGGGCGGGCGCACGCCACCAGGCCCGGGCCGAGGCGCTTCTTGAAGCGGAACCGACCATCTTCCTTTTCGAACATCGCGATCTTGTCGATGCCACCGCACCCGCCCGCGCACTTCTGTCGCTGTTGCCCGGTCCAGGGGAGGAGTGGAACCGGCTTGCCGCCTACCTCGGCCCCCGCATTCCCGGCTTCGACCGGATCGAGGCCGAGGCGGAGCGGGCCGGCAGTGTGTCCCTTTCCGGCGGTGAGGACGGCAGCCTGTCGCTTGTGGCCGAACATCTGGGCGAAAGGCTTCGGCTGACGCTGGTCGATCTGAAGGCCGAAGGCCAGTTCGTGATGATGGACAGCCTCAGCCAGCATGCGCAGGAAGAGGAGCTCTCGGCGCTGAGGGACATGCTCGCCAGCCTGCCGGTTCCGGCCTGGCGGCGTAGCGGCGATGGCGCGGTTGCCTGGTCGAACTCGACCTATCTGGCGCTTGCTGCCCATACCACGGGCGAACCAGATCTGGTCTGGCCGCTGCCCGACCTCTTTCCGCACGAACCCGGCGCCGGACCGGGGCGGCAATCGCGGCGGCAAAGCATCCGCGATGCGTCCGGCCAGGAACATTGGTACGATTGCCAGCATATCCCGTCGGGTGATGGCAGCCTGGGTTTCGCGATCCCCGCCGATGCGGTGGTCAGGGCGGAACGGTCGCTGCGCGATTTCATCCAGACCCTGACCAAGACCTTTGCCGACCTGCCGATCGGTCTGGCGATCTTCGACCGCAACCGCCAGCTCGCGCTCTTCAACCCCGCCCTTGTCGATCTGACAACGCTCGACAGCGAGTTTTTGATTGGCCGGCCCACGCTTTTTGCCTTCCTCGACCGGCTACGCGATGTCCGGCTTCTGCCGGAGCCGAAGAATTACGCGCTCTGGCGGCAGGAAATGGTCGATCTCGAACAGGCGGCTTCAAGCGGCCAGTATCAGGAAACCTGGACGCTGCCTTCCGGCCAGACCTACCGGATCACCGGGCGGCCACATCCCGAAGGCGCGGTGGCCTTCCTCTTCGAGGATATCAGCGCAGAAGTTTCGCTGACGCGGCGCTTCCGGGCCGAGATCGAACTGGCGCAATCGGTGGTCGATGCGCTGGACGATGCGGTTGTGGTCTTTGCCCAAAGCGGCGATCTGATCATGTCGAATCGCGCCTATGCCGACCTGTGGAAAGTCGATCCGCGCCCGACGCTCGGAATAATGACCATCTCCGACGCGACCCGTCACTGGCAGGACCGCTGCCTGCCCACCGGCCTCTGGAGCGATATCCGCGAGTTCGTCCGAAGCCACGAGGATCGGGTGGACTGGGAAGGCGCCGTCACGCTCGCGGGCGGCCGGCAGCTTGACTGCACGGTGCAGCCTCTTCCCCGGGGGGCCACGCTTGTCCGCTTCGCCCCGCACCGGGCCGAGCGGCTACAGGTCCACCATTCCCGCCGCGGGCGCGTCGGCGCGGAGGCCGGAGGGCCGTTCGATGCCTGAGGTCAGCTAAGCGCCCGGCCCTCGATGTAATGGCCGTAAAGCGTGGTCAGCACGCTTGCCCACACCATCATCTGGACCCAGCCGATCAAAGCTGCCCAGATCGCCGGGACCAGACCGCCGGGCGGCAGGAAAAGCTTTCCGGGCAACGCCAACAAGCTGCCGAAAACCACCAGTATGACCGAGAGCGCCAGAAGGTCGGCGGCCTGCCCAATCGTCGCCCGCCAGCCGTCCCCGATCCCCGAGGATTCGCCAAGCGCCGCCGCTGGCAAGGACACCGAAAGCCGGAGGACTAGGAAGACGAGGGGAACAACGAAAAGAACCCTTGCCACAAGCTCCATCGTACTTTCGCCGAAGGGTTGGAAGGCGTAGGCCAGAAGCGCGGCGACGAAGCCGATGGCGACCGCCGCCGGGATCACAAGAAGGGCGATCAAGAAAGACCGGCCGAAATAGGCCATCATCCGATCGCCGTTAAACGCCGGCAACAGCGAAGAAGGCCGTTCGACCCGCAGGATGAACCGGTGCCAGGCGACAGCGATCCACACCCCGACAACAGAGGTAACCAGGATCACGATGAGGAGGGGCCCCACAGGAAGCCTTGCGCCCTGCGCGGAAAAGTCGATCGCCGAGAAAACGTTGACGCCAATAAAGACCGCCACGGCGAGCTGGATCAGGTAAAGCGGTCCCGAAACCTTTAACGCCGCTTCCAGATTGCCGAACACCTGCCGGACGGAATGGATGAAGATCTGCCAGCCTTTCATGGGCCCTCCTTGTTGCCGGATGCAGCCTAATCCGGTCACGGGCTTGTGGGGAAGGCCGTTTCGCACTATCCCCCGGCCCGACAGATGACCCGGAGGAACCCGATGCCTGCGCCCGCCGCCCCGAAGAAAGTCGTTCTCGCCTATTCCGGCGGTCTCGACACCTCGATCATCCTCAAATGGCTGCAGACCGAATATGGCTGCGAGGTGGTGACCTTCACCGCCGATCTCGGCCAGGGCGAGGAACTGGAGCCGGCGCGCAAGAAGGCGGAGCTCCTGGGGATCAAGCCCGAGAATATCCATATCGTCGATGTGCGCGAGGAATTCGTACGCGATTTCGTCTTCCCGATGTTCCGGGCGAACGCGCTCTACGAGGGGCTATACCTCCTCGGCACTTCAATCGCTCGTCCGCTGATCTCGCAGCATCTGGTGCGCATCGCCCATGAAACCGGAGCCGATGCGGTCGCGCATGGCGCCACGGGCAAGGGCAACGATCAGGTCCGGTTCGAACTGTCGGCCCTCGCGCTTGACCCCCACGTCAAGGTGATCGCGCCCTGGCGGCTGTGGGACCTGACCTCGCGCACCAAGCTGTTGGAGTTTGCTGAGGCGAACCAGATTCCGATCGCCAAGGACAAGCGCGGCGAGGCGCCGTTCTCGGTCGATGCGAACCTTCTGCACACCTCGTCCGAAGGCAAGGTCCTGGAAAACCCCGCCGAAGAGGCGCCGGAATTCGTCTATCAGCGCGTGGTGCCGGTCGAAAAGGCGCCCGACACGCCCGAAATGGTAGAAATCACCTTTGAAAGGGGCGACGCGGTGGCCATCAACGGCGAGCGGCTGTCGCCTGCAACGATCCTGACGCGCCTGAACGAACTGGGTGGCAAACACGGCGTGGGCGTGCTCGATCTGGTCGAGAACCGTTTCGTCGGCATGAAATCGCGCGGCCTTTACGAAACCCCCGGTGGCACGATCCTTCTGGAGGCGCACCGCGGCATCGAACAGATCACGCTGGATGCTGGCGCAGGCCATCTGAAGGATTCGATCATGCCGCGCTATGCGGAACTGATCTACAACGGCTTCTGGTTCAGCCCCGAACGCGAGATGCTGCAGGCCCTGATCGACAAGAGCCAGGAACATGTCACCGGCACCGTGCGCGTGAAACTCTACAAGGGCTCGGCCCGCACCGTCGCCCGCTGGTCGGACCACTCGCTTTACAGCGAAAAGCACGTGACCTTCGAGGAAGACGCGGGCGCCTACGATCAGAAGGATGCCGAAGGCTTCATCAAACTGAACGCACTGAGGCTGAAACTGATCGCCACGCGGAACGCCCGGGTGAAGAGCTAAAACACTGGTGACGCAACGCTCAGGTTGCGGATCATCGTGAGGCAACTCTAGATCCTCCCCGACATAGGGGAGGATTTCATGCCGCTGGACGCCATTGCCGCCGATATTGCCCGAACGCTCGAAACCCGGGCCTTTACCGGGTCGCTCAAGTTCGACTGCGGCGACGTGGGGGTGATCGTGCTGGCGGATGGAACCGCGACCACGGCGGACCGGAAGACCGATTGCACGCTGAAGATCAGCGAGGACAATCTGGTGAAGCTGCTGACCGGGAAGCTGAACCCGATGGCCGGCGTGATGACCGGGAAGCTGAAGGTTTCGGGGGATCTGACCGTCGCGATGGGGCTTGCGAAGCTCCTCGGCTGACCGGCTCGCGGACCATGCCCAGATTTTGCCATGATTCACCCCTAGAAACGTGGGCGGCAGGGTGGCGGGGTCTTTCGACCCATTGGTGGAGTGCGCAGGTGCGAACAAAATCTCTGATGATCCTCTTTTCCCTTGCGGCGGTCGGCCTTTCTCCGGTCGCCTTGCTCTTGCCGCTTGACGGCATAGATGCGGCCTATGCGGGGAACGGTCATGGCGGCGGCGGTGGAAACGGCGGCGGCAAGGGTGCCGAGAAATCCAAGAAGGAAAAGCCGTCCAAACCCAGCAAGGCCCCCAAGACCACGAAGACCAGCAATGGCGCGATCGCGTCGGAGCTGAAGGGCCTGAACGCCTATCATGCGTCAGCCACAGCATTCGAGAATGCCGCGCCGAACAGTCAGGTCGGCCGGATCGCCACCTATCGCGAGGCCGCACTTGCCAGCCAGGAAGGCGCCGCCGCGGTTGAAGATGCAGGGCAGGCGCTTGTCGATGCGCAGACCGCGCTCGATGAGGCGACGGCCTCTGGCACCGCCACGCAGGAAGAGCTGGACGCGCTGCAGGCCGCGGTCGACGAGGCGCAGATCGATTATGACACGGCGGTCACGGACGCAGAGGCGCTCAGCCTCGCCGAGGAAGAGGCGCTGCTTGAGGCCTCGAACGGCCGGATCCTGACGCGCGGCACGATCGAATATCTGCGAGAACAGCTGGGCATCACCGACAGCCCGGAA
This sequence comes from Frigidibacter sp. RF13, assembly GCF_026626305.1. Classification (GTDB taxonomy): domain Bacteria; phylum Pseudomonadota; class Alphaproteobacteria; order Rhodobacterales; family Rhodobacteraceae; genus TMP-24. The sequence continues at coordinate 125,638 of NZ_JAPNUE010000002.1, read as the reverse complement.
ACCAGCGGCTGATCGCGTTTGATGGATTTTGAAACGGCCCGCGGCTTGGGTGCCGCGGGCCGTTTTCCTTTGGTCGCGCGTGTTTCGTCCCCGCTCACGGGAAACTGACTTGCCCGTGAGCGGTGCCACAGGGCATCGCTGGGCAAACGGAGGGTTTCATGCGCGCGTTCCTGGTCTTCATTTCTGTGTTCTTCGCCCCGCTGGCCGCCCGGGCCGATACGGCGATCCTTGCCGGTGGCTGTTTCTGGTGCCTGGAATCGAACTTCGAAAGCGTGCCGGGCGTGAGTGCGGTCATCTCCGGCTATACCGGCGGGCATCTGAAGAACCCGACCTATGACGATGTGACGTCCGAGACCTCGGGCCATCTCGAATCCGTGAAGATCACCTTCGATCCGGGCAAGGTGAGCTACAGCGAGATCGTGCGCCTATTTCTGCATTCGACCGATGTTCTGGACGCGGGCGGGCAGTTCTGCGACCGGGGCGAGAGCTATACATCGGCGATCTTTGCAAGGAACGCCGCCCAGCGCGCGGCGGCCGAGGCAGAGGTTGCGAAGGCGGAAAAGGAACTTGGCCGCAAAATCGTGACGCCCGTACGTGACGCGGTGAAATTCTGGCCGGCCGAGGACTATCATCAGGATTACTACAAGGGCAGTTCGATCGTGCTGACCCGGCGCGGGCCCAAGACCAAGGCGGCGGCCTACGCGTTCTACCGCAATGCCTGTGGTCGCGATCAGCGCGTGAAGCAGCTTTGGGGCAGCCAGGCAAGCTTCGTTCACTGAGATGCAGTGCTGATGCCGCGGCCCCCGGCGACCCTTGCCGGGGGCCGCGGCATCGGTTCAGGCGACTTCGTGGCAGGGGTGATGGGGCTGCCAACCGCCATGGTACGTAACGGCGAGCTGCTGCAGGAACATGTCCACGTCGAACCTTGCCGCCGCCAGTTCGGACGGCACTGCCGGATCAGCGGCCCAGGGCGTCATCTCAGGCTGCCATCCGTCAGCGTCGGCGCCGGGCTGGACGGGATCGTGCCTGAAGCTGAATGTATCGGGATCATCCGCCTGTCCGTCGCCGTACCCGCGCTTGAGCAGATCGGCGAGAAGCTGGGCGTGATCGACGACATTGCCCGTGGCAATCGGCGCCCCTCCGTCATCGGTCACGCCGGTCCTGTCATCCCCGGCGGGAAGGCCGTCGCAACCGTCGTCGACATTGGGCGCTTCGCCGGTGGCAACGACCACCTCTTCGTCCGGCTGATCGGTGTCATCGCAGTGATCCGGCATCGGGTCAGAGTGCGGTGTCCGCGCCGTGACATCCTCGTCCGGAACCGCCCCATCAGGCACGGGCAGGTCCGTCTCGGGCGTGCCACCCGGACTGCCGGTGTCACTGCCATCGGGCGCCGGACTGATATCGGGAGCTTCGGCGATCATATCCCCGTCCGGTGCAGGCGGCTCCTCCGGCGCCCCGTTCGGCGCATCGCTGGTGGCGAAATTCTGCGTGACCACCACCGAATCGAATGTTGTGCCCTCGCTTGTGAAATCTCCCTGCTCGAGCCCGATCCCGATTTCCTTGAATTCAGGATTGAGGATGTTCGCACGATGGCCTGGGCTGTTCATCAGCCCCCGGTGCAGGTCGATCACGTCATCGGACAAGCCGGGCTGGCCACGCTCGCTCTGGAAGGCGATGTTCTCGCCCGACCGCCAGCTGCCCTCGAATCTGTATCCCGCACCCTCCATACGATCCTGCGGCGAAGATCCGTCCACGCCGGTATGCGAAAAGACGTCGCTGTAGAGGATCGACCGCCTGTGAGTCTCGGCCGAATCATTCAGCCGGTCGTTGAGCGTCAGGGGCGACAAACCGATCGCGGCGCGCTCGCCGTTGATCAGTTGAAACATCTGAAGTTCAAAGGTGTTTGCTTTGGACATCTTGCTTTCCTTTGTTAACGGCAGCGGGGGCTGCCAGAGAGGCTTTTGGAGAACTCGCTTGCAGATGGCGTCCGAAGGATGGCGCCGACGATCAGGCACATGTTTCCGGTTCCGGCCAGAGTGTGACCGGAGTGTCGGTTACAGATCCGATAGCGGGACCGTTTTTCACGCAGCGGCAATGAGTTACATGCCAGGCACGGTGTTGGCCGACGTGATCATCGTCGGCGCCGGCACCCTAGGAACGCGAGGAATCCGGGTCAATTGCCCGGGTGGTACGCCGCCGGTTTGGGGCTTGAAACCGCCAAAGAGCGGGCAAGGGTCGGCGGGAAAGTGCGGGTCTTTGCGGCATCGGCGACAAGCAGCGCGCGAACTCTGCCGCGATGGCATCGCGCCGCGCATGGCTCATCGCCACAGCATCGAACCAGGGCGCTGCGTAGGACCGGATCGTGATGCGGCCCCGGACTCGTCGGGCAACTCAGCCGCGACGGCCGAGAAAATCCGCGACCTCGGCTGCGGTAGGAACCGCATCAGCGGTCCCCGCCCGCGTGACCTTGAGGCTTGCCGCCGCACCCGCCCATTCAAGCGCCGCTTGCGGCGAAAGACCCCGGTCGCGTGCGGCAGCGAAATAGCCGGCGAATGTGTCGCCAGCGCCGGTCGTGTCGACCGGGGTGACCTTGAGCGCCGGCGCAAAAGCGGTTTCACCGGTCCTTGCGCGCCAGTCGGCGCCCTCGGCGCCGCGTGTCACCAGAATTTCGGGTACGTCGAGCGTTGCGAGATCTGTTCCGAGCGCCGATGAGAGTTGCGCGGCCTCGACGGCATTCAGTGCGAGGATCGTCACATAAGGCAGGACGGCGCGAACTGCCCCAACGTCGAAGGGCGCAGCGGAATAGAGAACCCGCATCCGCTTGGCGCGGGCCAGTTCTGCGGCACGCACCTGATGGGCGGTCTCGTTCTGCAGGATCAGCATGTCGTCCGGCTGCGCTTCGGCAAGCGCCGCCTCGACCAAGGCGGCAGGCATCGCCCAGTTCGCGCCGGGGAACAGGACGATATTGTTTTCGCCCGCCACATCGACATTGATGATCGCATGGCCGGTCGCCACGTCGAGTCGGGAGATATGGGTCGTATCGACCCCCCAGCCTGCCAGCCGCTCGACCGTCCAGCCGCCCTCGGGGCCTACCGCGCCGATATGGGCCACGCGGGCGCCCGCCTTGGCGGCGGCGGCGGATTGGTTCGCGCCCTTGCCGCCAAGGCCCATGCGGTAGTCCGTCGCCGCTAGCGTCTCGCCCGGACCGGGCAGGTGCGGGACCGCGTAGAAATGGTCGATATTGATCGAGCCGAGATTGTAGATCATGCGGTCTGGCCGAGCTTGCAGGCAGCGATGACCGCCATGTTCAGGATATCGTTCACCGTCGAGCCGGTGGAACAGACCTGGATCGGACGGTCGACGCCCGTGAGGATCGGGCCGATCACCGTCGCGCCCGCCATTTCCTGGATGAGCTTGACCGAGATCGAGGCGGAATGGCGGGCGGGCACAACCAGTACATTCGCCGGTCCGGTAAGCCGGCAGAACGGGTAATGTGCCATCTGATCCATGTTCAGCGCCACATCCACCGTCATCTCGCCTTCATATTCGAAATCCACCCCGCGCTGGTCGAGCACCCTGGGCGCCTGATGCATCTTGGTGGCACGCTCGCTGACCGGATAGCCGAAAGTCGAGAAAGACAGGAAGGCAACACGCGGTTCGATCCCGAGGCCGCGCGCCACATGGGCGCCACGCATGGCGATGTCGGCCAGATCGTTCTCGTCCGGCCATTCGTGCACAAGCGTATCGCCGATGAAGACGATCCGCCCGCGATGGACGATGGCGGTGATGCCCACGGCGCCATCGGCGGCCTTCACGTCGAAGACATGGTTCACGAGCTGCAGCACATGCGCCGATTTCCGCGTCGCGCCGGTTACCATCCCGTCGGCATGACCATGGGCGAGCATCAGTGCCGAAAACACATGCCGGTCGCGCGCGGCGAGCCGGTGAATATCCGTCCGGTCGAAGCCCTGACGCTGCAGGCGCTGGTAGAGAAAATCCTTGTAGGCGCTCAGATGACGGGTGTTCGCCGCATTCACCACTTCGATCTCGCGTACCGCATCGGCGAGGCCCTCGGCGGAAAGCTTTTCCTTCACATCCGCCTCGCGACCGACGACCAGCGCCTTGCCAAGGCCGGCCCGGCTGTAGGCGACTGCGGCCTTCAGAACGCGCGGATCGTCGCCTTCGGCAAAGATCATCCGCGCCTGCGCGGCGCGGGCGCGGGCATGGATGCCCTGCAGGATAGTCGCGGTCGGATCCATCCGCGCCTTGAGGCTCAGCTCATACGCGCCCATGTCGACGATCGGCCGCCGCGCGGCGCCGGTCTTCATGCCAGCCTTGGCAACGGCGGGCGGGATGACATGGATAAGGCGCGGGTCGAAGGGTGTCGGGATGATGTAATCACGCCCGAAGGTCAGCTTGCGGCCATAGGCCATGGCGACCTCGTCCGGCACATCCTCGCGCGCCAGCTTCGCCAGCGCCTCGGCGCAAGCGATCTTCATCTCGTCATTGATGGCGCGGGCGTGGATGTCGAGCGCGCCGCGGAAGAGATAGGGGAAGCCCAGGACGTTGTTCACCTGATTGGGGTAATCGCTGCGCCCTGTGGCGACGATTGCGTCGGGGCGGACGGCGTGCGCCTCTTCCGGCGTGATTTCGGGGTCGGGGTTGGCCATGGCGAAGATCACCGGGTTTTCGGCCATCGACAGGACCATGTCCTGCGTCACAGCGCCCTTGGCCGACACGCCGAGGAACACATCCGCGCCCTTCATCGCTTCTTCCAGAGTGCGCAGGTCGGTCTTCACCGCATGCGCCGACTTCCATTGGTTCATCCCCTCGGTGCGGCCCTGCCAGATGACACCCTTGGTGTCGCACATGATGCAGTTTTCGTTGCGCGCACCCATGGTTTTCAGCAGTTCGAGGCAGGCGATCCCGGCCGCTCCCGCGCCGTTCAGCACGATTTTCACATCCTGAATGCGCTTGCCCGACAGCTCCAGCGCATTGATCAGGCCCGCCGCGCAGATCACCGCCGTTCCATGCTGGTCATCATGGAAGACCGGGATGTCGCAGATCTCCTTAAGGCGGCTTTCGATGATGAAGCATTCGGGCGCCTTGATGTCTTCAAGGTTGATGCCGCCGAAGGTCGGCGCCATCAATTTGACCGCCTGGATGATCTCGTCCGCATCCTCGGTATCCAGCTCGATATCGATGGCATTGACGTCGGCGAAGCGCTTGAAGAGCACCGCCTTTCCCTCCATCACCGGCTTTGACGCCAAGGCGCCGAGATTGCCGAGCCCGAGGATCGCCGTCCCGTTCGACACGACTGCGACCATGTTGCCCTTGGTCGTGTAGTCATAGGCCGTCTCGGGCCGCTCGGCGATCGCCTCGACCGGCACTGCCACACCGGGGCTGTATGCCAGCGACAGATCGCGCTGCGTCGCCATCGGCTTCGTCGCGTTGATCTCATATTTCCCCGGCACCGGGTTGAGGTGATAGGCCAGCGCCTCTTCCGGCGTGACGCGGTTCTTCGGGGCCATGTCGCTTTCCTTTTGCTTTCGGTCGTCATAGCGCCATGACCGATGCCCGACAACGGCGCCGACCCCGGCGTTAGCGATAAAACACTTGCGGCTTTTCCTGAAGGATCGGCTTCGCTAGGGTCGCGCCGGAATTCGGAGGCTGGTTTGAACAGAAGCGACCCCCAAGTCACGCCGATGATGGCGCAATATCTGGAGATCAAGGGGCGCTATGCGGACGCGCTCCTTTTCTACCGGATGGGCGATTTCTACGAGATGTTCTTTGCCGATGCCGAGGCGGCGGCGGCGGCGCTGGACATCGCGCTGACGAAACGCGGCCAGCATCTGGGCGAGGATATCCCGATGTGTGGCGTGCCGGTACATGCGGCTGAGGGTTACCTCCTGACGCTGATCCGCAAGGGGTTCCGGGTCGCGATAGCCGAACAGATGGAAGACCCGGCCGAGGCAAAGAAGCGCGGCGCGAAGTCGGTCGTTGCCCGCGATGTCGTGCGGCTGGTCACGCCCGGCACGCTGACCGAGGATTCGCTGCTGGAGGCGCGGCGCCACAACTTCCTTGCCGCCTGGGCCGAGGTGCGGGACGAGGCGGCTTTGGCCTGGGCCGACATCTCGACCGGAGAGTTCCGGGTGATGCCCTGCCCGCTGGGGCGCCTCTCGCCGGAACTGGCGCGGCTTGCCCCGCGCGAACTGGTGGTGAGTGAGGCGAAAGAGGGCGATTGTGCTGGATTAGTGTCTGATCTGGGCATTGCGCTGACGCCGCTTTCACGCGCGTCGTTCGACAGCCAGGGGGCGGAAAAACGTCTCTGCGATCTGTTCGCTGTTGGCTCGCTCGATGCATTCGGCGCCTTCGGCCGGGCCGAAATGTCGGCCATGGGCGGCATCGTCGAATATCTCGACCTGACGCAGCGCGGCAAGCTGCCGCTTCTGCGCCCGCCGGTCCGCGAAGTCGCAGGCGGCACGGTGCAGATAGACGCGGCGACCCGGCGCAATCTGGAAATCACGCAAAGCCTGTCGGGCGGGCGCGAGGGCTCGCTGATTGCCGCGATCGACCGGACGGTGACGGCGGCGGGCGCGCGGCTTCTCGATCGCAGGCTTTCGGCGCCCTCTCGCGATCTGGCCGAAATCCATGCGCGCCTCGCCTCCGTCCGCTATCTCGCCGACACGTCCCGCCTGACCGAAGACCTGCGCGCCGCCCTGAAGTCGGTTCCGGATATGGACCGGGCGCTCTCGCGCCTTGCGCTCGACCGTGGCGGACCGCGCGATCTGGCGGCGATCCGGGCGGGGTTGAAAGGCGCGGCCAGGGTCGCGGAACGCCTGCCCGACGATGCGCCGGAGCGCCTGCGAGAGGCCACGACGAACCTGATCGGCTTTGACGACCTCGTTGCTCTTCTCGACCGGTCGCTGGTGGAGGAGCCCCCCCTTCTCGCCCGCGACGGCGGCTTCATCGCGCGCGGGTATGAGCGCGGCCTCGACGAGGCGCGCGCGCTGCGCGACGATGGCCGGTCGGTGATTGCGGGCATGCAGGCGGACTATGCAGACCTCGCCCAGGTGCCGAGCCTCAAGATCAAGCACAACAATGTGCTGGGATATTTCATCGAAACCACCGACACCCATGCCGCGCGGATGCTGGCGCCTCCCTTGAACGAAACTTTCATTCACCGACAGACGACCGCGAACCAGATCCGCTTCACGACCGTGCCGCTCTCCGAGATGGAGACGAAAATCCTCAACGCCGGGAACCGGGCGCTGGAGATCGAAAAAAGGCTCTATGACGGCCTGAAAGCCACGATCATCGATGCGGCAGCTCTGATCGCCGGGGCAGCCCGGGCGCTCGCCGAGATCGATCTTGCCGCCGCTTTCGCCGATCTGGCGCGAGGCGACGACTGGGTGGAACCGCTGGTCGACGACAGCCGCGCCTTCGCGGTTGAAGGCGGGCGCCATCCGGTAGTGGAGCGGGCGCTGAGACGCTCGGGCGAGCCGTTCGTTGCGAACGACTGCGCGCTGACGGGCGGCGATACGCCCGCGATCTGGCTCTTGACCGGCCCGAACATGGCGGGGAAATCGACCTTCCTTCGCCAGAACGCGCTCATCGCCCTTCTGGCGCAGGCAGGGTCATTCGTACCCGCCGCCCGCGCCCATATCGGCCTTGTCAGCCAGATTTTCAGCCGGGTAGGCGCCGCCGACGATCTGGCGCGCGGGCGCTCGACCTTCATGGTCGAGATGGTCGAGACGGCGGCAATCCTCAACCAGGCCGACGACCGGGCGCTGGTGATCCTCGACGAGATCGGGCGTGGCACCGCGACCTATGACGGGCTGTCGATTGCCTGGGCGACGCTGGAACATCTGCATGACACAAACCGCTGCCGCGCGCTGTTTGCCACGCATTACCACGAGATGACCGCGCTCGCCGCAAAGCTCAAGGGCGTCGAGAATGCGACGGTGACGGTCAAGGAATGGCAGGGCGAGGTGATCTTCCTGCATGAGGTCCGCAAGGGCGCCGCTGACCGATCTTACGGCGTGCAGGTGGCGCGGCTTGCGGGCCTGCCCGCTTCGGTGGTCGAGCGGGCGAAGGTCGTGCTGGAAGCGCTGGAAAAGGGCGAACGTGAGGGCGGCACGCGCAAGCACACGCTGATCGACGACTTGCCGCTCTTCAGCGCCGCGCCTGTCGCGCCGGCCCGCCCCGCGAAAGGCCCCTCGAAGCTGGAAGAGAGGCTGGTGACGCTCCATCCCGATGAGATGACGCCGCTTGAGGCACTGAACGCGCTCTACGATCTCAAGGGTCTGATGGGCGACTGACGTCGCAGAACAAGGCGGTGAGCCGGTCCCATTGGCGGCGGGAAACAGTGTCTGTTCCAGCCAAAAGCCAATAGGTTTCGCGCGGGCGAAGCGTTTCGGATGACAGCCGCACCAGCGACCCATCCGCCAGATCGCGCGTCAGAAGCGGCAAGGAACCGACCAAAACGCCCAGTCCGGCCCGGGCGGCAGCTGCGGCCACCGCGAAACTGTCGAACCGCAGCGTCGGCTGGGGCGTCGCCGGACCACCGGATGCTGCGCACCATTCCTTCCAGCCCGCACGCGGGCCGGTCAGGCCAATGCGCGGCAGGTCCCGCCAGTCACGGCCAGACAGGAGCTGAGGCGCCGCGACGGGCGCCAGCGCCTCGGCATAGAGCGGCGCCCGATAGCTTTCCGCCCAGCCGCCCACGCCATAGCGGATGCGCACGACCTGTGGCTCTGGCGGCCCGGGATCGATATTCAGAACCATGGTCCGGATCGACAGGTCGGGGCGATCCGCAGCAGCAAGGCCCGCCAGACGCGGCACCAGCCAAAGTTCGGATATCGAGGTGCTGGCGGATATGGCGATGCGGCGCCGACCGGTCGAGAACAGGTCATCCGTGCTTTGCTGAAGGCTTCTCAGCGCCTCAGTCACGAACGGCAACCAGGCCTCGCCTTCGACCGTCAGGATAATGCGTCGCGCCTGACGCAGAAACAGCGCCGCACCGAGCCGAGCCTCCAGATGGCCGATGCGCTGGCTGACGGCGGCCTGGGTCAGCCCAAGTTCGGATGCCGCGAGGGTAAAGCTGCCGAGCCGAGCCGCCGCTTCGAACGCGCGGACCCATTCAAGCGGCGGCAGGTCGGTGTGACGGTTATTCATTAGAGCTTCTGCATCTCAGCACCAGAACGGCTTTGTTGAAGTTATGCATGAATCGGGAAGACTGTCATCGGACAGGAATTCAGGAAGGCGCTCATGTCTCAGGTCACTCTCGCCGCCGACGGCGGTTCTCTTACGCTTGAAGCGGGCGGCATGCGCGCCCGGTTTCACGCCATATGGCTGCGCGACAACGCCTGGGACGCGGCAACCCGCGCGCCCGGGAACGGCCAGCGGCTGATCACGCTCGCCGATATCCCGAAGGGTACGCGGATCGACGCGGCGCGGATCGACGGCGGTCGGCTGAGCGTGTCCTTTGCGCCCGAGGGAAAGGCCGTGGACTATGACATCGGCTGGCTGATGGCCAACCGCTATGACCGCACCCATGAACGGGCGCCCGGCTGGACAGCGCCGGGGGTCGAGCCCTGGGATGCGCGCCTGATGGGGAATGTCCCGGTTGGGGATTTCGCCGAAGTATCCCGCGACGCGGATGCGCTGTGTGGTTGGCTCGCGCTGGTCGCGCGCTACGGGTTCGGCAAGCTGGTGAACGGACCGGTCGAGGACGGGGCGTTGATGAAGGTCGTGGACCTTTTCGGCTATGTCCGCGAAACCAACTATGGCCGCCATTTCGAGGTGCGGACCACAGTCAATCCGACGAACCTGGCCTATACCGGGCTTGGCCTGCAGGCCCATACCGACAATCCCTACCGCGATCCGGTGCCGACCGTGCAGGTGCTTTACTGCCTCGAAAGCTCGGCGGCGGGCGGCGAGAATATGGTGGTCGACGGGTTCGCGGCGGCGCTCAGGCTGAAGACGGAAAGCCCGGATCTGTTCGACGCGCTGACCCGCCACTGTGCGCGGTTCGAATATGCGGGCGAAGCGGGGGTACGGCTGACCTCCCGCCGCCCGATGATCGAGCTGGCGCCCGATGGCGAGCTGATCGCGGTCCGCTTCAACAACCGATCCGCCGCCGCGATCACCGATGTGCCGTTCGAGGAGATGGAGACCTATTACGCCGCCTACCGGCGGTTGGGCGAGATCATCGACGATCCGGCGATGGAGGTGACCTTCCGCCTCAATCCCGGCGAGAGCTTTCTGGTCGACAACACCCGCGTCCTGCATGCGCGGAAGGGCTATTCCGGCAGCGGTACGCGCTGGCTGCAGGGATGTTATGCCGACAAGGACGGGCTATTGTCGAAACTCGCGGCGCTGAGCGGCGCACGGAAGGAGGCGGCAGAATGACAAGGCCCGACTTCACCCGGCTGACGCAAGAAAATATCGTGGCCTTCATCGGCGATGTCTTCGACCGGCGGGGCGACGAAGAATATCTGGGCGAGCCGGTGACCATGGCCCAGCACATGTTGCAGGGCGCGACGATCGCCGCCCAGAACGCGATGCCCGAGGAGATCGTCGTTGCGACCCTTCTGCATGACATCGGGCACTTCACGTCGGAATTCGGGACCTTCAGCATGGACGATACCGAGGACCGCTATCACGAGGAGGCGGGGGCGGAGCTTCTGGAGCAGTTCTTCCCTTCGGTCGTGACCGACTGCGTCCGCTATCACGTGGCAGCAAAGCGCTATCTGTGTGCGACGAAGCCCGAATATTTCAAGCGCCTGTCCGAGGCGTCGATCCATTCCCTGTCCTTGCAGGGTGGACCGATGAGCGCGGATGAGGTGGCCGAATTCGAGAAGAACCCGAACCTGAAGGAAATCATCCAGGTTCGTTATCTCGACGAGGCGGGGAAGCGGCCGGACATGGAAACGCCGGACTATTGGCATTTCGCCCCGATGGTGCAGCGCGTGGTCGATAGACACTGCGCGGCGCGTGCGGCGGAGGTCTGAAAGAACGGGGCGGGCCGGTTTCGGCTCCGCCCGCGCGACAGATCAGGACTTCGGGGTCGAGCTGACGCCCACCTGCGCCGGGCGCAGAAGGCGGTCGTGCAGCATGAAGCCTTCGGTCATCACTTGGATGATGTCGCCGGCCTTGGTGCCCGGCAGCGGCGCCTCGAACATCGCCTGATGCAGCTGCGGATCGAAAGCGTCGCCCACAGCGGGCGAGATCGGCGTCACGCCATGGCGGGTCATCACATTCGTCAGTTCGCGCAGCGTCAGTTCAACGCCCTCGATCAGGGCCTGGGCCGCGGCGCGCTGTTCATCCCCCGCGGCATCGAGCGCGCGCTTGAGATTGTCATAGACCGGCAACAGGTCGCGCGCGAGCTTCGAGCCGCCATATTGTTCCGCCTCGCGCCGGTCGCGTTCGCCGCGCTTGCGGATGTTCTCGGCATCCGCCAGGGCCCGCATGAAGCGGTCCTTCATCTCGTCGCGCTCGGCCTTCAGCGCCTCGACCTCGGCCAGAAGCGGGTCATCCAGAAGTTCGTCGCCCATCAGGGCCTGATCTTCGGCCAGTTCGTCTTTCTTCATGTCGTTCATCAGTTCTACCCTTGACGCTCGCCGGACAGGAGCCTGCCCACAAGCTGCGCAGTGTAATCGACGATCGGCACGATGCGCCCGTAATTCAGCCGCGTCGGTCCGATCACGCCCACGGCGCCGATGATCTTCCGATCCGCGTTCATATAGGGAGAAACCACCAGAGAGGAACCCGAAAGTGAGAAAAGTTTGTTCTCTGCCCCGATAAAAATGCGCACCCCTTCGCCGGTTTCCGCCAGCTCAAGAAACTGGGCGATATCGCGCTTGCGTTCGAGATCGTCAAAGAGGCTACGGACGCGGGCAAGATCCATCTCGGTCGCCGCGTCCAGAAGGTTCGACTGGCCGCGCACGATCAGCCTTTCCTGCGAATCGCCCGGGGCGTCCCAAAGAGCGAAGCCGCTTTCGACAAGGTCGCGGGCGAGCTGATCAAGCTCCTGCCGCCGTACCACGATCTCGCGGGCGATATGGCCGCGCAATTCCGATAGGGTGCGGCCCTCTGCGAGCGCATTGAGGAAATTTGCGGCCTCGCGCAGCGAGGATGGCGTCTGGCCGGGCGGCGGGGTGAAAAGCCGGTTTTCGACCTGACCATCAGCAAAAACCAGAACCACCAAAGCCCGGTCGGGGGCGAGCGAAACGAACTCGATATGCCGGATCGGCGCCTCTCGTTTCGGCGTCAGCACCAGGCTCGCGCCGTGGGTGATCCCCGACAGCGCCGCGCCGACCCGGTCTAGCATCGTGCCCACATCCTGCTCCGGGGCGCCAAGCGTCGCGTCAATCGCCTGCCGGTCGGCGAGCGTGACGGTCGAGACCTCCATGATCCCGTCGACGAACATCCTGAGACCAAGCTGGGTCGGAATGCGGCCCGCAGAGATGTGCGGGCTGTCGAGAAGGCCCAGGAATTCCAGATCCTGCATCACATTGCGGATCGTCGCTGCCGACAGTTTCTCGCTCATCGTGCGGGTGAGGGAACGCGAGCCCACGGGATCGCCGCTTTCGAGATAGCCTTCGACCACGCGCCGGAAGACCTCGCGCGAGCGGTCGTTCATCTGGGAAAGGATTTTCTGTCCGTCGCTCATATCTTTGAATAAAGAGCGGGCAAGCGCTGCGTCAATCGGGGTTGCATCGGTGCACCCGCCCCTTCTAATTGGCGCGACCAGTTCAGGAAGGACCGCCGATGCGCCCGTCAGGCCGGAAACTCGACGAAATGCGCCCGATCTCGATCGAGGTTGGCGTGACGAAACATGCCGAAGGCTCGTGCCTGATCCGCTGCGGGGAAACCCAGGTGATCTGCACCGCGACGATCGAGGACAAGGCGCCATCGTTCCTTAAGGGCACAGGGCTGGGCTGGGTGACGGCGGAATATGGCATGCTGCCGCGCGCGACCAACACCCGCAACAAGCGCGAGGCGGCGACGGGGCGGCAATCCGGCCGAACTCAGGAAATTCAAAGACTTATCGGGCGGGCGCTGCGGGCGGGCGTCGATCGCGTGGCACTGGGCGAGCGTCAGATAGTCGTCGATTGCGACGTGATCCAGGCCGACGGCGGCACCCGCTGCGCCTCGATCACCGGGGGTTGGGTGGCCCTCAGGCTTGCCGTCAACAAGCTGATCAAGGCGGGTCTCGTGACCAGCGATCCGATCGTCGATCATGTCGCTGCGGTGAGCTGCGGTATCTATGCGGGCCAGCCGGTCGTCGACCTCGATTATGCCGAGGACAGCGAGGCGGGGACGGACGGCAACTTCATCCTGACCGGGCGCGGCCGCCTGATCGAAGTGCAGATGTCGGCCGAGGGCGCGACCTTCTCGCGCGACGAGATGGGTCGGCTGCTCGATCTGTCCGAAAGTGGTATCGCCGCGCTGGTCGCGGCACAAAAGGCGGCGGTATGAGGCGCTTTACCGGCGACCGGCTTTTGGTGGCGACACATAATTCTGGCAAGCTGGAAGAAATTGCGGCCCTCCTTCAGCCCTATGGAATCACCTGCGTGAGCGCGGGCGAGATGGGGTTGCCCGAGCCTGAAGAGACCGAGACGACCTTCGTCGGCAATGCGCGGATCAAGGCGCATGCGGCGGCAAAGGCGACAGGCTTGCCGGCGCTGGCCGACGACAGCGGCATCGAGGTTGACGGGTTGGGCGGTGCGCCGGGCGTCTATACTGCCGACTGGGCGATGACGCCCAACGGTCGGGATTTCGTGCAGGCCATGAGCCGGACCTGGGCTGAATTAGAGACTGTTTCGGCGCCCTACCCGCGTCGCGCGCGCTTTCGCGCAACGATGGTTTTGGCCTGGCCCGACGGACATGACGAGGTCTTCGAGGGCAAGGTCGAGGGTCAGGTTGTCTGGCCGACGCGCGGGCGTCAGGGGCACGGTTACGATCCGATGTTCCAGCCCGATGGCCATGAGATTACCTTCGCGGAAATGGACCCGGCCGAGAAGAACCGGATTTCGCACCGCGCTGACGCGTTCCGCAAACTTTCAGCCGCTTTCGGAGGCAAGGAATGAAGCTGATTTCCACCGGATCCCCCTTTGAGAAGAAGATGGGCTACAGCCGCGCGGTCGTGAAGGGCCCATGGTGCTTTGTCTCGGGCGTCACCGGCTATGACTACGGCACAATGACCATGCCGACTGACGTCGCCGAACAGGCGCGCAATTGCTTCGAGACGATCAAATGGGCGCTGAACGAGGGGGGCTTTTCGCTCACCGATATCGTGCGGGTGCAATATACGATCACCGACACCGCCTTCGTGGACGCGATCACCCCGGTTCTGGGCGAGTATCTGGGCGAGATCAGACCGGCGGCGACAATGGTCGTGGCCGGCTTGATCCGCCCTGAGATGAAGGTCGAGATCGAAGTCACGGCACTGAAGGAATAGACCCTATTCCTGCGGAAAGTGGGCAAATGGACGATTGGCGGCACGGCGGTTTCGGCCTCTATCTGCATTGGCCGTTCTGCACGTCCAAATGCCCCTATTGTGATTTCAACAGCCATGTCGCGGCGCAGGTCGATCAGACGCGCTGGCAGCACGCCTATCTCGCAGAGATCGACCGAATTGCCGAGGAGACAGACGACCGCGTCCTTAACACTGTCTTCTTTGGTGGCGGGACGCCATCCTTGATGGACCCGGACCTTGTCGCGGCGATTCTCGATCGAATCGGCGCGCGCTGGCGGCGTGCGAATGATTTCGAGGTGACGCTGGAGGCAAATCCCGGCTCGGTCGAGGCCGGGCGGTTTCGTGCCTATGGCGCCGCCGGGGTGAACCGGCTGTCAATGGGCGTGCAGGCGCTGAACGATCGGGACCTCAAGCGCCTGGGCCGGATGCATTCGGTTGCCGAGGCGCGGCGCGCCTTCGATATCGCGCGCGATACGTTCGGGCGGGTGAGTTTCGACCTGATCTATGCCCGGCAGGATCAGGCACTGGACGATTGGCGACGCGAATTGACCGAAGCCCTGTCGATGGCGGTTGATCATTTCTCGCTCTACCAGCTGACGGTAGAGGAGGGCACGGTCTTTGGCGCACGCGCGGCGGCGGGACATCTGAAGGGCCTGCCGGACGAGGACCGCGCGTCAGATATGTATCTGATAACACAGGAGATATGCGAGGCTGCCGGTCTGCCCGCCTATGAGATTTCCAACCATGCGCGCCCGGGTTCCGAGAGCCGCCACAACCTGATCTACTGGCGTTACGGCGACTATGCCGGGATCGGCCCAGGCGCACACGGCCGCCTGACCAGCCCGGCCGGGCGCTGGGCGACCGAGGCACCACGCGGTCCTGAGGAATGGCTTCAGCGCGTGGAAACAGCCGGCAACGGCGAGACGCCGCGAGAGCTGCTGTCTTCGTCCGATCAGGCCACGGAGTATCTGTTGATGGGGATGCGGCTTTCCGAGGGGATCGTGCTTGGTCGTTGGCAAGCGCTTCGCGGGGCCGATATACCCGCCGACCGGATTACAGGGCTCATCGATCTGGGCCTCCTGTGGCACAGCGAGGGCAGGATTGGCGCGACCAGCACCGGACGACCGGTACTCAACGCGCTTTTGAGAGAGCTTCTTGCATGATCCGGGCGGTCTGGGTGACGATCGGCTTTCTGGCGCTGGCGCTTGGCGTCATCGGGGTCTTCTTGCCGCTTCTGCCAACGGTTCCCTTCCTTCTTCTCGCCTGTGTCGCTTTCGGGAAATCCTCGGCGCGGCTGCACCGATGGCTTCTGGCGCATCCGCGGCTTGGGCCGCCGATTCACGACTGGAACGAGCGCGGCGCGATATCCCAGAAGGCCAAGCTGCTGGCGAGCTTGTCGATTATCGCTGCATTTTCAATATCTTGGCTCATGGGCTTCGGCGCCCGGGTGCTGATCATACAGGCGATCACGCTCGCCTGCGTCAGTCTTTTCATCTGGACGCGGCCGGACCGCTGATCAGCGAATTTGCGACAGGAGTTGGCAAAGCTCGTCCAGCTGTTCGAGCGTCTTGTAGCTGATCGTCAGGTGGCCGCCGTCATGGCCCTTGTGATCAATCACCACCTTCATGCCGAGATTGGCGGACAGGTCCTGTTCCAGCACCCGCGTATCGGCGTCCTTATCCGGCGCGCGGCGCGGCGCGGTTGATGCTGCCCCCTGCCCGATCTTAGTCTTCGGAGCCTGCGCCAGCCGCTCGGTCTCGCGCACGGACAGGCCTTCGTCGATCACCCGGCGCGCCAGAGCCACCGGGTTTTCGGTGGTAATCAGCGCGCGGGCGTGGCCTGCGGTCAGCTTGCCCTCACGCAGCCAGGTCTGAACCTGATCGGGAAGCGACAGAAGGCGCAAAAGGTTGGCGATATGGCTGCGGCTTTTCGACAGCGCCCCGGCAAGCCGTTCCTGGGTGTGACCGAAACGGTCCATCAGCTGACGGTAACCCATCGCCTCTTCGACCGGATTGAGGTCGGCGCGCTGGATATTCTCGATGATTGCGAGCTCCAGAAGCTCTGTATCGCTGACCTCGCGGAGAAGAACCGGCAC
This sequence comes from Frigidibacter sp. RF13, assembly GCF_026626305.1. Classification (GTDB taxonomy): domain Bacteria; phylum Pseudomonadota; class Alphaproteobacteria; order Rhodobacterales; family Rhodobacteraceae; genus TMP-24. The sequence goes on along the minus strand of NZ_JAPNUE010000002.1, from coordinate 109,058 downwards.
TTCGTGAAGCTGCGCGAGCTGTGCCGCGCGCCAGCGTCGTTCCCCCGCGACGATCTCGTAGCCACTTGATTTTCTTGGATTTTCCCTGACAATCAGCGGCTGAATGATGCCCTTTTCCCGGATCGACGCCGCCAGTTCCTCCAGCGCGTCGCGCGGGAAATCCCGGCGCGGCTGGTCTGGATTTGGCTCGATAAGCTCGATTGGAATCGTCAGATCCGGGCGACGCGGCCGCGCCTCCTCGGCAGGCGCGACGTCTGCCATCAGGGCGGACAGGCCCCGGCCAAGACCGCGGCGTTCGGGTTTCTTGTCAGCCATGGCTCAGCCCTTTCCTTCTTTCTTCTCATGTCGCGCCAGCAGTTCACGCGCCAGCGCCCGATAGGCCGCCGAACCTTTCGACGCGCTGTCATAGGCGAGCACCGGGACCGAATAACTCGGCGCCTCGGACACGCGGACATTGCGAGGGATCACGGTCTTGAACACCAGTTCGCCAAGATTGCTGCGCGCATCCGATTCGACCATCTGGGACAAGTTGTTGCGGCCATCATACATGGTTAACACAACACCTTCGATGCGCAGATCCTTGTTGGCCGACTGGCGCACCGTGCGGATCGTCAGCATCAGCTGCGATAACCCTTCCAGAGCAAAGAATTCCGCCTGCAGCGGCACCAGCACCGACTGCGCGGCGATCATCGCATTCACGGTCAGAAGCGACAGGGACGGCGGGCAGTCGATCAGGACGTAGTCAAACTCATAAGCGTCGATCGCCGGCTGAACCAGCGCGTCGTGTAGCAGGAAAGAGCGCTTTTCGTTCGCCACAAGCTCGATATCGGCGGAAGACAGGTCGGTCGTCGCGGGGCAGAGATAGAGGTTTTCGATTGAGGACGGGCGGATCACATCCAGAATGTCGGCATCCTCGATCAGCAGATCGTAGGTGGTCAGTCCACGCGCCTGCGGTTCGAACCCGAGGCCGGTCGAAGCGTTGCCCTGAGGGTCAAGATCGACGAGCAGCAAGCGCTTGCCTTGTTCTACCAGCGCCGCCGCCAGGTTGATCGCGGTCGTCGTCTTGCCCACCCCACCCTTCTGGTTGGCAATTGCAATGATGCGGGGGCCGGACGGACGCGTCGGATCAGGCACGGGAAAGCCCTCGGATGGAATAGATGACGGCGTCCGGGTCGGTCGCGCTCTCATGTGTTTGGTATGAAAAGCGCCAGCTTTCAAGGGCTTGACGCAGCTCTGCGGCGTGATTCGCGCCCTTTGGGAACAAGGCGCTGCCCCCGGGGGCCAGATGACGCTCGGCGTGGCCGAGCAGGTCGGTAAGCGGCGCAAGCGCACGGGCAGAAAGGATGTCGGCGCCCAGCGGCGGCAGGCTTTCGATCCGTGTTGCGTGCACCACGACCTCGAGGTCGAGGGTGCGAGCGGCCGTCGCCAGAAAAGCAGCCTTGCGCTGGTCGCTTTCAACGAGGGCAATCCGAAGGCCCGGCGACCGTTCGGCTGCCAGAATTGCAGCGATTAGTCCGGGAAAGCCGCCGCCAGAACCAAGGTCCGCCCAAAGGCCAGTTTCGCGATCTTTCAGAGCGAAAACCTGAGCAGAATCAAGGATGTGGCGTTCCCACATCTGGTCAAGACTGTTGCGGGATACCAGGTTGATCGCGGGATTCCACTTCCGGACAAGCGCCTGATACGCCTCCAGCCGATCGAATGTTTCACGTGAAACATCCCCAACTCCCGCGATGGAGTCGGTCATCCCGCAACCCGGGTGCGCGCCTCACGGCGTAGGACCGCAAGGATCAGCGTAAGGGCAGCCGGTGTCATGCCCTCGATACGTCCCGCTTGGGCGAGTGTCGTTGGCCGGGTCCGGGTCAGTTTGGCTTTCAGCTCCGCCGACAGGCCGTCCAGCCGGTCGTAGGCAAAGCCGTCCGGTATCAACTGCGCCTCGTCGCGGCGCAGCCGTTCTGCGTCCTCGGCCTGGCGGTCAATCACGGGCGCATAAAGCGCGTCCCGGCACAGCTGATCCCGGATATCGGGCGCGATCGCCATCAGATTGGCGCTGACGTCGGCAAGCTGCGCAAAGCTGACGTCCGGGTAGGACAACAATTGATACCCCGTCCGTCGCTTGCCATCCTGATTAAGATGGATCCCCGCCGCGGCAGCCTCTTTCTGCGAAAACTCCAGCGATTCCAGAAGGAAACGGCCAGCCGCAAGCGCCTCCATACGCGCTTCGAACCGTTCGCGGCGCGCCTCGCCCACGCACCCGATGGCGACACCAAGGCCGGTCAGGCGTTGGTCGGCATTGTCGGCGCGCAAGGACAACCGGTATTCGGCGCGCGACGTAAACATGCGGTAAGGCTCCGACACACCGCGCAGCGTAAGATCGTCAATCATCACGCCGATATAGCTGTCCGTCCGGCTGAACGTTATGGCGTCCCCCGCCAGCGCCCGGCGTGCGGCGTTGAGCCCGGCCACCAGCCCTTGCGCCGCAGCCTCCTCATATCCTGTGGTTCCGTTGATCTGACCTGCAAGATATAGGCCTGGAAGCTGCTTCAGTTCCAGCGACAACGTCAGCGCTCGCGGATCGATATAGTCGTATTCGATCGCATAGCCGGGCTGCGTGATCGCAACGGACTCGAGTCCTGCAATCGAGCGAACATAGTCCTCCTGCACGTCGACAGGCAACGAGGTCGAAATACCGTTGGGATAGACCGTCGGATCATCCAGCCCCTCGGGCTCCAGAAACACCTGGTGCGACGCCTTGTCGGCGAACCGGACGATCTTGTCTTCGATCGACGGGCAATAGCGTGGACCAACACCTTCGATATGGCCGCCATACATCGCAGACCGCGACAGGTTGGTGCGAATGATTTCGTGCGTCTGTTCGTTGGTATGCGTGATCCCGCAGGATATCTGCCGCGCGAACGGACGGTCGTTCAGGAAGGAAAACATTGTCGGATCGTCATCGCCGGGCTGGGTTTCCAGCCGATCCCAGTCGATCGTACGGCCATCAAGGCGCGGCGGCGTTCCGGTCTTCAGCCTGCCGATCGGCAGAGCCAGCGCGCGCAGGCGGTCCGCCAGCGGCACCGACGGCCGGTCGCCAACTCTGCCGCCCTCGCACCGTTGGTCGCCCACATGGATGACGCCACGCAGAAAGGTTCCGGTGCAGAGCACCACTGAGGCGCACCGGACTTCCGATCCATCGGAAAGCCTAACGCCCGCTAGTGTAGCCCCATCCATGATGAGGTCGGAGACTTCGCCCTCTAACACATCCAGCAGCGGTGCGCTGGCCATCTCTGTCTGCATCGCCTCACGATACAGTTTGCGATCCGCCTGTGCGCGCGGCCCCTGCACGGCGGGACCCTTCCGACGATTGAGCAGCCGGAACTGAATCCCCGCTCGGTCGGCGACACGCCCCATAACCCCATCCAGCGCGTCAATCTCGCGCACCAGATGGCCCTTGCCCAGCCCGCCGATCGCCGGGTTGCAGGACATGACGCCAATCGTTTCCGCCCGCATCGTCACTAAGGCGGTCCGCACACCCATGCGCGCCGCTGCATGCGCGGCCTCCGCCCCCGCATGACCACCGCCAACCACCACCACATCAAAATGTTTCACGTGAAACATCGCCTACTTCCCGATGCAGAAACTGGCGAAGATCTCGTCCAGAAGATCCTCGACATCCACCCTGCCGACCAACGAATCCAGCGCCCGGATCGCCCGCCGCAGGTCCTCTGCCGCAAGTTCCGTCCGCCCGGACCCTGCCCTTACCTCATTTCGCGCCGATTCCAAAGCCTCGATCGCACGCAGCGCCGCAAGCTTATGCCGCTCCCGGATCATCAGACCTGCACCCTGCGCCTGCGCCCCGAGCCGCTCTGTCAGCTGGGCGATCAGATGCTCTATTCCCTCGCCCGTCTTCCCGGACACGGCAAAGCCTTCGGCCGCAACAAGATCGGCCTTTCCGTGTACCAGCAGGTCCTCCGGCTCCGGCGGCAGAAGCGGTACATCCGCGCCGTCCAGAAGAAATATCCGAAGATCTGCCGCGCGGGCGCGCTCCAGCGCCCGCTCTATTCCTATCGCCTCGATCCTGTCATCGCTATCGCGCAATCCCGCCGTGTCGAGAAACGTCACCGGCAGCCCGCCAAGGTCCATCCGCACCTCGATCACGTCACGAGTTGTCCCGGCAATCTCGGAGGTTATCGCAGCCTCTCGGCCCGCCAAAGCGTTGAGAAGCGTGGATTTTCCGGCATTTGGCCGACCGACGATGGCAACTTCATAGCCATCGCGGATGCGTTCTGCGGCGCCTACGCCTTCGGCTTCGCGCCGCAAATCCTGCAGCACCTGACCCGACAGATCCAGAACCTCTGGCGCTACATCCACCGGCACATCTTCGTCAGCAAAATCGATGGTCGCCTCCAGAAGCGCCGCCGCCCGGATCAGATCACGGCGCCAGCCTTCTGCCCGGCGGCCGACCGCACCCGACAGAACCCGCAGCGCCTGCCGTCGTTGCGCCTCGGTCTCCGCCTCGATCAGATCAGCCAGCCCCTCGACCTGCGCCAGATCCAGCCGCCCGTTTTCCAGCGCGCGACGGGTAAATTCCCCGGGCTCAGCCAGGCGCAAGCCCGGCTGAGCGCCCAACGCCCGCAACACCGCCGCAACCACCGCAGTCGCCCCGTGCAGATGCAGCTCTGCCGACGCCTCGCCGGTGAAGCTTTCCCCAACGTCGAAGATCAGCACCAGCGCCTCGTCCAGCGCCTCGTCCTGCCAGCTCAGTCGCCGCAGAGACGCCCGACGCGCATCAGGCAACGATCCACAGAGCGCGATCACCGCTGCATGTGCTTCGGGCCCTGAAAGGCGCACTACCGCAACGCCGGCCTTGCCGCGCGCGGATGCGAGGGCGAAGATCGTGTCCATAGGCAAACCCTTGTTCTGAAAGAACAATCAGGCGTTCATCGAATCGAAGAACTCGGAATTGGTCTTGGTCTGCTTCAGCTTCGAGATCAGGAATTCGATCGCATCGGTCGTGCCCATCGGGTTCAGGATGCGGCGCAGTACATAGGTCTTCTGCAGATCCTTCTGATCGACCAGCAGGTCTTCCTTCCGCGTTCCGGACTTCAGGATATCCATCGCCGGGAAGACGCGCTTGTCGGCAACTTTGCGGTCGAGCACGATCTCCGAGTTCCCCGTGCCCTTGAATTCTTCGAAGATCACCTCGTCCATCCGGCTGCCGGTATCGATCAGCGCCGTCGCGATGATGGTCAGTGACCCGCCCTCCTCGATATTCCGCGCCGCACCGAAGAACCGCTTCGGGCGCTGCAGCGCGTTCGCATCCACACCGCCGGTCAGAACCTTGCCCGACGACGGCACGACTGTGTTGAAGGCCCTACCAAGTCTGGTGATCGAATCGAGCAAGATCACAACATCTCGCTTATGCTCGACCAGGCGCTTGGCCTTCTCGATCACCATCTCGCTAACCGCCACATGTCGCGTCGCCGGTTCGTCGAAGGTCGAGGACACGACCTCCCCTTTCACCGACCGCTGCATGTCGGTCACTTCCTCGGGCCGCTCGTCGATCAGGAGAACAATCAGATAGCACTCCGGATGGTTCTTCTCGATCGAATGGGCGATGTTTTGCAGAAGCACCGTCTTGCCGGTCCTGGGCGGCGCCACGATCAGCGCGCGCTGGCCCTTGCCGATCGGGCTGACGAGGTCGATGATCCGCGCCGAGCGATCCTTTATCGTCGGATCCTCGATCTCCATCTTCAGCCGTTCGTCGGGGTAAAGCGGCGTCAGGTTGTCAAACGCAACCTTGTGGCGCGCCTTTTCCGGATCCTCGAAATTGATCTTGGTGACCTTGGTCAGGGCGAAATACCGCTCATTCTCGCCTGGCGCCCGGATCACGCCTTCGATCGTATCGCCCGTCCTCAGCGAATATTGCCTGAGCATCTCGGGGCTCACATAAATATCATCCGGCCCCGGCAAGTAGTTCGCAGCGGCCGACCGCAGGAAACCGAACCCGTCCTGCAGCACCTCAACCACACCGTCGCCGCCGATCTCGTAACCTTCCTCGGCATATTCGCGCAGGATCGAGAACATCATCTCGCCCTTGCGCATGGTCGAGGCATTCTCGATCTCCAACTCCTCGGCCATTGCCAGAAGGTCGGCGGGGCTCTTGAGTTTCAGATCGGCAAGGTTCAGACGCTCATTGGTCATGCGGAAATATCCTGCGGTCGGTAAGATCGCGATGTAAGACGGGAAAAGTCCTTCCGGACGGAAGGCTTGCGCGCATTATCAGCGCGAACCGCCCGGAGTCAATCGCCACCGGGTCAGAACTTCACGATCACCGAGATTACGATCAGCACCAGAAAGACCGTCGGCACCTCGTTCATCACCCGGTAGGTCCGGCCCGACCTGCGGTTGGCGCCCGCCAGGAAGTCCTTCCGCCGGTAGCCCAGCCAATGGTGAAACCAGGTCATGCCGAGGATACCGGCCGCCTTGGTCCAGGGCCAGACCTCAGACCAGCTGACGATCCCCGGCGTGAAGACCAGCGCGAGACCGAAGGTCCAGGTCGCGATCATCGCCGGGTTCATGATCAACCGCAGAAGCTTCCTTTCCATCGTCTGGAACAGAAGATCGGTCTCTGACCCCTGTTCCACGCTTTCGGCGTGATAGACGAACAGCCGCGGCAAGTAGAAGATCCCTGCCATCCAGGCGATGACCGAGATCACGTGAAAGGCTTTGGTCCAGAGATAGACCGAGGCCAGAAAATCGCCCATCGCATATGCTCCTCGTCTCAGCCTCTTCCCTAAACAAGATAAAGAGAAAGAAAAAGATGATGATGATCTTGGTCCTGTGGAGATCGGGATACCGGATCTTTTCCAAGCGGATTCCCCCAGATGGACAAGTCTGGGGACAAGGCTGTAAGTTTTGAATGAGATAAAATATATATTTTATATTCAATTAGTTAAACAAAACCTGATGACGGAAAACCGGGAGAGATACCCACAGCCGCGCCGGATCGCCGCACCATTCACAGCCACCTACTCGAACCATGCACATCGGGAAGAACCGCCCCCTCCGTCTTGACAAACGGGCCCTTTCCCACACTCCTCGGCTCAACGCCAATCGGCCCCCGGATCATCCGTCCCTTTCGGCCCCGTTTTTCCACAGACCCATCCCCATGACTCGCTCCCTCATCCTGGCCTCCGCCTCCGAAATCCGCGCCCGGCTGCTTCACAATGCCGGTCTTGCGTTCGAAATCCTGCCCGGCCGGATTGATGAAGAGGCGGTGCGGCACAGCCTGATCGCCGAAGGCGGCAGGCCCCGCGATCTCGCCGATCTGCTGGCAGAGCTGAAGGCCACGAAAATCTCCGACCGGAGGCCCGAAGCACGGGTCATCGGTGCCGATCAGGTGCTGGAATGCGAGGGCCGCATCTTCGCCAAGGCCGAAAACATCGACGAGGCGCGCGCACAGCTCTCTTTCCTTTCCGGCAAGGACCACCGCCTGTTTTCAGCCGCGGTAGTTGTCGATCAAGGCAAGCCGATCTGGCGCCATACGGGTCAGGTGCGGCTGACCATGCATGCACTCAGCCCCGGCGAAATCGACGCCTACCTCACCCGGGCGTGGGAATCTGTCCGCCATTCCGTTGGCTGCTACAAGATCGAGGAAGAAGGCGTGCGGCTTTTCAGCCGGATCGATGGCGATTTCTTTCACATCCTTGGCCTGCCGCTGATCGAGCTCTTGACCTGGCTCCGGATTCGCGGAGACATCGCCCTATGACGGACCATCCCCGCATTCCGCTCGCCGGTGTGATCGGCTCTCCCGTGGCGCATTCGAAATCGCCGCGGCTGCATGGCTACTGGCTGAAGAAATACGGGATCGCCGGGCATTACATTCCGCTCGACGTCGCGCAGAAGGACCTGCCCGAGGTGATCCGCGCCCTGCCGAAGGCGGGTTTCGTCGGCGCCAATGTGACGATCCCGCACAAGGAAAGCGTGCTGGCGCTGGCTGACGTCGTGACCGACCGGGCCGCGCTGATCGGGGCAGCCAATACGTTGATCTTCCGTCCGGACGGCCGGATTCATGCCGACAATACCGACGGTTACGGCTTTACTGCGAACCTCACCCTGAATGCCCCTTCCTGGCAACCGCAAACAGGTCCGGCGGCTGTCATCGGCGCAGGTGGCGCGGCGCGGGCTGTCATCGCCTCGCTCTTGGAGGTCGGCGTGCCGGAAATCCGTCTCACCAACCGCACCAAGGCGCGGGCCGAGGCGCTCAGGACCGAGTTCGGCGCACGCGTCGTGGTCTATGACTGGGTGCAGGCCGCGAACATGCTGGAGGATGCGGCAACCGTGGTGAACACCACTGCGCTCGGCATGGTCGGCAAGCCCGAGTTCCGCATCCCGCTTGATGCCCTGTCCCCAAGGGCCGTGGTAACCGACCTCGTTTATGCGCCGCTCCGCACCCAACTTCTGGACACTGCCGAGGCAATGGGCTGCACCGTCGTTGACGGCCTCGGAATGCTCCTGCATCAGGCGGTTCCCGGTTTCGAGCGTTGGTTCGGCGTGCGGCCGGAGGTCGATCAGGCGCTGCGCGACGCGGTCCTCGGCGCATGACGCGCCCGTTCGTTCTCGGTCTCACCGGCTCCATCGGCATGGGCAAATCGACAACGGCCGCGATGTTTGCGGCCGAAGACGTGCCGGTCTGGGATGCGGATGCAGTGGTTCACCGGCTCTATTCCGCGGGCCAGCCCGCCGCGCAGGCCATAGCAGAGCGCTTTCCCCAAGTGATGGCGCCGGATGGCAGCGTCGATCGATCCCTGCTCCGGACGCTGGTTGCCGCCGACCCGGCGGTTCTCGACCGGCTGAACGCGATCGTCCATCCGCTGACCGCTGCCGACCGCGCGGCGTTCATCGCGGCGAACCGGGCTGCCCCGGTCCTGCTCCTTGATATCCCGTTGCTGTATGAAACCGGGGCGGACGCGATTTGTGATGCGACTGTCGTTGTCTCGGTGCCGATGGAAATACAGCGCGAAAGGGTGTTGGCACGCGGGATGAGTGCGGCGGATTTCGAAATGATCCTCGCCCGGCAGATGCCGGACGCCGAAAAGCGCCGCCGGGCGACCTACGTGATCGAAGCCCTGACTGAGGATGGCGCCCGAGCCGCCGTCAGGGGGTTGCTGCAGGAACTGAGGTCAGAACATGCGTGAGATCGTACTCGACACCGAAACCACCGGCTTTGAGCCCGCCGAAGGCCACCGGATCGTCGAGATCGGCGCGGTCGAGCTTTACAATCACGTTGCCACCGGGCGCACCTATCACCAATATATCAACCCCGACCGCGCCATGCCGCCCGAGGCGTTCGAGGTTCACGGCCTTGGCGACGACTTCTTGCGCGACAAGCCGCGGTTCGCGGAGATCGGCGCGGCTTTCCTCGATTTCATCGGCATGGATTCGCAGCTGGTGATCCACAATGCCGCCTTCGACATGAAGTTCCTGAATGCCGAACTGAACTGGGCCAAGCTCCCCACGCTCGGACCGGAACGGGCGCTGGATACGGTCGCGCTCGCCCGGCGCAAGTTTCCGGGCTCCCCCGCCTCGCTCGACGCGCTTTGCCGCCGTTTCGGCATCGACAATTCCGCCCGCGAAAAGCACGGCGCGCTTCTCGACAGCGAGCTTCTGGCCGAGGTCTATCTGGAACTGATCGGCGGCAGGCAACCCGATTTCGGCCTGTCGACGATGGATCAGAAAGCAGGCGATGGCGCTGGGGCGGAAAGTGCCACCTGGACGGCGCCGCGCCGATCTGCACCCCTGCCGCCGCGCATCACCGAGGAAGAGGCTGCGGCGCACCGCGCCTTCGTCGAGGGGCTTGGCGACAGATCCCTGTGGAAGCGGTTCGGCTGAGCCGCCGGGCGGCGGTCACAGACCGGTTGCCCGCATCATCACCGAGAACGTCCGCCAGATGATCTTGAGGTCTAACATCAGGCTGACGCGCAGTCCGTAATCTTCGTCATAGTGGACACGCTCCACAAACGAGCCGGCGTTGCGGCGGCTGATCTGCCACAGGCCAGACAGGCCGGGCCGCAGCCGATAGTAGGCGGATGCGCTGTCCGCCGGATAGAGCGTCCGCTGATCCGGCGTGAAGGGCCGCGGACCCACAAGCGACATGGTGCCGTTGAGCACGTTCCAGATCTGCGGCAGTTCATCAAGGCTCGTCTGCCGCAGGAAGCGGCCAAGCCGGGTGATCCGTGGGTCGCGGGCGAGCTTCTGGTTTGCTGTCCATTCCGCCGCCGCTGCCGGGTCGGTCGCAATCAGCCGGGCAAGCGCCGCATCGGCATCAGGCACCATCGTGCGGATCTTCCAGAAACGGAAAGTACGGCCGCCATGGCCGATACGCTCCTGCACATAAAAGGGCCGCCCGCCCTCGATCCAGGTCAGCGCCGCGATCAGAAGAAGCGGCGGCAGAACGACCGGAAGCGACAGGATGACAAAGGCGATATCAAAAAAGCGTTTGCCTGCGGTCTCGTAAAAGGTCCGCTCGGCGCGCACCTGAACCGGGGCTGAGAAATCGGCATAGGGAATAGTCACAATGCGGAACTCCGGTCTAACACAATCGCCGGACCCCGCCCCCAGGCCGACACAGGCAAGCTACGGGCGCTTGGTAAACTGTTCGTAAACAAACGCCCATAGCCGTATGTTGCAAAACGCCTTGTTCAAACCACGACGGCTGTTTGGCCCAATCGTGATGATCGTTTCCAGATTTTGCCAGATTCGCACGCTTTCGCGCCAATTTCGCCGCAGGCCTTGTCAGACGAACCGGTTCCAGAGGTTCTCCAGCCGCTCCTGTCGCCCCGATTTCGGCTGCGGGTTGAGGCTCTCATCCAGCACCCGTTTTGCGACAGTTTCCAGTGGGCCCGACAGCATCCGCCGATTCGCGGGCTTGTCCCAGTCGGCATAGCGTTCCGCCCGGGCCCGTTCGAGCGATCCGTCCTCCAGAAGCGCCGCCGCCGCCTTCAGCGCGCGGGCGCAAATATCCATGCCGCCGACATGCGACAGGATCAGGTCGGCCGGGTCGAGCGATTGGCGGCGGATCTTGGCGTCAAAGTTCGTGCCGCCGGTGGTGAAACCGCCCGCTTTCAGCACTTCGTAATAGGCCCGCGCCATTTCCGGCACATTGTCGGGGAACTGGTCAGTATCCCAGCCAGACTGATAGTCATTGCGGTTCATGTCGATCGACCCGAAAAGGCCAAGCGAAGCGGCAAGTGCCAGCTCATGTTCAAACGAGTGGCCCGCCAGGATCGCATGACCCTGCTCGATATTGACCTTCACTTCGTCCTCAAGACCAAAGCGTTTGAGGAAGCCGTAAACGGTCGCCACGTCATAGTCGTACTGGTGCTTCGACGGTTCCTGCGGTTTCGGCTCGATTAGGATCGCGCCCTTGAAGCCGATCTTGTGCTTGTAATCGACGACCATGCGCAGGAAGGCGCCGGCCTGTTCGGCTTCGCGCGAAAGGTCGGTATTCAGCAGCGTCTCATAGCCTTCCCGCCCGCCCCAAAGGACGTAGTTCTGCCCGCCGAGCCGGTGCGTCGCGTCCATGCAGCTTTTCACCGTGGCGGCGGCGTAGGCGAATACCTCCGGGTCGGGGTTGGTTGCCGCGCCCGACATGAAGCGGCGGTGCGAGAAAAGGTTGGCCGTACCCCACAAAAGCCGGGTGCGATGGCTTTCCATCTTCAGCGCGAAATAGTCGGTGATCTCTTCCAGATTGCGCATGCTTTCGGCGAAGGTCGCCCCTTCGGGGCGGGCATCGGCATCGTGGAAGCAAAAGAAGGGCGCGCCGAGGATGTCGAACATCTCGAAGGCCACATCGGCTTTCAGTTTCGCGTCTGCCATCGCCGGCCCGAACCAGGGCCGGTCGAAGGTCTGGCCGCCGAATGGGTCGCCGCCCGGCCAGGCGAAGGAATGCCAGTAGGCAACGGCAAACCGCAGATGGTCTTCCATCCGCTTACCCATCACCATCTCGTCGGGATTGTAGTGACGGAAGGCAAATTCGTTGGTGCTGTCCGGTCCCTCGTAGCGGACCTGCGGAATGTCTTTGAAGAAGTCGGTCATGTCAGTCCTCTGATTGCGTCGCGTGCGGCGCGGTAGCAGGCGTGGCCCGCGTCGAAGGCCGCGGAAAGCTGGCTGTCGGGGTCGATGGTCCGATCAATAGCCGGAAGCGTGGCGATCTCGGCGCCCGCGCCGGTCGCGGCCATGATCGCAAGGCGTGCGGCACCGAAGGCGCCACCGAAATCCCCCGCGACCGGAACCTGAACTGGCGTGCCAAGTGCGGTTGCGATCGCCTTTAGCCAATAATCCGAACGCGACCCGCCGCCGACGGCAAGCAGCCGCGAGATCCGGGTTCCGGTCGCCGCGAGCGCGTCGCGGCAATCGCGGATGGCGAAGGTCACGCCCTCCAATACCGCGCGCACCGCCGCATCGCGGTCTGTGGCATGTTCCAGCCCGATGAAGGCGCCGCGAATGGCCGCATCGTTCAGGGGCGTCCGCTCGCCACCGAGATAGGGCAGGAATCGTGTCTTGCCGGGCGCCTGAAGTGCGCCGAGCGACTGGGTAAGTTCGGCCGCAGATGCACCCGTGAGCCGGGCGAACCAGTTCAGCGCGTCGGTTGCCGCGAGGATAACCCCCATCTGGTGCCAGGCACCGGGAAGGGCATGGCAGAAGGTGTGAACGGCGGTGGCCGCATCCGGGCGGTAGCCGTCGTTCGCCGCAAACAGAACACCCGACGTTCCAAGCGAAACGAAGGCCTGTCCCGCCTTGACCACACCGACACCGATCCCGGCCGCGGCATTGTCGCCCGCCCCTCCCGCGACCACGACCCCGGGGGCGAAGCCGAACCGCCCCGCAACCTCGGGCCGGAGCCGTCCAGAGACCTCGGACCCTTCAACCAATCTGGGCATGTGATCGCGGCCAAGACCTGTCGCGGCCAGCAAATCCTCCGACCAGTCGCGTGCGCCGGTGTCGAGCCAGCTCGTGCCCGCCGCATCGGACATTTCGGCCACATGTTCGCCCGTCAGCCACAGGCGCAGATAGTCTTTCGGCAACAGTACCTTGGCGACACGGCCATAGAGGTCGGGCTCATGCGCCCTGACCCACAGAAGCTTCGGTGCGGTGAAGCCTGGAAAGACGATATTGCCGGTCAGCGCCCGAAAGCGCGGATCGGCGTCGAGCTTGGCGGCTTCCGCATGCGCCCGCGTGTCGTTCCACAGGATCGAAGGGCGCAGGACATTGTCTGCCGCATCCAGAAGCGTCGCGCCATGCATCTGACCCGACAGTCCGATAGCCCTCACCCCGGCGCGAACCTGCGTCGGCAGCGCAGCAAACACCGCCTCCGCCGCCGCGACCCAGTCGGCCGGCGACTGTTCCGACCAGCCGTCGTGCGGGCGCGAAACGGTCAGCGGCGCGGTGGTCTCGGCGACGATCTTTTGCGCCGCGTCCACCACCACGCCTTTCAGGCCCGATGTTCCAAGATCGAGCCCCAGATACATCAGGCGGCCTTCCCGGGCTGTTTGCCAAGGATGATCATCCCGAGGATATCTTCGTCCGTCACCTCGTTCACATTGACCGTCCCGACCAGCTGGCCGTTCTTCATCACGCTCGCCCGGTCGCACAAGTCCATCACCGCATGGATGTCATGCTCGATCAGGAAGATGCCGATTCCCTGCGCCTTCAACTCCTGGATCAGTTCGGCCACCATCTGCGTCTCGTGCGGGCCAAGGGCGGCGGTCGGTTCGTCCATGATCAGGATCTTGGCGTTGAAATAGACCGCCCGCGCGATGGCGACAGACTGGCGCTGCCCGCCCGAAAGGGCCGAGACCGGAACGTTGAACTTGCGGAAGTTCGGATTGAGCCGCGCCATGATCTTGCGCGTCTCCGCCTCCATCGCCGCATCGTCGACGAACCCGGCCGATGTCACCAACTCCCGCCCGAGGAACAGGTTCGAGGCGGCATTGAGGTTATCGGCCAGCGCGAGCGTCTGGTAGATCGTCTCGATATTGTAGCTGCGCGCGTCGCGCGGGTTGGTGATTGTGGCCTTCTCGCCGTTGATGAAGATATCGCCGCTGTCGGCTTGATAGGCGCCCGACAGGCATTTGATCAGCGTCGACTTGCCCGCGCCATTGTGGCCAAGAAGCCCGACTACCTCGCCCGGGAACAGGTCGACCGTCACATGATCGACCGCCTTGATCCCGCCGAAAGCGATGGAAATGTCGCGCAGCTCGACAAGCGGAGTGCCTTTTTGTGCGTTGCTCATGACAATCCCCCTTACTTCGCGCGGCGGCGGTAGATGATGTCGAGAAAGACGGCGAGCACGAGAACCGAGCCGACGACGATCTGCTGGATGGCGGCGTCGAACCCGATTAGCACCATGCCCGACTGCAGCGACTGCATGACAAGCGCACCAAGGATTGCGCCGTAGATCGTGCCGACGCCACCGGCGAGCGAGGTGCCGCCGATGACCGCGGCCGCGATGACGTAAAGCTCGTCCAAAGTGCCCAGCGCGTTGGTGGCCGAGTTCAGGCGGGCCGAGGCGACGACCGCGGACAGGCCCGCCAGGAAGCCCATCAGCGCGTAGATCTTCACCAGCATCCAGCGGGTGTTGATGCCTGACAATTCCGCCGCATCCGGGTTGCCGCCGATCGCGTAGACATAGCGGCCAAAGCGGGTGCGGGTGGACAGGATCGTCATCAGGATGCCGACGCCAATCAGGATCAGGACCGGAATGGCGAAGCCATGGCTGATGAAGAGGCCACCTTCGGGCACTTCGATCCCGCTCGCTTCGGCATAGGTCTTCACGATACCGACCGGCCAGGGATAGGCGTTGACCAGAAGAACCGCACCGATCACCACGCCGCATCCAAGCGCTGCCAGGAAATATTCCGCCCACATCGGTCTTTGCGGAAAGTCGTGCTTGGTGCGCTGGATGCGGCCATTCCAGATCATCCACAGGATCGCGGCGCACGCCAGAAGCCCGACGATCCAGCTGCCCATGGCACCGACGGCCCCGTAAGGCCCGCCGCCCAGAAGCGCGAAGGTCGCGTCGACCGGCGAAATCGTCTCACCGCGCGCCACCAGGAACGCCGCACCGCGCCAGACAAGAAGGCCGCCGAGCGTGACGATGAACGACGGGATCTTGCCGTAGGCGATGAGAAAGCCGTGGAAAGCCCCGATCGCGGCGCCAATCGTGACACCGCAAAGCGCCGCCAAGACCCACAGCATCGGGTGACCAAGGCCGAGGTACTTCGGCAGGACATAGACCTGCATCACCCCCATGACGATGGCACAGAACCCAAGGATCGAGCCAACCGACAGGTCGATGTTGCGCGTCACGATCACCAGAACCATGCCGGTCGCCATGATGCCGATGGATGCGGTCTGCACCGACAGGTTCCACAGGTTCCGCGGTGTCAGAAAAGCGCCACGCCCGTTGACCAGCTCTCCATAAAGATGAAAGCCGATCCAGATCAGGAGAAGCGCGGCGACCATGCCCAAAAGGCGCGTGTCAATCTCGGTCGCGCGGAAAAACCGGGCGATTGCGCCCTCTTCCGCGTGTGATGTCTGAGTGTTTGTCTGGGTCATTTCCTCTTCCTGCGATCTGCATGGGTGACGAGGTATGGCAGAGAAATCAGCCCGGCCCGGGTCTGATGTCTGCGGCTGCAATCTGTCAGGGAGCGCGAGGTTCCGCGCGGAATGGCTGGCCGTGGCCAGAGGCAGGCGCCGGGTCGAAGCCCGGCGCCGGGTCTTGTCTTACTGGCAGGCGGCCACGTCGGCCATCGCGCCTTCGCAGGCCTGTTCCTTGCTGATCCAGCCCGCGTCGATCACCAGGTTCAGGTTGTCCTTGGTGATCGGGGTCGGTGCCAGAAGGATGGCGTTCATTTCAACGCCTTTCGCGCCGTCCGAGAACTTGGTCGCGCCTTCGACAGCGTCCATCGCCGTGCCGCCCGCGAGCGCCGAGGCGATCTTGCCGGCCGCGTCGCCAAGCTGGCGGGAGTCTTTCCAGACCGACACGGTCTGGGTGCCGCGCGCCACGCGGTTCAGCGCGGCAAGGTCGCCGTCCTGGCCTCCGATTGGAACATTGAGGCCTTGGGCGGACAGGGCCGCGATGGCACCGCCGGCCATGCCGTCATTTTCGGCCAGAACCGCATCGACCGCATTGTTGTTGGCGGTCAGGATCTGTTCCATGTTCTTCTGGGCACCATCGGGCTTCCAGCCGTCGGTGAAGGCTTCGCCGACGATCTTGATCGTGCCGGCATCGACGTCGGGGCCGATCACTTCCATCATGCCTTCCAGAAGGAAGGTCGCGTTCGGGTCGCCCTTGTCGCCCTTGATGATCGCATAGTTGCCGTCGGGCTTCGCTGCCTTGACGGTTTCGGCGATGATGCGGCCGACGCCCTTGTTGTCGAAGGTCAGGTAGAAGGCCCGCTCGTCTTCGATCAGCCGGTCGTAGCCGACTACCGGAATGCCCTCGGCGGCGGCCTTGTCGACGGCCGGACCGATCGCGTCTTTGTCCATCGCCAGAATGATGAGCGCGTTGGCACCCTGAGCGATGAGCGATTCGACGTCGGTCAGCTGCTTGGCGGCCGAAGCCTGTGCGTCAGACGAGATATAAGTGTCGCCGTTGGCTTCGATCGCCGCCTTCATCGCCGCTTCGTCGGTCTTCCAGCGCTCTTCCTGGAAATTCGACCAACTCACGCCGATGATCTTGCCCTCGGCGAGCGCTGCGGACGAAAACCCGACGACCGCCATCACGGCGGCCAGAACAGTCTTGTGCATATGATCCTCCCGTTTTCGGGCAAGTGCCCGTTCGGCGACTGGCCGAATGCAGCAAAATTGGCGCCAATAAATTCAGTTGTCAAATTAAAAAACATCACTCAATGTCTGTTCGAGGGCCTGAAGGGCAAGAAACAGTGCGGAGAGGCCCGTAAAATCGGTTGAACGGGCGCAAATCAGCAGAAATTTTCTTCGGGAGAAGAACAAATGACGGCGCAGCGAGTCGGCCGCAAGCGGATGGGGACGGAAAAGGCGGGCTGCGGCCCGCTGATTCCACCCCTGTCCGAATCCGGCCGCCCGCTGCGCCAGCAGATATTCGAGCGGGTGCGTGCGGCGGGGTCGATACCGCGTGTGCAGGTGGCGCGCGAACTGGCGATCAGCCCGGCGAGCGTCACCACGCTTACCTCGGAACTCATTGAGCTTGGCCTTCTGGAAGAGACGACTGCAGGCGGCGGCGATGGTGGGCGGGGCCGCCCGGCAGTGGCGCTGGGCGTCCGAGCGGATGCTCATTACGTCGCGGGTATCAAGCTGTCGGACCGCGAACATACCGCTGTGATCGTCGATTTCGCCGGAAACCTGCTGGCCGATGTTGCCGTACCGCGCCGACCCGGCCCGCTGGAGCTGGCGGCGATCGTGGAGTCTACCGAAACGCTGCTGATCGAGGTCTGCGGCAAGGCGAGCATCGACCGCGCCGCCCTCTCTGCCGTCGGCCTCGGCGTGCCGGGTTTTGTCGACAGCCAGAGCGGCGTCGTCCACTGGTCGCCGATCCTGTCCGCGCGCGAAGTGCCGCTTGGTCAGGCGGTCGCCTCGCGCATTGGACTGAATGTCCATGTCGACAATGACGCGAACCTCGTGACGCTGGCCGAACTGTGGTTCGGCGCCGGGCGCAGACTGTCGGATTTCGCTGTCGTCACCATCGAGCATGGCGTGGGCATGGGCCTTGTTCTGAACCACCGCATCTATCGCGGCGCGCAGGGCCTCGGGATGGAGCTTGGCCATACCAAGGTGCAACTCGACGGCGCGCTCTGCCGCTGCGGCCAGCGCGGTTGCCTGGAGGCCTATGTCGCCGACTATGCGTTGGCGCGAGAGGCGACGACCGCGCTGAACTGGGGCGGGCGTGAGGCGCAGCCGGTGAACCAGCTTCTGGAGAGCCTGTATGACCACGCCAAGGCCGGCAATGGCGCGGCGCGGTCGATCTTTCACCGGGCCGGCCGCTATCTGGCGCTGGGCCTCGCCAATGTCATCAACCTTTTCGACCCCGAGCTGATCATCCTGTCGGGCGAGCGGATGCGCTATGACTACCTGTATGCCAACGAAACGCTGGCCGAGATGCGGGCGATGGCGCTGAACACCGGCCAGCCGCTGCCGAAGATCGAGATCCACGCCTGGGGCGATCTCCTCTGGGCGCATGGCGCGGCGGCGCTGGCACTGGCGCAGGTGACAGAGAACATTCTCGGCGCGACCCGCGATCTGGCCGCCTGACCTCACCGACCGCCGCCGGATTTCGGCACGAAATCCGGACGGACCCTTCGAAGGGTCCGGTCCGAAATCTTTGAAAGATTTCGGCACCACCGGGAAGCCGGTGCCGCCAAGACCATTGGAGCCGCCCGCACCGGGCGCTATGGTTGCGCCATGGCAGATGATCCGGCGAACAAGGCAAACGAACCCGGCTTCCGGCACCTCGCCGCCGCCGTCTGGCGCGCTCTCGACGAGCGACATCTCGGCCTGATCGCCGCGGGCGTCGCCTTCTATTCGATCTTCGCGATCTTTCCGGGCATGGCCGCAACCATCGCCATCTGGGGCATCTTCGCCGACCCCGCTGTCGTATCGTCCTATATGGAGGCGATACATGGTGTCATTCCTGACGAGGCCTATTCGCTGATTGCCGGGCAGCTTGACGGGCTGATCAGCGCCAATGCGAGCGGCTGGCATTGGGCTGCTGCGCTGCCGATCGTGATCGCCTTCTACTCTGTGCATTCCGCGGTCGCCGCATTGATATCGGGCCTCAACGCGGTTCAGGCGCGCCGACATCGACCCAGCCTGAAACGTATCTTCGGGTCGCTCGCGCTGACACTGTCTCTCATCGTTCTCATCCTCGCAGCGCTTGTCCTGGCCGTGGCGGTGCCGGTTGCCCTCAGTTTCGTGCCGCTCGGGTCAGCGGGTGCGATCGTCCTTCGGTTCGTTCCCTGGATCGTGCTCTTCATCGTGGTGAAGGTAACGCTTGGCCTTTTCTACCGATGGGGTGCGACAAGTGAGGGTGCGCGTCACTCCTGGGTTTCAACGGGCAGCCTCGTGGCGGCCTTCCTCTGGGCAGCGGTTTCCTTTGCCTTTTCGCTCTATCTCGAGAATTTCAACAGCTACAACCGAGTCTACGGTTCGATCGGCGCGGTGATCGCGCTGATGATGTGGCTCTATCTCTCTGCCTATATCGTGCTGTTCGGCGCGGTCCTGAACGCCGAAATCGCCCGCCTGAAGCGCGCCTAGTAATCCTTGGTGAAAAAGACGCCGACCCCGGTCTGGCCATCGGTGCCGACGGCGCCCTTGAGCGTCAGGTCGCGGTTCAGGTCGATCTCGATCTCGACCTTGCTCTTGCCGTCCTGGCCGATGGAAATCTCTGAATAGGTCTTGTCCGACAGATATTTCCCGGCCTTCACTGCCGCCTTTCCATCTTCGTCGGCGGTGATGTCAAGATCATCGAGGCCAATCGACTTGCGCAGCTTGACCACCACACTCTCATCTGTCCGGCCGGTCAGCGTGGCGATGGCATCTGCAAGCTGCAGAAGCTGGAACGTGGAAATCTTCGAGATGCTGTTACCGAAGAGAAGTTCCGACAAAACCTCTTCTTCCTGCAGGCCGCTGGTCGAGGTGAAATGGATCTCCGGCTTGTTCGCTGGGCCTTCCAAAAGGATGGTTGTCGTCGCGCCGAAACTGTCGGAAAGTGCGGTGAACTCCACATAGGGGATGAACGATCCCAGAAGCTGCACGATGCCGCGATCCAGCACGAAGCGCTTGCCGAGTATGGTAAGCCGGCCGCGGATCAGCTCGAACTGCCCCGCCGGAATGACGGCGGCGGTCGTGCCGCCGAGGAGAAGCGAGCCGCCCATCTCGGCCTCGAGCCCGAGGCCGCGCACGAAGATCCGCGCGGGCGCCGAAATGGTGAGGTCAAGCCCGTAGACCGGCCCGGCGGACCCGCCCCCGGGTCCAGCGGTTCGCCGGTCCATCCCGGCGCGGCGGCGGCTGGCACGCGTATCGGCACTACCGTTGACATGGCGCACGTCGAGGTCGGCGGTGACCGAGGACAGCGCCGAAGAGAGGCGGATCTCGCTTTCATGCACAACGACCCGTCCGCCGATCACCGCGCCGCCGCCGAGCGGTCCGTCAAGGGTCAGATCGGCGCTGAGACGGCTCGAATAGAGCGACGGGTCGCTGAAGGTGACATTGTCAAGCGCGACAGCAAGGTGCGATGCGGCATCCGGCGAGAGCGCCAGATCGCCTTTAACGCTGAAGCCGCCGCCGCCGCGAACCGTGCCGCTGCCTGTGACGACCGCATGTCCGCCGGACACCGCACCGGAAAGCGCAATCCCTTCCAGCGCCAGATTGTCTGCGGGCGAGGAAAGCCGCGCGCCCGAGGCCGTGATGCGCCCCGACAGGGCCGACAGGCCCGGCGCGCCACGCATCGCCAGATCGAAAGCCACCCCGCCGTCGATGCTGCGGGGCGCGATGAAGCGGTTGAGCAGTGCAAGCTGCGCCTGCCCCGTCAAGGAAAGATCGCTGTCCGACAGATCGGTCGCAATCCCGCCCGTGACATGTCCGCGCATGGCTCCGGGGCCCGTGAGCGAAAGGTCAAGAGTGACCCGCCCACCCCTCAGGGCCGCGGTGCCCGCGGCATCAAGCGGCCCCGCAAGGCCGGGCGCAAGCGCGGCGACATCGGCAAGCCGCGCCTTGACCGCATAGCGGCCAGATTCCGTCTCGGCCAGATCGGCAGACAGAAGGGTGCCATCTGATGTCAGCTTCGCCAGTGCAAACCCGTCTTCCCGCTCGACTGCCTCGGCGCTAATCGCCGTCCGACCGGCGAAGAGGGGCGCCAAGGTAGGGCTGCCGGGGACAAGACCATCGGCCGTGCCAGTCAACCGCAGCCGCCGCGATCCGTTCGGACCGGAAAGATCGGCCTCTGCGGCCAGCGCCCCCGAGAAACCCGGCCCGAGGACCGAAAGATCGGGGAAATCCAGTTCGGCGCGAAGGCCGGTCTCCTTCGAATCCAGGTACCCTTGCGCAGACAGCCGCAGATTGGCTGCGCTAACCCTAAAATCCTCAAGCGCTATGCCAGTCTCGTCGCGCCGCGCGTCGACCTCGATTGTCGATCGCCCGGCCAGCAACCGGTTTGCCATCGGCTGATCCACTGACAGATCCTGCCCGTTGGCCGTCGCCTGCATATCGAACGCACGCGACAGAAGGTTCGCGTTACCCGCGACCGTCAGGTCTGCCTTGCCGCCGAGCTGCCGCCCCGCGAGCGCGGAAAAGCGGGCCATATCCGGAACCATAAGCGACAGCCTGCCATCGGCAGCGAGGTCAAGGCCGTCGGTCACCAGATCGACATCACCCTTTACGGTCATATCCCCGGCGCGCAGGTCGAGCTTGGTCAAGCGCAGGGGCGCGCCTTCCTGCCAGCGCAGGTCGAAGGCGCCGCTCAACCGGTCGCCCAGCGCGGCCGCAAGAGCGGGGTCGCTCAGCGCGACGGCAGTGGCGTCAAGCTTGATATGGCCGTCCAGCTGCGCGGCGCCGGTCGCTTCCGCCGCGACGCCCGAAAGTGTGCCTCGACCGTCAAGCGTGATTGACCCGACCGTCACTGCCCCGGTCGCCAGCCCCTCTAGCGCACCGTCGAGCGCCCAGCTTTCCCCGGCCGCCGCATTGTAGCGCAGCTTCAGCACGCCGTTTTTCACTGTCGTCTCCGACCCCGGCAGCTGCAGCGGCGCACTATCGGGAAGACCCAGCCTGACGGTCAACGCCGCGGCCAGCGGCAGGTTGTCGGCCGACAGGTTCAGACGGCCCGACAGGTCGGTGCCCGCTGACTCGACAACAAGACGGCTCAGGCGCTTCTCGCCATTCAGAAGCGTCTCGCCATCGGCTTCAACTCGGGTCTCGCCCGCGAAGAAGGGGCGATAGTCGGGCTGCAGAAGCGGCGAGATGTCACCCTGAAGGCGTGCGGCGAAGCTTCGCACGCCTTTGGCGTTCGGCGGCGATTTCGTCTCTATCGTGCCTGAAAACCGCGATACTCCGTCCGTGGACAGAACCAGATCGCTGCGAAAATCTGCTGCCCCGCCCGAACCGTGCAGGGCAAGCTGCAGCGACGGAAGGCCTGGCAGGTCGAGCATCCGCGCGGCGATGCCGCCCTCGCCTTCCTTGACCAGAAGGTCGATCGTGCCGGTTTCCTCGGCGTTGGAATAGGCGGCCTGCAGGGTCATGTCTCCCGTCCGCCCGTCGATCCGGCGAAGCGCCAGCGCGCCGGTGCCCTCGCCATTGGCGATCTGGCCCTGGCCCGTCACCGACACCCGCGCCTCTTCACCCAGGACGGCGGCGCCGATCCTGAGGTCGGCGGCCGACAACGCGCCGATAGAGACGGAAACCGGAAGCTCGGGCAGCTTGAAGGACCGCGCCTCGGCGGTCGTGTCCTCGCTTTTCGGGCTGCGGATCAGGTCGATCCGCGCCGCCGACAGTTCCGCGATTTCGACCCGGCCGGACAGCAGCGCCGAACGGTTCCACTGGATCGCGCCATCCTCGATGGTGAGCCAGACACCCTCGGCATCGGCAATCGCCAGCCGGTCGAAGGTCGCGCGCGACGACAAGGCGCCCGCGAAACCGTAGATGGTCACCGTGCGACCGGCACCCGAAAGCTGGCCTTCCAGCAAGCCGGTCAAAAAGTCCTTGTCGCTTTCTGACGCCTCCTGCGCCCCGGCAAGACCGCCGGTGAGAAGCAAGGCCAATGCCAGAACCCAGCGCCGCATCAGAAGGCCTGCCCGATGCCGACATAGACCTGCATGCCGTCGCCCGTCGATCCGCTGAGCGGAAAGGCCACATCCAGCCGCACCGGCCCGAAGCCCGTATCATAGCGCAGGCCGAGGCCCGCGCCGCTCTGCCACTCGCTGTTGCCGCCGAACCATTCGGCATCGCTCACATAGCCCGCGTCGTAGAAGGCCACTGCGCCGACCCGATCATTGATCCGCCCGCGTATCTCGCCTGACAGCGCAATCCGGCTGAGGCCGCCCGACAGATAGCTCGACCCGCCTGCCGAGACCGGCACACCAAGCGATTCGAACGGCTGGCCGCGCACCGTGCCGCCGCCGCCGGAATAATAGAGATAGTCGGGCGAGGTATTGGTGAGCGATGTGCCAAGCGTTGTCGCCAGCTGGACCCGGCCCGCGAACACCAACTGGTCGCGCGCCCCAAACCCTTTGTAATAGCGCGCGTCGGCAGACAGGCCGGTGCCGGAATCCGCTGTCCCGAAACCCGCGAAAGGCGTCACACTCGTCTTGAGGTAATAGCCGTCCACCGGATCGAGCTTGTCGCCGCGCCGATCCCATTCCAGCGAAACCGGCAGGGCGAGCAGACGGTAGTCGAGCCGGAAGGTCGAATCCTCGATCGACGCGATCTGGTAGGAGAGCCCGGCCTCCAGCGTCAGATCGTCGGTGACGGTCCGTATCGCACCGAGGCTGAAGGTCAGGCTGCGGATGTCGAGATCGAGGATCTCCACCCGGTCGAACCGGGTTTCGGCAAAGACTGAACTGTCGGTGAAGGGCGTGCCCGGCCGCTCGATCCGGGCGCCTAGCTCGTATTCGGTAAAGCCTGCATCCCCGTCGATGC
This sequence comes from Frigidibacter sp. RF13, assembly GCF_026626305.1. GTDB lineage: Bacteria > Pseudomonadota > Alphaproteobacteria > Rhodobacterales > Rhodobacteraceae > TMP-24. The sequence continues at coordinate 85,391 of NZ_JAPNUE010000002.1, read as the reverse complement.
CCTTGATCAGCCCGTCGAGCCTCAGCCTCTCGCCGCCGCCGAGGAGGTTGCGATGCAGCCAGAAGGCCGAAAGGCTCGCGCCATCGCTGCCATTCACTTCGGCGCCGAAGCCGAAGCGGTGCAGGACCTCCTCATCCAATTCCAGCAGGATGTCGAGCGTGCCGTCTTGGTTCGGCTCTGCTGCCTCGCGCACGGATACACTGCGATAGATACCGGTGCGGCGCAGGCGCGAGGCCATCTTCTCCAGCACCTCCGGATCGAAGACCTGACCTTGGCGGTAGCCCGCGATCTTCACCACCCGGTGGCGCGGCAGCCGCTCTATCCCCTCGATTTCCAGCGCTCCGAAGGTCAGGCGCGGACCAGAGGCCAGCGTCAGGCGTGCGTCGATCAGGGCGGTGGCATGATCTGCCGTGATGTCCTGGCCCGCGACCCGCGCCTTGGCATAGCCAAGCTTCCGCCAGCCGGCGATCCCGGCCTCGGCCGCCTCGCCGATCGCGGTGGCGCGGGCGATCTGGCCGTCGCGGTAACCCGGCGGCAGGTCGGTGCCCGGCGCATAGGGCGCCATCCGGGCGGCGCCGAACCGGAACGGCGGACCGGGCGTAACGGTAACGGACACATGATCAATGTGCGTCGGCGCGTCGAGCAGCGGAATATCCGCGGCTTCGCGCCCGTCGATCCGGATGTGGATCACGCCGCCGTAATAACCTTCGGCATACAAAGCCTTCGTCAGGCGGGCATAATCGCTCAAGGCTGCCGCCAGGATATCCTGCGGGTCGGTCGTGCCCTCGCGACCCGCCGCAACCAGAAGTGAAGCCGACATCAGGGCGCGTGTCAGCGTCTTGTCTGCCCCGGGCGCGGCAAAGCCGATCATCTCCTCTGCCGCCAGCCCGCGTGTCGGCGCCACCGACTGAAGCCCCGCAACGGCGAGGCAAAGGCAGACGGAAAGGCAGGCAGCGCGACGCAACTTGAACCCCGGGTGACAGCACCCTCTTTCCTTGCCGCAAACTGAACCGGATTGCCAGTGACAGTGGCGAGGGACGGCGCCTATCGGCTCAACTGCTGAGCGTGTGCTCAGTTCCCGAAGATCTCGGAGAAATGGTCGCGCAAATAGATCTTGAGCCAGGGCGTGAACGTTTCGGGTGCCGCGTCGATCAGCACCGAAAGACCCTCAATGGGTTCCCATCGGCACTCCATCACCTCTGCCGGATCGGGCGCCAGGCGGGGCTTGTGGTCTAGGGGTGCGCGAAAGACCTCGACCACCTCATGTTCCACCATGCCGCCACCCACATCGGCGCGGTATTCGACCGTTCCGCGAGGGTGAAGCGCGCCGACTTCGACCCCCAGCTCCTCACGCACGCGGCGGCGGGCGCAGGCCTCGGGCGTTTCCCGCCAGTGCGGATGCGTGCAGCAGCTGTTCGCCCAAAGCCCCGGCGTGTGATACTTGCCCAGAGCCCGGCGTTGTAGCAGGACCTCTTCGCCCACCGTCAGAAAAACGGACACCGCCGGATGGCGCAGGCCACGGCGGTGCACGTCGATCTTGTCATGGGGCGCGAGAATGCCGCCCTCCCAGGCGGCGATCGGGGCGCCCGGCATGGTTCAGGAAAGCGTCGGGGTTTCGGCGGGCTGCTGCGCCGCGCGGCGCTGGGCCTCTTGCCGGTAGAGCGCCAGGAAATCGATCTGATCGAGATTCAGCGGCGGGAAGCCGCCGTCGCGCGTCACGTCCGAGATGATGCGGCGGATGAACGGAAAGAGCATCCGCGGGCATTCAATCATCAGGAACGGGTGCATCTGCTCGTCCGGCACGCCCTCGACCTGGAAAATTCCGCCATAATCGATCTCGAGGATGAAGAGCGGCGCCTGATCGGCCTTGTTGGTCGAGGTCGCCTTGATCTTCACATAGACCTCGAACTGGTGCGCCACGCTGCGGGCGCGACCGTCGAGGCTGACCTGCACCTGAATGTCGGGCTGGACGTCGCTGGACGAAATGCCCTTCTGCGCCACCACATTCTCGAAGGAAAGGTCACGAATGAACTGGCCGAGGACCTGCAGCTTCGGCTGCTGGGGAACCTGCGGCGCGGCGCCGTTGCCGAGATCGGACATGATGTCTCCTTGGGTCTGTTTGCGCCGCTCTATCAGCTTGCAGGCAAAGCCTCAATGCCGCGTCCAGCCCGACGGCGGAATGCCAGGACTGTCGGGCGGAATTTCGTAGAACTCGCCGTCAACCACATCGGGCCGCGTGCCGCGCCGGTCCGAATAGGGGTCTTCGGGCGTCCTGCGCGGCCCGCCCATCACCTGAATGCGACTGGCGACACGGCTCAGGATCGCGGCCCGCACCGGCCGGATCAGCAGCAGGATGCCGATCATGTCGGTGAAGAAACCGGGCGTCAGGAGAAGAAGGCCTGCAAACAAGATCATCAGCCCATGCGCGAAAGGTTCGGTCGGATCGCGCAGCTCGCTCATCGAACGCTGCAGATCGGCAAGTGCCCCAAGCCCCTGTTCGCGCACAAGCCAGGACCCGACAACCGCGCTCAGAAGCACCAGCCCCAGCGTCGGCCAAAGCCCGATCAGCCCGCCAACCTGGATAAAGAGCGCGATCTCGATCATCGGGACCGCGACGAAAAGCGCAAACAGCCACATATTTCCTCGCATCCGGCCTAAGGTGGACTTGGCCTGACCGCTCACATACATAAGTAGGAAGAAAGATGTTACCAACCCCGTCCGTTGCGGGGCGAAGGAAAGACCATGAACAATTCGATCATCCAGCTTCTCGTTCTTGCCGGTGTGGCGATCTTTCTGATCCTCAAGCTGCGGAGCGTTCTTGGTACGCGCGACGGCTTTGAGGGGCGCCCGCAGCCCGACGCGCTGCCCGATGCGACGCGGCGCGACCGGCGCGGGTTCGACGTGATCGAGGGTGGCCCCGACCGTGATATCACCGATCATGTGCCCGAAGGCAGCGACAGCGCCGCCGCCCTTCAGGCGATGAAGAATGTCGAACCGGATTTCTCGGTCGGCACCTTCCTTCAGGGCGCGCGTGGCGCCTACGAGATGATCCTCGGCGCCTTCGCAAACGGCGATCTCGACAAGATCCGCCCCTTCCTGTCGCCCGACGTCGCCGCAAGCTTTGCCGCCGTGATCGAGGACCGCAAGGCCAAGCGCCTAACGGTTGCCAGCGAATTCCTCGGCATCCGCGAGCTGGCGATCCTGTCAGCTGAATTCGACCGCGCCGCGAATGAGGCGGAAGTGACGGTGCGCTTCGTCGCCGAACTCATCTCCGCGACCCGCGACAGCGCGGGCGAGGTGGTCGAGGGCGATCCCAAACATGCGCGCAAACAGAAGGACGTCTGGACCTTCGCGCGCCGCATGGGCGCGAATGACCCCAACTGGCAGCTCGTCGCCACCGGGGAATGAGTTCCGCGCAAGTCGTGGCGGGCCTTCCGGGATGGTCGGACGACGACCATGAGGCCGCGCTTGCCTCCTATGCGGCAAGTCTTTCCATCCAAACCGACCATTGGCCCCGCCCCGACGGTCGCCCGGCGCGCACCTTCTTTCAGGAAAGTTTCAGCCCCGGTGCGTCTGCCGAGGGCCTGCTGACCGGCTATTACGAGCCCGAGCTTGAGGGCTCCGCAGAGCCCGGGGGCCGGTTCCGCCATCCGCTTTACGCGATGCCTCCCGATCTCGACTCAGGTCACCCATGGCACGACCGCGCGGCAATCGAGGCAGGCGACCTGCTCGCGAGGCTGGAACTTGTGTGGCTGGACAGCCCGCTTGAGGCCTTCCTCGCGCAGGTGCAGGGCTCGGTCCGGGTGCGGCTAGCCGAAGGGTCAGTGCGGCGCTTCGGCTATGCCGGAAAGAACGGGCAGCCCTATTCCTCGATCGGCAAGGAACTGATCCGGCGTGGCGTACTTTCCCAAAGCGATGCGTCCGTCGCCGCGATCCGGGCCTGGGCGGCGGCCCATCCATCCGAAGTACCTGCGCTACTGCGGGTGAACCGCTCCTTCGTCTTCTTCCGCCCGCTTGATCTCGACCCCGACCTTGGCCCCATCGGCACCGCCGGTTGTCCGGTCACGCCGCTGCGCTCGCTTGCCGTCGATCCCGACCATATCCCGCTTGGTACCCCAGTTTGGGTGGAATGGCGGGGCAGGGCGCATCTGATGATCGCACAAGATACCGGCGGGGCGATCAAGGGTGCGGGGCGGGGCGATATTTTCTTTGGCACCGGCCACGCGGCGGGCGAGGCGGCTGGCGCCCTGAAATGCGCCGGGCGGCTGACGCCGCTGGTCCCCAAGGCAGGCAAAGCATGAGCCGCCGCCGCCATCTGAGCGCGGAGGAACGCGAGCTCTGGAACCAGATCGCCGCCTCGGCGCGCGCGCTCCGGCCCGTGCGACCGCTGCCGCACGACCCCGCGCCACATCCGAAAGTGGCGCCGAAGGCCCCGCTGCACCGGGCGCCCGACCTTGCGCCCTTCACGCTTGGCGAACGGGCGCTGCCACGCGCTGCGGGCCACAATCTGTCACCCACACCTCACGAGAGACTGAAGGCCGAACCGCTGCGCATGGATCACAAGACCTACGGACGCATGGCGCGCGGCAAGCTCGCACCCGAGGCGCGGATCGATCTGCACGGCATGACGCTTTCGGAGGCGCATGCCGAACTCATCCATTTCGTGCTGACGTCGCAAGCGCAGGGATTGCGGTTCCTGCTCGTCATCACCGGCAAGGGCAAGGCGAAGGACAGTCACGGCCCGGCCCCCGACCGGATCGGCGCGCTGCGCCATCAGGTGCCGCACTGGCTGATGCTGCCGCCCGTCGGCTCGCATGTTCTGCAAGTGGCGCCCGCGAGCCTGCGCCATGGCGGACAGGGCGCCTACTACGTCTATCTCAAGCGCAGCCGCTGAGCGTCAGTTCGCGATCGCGCTGACCGGCGACAGGATGATCTGGGTCGCATTCTGCACGCTCAGCACGACGCCGCTCAGCAGTCCGGGCCTGCCGGTCCGGTCGGCGGCAAGCGCCAGTTCCACATCCGCAATCCGCCCCAGGATCGACAGAAGGGCAGGCGAATTTCCGACGTTGAAATGCCCGCCGCCGGTGGAATAGGCGGTCGTATCAATCAGCGTCACCTCAAGCGACCCAAGCTCGGACGCGCTCTGAAGATTTCCGACGCGGTCTCTCTGGCCGGTCAGCCTCGCAGAGAGTGCAAGCGCCTTGTCCTTTTTCGAGGTGAAGATGATGAACGGTTGCGGCAGCTTGCCGATCCGCCGCGCCTGTTCGTGGAATACATCGACGTCTATGTCGGGCGACATAAGGACCACACCGTCGATATTGGCCAGAACAGGCGTCCTTTCCGAAATCGCCATTTGCCGCAGCGTTTCCATCACCACGAGGCTGCCGAGCGAATGGGCGACAATCGTCACCCGGCGCGCGCCGGCAGCGTTCACCTGACGGATGAGCTCTTCCAGCCCGTCGCGCGCGAAGAGCGCGCTGTCCCGGTCATAGACATAACCGAGCGGCCTGGCGCGGGACGGCCAGGAATAGTTGACCAGCACCGCGCCGATCTGCAGGTCATAGCCCAGCTGTGCCAGACGGTAGGTCCCTTCGGCGAAGGTGCTGTTGAAGCCATGGACGAAAATCACCGCATCACGCTTCTGGCGGAGCGCGCGCGCCAGATCGGCGCGGAACTCCGGCGCGCCGTCATAGATTTCCTGCGCGGTCGCCACGAATTCGGTCTGGGGATCAGCCCGGTCCTTCTTCGCTGGCCAGTCGATTTCGCCCGGCCGGTGCTCGGGCGGGATAGAGACATCGACCCGGCCATAGCGCATGGTGCGCGAGCGGCGATAGCTGAACGGTTCGGCGGTCTCCTCGTCGAAACCGCGCGTGGTGCCGATGAAGACCTGCTCGCTCGCTCCAAGCCCCTTGGCCTCCGGCACGATCTTGATCGCGCCGCGTGCTGCACAGGCGGCGAGCGAGGCGACTGACAGCGCGAGGATCGCGCGGCGCGGGAGCAGGCAGGGCGCCTTCCCGGGCGCCTCCTCGTACGCTTCGCGGCTCGTCGGGCGGCCCGAAGAGTGCTCGAAGTGCGGCGATGAGGGCCTGTCAGAGCACATAACGACTGAGGTCCGCCGACCGCGCCAGATCGCCGAGGTTTGTCTCGACGAAAGCGGCATCGACCGTCACCACCTGCCCCGACCGGTCGGGCGCATGGAACGACAGTTCTTCGAATACTCGCTCCATCACCGTGTAAAGCCGCCGCGCGCCGATATTCTCGACCGAGCGATTGACCTCCGCCGCGATCTGGGCGAGCGCGGCGATACCGTCGTCGGTAAAGGTCACGTTCACGCCCTCCGTCTCCATCAGCGCCGCATATTGCCGCGTCAGCGCATTGTCGGTCTCGGTCAGGATCCGCACGAAATCCGCTTCCGTCAGGGCCCGCAGCTCCACCCGGATCGGCAGGCGGCCCTGCAGTTCGGGCAGAAGGTCCGACGGTTTGGCGATATGGAAGGCACCCGAGGCAATGAAGAGTATATGGTCGGTCTTCACCGGCCCGTATTTGGTGGATACCGTTGTGCCCTCGATCAGCGGCAGAAGATCGCGCTGCACGCCTTCGCGGCTGACATCGGCCCCGCGCGTCTCGGCCCGGGCGCAGACCTTGTCGATCTCGTCAAGGAACACGATGCCGTTTTCCTGCACCGCCTCCAGCGCCGCCGCTTTCACCTGTTCGTCGTCCAGAAGCTTGTCAGCCTCCTCGGCGATCAAAAGGTCGTAGCTTTCCGCAACGGTCATCTTGCGCCTGACCCGCCGCCCACCGAAGGCTTTCCCGAAAATGTCGCCGAGGTTCATCATGCCCATCCCCTGCTGGCCCGGCAGCTCCATCGCCGGGAAGGGACTGGATGTGTCGGCCACGTCAAGCTCGATCACGGTCTTGTCAAGCTCGCCCTTCTTCAGCTTGGCCCGGAACATCTCGCGCGTTTGCTCGCGCGCGTCCGCCCCGGCGATCGCCTCGACCACCCGGTCCTCGGCGGCCTTGTGGGCGCGGGCCTTAACCTCTTCGCGCATCCGCTCGCGTGTCTCGACGATGGCCGCATCCATCAGGTCGCGGATAATCTGGTCGACATCGCGGCCGACATAGCCCACTTCGGTGAACTTGGTCGCCTCGACCTTCAGGAAAGGCGCACGCGCGAGCTTGGCGAGCCTGCGCGATATCTCTGTCTTGCCGACGCCGGTTGGGCCGATCATCAGGATATTCTTCGGATAGACCTCCTCGCGCAGGTCATCGGGCAGCTGCTTGCGCCGCCAGCGGTTGCGCAGCGCCACAGCGACGGCGCGCTTGGCGTCCGACTGGCCGATGATGAAGCGGTCAAGTTCCGAGACGATCTCGCGCGGGGTCAGGTTGGTCATGGGTCAGGCCGTGTAAGGGGGAAGGCTGGACTTGCCGGGAAAATCCGGCAGCGCGCGCATCAGGGCACCACGCAGCGGCACCCACCAAGTGCCGAGCGCGGTGATGAAGAAGCCAAGGATCAGGAGGATGAAGGCCCAGTGCCCCGGCCCGGCATCATCGGCGCCATTGCGCACGATCCAGGAAATGACCAGCGCCACATAGACGATGCCCGCCGTCAGGAAGGACCGGCGGTCGATGACGAGCGCGAGCGCGGCGATCAGCGCCAGCGCAGCGCCCGTGGCCGCCATGCCAGCGGTGCCGCCGATATTCATCAGGGTCAGCGCAACGGTGTTCACCAGCGCAGGCGCGGCCAGCAGATGCAGCCAGAAGGCGGTCGCGGCGTGGCGACCCAACCGGTGCGGGTCGCGGGTGTCGAACCACATGCCCGCGACAAAGGCCGCGATGCCGAAGCCCAATGTGGCAAGCGAAAAGCGCGGGCTTTGCCTGAGGTCGAAAATGCCATTCGCCATGCCGCCCCGCATGTCGAAGATCGCCTCGACCGAGGCCGTCAGGCCATAGAGCGCCAGAAGCCCGAAGCCACCGAGGATGAACATCGAAAAGGGCAACTTGAAACGCCAGTACCAGACGGCCATCGCCGCCATCGCCGCGATATTGGCAATGACGAACGCCCCCCGGTCGGCGAGATTGCCGCTGGCAAGAAGCGTCAGAACCATCAGATAGACGCCGGTCCCGAAGGCGACGGCCAGCACCATCGACGGCAGGTTCATCCGCCGCTCCAGCGTGAAATAGGTGGCCCACCACCAGGCGATGGCGGCAGAGATCGCGGGCAGCGCGATCATCATCGCGAAGCCGCCGAACCAGGCGAGCAAGAGAGAGATCCCCGACAGAAGGATCATCAGGCCGAGCGAAACGAAAATCTCGGAGAAACCCTTGAAGAACTCGAAAGGCTCATCCTCGGCGGGCATGGCGGCGCGCTTGCCCTGCCGGGTCGCGGCCAGCGCCGACAGCCCCGCCGCCTGCGCTTCACTCATCACGCCGGCCTGTACTGCCGCCCTCAGGTCAGACGCACCGATGATATTCGCCTCGTCAGCCACTGATACGCTCCACCGTCAGATTGCCGTTGGTATAGACGCAGATGTCGGCCGCGATCGCCATGGCGCGGCGCGCGACTTCTTCCGCCGAAAAGTCGGTCGCCATCAGGCCGCGCGCAGCAGCCAGCGCGAAATTGCCGCCCGAGCCGATGGCGGCCACGTCATGTTCGGGTTCCAGCACGTCACCCGCGCCGGTCAGCACGAACAGAGCCTTGCCGTCGGTGACGATCAGCATGGCTTCAAGGTTGCGCAGGTATTTGTCCATGCGCCAGTCCTTGGCAAGCTCCACACAGGCGCGCGACAGTTGCCCCGGCGCGGCTTCGAGCTTTTTCTCCAGTCGTTCCAGCAGGGTGAAGGCATCCGCCGTCGATCCGGCAAAGCCCGCCACAACCTCATGCCCGCCCGGCGACAGCCGCCTGACCTTGCGCGCCGTGCCCTTGATCACCGTCTGGCCGAGGCTGACCTGCCCGTCACCCGCCACCACAACCTCGCCGCCCCGGCGTACCGCCAGGATCGTGGTCCCGTGCCAACCGGGGAATTTCTCGTCGCTCATGGCCAAACGTCCGTCCTGGGCTCTGTCTGGCCAGATATGGGTCATGGCGGCGGGCAGGGCAAGCGGTGGTTCTGCGGCTTGCCGTATGCTGCGTCGCATAGGTAGTGTTCCGCCCATGACAACTGAACGTTCCGTCCGTATCCACCTCGGCCCCAAGGTCCTCGAAGCGGCCCGCGCCGGGCGGCACAATTTCCTTAACCGGCTGACCGCCGTTCTGGGGGAATGCGGTTACGAGACTGAGTTTCGAGAGAACAATTACGCCGAACGGATCGCCACCGGCGCGCTGCCCGGCTGGTCGATGTTCGAGATGGAACCGCCCGAAGGCCCGCGCTCGCTGGTCTTCCGCCTCGCCTATGTCGCGCCCTTCTGGCAGATCGACCGGACCGACCGGCGCTGGGACTGGTCGGTGGCCCAGGCAGCGTTCGACCCAGATCCGCGCCACCGCGAAGAGGCGGAAAGGTTTGCCGCCTACTGGCGGCGGCGCCTCTATGGCTCGGCGACAGAGAGCGCTGTGCGCGGCGGCGTGATCTTCGTGCCGCTTCAGGCGCGGCTTCTAGACCGGCGACCGTTTCAGGCGATGTCTCCGCTTGAAATGCTCGAATGGCTGCTAACCCGCTTCCCGGGCCGCACAATCCTTGCAACGCTTCACCCCAAGCATGAGCTGACGGAGGAAGAGCGACCCGCGCTTGCGGCGCTGACCGCGCGCCACGGCAAACTCACGGTCGACCACAGCTCTGCCCCCGAAATGCTCGCGCGGTGTGATTTCGTCGCGACAGAGAACAGCGCAGTCGCCTTCGAGGCGCTCTTCTTCAGAAAGCGCGCACTTCTCTTCGCGGGCATCGACTTTCACCACCCGTTCGCATCGGTCTGGCGCGACGGAGAGGAGAAGGCGCTTGCCGATCTGGAAGGCAGGCAGCCGGATTTCGACGGCTACCTCTATTGGTATCTGCAACGCCAGAGCCTCAATGCCGGGCGTGACGATTTCCGGGTCAAGACGATGAAGCGTCTCGGCGATCTGGGGATGGACCTGCTTGTCGAGGGATGAAGTGAACGTGACCGGGCCTCTGGTTGCCGGTTTGTGACCGCTTCGCTAGCCTGCCGCCATGAAACCCGCCCGTCCGGTGATCGAAGAGATACCGTCCTGCAGGCTGTGTGCCGACCGGTTCGCGGCGACCGCGACGGCGCATGCGCCGCGCCCGGTCGTCTGGCTGTCGGCCGGCGCGCGCATCCTGATCGCCGGGCAGGCGCCCGGCGCGCGGGTCCATGCGTCTGGCAAGCCATTCGACGATGCGTCGGGCGCGCGGTTGCGCGACTGGCTGGGGCTGGATGAGGCGACCTTCTGGGACCGATCGCGCGTGGCCTTCCTGCCGATGGCCTTCTGCTTTCCCGGCTATGACGCGCGCGGCGCCGACCTGCCGCCGCCGCCGATCTGCGCCAGAACATGGCGGGCGCCGCTGTTGGAAGACCTCTCGCAGGTGCGGCTCACTTTCCTGATCGGTGGCCATGCCCAGCGCTGGCATCTGGAGTCACGGGCCGTCGCTGGTGGCGTGACACCCACTGTTGCCCGCTGGCGCGACCATGCGCCACGGCTTTTTCCCTTGCCCCATCCGTCCTGGCGCAATAGCGGCTGGCTGAAACGCAATCCATGGTTCAGCGCCGAGCTTCTGCCGCGCGCCCGGGCTGCCGTGGCAGAGGTTCTGGCCGATGACTGACGCAAGCGCGCTTGACCGCGCCCATGCCGAGATGATCACCCGCCCCGAGGACGAGGCGGCGCGGCGGGCTTATTATCACCGGCTTGCGGCGGCGGAGCTGTGCCTGTTGCTCGACCGGGAGCCGGAGGGTGACGATCTGGCGCCGACCGTGGCCGGTATTGAGGAGGGCCAATTCGTCTTGGCCTTCGATGGAGAGGAGCGGCTGGCCGCTTTCGCTGACGGCCCGGTTCCCTATGCGGCCCTGCCGGGCCGGGTGATCGTGGGGCTTCTGGCCGGACAGGGGATCGGCATCGGAGTGAATCTCGGATCGGAGGAGACGGCTTTTCTGATGAACGCCGAGGCGGTCGACTGGCTTGCCGATCTTCTCGCCGCAGAGCCCGAAGCGGGCGCCGCGCGCCCTGTCGGTTGGGCGGCGCCCGCGCGGCCTGACGCGGCGGCGGCGCTTTCGGCCGCCTTGTCCGGTCTTGGCGCGTTCGCCGAAGGCGGCTGGCTGGCGACTGTCCGCTATGGGGATGGGCGCGTGGCAATGGCGCTGGTGATCGAAGGCGCTGCGCCGGGGGCAGAAGGCCCGCTTGCCAAGGCCGCCGCAGAGGCTCTGGCGCTGACCTTCGGGCCAGGCGAGGCGGATGTGCTGTTCCTTTCCCCGGCCGACTGCACGAGGCTTGACCTTGCTGCATTCGCGGCGCCGGTCATCCTGACGCGCCCCGTGGCGCCAGCAACCGCACCTGCACCTGCCGCGCCCGGCTCCGATCCAGACCGCCCGCCGCGACTGCGCTGAGCCTAGTAGCCGCGCGCCATGTCGACGAGGTTGAGGAAGGGCGCGCCCGCCTCGCCGCGCCGGATGTTTTCGACGAGCTTCTCGCAGGCTGACGGAACGCGTGTATCGGCGGCGATATGGGGCGTGACCGTCACGCGCGGATGCGCCCAGTAGGGATGGTCCGGCGGCAGGGGTTCGGTCCGGAAGACATCGAGCGTCGCATGGCCGATCTGACCAGCATCAAGCGCCGCGAGAAGCGCCTCATCGTCGATCAGCGGCCCGCGCCCGGGATTGATGATTACCGCACCTTTGGGCATCAGCCCCAACCGCCGTGCGTTCATGATGTTCGTGGTCCCGGGCGTCAGCGGCATAAGCAGAACCGCAATTTGCGCGCGTGACAGCACATGATCCAGACCCGCTTCGCCCGCATGGCAGTCGACATGCGCGATCTCTTTCTGTGACCGGCTCCAGCCCATCACCGGAAAGTTCAAAGCGGCAAGTGCACGGGCGGAAGCTGCACCAAGCTCCCCCAGACCCAGCATCGCAACGGGGCGTTCGCGGGCGAGCGGCGGCAGGATGTGGTTGCGCCAGGTGCCGTCCTGGCCGTGGATATGGGCATCCATGCCCAGATGATGGCGCAGCACATGGCCAACCACATACTCGACCATGCCCTCGGTCAGTTCATTGTTGACCATGCGGGCAAGCGGCATGGTCAGGGTCGGGTTCGGCACGATCTTCTCGACCCCCGCCCAAAGGCTGAGGACCGCCTTCGCCCGGGTGAAGGGAGAAAAGTCGCGCAGGCCGCTTGCGGGCGCATAGACGATGTAATCGACCGCCGACGGATCGGGCGCCGCGTCCGACATACGCGCCGCAATTCCGGCGCGGGCCAAAGCAGCGGCCAGCGGTTCGCGGTAGTCGGCCCAGTTCTCGGCCCCGGCAGAGACATAGATGTTCAGCATGGCTACCTCGGCCTGTGAATATGGGCGCTTTGCACAAGACCAAAGCCCATCAGAAGGATGATCATGGCCGTCCCGCCGTTCGAGACAAGCGGCAAGGGAACGCCCACGACCGGCAGCATTCCCATCACCATCCCCATATTGACCGCGATCAGAAGGAAGAAGGCGGTGGCGATCCCGTAGGTGACCAGCGCGCCGTATCGGTCGCGGTTGCCGAACGCCGACAGGAAGCAGAAGCCGATGATCAGCACATAAAGCGCCAGTAACGAGATGCCGCCAACGAAGCCGAATTCCTCGGCCAAAGTGTTGAAGATGAAATCGGTGTGCTTTTCGGGCAGGAAGTTCAGCTGCGACTGGGTGCCCTGCATGAAACCCTTGCCGCTCCAGCCGCCGGAACCGAGCGCGATCTTGGCCTGCATGATATTGTAACCCGCGCCCAGCGGATCGGCGGCGGGGTCGAGGAACGTATCGATGCGTCGGAACTGGTAATCCTTGATCAGCTGCCAGCTGGTTCCTCGGCTTTCGAAGACCGCCGAGACAAGCCCGACGCCGGTGCCGATCACGGCGCCGAAGTACCAAAGGCTCACGCCTGCGACGAGCATCACGGCACCGCCGCCTGCAAGCAGCAGAAGCGTGGTTCCGAGGTTCGGCTGCTTGAGGACGAGCGCCGCCGGGATCAGGATCAGAAGAACCGGGATCAGCACCCATAAAGGGCGCGAAACCTTGCGCGGGTCGAGCCAGTCGTAATAGGCGGCGAGCATCATCACGAGCGTGATCTTCATAAGTTCCGACGGCTGGAGTCGGATTGGCCCAAGCTCCAGCCAGCGCTGGGCGCCCATGCCCATGGAGCCGAAGAGCTCCACCGCCACGAGCAGAAGAACCGTGCCGACATAGCCGACGACCGAGAGGCCCTTCCAGACTTTGATAGGCGTAAAGCCGATCACGAACATCACGACCAAACCGACGGCGAAACGCTTCATCTGCGGTTCTGCCCAGGTGCCCAGATCGCCGCCCGCGACCGAATAGAGCATCAGAAAGCCGACCGAACTGACCGCGCCGATCAGGAACACCAGCGGCCAGTGGACATGCAGGACCTTGCGCCATCCGGCGGGCGCGGTCGCGAGACTGTAGTCAAGATAGCTCATGCCCGCGATATCCCCCCGGTCGTGAAGGTCGAGGGGTCGGCCAGCGGCATCGTATCCAGCAGTTGCCGTACCTTTTCGCGCTGGGCAGACGGGTAGACCTCCAGCGGCGGCAAGCCGTCGAATAGCGCGTAAAGAAGAATGTCGCGGGCCAGGGGGGCCGCCACCGCCGAGCCGCCGCCGCCATGTTCGACCACAACCGAGACGGCGACACGCGGCGCGTCGAAGGGGGCATAGCAGACGAAAAGCGCATGATCGCGCCTTTCCCAGGGCAGATCCTCGTTCCGGGTCACGCCGGCGGCCCGTTCGGCAGCCGAGATATTGCGGACCTGGCTCGTGCCGGTCTTGCCCGCCATAACCACAGAGGCATCGACCGTGCGGCTTGCCGAAGCGGTGCCGCGATTGCCGTTCAGCACCGCATGCATGCCGCCTCGGACCGCGGCAAGATGGGCGTCCGATATGCCGAGGGGCGGGGCCTCCGGCTTGGTCAGCGGCACATCGTCGAGCGCCTTGATGAGCCGGGGCGAGAGCGCCTTGCCGGTCGCCAACCGCCCCGCCATGACCGCAAGCTGCAGGGGTGAGGCGAGCACATAGCCCTGACCAATGGCGCTGTTCAGCGTATCGCCGATGATCCAGTCCTTGCCATAGCGGGCCTGTTTCCAGGCCCTGTCCGGCGCCACCCCTTCGGAAACGGCGGACATCGGCAGATCGTGCTTTACACCGATCCCGAGCCGCCGCGCCATCTCGGCGATCTTGTCGATGCCGACGCGCTGGGCGATCTCGTAATAGTAGACGTCGCAGGATTGTTCGAGACTCTGTTCCAGATCGACATGACCATGGCCACCGCGCCGCCAGCAATGGAACTTGCGGTCGCCAAGCTGGGTGAAGCCAGGGCAATAGACTTTTTCGCCCGGCCCGATCACGCCCGCCTCGAGCGCCGCGAGCGCCGTGACCATCTTGAAGGTCGATCCGGGCGGGTAGGCGCCCTGCACCGTCTTGTCGGCCAGAGGCCGGTGATCGTTCTCGGTCAGAAGCGCGTAATCCGCGCTTGAAATGCCGCGCACAAAAAGGTTCGGGTCGAAGGTGGGGGTAGAGCCGATCGCTAGGATGCCGCCATCCTCAAGGTCGATCGCCACGGCGGCTGCGCTTTCGGCACCAAGCCGCGCGATCAGGAAATTCTGCAAGCGCGCATCGAGCGTCAGAACCACGTTCGCGCCCTGATCGCCTTCGCGCCGGTCAATCTCCCGCATCTCGCGGCCCCTGACGTTCACCTCCACCCGCTTGACGCCCGCACTGCCGCGCAGGACATCTTCAAGCTTCGCCTCGATGCCGAGTTTGCCGATCTGGAATTTCGGGATCTGCAGGATCGGGTCGGGGTTTTCCATCTTCGACAGGTCGTAGTCGCTAACCGGACCAACGTACCCCAGCACATGGGCGAAATCGCCCCGATGCGGATAGACCCGCGACAGGCCGACCTCGGTCGAGACGCCGGGCAGCGCGGGCGCATTGACCGCCACGCGCGAAAACTCTTCCCAGGTCAGCCGGTCGGCGATAGTGATCGGCAGGGTCGGGCTGCGCTTCTCGATCTCGGCGATGAGCTTGGCGATATCCTCGTCCGACAGCGCGAGGAGCCGCGACAGGTCGGCCAGGGTGCCCGGCACGTCCTCGGTATCCTCGCGGATGATGGTGATCCGGTAATTCTGCTCGTTCCCGGCCAGAAGCACGCCCTTGCGATCCTGAATAAGGCCGCGCGCCGGGGGGATCAGCCGGATCTTGATGCGGTTCTCGTCGGCCAGAAGCTGGAACTCGCCCGCCTGCTCGATCTGCAGCTGCCGCATCCGGTAGGCCAGCGCGCCGATAAAGGCGCCTTGCAGCGATCCCAGCAGGAACCCGCGCCGCGTCATCCGCCGCGAAGCCTCCACGACAAGGTGCTGGGCCCGCCTCATATCCGGTTCCCCCAGCTGTCGACCTCGCCCGGCGCGGCGCGGTGCAGGCCGAAGGTCAGCTGCATCAGCCCCGCAAGCAGCGAATAGAGAAGGATCGTCGCGACCATATGGATCACGACCGGGCCGAAGCCCACCTGCGGCACCATGAAGATCGTCAGGACAAGGCGGTTCGCGAGCACCATTGCGGCGATCACCGCCCCCGCCATCAGCCATTCGCCGACGAAGGGCAGGTCGCGGCTCCGCGCCTCGCGCGACCGCAAAAATTCGGTGCCAGCGACCACGATCAAAGTCCAAAGGCCCGGTGGCCGCCCGGTCAGAAGATCGTCCAAAAGAAAAGCCGCGGCAATCAGCGGCGCTGGCACGAAATCGGGCCGCCGCTGCACCCAGACGAGCGTCAGCGCCAAGAGCATGTCAGTGCCCGGCCAGTCATGCGGGTAAAGCCAGCCGGGCATGTGATCGACAATAGCCTGTGGCAGGGGCCAGTCCTGCGGCAAGGCCGACAGGGGCAGAAGCCGGAAGAAGAGAATGAGGACCGCGAGCCCCAGAAACAGCGCCCGGAACCCCCAGAGCTTTGCCGTGCGCGGATCAACCATCGCCCGCCTCCCCCGCGGCGGGCGTCAGCTCCGCCGGGTCGGGAAATGAGAGCGTGGGCGCAGCCGTGGCGGGCGGCGGGATCAGGACGCCCGCCTCGTTGATCTGCTCGGCCGGATGGCTGCGCAGCACGCGCACGAAATCCAGCCGGTCGTAGTCGGCCGCCAGCCGCACGCGGAACCGGTTATCGGTGGTCTTGACCACCGTTCCCACAAGGATGCCGGCCGGAAAGACTCCGCCGTCACCCGAGGAAATCACCCGGTCGTCCGGCCGCACCTGTTCCGGCGCTTCGATGAACTCGAGTGGCGGCGCGGCGGAATTGTCGCCCACCAGCATCGCCTTCTGACCCGAGGGCTGGATGGTCACCGGAATGCGGCTGGAGGCATCGGTCAGGAGAAGCAGGCGCGAGGTGTTTTCCGCCACGCCGGAAATCCGCCCGACAAGCCCCAACCCGTCCATCGCCGCCCAGCCATCTACGATCCCGTCGCGCGCGCCCACATTCAGAAGCACCGACTGGCGGAAGGGCGAGCCGCTGTCGGCCATAACGACCCCCGACACCGACGTCAGTTTCGGGTCAAGCCGCACCTGGTTCTGCGCCAGAAGCTTGGCGTTCTGCTGTTCCAGCTGAACCGCCGCCTCTTTCCAGGCGCGCATCTGCTGCAGCTCGCGCCTGAGCTCCTGATTTTGCTCGTATATGCGCGCATAGGACTGGAAACTGTCGATCATGCCCGCAAGCCGCGTCACCGGCGCCATGGCCCAGTCCATCGACGGGACAACGCGGTCGATCAGCGCATTGCGCATCCGCTCGACCCGCGGGCTGTCGATCCGCCACAGAAGGAACAAAGCGCCAAGCACAAGCACAAGGATCGCGATCATCACCCGCCGGACCGGGCCGCGATAGTCCAGATCGCTCATGCGTTCTCTTGCCACGGGCAGCCTCTCAGTCGGCTTTCGACGGGCGCGGGGTATCAGCTGTCGTAGTCGATGACGTGCTTCAGCTGCTTTTCATATTCAAGCGCCTTGCCGGTGCCGAGGGCAACACAATTCAGCGACTGGTCGGCGATGGAAATCGAAAGCCCCGTCTGTTCGCGCAGCGCAAGATCCAGCTCTCCCAGCAGCGCCCCGCCCCCGGTCAGCATCACACCCCGGTCGACGATATCGGCGGCCAGATCGGGCGGCGTCGTCTCCAGCGCGGTCATCACCGCCTCGCAGATCTGCTGGACCGGCTCGGCCAGCGCCTCGGCCACCTGCGCCTGGTTGATCTCGATCTCCTTCGGCACACCGTTCAGAAGGTCGCGCCCGCGCACATGCATGGAGGCGCCGCGCCCGTCGTCGGGCATTCGCGCCGTACCGATCGAGGTCTTGATCCGTTCGGCAGTCGATTCCCCGATCAGAAGGTTCTGCTGGCGGCGCAGATAGGAAATGATCGCCTCGTCCATCCGGTCGCCCCCCACCCGGACCGAGCGCGCATAAACGATGTCACCCAAAGACAGGACCGCGACTTCCGTCGTGCCGCCGCCGATATCAACGACCATGTTGCCCGTGGGCTCGGTGATCGGCATGCCCGCGCCAATGGCTGCCGCGATCGGCTCGGCGATCAGCCCCGCGCGCCGCGCGCCCGCCTGGATGACCGAATTGCGGATCGCGCGCTTCTCGACCGGCGTCGCGCCATGCGGCACGCAGACGATGACCTTGGGCTTCGGCCAGCTCGTCCGCATCACCTTGCGGATGAAATGCTTGATCATCTCTTCCGCGGCCTCGAAATCGGCAATCACGCCCTCGCGCATCGGGCGGATCGCCTCGATCGTGCCGGGCGTGCGGCCGAGCATCAGCTTGGCATCCTCGCCCACGGCCAGAACCTGCTTCTTGCCGCCCTTGTTGTGATAGGCCACGACAGACGGCTCATTGAGGATGATGCCCTTGCCCTTCACATAGACGAGCGTGTTCGCGGTCCCGAGGTCGATCGCCATGTCCGACGAAAACAGCCCGCCCAGTAGTCCTGCCATGATCTTCTTCCGCTACCCCAATAAGCCCCCGAAAAGGCGGTGGCCCGCGACTCGGTCTCCCAGCGCAGGCCGTGACCTTATATTGGCCCAAGTCCTCGGCAGGAAGGCCAAAGCGACCCGTCACGCGGGATTCCGCGCGCGGCCGCCGCGTCAGGTGCACCACCCGTACGATAAAGCCCTTTGCTTTCACTTTGGTCCAAATATCCTGCGGGGAGCGCGAGGGGTGCAAAACCCCTCGCTTCCACAGCGGGGGCAGGATGCAGGGATTTCAGGACAGGGTCGCCATCGTCTCCGGTGCGGGCAGCGCCGATGGGATCGGCTTCGCGGTGGCACGCGCGCTTGCAGCTGCGGGCGCGAAGGTCGCCTTGACCGCGACCACGGCAAGGATTTTCGACCGCGCAGAGGCGCTCGGCCCTACTCATGCAGGCTTCATCGCCGACCTGACCGATGCAGCGGACGCCGCCCGCCTTGTGGCGGAGGTCACCGAACGGTTCGGCGCTCCCGCAATCCTCGTGAACAATGCGGGCATGATCCAGACCGGCCGCGCGCACAGGCTACGCCGGATCGAGGCGACGGGCGACGAGGGCTGGCAACGCGATCTCGACCTCAACGTGACCACCGCCTTCCACATGATCCGCGCCGTCCTTCCGGCCATGCAGGCGGCGGGCTATGGTCGGATCGTCAATGTCGCCTCGGTCACAGGCCCTGTCGTCGCCATCGAGAAGGCCGTGGGCTACGGTGCCGCCAAGGCCGCGATGTGCGGGCTGACACGCGGCGTGGCACTGGAAAACGCGCGCCTCGGCATCACCTGCAATGCCGTCCTGCCCGGCTGGATCGCCACCGGATCGTCAAGCAAGGGCGAGATCGCGGCCGGAAGACGCAGCCCGACCGGCCGCCCCGGCACACCGGGCGAGGTCGCCGCCTGCTGCCTTTTTCTTGCCAGCTCCGGGGCCTCCTATGTCAACGGCGCCATGCTGGTGGTTGATGGCGCGAATTCCATCGTCGAGATGAAGTGAGGGTTCGCGCTCAGGACCCGAAATAGCGCTGCCAGAGCCAGATGAGCAGCATGGCGCCCAGAATGGCGCCGACGAATCCCGCCGCCCATCCGGCAATCACGGCGAGGAAGCGGATCAGGAGGCCGCCCGCCAGCGCGCCGAGGATGCCGATGGCGATGGTGGTGCCTAGGTCGGCCTCGACCTTCATCAGACGTGTGGCAATGAAACCGGCGGCGGTGCCGATGATCAGCATGGCGAGAATGGGCATCATGGTCTGGCTCCTTACGCCCGGAATATGGGAAGCCCTGCGCCCTTTTTGAAGATCAGCCGATCCGCCCGGGCAGTGTCAGGCCGCGCAACAGCTCGTCCGCCGCCATCGGGCGCTTGCCTTCGCGCTGGGCGAGCGTCACTTCGACCGCGCCTTCGCCGCAGGCGATGGTCAGCCCGTGCAGAACCTCGCCGGGCGCGCCGGACGCTTCGGCCAGACGGGACCGCAGAAGCTTCACCCGCTCGCCCGCCACATCGCACCAGGCACCGGGGAAGGGCGATAGCCCCCTGATCTGGCGATCCACCTCCGTGGCGGGCCTCGTCCAGTCGATCCGCGCCTCGGCCTTGTCAATCTTGCGGGCGTAGGTAACGCCGTCACCGGGTTGAGCGTCGGGGTGCAGATGGTCGATCCCGCCAACCGCCTCGACGATCATCCCGGCGCCCATCTCCGCCAGCCGGTCATGCAGGTCGCCGGTCGTCTCCTCGGGCCCGATCGGGGTCGCGCGGCGCAACAGGACCGGCCCGGTATCGAGCCCTTCGTCCATCTGCATGATGCAGATGCCGGTCTCTGCATCTCCCGCCATCACCGCCCGGTGGATCGGCGCGGCCCCGCGCCAGCGCGGCAGGAGAGAGGCATGGATATTGAGGCAGCCCTTGCGCGGCGCCTCCAGCACCGCTTTCGGCAGAAGAAGGCCGTAGGCGACTACAACTGCGACATCGGCCTGAAGGGCCGCGAAGGCCGCTACTTCGGCCGGATCGCGGAAGTTGACGGGATTGCGCACTTTAAGGCCCAGCGCCTCTGCCGCCAGCTGGACGGGCGAAGGCCGGTCCTTTTTGCCGCGCCCGGCCGGGCGGGGTGGCTGGCTGTAGACAGCGGCAATCTGATGCCGGGCGGCGAGCGCCCGAAGCGCGGGCACAGAGAAATCCGGCGTGCCCATGAAGATCAGCCTCATCCCTGCCGCCTCAGCTTCTCGGCCTTCGCGACCAGCATCTTGCGGCGCAAGGGCGACAGGTGATCGACAAAGACCTTGCCATTCAGATGGTCGATCTGGTGCTGCACGCTTGTGGCCCAGAGGCCGACGAAATCACGCTCCTCGATCTCGCCCGCCTCGTTCAGGAACCGCACGGTCACCGCGCGCGGCCGTTCGATATGGGCCGAAACGCCGGGCAGATTGGGGCTGGCTTCCTCGTGCTTGCGAAGCTGGATCGAGGCGTGCAGTACTTCGGGGTTTGCCTTGCGCACCGCCTGTCCCCGCTTTTCCGACGCATCCACAACCGCGAGTCGCAGCATGATGCCGATCTGAGGGGCGGCAAGGCCAACGCCCGGCATCGCCTCCATCGTCTCGACCATGTCGTCCCAGATCATGCGGACAGTTTCGGTGATTGCAGCGACGGGTTCGGCGGGTGTGCGCAGGCGCTTGTCCGGGTAGGGAACGAAGGGGCGGACGGTCATCGGCAGCGCCTTAGCCGCGCGCCCGGTCGCGCTTCAGCTTTTCCATCTTGCGGGTGATGAGCTGGCGCTTGAGCGGTGAAAGATAGTCGATGAACAGCTTGCCATCGAGATGGTCGATCTCGTGCTGGGCGCAGGTGGCCCAAAGGCCGGTGAAATGTTCTTCCTGCTCCTTGCCGTCGAGGCCCGTCCAGCGCACGCGCACCTCGGACGGGCGTGTCACCTCGGCATATTGTTCGGGGATCGACAGGCAGCCTTCCTCGTAGACGTTCGTCTCGGCCGAGGTCCAGGTCACGGCGGGGTTGATCAGGACCATTGGGCGCGGCGCGGCGTCCGGGTCCTTCACGCAATCCATCACGAACATGCGTGCCATCAACCCGACCTGCGGCGCGGCAAGGCCCACGCCCGGCGCGTCGTACATGGTTTCCAGCATGTCGACGGCCGCCTCTCTGAGATCGTCGGTGATCTCGGTCACGGGCGGGCAGGCCTTCTTCAGGCGGGGATCGGGATGGATGAGGATCGGGCGCAGCGTCATGGCCCGGGATTTAGGCCAGAGCGCCCTTCAGCGCAATGGCAGGCCGCATCGCCAAGGCCGAGGATTGTCGCCAATACAATATTCCCCGGACTTCGCCGTTCTCAGGCGCGGGCTTTTCGGCTAAGGCGGACGTGATCCGCGCGGGTGGCCCGACCTGCCCCAGACCCGCGCCCAAGCGACCGGAGCAAGCATGGATTTCGACCGTATCATCGAACGACGCGGTACCCATTCGGTGAAATGGGACATGATGGAAGCCGCCTATGGCGTCAGCGCCAAGGACGGAATTGCCATGTGGGTGGCGGATATGGATTTCGCCCCGCCGCAGTCGGTGCAGCGCGCGGTCGAGGCGATGGCGGCCCACGGGGTCTACGGTTACTACGGCGATGACCGTGCCTATCTGGACGCTATCGGCTGGTGGATGCGCGAACGCCACGGCTGGGCGGTCGATCCGGCGTGGATCTTCACCACCCATGGCCTTGTGAACGGCACATCGATGTGCATCGATGCTTTTACGAAGCCCGGCGACGGCGTGGTGCTGACGACGCCGGTCTATCACGCCTTCGCCCGCGTCATCAAAGCCTCGGGTCGTGTAGTCGTCGAATGCCCGCTGAAGAACGCGGGCGGGCGCTACGAGATGGATTTCGACGCCTGGGACGCGCAGATGACCGGGCGCGAGAAGATGTTCATCCTCTGCTCGCCCCACAATCCCGGCGGGCGGGTCTGGAGCCAGGCCGAATTGAAGGGCGTCGCCGATTTCTGCAAGCGGCATGACCTTCTGCTCGTCTCGGACGAGATCCACCATGATCTGGTCTATCCCGGCCAAAAGCACACGGTGATGGCCAACGCCGCGCCCGAGATCATGGACCGGCTGGTAATGATGACGGCCACCACCAAGACCTTCAACATCGCCGGTTGCCATTCCGGCAATGTGATCATCCCCGACGAGGGGCTGCGCAAAACCTTTGGCGCACGGATGATGGCCATGGGCATCTCGCCCAATTCCTTCGGCATGCATATGGCCGAGGCCGCCTACAGCCCCGAGGGCGCGGCCTGGGTCGATGCGCTGATGACCTATCTGGACGGAAACCGGAAGATCTTCGATGCTGGCATCAATGCCATCCCTGGCCTTGCCTCGATGAGGCTTGAGGCGACCTATCTTGCCTGGGTGGATTGCGTGGGCACAGGCATGGCGGCGGACGAATTCACCGGCCGCGTCGAGAAGGACGCGCGGATCGCGGTGAACCATGGCGGCACCTTCGGGGCGGGCGGCGAAAGCTTCCTGCGCTTCAACATCGCCACGCCGCGTGCCCGGGTCGAGGAAGCGGTCGCGCGACTGCAAACGGCCTTCGCCGATCTGCAGTGAGGGGCATCCGGCGATTTGTCCGGCTCCTGATCTGGCTCGCCCTGCTTCTGGCGGCTTTGGTCGCGCTCGGCCTCTGGTCGGGGATCAGGCCACCGCCCGCCCCGCCGGTCGTGCGGGTGCCGCTGGAGGGGCAGGTGGACCTGATCCTGGTCGAAAAGGCCGCGCGGCGCCTCACGGTCTTCCGCGATGGCGAACCCTTGCGGACCTATCCAGTTGTCTTGGGCTTTGCGCCGACGGGCGACAAGGTGCGGCAGGGCGACGGCAAGACCCCCGAAGGGCGGTTCCGCATCGACCGGCGCAATGACCGGAGCCGCTTTCACCTCTCACTCGGGCTCGACTATCCGCAGGCCGACGATCGTGCCCGCGCGGCGGCGGGAGGCTACGATCCGGGCGGCGATATCATGATCCACGGCCAGCCGAACGCCCTCTTCGGCAAGGCTACCCTGACCCGCGACTGGACGGCGGGCTGCATCGCGCTGGCCGATACCGATATCGAGGAGCTTTGGCGCGTCACCCGCGTGGGAACCGAGGTCGAGATCAGGCCCTGACGGGTACCCCGGGCGGCACCCTCCTTGAGTACCACGTGCACGCGTCGGGCTCCGCCCCGCGAGGAGTGCCCGAGGGGCTTCGACGAGCCCCCCGCGACAGGCATCAATGCCGCGCCAGATACCCCACCGGCGCCTCATCCTCGCGCACATAGTCGAGCGCCGGGCGGTCGCTGGCCGCCGTATGCCATTTCAACGTGCAGATCAGTTCGCCATCGACGATTTCCGACGCGATGATCAGGCACTGCCAGCGATGGCGCGCGCCATCGTAGAGATCGACGATGCCGCGCAGATGATCCACCTCCTCGGCATCGAGCGTGAACCCGTCCGGCAGCATCCTGAGAACAGGATAGGTCTCTTCTCCGGCGGTGATCGTCATCCGCGTGCGCTTCTTCAGCGCCTGCTTGCGGGCGGCTTCCATCTCGGCCCTAATTTCACGCGACAGAAAGTCAGACATCTTCCCCTCCGCACCTACACACGCAGGCAAGTCTGCGCCCGGGCGGCCTTCATCCCTAGTTAACGAGGAAATCTGTAAGCAATGTGAAGAGGATAGGGCGGTTCATGCCGCATTGTTGAACAATTGTGTAGAAATTGTCGCACTTTCGGCGTCGGTCAGACGCCGGGCCTTCTGGTTGACGGGCCGGATGGGGCGGCTAGGCTGCACCCGCCTGTTAACCAAAAGGATCGATCCGTGCGCCCCTCCAAGCTTGCCACTGTTCTCGCTGCGATGCTCTGTTCGATGCCCCTTGCGGTGCAGGCGCAGTGCGGCGGCTCCTTCGACAGTTTTGTCGCTGGCATACGCGACGAGGCGATTGCGCGCGGCCATGATCCTGCGCGGGTGAAGAGCTTTCTTACGGGCGCGCGGATCGACAAGAAGGTGCTGGGCGCGGACCGCGGTCAGGGCGTCTTCCGCAAGACCTTCCTTGAATTCTCGCAATCGCTGATTTCCAAGAACCGGCTGGTGACCGGCAAGAACCGGGCGGAGAAATTTGCCGCGACCTTCGACCGGATCGAACGCGAGTATGGCGTCTCGCGCGGCGTGCTCCTGGCCTTCTGGGGGCTCGAGACCGACTTCGGACAGGTGCAGGGCGACTATAACACGCTGAACGCGCTGATCACGCTGGCGCATGATTGCCGCAGGCCGGATCTCTTCCGCCCGCAGGTCTTCGCGGCGCTTGAGCTCTATGCGCGCGGCGACTTCGACCCGGCGCGCACCAAAGGCGCCTGGGCGGGCGAGATCGGGCAGGTGCAGATGCTGCCCGACGATATCCTCAGGAACGGCGTCGATGGCGATGGTGACGGCCATGTCGACATGAAGGGCTCCTCGCCCGACGCGCTGATGTCGGCGGCGAAGATGCTGAAGGGCCTCGGCTGGCGCGCGGGTGAACCCTGGCTGCAGGAAGTGGTGGTGCCCAAGGGGCTCGACTGGTCGAAGACCGGGCTCAATCACGAATTGCCCACGTCGGACTGGGCGGCGATGGGTGTGACGGCGCGCTCAGGCAATCTTCCGCGCGGTTTGAAGGGCTCGATCCTTCTGCCGATGGGGCGCAAGGGACCGGCCTTCATGGTCTATCCGAACTTCCGTATCTATTTCGAATGGAACAAGAGCTTCATCTATGTGACGACGGCAGCCTATTTCGCCACCCGGCTGGAAGGCGCGCCGGTGATGGACGCAGCCAGCCCGGAAAAGGGCCTTGGGCCAGACGAGATGAAGCGTCTGCAGGAACGGCTGGCCGCGCGCGGCCATGACGTGGGCAAGATCGACGGCATCCTCGGCGAAAAGACCCGCGAAGCGGTGCAGACCGAACAGGAACGGCTCGGCCTGCCCGCCGACGCCTGGCCGACACGCGCGCTCCTCGACGCGCTTTAAGGTACGGGCCGCTCGTCAGCCCTCTCAGGCCTCCTCGCTGAGATATCGCGGCGAAGAAAGCCCGCCCGGGCTTGATGAGCGGCCGCTTTTCTGCAAGCGTCACCCCCGACATTTGATCAATTTCCGGGTTCCGCCATGACGCCCCATCTGATCCTCACCAACGCCCGCATTCTGACGATGGACGCCGCCCGCCCGCGCGCGGGCGCCATAGCGCTGGCAGGCGAGCGCATCCTCGCCCTGGGCGCGCCCTCGGTGATCGAGCCGCTGGCGGGGTCACAGACCGAAGTGATCGACTGCCGGGGCGCGACGCTCCTGCCCGGCTTCGTCGAAAGCCACCTGCACCTGATCTTCGGCGGGGCAGAACTGTCGCACCTGCATCTGACCGGGATCGAGGGCGAGGCGGCCCTGACCAGCGCTTTCCGCGACTTTGCGGCGAAACATCCCGACCGGCCGCTTCTGATGGCGCAGGGCGGGCATTATGCCCTTCTTGACCATCCGATGAGCCGCCATGACCTTGACCGGATCATCGCCGACCGGCCGATCGCGATCATGGCGCATGACCATCACACCGTCTGGGCCAACACCGCCGCGCTGAAGGCGGCGGGCATCCTCAATGGCCTCAAGACCCCGCCGGGGCACGAGGTGATGATGGGCGCGGACGGGCTTGCCACCGGCGAACTGCTGGAATTCGAAGCCTTCGCCCCCATCGTCGCCTATAACGGCGAGGCGCGTCTTGGCCTTGGCATCGCCACCGGCGCCGAGCCTTCGCCCTGGCCCACCGATGCCGAAATGGCCATCGACCGCCGCGCGGCGGCGGCGGGCCTTGCCCATGCTGCGCGCCATGGCATCACCTCGATGGTGAACATGGACGGCAATCTCTATTCGCTCGAGCTGCTCAGAAGCCTTGAGAAGCAAGGCGGTCTGACCGCGCGGGTGAAGGTGCCCTTCCATTTCAAGCCGCACATGGATCTGTCCGAGCTTGACCGCGCCGACCATATGGCCCGCGCCTTCGCTGACGACTGGCTGACTTCGGGCTTCGTGAAGATGTTCATGGACGGGGTGGTCGACAGCCGCACCGCCTTTATGCTGAACGAGTATCCCGGCCATCCGGGCCAGCGGGGCGAGCCATTGTTCCCCGGCCCCCGATTCAATGAGATCGCGACCGAGATCGACCGGCGCGGGCTGCAGATCGCCGTTCATGCCATCGGCGATGGCGCAGTACGTACGACGATCGACGGCTATGAGGCCGCGCAGAAGGCCAATGGCCGTCGTGACAGCCGCCACCGGATCGAACATATCGAACTGGTCGATCCCGCCGACATTCCGCGCCTCGGCGCGCTCGGGATCACCGCCTCGGTCCAGCCGGTCCATGCGCCCGGCGCGATGGATTTCGCGCTGGAGCCCACCATTCACACAATCGGCCTCGACCGGCTGAAGGATGCCTATCTCTGCCGCACCTTGGCCGAGGCGGGCGCGCCTTTGGCTTTCGCCTCCGACTGGCCGGTCACCGATATCAATGTCATCCGCGGCATCGGCGCGCAGATGTGCCGGCGCCCCTATGCCGCGCCCGGCGCGAGCGATCAGCGCGTCAGCCTGATAGAAACGCTTTGCGCCTACACGGCTGGCGGCGCCTGGGCCGCGCACCGCGAGGGGCTGGTGGGCACGCTCCGTCCCGGCATGGCGGCGGATGTGGTGGTGCTGAGTGGTGATATCGAGGCAACACCGGCCGAAGAGATCGCCAGCCTTGACGTGGCGCTGACGGTCGCAGGCGGCCGGATCACCTGGCGCGCCTGATCAGTCGGCCTCGTAGGGCGATGTGCCGCCGAGGCTGTCGTTCGTGTGGGCGATCAGCAGATCTGCAAGGCAGGCCTTGTCGGTGCAGGCATCGCGCGCCTCGATGAAGAAATCATCAAGCGGCGGGTCGGAATGGTCGGTTTCGGTCCCGGTCGCATTCTCGACCGCGTAGACCCAGGCCCAGGTGTCCAGAAGCCCCATCTGCCAAAGCGCGTCATCCTCGCACATCAGCTTGTGGGCGGGCACGGACGGCGCATCGCAGGAAATATCTGAGAGCACATCGTGAGAGGAAGAAAGCCCCGCCTGAGCAGCATGGACCTTGGCCGGGTCGGGAAGGTCCGCGGACTGCGCCGGCAGCGCGGTGGTGGTGGCAAAAATCAGCGCCGCCAGGGGGCAATAGAACGCTCTCACGTCGGACTTCCTTTTTGTGGCCGGCCAAGGCACGGCGGTTGTGGCAGGAACCTAGTTCGCGTTTCAGGGGAAAAACAGGCGGGAATTCCACCATGGCGGCCGCTCAGACGATCTCTGACAGAGACTTTCCCACCCGAAACGGTGCCGCGAAAGCGATAAGGGCGA
The DNA here is from genome assembly GCF_026626305.1 of Frigidibacter sp. RF13. Taxonomy (GTDB): domain Bacteria; phylum Pseudomonadota; class Alphaproteobacteria; order Rhodobacterales; family Rhodobacteraceae; genus TMP-24. Next base: position 57,850 of record NZ_JAPNUE010000002.1, on the reverse strand, counting down.
GAGCAAGGACCTGAATCTTCAGGAAGATCGTGCGGGACCGCAGGTAATCCCATTCTTCCTTCAGCGCGACGACATCGCTGATCAGTTCTTCATAGCTCATCGCCAGAACCTGAAATTCCGCGGCAACTGGCGCGCGTCCGTTCGCGCGCAGCGCTTCGATGGCAGCACCCGTCGCCTCATCCCGCGCGGTGAAGGCGAGGATTTCCTGCGTATCGAACGCATCTGCCTCTTCGGTCATGCCCGCCATTTCTTCGGCGCCGCCAAACAGCGTCAACCGCTGAAGAGGTGCGGCCATATGGGTGATGTCGAGGAAAAGCGGCAGATCGCGGTTGAGCGCCGTCGAGGCAGAGAGGTAATCGGCCTTGTCGCACAAGGGAAGCAGAAGCGCGTCAGGCGCCGCGCACCAGGCTAGGCGAAAGCGCGCCGCATCGCGGTCGAAGGCTCGACTTGCGGCATAGGCAAGGTCGATCTGCCGCTCGACCCGCGCGGTATCGGCCCGGTAAAGCCCCGCCATCACGGCGGCAACCGCCCCGAAACCGCCGAGAATGACCCAGATGAAATCCGCGACCCGCCAGGCCCTATGGCCTGCAGGCTTCGTCAGGATGAAAAGCCAGCCAAGCGTCCCCGCCGCAACCGCGCCGAGGATGATCAGAAGCTGGTTGTCGAGAAGGAAGGACATGTGCACTCCGGAGACGGGCCCACTTTCGGAGCAATCCCGGCCCGAGGCAAGGCCGGGCACGTCATGCTCGTGCGGCAGATGCGTCAGGTGCCGTCCCGTACAAACTATTGCCGCAGGAAATCGTCTTCGATCCGGACGATGTCGTCTTCGCGGAGTTCGGCGCCGAACTGCACTTCGACAAAGACAAGCGGTGCATCCCCGTCGTTCGCGATTCTGTGCTTGGTTTCCCGGGGAACATAGACGTGGCTGCCCCGGTCGACCCGTATCGTGTCACCTCCGATCGTTACCGTGCCCCGGCCTGCGACCACCACCCAATGTTCCGAACGGTGGTTGTGGTATTGCAACGACAGCCGCGCGCCCGGGTTCACGTCGATCCGTTTGACGACATATCCGGGATCGGACTGTACCACCTGCCAGCGTCCCCACGGACGGGTTTCGGCCTGACCAGCGCGGTAGGAAAGATCGGTCATATGTGTATTTCCTGCTCTTTAATGGAAGCTGCAACAATCGGGGCTAGGATGGCCGCGGTTGCGGGTTTTGAAACCATCGCGATGCGCGCGCCAAAACGGTCAAGCAGCGGATGATCGGGCGGCAAATGTCCGGATACGACAACAACATGCCCGTTGGACGACGTGCCGAGGAAGGTTTCGGCCAATTCCCAACCGGATTGTCCGGCATCGAGGTTGAGGTCGGTGACAAGAAGGTCGGGCGTTTCGCCGTTTTTCATCCGGTCGAGCGCTTGCCGGTAGCCGGACGCCGTTTCGGTCCGGCAGCCGAGCGATGTCATCGCACGCGCTATGGCCTGCAATGCGGCAGGTTCGTCATCGACCGCGAGGCAGAGCCGGTTCAAGCCCACCGATAGCGAGGGTGTATCTGCCATCGCTATCGGCAGATACAGCGATACAGCGGTTCCTTCGCCGCGCGCCGAGGTGATCTGGATATCGCCACCCGACTGCCGGATGAATCCATAGACCATCGACAGGCCAAGCCCGGTTCCGGTGCCGTCTGCGCGTGCGGAATAGAACGGCTCCATGGCATGGCGCATGACGTCGGGCTCCATGCCATGACCGTCGTCCTGAACGGTGATGACGGCCCGTCCGCCGTCGGCTTCGGCCAGTTTGATCGAGACTTCCCCCGGCCCCTCGATCGCCTGATTGGCATTCAGGCAGAGGTTCAGGATAGCGCTTTCCAACTGACCGGGATCGACGCGAACATGAAGAGGAGCGTCGGCTGCGTGAACCTTCAAGGTGACATCGTCACGCATCGCAAAGCTGATCAGGTCTGTAAGCCCGTCCATCAGCGTGTTCAGCTCGACGATCTCTGGCTCCAGATGCTGCTTTCGGGCGAACACCAGAAGCCTCTGAGTCAGGGCGACGCCGATATCCACAGCGTCGCGGATTCGGTTGCGCAGGGCTTCATCGCCCGTGTCTCCCGGCTTCCAGAGCTGCAGCGATCCGGCGATGGTCGACAGGATATTGCCGAAATCATGTGCGACCTCGCCCGTGACCTGACCAAGGCTTTCAATGCGCTGAATCTGGGCCAGACGTTCGTCAACCCGCCGCTTTTCGGTCGTGTCGGCAAAGAGCCAGACCGCCCCACCATCGGGAAGGGAATTGCGCCGCGCCTCTACGATAAACCCGTCGCGGCTTTGCCAGTCTCCCTCCCCGCTTCCTTCAAAGGGCGCGGCCGCGCGCAACTCTTCAAGTGTCGGTCTTTTAGAAAGCAGGGCGGGCGGGACGCGCAGAATGCGCGGCAGGCAGGGATTGGCGACCACCAGTCTGCCGTCCTCACCCATGATGGCTACACCGTCGCTGATATTGCCGAAGACCCGTTCAAAGAGTGCGTTCTTCTGGGCAAGTTGCCGGTTGGACCGGTCTAGCCGGAGCGCATTGGCGCGGAATGCCCGGAACGCGTGGAATAGCTTTCCGATTTCGTCGCCGGAGCCTTCCCCCCGTGGCAGGCGGCTGGTGCGGTCGCCCGAGGCGAGTCGCATCATTGCATCGGCGATCGCGGCAAGGTTGCCGGTCACATAGCCCGATACGAAAAGGGCGGCCCCCGCCGCGATGGCGATGCTGGTCAGCGCCGCGCCAATCACGGCGAGGCGCGCGACTGCAATGCTCGATGATGTGGCGTTTCGTTCGCCAGACAGTTTGGCTTCTGCGGTGGCTACGACATCCGCACTCGTCTCACTAAGGGCTTCCGAGGCACGGCGAATGCGAAAAAGCGCATTCTGCCCGGCCAGACGTTCGCTCAGTTCAAGGCGCCTTGTCGTGAACAGCCCGTCCGCGCCAGCGACGAGGCGCGTGACAAGATCGAGCGCCTCCTGCTGGTCTGGATCAAGCTGGTCGGGCACAACCGTGGGCAATTGCAGATAATACTCTCGCTGGAACTCGCCCGCAGCGATGAGGCTGTCGGCCCGCCCCGCGCCGATGGCCGCGCTTGCGAGCCGTTGAAGCTGCAGCCAGCCGCGTCGGACCGGGAGCGCCGCGCCCGGATCGGCGGTGGCAAGCGCGACCCGGCGTTCCACGCGTGAAAGCTCGGCCACCAGCCTGAGGCTACGTTCGCGCACTTCGGTCATCCGGCCGGTGGCGGCAACGAGGTCTTTGACGGCGATGTCCATCGAAGCAAGTGGGCCTGACACGTCATCATTTTCGCCCGCCGTGCTGCGTATCTCCGTGATAGTACGGCCGATCGCATCGGCCTCTTGCCGCACGCGGATAACCGAGGGAAGGTTGAGCAGATAGGGTGCCGAGGTCGCAAGGTCAGCCGCACTGCGTGACAGTTCCGGCGCATCGGCGACTTCCGCAAGTGTTTCGCGGTGCAGGGCCTCTAGCCGCGCTTCGGCGTGGGCGAGCGCGATCATGGCGACGCTTCCGGCGACCAGCGTCGAAGCCGCCAAAGCGGCAAGCGCCGCCCAGAGCCGACCGCGCACGCTCCAGCGAAGGTCGGGCGACCTCATGCGCCTGCCTGCGCCATCACAAAGACATAGCCTTGTCCGCGCCGGGTTTGCAGGTGAATGGGCTTCGAGGGAACCCGTTCGATCTTGCGCCTGAGCCTCAGGATCAGCACGTCGATCGTGCGGTCGACATAGCTGGTCAGATCGCTGCCCAGTTCGTGCAGAAGCTCGGTGCGCGGGATCACCCGGTCGGGATGGCGCAGAAAGTATTCCAGCAGACGGTATTCGCCGTTGGTGAGTGCGATTTCATCGCCTTCCGCATTGAATAGCTCGCGTTTCTGAAGGTCGAGCCGCAGGTCCCCGAATTGGATGGCAGTGTCGGGTACGGTCGGCGCGGTCGCCATGCGCCCGGTCCGGCGTAGAACGGCGCGGATCCGCGCGATCAGTTCACGCGGGTTGAAGGGCTTCATCACGTAATCGTCGGCGCCGACCTCGAGCCCGATGATCTTGTCGATTTCGTCGCCGCGCCCGGTCACCATGATGATCGGCAGATCGCCGCGCGCGCGCAGGTCCATCGCGAGGGTGAGCCCGCTTTCGCCATTGAGCTTGAGGTCGATCAACGCCATGTCGAGCCCATCTGCGCCGTGCGCGCCGAAGGCTGCTATGCCCTCGAAAGCCCGTGCCTGGAACCCGTGTTCGACCAGAAGGTCCGCAACGGTATTGCGCATATTGGCATCGTCGTCGACGACGGCAATGACGGGCAGCTCGTTTCGGGTTTCGGTCATCGACGTTTCGGCTTTGTCCGGTGGTTCAGGACTATGGCATGGTTTGGGTGCCTATACCTTCGGATTTTGGTTTGCTTTGTTAAGGGGGGAGGATGGGGGCTGTAACACTGTTAACCGTTTCCCGCCCCCATGTTAGCACTGTTCACCAAGCCCTGCTCGCTCTGGCGAAGGTGGCTTTCCATCATGGGCAAAGCGGCTGCAGGTGACCCGAACGGCACCGTGGCGCGAACCCAAGGGAGGAACATGTGAAAAAACTGTCTTCGATCAGCCTCGCGGCTGTGCTGGCCGTTCTGGCCGCCCCCGCTTTCGCCGATGAACTGAATGTCGTCTGTTCGAACGAACAGGACTGGTGCGACCTGATGGCCTCGAATTTCGAGGCCGCGACCGGCATCGACGTCGCCATGGTGCGCAAGTCGACCGGCGAGACGCTGGCGCAGGTCCGCGCCGAGGCGGGCAATCCCAAGATCGACGTCTGGTGGGGCGGCACGGGCGATCCACACCTCATCGCCGCCGCCGAAGACCTGACCGAGGCTTCGGGGGCCGATACGTCGGCGCTACTGCCCTGGGCGGTCAATATCGCCGAAATTTCGAGCGGCAAGACGATCGGTATCCATGCCGGAGCGTTGGGGATTGCCTATAACGCCGATGTGCTGGCCGAAAAGGGTCTGAAGGCCCCGGCTTGCTGGAAGGACCTCGCTGATCCCGCCTACAAGGGTGAAATACAGGTTGCGAACCCGAATTCCTCGGGCACCGCTTACACCGAACTGGCGACGCTGACCCAGCTTTTCGGCGAGGATGAAGCCTTCAAGCTGCTGGCCGAGATCGGCGCCAACGTGAACCAGTATACCAAGTCCGGCTCTGCGCCTTCCAAGGCCGCCGCGCGCGGAGAGACGACGATTTCCATCGGCTTCATGCATGACATGGTGAACCTGCGGAAGTCTGGCTTTCCGCTTGAAATCGTCGCACCCTGCGAGGGGACGGGATACGAGGTCGGCGGCGTGTCTGTGATCAAGGGGGCCAAGAACCCCGATGCGGCGAAGAAATGGGTCGATTTCGTCCTGACGGCCGAGGCGCAGCAGGCCGGACTTCAAGTCGGTGTCTACAACGTGCCCTCGAATTCCGGTGCCACGCTCGACCCGGATTCGCCGGACCTGTCGTCGATCAAGCTGATCGACTACGACTTCGCCACCTATGGCGCATCGGACACCCGCGAGCGCCTTCTGGCCCGCTGGGATGCCGAGGTGAAGGGCGCGGGCGGCGCTGTCGAAGAGTAAGCCCGGTGGCGGGCCGCCCCGGCGGCCCGCGTTTCCCGAACGGGACAATCAAGGATAGCGAACGATGAAGCGGACGGCGGGGCTCTGGCTCCTGATCGGGCTTGCGGGCTATGCGCTCCTGCCCTGGTATATGGTGTCAGGCGGGGTCTTCAGCCTCGGCTGGGTTGTGGACATGACCGGAAAGGGGGCGGCTCCCGCCTTCTGGCAGGTCGTGACGCAGGGGAAATGGTGGCTCGCCGGTCCACTTCCGGCTTTCGCCGCCGTGGCGCTGGTGCAGGGTTTTGCGCGGGGTCAACTGACCGCTGCGCGGGCGCTCGTCGGCGCGGCGGCGGCGGGGCTTGGGCTGCTGGTCGCGCAGGGCCTTTTGATCCCCGGCAGCGCCGCACGGTTCGGCTGGATCGCGGGCGAGGGCCAGCCCGGCATGGGCGCCGGGGCTGCCATCACAGCGCTGGCGCTTCTGCTGATCCTGACCACCGGCATTTCCGGCCTTGGCCGGGGCCGGGGCGATGCCTTTGTCACCGGGCTGATCGGCCTGATCGTGGCGCTGGTGGCGATCTTTGTCTTTTACCCCGTCGCGCATGTCCTGATCCGCGCCTTCGAACTGAAGGGCGGCGCGGGATATGGCGTCTCGGAATTCCTCGGACGCTTCTTTTCTGCGAACCTCTGGGGGCTGGGTTGCCTCGCCGGGGGCGAATGCGGCCCGGCGGTCAATTCGCTGGTGCTCGGGGTGATGACGGGGGCGGGGACAACCGCGCTTGGCCTTGCCTTCGCGCTGATCTTCACCCGGACCGGCTTTCGCGCGAAGCCCGTTCTGCGCGTGCTGACGATCATCCCGATCATCACGCCGCCCTTCGTCATCGGTCTTGCCCTGATCCTGCTCTTCGGCCGCGCGGGGACGGTGACAGAGTTCTTCGCCGACACCTTCGGCTGGGAAAAGACCCGCTGGCTATATGGCTTCGGCGGCATCTACCTTGCGCAGATGCTGTCCTTCACCCCCATCGCCTTCCTCGTCCTGATCGGCGTGGTCGAAGGGGTCAGCCCCTCGATGGAAGAGGCGAGCCAGACGCTCGACGCCGACCGCTGGCAGACCTTCCGCCATGTCTCGCTGCCGCTGATGCGACCGGGGCTGGCCAATGCCTTCCTCTTGGGCTTCATCGAAAGCCTCGCCGATTTCGGCAACCCGCTGGTGCTGGGCGGCAATTTCAACGTGCTCTCGACCGAGATCTATTTCGCCATCGTCGGCGCGGTGGCCGATCCCGCCAAGGCCGCGATCCTGTCGATCGCGCTTCTGGTGATGACGCTTGGCGCCTTCCTGGTCCAGCGCCGCTGGGTCGGCAGGAAATCCTATGCCACCGTTACCGGGAAAGCTGATAGCGGCCGCCACGCGGCGCTGAACCCCGCGCTACGCTGGGCCTGCTACCTGACCGCTTTGCCCTGGGCCGCCTTCACCGCCGCGATCTATTCGATGATCGCCTTCGGGTCCTTCGTGAAACTCTGGGGCTACGACCATTCCTTCACGCTGGAACATTACATCCGCGCCTTCTCGGTCTCATTCGCCAATGGCATCCGCTTTACCGGATCGGCCTGGGACAGCTATTTCACCACGCTGACGATCGCCGGCATCTCGGCCCCGCTCACGGCCTTCGTCGGCCTTGCCACGGCCTATCTTCTCGTCCGCCAGAAATTTGCGGGCAAAGAGGCGTTCGAGTTCTCGACCATGCTCTCTTTCGCCATTCCCGGCACGGTGATCGGCGTGGCCTATGTCATGGCCTTCAACTTCCCGCCGATCGAACTGACGGGAACCTCGGTCATCCTCATCATCGTCTTCGTCTTCCGCAACATGCCGGTGGGCGTGCGCGGCGGCATTGCCGCCATGTCGCAACTTGACCGCAGCCTTGACGAGGCCTCGATCATGCTCGGCGCGAACAGTTTCACCACCGCGCGCCGGGTCATCGCGCCGCTGCTTGGCCCCGCGATCCTTGCCGCGCTGACCTACAGCTTCGTGCGCGCCATCACCTCGGTCTCGGCCGTCATCTTCCTCGTCTCGGCCCGCCACAACATGGCGACATCCTTCATCGTCGGCCGGGTCGAGAACGGCGAGTTCGGCTTTGCCATCGCCTATTCGGCGGTGCTGATCCTGACCATGCTCGCCGCCATCCTCATCCTGCAACTTCTCATTGGCAAACGCCGCCTGCGTAGGGCGGATCGTGTCGAGGCCTGATCATCGGAGACCCCAGATGCTGAACAAGACCCAGAAAGGCTCCGTCCGCTTCGAAAGCGTGGTGAAGAGTTTCGGCGAGGTGACGGCGCTAAGGCCGCTCGACCTTGATATCGCGCCCGGCACGCTCGTCACGCTGCTCGGCCCCTCGGGCTGCGGCAAGACCACGACGCTCCGGCTGATCGCGGGGCTGGAAAGCGCCACCGAGGGCCGCATCCTGATCGGCGGCCATGACGTGACGCATCTGTCGGCGACCTACCGCAAGGTCTCGATGGTGTTCCAGTCCTATGCGCTTTTCCCGCATATGACGGTGATCGAGAATGTGGCCTACGGCCTGACCGTGAAGCGAATGCCAAAGGCCGAGGCCCATGCCCGCGCCGAAGAGGGGCTGGAGATGGTCGGCCTGGCCGGTTTCGGCAAGCGCCTGCCCTCGGAACTCTCGGGCGGCCAGCAGCAACGCGTCGCCGTCGCCCGCGCCATCGTGCTGGAACCCGAAGTGCTGCTGCTGGACGAACCCCTGTCGAACCTCGACGCGAAGCTCCGCCGCCATGTGCGTGAGGAGATTCGCCAGATCCAGCAGCGGCTGGGCCTGACGGCGGTCTATGTCACCCATGACCAGGAAGAGGCGATGGCCGTTTCCGACCGCATCATCGTGATGAAGAACGCCGAGATCGCCCAGGAAGGCACGCCGCGCGACCTTTACGAACGCCCGGCAAGCGCCTTCATTGCCGATTTCATCGGTGACGCGAACCTTCTCCCCTGCGAGGTCACAGGCCACAGCGCCGATGGAACGTTCATCAGACTGGGCGACGACAACGTGATCCTTTCCACCGCAAAGGCGCCCGTCGGATCAGCGTCACTGGTCCTGCGCCCGCATCAGGTACGCATGTCCCGCACGCCCGCACCCGGCACTTTCGCCGCCGAGGTCAGTTATGCCGCATATCTCGGCAACCAGATCCAGTACACGCTGACCAGCGCATTGGGAGAGGTCTTTGCCGTCGTGCCGCCGGGCGCGGAACCGTTCGCAACGGGCGACAGCGTATTCGTCGGGTTTCCGAGCGCCGAGGTCCAGCTTGTACCCGCGGTGGCGGCTGATCAGTATATGACCAAGTGAGGTCGCAAGCGCCGTCGCACGAACGGTTGAAATGCGAAGGCCGCCTCGGCCCTTTTTCGCAAGAGATGCGGGACGCGCTATTGTCCAGCTGAACGCGCGCAGGCCGGGCGCTTGTCGTGGCCCGGCCTAGATGTTGGTGGCCCAGGCGAGCGTGGCGATACGGTCGGGACCCAGACGGTAGGTTCCTAGTGTGTCGAGCCTGTAGGCGCCGAGGCGGCTGTAAAAGTCGAGCGCCGGACGGTTCCAGTCGAGACAGCCCCATTCCAGCATTTCGCCGCCCCGGTCGCGGACGAGCCTGCACAGATGTTCCATCATGGCTTTGCCAATGCCCTGTCCGCGAAAGTCTTCCTCGACGAAGAATCCGTCGAGGAAAAGGCCATGCCGCCCGGTGAAGGCCGAGGAGGTTTCGTTGAAGAACATGAACCCGGCAGCTTGCCCGCCCAGTGTCGCAAAGATCGCTTCGCCCTTGCCGGTGCCAAGAAGCAAGGCAAGTTGCGCCTCAGTCGCAGTGATTTCGTCGGACATTTTCTGATAGGCGCCGAGCTTTTTCATGTAGCTCAGGACGAGACCTGCGTCTTCCGGAGCGGCACCGCGGAAGGCAAGATCGGCAGGGCGACGGTGATGGTCGGACATGGCATCCTCGTACGCGGCTCCGGGGTGAGAGTAGTATTTGATCAAATTGAGTCAAGATATTTGATCAAATCCAATCACCCCTTCTCCGCCCCGCCGCGCACTCTTGACCGCACATGGCCTTCCCCCTATACCCCGCCCGTCCGGGGCCCCTTGCGAGTCGTCCGGACCCTTGTGCTTTGGCCGATGCGCCTGCCTTCTTCGGCGGGAACCGGGTTGGGGCACAGGGCCAAAGAGAATGACCCTACCTCTGGCGGGCGCCCGGCCGAACGGCCATGCGGACCCGGATGAAGACCGAGAGCTCTGGGATCGTGTCAGACCTTCGCGGACCAACCGCGAGCAGATGAGGAAAAGCGATGGATATTATCGCCCAATTGGAGGCTGAGCAGATTGCCAGCCTCGGGAAAAAGATCCCCGATTTCAAGGCCGGCGACACCGTTCGCGTCGGCTTCAAGGTGACCGAAGGCACCCGGACCCGCGTTCAGAACTATGAAGGCGTGGTGATCAGCCGCAAGGGCGGCGACACGATCGCGGCCTCGTTCACCGTGCGCAAGATCTCGTTCGGCGAAGGCGTGGAGCGTGTGTTCCCGCTCTATTCGACCAACATCGAAGCTATCGAAGTGGTCCGCCGTGGCCGCGTCCGCCGCGCCAAGCTTTACTACCTGCGCGACCGTCGCGGCAAATCGGCCCGGATCGCCGAAGTCACCAACTACAAAGAAAAAGCCGAGTGAGGAGCGGACCGATGAAACAAGGCACTCATCCCGACTACCACTTCATCACCGTGAAGATGACCGACGGTTCGACCTACCAGACCCGTTCGACCTGGGGCAAGGAAGGCGACACGCTGTCGCTCGACATCGACCCGCTGGCGCATCCGGCCTGGACCGGCGGTTCGGCTAAGCTTCTTGACACCGGTGGCCGCGTGTCGAAGTTCAAGAACAAGTACGCAGGCCTCGGCTTCTGAGATCGACCTGCGGACTGATCAAAACGCCGTCCTTCGGGGCGGCGTTTTTCTTTTGCGGATCGGCTAAGATGGCGGGGGAGCGATCGCGCAAATTTCCCGCGTGCGCTTTTTTCGTCTCGTGCTAGCATCCGCGCGCCGCCGACAGGAAACAATGCGCGCGGCGGGACAAACGGCACAGGGGACTGGAATGATAAAAGAATTCAGGGACTTCATCGCCAAGGGCAATGTCATGGACATGGCCGTCGGCATCATCATCGGCGCGGCGTTCACGGCAATCGTCAGCTCGCTTGTCGCCGATCTGATCAATCCGATCATCGGCTTGATCACCGGCGGGATCGATTTCTCGAATCTTTATGTCAACCTCGGCGACGGCGAATTCGCGTCTCTGGCGGCCGCCCGGGAAGCGGGCGCACCGGTCTTTGCCTATGGCTCCTTCATTACCGCGGTGATCAACTTCCTGATCATCGCCTTTGTCGTGTTCCTGTTGGTGAAGGCGGTGAACAGGATCAAGGACGCGGCGGTCAAGAAGGAGGAGGCTGCTCCGGCCCCGGCCGGCCCGACCGAGCTGGATGTGCTCATGCAGATCCGGGATGCGCTGAAGAAATAAGTGCCGGTCAGACAAGCAAAAGGCCCGCCAGACGGCGGGCCTTTTTTCGTGAGCGGTGGTCTTATTTCAGGACGTCGGCCGCATTGACCGTCGGCAGGTTCAGCGCCTGGCCGACGGCGGCATATGTCAGCTTGCCCGCATGGACGTTCAGGCCGTTCAAGAGGTGCACGTCATCGGCGCAGGCCTTTTTCCAGCCCTTGTCGGCAAGCGCCAGCATGAAGGGCATGGTCGCGTTGCCGAGCGCGAGCGTCGAGGTACGGGCAACGGCGCCCGGCATGTTGGCCACGCAGTAGTGCATGATGCCGTCAACCTCGTAGATCGGGTCCTGGTGGGTGGTGGCCTTCGAGGTCTCGAAACAGCCGCCTTGGTCGATGGCGACGTCTACAAGCGCCGCGCCGGGTTTCAGTTCCTTCAGCTGCGCCTTCGAGATCAGCTTGGGTGCGGCCGCGCCCGGGATCAGTACGGCGCCGATGATCATGTCGGCCTGGCGAGCCAGCTCGATCGTGTTGCCTTCGTTGGCATAGGCGTTCTTGAAGGTGCCGCCGAAGACGTCGTCGAGATAGCGCAGGCGCGGGATCGAGCGGTCAAGAACGGTCACATCCGCGCCCATGCCGGCGGCGATCTTCGCCGCATGGGTGCCGACGACGCCGCCGCCGATCACGAGGACCTTGGCGGGCGACACGCCCGGCACGCCGCCGAGCAGCACGCCACGGCCGCCATTGGCCTTCTGCAGCGTCCAGGCGCCGACCTGCGGGGCCAGACGGCCCGCAACCTCGGACATTGGCGCGAGCAGCGGCAGGCCGCCGTTGCGGTCGGTCACTGTTTCATAGGCGATGCAGGTAGCGCCGGATTTGATCAGGTCGTGGGTCTGATCCGGATCGGGCGCGAGGTGAAGGTAGGTGAAGAGGATCTGGCCTTCGCGCAGCATCTTGCGTTCGACCGCCTGCGGTTCCTTGACCTTGACGATCATGTCGGCCTTGGCGAAGACCTCGGCCGCGGTGTCGAGGATCTTGGCGCCGACGGCGGTGTAGTCTGCATCGGCAAAGCCCGCGCCGGTGCCGGCGTTCTTTTCCATGTAGACTTCATGGCCGTGGCTGATGGCTTCGCGCGCGGCGTTGGGCGTCATGCCGACGCGGAATTCCTGCGGCTTGATTTCCTTGGGGCAGCCGATTTTCATCGTGGATCCTCCGAATGAACGATTGGATCCAGTATGCCGCAGCAGGCGCGCAATTGCTTTGCAAAGAACGGTTGTGGTATTGCTATGGTATCGAAGAATATTCGAAGAGATTCAAGTTCTGTCGAATAATGGTGCGCAGAAATGGAACTGGACGCAACAGATCGCCGGATACTTTCTGCGCTGCAGAAAGAAGGCCGCCTGACCAATGCCGACCTGTCGGAGCGGGTGAACCTGTCGCCTTCGGCCTGCCACCGCCGGGTGGCACGGCTGGAGGAAGAGGGATTCATCGGCGCCTATGTGGCGCTTCTGGACGCGCGCCGCATGGGGCGGCCGACGACGGTTTTCGTCGAGATCACCCTGTCCGGCCAGGCCGACGAGGTGCTGGAAGCGTTCGAGACAGAAGTGCGGCGGGTGCCGGATGTGCTGGAATGCCACCTTATGGCAGGGACGGCGGATTACCTCTTGAAGGTCGTGGCGCAAGACACCGACGATTTCGCCCGCATCCACCGCCAGTACCTCGCCCGCCTGCCGGGCGTCGCACAGATGCATTCGTCCTTCGCGCTGAGGACGGTCTTCAAGACGACGGCGATTCCGGTGTAGCGGGTGCGGCCTCGCTCCGCCGCCGCCGGATCGCGTCGGCGATCCAGAGCCGCGACAAGGCGTGGTACAGAGGCTCGGGCGAGATAAGGCGCGAAACGCCGTAACCTAGCATTGCCGCTGCCATGATCGGCACGACATTGTCGTGATTGCCGGTCATCTCGACCACGATCACCACGGTCGTCAGGGGCGCCTGAACAACGCCCGCGAAATAGCCCGCCATGCCGAGGATGGCGCCGAGTGTCACCGAAGCGCCGAGCAGGAGGCTGATCGAGCTGCCAAGCCCGGCGCCGACCGACAGCGAGGGTGCGAAAAGGCCGCCTGGGATGCCCGAGACGGTTGAGGCGAGGGTGGCGATGAGCTTCGCGAGGAAAAAGACGCCGGGCAGGCCGTCGCCCTCGATCGCGTCGCGCGCCTGGTCGTAGCCGGTGCCGAACGTCGCCCCGCCGGTCGCGACGCCGAGGACGGCAACGATCAGACCAGCGCCGCCGGCCACGAGAAGAAGCCGCCGTTCACGGGTGAAGATCCTTGCCCGCCGCAGCCGCGTGACCAGCCCCACCGTGGCAAGGCTAAAGAGGGCCCCAAATAGGCCGCCCGCGATTCCAGTTGCGGCGACCAGTCCCCAGTCCCCGGGAAAATGCGCGCTGACATGGGTGACGCCGAAGTAAGTATAGCTGCCGAGGATGGAGAGCGAGGCGACACCGGCGAGGATCACCGCCGAAAGGACAAGGCCGTTCGTCCGGGCCTGATAGGCGCGGCTCATCTCCTCGATCGCGAAGACGATTCCTGCGAGCGGCGTGTTGAAGGCTGCGGCGATGCCCGCCGCTGAACCCGCGAGGATCAGGCCGCGCGCATGCGCCATGCCGCCAAGCCGCCCCGAGGCCAGCATCAGCGCGGCCCCCACCTGTACCGTCGGTCCCTCGCGCCCGATCGATGCGCCGGCCAGAAGGCCCGCGAGCGTCAGGGAAATCTTGCCGACGACGATCCTCAGCGTCAGGTAGCCGCCCCGGTCCTCATCCTCGCGCAGATGCCGTGCTGCGATCGTCTGGGGAATGCCCGAGCCCTGCGAGCCGGGAAAGAACCGGTCGGCGGCCCAGGCGCAGGCAATGAATCCAAGGGGTGTGACCAGCAGCGGCAGCCAGCGCCGCCAGCCGTCACCGAAGGCCGTGAGGAATAGGCCGTGGGCCTCGTCAGCCAGCACCGCAAAGCCCGCGCTGATCAGGCCGATGGCGATGGCGCCTACCCAGAAGACCAGCCGCGACCGCCAGAGCCGCGGCGAGGCGACAAGCGCGCGCGAACGGCGCATCATCTGGCGTCTGATCACTCCCGGGCGCATGCGAATTCCCTGAGATTCAGGATTTCAGCACAGCCAGCAGATTGTGCCCGCGTGCCTTTGTCTCGTACCCTCGCTCCGTCAGCATGGCGGTCAGATCGGCAATCGGGCTTTGCCCGTACCTTTCCGGCCCGGCATCGATAGAGATTTTCCGCGGGCGAGCGGCGCCCATGCCTTCGATAACCTCGATTTCCGCTCCTTCCGCTTCAAGCTTCAAGAAATCGAGCCGCGTGATCCCCACGCGTCCCATCAGATCATCAAGCCGCAACGTCTGCACGGGAATGGACTCGCCCGTCGCGCCTCGGTCTGGGGAAAGAAGCGAATGATCGACACAGCGGCGGCTCATCTGCAGGGGCAGCGTCCCGGTCTTGTCGAACAGTCCGGCCTGCACAATCAGAGCCTGGTCGAATCCGGCAAGATTTGTAAGACAGCAATCATAATTTGTCGGCGCGGGTTCGATCACGATCACCCTCTCAGCGATCTCGACCACCGAACGCGCAAAGCCGCCCACGTAGCCGCCGCAGTCGACGACGATATCGCCCGGCTCGACCTCACACCAACCGTCCTCTTGATACTTCGCGCCTATGCTCTCGACATATCCCATGAGGATCGTGCGGTGATTCTCGCGGTGGAGCGGTCGCGGGAACGCGATCGCGCGGTCGTTCTGGTGAGCTACGATCTGGTCTGCCACCTCGAAGCGTGTTTCAGCGAAGATGCGATGGCTTCTCGACAGGTCCGTGAGAGAGGAGAGAATGTCGGCCTCCGAGCCAGCGTCTCCCGCGGCGCGGATCGCTTTGCGCATCCAAGGTTTCAGGGCAGGCGGTGGCGTCATGTGCATCAAGACTCTCCCGTGGCCGCGTTGGTCCGCACCAGCTATGTCAAACACTAATGCGTCTGGCCCGACGCGCAAGGCGGGCAAGCTGTTTGGCCGATCTGGCTAGAAAGACCGCGGCGTCGCGTCGGGCGGCGAACCTGTCGGCTCCGGGCAGATGCTGATGCGCTCAGGCGATCAGCCCGGTTTCCTTCAGAAGACCAAGGCGTTTCGCTTCATAATAGTAACCCTTGGCATACCACATGACGGCACGGTCTTCGCTGCCGCGCGCCACCAGCCAGGCGCCGCGCAGATACTTGCCGGCGTATTTCAGGTTGGTCTCGGCATCGAGAAGCCCCTCGGGCGTGCCGCGATAGCCCATGGTGCGGGCGGTCTGCGGCAGGATCTGCATCAGGCCCCAATAGGGGCCGTTGCGGGCCGCCGGGTTGTAGTTGCTCTCGCGTCGCACGACGCGATGGAGGAGCGATTCCGGAATGTCGTGGATCCGAGCATATTTGCTGATCAGCCGGTTGACGTCGGCCGGACCAGCGGGCTCGGCGCGGCGGGGCCGAGCGCCGCAGGCGGCAAGCGCTGCGAGGGAAAGGCCTAGGGCCGCGCGACGGGTGACAGACTGCATCTTTCCTCCTTGCCCCGGCCCCTCATAGCCGAGGAGAGTGCCCGCGCCAATCGGCGCACACCTGATCGGCAAGAGATCGCCGCCGGACAACGCGTCGGGCCGCACTTAGAGATCGAAGCCTGCGAAGACCGGCACATGGTCCGACGGCTGCTCCCATCCGCGCGCGGCGCGGAGGATGCGGCTGCCGTGACCGGCGTTCGCGATGTCGGGCGTGGCCCAGATATGATCGAGCCTGCGGCCCTTGTCGGCCGCATCCCAGTCGGGCGAACGATAGGACCACCAGCTGTAAAGCCGGCCCTCGGGAATGTCCTTGCGGGTGATGTCGACCCAGCCGCCCGCCTCTTGCGCGGCGGCAAGATGGTCAACCTCGACCGGCGTGTGGCTGACGATCTTCAGAAGCGCCTTGTGGTTCCAGACGTCATCCTCGCGCGGCGCGATGTTCAGATCGCCCACAAGGATCGCCTTCTGGGGTCGCTCCTCGCGGAACGAGTCGCGCATATGGGTCAGGAAATCGAGCTTCTGGCCGAACTTCACATTCTCGGTCCGGTCGGGAATGTCGCCGCCCGCGGGTACATAGAAATTGTGGATCGTCACGCCGTTGTCCAGCCGCCCGGCCACGTGGCGGGCATGGCCGAGGCTGGCGAAATCATGCGAGCCCGCGAGCGTCATCGGCAGTTTCGACAGGATTGCCACGCCATTGTAGCTTTTCTGGCCCTTTGCCACCCGCCAGCGATAGCCGAGCTTCTCGAAGGCCTCGACCGGGATTTGCTCTTCGGTGCATTTGCATTCCTGCAGGCACAGGATGTCCGGCGCCTCCTCGCCCATCAGCTTCGCCACGATCGGTTCGCGCAGGCGCACCGAATTGATGTTCCAAGTGGCGACGGTGAATGACATGGGCGGGCTCCTTCCTGATCGGGCGCGACAATGGCAGCTTGGGCGGGAAAGCGCGAGGGCCAATGCGTCCGGCCCGTTCACACTTGCCGGACCCGATAGTGCGTGCAAGATGTGTCGCGACCCAATACGGATGCCTATCATGCGCCTGCCTCTTCTCGCCCTTCTGCTCGTCATCCTCGGTCTTCCTGCCTTTGCCCGTCCACTGACCGAGGCGGAGGCGAAGGCGCTCGAATCCGCCGTGGCGCGCTATGGCCGGGCGACGATGGCGAAAGAGGCGGAGAAGGTGGTGGGCACCATCCCGCCGCGCGTTCTGAACGTGGTCGCCGGTACCGCCGGGATTGAGGCGAAGAAAGTGACCGAGACGCTCGTCGCCCAGACGAAAGAGGTGATGAAGACGACGAAGATCACCGATTTCGTCACCGCGCCCGGGCCTTGGGAGGGAAACGACGCGACGCTTCCCGACGGGACGGCGGTGGTCTGGGCGGTAGTGCCCGCGCAGTTCGTGGCCGAAGGCGGCGGCAAGAAGACCCTGAACCAGCAGCCGCTTCTGGCGATCGAGGAAGGCGGCAAATGGTATTTCAGCCGGATCGACGGCCCGGCCCAGTTGCAGATCGTCGGTTTCGCCTATCCGTTCGTGGCCGGGCTTCAGTTGCCGCCCGCCACCTCCGTCCCTGCAAACTGAGGGCGCTTTGGCCGCAGCCCTTCTTCGCCGAAACCGCAATTACCGCCTGCATTTCACGGCAAGCGTGATTTCGAACCTCGGCGATGGCGTGTCGGTTCTGGCCTTTCCCTGGCTTGCCACGCTTCTGACCCGCGATCCTTTCCTGATCTCGCTCGTTGTGACTGGCGGGCGCCTGCCCTGGTTTCTGTTCGCGCTCCCCGCCGGGGTCTGGACCGACCGGGCTGACCGGCGGCGGATGATGATCAGGGCGGACCTGGTGCGGATGCTCCTGACTTTCGGGGTCATCGCGCTGATCTTCTCTATCCCCGCCCTGCCGCAGCCCGACAGCGCCGGCCCCGGCGCCATACTGGCACTTGCAGGCCTTGCCTTTCTGCTCGGCACCGCCGAGGTCCTGCGCGACAACGCCGCCCAGACGCTGATGCCCGCGATCGTCGCTCCCGCCGACCTCGAACGGGCGAACGGCCAGATGTGGAGCGCCGAGCAGGTGATGAACCAGTTCATTGGCCCGCCGCTCGCAGGCGCGCTGATCGGCTTCGGCATTGCCTGGCCCTTCGGCCTCGATGCCGCAAGCTTCGCCACTGCGGCGGCTCTCGTCGGGCTCATGGTGCTGCCGCCCGTGGCCCTGCCGCCGCGCCGACCGTTCCTGACCGAGTTGAAGGAGGGGCTTGCCTGGCTTATGGCCAATCCGCTGGTGCGCCGTCTCGCGGTGATCCTCGGGCTGACCAACGCCGTCTTTACCGCCGCCATGACCATGGCAGCCCTTTATGCGCAGGAAATCCTCGGGCTCGATGCCTTCGGGTTCGGCCTACTTCTGACCACGGGCGCGGCGGGCGGGGTGCTTGCGGGCCTTGCCGGACCGATGATCGCCGCGCGCCTCGGGCCGGAGAAGACCGTGCATCTTTCCATGGCGATCTTCACCGGTGCATACTTCCTGCTCGGACTCTGGCCAACGCTCCCGGGTGCTGCGCTTGGTTTCTTCGGTGATGCGTTCGGCGGCGTCCTGTGGAATGTGGTGACGGTGTCTTACCGCCAGCGGGTGATCCCGCCCGCGCTGCTTGGCCGGGTGAATTCGGTCTATCGCTTCCTCGGCTGGGGGATAATGCCCGCTGGCGCGCTGATGGGAGGTGTCCTCGTCCGCCTTGGCGAGCCGTATCTGGGACGTGAAACCGCGCTTCTCGCCCCCTTCCTCATCGCCGGGATCGTGACACTGGGCCTGACGATCTATGGTTTCTTCCGGCTGAGGTTCCCCGAAGAACAGCCCTGAGACGGGCCTAGATCAGCCCTGCCGCGTGGGCGCCTTCCAGAAGACTTTCGGCCAGATGATGGGCATGGCGCCCATCGGTTACCTGCATGTCTGGCACCTGCACCACCACCATCCCGGCGGCCCGCGCCGCTGCCGCGCCGGTATCAGAATCCTCAAAGGCGATGCAGCGCTCCGCGCGCTGGCCGAGCCTTTTCGCCGCCAGAAGGTAAGGGTCCGGTGCGGGCTTCGGCCTAGTCACGCAATTGACCGTCACCACCGCGCCGAAATAGCGGTGAAGGCCGGTCTTCGACAGCTTGTGGTCGGCGCTCTTTCGCTGGCTCGATGTTGCAACGGCGCGCGGCAATCCCAGCGCCTCCAGCCGGTCGAGAAGCTCGGTTGCGCCGGGGCGAAGCGGAATGCCCTCTTCCAGCGCCGCGAAGAACAGCCCGTCCCATCGGCTACCGAATCGCTCGATGGGAAAATCCTCACCATAATGAGAGAGTAGCGCGCGTGCGCCGGTGGCATTGTCCTTGCCCACGAGGCCTTCGAACAGGCCGTCTGTCTTTGGCAGGCCAAGATCGGCCAATGCGCGATAGCCTGCGGTGATTGCGAGACGCTCGGTATCGAGCAGAAGTCCGTCGAGATCGAAGATCGCGGCATCGTAACGCATGTGCACAGGCCTTTCGCTGGCCCGGTCGCGGAGCCGCAGGATTGCAGGGCGGTGGGCGGGGGTGAGAGGCTGGACAACGACCCAAGCGGGGCTCGTTACGGCTGCTTCCTTCCGGACCTGACCGGGTTGGCGAGGCGCTCACCCGCGCCAACCTCTCGTCGCCTAGATAGGCGCTGCACGCTGGAAATGCAAGCTGACGCGCATGCCGCACTTTGGTTTGGCCGACGAGAGGGCGGAGCCGCTCTTCGGCCCTCTCAGGCCTCATCGCTCTACAGCGAAGAGCCGCCGCAAGGGGGCGATGAGCGGCCACCTGCGCGGAGATCTCAAAATACGACCCGACAGCGCAGGAACCGCGGCGGCGCCGGACCCACGACCTCGACCTGCAGGGGCAGCGCCTCGTGAAGGTGCTCTGCGGCATCGACATGCGTATCGAACCAAAGCGCGGTGCCGAGTGGCACGCCGGTCAGTCGCCAGTCGCACTGCGGGCCAAGGCCGAGATTCGCACCGCTCTCGACGAAATGGCGCAGCACGGTGGTGCAAAGGGCCAGCGGGTCGGCAATCATGCTGTCTGTAGGCAGTTCGGGGTAATTCCCCCCGCCGCCTGCGCGAAAATTGTTGGTGACAAGCAGGAACTCCTGACTGGCCGCGACCGCCGCGCCCTGAAAGCGCAGGTTCCGTATCCGGCGCGCATCCGGGCTGACAAGGCTGCCGTCGGGGGCGTGGCGCGCGCGGGCGCTCAGGTCCACGTCATAGCTCAGCCCCGCAACCGTGTCGAAATCATAGGGCCGCGCCTCGGCGTGTAGGAGCGGCTGGTCGCCCGTCCCCGGCACGACCTGCCGATACTGAGACACGGCGCGCTCCAGCCAGTCGCGCATCTGGGCGCCGGTCACACGCACGGCCCGGATCGAGTTCGGGAACGGATATAGATCGTGGATATGGCGCAGCAGAAAGTCGCCCGCCGCGATCCGCGTGAAATTGCAGGGGCCCGCCAGCCCGCCGAACTTGAAGGGGCTGGCCGCCGAAACGCGCGGCAGGTGCGACAGCCCCGCCGCATTCGCAACCGTTGCCAGCCAAGACAGCTGGGCCGCATGGATCAAATCCATCATCGGCACCGGCAGCAGGGGCGCGAAAAAGCTGTTGAGCGCGCGGTCCGCCCGCCCGATCGGGCGGCGGACATAGTCGACGGTGTTGGCGTGGCAGGAGGCTACCGAATGTTCGACCTCCCTGTCGACGCCAAAGCGGGCGACGAACTGGCCGGCGCTGTCGCGCAATGCCACGGGTTCCAGCCGGCTTTGGCTGCTGCGGACGGTCCAGCGGCCATCGCGGAACAGAAGGTCAAGGTCGATGATCCCCAGATGCGAGCCGCGAAACCCCGGCTCGACGGCGGGCTTGCCGCAGATCTTGCCTTCTGCGGGGTCGATCTCGTCTGTGGGGCGAATACCGGTGCCGGGAAACAGGCGGTGCGTATGTCCGGCAATCACCACGTCGATATCGCCGAGCCGCGCGACCTGAACGGCAGCATTGTCCGGCTGCAGCCCGGCGCTTTCCCCGCCGATCCCCGAATGGCAGAGCGCCACGACGATATCGGCGCCACGACGGCGCAGATCGGCTGCCCAGGCAGCGGCGGCGCCGACCTCGTCGCGCGTCTTGAGGCGCCCGGCGAGATGCTTGCGTTCCCAGGTTTCCACCTGTTGCGGCAGAAGGCTCAGCACCCCAATCTTCAGAAGTGCCGAGCGGCCCGCGTCATTGATCAGCAATCGCTCCAGCATCAGCGTGGGGGTGGTGAAGAATTCATCTTCCCAGGGCGTCGCGCCCAGTCGGCGGGCGATATTGGACGACAGGACCGGGAAGACGGCATCTTCAAGCGCGCGTTCAAGGAAGGCGACACCATAGCCAAACTCGTGATTGCCCAGCCCGACCGCGTCGTACTCCACCGCATTCATCGCCGCGACGACCGGATGGTGGCGGCCCTTTGGCAGCTGGCCGCCGATCGCGGTCAGCTCGCCCAAGGGGCTGCCCTCGATGAAATCGCCATTGTCGAGCGTGATCGAATTGGCCACCTCGGCACGCGCCCGCCGGATCAGCGTCGTCAGCCGCGCGAGGCCAACCGCCTCAAGTGGACGGTCGGCGGCATAATCGTAGGGCATCACATGCGCGTGGATATCGGAGGTCGCGAGGATCCTCAGGCCGTAGATCTGCTGCTGCGGTCCGCGAACTGTGTCTGCCAACGCCTTTTCCGCCAGAACCGGTGCATGGTTGCCCATTAGGTCAAACGGCTCGCACCCGCCTGTCAGCCCCTGATATCAATGGTTTGCATGGTACACGAGAAATCCCGCTGCCACCACCGGGATACGTAAATTAGTACAACAAATCTCCTAAAAGTTGCATTTTTTGCAACAGTCGGGCCTTCGCTTGTACCTCTGTCGTTCATATGGTCTCAGATGGGTGTTCCGGACCGGAGGATGACGTGCAAGGCGATCCGACAGTAACCTTTGGCGCGGCCGGTCTAGACCGGGCCGCCCGCCTGCGGGCGGACGATGCGGCGCTGCGCGATCTCGCCGGCAGTGAAAGTGCGCTCTGCCTCGCTCTCTGGCGCAGCAAGCTTCTGATGTCAGGCCCGCGCGTCCTTCGCCTGTCACCGACTCATCCGCTGGTCGCGGGCCGCGAGCTGCTGTTCCTCGGCCTATCCGGCGGCGCGGCGCAGTTCGCCGCCGATCTGTCCGAGTGGGAGCCCGCGGAAAAGGCCGACGGCAGTGCCTTCGTAGATGCGACGGCTCAGCATCACCCGCTGATCGGGCCCGATTGGGGCGAGGCGGCGGGATTTGCCGAACTGCGCACCGTGCTGGGCGATCTCGATCCGGTCGAGGCGGAACTGGCGGCGACAGCCAAGGCCCTTTGGGCCTGGCACCAGACGCACGGCTTCTGCGCCCGCTGCGGCGCGGAAAGCAGGATTGCCAAGGCCGGATGGCAGCGCGATTGCCCGCGCTGCGGCGCCCAGCACTTTCCCCGCACCGATCCCGTGGTGATCATGCTGATCACCCGCGGCAACAAGGTGCTTGTCGGCCGTTCGCCCGGTTGGCCAGAAGGGATGTATTCCCTGCTCGCGGGTTTCATGGAACCGGGCGAGACGGTCGAGGCCGCCGTCCGCCGCGAGGTTTGGGAGGAGGCTGGCCTTGCGGTCGGGCGCGTACGCTATCTGGCCAGCCAGCCCTGGCCCTATCCTTCCTCTCTGATGATGGGTTGCGCTGGCGAGGCGCTGGCGGATGAACTTTCCATCGACCCGACGGAAATCGAGGCCCTGCTCTGGCTGACGCGGGAAGAGCTGGCAGAGGTCTTCGCGGGCAGCCATTCCGTGGTCAAACCGCCACGCCGGGGCGCGATTGCCGGATATCTGCTTCACGAATGGCTGTCGGGCCGGGTAAGGAACGACTGGTAACCAGTCAGAGAGGCACCGGCGGCGAACGATGCGGCTTACCTCCAAAACCGATATCGATGCGACGCCCGAAGCGCTTTTCGCGGCGATGACCGACCTTGACTGGATCGAAGGGCTCGCGCGGCGTGGTGGCGTCCGGCTGGAACGCCTGTCGGGCACCGGCCCCGTAGCGCGGGGATCGTCGTGGCAGGCGGGCTTGCGCCTGCGCGGCAAGGACCGCACCATCGTGAGCCAGATCGAAGCACACGAGCCGCCGCGCCGACTGCTTCTGGCCGGCGACACTGTGAGCTTCAGCTTTCTCGTCGAACCGACGCTCATTCCCCTCTCGCGGCAGATGACGCGCGTCGCGCTCGCCATCGAGATCAAGCCGCTGACCTTTGGGGCGCGGATCATGATCCAGACCCTGAAGATCGGCAAATCGCGGCTGCAACAGCGGCTCGACCGGCGGCTGGAAATGGCCGCGCGGATGCTCAAGGAACGGGTATCGCGCATCTGACGCGGCGTAAGTGCCGATCAAAGTCTTGCTTTGGTCACAAAGCGCGGGCACCATCTGTTCCAGGCCCTTCTTCCTGAGGAGACATTATTGGGCATCAGTGCCTTGACCCCGCCGCCGCATCCGGAAGACCATCACGAAACGCTTCTGGAATTTTCCAACAACCGGCTTCTGATCGACCTGTGCGGCGAGTTCGACCGCAATCTGGCGCAGATCGAACATCAGTTGGGCATCCATATCCTCAGGCGGGGCAATCAGCTGGCGCTTGTCGGCCCATCCGGCCAGCGGGGTCAGGCGGCGGCGATCCTCCAGACGCTTTATGGCAGGCTTGAAGCGGGGCGCGCGGTGGACGCGGGCGAGATCGACGCGGTGATCCGTCTGACCGGTGAGGCGGGCACGCCCGCCCCGGTCAGCCTTGACGAACAACTGGAATTGTTCGCGCAGGGCAGGATCGAGATCCGCACCCGCAAGAAACAGGTCGAGCCGCGCACCGAGGCGCAGAAGGCCTATGTAAAGAACCTGTTCCTGAACGAATTGGCTTTCGGCATCGGCCCGGCGGGTACCGGCAAGACCTATCTGGCGGTCGCGGTAGGCGTCACCATGCTGATCGGCGGCCATGTCGACAAGATCGTCCTGTCGCGCCCCGCCGTCGAGGCGGGCGAGCGGCTGGGCTTCCTGCCCGGCGACATGAAGGAAAAGGTCGATCCCTACATGCAGCCGCTTTATGACGCGCTGAACGACTTCCTGCCCGCCAAGCAGGTCGAAAAACTGATGGCCGAAAAGCGGATCGAGATCGCGCCCCTGGCCTTCATGCGCGGTCGGACCCTGTCGAACGCCTTCGTCGTGCTCGACGAGGCACAGAATGCCACGACCATGCAGATGAAGATGTTCCTGACCCGTCTCGGCGAGGGCAGCCGCATGGTCATCACCGGCGACCGCACCCAGATCGACCTGCCGCGCGGCACGGCCTCGGGCCTTGTCGACGCGGAACGTATCCTCGACGGGATCAAGGGCGTCAGCTTCAATTATTTCACCGCGAAGGACGTGGTGCGCCATCCTCTTGTGGCGCGCATCATCGAGGCCTATGACCGCGACGATGGAGCCACTGGTTGACATTCTGATCGAGGATCCGCGCTGGAACGGGCTGGATCTGGACGCTTTGGCCGAAAGCGCGGCGCGTGCCACGCTGGCCGAGCTTGGCTTGCCGGGCGAAGGGTTTCTCATCAGCCTTCTGGGTTGCGACGACAAGCGGATCGCCGTGCTGAACGCCGATTTCCGCGGCAAGCCGCAGCCGACCAACGTGCTGTCCTGGCCGTCGGACGAACGCGGCGCGGCGGCAGATGGCGGCCAGCCCGCGCGGCCCCGGCCCGGCCCGGCGGACATGCCCGAGGAACTGGGTGACGTGGCCATCGCCTGGGAAACCTGCGCACGCGAGGCCGACGAGCAGGGCAAGATGATGGAGGCGCATGTGAGCCACCTTCTGGTACATGGTATCATGCACCTTCTGGGCTATGACCATGTGCGCGACGGCGATGCGGCGCTGATGGAAGCCACCGAGGCTCGCGTGCTGGCCGCAATGGGCATTGCCAATCCCTACGAGTGACGAAATGATCGGTTGCATGAAACGGACGGACCGGAATGGGTGAACAGGCAGATACGGTCTCCGCCGAGGGCGGAGAAGGCGCTGCTGGCGACAGTAGTCGCGAGGGCGGATTCTTCGGGCGGATTCTCAGGGCCTTCTCGCCCGCCGACGCCGAAGAAGACGCCGATGACGGACAAGGCGGCACCTCGCCCGCCAAGGTGGCTCTGCCGGGGGTCGGAAACCTCAGGAAACTCCGCGTCGACGACATTGCCATCCCAAAGGCCGAAATCGTCGCTGTGCCCTCGACCATCACGCTCGACGATCTGATCGCGCGGTTCAAGGAAAGCGGCTTTTCGCGGCTGCCGGTCTACAAGGGTTCGCTCGACAATCCGCTGGGGCTTGTCCATCTGAAGGACCTCGCGCTCGATTATGCCTTTGCCGAGGTGAGGCCCAAGTTCAGCCTGACCAAGATGCTGCGCCCGCTGATCTATGCGCCGCCATCAATGACGCTGGGCGTTCTTCTGCAGAAGATGCAGGCCGAACGGACCCATATGGCGCTTCTGATCGACGAATATGGCGGCGTGGACGGGCTGGTGACGATCGAGGACATCATCGAAGAGGTGATCGGCGAGATCGACGACGAACATGACGAGGCCGAGGACAAGCTGTGGGTTTTGGAGAAACCGTTCCAGTATCTGGTGCAGGCGCGCGCGCCCCTTGAGGATTTCGAGGCCGAGATCGGCATGCGGCTCGCCGACGAGGAAGACCGCGAGGAAATCGACACGCTGGGCGGTCTTGTCTTCATGCTGGCGGGCCGGGTGCCCCTGAAAGGCGAGACGGTCGAAAGCGAGGGCGGTGTGATCTTCGAAGTGGTCGAAGCCGATCCCCGCCGGGTCAAGCGGCTGAGAGTACGTTTGCCGCGCCCGCAGGAATGAAGCGACTGAAAGCGATCTTCCGGGCCGCTTTGCTGCCCGCGCTTGCGGGCGTGGCGGCGGCGGCCGGGCAGGCGCCATGGGGTCTCTGGGCGCTATCGCTATTCGGCTACGGCGTGATCCTGTGGCATGTGGCCGGGGCGGAAGGCTGGCGGCAACGGTTCTTTCGGGGCTGGGCGGCGGGGACGGGGCATTTCGCCGCCGTGATGTTCTGGATTGTCGAGCCGTTCATGGTCGATCCCGCGCGTGACGGCTGGATCGCACCCTTCGGCGTGACCTTCATGGCCACCGGTATGGCGCTTTTCTGGGGTGTGGCCGCACTTGGGGCAGGGCTGGGGCGTGGCTGGGCGGGCCGGGTTCCTGGCGTGGCGCTCGGCTTCGTTCTGGCGGACCTTGCGCGAAGCTATGTCCTGACCGGGTTTCCCTGGGCGCTTGCCGGCCATATCTGGATCGACACGCCCGTGGCGCAGATGGCGGCCCATGGCGGCCCGATCCTTCTGTCGGCGCTGACCCTCGGTCTTGTCGCCCTGCCGGTTCTGGCCCTTGGCCGGACCGGGCCGCTCGTCGTCGCCTGCGGCTGCGCCTCGGCGCTCCTCGCTGGGGTCTGGGCGGCGGGCAATGCGCGGCTCGCGGGGCCAATCGCGCCGCGCGACCCGGCGATCCATGTCCGCCTTGTCCAGCCGAACGCCACCCAGTCGCTGAAATGGGACCCGGGCATGTGGAATGTCTTCCTCGACCGGATGATCGCGGCCTCCGCCGCGCCGTCGGAGGCGCCGCTTGACCTGATCGTCTGGCCCGAAACCTCGGTGCCCTATCTGCTCGACCGCGCGGGCCCGATCGTCGAGGAGGCGCGTGCGGCATCGGGCGGTGTGCCACTGGCTGTTGGCCTGCAGCGCGAAGAGGGTTTGCGCTTTTTCAATTCGCTTGCCGTATTTGACGGCGAGGGGCGGTTGATGGGCCTTCACGACAAGCTGCATCTGGCGCCATTTGGCGAATATATCCCATTGGGCGACCTCCTCGGCCGGTTCGGCATATCGGCCTTCGCCGCGCAGGCAGGGAACGGCTATTCCGCCGGTGGCGAGGCACGGCTTCTCGACCTCGGGCCTGCTGGCCATGTCCTGCCGCTCATCTGCTATGAGGCGGTCTTTCCCCAGGATCTGCGCGCGTTTGCGGGCCGCGCGGACTGGATCCTGCAGGTGACGAATGACGGATGGTTCGGCGCGCTCGCCGGACCCTACCAGCATCTGGCGCAGGCGCGGCTCAGGGCGATCGAGCAGGGGCTGCCGCTGTTGCGCGACGCCAATACCGGGGTGACGGCGGTCATCGATGCGAAGGGGCGGGTGTTGCAGGCGCTGCCTCTCGACACCGACGGCTGGATCGATACTGCGGTGCCGCCCGCCCAGCCAGTGACCCTCTACGCCCGGACTGGCGACATCCCGGCAACAATGTTGCTTCTGGGTTGCATCGGGGTCATGGCGCTGAACAGGCGCCGACCGGCCATTGACCGTGGGGCACAAGGGCGCTAGGGCTGCCCTTCGAACCGCCACAACGGCTTCCTGGCGTGGCGGGGGTAACCCCAATGGAGCATTTCATGTCCCGACACGACTATATCTTCACTTCCGAGAGCGTCTCGGAAGGCCACCCGGACAAGGTCTGCGACCGGATTTCCGACGCCGTGCTTGACGCCTTCCTGACCGAGGACCCCCACGCCCGCGTCGCCTGCGAGACCTTTGCGACCACCGACCGCGTCGTGATCGGCGGCGAGGTGCGCGGTCCGGCCGCCGTCATCCAGCGCGTCGAGGACATCGCCCGCGCCTGCGTGCGCGACATCGGCTATGAGCAGGATGGTTTCCACTGGGCGAACCTCAAGGTCGACAGCTACCTGCATGCCCAATCCGCCGACATCGCCCAGGGCGTCGATGCGGGCGCCGGCAAGGATGAAGGTGCAGGCGACCAGGGCATAATGTTCGGCTATGCTGTCGACGAGACGCCCGAACTGATGCCGGCACCAATCCAATATGCCCATGCGATCCTGCGCCGCTTGGCGGAAGTGCGCAAAAACGGCTCTGAGCCGCGCCTTGGCCCTGACGCCAAGTCGCAGCTCTCGATCCGTTATGCGGGCGGCAAGCCGGTCGAAGTCACCTCGCTCGTTCTTTCGACCCAGCATCTTGATGCGTCCATGTCGTCGGCCGACGTGCGCGCGCTGGTCGAGCCCTATATCCGCGAAGTCCTGCCCGAGGGCTGGCTGACCGCCAACACCGAATGGTGGATCAACCCGACCGGCAAGTTCGTGATTGGCGGGCCGGACGGGGATGCGGGCCTGACGGGCCGCAAGATCATCGTCGATACCTACGGCGGCGCGGCGCCGCATGGCGGCGGCGCCTTCAGCGGCAAGGATCCGACCAAGGTCGACCGGTCGGCCGCCTATGCCGCGCGCTATCTCGCGAAGAACGTGGTGGCCGCGGGGCTCGCCCGGCGCTGCACGTTGCAACTGTCCTATGCGATCGGCGTGGCGAAGCCCCTCTCGATCTACGTGGACACCCACGGCACCGGCAAGGCGGACGAGGCGGCGATCGAGCGGGCGGTGGCAAAGGTCATGGACCTGACCCCGCGCGGTATCCGTACGCATCTTGGCCTGAACAAGCCGATCTTTGCGCGGACCTCGGCCTACGGCCATTTCGGCCGGGCGCCCGAGGCGGATGGCGGTTTCAGCTGGGAAAAGACCGATCTGGCCGAGGCGCTGCAGAAGGCTGTGTGACGGGCGACGGCGCCTGTAAGGGTTCCGGTTTCCGTCCCGCGCTGCTAAGACAGGATGCCCCGCAAGGGGCATTCTTTCATTCTGGAGACGAGAATGACCAAGACCGATGTATCCGGCCTGACCCAGCTTGGGTCAGCGACCGAGGCGCCGCGGACCCCCGAAGAGGCGGTGCTGGAACGGGTGCCTGCGGGCCATGCCGGCACACTTTACGTCGTGCGCTTTACCGCGCCCGAGTTCACCTCGATCTGCCCGATGACCGGCCAGCCGGACTTTGCCCATATCGTCATCGACTATGTGCCCAAGGATTGGCTGGTCGAGAGCAAGAGCCTCAAGCTTTATCTGCATTCCTTCCGCAACCACGGCGCCTTCCACGAGGATTGTTCGATCGACATTGCCAAGCGGCTGGTCAGCCTGCTCGATCCGGTCTGGCTGAGGATCGGCGCTTACTGGTATCCGCGCGGCGGTATTCCGATCGATGTCTTCTGGCAGACCGGTGTGCCGCCCGAGGGGGTCTGGATCCCCGATCAGGGCGTGGCGCCGTACCGCGGGCGAGGATAGTTTCGTCGGCTTGCGCGGGCGACCCGCCGGGAGGGCTCTGCCCTCCCGGACCCTCCCGGAGTATTTCAGGACAGAACGTGGAGAGGGCCGGGTGCGGCCCGGTTTGAGATGACGGACGAACGCGGAACGGAACGGCGGAATTTCTACGGGCGGGTGCATGGCAAGACCCTCAGGCAGAGCCAGAAGGCCTATCTGGCCGAGGATCTGGGGCGGCTGAGCCTTGAGGGGATATCGGTTGCGGACAATCCGGATCGCGTGGCGATCGATCTGGGCAGGGTTTTCGGGGTCCAGCCCCTGTGGCTTGAAGTGGGGTTCGGAGGCGGCGAGCATCTGGTGCATATGGCGGCGCTTTATCCGGATGTGGGCATCGTCGGCTGCGAGCCGTTCGTGAACGGGGTCGCCATGCTTCTGGGCAAGATCCGGGCGGCCGGAGTCGAGAACCTGGCGCTGCACCCGGGCGATGTGCGCGATCTCTTCGATGTCTGCCCGGACGGGACGTTTGAGAAGGCCTTTCTCAACTACCCCGACCCCTGGCCGAAGGCGCGTCATCATCGCCGCCGCTTCGTGACGCCCGGCTATCTGGCGGCGCTGCACCGGGTCTTGAAGGCGGGGGCGGAGTTCCGGGTGGCGACCGACATTCCCGATTATGTCCGCCAGACGCTGGAGGAAGTGCCGAAGGCGGGCTTCGCGCTTGTCACGCAGGGTGACGAGCCATGGGCGGACTGGATCTCGACCCGCTATGAGCAGAAAGCGCTGCGCGAGGGGCGGGCGCCGCACTACCTGACCTTCCGGCGCCTCTGATCCGGCTCGGGGCGCGACAGGATGGCAGATTGACCCGTCCGGATGGCAGAGCGAGGCTCGGCGCCATGTGAGGGCGCAATTTCTGGCGCCACGAAGGATGGGTCAGATGGCAGGCAACGCGCAGGCGATGCGCAACTGGACGGGACCGGCGGTCCTGTCCTACGGCTTCCGGCCTTTCTTCTTTCTCGCTGCGGTCTGGGCGGTGGTGTCGCTTGCGATCTGGGTTGCGGTGCTGAGCGGGCGCTGGCCCTATGATCTGCCCTTCGCGCCGCTCGACTGGCATGTGCATAGCCTGGTCTTCGGTTTTGTTCCGGCGGTGGCGGCGGGGTTTCTCTTGACGGCGGTGCCGAACTGGACCGGGCGCCTGCCGGTGGTGGGCTGGCCGCTCGCCGGTCTGGCGGCGCTGTGGCTTTCCGGGCGTCTGGCAACGACTTTGCCTCTGCCCCTGGGCGCAACGGCGCGCGCAGTCTGCGATCTGGTCTTTCCCGTCGCGCTCGCCACGCTCCTTGGGCGCGAGATCGTTGCCGGCCGGAACTGGCGCAATCTGGCGGTGCTGGGGCCGGTTCTCTTTCTGACCGGCGGTCAGATGGTCTTTCACCTACAGGCCGCCGAGGCGAATGGCAGCAGTGGAGCGGGCGCGCGGCTTGCGCTGTCGGCGGTCATCTTCCTTATCACCCTGATTGGCGGGCGCATCACCCCGAGCTTCACCCGCAACTGGCTGGTGCAGCGCGGTATCGCGACTTTGCCGGCACCGTTCGGGATTGTGGACAAGCTGGCGCTGCTTCTTGCCGCCGCGGCCCTTCTTGCCTTTACCCTCTCGCCCGACGGGATCCCGACCGGTCTTCTCGCCTGTGCGGCGGGCGTCGGCCTCTTCCTGCGACTGGCGCGCTGGCGGGGCTTTGCGACGCTGCCCGAGCCTCTGCTTGCGGCGCTGCATCTGGGATATGCCTTTGTTCCGGCCGGTTTCCTGCTTGTGAGCCTTTCCGCGCTCGACCCCGCACACGTGCCGCTTTCGGCAGCGCTCCATGCCTGGACGGCGGGGGCGGTCGGGATCATGACGCTTGCGGTGATGACGCGCGCGAGCCTGGGCCATTCGGGCCGGGCGCTGCATGCCGGTCCGGCTACGGTCGCGATCTACGGGTTCGTGGCAGCCGGGGCCACCTTGCGGATCGTCGCAGGCCTTCTGGGCGAGAGCGACCTCTTGCCGCTGGCGGGGTTGATCTGGGCGGCAGCGTTTCTGCTGTTTGCCGTCGCTTATGCGCCCGCACTCCTTAAGCCGCGCCTTTCGCTCAAGGCCCCGTCTGCACGCCTTGGGCATCGGGATTGAGGAATTCCGCCTCGATCCTGAGCGTCACCAGATCGCCGACGCCGATCGTGGTGCCGGGGGCGGGAATGCCGAAACCCATGCCAAAATCGGACCTGAACAGCGCGCCCTCAGCCGAAAAGCCGATCCGCGCGCCCGCATCGAGCGGATGGCCCGCATAGCCGCCATTGTAGCGGACGCGGAGGATGATGGGTTTCGTGATGCCGTGCAGTGTCAGATCGCCGGTGACGGCGGCCTCGTGCGGGCCGGTCTGGCGGACCTTGGTACTGACGAAGCGGATTTCCGGGTGATTGGCTGCATCGAGGAAGCTTTCCCCTGCAAGGATCGCATTGAAATCGTAAGCCGGGTCTGGATAAAGCGTTTCGACCGAGGCGGGATCGACCGTCGCTGTCAGCACCATGCTTTCGGGATCGACCGGATCGAAGCCGAGCGTTGCGTCCATCTTGCGGAAGAACGCGGTATAATCGGAAAAGCCCAGGTGGCTGACCGAGAAGATCAGGCGCGCGTGGGCGGGGTCGAGATGATAGGTGCCGGGCGGCGGCGCCTGCGAGGGGCCGGAGGTTTCTTCGGCCTCTGCGGACAAGCCGAAGAGCAGCAGAGTTGCAACGAAAAGGGCGATGTGGCGCATCGGGGCCTCCTGATGCCGCGGAGCCTCCGCGCCCGGGCAGCGTGCGTCAAGACCGGGGCGCTTCACCATCGCGCGATTGGCAAAAGCCTGCTGTTCGCGGGCTTCGCCGCTCATCGCAGGGACGCCCCTGCGAAGAGAAGCGAAGCGCACGATGAGCCGCCCGGCGAGCCGCCCGGTAAGGACTACCAGCGGATGCCGAACCTGAGCGCGTCGTAGATCGCCGCGTGGATGTTGCGCGACTGGACGGCATCGCCGATGCGGTAGAGCTTGAAGGAACCGGCCGGGTTCCGCGCCGGGAACAGATCGCCGGTGTCGGTCAGCGCGGCATAATCCACCGCGCCAATGTTCCGGCTTGCGGGCTTCAGCGCGAAATAAAGGTCGCCCATCGGCAGCGTTCCATGTTCGGCCACCAGATGGTCGACCTGGCGTTCCTCGCGCCAGCCGGGCGCATAATCGGAGCCGAGCGTCACCGTCAGCCCGTTGCCCGCCCGCGCCGCGCCCGCCACACGGGTGTTGATGGTGATCCGGGTGCCGGTTTCGTGGAAGGCGCGCATGTAGGGCACATGGTTCATGCCGCCCATGTCGGGGGCGAAGAACCGCTCGGGCGTCACCAGTTCCACCTCGGCGCCCGCCCGCGCCAGCATCTCGGCTGCCGTCATGCCCGCATGCGCGCCGCCGTCGTCATAGACCAATACCCGGCCTGTGGGCTTGACCGCGCCCGAGATCACATCCCAGCTCGAGATCGCCAGATCGGCGCCTGCCATATCGGGCATCTGCGGCAGGCCGCCGGTGGCGATGACCACGACATCGGGTCGAAAGTCGAGTACGTCCCTCTCTTCGGCAAAGACGTTGTATCGGACCTCGACGCCCAGCCGTTCCAGTTCCGCCAGCCGCCAGTCGATGATCCCGATCATCTCTCGTCGCCTGGGGTTCTGGGTCAGGAGGTTGACCTGCCCGCCCGCGCGGTCGGCGGCCTCCAAGACCGTCACCTCATGCCCGCGTTCCGCCGCAACCCTTGCGGCCTCAAGGCCCGCCGGACCTGCGCCGACAATCACTGCCCGCCGCCCGACCTCGGCACGCGCAATCTCATGCGGCATCCGCGCCTCGCGGCCCGTCGCCGCATTGTGGATGCAGAGCGCCTCGCCGCCCTCGTAGATCCGGTCGAGGCAGTAGGTCGCGCCCACGCAGGGCCGGATCCGGTCCTCGATGCCAGCCATCACCTTGCGCACGATATGCGGATCGGCCAGATGCGCCCGCGTCATGCCGACCATGTCGAGCTTGCCCGCCGCAATCGCATGGCGGGCGGTGGCCACGTCGGAGATCTTAGCAGCATGGAAGACCGGAAACTTGGTCGCTGCCCTGACCTCGCCCGCGAAATCGAGATGTGGGGCCGAGGCCATGCCGGAGATTGGGATCACCCCGGTCAGGGCCGCATCCGTATCGATATGGCCGCGGATCAGGTTCAGGAAATCGATCTTGCCGCTTGAGGCCAGCCGCTGCGCGATCTCCACCCCTTCCTCGCGCGACAGGCCCTTGTCCCAATCCTCGTCGGCAACCAACCTCAGCCCTACGATGAACTCCGGGCCAACGGCCGCACGGACGGCATCTAGAACCCTGTGGGTAAAGCGCAGGCGGTTTTCCAGCGATCCGCCCCATTCGTCGGTCCGCCGGTTGGTGGCGGGCGACCAGAAACTGT
This sequence comes from Frigidibacter sp. RF13, assembly GCF_026626305.1. Lineage (GTDB taxonomy): Bacteria > Pseudomonadota > Alphaproteobacteria > Rhodobacterales > Rhodobacteraceae > TMP-24. The sequence goes on along the minus strand of NZ_JAPNUE010000002.1, from coordinate 24,434 downwards.
CCATGAAATGGCCGTAGCTTTCGAACTCGATCCCGTCGAGACCTGCCGCCTGCATCCGCGCCGCCGCATCGGCATAGTCCTGGACGATCCGGTCGATATCCCAATCCTCGGCCTCCTTGGGGAAGGCGCGATGGGCCGGTTCGCGGATCGGCGAGGCGGAGAGGACGGGCAGCCAGTCGGCCTTGTTCCACCCCGTCCGGCGGCCGAGATGGGTAAGCTGGATCATCACAGCCGCGCCATGTTCGTGCACATCGTCGGCCAGCGCCTTGAGGTAGGGTACGATCTCGTCGCGGTAGGCGTGGAGATTGCCAAACGCCTGCGGGCTGTCGGCCGACACGACCGCAGACCCCGCCGTCATGGTCAGCGCCATTCCACCCTTGGCCTTTTCACGGTGATAAAGCCGGTAGCGATCCTTCGGCATCCCGTCTTCGGAATAGGCGGGCTCGTGTGAGGTCGACATCACCCGGTTCTTCAGGGTCAGATGTTTCAACCGATAGGGCGTGAGAAGCGGATCGTTCGACATCGGGCACCTCCGGAACCGATCTTCACTGTTGCCGCACGAAGCCTCTGGTCAAATCGCGTCAGGAAATGTTGATTGGGCGCCAAATCGGGTGCAGGACCGGAGGGCGCGATGACATTTCTCGACCGCTTGGCGCAGATCGTCGGCCCGTCGAACCTGCTGACAGGCCCTGATTGCGCCCCCTATTCCCGGGACTGGATGGGCGAATATGCGTGGGCGCCCTTGGCCGTCGTCCGCCCGGCGAATACGGCGGAAGTCGCGGCAGTCGTGAAGCTTGCCGCCGCCGAAGGCGTGGCCGTCGTGCCGAGCGCGGGGCGCACCGGCATCACCGGGGCTGCCGTCGCCGAAGGGCAGCTGGTCCTCTCGGTCGAGCGCATGAACCGAATCCGCGCCCTCAAGCGCGAAGCCCGGCTTGCGGTGGTCGAGGCGGGGGTGATCCTCACGCAACTGCATGAGGCGGCAGAAGCCGAAGGGCTTTATTTCCCGCTCTGGTTCGGGGCGCGCGGATCGGCGATGATCGGTGGCGTGCTCTCGACCAACGCGGGCGGGTCGAACGTGCTGCGCTATGGATCGACGCGGGCGCTGTGTCTCGGGCTCGAGGTCGTGCTTGCCGACGGGCGGGTGATGAACCTGATGAGCGAGTTGCACAAGGACAATACCGGCTATGACCTGAAGCAGCTTTTCATCGGCGCCGAAGGTACGCTTGGCATCATCACGGCGGCGGTGATGAAGCTTGTGCCCGCGCCGCGCGCCCATGCGACGGCGGTGCTTGCCGTGCCCGACCTTGCGGCGGCGCTCTCGCTGCTCAACCGGCTGCAGGAGGCAACTGGCGGGTTGGTCGAGGCGTTCGAATTCATGCCGCGCGGTTATCATGAAAGGCTGCGGGTCGCCCGCCCCGACCTCGGCCTGCCCTTTCCCGAAATTCACGATGTGACGATCCTTGTCGAGCTTGGCGCCACCGCGCCCCGCGATGCCGAACCGGGGCCGGACGGGGCCGTGCCGTTGGCCGCGCTTCTCGAAGAGGTGCTTGGCACCATGTTCGAGGAAGGTCTGGTGATCGACGCGGTTATCGCCCAGACCGAGGCGCAGCGCCGCGCGATCTGGGCACGGCGCGAGGCGGCGGCGGAAATCATGGTGGGGGTCGCGCATACCGTCGATACCGACATTTCCGTGCCGCTCGACCGGGTGGCGGAGTTCCTCGACCGGGCGCTCGCCAGCCTTGCGCGGCTCGATCCGGGTGCCACGACGATCACGGTTGCTCATCTGGGCGACGGCAACCTGCATTATTCGGTGGTCCCGGCCTCGGGCGGCACGGACCTGAAAGCGCGGCTGATGGAGGACGTCGAGGGGATCGTTGCCGATCTGGGCGGCAGTTTCTCCGCCGAACATGGGATCGGAATTTCGAAGAAGGGCTCGATGGCGCGGCGGAAGGATCCGGTGGCGCTTGACGTGATGCGGGCGGTGAAGGCGGCGCTTGATCCGCAGGGAATCCTGAATCCCGGAAAGGTCATTCCCGACCGATCATGATCCCCGCGCTTGGCCCCGTCCTTCGCGCACCCGGGCTCAGGCTCGCGGCGCTTCTCCTGATCCTGAACGGTGTGTTCGGGGCGACGCTCGCGCCCTATACCTCGCTCATCGGGATCGAGCGTCTGGGTCTCTCGCATGAGGCCTATGCCGCGATGATCATCTGCGCCTCGACGGTTTTCGTCATCAGTTCGGTCCTGTTCGGCATTCTCGGCGATCAAAGACTAGATCGCCGCCGCCTGTCGCTGGCGGCAGCCGCGGCGATGGCACTCGGGACCGGGCTGATGAGCCTCTTCCCCACGGCCCCGGTCTTTCTCTTCGTGCATGGAGTGCTCACGCCCTTCGGGGGCACGCTCTTCGTGCAAAGTTTCGCTCTGGCCCGCGAGGCGGCGGCGGCGCGGCCGGAGGCGGAACGACCGGCGATCCTGACCACGATCCGGGCGGGATTCGCACTGCCCTGGGTCCTGGTCCTGCCGATCTGGTCGGCGCTCTTTCGTACCGGCATCGACATTCTCTGGGTCTATCCGGCTGCCTGCGCAGCGGCGCTGGCGCTGGTCGCGGTTCTCTGGCGGGCCGGGCGGGCGCAGGTGGGCGGGCGGATCGCGGGCGGCCTGTCGCTCCGCGCTGCGCTGCGCGAATTGTCGGCTCTGCCGGTCATGGCGCGCGTGCTGCTCCTCGGCCCGGCGAGTTCGATCGTGGCTCTCTACATGACGCTTCTGGGACTGGTGCTGGAAGGGGCAGGTCGCACGGCAGGCGACGTGGCGCTTTATGCGGCGGGTCTTGCGGGGCTCGAGGTGCCGTTCATGCTGATGCTGCCCCGGGTGCTGGCGCGGGTCAGTCAGACGCGGGTGATCGCGGCGGGGACGGCGCTTTATTGCTGTCATCTGGCGCTGCTCGCACCGCTTGCCGCCACACCCTTCGTCTGGCTGCTGCTCCTGCCCGGCGCGATGGGGGGCGCGGCGATCCTGACCCAGCCCATCGCCTATCTGCAGGAGCTTCTGGCCGACCGCCCCGGCGCAGGTGCTTCGCTGATGGCGCTGCAGAAGATCGCGGGCGATGGGGTGACGGCCTTATGCTTCGTCCTGGGCACCGCATTGGCCGGTTACTGGCTGGTGGCGCTTCTCGGGACCTTTATTGCCTTGCTGTCCATCGGAGCGCTTCTCGCGCTCGACCGCCACAGAACCTAGACGCGAGCCACCTCGGGCACTTCGTGCCTCGTCGGTAGGAAGAGGCCTGCGAGCAGTGCACGGAGTGCTAGACGAGCCATTGCCAGAAGAGCGTCAAGTTTGGTCGAAGAAACCTTTCGGGGCCTTCGCAAGCAGTTCCTGCGCAAGGTCTTCGCCCGCCGCGGCCCCGTCGGCGACAGGGATGCGCCGATCGCCGGAAATCGCATCCGATCCGTCGGGGCGAAGGATTTCGCCGCGAAGCCAGAGACTGTCGCCATCGAGCAGTGCAAGCCCCGCGATTGGCGTCTGGCAGGACCCGTCGAGCCGTTTCAGAAAGGCACGTTCGGCGGCGAGCCTTTCGCCCGTGGGCCGGTGATGGATTGCGGCCAGCATCTCGGCCGCGCGCCCGTCGCCCTTGCGCCGTTCGATCCCGATCGCGCCCTGGGCGACGGCGGGCAGCATCTCTTCGGGTTCGATTGCCGCGCGGGCGACATGGGCCATGCCGAGGCGGTTCAGGCCTGCCATCGCGAGGAAGGTCGCGACCGCCACGCCGTCTTCCAGCTTCTTCAACCGGGTCTGGACGTTGCCCCGGAACTCCACCAGCCGCAGGTCGGGCCGCCGGTGGGCAAGCTGCGCCCGGCGGCGGAGCGAAGAGGAGCCGACCACCGCGCCTTCGGGCAGGTTGGCAAGTGCTGCGACGGCCGGCGAGACGAAAGCGTCGCGCACATCCTCGCGCGGCAGGTAGCAGTCGAGCATCAGCCCGTCGGGCTGCAGGGTCGGCATGTCCTTCATCGAATGGACGGCGATGTCGACGGCGCCCTCGCTCAGCGCCTCTTCGATCTCGCGGGTGAAAAGCCCCTTGCCGCCGATGTCTTTCAAGGGCCGGTCCAGCACCCGGTCGCCGGTCGTCTTGATCACCACGATCTCGAAGGCGGCTTCCGGCAGACCGAAGGCCGCCATCAGCCGGTTACGCGTCTCATGCGCCTGGGCGAGCGCGAGCGGCGAGCCGCGGGTGCCAATGCGGAAGGGTTCTGTCTCGGTCGGTCGTTGCATGGCCTTTCCCTAGCTTGCGACCCTCTGCCGCGCAATGGGCCCCGATGACGCGCCCACCTTGACAAGGGGTCGCTGGGGCCATTGAAGGGACCCGAAGGAGCGCCCGGATGACCAAGACAATCCTAATGGCCCTGAAGGGCGAACGTCAGGCGGTGCCGCCCGTCTGGATGATGCGGCAGGCCGGGCGCTATCTGCCGGAATATCGTGCGACACGGGCGAAAGCGGGGGATTTCCTGTCGCTTTGCTACACGCCCGATCTGGCCGCCGAGGTCACGCTGCAGCCGATCCGCCGCTACGGGTTCGACGCGGCGATCCTCTTTGCCGACATCCTGCTGATCGCTCAGGCGCTGGGTGCGGATCTGTGGTTCGAAACCGGCGAAGGCCCGCGCCTGTCGATGATTACCTCTGCCGCCGATCTTGCACGGCTGAAGCCGGTGGAGGCTGTCCACGAGACCCTGTCGCCGGTCTACGAGACGGTGCGCATTCTTTCGGAAGAACTGCCGAAGGAAACGACGCTTATCGGCTTTGCCGGCGCGCCCTGGACGGTTGCGACTTACATGATCGCCGGGCGCGGCACGCCCGATCAGGGACCGGCCCATGCGCTGAAGGCGGCCGACCGCGCGACCTTTGCCGCGCTGATCGACCGTCTGACCGAGGCGACAGTCGAGTATCTGAGCGCGCAGGTCGAGGCGGGCGCCGAGGTGGTGAAGCTTTTCGACAGCTGGGCCGGATCGCTGAAGGGCGCGGACTTCACCGATTTCGCGGTGAAACCCGTTCAGCGGATCATAGCCGAACTGAAAAGGCGCCATCCCGGTCTGCCGATCATCGCCTTCCCGCGCGAGGCGGGCGAGGGCTATGTGGGTTTCGCCCGCGCCACCGGCGCCGATTGCGTGGCGCTTGACAATTCCGTCAGCGCCGACTGGGCGGCCGAACATGTGCAGGTGGACGGTTGCGTGCAGGGCAATCTCGCCCCCCATCACATGGTTACGGGCGGCGCGGCGCTGGTCGAGGAAACCCGGCGGATCGTTCGCGCCTTTGCGGGCGGGCCGCATATCTTCAACCTTGGACATGGCATCACGCCCGATGCCGATCCGGACAGTGTTCAGCGCATGATCGACGCGGTGCGCGAGGGGTGAGTGGGGACGGGGGGCTCTGCCCCAATCCCTCCAGGATACTTGGCAACGGAAGATCGGGGCGTGGAATAGGTCAAAACTATTGACTTAGTTTTTGATGCATCCGAGAGTGGCGCCGATTTCGGGAGGATTCGATGCAGTGGGCGGATGTGCTGGCGACCCGGTCGTCGCGGATGAAGGCGTCTGAGATACGGGAGCTGCTGAAGCTTCTCGACCAGCCCGACATAATTTCCTTCGCGGGCGGCATTCCCGATCCGGCGCTCTTCCCGGCGGAGGCTTTCCGCGACGGGTTCGCGGCGGCGCTTGAGGGTGGCGCGGCGGCGGGTGCGCTGCAATATTCGGTCTCGGAAGGCTACCGGCCGCTGCGCGATTGGCTGGCGCGCCACATGACGGCGATCGGCGTGCCCTGCGGGGCGGAGAATATCCTGATCACCTCGGGCTCGCAGCAAGCGCTTGATTACCTCGGCAAGCTGATGCTGTCGCCCGGCGACACTGCGCTCGTGACCTGGCCCACCTATCTGGGCGCGCTTGGCGCATTCAATGCCTACGAGCCGCGCTATGACCGGCTTGACCCCAAGGGCAACCGCCCGGCAGACGATATTGCGGCAGCGGCGAGGGACGCGGGCGGGCGGGTGAAGTTTGCCTATCTGTCGGCTGATTTCGCCAATCCGACCGGCGAGACGCTGGACCTGACGGGGCGCGAGGCGCTTCTGGATCTGGCGGGCGCGCTCGATTGCGCGGTGATCGAGGATGGAGCCTATCAGGCCCTGCGCTTCGACGGCACGCCGGTGCCGCCGATCCTGGCGCTCGATATTGCGCGGACGGGCTCGATCGAGGCGGCGCGAACGATCTATTGCGGTTCCTTCTCCAAGACTTTGGCGCCCGGCCTGCGCGTGGGCTGGGTCTGCGCGGCGAAAGAGGTGATCGGGCGGCTGGTCCTGATGAAGCAGGCAGCGGACCTGCATTCCTCGACGGTGAACCAGATCGTGACCCATCGCGTGGCCGAAGCTCTGTTCGACAGCCACACGGCGACACTGCGCGCGACCTACGGCGCGCGGCGCGACCATATGCTGGCAGCGCTCGCCCGCGAGATGCCGGAAGGGGTGCGCTGGCAGCGGCCCGAGGGCGGCATGTTCGTCTGGCTGACGCTTCCGCAGGGAATGGACGGCGCAACGCTGCTGGCCCGGTCGCTGGAGACCGAGCGGGTGGCCTTCGTCCCGGGCCGCGCCTTCTTTGCCGACGGATCGAATGCCAACAGCCTGCGCCTGAGCTTCTCCTGCGCCAGCGAGGCGATGATCGACGAGGGCATCGGCCGCCTTGGCCGTTTGATCCGCGCCGAAATGGGCAAGGCGGCAGCCTGATCCATGCTCTGGGTTCCGGTCACCATCGTCGCCGCCTTGGCGCAAACCGGGCGGAACGCGGCGCAGGCCGGGCTGACGAAGCGCATCGGGACCGTCGGCGCCACGCAGGTGCGGTTTCTGTTCGGCCTGCCGTTCGCGCTGGTCTTCCTGCTGATTGTCCGCCTGGCGACCGGCGAGCCGTTGCCCGCGCCCGGCGCCCGTGCGCTCGGTTTCACCGCCATCGGCGCCCTAGCCCAGATCGGCGCGACCGCCCTTATGCTGAAGGTGATGCAGGCGCGGTCCTTCGCGCTCGCCACCGCCTGGATCAAGACCGAGCCGGTGCTGCTGGCGCTGGGCGCGGCGCTGATCCTTGGCGATCCGCTCGGGCCGGGGATGCTGCTGGCGATCGTGATCGCGACCGCAGGCGTGATCATCAGTTCGACCAAGCCCGGTGTCGCGTTCTGGGGCGAGGTGACGCCCGTCCTGACCGGTATCGCTGCGGCGGGCCTCTTCGGCCTGTCGGCGATTGGCTATCGCGGCGGCATCGTGACCCTAGGCGACGGCTCGTTCCTAATCAGGGCCACCAGTACGCTGGTGATCGCGCTGACGCTGCAGACGGCGGTCCTGATCCTGTGGATGGCGCTTGCCGACCGGCAGGCACTTGTCGCCTCCTTCCGGGTCTGGCGTGCCTCGCTTGGTGCGGGGTTTCTTGGCGCCTTCGCCTCGGAATTCTGGTTTCTGGGCTTTGCGCTGACCGCTGCGGCGAACGTCCGGACGCTGGCGCTGATCGAGGTGATCTTCGCCCAGGCGGTTTCAATCTACTGGTTCCGGCAGAAAGTCAGCCGCCGCCAATGGTTCGGCATGGCAATAATCGTTCTGGGTGTGGCGCTTCTCTTGCGGGCCGAGGCGCGGACCTAGCCCCGGGTCTTCCACGCGAACCAGAGCGCCACGAGAGCGAGAAGCGCGGAAAGCGCGCGCCGAACGACCAGTTCCCGCACCGGATCCTCCAGCCAGCGCCGCGCGAAACCGGCGGCGGTGACGATTGCGGCATGGATCAGCGTCGCGGTCAGGACATAGAGGATGGAGAGAAACAGGGTCTGCGACAGGACCGGGCCGGAAAGGTCCACGAACCCGGGCAGCACCGCGACATAGAAGACGGCGGCCTTGGGATTGAGCAGGTTGGTGATTAGCCCACGCCGGAAATAGCGCCAGAGAGATGCGCCCGGACCGGCCATGTTTTCGACCGCGCCATCACCGCGCCAGCCGTCCCAGGCGAGCCAAAGGAGGTAGAGAACGCCGCCCCAGCGCAGAGCCTGATAGGCGGCGGGCGAGGCGCTGATCGCTGCCGCTAGCCCAAGTGCCGCCGCGATGCCTATAAGCGCGAGGCCAAGGGCCACGCCGCCCACCGCCGCATAGCCGGGCCTGCGCCCTTCGGTCACCGCGACGATGGCAAGCCAGGTCATGTTCGGACCGGGCGTCAGTTCGATGATCGCCGAGAGCGCCAGGAATGCGCCCATAGTTTCAAGCGTCAGGCCGAACGGATCCACCTCAGACCCACTTGGCCAACGGCGGCAGGCTCATCAGAACCGCATTGGCATCATGTCCGGTCTCAAGCCCGAACTTGGTGCCCCGGTCGTAGACGAGGTTATATTCGGCATAGAGCCCGCGATGGACAAGCTGCCGGTCCTTTTCCGCCTCGCTCCAGGGCGTGGCGCGGCGGCGGTCGACGAGCGGCAGGAAGGCAGGCAGGAAAGCCTCGCCCACCGAGCGGGTGAAAGCGAAGTCCGCCTGCCAGTCGCCGCTGTTCAGATCGTCGAAGAAAATGCCGCCTACGCCGCGCGCCCGGCCCCGGTGCGGGATGAAGAAATATTCGTCCGCCCAGGCCTTGAAGCGGGCGTAGTAATCCGGGTCGTGGGCATCGCAGGCGCCCTGCAGCGCGGCGTGGAAATGCGCGGTATCCTCGGCATATTCGATGCAGGGGTTAAGGTCGGCGCCGCCACCGAACCAGAAGGCATGCGGCGTCCAGAACATTCTGGTGTTCATATGGACGGCGGGCGCATGGGGGTTCTGCATATGGGCAACGAGGCTGATGCCCGACGCCCAGAAGCGGGGATCCTCCGTCATTCCGGGAACGCCGCGCGCCGCCATCGCTTTCTGCGCCCTTTCACCCAGACGACCGTGCACGGTCGAGACATTCACTCCCACCTTCTCGAACACCCGGCCGCCGCGCATCACGCTCATCAGCCCGCCGCCCGCGTCACCGCCGTCTTCGGCCGTGCGCACGGTAGGCGTCACGTCGAACCGACCCGCCGCGCGGTCGGCGAACGGGCCGGACAGATGGCTATCCTCCAGCCCCTCGAAAGCCGCGACGATCCGATCGCGCAAGGTGCGGAACCAGTCGGAAGCTTCGGTCTTTTCGCGGTCGAACGTCTCGGTCATCTGCGGCCCTTTCCCATGCTTTCCTGCTAGCAGGTTCCCGCCGGACCGGCCATAGCGACCCTTGCGCGCAGGCGGCGGCGGAGTAGACTCCGGCTGTATTCAAGGAGCGTTGCCATGCGTACCCGTGCCCTTCTGCTGATCCCACTTGCCCTCGTTGCCTGCGGCACACCGCAGGAGCAGTGCATCCGCCGCGAGACCGGGGAGCTGAGAAAGATCGAACGGCTGATCGCCGAGACCCAAGGCAACCTCGCGCGCGGCTATGCCTATGAATACCGCGAGGTGACGCGCTGGGCCTGGGTCGCCTGTATCGCCCCGGGCCCGCACACGCCGGGCACCCGGGTTCGTACCCAGATGTGCTGGGAGCCGCAGGAGGATACGGTGCGCGAAGAAGTACCGATCGATCCGGCGGCAGAGAAGCGCAAGCTCGCAGGACTTTTCGAACGGCGGGCGGCGCTGATGAAGGCCGCCGCGCCCGCCGTCGCGGCCTGCAAGGCCGCCTATCCGGAATAGGCCGGTTCCGCCGCACCGCGTCGCGTGAACCGCCAGGTGGCATAGAGCCCGATGGCGAGCGCGGGCAGGCAGCCGATGAAGAGGCCGCGCGCCAGATGGGCGGCTTCGGGCGCCGTCATTTCGGTGCTGAAACCCATCGCGTTGGCGAGGATGCCCAGAAGCGCCGCCCCGAACGCATAGCCGAAATGGCCGATGGTCGAGGAGGCGCCGGATAGACGGTCTAGGTCGTCCGGCGCCGTCAGGCGGCGCGCGCGGCGCAGCACGAAGGTCCAGGCGAGGCCGAAGCCGAAACCCTGAAGGCCCGAGGGGATGGTGATCAGGGCCAAGGGTCCGTGCGGCAGGATCCAGATGGCGCTGGCGACCCCCGCCGCCACGCAGCAGATACCAAGCGCGATATGGAACGGATCGCGGCTTTCCGGCGCGCCGGAGAAGGCAAAGGCCGCCACCGTCCAGGCGATCGCTTCGACCGCCAGCACCATCCCGGCCTCGGTCGGCGACGCGTCGTGGATCAACACCATCAGGAGGGGTCCGTAGGCGATCAGCGCGATGGTCGCCACGCTCATCGCGAGGTTCATCAGCTGCGCCGCGCCGATCGGCGTGCGCGGATCAAGCGGGCGGCGCGGCAGAAGGCGGTCCACGCCTGCCCGCTCGTCGGCGACAAGGAAGAGGGTGAGCGCGGCGAGACCGGACATGAGAAGCAGGCTGGTACGAAGCGGCGAAATGCCGATCCCGGCCCAGGCCACGGCAAGGATCCCGAGCCCGAGGAGCGCGAGCCGCCCGAGCGGCAACCGACCGCCCTGCGCGACGGACCCGGCGGCGGGCGGCAGGCGCAGGATCAGAAGGATCCAGACGGCGAGCGCCAGCGCCTGTGCGCCGAAGAAGACAAAGCCCCAGCGCCAGCCCAGATGTTCGGCGAACACCCCGCCGACCAGCGGGCCGAGAAAGGCCGCGCCGCCCCAGAGGACCGAAATCACCGCCATGACGCGGGCCAGATGGCGCGCGGCGAACAGCCGGTTCATGGCGATGAAGGACATGGCCGTCAGCCCGCCGCCGCCGATCCCCTGTAGGAGCCGCCCGATCAGGAGAATGGGCATCGTCGGCGCGACGGCGCTGAGCATACAGCCCGCCGCGAAGATCAGAGCCGCGCCTCCCATAGGCTTCCTGAGGCCGACGCGGCGCGTCAGCCAGGCCCCGGTTGCGCCCGCGAGGATCGTGCCGATTTCGTAAAGCGCGATCGACCAGGCGACATATTCCTCGCCGCCGACCGATGCGACGATGGCGGGCATCATCGTCGCCACGATCAGCGCATCGGCCGCATGCAGCCAGACGCCAAGGCAGACGAGCATCAGGGACGACATCTGCGCGCGCGTCAGAACCTCCCGCCAGGGCACATGCGCCGCATCCATTTCCTCGGTCGTTCCCGTCATGATCCGCTCTTCCAGATTGAGTCTCGGGACCTTCTAATTTCTCAAGCTAGGTTGAGATCAAGTGCTTTCTCCGCACGCTGGACCATTGCTGGAATTAGCAGGCAGGGGCTATTGCGCCCGACGTCGGATGGAATCACCATTCCCCAGGCGGAAGCAATGGCTGTTGTGATACACGGCGCATCTGTATCATTCACCGGGGCAGCGCCCGAACGCACCGGACGCTTGATCCAACACGGAAGGCGAAGGCGGCATGATAGGGTATGTAACGCTCGGCGCCGATGACATGGGGGCGGCGGAAAGGTTCTATTCCGCCTTCCTGCCGCGCCTTGGCTATGAACTGGCGATGTCGGCCGAGGGGCTGAGCTGTTCGCTTCCCGGCGGACCGGACGACCGGCAGGCACCGGTGGATATTTACGTCCGCCATCCGTTCGACGGGCAGGGCGCATCGGTCGGCAACGGCACGATGGTGGCGTTCCGCGTCGAAACCCAGGCCTTGGTGCGCTACCTTCATACCGCCGCGCTGGCAGCAGGCGGGCGGAACGAGGGCGCGCCGGGTTTTCGCGCTGCCTATGGCCCGCATTTCTACGTTGCCTATCTGCGCGATCCGCAGGGCAACAAGATCGCGCTCTACTGCAACAGCCGGGATGAGCCGCCGCGACCAGACTGACCGAGGCCAGGTATAATCCAGACGCTCAATGCGCGGTCAACACCGGCACCGGCGATTTTTCCAGCATTTCCAGCGTCGTGCCGCCAAGGATCGCCTCGCGGAAGCGGGAATGGCCGTAGGCGCCCATGACCAGAAGGTCGGCATTCACATCCTCGATATGGCGGCAAAGCTGGTCGGAGACATGGGGCAGCGTCTTTGCCAGCACTGACACCTCGGTGCGGATGCCGTGGCGCGACAGGAATTGCGACAGCATGCCGCCGGGGTCTGACCGTTCCGGCCCGTGCGCGGGCGGAGCGACGACGGCAACATCGACGAAAGACGCGGCCTTCAGCGCCGGCAGGGCGGCCCGGATCGCCGCCATCGACTGATCGCTCTGGTTCCAGGCGACGACGATGCGGCGGCCGTAGTCGGCGTCGACCTTTCCGGGCGGCAGCATCATCACGGCGGCGCGCCCATCGAACAGCGCCGATTCGAGGATCTGCTCCTGCTCCGAATCGGATCCCGCGCCATAGGGCTGGGGCACCACCACAAGGTCGGCGAACCGCGCGAGCCGCCCGACCTCCGGCCCGACCGCGCCCATCTGGGCGATGGCGGTATCGACAGCCCAGCGGATATCCTCGGGCGCAAGCTGGGCGCGGACGGCGGTTTCGATCGCTTTTGCCTCTTTTTCTGCCTGCTGGAGCGTTTCCTGCAGAACGATCGGCGCCATGGGCGCGGCCCCGATATAGTAATAGCCGCTCTGTGTGCGGTCTATGGACAGGCAGAGAACGTCAAGATGCGCGTCCTCGCGCCGGGCAAGCGCCACGGCGGCGTCGATCTGGGCGGCGGCCGATTTGGCCGCGGTGACAACGGTCAGGATGGATTTGTAAGCCATTCGTCTCTCCCTCCGGGATGATCCGGGCACCCCCGATATGGGGGTCGCTGCCATGCAAAGATAGCTCAGGCCCAATGCGCCGCTTTGACGCGGATCAAAGCGCGCGCTTGCGGCTTGACCCAGATCAATGTGAAACGGGTGGGGACCGGACTAAGTGCCGGTCAGTGAACGGGGGGTGGGACTCTGTCCTGTCCGAACCCGCGAAGCGACGAAGGGACGCGAAAATGTGGGATTACATCAAGCTTGCCGTGCTGGCGGCGATCGCGGTTCTGGCCGCCATCGCGGCCAATTACGCGCATGACCTGGCCTATATGGTGAACGCGCTGACCGTCATGCTGGCCGCCGCCGCGACATTCGTCTGGGCGCTCAGGACGGCGGGTGACGTGCGGGTGCATCCTGAGGACGAATATAACGATGGCGTTGTCAGGGCAGGGGCGATTGCCACCACGCTCTGGGGTGTCGTGGGTTTTCTGGTCGGCGTGATCATCGCATTCCAGCTGGCCTTTCCGGCGCTGAACCTGTCGGACCTGACGCAGGGCTATCTGAACTTCGGCAAACTGCGCCCGCTGCACACATCCGCGGTCATCTTCGCCTTCGGCGGCAACGCCCTGATCATGTCGACCTTCTACATCGTGCAGCGCACTACGGCCGCGCGGCTTTGGGGCGGAAATCTCGCCTGGTTCGTCTTCTGGGGCTATCAACTGGTGATCGTGCTGGCCGCGACCGGCTATATCCTCGGCGCTACCCAATCGAAGGAATATGCCGAGCCTGAATGGTATGTCGACTGGTGGCTGACGATCGTCTGGGTCGCCTTCCTCGTCACCTTCATGGGCACGCTGTTCAAGCGCAAGGAACCCCATATCTACGTGGCGAACTGGTTCCTTCTGTCGTTCATCGTCACCGTCGCCATGCTGCATCTGGTGAACAACATCTCGATCCCGGTCTCGATCTTCGGATCGAAGTCGGTGCAGCTCTTCTCGGGCGTGCAGGATGCGATGACGCAATGGTGGTACGGCCACAATGCTGTGGGCTTCTTCCTGACCGCAGGCTTCCTCGGCATGATGTATTACTTCGTGCCCAAACAGGCTGAGCGCCCAGTCTATAGCTACAAACTGTCGATCATCCACTTCTGGGCGCTGATCTTCCTTTACATCTGGGCCGGTCCCCACCACCTGCACTATACCGCGCTGCCCGACTGGGCCGCGACCTTGGGCATGGTCTTCTCGGTCATCCTGTGGATGCCGTCCTGGGGCGGCGCGATCAACGGGCTTATGACGCTCTCGGGCGCGTGGGACAAACTTCGCACTGACCCGATCCTCAGGATGATGGTCATCTCGATCGGCTTCTACGCCATGTCGACCTTCGAAGGGCCGATGATGTCGATCAAGGCAGTGAACTCGCTTTCCCACTACACCGACTGGACCATCGGCCACGTCCATTCCGGCGCACTGGGCTGGAACGGCATGATCACCTTCGGCGTCCTCTACTATCTTGTGCCGAAGCTCTGGAAGCGCGACGGGCTCTACAGCCTCAGCCTTGTGAACTGGCACTTCTGGCTCGCCACCATCGGCATCGTGCTCTACGCCGCCTCGATGTGGGTGACCGGCATCATGGAGGGCCTGATGTGGCGTGAAGTGGATGCGAACGGCTTCCTCGTGAACGCCTTTGCCGACACGGTCGCCGCCAAGTTCCCGATGTATGTGGTGCGCGCGCTGGGCGGGACTTTGTTCCTGACCGGGGCCCTCATCATGCTCTACAATCTCTGGGCAACCGTCGCCAAGCAACCGGCTCGTGCCGGGCTCGGCGTCGCGATCCCGGCCGAATAAGGGGGGCCGGACCATGGCAATTCTCGAAAAACACAAGATCCTCGAAAAGAACGCCACGCTCCTCCTCGTGGGTTCGCTTCTGGTGGTGACGATCGGCGGGATCGTGGAGATCGCACCGCTCTTCTATCTGCAGAACACGATCGAGAAGGTGGAAGGCGTGCGCCCCTATACGCCGCTGGAACTCACGGGCCGCGACATCTATGTCCGCGAAGGCTGCTATGTCTGCCACAGCCAGATGATCCGCCCGATGCGGGACGAGGTCGAGCGCTATGGCCATTACAGCCTCGCGGCGGAATCGATGTACGACCATCCGTTCCAGTGGGGCTCGAAGCGCACCGGGCCGGACCTTGCCCGCGTCGGCGGCCGCTATTCCGACGAATGGCATGTCGCCCACCTGACCGACCCGCAATCGGTCGTGCCGGAATCGGTGATGCCAAAGTATGGCTTCCTGACCGACCGCATGATCGAGCCCGAGCATATCGTGGCGCGGCTTGAAACCGACGCGCTGGTGGGTGTGCCCTACACGTCCGAAATGATCGAGGCCGCGAAGGAAGACTTCAAGGCTCAGGCTTCGCCCGATGCCGATACCGAGGGGCTTCTGGCCCGCTATCCCAAAGCGAACGTCGCAAACTTTGACGCGCAACCCGGGATCAGCGAGATGGACGCGCTGGTGGCCTATCTTCAGGTTCTGGGCACGATGGTCGATTTCTCGACCTTCGAACCGGACCCGCAGCGATAGGGGGCGGACATGGACCTTTACTCCATCCTCAGGGAATTCGCCGACAGCTGGGCGCTTCTGGCGCTCTTCACGGTCTTCATCGGTGTGATCCTCTGGGCCTTCCGGCCCGGGTCGCGCGCGGTGCATGAGGACGTGTCGCAAATTCCCTTCCGCTATGAAGACAGACCCGCCCGCGCCGCGCCTGCGGCAGGGGTGAAGGAGACGGGACGATGAGCAAGAAACCTGTAGACAAGAAGGCGCCGCCTCCGACCACGGGTCATCAGTGGGACGGAATCGAGGAGTTCGACAATCCGATGCCGCGCTGGTGGCTCTGGATCTTCTACGCGACCATCGTCTGGGGGATCGGCTATACGATCCTCTACCCGGCCTGGCCACTGGTGAATGGCGTGACCCACGGGCTTTGGGGCGGGTCGACGCGGGCCGAGGTTGCGGCCGAGATCAAGGCCTTCGACGATGCGAATGCCGCGATCGAAGCAAAACTCGCCGCCGCGCCGCTCGACGCGATCGCGGCCGACCCCGAGCTTGGCCCCTTCGCCCAGAACGCGGGCAAGGCGGTCTTCTCGACCTGGTGCGCGCAGTGCCACGGCGCGGGGGCAGGTGGCGCCAAGGGCTTCCCGAACCTTCTCGACAATGACTGGCTCTGGGGGGGCACGATCGACGACATCCACTTGACGATCAGCCACGGCATCCGCAACACGACCGACGCGGACGCCCGCTTCTCGCAGATGCCCGCCTTCGGCGAGATTCTGGAAAAGGGCGACATCGACGCGGTGGTGAACCACGTCCTCGCAATCTCGGGACAGGAGCATGACGCGGCGCTGGCCGCGGCCGGGGCTACGGTCTTCGCCGACAATTGTGCCGCCTGCCACGGCGATCAGGGCACAGGCGACCGCGCACAGGGCGCACCGAACCTGACCGACGCGATCTGGCTCTTCGGCGGCGATGCAGCCGCGCTGACGGAAACCGTTACCAAGGCGCGTTTCGGCGTGATGCCCGCCTGGACAGGCCGCCTGAGCGAATCCGACATCCGCGCGGTTGCGATCTACGTTCACAGCCTTGGCGGTGGCGAATAAGCATTCGTCGGGGCGCCTCGACGCCCCGGCGATACGCACCGGCGCCCGTCCTGTTCGCGCGTTTCCTGAGGGCGCCGGTGCGTTCTGACCTGTTTCAGAAGCAGAGCGTCACCGCGATCCACCCTTGTCGGGCGTTCGTGCTGCTCAGATCGGCGCAACGAGCCTCTGCCTTTTTGGCTGCGCTAGGCGCGCATTGGCCCCTTTTTCTTTGCCCAGAACGGGGGCACATCGCCCGCCATGATGCAGCCGAAGGGGTCGATATAGTCCTCGATCGCCGCCAGATCGTAGGATTTGATCTGATCGACCACGGACGACGACTTCTTGTAGCCCGACGGCAATTCCGACGTATCGACCACTCCAGCATGGAAGCGGATGTCGAGCCCTTCGGTCTCGGCCTTCAGCATCTGCTCGGGCGTCATCCTGCCCATGCGCCGCCTGTGCTCTGAACGAGAGAAATTGCGCCCCGCCCCGTGCGGGCTGAAGCCCAATCCCTTCGGCGCATCCTTGCCGCGTACCACCAGCACCGGCTCGGACATGTTGAGCGGGATCAGCGTCAGCCCGGTCGCGTCGGCGGCATAGTCACCCCAGGCCGGGGTCGCGCCCTTGCCGTGCAGGTAGATGTCGCCGCGCCGGAAGACGAAGTTGTGTTCGTTCCAGAACCGGTCGCCCGTATCGCCCCGCGCGGCGTCCACCGTCGCCTGATGGATAGCGTTGTGATTGGCCTTGGTCCATTTGCGGATCAACTGCAGCGCTGCCCAGTAGTCGCGACCCTCCTCGGTGTCGGCGGGGATCCAGGCGTTCTGCTTCGCTGTTCCGGGCGACAGTTCCTTGCGATAGCGCTCGGCGACCTCCATGCCCAGCTTGTAGAGCACCGCCCCCGGACCGCGTGAGCCGTGGTGGGTCACGATCGCAGTCCGCCCAGTCTTGCGCGAGCGGCCGACGAAGAGGAAATGGTTGCCGTCACCCTGCGTCCCCATATGCTCCTGCGCCATGCGCAGGGCCTTGGGGTTCGACAGAAACGCATTCGCGCGAAACGCATCGAGAAGATCGAGCGATACGGTGAAGCGGTTGCCCTGCGGACGACCGCCGGGCCCGAAATGCGTGACCGATTGCGCAGCATCCAGCACCGCCTTCGGATCGGCGGACCCGAGATCGGTGATCATTACCGAGCAGCAGATATCGGCCGAATGCATGCCGGGATGGATCGCGTTCCGCGCCGCCGCAACGCCGCCCACTGGGATCGTACCGACAGGGCCCGCCGGACAGGCATCGGGCATGATCGCGCCCGCCTCGATCGTCGGCGTCCGCATCAGTTCCGTCATCGTGGCGCGGACCTTGAGGACATTGTCCTCTTCGTCGGGATCACCGATGTCGATATTCTCGTGAAACGGCACCGCACCGGGCGCGCGCAGGTCCATCGTCACCGGTTCCGGAGGGATCTCTCCCTCCAGTTCAGAGCGAATACGGACAAGGCCAAGTCCGGCCGCGCGCATTTCATTCGCCCGCGCCAGTAGTGCGGGAAAATGCTTGCCGGGGCGGTGACCCCAGTCTTTCAGCTGCTCGCCCGTCACGGGGTCGAAGGTCTTGTTGTCTTCAGTCATGTCCCAAACTCACTCGATAGAGGTCACGGCGACAAGGGTGTGGCTAAACGTTGCATATGCTCTACCGGGCTGAGCTACATCGCGGGGACGCGATGGCGGGATTTGAACCCGCGACCATATGATTAGATGTAGTTCCACCGGCATTCGTCGCGTCTGATATTGGTCCCGGGGGACAAGGGGTTCGTGAGAGGCCTTTCGGCAGTCGGTTCAAGCGATGTACTCCCACGGGCATTCCCCCGGGTCGTTCCTTTCAATTCTGGCTCGGCTGGTTGGGGTCGAACCAACGACATCCTGATTAACAGTCAGGCGCTCTGCCGCTGAGCTACAGCCGAATGTTGATGGCCCCGGCGACAAGGGTTTGGTGAAACGTCCCGCTCTACCCGCCTGAGCTACGCGCCGGTCCCAGAAGGGCGACGGCACGGCGGGATTCGAACCCGCGACCTGGAGAGTGACAATCTGTAGTTCCACCGGCATTCGCCGAGAATTTCGTTCCTTCCGTTTTGGGGAGGGTCAGGCGGACCATTCCGACTGACACCGTTTCACAGTTCGATCTTGCCGATCTCGCCGACCCAATGATCCGGGCCGGTCCGACCTTCGGCAAAGGCCGCGATCTGGTCGAAGACCACGTCCGAGAACCCGCCGATATTCAGCACATCCTCACGGGTCTGCGCCTGCGTCGTGCCGTAGGGCGCGATGTCGATGCAGACCAGTTTGGCCTTCGGGTTCCGTCGTTTCACCTTCTCCCACTCCGCCAGCATCGCAGTTCCCTGCCCGCCCGCCCGGGCGTCGACCCAGGACTGGTTGTCGGACACAAAGACCACGAGGTCCGGAGACCGGCCGCGATCGTTCAGCCACTTCAGCGGCGCCGAGCAGGTCGTCCCGCCACCCGCGAGGGCAGCCAGACGCTCCGCGTTCGTCAGGATCGTGTCGCGCGGCTCAAGACGCACGTCGCGCACGGCCGTGTCGAACGGCAGAACCTGGCATCCGCGGTTTACCCGCTGAAACGCGGCTGCCACGAGGGCCGCAACATCCACATGCCGCACGACCGAGGTCGCACCCGGGCGATACCCGTTCACCGACCACGTCATGGAGCCGGAAACGTCCGGGCACACAACGACCTGACCGGCGATCTTCGGTACGTTCCGCACGGCGATTTCCATCGCGTCGTGCAGCGCCTCGACGATCTCGCGCGGCATGTCGGCGGCCAGGTTCTGCGCCGCGACCATCAGCTGATACGGGAAGGCACTCGCCTTGCCGATAGCTTCAGGGTCACGCAGCAGGGCCGCGATATGGGCCACGTTCTTCGTCACGCCGAAAACACCGTGACGATGGAACGTGTTCAGGTTCTGGCGCACCATCTGCCACGATCCTTTGCGCGCGATCCGCGCCCAGTGCTGCGGCGACAGTTCCAGTTGCGTGAGCATCTGGAACGGCACATCCGGAACCGGACCCTTGCCCGTCGCCTTGAAGGCCAGCCAGTCCTGCACCGCCTGCGGCAGCAGGGCAAGATTGCAGGGCCGCCCGACGATCCAGGCAAAGAACGCCTCACGCTCCTTGCTCTCCGGCTTCGGGTGCACCATGCGGATCACGTCGGCCAGGGAGGGGTCGTTGCCGATGTTGGCCGCCAGAAGCGCCCGGTCGGACGCGCCGTTCAGCAAGGCCTGAACCATCGCCTTCGGCGCTGAACCGAGCGACTTGCGCCCAGTCTGACCCGACCGCACGACCTGCACGAAAGTGCGCAGCATCTTGCCGTTATCGACCACGCGGCCAAAGACCGCGCGGAACAGGACCGGATCGCGCCGGGCCAGAACTGCGAGCAGCACCGCCGGCATGTCCTTCATGTAACCCGACTGGCGGGCATAGACCGCAGCCTGAGCCAGAAAGCGCGGCTCGACCGTCTCGGCCAGATCGACGACATATTCCAGCTCGTCCTGTGGATCGGTGTAGAACATGCCGCCGAACGTCCCGGTCACGGCAACCTGCGCGAGCGCATGGGCATCGGAGTAAGCGTAGGCCGGTGCGCCTTCGGCGTTCCTCGCGGTCGCCTTCGGCAGCAACCGGCCCTTGATCGATGCAAACACGGATTTGTTCGCCATTTTTCTCTCGTCCTCTTTTCTACGAGGACCTTGTGGCATGGGATTCGGGGGATGCCGAGAAAAACGTGGATTCTCCATAAACCGTTGTAATAAAATAAGAATATCGGATATTGCTGGATTGAGGTACCATGTATACGATACATGAATATACGAAATTATCCAATCGGATATGGTATGCGCAATGTGGTCATCGGCTTCCTCGGCACCCAGCTCGATATGGGCAAACGCAAGCGCTGGAAGCCGAGCGTAAGCCTTTGCAGCCACCCCGATTTTCCGGTTCACCGGCTGGAACTTCTGCATGACGGGCGGCATCTGGGCCTCGCCGAGCATGTCCGGCGGGAGATCGAGGGCTTGTCCCCAGAAACCGAGGTTCTGCTGCGCCGCCTCGACCTTGCAAATCCTTGGGACTTTCAGGAGGTCTACGGAAAGCTCTTCGACCTTGCCCGCGACTACGGCTTCGACGAGGACCGCGAGCAGTATTTCGTTCACCTGACGACCGGCACGCATGTGGCACAGATCTGCTGGTTCCTGCTGACCGAAAGTCGCCATGTGCCCGCGAAGCTCGCCCAGACCGGCCCGCCGCGCGGCGAGGATGATGGACCGGGTACGCTCGACATCATCGACCTTGACCTCAGCCGCTACAACGCGCTGCAGCAGCGTTTCGACCTTTTGGCCCGCGAATACAGCGACCTTCTGAAGGGCGGGATCGAGACGCGCAGCGCCTCCTACAATGCGGTCATTGATCGGATCGAGCTGGTGGCGGGTACATCGGACGCGCCGATCCTACTTTTGGGCGAGAGCGGCACCGGAAAGACTGAACTTGCGCAACGCATCTACGAACTGAAGCTTCAACGGCGGCGGGTGAAGGGGCGGCTGGTCCAGATCAACTGCGCTACATTGCGGGGCAGTTCGGCATTGGCGACGCTATTCGGCCAAAGGCGCAGCCATACCGGACAAGCGGGTAGCGAGCGCAGCGGGCTGTTGCATGAGGCGAGCGGCGGGGTGCTGTTCCTCGATGAGGTTGACGAACTCGGGCTCGACGAACAGGCCGCGCTCCTCCATGCGATCGAGACCGGGCGCTACTATCCCCTAGGCTCCGATCATGAGGTGACCAGCCGCTTCCAGGTCATCGCCGGAACCAGCCGTGATCCGGTGCGCCTGACGGCTGAGGGCAGGTTCCGTCCCGATCTGCTGGCCCGGCTCAACATGTGGAGCTTCCGCCTGCCCGCCCTGCGCGACCGGCGCGAGGATATCGAGGCGAACCTTGTATTCGAACTCTCGCGCGCGGAACGCGAGCTTGGTGCACAGGTCGGATTTAGCACCGATGCACGCGACCTCTTCCTGCGCTTCGCCCGCGACCCGGCCACACCCTGGCTGGGCAACTTTCGTGATTTCGGCAGTTCCATCCGGCGGCTTTGTACACTCGCGCCGCGCGGTAGGATCACCCGTCCAATGGTCGAGGAGGAGATCGAGGGACTCCGGAAGGATTGGCGGGGGGCCAATGCGGATGACGATCATCGCCTGATCGCAGATACCCTCGGTGACGCCGCAGCCGACATCGACCCTTTCGATCGTGTGCAGCTTGCCGAGGTGATCCGCACCTGCCGAAGCTCCTCCAGCCTCAGCGATGCCGGGCGTTGCCTCTTCTCCGTGTCGCGCAAGCAGCGCAAGACTGTGAACGACGCCGATCGCCTCAGGAAATACCTCCAGCGCTTCGGCTTGGACTGGTCCATGCTGGCCGGATGAATAGGCGCAATAAACGTAGAATAATGCCGCAGCTGCAGAGCTATGCGCACCCCTGCAAGACTCTAGAAATCCAGATTCTCGACGCTCAGTGCATTCTGCTGAATGAATTCGCGGCGCGGTTCGACGACATCGCCCATCAGCTTGGTGAAGATGTCCTCGGCCTCGGCCAGATCGTCGACCTTCACCTGCAGAAGCGTGCGGGCCGAGGCGTCGAGCGTGGTTTCCCAGAGCTGCTCGGGGTTCATTTCGCCAAGGCCCTTGTAGCGCTGCAGCGTCAGGCCCTTCTCGCCTTCGGCGAGGATCGCGGCCAGAAGCTCGGTCGGGCCATGGATCGGCTGCTCCTTGTCCTTCCGAACGAGACGGGCGAGCGCGCCGTAGGTTTCCTGCAGGCTTTGCGTATGCGTGGCAAGGCGGCGGCTTTCGCCGGAGCGCAGGACCGGGCCATCCAATGTCCGCACCTCCTCGACGCCGCGTAGCGCGCGGGCGAAGCGCAGGCCGTGATCCTGTGTCGGGCGACCGGACCAGCCGCGTTCATATTCGACCGCAACCTCGTCGAGCCGCCGCGCGACCTCGTTCGCCACGCCCTGGGCGTCGGCATCGACCCGGCCGGGCATCAGCGCCCCTGCGATCGCCGCCTGTTCGAGGATATGGCGGGGATAATGGGTCGGGAAGGCGCCGAGGATGCGCTTGACCACGCGCGCTTCCTCGATCACGCGCGCGAGGTCCGCGCCGGTGATTTCTTCGCCCGAGCCGAGCTTCAGTACCGCGCCGTCGATCCCGGCCTGGACGAGGTAATCCTCCAGTGCGGCCTGGTCCTTCAGATAGACCTCGGACTTGCCGCGCGCCACTTTGTAAAGCGGCGGCTGGGCGATGTAGAGGTGCCCGCGTTCGATCAGGTCGGGCATCTGGCGGAAGAAGAAGGTCAGCAAAAGCGTGCGGATATGGGCGCCGTCGACATCGGCGTCGGTCATGATGATGATCTTGTGGTAGCGCAGCTTGTCGACATTGAACTCGTCGCGTCCGATGCCCGTTCCAAGCGCGGTGATCAGCGTGCCTATCTGTTCGGACGAGAGCATCCGGTCGAAACGCGCACGCTCGACGTTCAGGATCTTTCCGCGGAGCGGCAGGACGGCCTGGTTCTTCCTTTCGCGGCCCTGCTTGGCGGACCCGCCAGCCGAGTCACCCTCGACGAGGAAGAGCTCCGATAGAGCGGGGTCCTTTTCCTGACAGTCCGCCAGCTTGCCGGGCAGCGAGGCCACATCCATCGCCGTCTTGCGGCGCGTGAGTTCGCGGGCCTTGCGGGCGGCTTCGCGGGCCAGCGCGGCCTCGATGATCTTGCCGACGATGATCTTGGCCTGGGCGGGGTTCTCCTCGAACCATTCGGCAAGCTTCTCGTTCACCAGATTCTCGACCGCCGGGCGAACCTCGGACGACACCAGCTTATCCTTGGTCTGGCTGGAAAATTTCGGGTCGGGCACCTTCACGGACAAGACGCAGGTCAGCCCCTCGCGCGCGTCGTCGCCGGTGAAATCGACCTTCTCACGTTTGGCGATACCGGAGGATTGCGCGTAATTGTTGATGGTGCGGGTCAGCGCGCCACGGAAGCCCGCAAGGTGCGTGCCACCGTCGCGCTGGGGGATGTTGTTCGTAAAGGGCAGTACGCTTTCATGGTAGCTGTCGTTCCACCACATGGCGACCTCAACGCCGATCCCGGCACGTTCGCCTGTCATGTAGATTGGCTCTGCCATCACCGACTGCTTGGAGCGGTCGAGATATTTCACGAATTCCCGAACACCGCCTTCGTAGAACAACTCGGTCTGGATCGGCTCGGCGTGGCGGTCGTCCTCGATCACGATGCGGACGCCGGAATTGAGGAAAGCCAGTTCGCGCAGACGGTTTTCAAGTGTCTTGAACTGATAGTCGAGGTCCGAAAAGGTGCCGTCCGGCCGATTGGTCTTGGCGGACGCCAGGAAGCGCACTTCGGTGCCGCGCTTGCCGGGAGCGGGGCCCACCTCGTGCACATGGACGGTGCATTCGCCATCCTCGAAGCGCGCGCGATATTCGGTGTCGTTACGCCAGACGGTGAGTTCCAGCCATTCGGAGAGTGCATTCACCACTGACACGCCGACGCCATGCAGGCCGCCCGAGACCTTGTAGGCGTTGCCGCCCTCGTCGGTGTTGTTGAACTTTCCGCCCGCATGCAGCTGGGTCATGATGACCTCGGCCGCCGAGACGCCCTCTTCAGGGTGCATGTCGACCGGAATCCCTCGGCCATTGTCGCGGACCGAGACGCTGTCGTCAGCATGGATTTTCACCACCACTTCGGTCGCGTGACCGGCCAAGGCCTCGTCGATACCGTTGTCCACGACTTCGTAGACCATGTGATGCAGGCCCGAGCCGTCGTCGGTATCGCCGATATACATGCCGGGGCGCTTGCGGACAGCCTCCAACCCCTTGAGAACCTTGATGGAATCCGCGCCGTATTCGCCGGGCTTTTGCGCCTTCTCAGTCATGCCTGTCCGCCTGTTCGTTTTCTGCCCATTTTATAGGGGTTCGGCCCGGGATTGTCACGCGGAAGGCCCAAGATTTTGTGGTTTCGCCGCCGTTGGCGGCGATCCGCGGGGGGGGGGGGGGGGGGCCCCCCCCCCCCCCCCCGAGACGGGCGACACACGGCGCCGAGGGCGGCTGGGGTGTGGGGGG